>CAWBKK010000003.1:0-263571 GCA_963789355.1 uncultured Gaiellaceae bacterium
GTGATCACCTGCACCGCCTACGGCCCCGCCGGGCCGGCGGTGTACCTCGCCACGACCAGAGGACTTCAGCAGCATCGAGCGGCGGATGGGATCGTCCGCCAGCCCGAGGACAAGAACGCGGCGCTCCTCCCCGAGCGGATCGACGGCAAGTGGGTTCTGTTCCACCGGCCGAAGACCGAGTACGGGCCGTCACGCGGCGAGATCCTGCTCTCACGCTCCCCGGATCTGGTCAGCTGGAGCGCCCCGGAGCAGGTGCTGCAGCCGCGCGACGGCGCCTGGTGGGACTCGCTCAGGATCGGGATCGGGCCGCCGCCGCTGCGCACCGAGCACGGATGGCTGGTGATCTACCACGGCGTCAAGGAGACCCTCACCGGCGGTCTCTACCGAGTCGGGCTGACGCTCACCGACCTCGACGAGCCGACCCGCGTCCTGCACCGGCTGCCGGATTGGATCCTCGGCCCGTCCGAGCCGTACGAGCGCGAGGGGGACGTTCCCAACGTCGTCTTCCCCTGCGGCCTCGTCCACGACGTCGAGAGCGACGAGATCCGTCTCTACTACGGCGCCGCCGACACGTCGATCTGCCTCGCCACAGCGAAGCTCGGCGATCTGCTCACAGCCGTGCTCGCCGCGCCGACCCAGTAGGCCTAGACGTCGAGCGACTTGCTGTGCTTCGCCGCGGCGCGCTTCTCGGTCCGGCGCTCCTTCAGCGTCTTCTGGGCCGGTTTCTTGCCCACCTTCTTCGGCTTCTGCTGACCTTCATGGCCTCAGTGTCGCACAGACACGACCGCCGCGTAGGCATGAAGATAGTCGTCGACCATTCGGGCCAGGTCGAATCTGGTCACGGCGTGGGCTCGGATCGCCTCACGATCGAGAGCGGGCGTCCGCTCGACCGCGGCCACGGCGCCCGCGACGTCCTCGACGAGAAAGCCGGTCCGCCCGTCCTCGATCAGCTCCCCCATCGAGCCGCGCTCGAAGGCGATCACCGGTGTGCCGCAGGCCATCGCCTCGACGACGCTGTAGCCGAACGGCTCCTCGAACCCGATCAGGTGCAGGAGCGCATGCGCGCCGCCGAGCAGCTCCGACCGGTCTTCGACGCTGACGGGCCGATGAAGGAGACCCGCTCGCCGTCGAGCCGCGGCGCCACTCGCTGGTCGAAGTACTCGTGATCCTGGACGATCCCGGCGATCACGAGCGGCAGCCCGGTGGCGTCGGCGACGTCGATCGCCTCCGCGGTGCCCTTGTCGGGGTGGATTCTCCCGAAGAAGAGCAGGTAGCCGCCGGCGGACGGATTGAGCGAGAAGGTGTCCGTGTCGATCCCGTGGTGGATCGTGGCGAGTAGTCGAGACTCGGGTGCCGGTCGGCGTCGCTGATCGCCACGTAGGCGCTGGTCTCGTTGTAACGCTGGTACACCGGCAGGATCCGCTCCGACGAGAAGCCGTGGATCGTCGTCACGACGGGCGTGTCGACGAGGCCGCTGTAGGTCAGGGGGAGGAAGTCGAAGCTGTTGTGAATCACGTCGAACTCGGCGGCCCGTTCGAACACGTGCGCGATGTGGAGGCACTCGACGACCTTCGGCTCGACGTCGGCGTCCTCCGAGTAGCCGCGCGCGACGACGGCTGCGAGCCGACCGGCCGTGACCGAGTCAGCGGTCGCGAACAGCGTCACGTCGACCCCGCGGGCGACGAGCCCTCCGTGAGCAGGGACGTGAACTGCTCCCAGGGCCCGTAGTGGCGCGGCGGCACGCGCCACGACACCGGCGCCAGCACGGCGATCCGCAGCGGAGTCATAGCCGGGTCGACTGTACTCCGCCTGCCGTCGAGCCATTCAGACGCGCGTCGGTCGCAGCGTCGGCGAGTCCGTCGAAGTAGCGCTCGATGACCTCGCCGAACAGCCGGTTCTCCGGCGCCGCCCGTGCGAACAACGTCATCGACGAGCGAAGCTTCAGCGCGTCGGTCGAGCCGAAGATGTCCTGGGCGCTTCGACCGCTCTGCGCGATGAGCGCACGCGCGCACTCCTCGAGCCGAGCCCCGAGGACGGGATGCGCGAGATAGCAACGTGCCTCGTGAAGCGACGAGATCGCGTAGCGCTTCGACATCGCGCTCAGCCCGAGCCCGGCGATCTGCGGGAAGACGAACCACATCCAGTGACCGACCTTGCGGCCAGCCCGAAGCTCCGCCAAGGCGGACGCGTAGGTCCCGCCTGAGTCCTGGGCTGCGACAAACCGCTCGAGGTCAGACGGGTCGTTCAGTCAGTGCCCCCACTGCCGCTCGATCTGCCGGATCATCGACGGGTACACGAGCAGCTGCCGGAAGGGCCTGATCGCGGCCATGTACGCGGTCCCGAGCAGTCCGTTCGGTTTCGCGTCGACGGCCAGCTGGCCCCGGTATCCGCCCGCCCGATCGGGCACCCAGCCCACGTGCAGGACGCCGTGCATCGTCCGGTTGGCGATCTCCGCCGCCCACTCGTCCTCGAGCAAGTAGAGCGAGCTGAAGGGGAGGGCGTCGAAAGTGGGGCCGGACGGCCCGTCGCGCAGATCGGCCGGCAGCCGGTCTCGGAGGGTCGGCACCCTCGACCCGAGGCCGGCTTCCGGGCGGTCCCAACCGAGCAGCTCGCCGAGCTTCCACCGGATCGCGAAGAGGGCGCGGGCGGCGCGGGAGGAGCTGTGCGCGGGGTTACCGGAGGCGATGCCCTCCACCAGGCGGGGGAAGTCGTCGGGACCGCCCGGCGTCGGCAGCGCCCAGACATCTTCGAGCCGGAAATCGCGGGTCAACTCGTGAATCCGCCAGGGCCGGGAGGTGTGGGCCGTGTTCGGAAGCTTCACCGGTGCACCTCCGTCTTCAAGCTTCTGCATGGATGGGAGCTGCGCGACATCCACACAGCTGAACAGTGCCTGATCCGCCGGGTTGCGGCCATGACAGCATCTCCGCATGGCTCAGACTCCGATCGGCATTCGAGCGCATCGCCGCCAGATTGTCGCGGGGCGTGATCCGGACGAGGAGCACCGCAGCGCCACGCCGCTGGAGCTTCTTTACGACCTGACGTTCGTCGTCGCTTTCGGGATAGCGGCGAACGAACTCGCCCATTACCTGGCGGACGGCCACGTCTGGACGGCGATTCTTGGGTTCGCGTTTGCCTCGTTCGCGGTCGCCTGGGCCTGGATCCAATACTCGTGGTTCGCGTCCGCCTATGACACCGATGACTGGGTGATGAGGCTCGCGACGATGGTGCAGATGATCGGCGTGATCGTCCTCGCGCTCGGGCTCGAGCAGATGTTCGAGTCGATCGACGAGGGCGGCTTCATCGACAACCGGGTGATGGTCGCCGGTTACGTCGTGATGCGCATTCCCATGGTCTTTCTCTGGGCACGAGCGGCTCGCGACGATCCTGCCCGGCGCCAGGCGGCGACCACCTACATCTGGACGATCGCGGTCGCGCAGGCGTTCTGGGTCGCGCTCGCGATCGTCGCCCTGCCGATCGGGCCGACAGTCGCGCTCGTCGCCGTCTTCATCGGGCTCGAGATGGTCGGGCCCCTCCTGGCAGAGCGCCGCAAAGGTGGAACACCGTGGCACGCGGGCCACATCGCAGAGCGCTATGGCCTCCTCGTGATCATCACGCTCGGAGAGGGGATCATCGGCACCGTCGCCTCGATCAACGCCCTGGTGCACGGCGACGCCGGCTGGACGGTCGACGCCGGCGTCGTCGCATTCGCCGGCGTCGGGCTGATCTTCGCGACCTGGTGGACCTACTTCACGTTTCCGTGGGCACGCTTCCTCTCAGTGCACCGCGAGCGGGCTTTTGGCTGGAGCTACGGGCACATCGTGGTCTTCGCCTCCCTCGCCTCGATTGGCGGTGGACTCCACGTCGCGGCCTACCACCTCGAACATCAGACAACGCTGGAACCGGTGGCGACCGTTCTCAGCACCGCGATCCCGTTCGCGATGTACATCGCCGCCATCCATGCCCTTTACGCGGCGCTCACGCGGCACCCGCACGCGTTCCATCTGGCACTCCTGGCCGGGACCACGGCCGTGCTCGTGCTCTCCATCGCACTCGCCGCTGTGGGTGTCGGTGTCGCCGCGTGCTTGCTGGTGCTGATGTTCGCTCCGGTCGTAACCGTGGTGGGGTACGAGACAGTCGGGCACCGTCATTTGGAGGAGGCGCTCGAACAGCTGCGCTAGTCAGTCTTCTCAGCAGGCCAGGACGCTCGAGTAGAACGGGGGCCGACGTGTTGATGAAGATCAGCTACCCGAAGTTGAGGTTGACGCCATACGCAAGGCAGGTCGCCCCCAAGGCAAGGGCGTAGATCAACTCCGATGCGATGCTCCGCCTGACCCAGGCTCGCTCGTCGAATCGCAGCCGCATTGACGGCCGATAGGGTTGCGCCGTGCCGTTCACGCTCAGGAACATCAAGGAGGATCTGGAGGACGTCGGCTCGAGGTTCGACGGCGCGCCCGACCTGGAGTTCCGCTTGGCGACCAAGGCGGTCGAGCTCGAGCAATCCGGCCTGAGCTACCAGCGCGTCCCGCCCCGCAATCGCTTTCCGTACGGCCACACGCACGAGAAGCAAGAGGAGGTGTACGTGGTCGTGCATGGGAGCGGGCGGATGAAGCTCGACGACGAGATCGTCGAGCTCAAGAAGTGGGACGTCGTCCGCGTTCCGCCCGGTACCTGGCGAGGGTACGAGGCAGGGCCGGAGGGCCTCGAGATCCTCGTCTTCGGCGCGCCTAACCTCGGCGACAGCCCGCGGGACGACGTCGAGGGTCAGCGAGACTGGTGGGCTGACTGAGCGGCGCTCGGTGGCGCAGCACGCTCGGACACAGAAAAGCCCCGTTTCCGGGGCTTTTCGAGTAGCGGGGGCAGGATTTGAACCTGCGACCTCCGGGTTATGAGCCCGGCGAGCTACCTGGCTGCTCCACCCCGCGACGCGGCGTCCATTGTAGCGAACGTGCTCAGGCGGCGCACGCGCGCGAATGGGCCTCGTGGCTGCGGCCGCGCCACCAGCGGACGGCGAGGAAGCCGGCGCCCAGCACGGCGATCCCCGCGACCGCGTCGAGCACGAAGTGGTTGCCGGTGACGACGATGGTCAGGATCACGAGCGGCGGGTAGATCGCCCCTGCCAGCCGCACCAGGTGCGAGCGCGCGTACCGGACGACACCGAGGCCGACGCCGAGCGCGTACGCCGCGTGCAGCGACGGTACGGCCGCGACGGGGTTCGAGTACGCGGACGAGGAGGGCGAGCCGATGTCGATCCCCGAGAAGATCAGCAACGTGTCCTCGAGGCCGACGCCGGCGAGCCGTGGCGGCGCCGTCGGGAAGAGCCAGTGGACGACGACGGAGATCGCGGTCGCGATCAGGAACGCGTCGCGGAAGCCGCGGAACCCGTCCCAGGAGCGCCGGTAGAGCCAGATGAAGAAGATGCCGGTGAAGACGAAGTGGCCGACGAAGTAGAAGACGTTCAGCGCCTGCATCAGGTCGGGGAGCGCGAGAAAGGCGCGTTGCAGCGACTGCTCCCAAGCGAGGCCGAGCACTTCTTCGACCGAAGCGATCCGGCGTGCGTTCGCGAACGCCTGCGCCCAGTTCGGCTCCATCGCGTGCCGTGCCACCTCGTAGGCGGCGAACGCCCCGACCACGACGGCGAGCTGCGCGACCCCGTCACGCCTCGCCAGGACTTCCCTGACGCGCGACATCGGTCTCATTGAAACACCATTGCTAGCATCGCCGCAATGCCTCTCTTCTGGCTTGCGCTCGCCACTGCGATCGTCTCTGTCGTTGCCTCTGCGATCTATCTAACGCTCAAGGGGCTCGAAGCCTTCCGCGCCTTCAAGCGGCTCGGCGGCGAGATCACGAGCGGGCTCGAGCGAATCGAGCTGGCGAGCGGCCAGATCGAGCGGCACCTCGCGCTGGCGGCCACGAGCGGCACGAAGCTCGACGCCGAGCTCTCGCAGCTGCGCAGCTCGCGGGCGCGCCTGAACGTGCTCACGAGCGCGCTCGCCGACGTCCGCGCCTCGTTGGGACGCGTGACGGCGGTCTACCCGCGTAAGTGAGGGTCGCTGCGGTCGACCTCGGCACGAACTCGACCCGGCTGCTCGTCGCGGACGCGAACGGCACCCTCGACGAGGTCGTCCGTCGGCTCGAGATCACGCGGCTCGGCGAGGGCGTCGACGAACGAAGGCGCCTCCTCCCCGTCCCGATCGCCCGCGTCCGCAACGTCCTCTCGAGCTATCGGCGCGAGCTCGAGACGCTCGGCGCAGAGCGCACGCTCTGCATCGCGACGAGCGCCGTCCGCGACGCCGAGAACGGCGAGGCATTCCTGGGCGAGATCGAGTGGAGCTACGGCTTCACGACCCGGCTGCTGAGCGGCGACGAGGAGGCGGAGCTGACGCTGCGTGGGATCGGCGCACTCGAGCCCGGGACGCTCGTCGTCGACATCGGCGGCGGGTCGACCGAGGTGCAGGTCGTCGGCACCGACGTCCGCGAGAGCATCGACGTCGGCTGCGTCCGCCTGACCGAGCGCTTCGGCGAGGACGTAGCGGCGATTCGCGCGCACGTGCGCGAGTTGCTGCCGGAGGCGGAGTCGAAGCGCGCCGTCGGCGTCGCGGGCACGGTGACCACGATCGCAGCGCTCGACCTGGAGCTGACCGAGTACGACGCGGAGCGGATCCACGGTCACACGCTCTCGCGCGAAGCGGTCGCGAGACAGACCGCGCGGCTGGCGGCGCTGAGCGTCGAGGAACGAGCGGAGATCATCGAACCGGGCCGCGCGCCGGTGATCGTCGCGGGCGCCGCGATCCTGGCCGAGGTGCTCGACTTCTACGGCCTCGACGCGGTCGAGGCGAGCGAGCGGGACATCCTCCACGGCGCGGCGCTCGCCGCGGCGGAGCTGCCGGAACCGGAAGAAGGCGCGGCACCGCCCGGCGCCTACACCTGCTGCTAGCTAGAGCTCGTCGTCGACAGGTGGCTCGTCCTCGGCCAGCCGACGCTGAAGCACCGCGCGGGAGAGGACACCGACGAGCCGGCCGTCCTCGAGCACCGGCACCCGCTCGAGGTCCTGCTCCTCGAGAAAGCGAAATGCCTCGTCGAGCGGGAGCTCGGAGCCGATCGTGTTCAGCGGCACCTCGACGATCTCGCGCAACGGCGTCCCCCGCGGGTCGCGGCCCGCCGCGACGATCTCGCGCACGAGCGTCTTTCGCGTCACGACGCCGAGGAAGCGGCCGTCGTCGCTGACGAAGACCGCCCGCACCTCCGGCCGGTAGAGCGCCTCCCCGGCCTCCTGCGCGCTCGCGCCGCCGTCGAGCTGGGGCGGGTCGGAGACCATCGCGTCGCGCACTCTGTCCACGACTCGCATTATGGATAGAGGCCGCGGGCGTCGAGCGCCGCCGCCACCTCGCGGATCCCGGCCACGAGCGCGGCCGTGCGGAGGGTGATCTCGCGCTCGCTGGAGATCTCCCAGACGCGGTCGAAGGCGTCGTTCATCTTCTCGGCCAGCTTCTCACGGATCTCATCGCGGCCCCAGAAGAGGCGTCCGAGATCCTGCACCCACTCGAAGTAGGAGACGGTGACGCCGCCGGCGTTCGTGAGGATGTCCGGCAGGATCGGGATCCCGCGCTCGGCCAGGATCGCGTCCCCCTCGAGCGACGTCGGGCCGTTCGCTCCCTCGGCGATCATCCTCGCCTGGATCCGCGCCGCGTTCTCCTCGGTCACCTGATCCTCCCGCGCGGCGAGAACCAGGATGTCGCAAGGAAGCTCGAGCAGCTCCTCGTTCGTGATCCGCGTGCCCTTCGACCAGCCCTCGAGCGAGCCGTGCTCCCTCGCGTAGTCGCTCATCGCGTGCACGTCGAGCCCGGCGGGATCGTGAATGCCGCCGGACACGTCGGAGACGGCCGTGACCGTCGCGCCGCGGTCTGCGAGCTCGTGCGCCGCGATCCCGCCGACGTTGCCGAAGCCCTGGACGACGCAGTCCTGCTGGGCGAGATCCCAGCCGAGGCGCTCGCAGGCGCGGGCGATCACCATCACGACCCCGGCCCCGGTCGCCTCGTGGCGGAAGACGGAGCCGCCGATCGAGATCGGCTTGCCGGTGACGATCTCCGGGACGGCGTGGCCGACCTGCATCGAGTACGTGTCCATCATCCATGCCATCGTCTGCTCGTTCGTCGCCATGTCGGGCGCGGGGATGTCCTCCTGCGGGCCGATCACGGGGAGCAGGTCCGAGGTGAAGCGGCGAGTCAGCCCCTGGATCTCGCGCTGCGACAGCTCGCGCGGGTTGCAGCGGACGCCGCCCTTCGCGCCCCCGTAGGGGAGGCGCAGGAGCGCGCACTTCCAGGTCATCCAGACGGCGAGCGCGGCGCACTCGCCGAGCGTCACCTCCGGGTCGTAGCGAATGCCGCCCTTGGTCGGTCCGAGGACCGACGAGTGCTGGACGCGGTAGCCGGCGAAGACGACGCGGCGGCCGTCGTCGAGCTTGACGGGGACGGAGAGCATGACCGCCCGCTCGGGGTAGCGAAGGCGCTCGGCGACGGCGTCGGAGATGTCGGCGTACGGCAGCGCCAGCTCGAACTGCGCGATCGCCGTCGCGAAGAGGGGCGTGTCCCACTCGAGGTGCGCGTGTGCAGCGGTTTCTTCGAGCTTGGCCACGGCGGGCAGTGTATTCACCATCGATCTCGCACGATTCATTCGCGAACGGGAGCGAAGCGACCCTTCAGGGGTCTTGGCGCGGTCGGGATCTGCTCCCGCAGATCCTGACCCCGATTGCGCCTGCTTTGAAAAAACGGAGCGAAGCGACCCTTCAGGGGTCTTGGCGCGGTCGGGATCTGCTCCCGCAGATCCTGACCCCGATTGCGCCCGCTTTGAAAAAACGGAGCGAAGCGACCCTTCAGGGGTCTTGGCGCGGTCGGGATCTGCTCCCGCAGATCCTGACCCGAATTGCGCCCGCTTTGAAAAAACGGAGCGAAGCGACCTTCAGGGATCTTTGCGCGGTGGGGGATCTGCTTCCGCAAATCCCCTACCTTGCGCCGAATGCCGGGGGCGGGAGTCGAACCCGCACGGCCGTGAGGCCGGCCGATTTTAAGTCGGCCGCGTCTGCCAGTTCCGCCACCCCGGCGGGTGGTCTAGGCGGAGCCTGGCTGTAACGCGTCGGGCGGGAACCGCTCCGGGCCGCGGAAGCGCAGCTCGTCGCGGAACGTCGAGAATGCGTCCTCGTCGAACTCCGTGCAGGTGGCGAGATACGAGGTCCCGTTGGTGCCCCCCGGCTCGAAGTCGTCCGGCACCGTCCAGGCGCCGAGCGCGATCCTGCCGCCGAGCTTCGGGTAGGGGGCGAGCAGCATCGCGGTCCGGTCCTCGTTGTAGAAGTCGCGCAGCTGCTGCACGGTCGCCGCGGGCACGTCCGGGCCGTAGAGGACGAAGACGGCGCCGTGCTCGAGGTTGTGGACGACCTGGGAGATCTTCAGCGGTGTGTCGTACTCCCCGTAGACCGCGGGCGTCGGGTTGTGCGGACCGCTCGTGGGCGGGTCGGTGTTCCACTTCGGGTCGGACGTCGCGTCGAGCTCGACGGTGTGGACACCCACCGCCGCGGGGACGGTCTTGAGCTGGCAGCCGGCGGCCTCCAGCGTCGTCGCCACCTTCTCGTCCCCGTCCTCGCCGCCGGCGAGAAAGACGAAGCTGAGGACGATCACGAGCCCGATCACGCCGGTCGCCGCCAGGATGTAGAGGATCCGGCGCTGCCGGTCGGCGTCGCGCGGGCCCGACGGCGTGGAACGCCGCTGCGGCCCCTGTGGGCGCTTGGGAGGGTTGGGAGTGCGATCTTTCCTGGCCACCGGCGAGCGATCGTACCGATTCGGGTGTGACGTCCGACGCGAGCTCTACCGTTCGTCGGCCCGATGGTCTTTCTCGCTCTCATCCTCGGTCTCCTCCTCGGCGCCATGGGCGCCTGGCTCTACGCGGCGCGGAAGCTGGGCGCAACCGAGAGGGAGCTTGCGGGAACGCGCGCCGAACTCGACGTCGAGCGGCGTTCGTTCGACGAGAAGGTGGTGACCGCTGTTCGAGCAGCGTCCGCCGACGCATATCAGGCGAACAGTTCGGCATTTCTCGAGATCGCCGAGTCGAAGCTGACCGGCTACGTCAGGCCACTCAAGGAATCGCTCGAGAAAGTCGACGGACAGGTGCGGACGCTCGAACTCGCGCGGGAGCGCGCGTACGGGGCGCTCGGCGAACAGCTTTCGCAACTGAGTGAGCGGACAGCCTCGCTCGCAACCGCGCTCCGGACGCCGCACGTCCGCGGCCGCTGGGGGGAGATTCAGCTCAAGCGCGTCGTCGAGCTGGCCGGAATGCTTCCCTACTGTGACTTCGACGAGCAGGTGACTGCCACCACGGACGACGGCAGGCTTCGTCCCGACCTCATCGTTCGGCTTCCCGGAGGCAAGGTCGTGATCGTCGATGCCAAGGTGCCGCTCGCCGCATACCTCGACTCGATCGAAGCAACCGACGACGCCGAGCGTGCCCGGCATCTCGCCTCACACGCTCGGCAAGTGCGCGAGCACATGGCCAAGCTGAGCGCCAAGAGCTACTACAAGGAGTTCGGCCAGACGCCGGACTACGTCGTCATGTTCCTCCCGGACGAGGGGTTCTTCCGCGCCGCCTGGGAGCAGGATCCTTCACTCGTTGAGACCGGTGTCCGATCGCGTGTTCATGTCGCGTCCCCGACGACCCTCATCGTCCTCCTGCAGTCGATCGCCTACGGCTGGCAGCAGGAGAGCGTCGCAGAGGACGCCCGCGAGATCCAAGCGCTCGGACGCGAGCTCTACGAGCGCGTCGGGATCGTCGGAGGCCACATGAACAAGATCGGGAACAGCCTCAAGGGGGCCGTCGGGGCCTTCAACGACACCGTCGGTTCGCTCGAGAAGCGACTGCTGCCGACGGCGCGCAAGCTCGATGGGTACATCGCTTCCGACAAGGAGCTTCCCGAGCTGACTCCCGTGCTCGAACAGCCGCAAGCCTTGCAAGCGCCGGAACTTGGCGAGCAGCTGCGCGCGATCGACGCCGCCTAGCGGCCTAGTAGCGCAGAATCGCCCCGATCCCCTCGACCGGATCGAGATCCTGGCGATGCTCGACGGCCAGCAGGTCGCCTCCGTAGGCGAGCGTCAGTCGAACGGCGAGATCGAGCCCGTCGTCGCGGTGCTCCATCGTCGTCCCGTCGAGCGGGCACGTCGACGCGACGGCCGCGGCACGGCCGCACGCGGGACAGCGATAGGCATCCCGCTGGACGCCGGCCTCGTGGAGGAGCAGCTCCACGCGCCCGTCCGAAGCGGCCTCGAGCGTTGCCGCCCACCCGGAGCAACCGAGGGCGTTCTTGCCGACCTCTTCCCGCCAGCGCTCGACCTCATCCGCTTCCCGACCGGCACGCCACTCGTCGACGAACGGCTGCACGAGCTCGCCGAGCGCCGCATCGGAGGCGTGTGCGTCGGCGCTCGTCCAGCCGATCACCGCCTCCTCGAGCTCGGAGGGGAGGACATCGGCGAACTCCGCTCGCGTCTCGTCGCCGGCAACGACGATGATCCGCGGCCGCCCGAGCGCGCGGAAACGTCGCTCCAGTTCCTCGGCGACGGACTTGTAGTGCCCCAGGTCGAGCTGCCCGATGTGGCGCTGGTAGCGAGCCTGCGACCAACCGCCCTGATCGTGCCTGCCCTGCGTCTCCTCGCTGCGGTCGGCGACTTGCTCGAAGCGGCCGCCGCGAAGCGCGAGCACGCGGCCCTGCTCCCGGCCGACGACCGCGACGATGGCGCCGTTCCCGCGTCCGACCAGCGGCACGAGCGGGGCGAGCAGGAAGTCGTCCGCGACCCGAGCCGCGTCGGCGACCGTCCACGGCAACGCGAGGACGCGCCAGATGTTGTCGAGGCCCGCGGCGAAGACGGCCAGGCCGTGAGCGCCGTCGCGGTCGAACTCTGCGTCGAAGTACTGGGTGAGCCGCTCGAAGTCCGCCTTCAGACCGGCTCTGACTTCGTGGGCGAGATCCGGCCGCGTCGCACCGTGCGACTTCGCGGCCGCGTCGAGCATCGCGTGCACCCGCATTGTCGTCTCGCGCGTGGTCGGCGAGATCGCGGGGTCGAGATCGACGTAGAGCGAGATCGCGCATCCGTTCTGAGCGCGGAAGCCCGCGAGCTCCCGCAGGCCGTCGAGACTGACCGTGGTTGTCGTCATACCGCCCCTTTCTGCCTAGCGCGGCTCGATTCTAAGCCTCCGGCGACGGAACATCCCGACCCTCCGACTCGTTCTCTATCTTGACGGGCATAACGTCCGAGGACCAAGAAGGAGAGACCTGTTGAGCGAGGTTCGCGAAGTGATCATCATCGGCGGCGGTCCGGCCGGCTACACGGCTGCGCTGTACGCCGCCCGCGCCAATCTGACGCCGCTCGTGATCGAGGGCTTCAACTGGGGCGGCCAGCTGATGATCACGAGCGAGGTCGAGAACTACCCGGGTTATCGAGACGGCGTCATGGGGCCCGAGATGATGGCCGAGTTCCGTGCCCAGGCCGCCCGCTTCGGCACCGAGTTCCTCACCGACGACGTCACCCGGATCGACCTCTCCGAGCGCCCGTTCAAGGTCTACGTCGGCGACGACGAGTACCTCAGCCAGACCGTGATCGTCGCGACCGGTGCGACTGCACGTCAGCTGGGACTCGAGTCCGAGCGCGCGCTCCACGGCCGCGGCGTCACCTACTGCGCCACTTGCGACGCGGCGTTCTACCGCGACCGCGAGGTCGTCGTCGTCGGCGGAGGCGACTCGGCGATGGAGGAGGCGCTGTACCTGACGAAGTTCGCGACGAAGGTCACGCTCGTCCACCGGCGCGGCGAGTTCCGGGCGTCCCAGATCATGGTCGACCGCGTGAAGGCTCACGAGCGGATCGAGATCCTGACCCCGTTCGTCGTCGAGGAGGTTCTCGGCGTCGACACGGGCAAGCTGACGGGTGTGCTGCTCCGCAACATCGAGACGGACGAGACGATGGAGTACGCGACCGACGGGCTCTTCGTCGCGATCGGCCACGACCCGACGACCAAGCTGTTCGTCGACTGGCTCGACCACGATGACAACGGCTATCTCGTCACGAAGGGGAAGACGACGGAGACCAACATCCCGGGCGTGTTCGCGGCGGGCGACGTCCAGGATCACGTCTACCGGCAGGCGATCACCGCCGCCGGGTCGGGTTGCGCCGCCGCACTCGATGCGGAGAGGTTCCTCGCCGAGGCGGAAGGCCACCCGGAAGCTGCGCTGACGGCGCCGCGCGAGCACAGCCAGCCCGCGTAGCGCAGTGCCCTTCTTCATCTGCCCGAACTGCAAGAACCGGTCGATCGACAACGACGGCCGCCAGGGGCTGCTGCGCCAGGCGGTCTCGTGCGAGCGCTGCGGCTTCGGCTTCCTGTTCGAGATCCTCGACGACTACTACCCGCCGCCGACCGCCGGCCTCGTCGCGTGCGACCGTGACGGCCGCATCCTGGCCGCGGGCCGGGGGGTCTTCGAGCTGACGGGGTACAACGAGCAGGAGCTGATGGGCAAGGACGTCGTCGCCGCCTTCGCGTTGGAGGGGTTCGAGGCGGGCAAGAGCCCGATCGCGTTCGCGCTCGAATGGGGTGTCCGGCGGCTGGGCGAGCAGCTCGAGCTGCGCTCGCGCTCGGGCAACGTCAAGCCGGTCACCGCGGACGTCTTCCCGGCGTACGACGACGACGGCGGCGTGCTCGTCGCGCTGTCGTCCCGCTAGCCGTCGTCCCGCTGGCCGTCCTCCCGCGGGCCGCGACCCGCGGCCGAAACGAACATGAAGTTCCCCCACGGGGGAACCGGCTCCCACTCCGAACGCTAGCGAGAAGTCCCCGACGAATGGGTCACGGGATGGCAACGACTTCGTCAATCTCCACCCGGCTCGACGGGCAGAGATCGGCGAGCACGCAGTCCTCGCAGCGCGGGCGCCTCGCGTCGCACACTCGCCTGCCGTGCCAAATCAGGAGATGCGGAAAGCGACCCCAATCGGGACGGGGGACGAGCTTGACGAGATCCCGCTCGATCTTGACCGGATCCTCCTGCCGCGTCAGCCCGAGGCGCTGGGAGAGGCGCCGCACGTGCGTGTCGACGACGATCCCCTGAGGGTTGCCGAGCTCGGCCGCGACCACGTTCGCCGTCTTCCGGGCGACGCCGGGCAGCCGCAGCAGCTCGTCGATCGTCCTCGGCACCTCGCCGCCGAACTCGTCCAGGAGCACGTGCATCGAGCCCTGGATCGACTTCGCCTTCTGCCGGAAGAAGCCGGTCGCGTAGACGTCCTGCTCGAGCTCCTCCCTCGGCACGGCGAGATAGTCCTCCGGCCGCGAGTACTTTTCGAACAAGGTCGCCGTGACGCGGTTCACATTCACGTCCGTCGTCTGCGCGGAGAGCATCACCGAGATCAACAGCTCGACCGGGTTGCGGAACTCGAGCGCGATTCTCGCGTCGGCGTGCTCGACCGCGAGCCGCTCCACGATCGGCCCGACTCGGTCGCGCCGGCGGCCGACAGCTCGCCGCGCCTCGTGGACGAAACTACGTGGCAAGGCTCTCGAAGTACGCGGAGACCTCGTCCGGGTCGGGCGGCTCGAGCAGGTTCTCGACGAACGCAGCCTCGGGGTAACCGCTGGAGCGGATGAGCGCCACGGCAGCGTCGACCGCGTACGGCGTCCGCCGGAACTCGACTTCTGCACTGTCCAGCAGCGCCCAGAACGCACCCGTGCAGACCCTCGTAGGGCCTGCCGACGCTGCCCGCATTGACGAACCACCTCGTGCCCACCTCACGCTCGAACTGAATGTGGGTGTGGCCACCGACGACGATGCTCTCAGCGACACCGGCGAGCGCGGCGCTGACCCTCGCGTCCGGCGAGACGCGCGTCAGGATCTCCTCGTCGCTCCGCGGCGAGCCATGGCAGTAGCGAACGCCGTCGACCGCGATCGAGGTCGGCAGTGCCCGCAGGAACGCCAGCGAGGCCTCGTCGAGCTGCGACTCCACCCATTCGCCCGGCTCGCGGTCGCCGTTGCCCCGGACGAAGACGGCATCGCGGTCGAGCAGCCGCTCCAGGCATTCGCGCGGGAACGGGCCGGCGACGACATCGCCGCCGCAGACGACGCGGTCGACTTCCAGCGCCGCCACCTCGGCCAGCACAGCCTCGAGCGCGGGCAGGTTGCCGTGAACGTCGTTGAGAACGGCGACGCGCACTAACCCGTTGCGGCAAGGGCGGGCGGACGGCTCGGTCCCCCGCGCAGTCGCGGCCCCGCGCAGACAACGTCGAGCGCGGGACAGCCCGCACAGGTGAACTCGCTCGGCGTCGGGACGAACTCGCCGGCACGGATCCGGCCGATCGCCCCGGAGAGCTCCGCCTCGAGCACAGGCACGTCCGCGCGCACGAATATGGTCGAGACGACGGCGTCCGGCCGTTCGAGGAAGTGGTACACGACCTCGACCTCGTCCACGCCCGCCCGGAAGCACACGAGCGCATAGACGAGCCGTTGCAGCCGGTAGTCCGCCTCGACGATCTCCTCGGGCGTGCCTTCGGCGAGCGAGTTTGTCTTGTAGTCGAGCACGAGCGCGCGCGGCCCATCGAGGTGAAGGACGTCGAGTCGGCCGTGGAGGAGAACGCCATCGTGCTCGAAGGCGAACGGACGCTCGGGCCGGGCGCCCGAGAGCGCTGCGATTCGCTGCCCCAGCTCGGAGCCGCAGTACGCCTGGACGAACGCCTCGATCCGCTCCAACTCCTCGTCCGTCACGGCCGGATACCACGCCCTGACCTGCTCGACCTCCGGAGCCGCGGGCGAGGACAGGTCGACGAGCTCCAGCAGCCGGTGCGCAGCGTCGCCGATCTCCGTCGCAACGAGACCGGTCTGCCCCGCGACCGTTCCGTGCGCGCGTGCCGGTCTCATTCCGGCGACGCGCTCCGCGTAGTACCGGTAGGAGCAGCGCTCGAAGAGCGCGAGGGCGCTGTACGAGAGCCTGCGAACGTCGTGGAGCGGCGGTTCGGGCAGGGCCTGGATCGGCGCCAACGCCGGGGCGAGCGGCGGCAGCTTCGGCTCGGCGCCTGCCGCGAAGAGCGCCAGCTGTCCCGTCGTCTCGTCGACGACCGCCGACACCGGCTCCGGAACGGGGTCGTCCGCCTCCGCCGGCGTCCTGTCGACCCTGACCAGCACGCGGGCCCCGTCGCGCTCCAGCTCGAGCGGCGTCTCGCCGGCGGCGGCCAGCTCGGTCGCGCAGTCGAGCCGCCCCAGAACCCAGCCGATCGGGGTCTTCTCGTCGGCCTTGCGCTCGGAGTCGATTGAACCACTGACGATCAGGCGGTCGATCGCCCGCGTCATCGCGACGTAGTAGAGCCGCAGCCGCTCGGCCTCGTCCTCGGCGGCCCTGGCCTCCTTGACGCTGTCGTACGCGAGCACGCCGTGCCGCTTCCCCGTGATCCGGTCGGCGACGCGGAAGCCGAAACGGCCGTCGGCGAGGCAGAGGATCTCGTCGGCCGCCGGGGCGTTCCGGTCGCGACCCGCGTCCGCGACGACGACGACCTTGAACTCGAGCCCTTTCGCCGCATGAATCGTCAGGAGCCGGACGGCGTCCGCTCCCTCCTCCTCCGCGACGGCGTCGCGCTCCGCCGCACCAACTGCTTCCTGCTCCTCGACGAAACGGACGAAGCCCTCGACATCGGGGCCGCGCAGCTCTTCGAACGAGCGAGCGAGCCGCGCCAGCTTGCGCAGGTTCGCGTAGCGGCGCCGGCCGTCCCACTGGGCGAGCACGGCGAGGTCGTAGTCGTGATCGGCGACGATCCGCTCGCAGAGACGCTCGAGCGAGAGCCGCGCCGCCGCCTCGGCCAGCCGGTCGTAGCGCTGCTTGAAGGCCCGCAGCAGCCGCGTGTCGTCGGGGTCGAGATCCGGCGGCAGCGTCCGCTCGAGCCCGGTGAAGATCGGGCCGCGGGCGGATCGGCGGATCAGCAGGAGCGCGTCGTTCGAGACGCCGACGAACGGCGACGCGAGCACGCTCACGAGCGCCTCGTCGTCGTAGCGGTTCTGGAGCAGGCGTAGGTACGAGAGCAGATCGACCACCTGCTGCTGGCCGAAGTAGCCGCGGCCGGTGGCGCGGTAGGTCGCGAGGCCGGCCCCGCGCAGCTCCTCCTCGTACCACTCGGCATCCGTGCCGGCGGCGAAGAGAAGCACGATCTCCCCCGCGGTCGCGACACCGCTGTCGACGAGCTCCTTCACCCGGCGGGCGACGTTCTGCGCCTCGGCCCGGCGCCAGTGCACGCCCGTGCCGGCGTAGGCGGCCTTGTCGGTCACGAGCAGCTCGACCGGCGTGCCGAAGACCGGGTCGGGGAAGTCGCCGGAGGCGGCCAGCGGCTGGAACTCCTCCCCGAACTCGGTTCCGAAGAGGTGATTGATCACCGCGAGCACCTCCGGCCGCGAACGGTAGTTCCGCGTCAGCGGCAGCAACGTCCCCGCGCTCTCGCGCCGCTCGCGGAAGACCCCGACATCGGCGTGACGGAAGCCGTAGATCGACTGGAACTCGTCCCCGACGAAGAACCGTTCGGTGTCCGGGCCGGTCAGGAGGTCGACGACGTCGCACTGGAGCCGGTTCGTGTCCTGAAACTCGTCGACCATGATCGAGCGGAAGCGCAGCCGTTCGCGCTCCCGCAGCACCTCGTCGTCGCGGAGCAGGTCGCGCGCCCGTAGCTGCAGATCCTCGAAGTCGAGTGCCGACTCCCGGTCCTTGGCCGCGGCGTACTGGGCTGCAAAGCCCTGGAGGAGCTCCTGGAGCAGGTCGCGGTCCTGCAGCGCTAGCTCGTCGAGTGCCGCCTGCTCGACCGCCTTGCGCGCCTCCTCATAGCTTGCTGCCCGCTCGCCGCGCGCCCGCAGCCCTGCGAGGTCGAGCAGTCGCTCGGGCAACCGGGTCGACTCGGCCAGAGCCACGGCCTGTGCCGCCGCCGTGCGCGCCGCGTCGGTCGCGTCCGGATCGGCCACGAGCGAGCGCGCGACCTCGGCCAGCTCGTCGAGCTGCACCTGCAGGTCTGCTCGCTCGCCCAGCTCGAGCTCGAGCTCGCGCCCGGCCGAGCGAAGGGTCTCGTAGACCGTCGTCAGCATCCGCCGCAGGCCGGCCGCCCCGTAGGTGGCGAGCAACTGGAGCCGCTCGGGGTCGTCACCGGCGCAGAACTCGTTCAGCGCCGCCTCGAAGGCCTCGCCGCGGATGACGCGGCCCTGGCTGTCGTCGAGGACGCGGAAACGCGGGTCGAGCCCGGCCGCGAACGGATGCGACTTCAGCAGCCGCAGGCAGAAGCCATGAATCGTCGAGATCCAGGCCCCGTCGAGCGAGCGCGCCAGGTCGTGACGGCCGAGCTCGTGCAGTCGCACCCGGATCCGGCCCCTGAGCTCGCCGGCGGCGCGCTCGGTGTAGGTGATCACGAGCATCGACTCGATGTCGATGCCGCGCTCGCAGACCGCCTCGGCGAAGCGCTCGACGAGGACGGTCGTCTTGCCCGTGCCGGCGCCGGCAGAGACGAACACCTGCCCGCGCGCCGCGATCGCCGCCGCCTGCTGCTCGTTGGGAGTACGCGTCGTCATGCGCGCGCGATCCTGCACATCCGCCAGAGATCGCACCAGGCCGGACAGCCGTCCGTCCCCTTCGGATCGTGCCGGACATCGCCGGCCCGGATCCGCTGAGCGAGCCCGTGCGCCAGGTCGCGGGCTCCTTCGACCTGCGCCCAGAATGCGTCCTCGTCGAGGTAGTCGTTCGCCGCGAAGCCGGGCAGGACGTCGTCCTTGGCCTCGGCCCGGAGGAGCCCGCGTGGTCGCCGCTCGCCCGCGAGGGGACGGTAGAGCCCGCCGAGCGGCTCGATCCCGACCAGGTCGCGGAGGACGAGCATGTAGAGCGGGATCTGCAGGCGCAGCTCCTTCTCGATCTCCGCCGCCGAGTGGCCGGTGCGACCGGACTTGTAGTCCTGGACGATCCCGCGGGCGCTGCCCGGGTCGACATCGATCCGGTCGATCTTCCCCGAGAGCGTGATCCCGTCGCCGAGGTCGAGGCCGCGCTGCAGCTCGGGCGCCGACCGCTCGGAACCGAAGCCGACCTCGAACCTGCGCGGCAGAAGCGGCACCGGCGAGCGCGCCTCGTCGCGGACGAGCTGCTCGAGATCGCGACGCAGGCTCTGCTCGAGCTCACGCCGCTCGAGCTCGGTCATCTCCATCTTGACGCCTTGGAGCGCTCCCTCGAGGCACTCGCCCAGGAACGCGATCGCGTCCTCGAGCCGCTCCTCGACGACGCGGTCGCCACCGATCGCGCGCGGGAGCCCCGCGTAGAAGCGGTGCAGGGTCGTATGCGCGACCGAGCCGCGGAGCATCGCGTCGACCTTGCGGTCGATCTGACGTGGCGAGATCAGCCGCTCGAAGAACCAGGCCGACGAGCAGTCCGCAAACCGTTCCAGCTCCGTGACGTTGAACGGCGTCTTCGCACCGAGCTCGGCGAGCACGCGGGGATGCCGCAGCGTCGTCTCGCGCGTGAACGCGGTCCGAGCCCGGCGGAGCCGGCGCTCCCAGCCGTTGGCGATCGCGATCGCCTCGGCGTCCTCCGGCTCCCGCGCGGAGAGCAGTGCCAGCGCCCGCAGCCGCTCGCGCTCGGTCGGCGCCGCCTCCAGCTCCCACGTCAGGCGCGAGAGGGGTCGGCGGCGCGTCCAGCGGCGCACGTCCTCGGGATCGAAGAGGGCGGCGACCTCGTCCCAGAAGGGGCTCGGCTCGCGCGGACTCCCTTCGTCGGTGGCCGCCTCGCGGACGAGCGTCAGCCGCCGGGTCGCGCGCGTGCAGGCCGTGTAGAAGAGGTAGCGCTCACGTTCCACGGAATCGGGTCGAGTCAGCCGCGCGGCCGTGCGCTGGTCGAGCTCGCCGCGCACGTCGTCGTCGAGAAAGGGCGAGGCGGCGCCGCGCCGCGGCAACGTCCCTTCCTCGAGCCCGAGCAGGAAGACCACATCGAAGCGGCGCGTCCGGGCACGTCCGAGGTCGAGGATCGCGACGCGGCCGCGCTCACCCGCGGAGCCGAGCCGCACCTCGGCGTGCTCGAGCGCGCCGAGCACCTCTTCCGCGTTCAGATCGCCGCCGAGCGCGCGCCAGCCGTCGAGCTCGTCGAGGACACGCGTCAGCGACTCGTACGCGCGCAGGTCGGCTCGGCTCGCGTCCCCGACCGGCGGGGCATCGAGCCCGTGCGCACTTCGCAGCATCGACGCCGCGGTCGTGCGAACCGCTTCGACGGGGCCGGCCGCGCTCCGCAGAGCTTCGAGCGGCGGCAGCGGCTGGCCGTCCCGAAGCCGGATCGTCTCCTCCTCGACGCTCTCCCGCACGGCGACTCCGCGGCCACGAAGACGACCCTCGAGGAAATCGACGTTCGAGCGGCTGAAGGAGGAGTACGGGGAGCGGAGGAAGGAGTAGAGCTCGCGGCGGCCGCCCAGCTGCCACTCGAAGCGGAGCAGCGCCAGCAACGCCTGGCCGAAGGGCGTCTGGCCGAGCCGCACGCGGCCCTCGATCGCGAACGGAATCCCGAGCGTTCCGAGCACGGTCTCGAGTGGCGCGCGCCAACGGTCGAGCGACGGAACGACGAGTGCGATCTCGTCGAGCGCGGTGTCCGCAGCCGCCAGGTCGCGAACATCTTCGGCGACGAGCTCGAGTGCGCCGCGCGCGCCGGCGGCCTCGAAGAAGCGGATCGCGCCGTCGAGCGGAGGTCCGGTGGGTGCGGTGTCCGCGAAGAGGTGCCGTTCGACGTGCGCGAGGGCGGCGTTCCCGTACTCGGCCGATCGGGCGGGGAGCTCCTCGATCCCGCGCGTTGCCAGCGCGGCCAGATCTTCCTGCGTGCGCCGCAAGGACGCGAATGCCGCTCGCGCAGGCTCGTAGGGCAGCGAGACCGTGACCTCCGCCCGGGCGGAAAGCGCTTCGAGCAGCCCCCACTCGGCGCCGGTCAGATCCTCGAACCCGTACGCGAACACGGGGCGGCCGTCCCAGGCCTCGAGCTCGGAGCGCAGCCGCTCGACGGCGGCCCGCCGCAGCAGGTCGCGGTCCCACAATCCGAGCCGATCTAGCTCCTCGCGGTAGGACGCGTAGAGGAGGGCGAGATCGCCGTCGAGTTGGCCGGGGTCGAGCAGGCCCGATTCGAGCTCCGCCAGCACCGCGAGCAGCGAATCCGCGAACCCTGCGAAGCGCGCAGAACGGCCGAGGCCGTTCAGGGGCGTGCGCGCGAGCGCCCTGCGCGCGACGAGCGCTCGCTGGGCGTCGCTCGCGACCGGCAGCGCACCTGAGTCTCCGAGCGCGATGTCGCGAAAGACGTCGTCGAACGTCCCGATCGACCCCGCGAGGAGCGCGCCCGTCCGGGCGAGCAAGTCGCGCTCGATCCGCTCCACGTCCGCCCCTCCCGGCACGATCAGAACCGGATCGAGCTCGATCCCCTCGAGATATCCCTCGAGCAGACGCGCGATCTTGCCGGCCTTCGCCGGCCCGACGACGAGAGCCAGACCCATCCGCTCATGGTAGTCCCGCCCTCCGACGCCCCGGCTGACGAAAATCCGGCAAAGAGCGTGAAAGGACAGACGAATCGAGCCGAGCTTCGGGGCCGCAGGCCCCGCTTTAGGGGTTTGCGCGATCGGGATCCGCTCGCGCGGATCCCGATCGTGCGACGGCTAAGCGAATCGCTCCCGCCCTCGGCGTTACTGCGTCGCGGACTTGGGGCGCCGGCCGCGGCGGGCCACCTGGCGGCCGCCCATCTGCTCGGCCTCGGCGTCGGTGACGTCGAGCTCACGCACGCCCTTGCGCGCGTCGTGGAAGGTGATTCGAACCGTGGCGCCCTTCCCGTCGGCGATCTCGGAGCCGGAGATGTCGGACACGAGCACAGTCTTGCGAGCCACAGGTTTCCTCCTTGGAGATACCGTTGAGTTCGTGGTAACCGTAGCGCAAATACGTGCGGCAATCACGCTGCCTTGCGCGCACGCCTGATTCGCCAGGAACGCAGCAGGCTGACCAGCGCGTTCTCCTCTGGATCGAGACCGATATCCCGCGCCTTGACCACGCGCAAATGGCGCGGCCGGAAATCCTCCAGTGTTCGGCCGTCGAGATACTGCTCGACGACCGCGGGACTGACGTATGAGGCGCGCGCAACGGCCGGAGTGTTTCCGAGCCGCTCGCCGACCGTCCGCATCACATTTGCGACCGTGCGCTTCGCCTCGGTGTCGGTCTCCGGTACCCCGTGTTCGGCCAGCGCGACGGCGGCGGTGAGCGTCCCACCCCAGGTGCGGAAGTCCTTAGCGGTGAACTCCTCCCCCATGTGCTCCCGGATGTAGGCGTTGAGGACGGCGCCGGTGAGATTGCAGGAGTCGCCGTTCCGGCCATAGCGGAAGAGCCGTGGCGGGCCCGGCTGCGCCAGCAGTTCCTTGATCGCGCCGGCCAGCTCGGTGTCCACGACCGACGTGCGCACCTGGATCTTGTGCTTCGCTCGGAACCGGAAGGTGACCCGGTTGCCGCGGACGAGCACGTGCCTGCGCGTCAGTGTCGTCACGCCGTGCGTCCGGGACGTCTTCGCGTAACGATCGGAGCCGACGCGGAACCACGCCATGTTGATCAGCCGGACGGCAACCGCGCAGACGCGGTCTCGGTCGTACGGGTCGTGCGTCATGTGCTCGCCCATCGCCATGCGCAGCTCGGGAAGCGCGTCGGCGAAGCGGACGAGCTTGTCGAACTTGGCCTGCTCCTGCTGGGCGCGGAAGTCCGGGTGGTAGAGGTACTGCCGACGGCCCGCCTTGTCCAGCCCGGTCGCCTGCAGCTTCGCGCCCACCCTCGGCGAGATCCAGACGTCCTGCCAGGCAGGCGGGATCACGAGCGATTCGATTCGCTCGATCTTCGCGGGGTCGTCGATCTGGCTCCCGCGCCCGTCCAGGTACCGGAACCGTCCTTTCGACCCCGCGCGCCTCCATCCACCCGTGCGCGCCATCGTCCAGGAGTTACCCAGGCGGCGCGAGTATCATCCGCCGCCGATGGATCCGCGGACGATCGTCGTGCTCGAAGGTGACGAGACCGGGCAGGAGCTGCTCGAGGAAGGGCTGCGCCCGCTTCAGCCCGACGTGATCGGAATCGAGCTCGAGTTCCCGCGCTTCGACCTCTCGCTCGAGAACCGTCGGGCAACGAAGAATCAGGTCGTGCACGACGCCGCGCGGGCGATCCGCGAGCACGGGCTCGGGCTCAAGGCGGCGACGATCACGCCCGAGACGCGCGACGACGTCGGCTCTCCGAACCGGATCCTCCGTGAGGAGATCGGCGGCCAGGTGATCGTGCGGACGGGGCGCCGGATCCCCGGCGTCGTCCCGCT
Organism: uncultured Gaiellaceae bacterium; assembly: GCA_963789355.1. GTDB lineage: Bacteria > Actinomycetota > Thermoleophilia > Gaiellales > Gaiellaceae > Gaiellasilicea. Next base: position 23,364 of record CAWBKK010000003.1, read on the forward strand.
CGGCGGCGTCCACGCACCCGTCTCGGTCGTCCGGATGGCGGTCGGCGACGCCTACGGCGCCAAGGAGTGGCGCGAGGGCGAGGGCGAGGACGAGGTCGCGTTCCGGACCGAGCGGATCGAGCGCCGCATCTGCCGCTCCGTCGCCGAGTTCGCCTTCCGCCAGGCCGAGCGGATGCACGCAAAGGTCTTCGGCGGCCCGAAGTACACCGTCAGCCCGACCTACGAAGGGATGTTGAAGGAGGAGATGGACGCAGCTGCAGCGCGGCACCCGGACGTCCCCTACGAGCCGCAGCTGATCGACGCAACGTTCGCGCTTTTGCTCGCCCAGACGGGTGCCCCGCTCGTGATCCCCGCCCTGAACCGCGACGGCGACATCCTCTCCGACCTCGTCCTGCCTCTCTTCGGCTCGATCGCCGGCTCCGAGTCGATGCTGGTCGCGTTCGACGAGGAATACGTGCCGCGGGCGCTGATGGCCGAGGCGGCGCACGGCACCGCTCCCTCGCTCTTCGGGAAGGACGTGGCCAACCCGATGGCGATGATCCTCGCCGGCGCCGCACTGCTCACGCACGCGGACGAGCAGGGGCAGGCCGCAGGCCGCGCGATCCGCGAGGCGACGCTGGAGACGGTCGCGGAGGGCGTTCGCACCGCCGACCTCGGCGGACACGCGGGCTCGCGCGAGTTCACCGACGAGGTGATCCGCCGCACCAGTCAAAAGCTCGAGGTCTGGGCAGCGCTGTAGTTCTCAGGGCGCAAACAGAAGCGGGGTCTGCTCCCGCAGACCCCGCTTCGCGCCACGACCCCTGAAGGGTCGCTTCGCTCCCGGTTCCGACGAATGAACGTCGTCCGGTCGTGCGCCTAGCCGACGATGAAGCCCGTCGACTTGACGGCGGCGAGGATCTGCGCCTTCGTCTTCGGCTTGTCGAACGCCACCGGTGCGGGCGGCGTCTGCCGGATGTGCCGCATCCAGGCGGCGTGGCGCGCCTCGACCGAGTGGATCGATGCGGCAGCGGCAAGGATCGCCTTGGTCTTGACGTTGCCGACCTGACCGGCATAGGCCATCACGCCCGTGTCCTCGAGCAGCTGGGCCGTGGCCTCGAACGTCTTCTGGTTCGTGTTGTTCGTGCCCTTGAAGTCGAACGTCGGCTTCTTGACCGCTGCGCTGCCGAGCGCCTTCTTCAGGAACGCGACATGCGTGGCCTCATGGGCGGCGACGACGGAGACGAAGTTGCGCGTGTCCCCCTTGAAAATGCCGGCGTTCCGGCGAGCGCCTGCGTAGAAGTCGGCCTCCAGATACTCGAGCGTCAGCGCGAAGTTGAGGATCGCGACGTCGCTCTTCGGGGTTGCGCCCGAAGCGAGCGAGGGCAGGAGGCCGGCCAGGCCGCCGGCACCCAGCACAGCGGCGCCGCCGAACGCGGCCTTGCGAAGGAAGTTGGCCCGGTCCTCGCCGGCCACTGCGGAAACGGACTCCTGCAGCGCGCCGTCGGCGTCGAGCTCACCCCAGGTACGAATCGTGTCGGACATGGATCTCCTTTTCCAGCGGCGATCGCTTGGTCGTGCCCCGCCGGTCGAGGTGATTCGTCCAAAGGACGATTCCGGTTCACAAAGGAGATCTTCCTAGATTGCGATGCGCACGGATCGGTCTGGCGCAGCGATCTCGCCCCGGCGCCAGCCGTCCACGAACGACCGCGCCAGCTCGGGGTCGAACTGGCTTCCGGCACACCGCTCGAGCTCGACGAGCGCCTGCTCGACGGAGAGAGCGGACCGATAGGCGCGAGCCGAGGTCATCGCGTCGAAGGCGTCGGCCACGCCGAGCAAGCGTGCCTCGAGCGGGATCCCGTCGCCGCTGAGCCCATGCGGGTAGCCAAAGCCGTCCCAGCGCTCATGGTGGTGAAGAACGTACGGCAACGCGGGCTCGAAGTCGTCGAAGCTCTCGACGAGACGCGCCCCGGTGACGGGATGGCGGCGGATCTGCTCGAGCTCCTCCTCGGTCAGCGGTCCGGGCTTGCAGAGTACCTCGGGGTCGATGGCGATCTTGCCGACGTCGTGGAGCGAACCGCCGAGGTGCAGAGCCTCGAGCCGGGTGCCCCGCCAGCCGAGCAGTCGCGCCAGCGCCTCCGCGAACGCCGTCACTCGCGTCGAATGGCCCTTCAGGTACGGGTCACGCGCTTCGAGGGCGGCCGAGAAGGTGGCGAGCAAGGACCCCACAATGTCCGAGTTTCCAGGGCCGGCTCCGGTTCCCTTCCTCGCCGGACGCCTGGCTCCGTAGAGTTCGCTCTCCGTGAGGGTCGCAGTCCCGACAGAGACCGGTGCAGGTGAGCGCCGGGTGGCGCTGGTGCCCGACGCGGTCGGGCGCCTTACGGCCGCGGGCTTCGCGATCGCCGTCGAGCGGGGAGCCGGCGCAGCCGCCGGGTTCGCGGACTCCGAGTACGAGGCGGCCGGCGCCGACGTGGTGGAGCGCAGCGAGCTTCTCGCGGGCGCTCAGGCCGTTGTGCGCGTGACCCCTCCCGCCCCCGAGGACGTCGCCGAGCTCGCCCCCGGGACGGTGCTGATCGGCTTCCTCTCCCCGCTCAGCGACGCAGCGGGGGTCGAGCGCCTCGCCGAGCGCGGCGTCGTAGCGTTCGCGATGGAGTCGATCCCCAGAATCACGCGCGCACAGTCGATGGACGCGCTCTCGTCGCAGAGCACGGTCGCGGGCTACAAGGCGGTCGTCGCCGCGGCCGACCGGCTCCCTCGCCTGTTCCCGCTCCTGATGACCGCGGCCGGCACCGTGGCGCCGGCGAAGGTGCTCGTCCTCGGCGCCGGCGTCGCCGGCCTCCAGGCGATTGCGACGGCGCGACGGCTGGGCGCGATCGTGTCCGGCTTCGACGTCCGGCCGGCCGTCCGCGAGCAGGTCGAGAGCCTGGGTGCATCGTTTCTCGACCTCGGGATCGAAGGCGTGGAGGCGAGCGGCGGCTATGCCGCGGAGCTCACGTTCGAGCAGCAAGCACACCAGCAGGCCGCGCTCGAGGAGCGGATTCCGGAGTACGACGTCGTGGTCACGACGGCGCTCGTCCCCGGTCGCCCGGCGCCGAAGCTGATCCCGGCGGCGGCCGTCGAGAGGATGCGCGCCGGCTCCGTGATCGTCGACCTCGCCGCCGAGACGGGTGGAAACTGCGAGCTGACCGAGCCCGGCTCGGAGGTCGAGCGGCACGGGGTCACGATCGTCGGCTTCACCGACCTCGCGTCCCGGATGCCCTATCACGCAAGCCAGCTCTACTCGCGCAACGTCTCCGCGCTGCTGCTCCACCTCGCTCCCGGCGGTGAGCTCGCGCTCGACTTCGACGACGAGATCACGGCCGGCGCCTGCGTCACGCGCCAGCGAGTCACCGTGTAGATGGACACCACGCTCGTCTTCGAGCTGACGATCCTCGTGCTCGCGATCTTCCTCGGGGTCGAGGTGATCTCGAAGGTCCCGACGATGCTGCACACGCCGCTGATGTCCGGCACGAACGCAATCCACGGGATCGTGCTCGTCGGCGCGATCCTCGTCGCCGGGCGGGCCGACGCGGACACGGTGACGATGGTCGTCGGCTTCTGCGCCGTCGTCCTCGGCACCGCCAACGTCGTCGGCGGCTTCGTCGTCACCGACCGGATGCTCGAGATGTTCAAGCAGCGGGCTCCCCGGAAGCCCGAATGAGCCGGACCACCACCGACCTGCTCTATCTGGTCACGATCGTGACTTTCATCCTCGCGCTCCGCTTCCTCTCCTCGCCCAAGCGCGCCCGGCAGGGCAATCTGCTCGGCGCGGCGGGGATGGCCCTCGCCGTCGCGGTCACGCTCGCGCAGGACGGGCTCGAGAACTTCGTCTGGATCGCCCTCGCGATGGCGATCGGAACCGTGGTCGGCGTCGCCGGCGCGCGCTCGGTGAAGATGACGGCGATGCCGCAGATGGTGGCCCTCTTCAACGGGGTCGGCGGCGGGGCGGTGGCGCTGATCGCGCTGGCGGAGTTCCACAACCTGACGCCGCTGCCCGGCGAGCTGGCCGCCGAGGAGTCGATCACGATCCTGCTCTCGGCGCTGATCGGCAGCATCTCGTTCTCGGGGTCGCTGATCGCGTTCGCCAAGCTGCAGGAGCTCTTGAGCGGCAGGCCGATCGTCTATCCGGGGCAGCAGTTCGTGAACGGAGCCGTGCTGCTCGCGGGGATCGCGCTCGGGGTCCTGATCGTCGCCGGCGCCGAGGGGGATGTCCTCGTGGTGGCGCTGATCGCGGCCGCGCTCGTCTTCGGCGTGCTCTTCGTGCTCCCGATCGGCGGCGCGGACATGCCGGTCGTGATCTCGCTCCTGAACGCGTTCACGGGCCTCGCTGCCTCCGCTGCGGGATTTCTGCTCCACAACAACGTCCTGATCGTCGCCGGCGCGCTCGTCGGCGCATCGGGAACTCTCTTGACGCTGCTGATGGGTCGGGCGATGAACCGGTCGATCGGCAACGTCCTCTTCGGCGCGTTCGGCTCGGTGCAGGCAGGCACCGGGCCGGCGGCGCTCGAGGACGGTCGCACCGTCCGCTCGACGACACCCGAAGACCTCGCGATCATGCTCGGCTACGCGCGCAAGGTCGTCTTCGTGCCCGGTTACGGGCTGGCGGTAGCCCAGGCGCAGCACGACGTTCGCGCGCTCGCCGAGCTGCTCGAGGCGAAGGGCGTCGAGGTGCTCTACGGGATCCATCCCGTCGCCGGCCGGATGCCCGGGCACATGAACGTGCTCCTGGCCGAGGCGAACGTGCCCTACGACCAGCTGAAGGAGATGGACGAGATCAACCCGGAGCTGCCGCAGACCGACATCGTCGTCATCCTCGGGGCGAACGACGTCGTCAACCCGGCGGCCCGCTCCGATCCCGGCAGTCCGATCTATGGGATGCCGATCATCGACGTCGACCGCGCCGGCAGCGTCGTCGTGGTCAAGCGGTCGCTCAGCCCAGGGTTTGCGGGGATCGACAACCCGCTCTTCTACGACCCGAAGACCTCGATGCTCTTCGCCGACGCGAAGAAGGCGCTCGAGGACGTCTCAGCTGCGCTGAAGGCTCTCTAGCCGTGTCGGTGCCGTTCTTCTCGGCGCAGAATGTCGAGGCGGCGGTCTCGCCCGAGCGAGCCTACGAGGCGGTGCGGGCCGGGTTCGAAGCGCACGCGCGAGGCGAGTGGACGATGCAACCGAAGCTCTACGTGACGAACTATCCGGCGGGGGACTTTCGGGCGATGCCTGCACTTGGCGGTGGTCATGCGCTGCTGAAGTGGGTGACGTCGTTCCCGGGCAACCCGGCGCGCGGATTGCCCACCGTCAGCGGCCTCGTCGTCCTCTCGGATGCGGAGACAGGGGTCGTGGAGGCGCTCCTCGACGCAGGTGCTGTGACCGCGCTGAGAACGGGTGCCGCGGCGGCGCTGGCGGCCGAGACGCTCGGCCGACCCGGCCCGGCCGCGGTGATCGGAGCGGGCGTCAACGGGCGGGCGGCGGCTCGCAGCCTGAATGCGCGCGGCCGGGTCGTGATGCTCTGGGACATCGACGAGGAGCGGCGGCGAGCGGTCGCCGCCGCCCTCGGAGTCGGCGTCGCCGCGAGCGAGGAGGAGGCGCTCGGGACGGAGGTGGTCGTCACCGTGACACCTGGAAAGGAGGTCCTCGTCGCGGAGGGCTCACTCCGCGCGGGTCAGCATGTGAGCTTGATGGGCGCCGACGGGCCGGGGAAGGCGGAGATCGCTGTCGAGGAGATCCGGCGCGTCCGGGTCTTCTGCGACGAGTGGGAGCAGGCCAGCCACGGCGGCGAGCTCGCGGCCGCCGTGGAGGCCGGTGCGATCAAGCGCGCGGACGTGACCGAGCTCGGAGCCGTGCTCACGGGCGAGGCCGAAGGGCGCCGGTCGGACGAGGAGATCACGATCTTCGACTCGACCGGGCTCGCCGTCCAGGATCTGGCGATCGCGATCGCCGCCTACGAGCGGGCGGACGCGTTCGAACTGACCAGGATCGAGCTCTAGGCGACGAGCCTGGCCGGGCTCATCCGCTCGAGGAGCGGATGGGAGTCGCCGCCGATCGCCTTCGCGACGAGGTCGCCGCACGCGAAGCCGAGGACGTTGCCGTGCCCGGAGTAGCCGCCGGCGACCCAGAGTCCCTCGCGCGCAGGATGCTGTCCGACGACCGGCATCAGGTCGGGGACGAGACCGAAGACGCCCGACCATCGGTGCGTGACGGCGGGCATCCGCCCGAGCAGGGCCTCGACGAAGCCGTCGAGGGCGCTCTGAATCCGGTCCGTCGTCGCTTCCTCGGCCGTGAACTCCGAGTCCATGTCGGCGTCTCGGAAGCCGCCAACGATCAGCCGGCCCTCGTCGTTCTGGTGCCAGTAGTCGTATCCGTGCCGGCCGTAGTGCGGCAGCTCGAACAGGCGCTCGGACAGCGGCTCGGTCGCGATCATCTGGCCGCGCGTGGGAATGATCAGCCCCTCGAGCTCGCCCAGCAGCCCGCTCGGGTAGCCGTCGGTGGCGACGAGAACGGTCTCGGCCTCGAGCTCGTCCAGATCCTCGATTCGATGGTGCTCTCGGAGCTCGACGCCCGCGGCTGCCGCCTCGAGTGCCAGCCGCCGCACGAGCCGCGCGGGCTGGAGGACGGCGTCGTCGGGATGGAAGAGCGCGCCCGGGAAGCGACCGGCAAGCGGCGGGGGCAGCTCGTCGCGCCACTCGGCGGCGAAGCCGTCCTCGCGGAGGGCGTCGTACTCGGAGCGGAGCTCGTCGCGCTCGTCGGCGCCGGCCAGCCGGAGGCTGCCCGTCCGCCGGACCGCATCGCCGCCGAGCTCGACGACCCGGTCGACGTAGTCCTCCGTCAGGCGCCAGTAGTCCGCAGCCGCCTCGTGGCCGAGCCACTCGCAGGCGCTGTCGTATGCCATCGCCCCGCCGCGGAGGGCAAACCCGCCGTTGCGGCCGCTGGCGCCGGAGGCGATCGCCCGCGCCTCGTGCAGGCGCACGCGCTTCCCGCGCCGGGCGAGCTCGAGCGCCGCGGAGACACCGGTGATCCCGCCCCCGACGATCTCCACGTCCGCCCGTCCCGAGAGCTTCTGCGAGCGCATCGTCGGAGCGGCCTCGGCGAGCCAGAACGAGTCAGCCACGCGCGGATGCTAGCTAGCGGCTCGAAAGACACCGTCCTCCTCGTTCACGAGTCCTGTCAGCTCGAGCTCGGTCAGCTCGACTGCGAGCTCGCCCGCGGAGAGGCCCGTCGCTCGGGCGAGCTCGTCCGCGCCGGCGGCTCCCTCGCGAATGCGCTCGAGCACCTTTGCCGCTGTCTCGCCGAGATCGGGAGGCGCTGCAACGGCGGTCGCGAGCCCGTAGTCCTCCAGCACATCCTGTGCGCACGTGAGCGGCGTTGCACCCAGGCGCAGGAGCGCGTTCGAGCCGGCTGACAACGCAGACGTGATCTCGCCAGGCACCGCGAACACGTCTCTCCCCTCCTCGAGCGCGAAGTCGGCCGTGATCAGCGCCCCGCTGCGCTCGCGGGCCTCGACGACGACCGTGGCGGCGCAAAGTCCCGCCACGATCCGGTTGCGCGCGGGAAACCGCCACGGCGCCGGCTCCACTCCCGGCGCGTACTCCGAGACGATCATCCCCGTGCCGGCCACCTGTTTCGCGAGCTCCCGATGTGCGGCGGGATAGTCGCGGTCGATCCCGCAGCCGAGCACCGCGACGGTGGCACCGGCGGCCTCGAGCGCGCCGCGGTGCGCCTCGGCGTCGACGCCGCGGGCGAGACCGCTGACGACGACGAGGCCGGCGGCGGCGAGGTCGCGGCCGAGGCTGCGCGCGATCTGGCGACCGTAGGCGGAGCAGGCGCGGGCGCCGACGATCGCGACCGAAGGGCGCGACAGCAACTCGACGTCCGCGTCGCCCCGAAGGAAGAGCCCCGGCGGGGGGTCGTGGATCGCCCGGAGCAGCGGCGGGAATGCCGAGTCGGAGCGGCCGAGAAAGCGAAAGCCGAGCCCACTGAGGCGTGCGAGCTCGCCCTGCGCGTCGAAGCGCGCCTTGAACGCCGCGAAGCGGGCGCTCCGCGGCTCGCCGACGAGGTGTGCGTCGCTGGCCGCCGCAAACGATGCGAGTGCAAGCTCGTTCACGCGGCCAGCTCCTTCGGCGAGCGGTACGCGAGCGCTTCGGCGACGTGCTCGGGAAGGACGTGGTCGGCTCCGGCGAGGGCGGCCGCAGTCCGGGCGACGCGAGCGACGCGCGCACGCCCACGCCCGGAGAGCGGCAGCCGCTCGACGGCCCGGCTGAGCAACTCGTCGGCCTCCGCCGTCCGCCGCAGCGGCTCACCGTGCAGTCGCGCCCGCCCACCCGCGACTCGCTCCCGGACCGGTGCGGAGCGCTCCGCCGGACCCGCCGCCAGCTCCTCCGCCCGCGGTCGCGGCACGGTGACGACGAGGTCGAAGCGATCGAGCAGCGCCCGCGAGAGCTTGTCGCGGAAGGCCGCCAGCCGCTGCGGCGAGCATGAGCACTCCGCCGCCGGATCGCCACGGCCCGCGCACGGGCACAGGTTCATGGTCGCAATCAGCTGAAATCGCGCCGGGAAGAGCGCTTGCCCCTGGACTCGGGCGACCGAGACGACGCCGTCCTCGAGCGGCTGCCGGAGCGCCTCGAGCGCGGGCCGCTGAAACTCGGGCAGCTCGTCGAGGAGCAGGACGCCCCGGTGCGCAAGGCTTGCCTCGCCGGGCCGCGGCCCGGTCCCACCGCCGACGATCGCCGCCGTCGAGGCGCTGTGGTGCGGCGCCCGGAAGGGACGCCGCGTCAGTAACGGCCGCTCGGGCGGCAGCACGCCCGCGACCGAGTGGATCCGCATCACCTCGAGGGCTTCCCTCGGTTCGAGCGCCGGCAGAATCGACGGCAGCCGCCGTCCGAGCATGGTCTTGCCGGTGCCAGGCGGGCCCGCGAGCAAAAGGTTGTGTCCACCGGTCGCGGCCAGCTCGAGCGCACGGCGAGCGCGCTCCTGGCCCCGGACGTCGCCGAGGTCCGGCGGATCGGGCTCGGCCTCCTCGTCGGGCGGCTCCACCGGCGGCGGCCGCAGCTCCCCCCGCAGATACGCAACAGCCTCCGCGAGGTGACGCACCGGGATCGCCTCCACCCCGCCGAGCTCCGCCTCGCAGGCGGACTCAGGCGCGCAGAGGATCCGCTCGAGCCCGGTTCGTCGCGCTCCTTCGGCGACCGCGAAGGCGCCTCGCACGGGCCGGATCCGCCCGTCGAGCGCCAGCTCGCCGACAGCCGCGTGCTCGGCAAGTCGCTCGGGCGGAATCTGGCGGGAGGCGGCCAGCACGGCGAGCGCGATCGAGAGGTCGAAGCCGGAGCCCTCCTTCCGCAGCCCTGCGGGTGCGAGGTTGACCGTGATTCGCTTCAGCGGCCACTCGAGCTGCGCGGAGCCGATCCCGCTTCGCACCCGGTGCTTCGCCTCGGCACACGCACGGTCGGCGAGCCCCACGATTGCGAAGCCGGGGATCCCGGCGTCGATGTGCGCCTCCACCTCGACGCGACGCGGCTCGAGGCCGACGAGCGCGTGGGTGACGGAACGCGCGAGCACTCCTCCGAGGCTACGTTCGGATCAGCGCCCGAAACTCACAATTCAGCGACAGATCAGAATCGATTCGTAGTACTCGCCTGCCCGACGTCCTGTCCGGCGGTTGACGTGCCGTTCGAGCCGCTCGTCGAGCCGCAGCCCCGCGCGCTCGAGGATCTCGGAATAGAGCTCACGCCGGTCGTTGACGACGATGCAGAGAGGAGCGCCGCGTCGGACGGCCGCCTTCGATCGCGCCAGCACGGCCGCGATCCCGGCAACGTACTCCTCGATCGCGGCCTTGCTCGTTCCGCGCGCCGCCGCTCCCAGCTCGCGCTCGCGCCGGTCGTCGAGCCCGAGCAGCTCGTACGCGTAGCGATGCTGCTCGTGATAGTCGATCAGCCCCGGATACGGCGGCGACGTGATCACGCCGTCGTAGGGGCCCCCGAGCTCGAGCTCGCGCGCATCTCCGTGGAGGACGAGCGCAGCGCGGCGGGGGTCACGCACCTCCGCGAATGCGGCCACCCGGCCGGCCGTGTCGGCGAGGTACCGCGAGAGGAACTTCGCGGCGCTCTCGACCGGCCGGCAGGTGCGCCGGTGCTTGTGGCACCAGTACTCGCCCTGCTGCGGCGCGCGCGGGAAATCGAGGTCGAAGTGGGTCGTCAACCGCGCCGAACGGGCCGCGCGCGCGAGCACGATCCGGAGCACGTCCTGACTCGCGTACGCCGGGATCAGGGAGCGGAAGTGGAGCAGCTCTGCAGCCGCCTGCGGCGCGAACCACTCGCGCACGAAACCCGTCGGGCGCTCAGCCGACTCCCCGAGCCGCCCCGCGACGTCACGCACGTCCGCCGCCAGCGCCTCGAGATCGTGCTCGCGCGTCTTGACCGAGATCAGGAGCGCATTGAACGCGGCGATGTCCACCCCGACGGCGTCGTAGCCGGACTCGAGCGACTGGACGAGCGTCGTCCCGGAGCCGGCGAACGGATCGAGCACCCGTCCGCCCGGACGCACGTAGCGCTGCAGCAGCGCCTCCACCAGCTGGGGCACGAACTTGCCCAGGTACGGATGCAGCCGGTGGACGTGCTTCGTCCGCTCCCGCTCCGGCAGCTCCCGTTCGGACCAGGAGAGGGCAAGGTCGAGCTCCCCGTAGAGCTGCGTCTGCGTCAGGGCCACGGCTAGGCATTCGCCGCCCTGGTACGGTCGCCTTCATGGCCGTCGACTGGGACTGGACGCGGGTTGTCTTCGACCACGTCAAGCTGACCGTCCGCGATCCTGCGGCGAGCATCGAGTTCTACCGGGCAGTGCTCGAGCAGCTGGAGATCCCACCGCTCTGGGAGAGCGAGCGCGGGGCCCAGTTCGCGAATCTCGTCGTCTTCGACGGCGAGCCCGGCGGCCCGATCCACCTGGCCTTCGTCGCAGCGGCGCGAGCCCAGGTCGACGCGTTCCACCGAGCCGGGCTCGACGCCGGCGGCACGGACAACGGTGCGCCCGGCGTGCGCGAGCAGTACAGCTCCGACGACGCCGGCGTCTACTACGCGGCGTTCGTGCTCGACCCGGACGGCAACAACGTCGAGGCCGTCGTCCGCGAGTTCTAGGAGGCCTGGCGGCCGCGGGCGTCCGTGTCCTGCGGCTCCTCGGGGAGCTCGAGCGCGACGCCGCTGCTGCCGAGCGGACGGCGTGGCGAGCCCGACGGCACGAGCGCCGGCTCCTCGTCCGGAGGAGCGGCGGGCGGCTCCGGCGGCGCGAGCCCGAGAGCCCGCTTGATCCGCCGCCAGAGACCGCCTCTGCGCATTCCTAGTAGTGGATCCCGTGCGCCGCGTCGAGCTCGCGCAGCCGGCGGATCCGCTCCTCCATCGGCGGGTGCGTCGAGAAGAGCGCCGACAGGCCGCGCTTGCTGAGCGGATTCGCGATGTAGAGCGCCTCGGTGGCCGGGTTGACGTTCATCGGCACCGCCTCGACGCCGCGCTGCAGCGTTCCGAGCGCGTCCGCCAGCGAACGGCCCTCACCGAGGTACGACGCCGCGGTTGCGTCCGCGAGGTACTCGCGCTGGCGTGAGACCGCGAGCTGCAGGATCACCGCGGCGAGCGGCGCGACGATGATCGCGACGAGGACGCCGACGATCCCGAGCGGGTTGTTGTCCTCGTCGTCGCCGCCGCCGAAGAACATCGAGAACTGGAGGATGTTCGCGATCGCCGAGATCGCGGCGCCGATCATCGCGGCGATCGTCATCACGAGGATGTCGCGGTTGGCGATGTGCGCCATCTCGTGCGCGAGCACGCCCTTGACCTGGTCGCGCGGCAGGTACCGGAGCAGGCCCTCGGTGACCGCGACGACGGCCTTCTTGGGGCTGCGGCCGGTGGCGAAGGCGTTCGGCTGCTCGGACGGGATCAGGTAGACGCGGGGCATGGGCACGCCTGCCTTGGCGGCGACCTCCTCGATGTCGCGGTAGAGCTCGGGCGCCTCGCTCTGGTCGACCGGACGAGCCTTGCTCGCCTTGAGCGCCAGCTTGTCCGAGAACCAGAACATGACGAGGTTGAAGACGACGGCGATCCCGGCGAAGAGAATCAGCCCGGCCGAGCCGCCGAACGTGTAGCCGAGGCCGATGAACAGGGCCATCAGCCCCGCGAGGATCACCCAGGTTCTGGCCTGGGTTGCGAATTTGGTGCGAGTGATCGACATGGGGTGTCGTGGTCCTTTCCGGCTGAATATGAGCTGATTCTGATTCAGCCGGAAGTTTCTCCCGCCGTTGTTCGGCCTGCGCGCCCGGGCCGTAGCCGTCTTGACGAGCGCACCCGTTCGGGGATAGTGCCTTCCGGCAACCCGAATGGTAGCCCCACGCACGGCTGTGCCGTGTTGCCGGGCTGTTAAACCGTGACGCGCTCGAGCTCGCCGGGACGGACGGCGACGACCTCGAAGCGGCACTCGAGCTCGAGGCAGTCCGGGTTCCGCGCGAGCCATGCCTCGCCGGCGCGATGGAGCCGGCGCAACTTCTCCTCGTCGACCATCTCGAGCGGATCCCCGAAGCCGCAGCCCGTCTTCCCCTTCACCTCGCAGAAGACGAGCCGGCGTCCGCGCCGGACGATCAGGTCGAGCTCGTAGCCGCCCGCCCAGACGTTCGAGCCGAGGATGCGGTAGCCGCGGAGGCGGTAGTGGCGGGCGGCACGGCGTTCGTCAGGGTTGCGATGCGTACGCAAGGGCGTTGAAGGACAGGCGGTGTTGGTCGCTGGGGCCGTGCTCGCGGACCGCCGCCGAGTGACCCGGGGTGATGTAGCCGACGTGGCGAGCGAAGCCGTAGCGTGGGTAGAGCGCGTCGAGCCGTCGCATCACCCGGTCGCGCGTCACCTTGGCGACGATCGACGCAGCTGCAATCGCGGCGCTCTTCGTGTCGCCGTCGACGACCGCGCGATGCTCCGGCGCCGTCGGCCCGAGCCGGAAGCCGTCGACGAGACAGGCCTCCGCGGGCGGCGCGAGATCGCCGAGGACCGAGCGCAGGCCCCACAGGTTCGACTTGTGCAGGCCGTTCCGGTCGATGTCGGCGGAGGAGATCACGCGGACGCTGATCCGGGCTGCGCAACCCGACGACGGCGCGGAAGAGCTCCTCGCGCTCGGCGGGAGCGACCTGCTTCGAGTCGTTCAGCGACGCGAGCGGGCGCACGCGGTGGTTGCGCAGGCACTCGTAGTCGAGCAAAACCCCGGCGACGACGAGAGGCCCCGCGAGCGAGCCGCGCCCGGCCTCGTCCGCGCCCGCGACGAAGCGCGCACCGAGCCTGCGGTCGAACGAGAGGAGCCTCTGGCCGGAGGGACGCGCCACGCGTCCGAGGATAGCGCCGGGGTCAGCCGGCGTTCGTCACGGGAGTGCTACGACTTCGCGACGGCTTCGTCGCCGGTGGGAGCCTCTTCGGGCTCCTCCTCCGCGACGGGCTCTTCCAGAGCGGGCTCTGCGGCCACGGGCTCGTCGGCGACAGACTCTTCGGCGACCGGCTCCTCCTCGGCGGCTGCAGCCGCGGCTGCTTCGGCCTGCGCCTCGGCGGCGGCGGCTTCGATCGCGGCCTGATTCGCCTCCGACTCGGCGCGTGCGGCGGCGAGCTGGGCGGGCGTCTGACGCAGCTCGCGAACGCGCGCCTTCTTGCCGATCTTCTCGCGCAGGTAGTAGAGCTTGGCGCGGTTGACGTCGCCGATCGCCCCGACCTCGATCTTCTCGATCTTGGGTGAGTGGACCGGGAACGTCCGCTCGACGCCGACGCCGAACGACTGCTTGCGGACGGTGAACGTCTCGCGCGCCCCGGAGCCCTGGCGCTTGATCACGATCCCTTCGAAGACCTGCACGCGGCGGCGCTGGCCTTCGATCACCTGGAAGTGGACGCGGACGGTGTCCCCCGCCTTGAAGCGAGGAATGTCCTTGCGCAGCTGGCGCTGCTCGATGCTCTCGATGATCGTGCTCATGGGAAAGGATCGGCCTCCGGCCGGCGGCCAATGGTAGCGAAAACTCAGCGAACGGAAATACGGTTGGGCGGCCAGTAGGTCGCGAAGACCTTGCCGATCAGGTTCTCGCGCGGGACCGTCCCCCACTCCCGCGAGTCGCAGGACTGCGAGCGATTGTCGCCCATCATGAAGTACTGACCCTGCGGGATGTTGAAGGTCTCGGGCCCGCGCGTGTCGCGCCGGCCCGGCTGGATGTAGCTCTCCTCGAGCTTCTTCCCGTCGATGTAGACGTAGCTGGAGCCGCCCTCGTTGCGCAGCTCGACCCGCTCGCCGGGGAGCCCGATCAGCCGCTTCACGAACGTCCCGCCGGCGCCGCAGCGCTGCCTCGCCGCGGGCGGCGTCTCGAAGACCACGATCTCGCCTCGCCTGGGGTCGCGGAAGCGGTAGATGAAACGGTTCGCGAGCACCCGGTCGGAGTAGCGCGCCTCGCAACCGCTCGCGTTCCGTGCGCAATGCAGCGTCGGCTCCATCGAGGAGGACGGGATCCGGTACGGGTTGATCACCCAGGCCTTGATTGCGAGCACGATCGCGATCGCGCCCACGATCGTCACGATCCAGTCGATCGTGACGCGCCAGCCGTGCGGGAGGCCGCGGGTGAGCCGGTCGACAGGATTGCGCGAGCGGCGCGGCGGCTCGGATGGCGTCACGAACGGCTCCGGGAACGATTCCGGCAACGCCGTGACGGGGGGAGCCGGCTCGGCCTCGGTCTCGTCGGGGCGGAGTGCGTACCACGCGGAGGCCACGGCGAGCCCGGTCCACAGCAGGTCGAAGAGCCCGAAGACCTCTTGCAGGTTCTCGCGGAAGAGCGCGAACATCTCGCCGGAGAACAGCCCGGTCTGGAGGCCGGAGCCCTCTTCGACCTCCTGGACGGCAAAGGCGAAGCCGAGGTACTTGCCGAGCAGGACGCCGAGCAGCGCCGACACGACCGCGATCGCCTGCAGGTCGGGCGAGCGGCGGCCGCCGGCGGCGCGCTCGACCGCATAGCCGGCCGCAAAGCCGATGCCCCAGGCGACGATCCCGACCTCGTAGTCGGTGTACTTCGCGATCAGCCCCCACGCGATCCCGCCCGCGACCGCGGCGGCCAGGCCGGCCAGCAGCGCCAAGCCGGTGGAGCCGCTCTCGGTGGCACGCGCCGGCGCCGGCGGAGGCGCCTTGCGAGAGCCGTCGGGCTCCCACCCATAGCGCTCGAAGTCGCTCACGCAGTCCTCGTCTGGCCGGCGCTTCGCTCGCGGCTCTGCTCGCGCCGCCACTCGGCCACGCGGCCATGGTCGCCCGAGAGCAGGATCTCCGGGACGTTCCAGCCGCGAAACTCGGCGGGGCGCGTGTAGTGGGGGTACTCGAGCCCGCCCTCGAGCTCGGTCGAGAAGCTCTCGTGCTCGCCGGAGCCTTCCGCGAGCGCTCCCGGCAGCCGGCGGGCGATCGCATCGAGCAGCACCATCGCCGGCAGCTCGCCGCCGGAGAGAACATAGGGGCCGATCGAGATCGCATCCGAGGCGAGGTGCGTGACGATCCGTTCGTCGAAGCCTTCGAAGCGCGAAGACAGGAGCGTCAGCGCCTGCTCGGCCGCGAGCTCCTCGACGACCTCCTGAGTCAGCGGCCGCCCCTGCGGCGTCAACGCGATCACGCGTTGCTCGCCCGAGCTGCCGTAGACCGCGTCGAGCGCCGCCGCGACGACGTCGACACGCAGCACCATCCCGGCGCCGCCTCCGTAGGGCTCGTCGTCGACCTGACCGCTGCGCAGCGGGGTCGTGTCGCGGTAGTTGAAGAGCCTCAGCTCGAGCTCGGTGCCGAGGACGGCGGCAAGCGGCCGCTGTTCGGTCATCCACGCGAACGCATGCGGAACCTGGGTGAAGACGTCGAGACGCACGGCTCGCCAGGTTACTCGGCGTCCGCGAAGCCGCGGGCGACGACGATCCGGACTGCTTCGAGGTCGATGTCGAGCACGCACGCGTCGACCAGCGGCAGGAGCAGGCCGGAGTCGAGCACGAGCGTGTCGTTGGCTGGGCCGTTGTTCACCTCGATGACAGTACCGAGCGCGCGGCCGCCTTCCTCCTCGACGCGGAGGCCGACGAGCTGGAACACGTAGTACGCGTCCTCGTCCGGCTCGGGTAGCTCGTCGCGCCGGATCGCCAGAGTGGCGCCTCGCGAGACGGGCCGCTCGAGCTTGATCACCGGCCTGCCGCCGGCACCGCGCTTCGAGACGACGATCTCCGCCGGGGCGCCGTCGACGAGGAGGATCGCGCCGCGCTCGAAGCGCTCGGGTGCGTCGCTGGCACCCTCGACGAAGAACGAGCCGTCGACCCCGTGCGGCCGGCCCACCCGGCCGACCTTTACGAGCTCATTCGACAATGTCGAGGATCACGCGCTTGCGCGATCCAGCTGCGCTGGCGCGGACGATCGTCCGCAGCGACCGGGCCAGCCTGCCCTGGCGGCCGATCACCTTGCCGCGGTCGTCCGGCGCGACGTAGAGCTCCAGCACCGTGGCGTCCTCGCGCTCGATCTGCTCCACCCGCACGGCGTCGGGGTCGTCGACGAGCTGCTTCGCCAGCCAGGTGAGCAGCTCCGCCATCTACTTGGTGGCGATGCCGGCGACCTTGATCAGCTTGGCGACCGCTTCGGAGGGCTGGGCGCCCTTGCCGAGCCACTCGGTCACCTTCGCCTCGTCGAGCTCGATCGTCGACGGGTCCGTCTGCGGGTTGTAGCGCCCGACGATCTCGATGAAGCGGCCGTCACGCGGCGAGCGCTGGTCGGCGACGACCACGCGGTAGATCGGGTTCTTCTTCGAGCCGACACGCGTCAGCCTCATCCGTACTGCCATTACCTCTATCTCCGTCCTGTCTTGGTCATCTTGGTGTTTTGCCCGGGAAGTGTAGGCATCTTTCCCTTCCCCATCTGCTTCATCATCTTCTCCATCTGCTTGCGGGCGGAGAGGAGCTTGTTCACGTCCTGGATCGTCCGGCCGCTGCCCGCCGCGATCCGCTGCCTACGGGAGCCGTCGATCAGGTGCGGCTTGCCCCGTTCCTGCGGCGTCATCGAGAGCACGATCGCCTCGACCCGCGCGAGCTCGCGCTCGTCGATGTCGACGTCCTTGAGCTGGTTCCCGAGCCCGGGGATCATCTTCAGCACACCCTGGATCGGACCCATCTTCTTCAGCATCTTCTGCGCGGAGAGGAAGTCGTCGAAGGTGAAGATGCCGGCGCGCATCCGGGCCTCCATCACCGCCTGCTCGTCCTCCTCGACGGCCTCCTCGGCCTTCTCGATCAGCGTCAGGACGTCGCCCATGCCGAGGATCCGCGAGGCCATCCGGTCGGGGTGGAAGTACTCGAGCTGGTCGAGCTTCTCGCCGACCGAGACGAGCTTGACCGGCTTGCCGGTGACCGCGCGGA
This sequence comes from uncultured Gaiellaceae bacterium, assembly GCA_963789355.1. Classification (GTDB taxonomy): domain Bacteria; phylum Actinomycetota; class Thermoleophilia; order Gaiellales; family Gaiellaceae; genus Gaiellasilicea. The sequence continues at coordinate 40,769 of CAWBKK010000003.1, forward strand.
CGGAGAGCGCCGCGCCGCCGCGCGCGTCGCCGTCGAGCTTCGTCAGGACGACGCCGTCGAACGCGACCCGCTCGAAGAATGCCTGCGCGACGTTGACGGCCTCCTGGCCGGTCATCGCGTCGAGGACGAGCAGGACGTTGGTCGGCTTGGCGGCGTCGCGGACACGCGCGAGCTCCTGCATCAGCGCCTCGTCGATCTGGAGCCGCCCGGCGGTGTCGACGATGACGACGTCGTTCCCCGCCTCGCGGGCGGCGTCGAGCCCGTGCTTGACGACCTCGACCGGATCCTGCGTGTCCCGGCGGTAGACGGGGATCTGGATCTGCCGGCCGAGCTGCTCGAGCTGGTCGATCGCCGCGGGCCGCTGCAGGTCGGCCGCGATCAGCGCCGGCTTCTTGCCGTCCTTCCGCAGCAGGAGCGCGAGCTTGGCGGAGGTCGTCGTCTTGCCGGAGCCCTGGAGGCCGGCCAGCAGGATCACGGTCGGCGGCTTCCCGAACGCGAGCCGCGAGTCGCCGGAGCCCATCAGCGACGTCAGCTCCTCGTGGACGATCTTGACGACCTGCTGGCCCGCGTCGAGGCCCTTGAGCACGTCCTGGCCGGTCGCGCGCTCCTTCACCTGCGCGACGAAGTCCTTCACGACCTGGAAGTTGACGTCCGCCTCGAGCAGCGCGAGCCGGATCTCGCGCATCGCCTTCGAGATCGCCTCCTCGTCGAGGCGTCCCTTGCCGCCGAGGCCGCCGAGCGCGTGCTGGAGCTTGTCTGAGAGGGTGTCGAACACGGGCGGACAGTGTAGATACCGCTCAACCAATCAAAGGAGATGGCATGACCAGCATCGCGAAGGTGATCACGATCATCGGCAGCTCCCCCGACGGCTTCGCCGAGGCGGCTCAGGTGGCGGTGACGGAGGCGTCGAAGACGCTGCGCGGGATCTCGGGCGCGGACGTGCTCCACATGAGCTGCGAGGTCAGCGACGACAAGATCACGATGTTCCGGACGACGGTCAACATCGCGTTCGCGATCGAACGCTAGGAGGAGACGAGGGCACGCGCGAAGTCGTCCGGGTCGAACGGGCGCAGGTCGTCGAGGGCCTCGCCGACGCCGATCAGCTTCACCGGCAGGCCCAGCTCGTAGGCGATCGCGACCGCGATCCCGCCTTTCGCGGAGCCGTCGAGCTTCGTCAGCGCGACACCGGTGACCCCCGCCGTCTCTCCGAAGAGGCGCGCCTGCTGGAGCCCGTTCTGGCCGGTGGTCGCGTCGACGACGAGGAGCGTCTCGTGCGGCGCGCCCTCGATCCGGCTCTCGATCACGCGACGCACCTTCGCCAGCTCTTCCATCAGGTTCGACTGCGTGTGCAGACGGCCGGCGGTGTCGACGATGGCGACGTCCTTGCCGCGGGCACGAGCCGCCTCGACAGCGTCGTACGCGACCGACGCGGGATCGGCTCCCTGCGCGGCGCCGACGAAGTCGGCCTGCGCGCGGTCGGCCCAGATCTCGAGTTGCTCCTCCGCGGCGGCGCGCCAGGTGTCGGCGGCGCCGAGGAGGACGGTGCGGTCGTGCTCGCGGAGCTTCTGCGCCAGCTTCCCGATCGTCGTCGTCTTGCCGGTGCCGTTGACACCGACGACGAGGATCACACTCGGGCTGCCGGGCAGGTTCAGAGTTCCCGGCTCGCCGAGCATCTCGGCGATCTCCTCCGCGAGCGCGCCGTTCAGGTCGGTCAGCTCGTTCCGGGCCTCGAGCCGGCGGACGAGCTCCGCGGTCGCGCGCACGCCGACGTCACCCTGGATCAGCGCCTCCTCGAGCCGCTCCCAGTCCTCGTCGTTGCCGGGATCGAAGGTCGCGGCGGCGAGCTCGCCCGTGAGCGCACGGCGGCTCTTACCGAGCGAGTCGCGCAGGCGGCCGAAGAAGCCCTCGCGCTGCTCGACCGTCTCGTCCGGCCCCTCCGCGTCGCCAAGCAGCTCTGACCAGCTTCTCGCCATCGGCGCGGAACGTTAGCCTCAGCGCATGGTTGAGTGGCAGCGAGTAGCGGAGATCGCGCGGGAACTGCCCGAGATCGAGGAGACGACCTCGTGGGGGAAGCCCTCGTTCGCCGTCCGCGGAAAGAAGTTCGCCGGGCTCTCGACGCGGCACGAGGGCGCGATGTGGACGCGCTGCGACCGGGAGGAACGGCCGCTGCTCGTCGCCTCGAATCCCGAGGCCTACCGGCTGACGCCGCACTTCGAGGCCTCGCCCGCGTTCCTCCTGATCTGGCTCGAGCACATCGACGAGGACGAGGTGCGGGAGCGGCTGATCGACGCGTGGCTGATCCAGGCGCCGAAGCGCCTGGCCGCTCAGCACGAGTTCGACTAGTTCGCGACCGCAACGGCGTCCTCGCGCGGCAGTCGCCGCGAGACGACCTGGCTGACGCCGTCGCCGCCCATCGTCACCCCGTAGAGGACGTCGGCGGCCTCCATCGTCCGCTTTTGATGCGTGATCACGACGAACTGCGCCCGGTCGGCGTAGCGCCGCAGGAGCTCGACGAAGCGACCGATGTTGGCGTCGTCGAGCGCGGCCTCGACCTCGTCGAGCAGGTAGAACGGGCACGGCTTCGCGAGGAAGAGCGCGAACAGGAACGAGATCGCGCCGAGCGCCTTCTCGCCGCCGGAGAGCATCCCGAGCCGCGTGATCTTCTTGCCGGCCGGGCGCAACTCCACCTCGACCCCGGTCTCGCCGCCCTCCTCCTCGGGCTCGACGAGCCGGAGGCGGCCCTCACCGCCGGGGAAGAGCGTCGCCGCCACCTCCTCGAAGTGCTCGGCGACGGCGGCGTAGGTGTCGGCGAAGCGCCGCTCGACCGTCGCGGCGAGCTCGTCGCGGAGGTCGGCGAGCTCCTTCAGGCTTTGCTCGAGATCCTCGCGCTGCACCTCGAGCTCCGTCAGCCGCTCCTTCTCCGCCTCGTACTCCTCCTTCGCGAGCGGGTTGACCTGGCCGAGTTGGATCCGCCGCTGCTCGAGCCGCTCGGCGCGCGTCGCGAGCTCGTCGCGGTCGTCGCCCTCGGCCGGCTCGGCATCGGCCTCCTGCAGCCGCCGGCGCGCGTCGGCGGCCTCGGCCTCGATTCGCGTCAGCTCGATCTCGATCTCGGTCGAGCGCTGAGCCGCGTCTTCCGCGCCCTGGCGCAGCTCGACCTCGGCGGCGCCGAGATCGCGAAGCGCCGCGCCGAGCTCGCCGGTGCGCGACGCACCCGCATCCACGCGCGCGCGCAGCGGCGCCTCGAACCGGGTGGCGGCGCCACCGGCGGCGGCGAGGGTCTCGTCCAGACGCTCGGCGCCGGCGAGGATCCGCCGGAGCAGGTCGGCGTCCCGCTCTGCGGCACGGCGGGCGCCCGTCGCCGCCTGCGCCGCGGCGGCGGTCCGAGCGGCGTCACCGGCCTCGGTGGCGGCCAGAGCGAGACGCTCCGCTGCCTCGGTCAGCTCGCGCGCTTCCCGCTCCACCTGGTCACGCTCGGCCTCCTCGACCTGCAGCAGCCGGATCTGGCCTTCGCCGCCGAGACGGACGCGCGTCAGCTCAGCAGCGCCGGCGCGCTCGTTCGCCTGCGTCGACGCCGCCCGAGCTTCGTGCTCGAGCGCACCCACGCGGGCGAGCTCCGTCGCGAGCTCGCCGGCCCGCTGCGCACCCGCGTCGGCGCGCGCGCGCAGCGGCTGCTCCAGGCGAGCGGCGACGGCGACGGCGGCCAGCAGCGCCTCGTCGAGCCTGTCCGCGCCGGCCGTGACGCGTCGCAGCAGCCGCGGGTCGGCGGCGCGGGCGCTGCGCAGATGCGCGACCTGGGCGAACGCGGCCTCGGCCTGCTCGGCAGCCTCAGCGGCCTGGCCCGCGGCGAGCTCGGCAACCTTTGCCTGCGCCTGCAGCTCCTCGACCTCGGCCGCGAGCTGGCGGCGCCGGGTCTCCAGCTCGAGCAGAACGGCTTCGGCGGCCTCGCCCGCGAACCAGAGCTCGCCGCGCTGCGGGTCGAAGCCGAAGCCCTCGTCGGTCACCGACGGGACGGTCGCGGACAGGAGCTGCTCCAGAGGGACGACCGGCAACTCGGCCACGCGCTCGGCCGGCCGCTTGCCGATCAGCACGCTCAGGCTGCCGAGACCGGCGTCGCGGGCGCGCTGGAGGAGTGTCAGGCCCGCGGCCGCGTCGTCTGCGACGACGGCTGAGGCGCGCCAGTTGAGCGCAGCGGCGACGGCACGCTCCGCACCGGGCTCGACGTCCAGCAGCGAAAGCGCCAGCTGCGAGCCCTCGTCGGCGAGCAGGCGGGCGGCCGGCGGGATCCCCTCGCGCTCCGCGAGCGAGCGCTCGAGCGCAGCGAGGCGGTCCTTGGCGATCGCGGCGCGCTCGGCGAGATCATCCCGCGCGTGCGCGGCAGCACGGGCGGCCGCGCTGGCGTCGTTGGCGGTGGCCTCGAGCTCGGCGGGAGCCGGTCCGGGCCGTCGTGCAGCCGCTTCTCCCTCGGCGAGCTCCACCCGGACGCGGTCACGCAGCGCGGAGACCGACTCCGCACGCATCGCGATCCGCTCGCGGGCGGTGCCGAGGCGGTAGAGCGCCGCGGTCGCGCCCTCGCGACCTCCCGCCGCGTCGGCGAGCTCCTTCTCGATCGTCTGCCGCTCGCCCAGCAGCGCCTGCAGGCGCTCCTCGGCGCGCGCGGCGGCAGCGCGCTCGAGCGAGGCCAGGCGTTCCTGAGCGGCGCGGGCGCGCTCGGCTGCCGCACCGCCGGCCGCGGCTGCCGAACGTGCGGCCGCGGTCGCCTCGGCCGCGGCGCGCTCGAGCTCGCGGGTGGATGCATCGGTGACCTCGCTCGCGGCTGCCTCGGCCTCGCCGAGCTCGCCCTGCAGGCCGGCGAGCAGGCTCTGAGCCGCCTCCTGGCGCAGCGCGATCCGCTCGGTGGCGCCCTGGAGCCGGTAGAGCGCCTTGATCGCCGCCTCGCGGCGGCCGGCCGCGTCGGCGAGCTCCTCCTCGGCGGCATGCCGCTCCGCGAGCAGCGCAGTCAGCTTCTCCTGCGCGCTGCGGCGCCCGATCCCGGCCGCGGTCCTCCGCTCTTCCGCGGCGGCACGACGAGCGTCCGCGGCCTCGAGGTCGAGCTCGGCGACGCGCGCGCGTAACCCGGCGATCTCGCCGGCGAGCTTCTCGGCGCGCTCGGCCGCCGTCGCTTGCAACGCCAGCGGCCGGAGTCGCTTCCGCACTTCCGCCTCGACGTCGCGGGCGCGCTCGACCTGGATCCCGACGCGGTTGAGCTTCAGCTCGGCGCGGTGCTTCCGCCGCTTGAACTTCCCGAGGCCGGCGGCCTCCTCGACGAGCTCGCGCCGCTCCTCGGGCTTCGAGGCGAGCACGGCCTCGACCTTGCCCTGGCTGACGATCGAATGCATCGACCCACTGAGCCCGACGTCGGCGAGCAGCTCGACCAGATCGGTTCGACGGACCTGGGCCTTGTTGACGAGGTATTGCCCCTCGCCGCCGCGGTGCAGCCGGCGGGCGATCGAGACCTCGGAGAAGTCGAGCTCGCCGAAGCCGCCGCTCTCGTTGTCGAAGACGAGCTCGACCTCGCAGCTCTCCGCGGGCGTCCGGCCCTCGGCCCCGTTGAAGAGGACGTCGTCGGGCTTCTCGGCGCGCAGCTCGGAGGGGGTCAGCGAGCCCGCGGCCCAGACGATCGCATCGGCGACGTTCGACTTCCCCGAGCCGTTCGGCCCCACGACGACGGCGACGCCGGGCTCGAGCTTCAGCTCCAGCGTGTCCGGAAACGACTTGAAGCCGCGCAGGCGGAGAGAGCGCAGATGCACGGGCGGGAGGCTAGCGGCCGCCGCGGACGGCGACCGCCGCTCTCGCTAGGCCTCCTCTGCCATCCCGAGGACGTCGGCCCGGGTCATCTTGCCGACCAGCTCGGGGTGCGCCTCGCCGACGTGCCGCTCGACCTTCTGCACGAGCTCGTCGTCGCTGTCGGCGCGGACGACCTCGCCGCACTCGCAGTTGATCACCTTGCCCATTGCGCTCCTCTCAGTAGGTCAGGACGCGGTCACACTCGAGCGCCAGCTCGACGAGGCGCGACGGCAGAGCCGTCTCCGCCTGGCCGTCGGGCTCGAATCCGCGCGCCTTGCTCGAGTTGCCGGACACGACGAAACGGCCGCCGCCCTGGACGATCGCGTCGTAAGACTCTCGCAGGCTGCCGGTGCCGAGGCCGACGAGTCCGTCGAGCACCGGCTCGCGCAAGAGCTGGACGGCGTCACCCGCGAGGAACAGCGTCACCTCGTGTCCCTCGTCGATCGCCGCGCGGCCGACGAGGAAGCCGAGGGCTGCCCGAGTCGGAGCCTCGGGGCCGTGTGTGAGGTTGATCAGAAGCTTCGCCATGGCGCGATTGTGGTGGCTGCGGCTTGCCGTTACCTTGGCGAAACCTTGGCGGAGACGCGAATCCAGCTCTGCGGCAGGCTCGTCGCGCGAATCGATGGACAGAGGATCGAGGACGCGCTCCCCGGCCGGCAGGGCCGGCTTGCGTTCGCCTACCTCGCCGTCAACAGAAGCCGTGCCGTCACCCGAGCTGAGCTCGAGGACGCGCTCTGGAGCGAGGCCCCCGGCTCCGACCGGCTCAGCCCTCTCCTCTCGAAGCTGCGAGCAGTCGTCCCGATCGCTGGGCGCGGCGAGATCCGGCTCGCGCTCGCCGACGGTGCCTGGATCGATCTCGAGGCGGCGGCGGAAGGCCTCCACCGGGCCGAGAGCGCGGTCGCACAGGGTGATTTCGCCGCCGCCTGGGCGCCCGGTCGAGTCGCCCAGCACGTCGCGATGCGGGTCTTCCTCCCCGGAGAGGATGCGCCCTGGATCGACGCGCAGCGCCGCCGGCTGGAGGAAGTCCTCGTCCGCTCGCTGGAGCTCGTCGGGCGGGCCTGTGTCGCGATCGGCGGCGGCGAGCTGGACACCGCCGAGCGCGCCGCGCGGACGCTGATCGAGCGCGCGCCCTACCGTGAGAGCGGTCACCGGCTGCTGATGGAGACACTCGAGGCGAGAGGCAATCCGGCAGAGGCGCTGCTCGTGTACGAGGCGCTGAGGCAGCGGCTCCGAGACGAGCTCGGAACCGCCCCCAGCGCCCAGACGAAAGAGCTCCACCGACGACTGCTGGGCTAGCCCTCAGTCGTCGTCGTCGTCGTCATCGTCATCGTCATCGCCTTCGTCGGACGCGATGAACTCGTACGCGAGCTGTGCCGTCTGCGGCGAGGCGACAATGCCGAGGTGGGCTGAGCCGAACGCGTCGTAGGCCCCCTGGCCGGTGAGAGCGACGTTCGTCGCCCGCCGCCCCGCGAGGGCGGGACTCCGCGAGAAGTCGTGCGGGGCACCGGTGCGGTCCTGTGCCGGCACGGCGGGGAAGAACGGCCCGTCCGCCGCCGAGATGTAGACGAAGTCGGCGTCGGCGTTCCTCAGGGCCAGGTACTTCGTCGGCGCCTTCGTCTCCTTGCGGTTCAGCCGCGTGAGGAAGGGCGTGTCGGCAGCGCCGAGCTCGACGCAGATCGCGCTGTCGGGAGTGAACCCTCCGAGCGCGGGCAGCGCGAAGTAGTTCAGCGGCGAGGGCGAGCAGTCGATGATCCCGTGATGCGGCGAGGCGATCGTGACGAGATGCCGCACCTGCCCGTAGGTATGGTCGCGGCGCATCCACTCGCGGGCGAGCGTCCCGCCCAGGCTGTGGCCGACGATGTCGACGCGCTTCGCGCCCGTGTACTTGCGGACAGCCTTGACGAAGCGCGCCAGGTCGTCCACATTCGCCGCGGTCGTGTGCGCGAGGGCAGACCGGTTCGTCGGTGACGCTGCGAGGTCGCACTGGTCACCCTGGTAGCCGAGCCCCCACACCTCGCTCGGCGAGTAGCCGCGGTCGACGAACGCCTGCGCGAGGCCGTGGATCTTCCCGAACGGGTTGCAGGCCGTCGGGAACGGCGTGTCGTTGTTGCCGTGCAGGAAGATCACGGGAGTGCGCTGCACGCGTCCCGACGCGCCGAAGCCGAGAACCGGCGTTCCGAGCGACGCGTCCGCGATCGTCGGGAAGCCGGCCGGGAACGTGGTTCCCACCGTCGCCGCCGTTTGCGCGCCCCCCGCCGCACCGGCGATGCCGGCAGAGAGCAGAATCGCCGAACCGAGCGCAAGCCACCGAGCCTTGCCCATATGTCCTCCTCATCGAGAGAAACTGAGACCTGATTCACCCGTCCACCGCGACTCTCTCACGACGGCGCGGGCCGGGTCAAACGCCCGGTCACGCAGCAGCGTCAGCGACCTCACGGCAGGTGCGCCTGCGGACGAGCTCGGGGGCCGCCCCAAGCTCGTCGACGCAGGCTGTACACCGCCGTCTTGCGGGCGAGCCCCAGCCGGTAGCGCCCCCACGCTCTTGGTCCCGGTCTGCGGCTCTCCGTCAGCCGTTCCTCGATGCACCCGTCACTCTCCCGAATCCGGCGGGTGTTGACATCGGTCGGAAGACGGACTTCGCGTCATCCGCAAGGATGAGAGTTCAGGCGCCGATCGTCGCGAGCGCCTGCTTGGCGGCCTCCTGCTCGGCATCCTTCTTCGTCCTGCCGGTGCCGGCGCCGACCTCCTCCCCGTCGATCTGGGCGGCGCACGAGAAGTGGCGCTCGTGCGCGGGCCCCTCGACGTCGACGACGACGTAGTTGACGCTGCGGCCCGACTTGGCGAGCGCCTCCTGGAGCTCGGTCTTGTGGTCGACGTGCGTCGTCCGCGCGTATTCGATCCGGTCGGAGAAGGCGGCGACGATCGCCGGGGCGACCGCCTCGTAGCCGTGCTCGAGGAACAGGGCTGCGATCGCGGCCTCGAGCAGCGCCGCGGTCACGTTCCGGCTCTTGACGATCCGGGCGAGCTCGGCCCCGGCCAGACTCTCGCCGGCGGCCTCGGTCAGCCGCTCGCTCATCCGGAGCTCGCGCGCGACGGCGGCGCAGCTCTGGCGGGAGACGACGTGGGAGCGAATCTTCGCGAGCCGCCCTTCGGACGCCTCCGGGTAGCGGTCGTAGAGCTCCTTCGCGATCGCCAGCTCGAGGACGCTGTCGCCGAGGAACTCCAGGCGCTCGTACGAGGACGCGCGGTCCGGCGCCCAGGAGGTATGCGTGAAGACGTGCTCGATTCGCTCGCGCGGCAGCGCGTCGATCAGGCGCCCGAGCTCGGTCGGGTCGCCGGTCGGAATGGCGCCGCTACTGGTGCGAGGAGACGTAGTCGACGGCCTGCCCCACGGTGGTGATCTTCTGGGCGTCCTCGTCCGAGATCTTGATCCCGAACTGGTCCTCGAGCTCCATGATCAGCTCGACGAGATCGAGCGAGTCCGCGTCCAGATCCTCCTGGAACGACGCTTCCTCGTTGATCTCGGTCTCCTCGACTCCGAGCTGCTCGGTCAGGACTTCTTTGACCCGCTCGAAGACTTCTTCACGCGACGCTGCCAAATCGACTCCTTGCTGGTGTGGTCAGGGCTTGAGCGCGGACGATCATACAGCGGCTGGCGTACGGCGCTCTGGCATGCGCGAGGCCAGGCGTCCGACGACGTCGTGCTCGACACCTCGGGCGGCGAGATGGATCGCGCTCGAGATCGCGCGGCGCGAGGAATTGCCGTGCGCGATCACCGAGAGCCCGCGCAACCCCAGCAGGTAGGCACCACCGTACGCCTCCGGGTCGAGCCTCGCGCGCAGCCGCCGCGACGCCGGCCGGATCAGCAGCCCGCCGAGCTTTCCCCGCCTCGTCGCCACGATCTCTTCCCGGAGGGAATCCAGAACGGTCTTGATCGTCCCTTCGAGCAGCTTCAGAGCGATGTTCCCGGTGAAGCCGTCGCAGACGACGACGTCGGCGGCGCCTGCGAGGAGGTCGCGGCTCTCGGCGTTGCCGGCGAACGCGAGGTCGCTCGCGGCGAGCAAGGCGTGCGCATCGAGCGTCAGCTGATTGCCTTTCTCCGCTTCCTCGCCGATCGAGAGCAGCCGCACCTCGGGCCGGGCGAGCTCGAGGATCTCCTCCGCGAAGATCGAGCCCATGTGGGCGAACTGGAGCAGGTGCTCGGGTCTGGCGTCGGCGTTCGCCCCCGAGTCGAGAAGGACGGACGGCCCCTTCCGCGTCGGGATCGGAACGGCGATCGCGGGTCGGAGCACACCGGGGAGGCGGCGGAGGTGGAGCAGGCCGGCGGCGAGCATCGCTCCCGTGTTCCCGGCCGAGACGACGGCGTCGGCACGACCCTCGGCGACCGCGAGGTGCGCCGCCACCAGCGAGGAGTCGGGCTTGCCACGGACTGCCTCGGCCGGCTTCTCGTGCATCTCGATCGACTCCGTGGTCTCGACGAGCGGGAGACCGTGAGTGTCGAGGCCGGCGTTGCCGAAGAGGACGATCTCGATTCCGTCCGCGGCCGCGTCGAGCGCGCCCGCGATGATCTCAGCCGGTGCCCGGTCGCCCCCCATCGCGTCGACCGCGACTCTGGCCAAGGTTACGGAGCCGGAGTGCGGAGCGGCTCGATCTCGCGGCCCTTGTACGTGTGGCACGTCGGGCAGACGTGATGCGGCCGCTTGGGCTGATGGCAGGTCGGGCAGACGTTGACGCGCGGCGCCTCGATCCCGTGCTGCGCGCGACGCTTGTCACGACGTGCCTTCGAGGTTTTTTTCTTGGGGACGGCCATGAGCGGCTGCGGAGTATAGCGGGACGCCGATCGACCGGGTTGGGGCGACGGCCTCGAGAAAGCGGCGGTCGTGGGAGACGACGACGAGCGTTCCCTCGTAGGCCCGGAGCGCCGTCTCCAGCTCCTCGATCGCCTCCAGATCGAGGTGGTTCGTCGGCTCGTCGAGCACGAGGCAGTTGACCCCGGTCGCCATCAGCTCGGCGAGCTGAGCGCGCGTTCGCTCGCCCGGCGAAAGGGTGACGCAGGCTCGCCCGACGTGCTCGGCACCGAGGTTGAACTTCGCCAGCAGCGTGCGCGCGTCGCCCGGGAGCAGGCTCGTGCGTGCGGTGAACGCGTTGATCAACGGCTCGTCGCCATCGTACGCCTGGCGGCGCTGATCGAGCGCCGCCACGACGGTCGAGGGGCCGATCGTGCGGCTGCCGGCCGCGAGCGGGAGCTCGCCGAGCAAGAGCGCCAGCAGCGTCGACTTGCCGCTGCCGTTCCGGCCCGTGACCACGACGCGCTCGCCGGGAGCCAGGTCGAGGTCGACGGGGCCGAGCCTGAACCGCCCCCGCTCGCCGACGGCGCCTGCGAGCGACGCAACCCGATCGCCGGGCCGCTGGCTCGCGGCGAGCGAGAGGTGGAGGCGCCAGGGCTCGTACGGCTTCTCGACGTGCTCGATGCGTTCGAGCGCGCGCTCGGCCTGACGCACCTTGCCCGAGAGCGCCTTCGTGCCGCGCCGGTCGGAGCCGCCGGTCGCGTGGGCGAGAAAGCCGCCTCCGGCCCGCGCCTGGTTGCGCCGGGCCTGCAGGAGCGCCTCGACCTCGCGCCGCCGTTCCTGGGAGTCGGCGAACGCGGCGTACTGACGCTGTCGTGCAAGCTCCCGCGCTGCCGCAAAGTCGCTCCAGCCGCCGGCGTACTCGCGGACCCGGCCCGTCCAGGGGTCGATCTCGGCGATCCGCGTCACCGTGCGGTCCAGAAACACGCGATCGTGCGAGACGACCGCAAGGCCGCCGACGAAGCCGTCGACGAACCGTTCGAGCCGGTCGAGGCCGTCGAAGTCGAGATCGTTCGTCGGCTCATCGAGCAGGAGGACGTCGAAGCGCGAGAGGAGGATTGCGGCGAGCCCGGCTCGCGCGGCCTCGCCGCCCGAAAGCGTCGCCGTCTCCTGGTCGAGCGAAGCAGAGAGCCCGAGCTCGGCACACGTCGCGCGCGCTCGCGACTCGAGGTCGGCGCCGCCGAGGGCGAGGAACCGCTCGAGCGAGGCGGCGTAGGCATCCGGGCTCCACTCGGCGCTGTGCCGCTCCACGTCCGCCTCGGCCTCGGCGATCCCCGTCCGCCGGGCGAGGTAGGTCAGCAAGGTCTCGCCCGGACGGCGGTCGTGCTCCTGTGGCAGGTAGCCGACGGTCAGCGACGCGGGCGTTCGCTCGACGTGGCCTTCCGCCGGCTCGTCGAGCCCCGCGAGCAGCCGCAGCAGGGTCGACTTGCCGGCCCCATTGGGGCCGACGAGGCCGAGCCTCGAACGCGGCCCGAGCGTCAGGTCGACGTGGTCGAGAACGGTGCGGGCGCCGAACGAGCGGACGACGCCGTGGAGCGAGACTCGCAAGAGAACCTCCGGGGACGTGAGAGCGAGGACGTGGCGCACAACGCTCTCTACAGCGCGGCGCCGGAAGCGAACGTCTGGTCTCGTCTAGTCCGTCATGAGCAGGCGCCGGAGCGCTCCGCAAGCGTACTACAGACTGTTGCGCAGATCTTCGAGCGCGGCCCAGCGCGGATCGGTCCGCTCGTCCGCGTGCGTGTGCGGCTCGCGGTTCAGATCCTTGCCGCACACCGGGCAGAGCCCCGCGCAGTCGGGGGCGTGCAGGATCTGGTCGGGGAGGGCGAGCGCGATCGTGTCGCGCGCCCACGCGGTCAGCTCGAGCTGGTCGTCGAGGACGTACTCGCTCCGCAGCTCATCGGCTTCGCCGGGCTCGTTCGCGTGGTACTCGCGCGCGTCGACGCTGACGTCCACCACGGCGTCGGAGAGGCAGCGCATGCACGGGCCGTGCAGCCGGACGTCGAAGGCGAGGCGAAGGTCGAGGCCGGTCGTCGCCTGGCCGATCGTCAGCTCGGCCTCCACCTCGTGCGGCACCGGCAGGTAGCGCTGCCCGCCGAGCTCGAACGGCTCGAGCTCGACCGAGATCGCCTCGCGGTGCTCCTCACCCGGCCGGAGGCGGAGGCGACGGAGCGGAAAGCGGGTCACGCCCGCTCCTACAAGTAGGAAGTGTCGTCTTCGGGATCGTGCGGGCTGAGGTCGCGAGCGTCCCTGGGGCCGACGCCGGCGACGACCGACTCCTGCGAGCGCTCGTGCAGCCGCTCGCGGCCGCGCTTCACGGCCGAGAGGAACTTGTCGAGGTTGACCTCGAGCGTCGAGAGGATCCCGTCCGCCCAGTCCTCCATCTCGAGCCGCGTCTCGCGCGCCTGGCGGCGCGAGTCGTCCACGATCTCCTGGGCCTGCCGCTCCGCGAGCTTGACGATCTCGGTCTGCGAGGCCTCGCGCACGGCCTGCTCGCGCGCCTCGCCCAGGATCCGGTCGGTCTCGCGCTTCGCCTCGGCCAGCATCTCCTGCCGCTCCTTGACGATCCAGCGGGCCTGCTTGATCTCCTCCGGGATGGTCGCGCGCATCTGATCGAGGATGTCGTAGATCTCCTCGCGATCGATCCGAACCTGATCGGTGAGGGGGACGGCCTTCGCGTTGTGCACGAGGTCGTCGAGCTTGTCGATGAGAACGAGGACGTCCATGGCTCCTAAGTCTACTCTCGAGGGTTTTCCGGAGCTCCGGGACGGCCGTCCGGGAACTTCTCCGCGAGTCGGCGTGCCACGGTCTCCGGCACGAGTTCGTCCACCTTTCCGCCGAAGGCGGCGATCTCCTTCACCCCGCTCGACGAGACGAAGCTGACCGCGGGGCTCGCCATCACGTAGACCGTCTCGATCTCGGGGGCGAGGTGACGGTTGAGCTGGTTCATCTGGGTCTCCCACTCGAAGTCCGAGATCACGCGGAGCCCCTTCACGATCACCTTCGCCTGCCAGCGGCGCGCGAACTCGACGACGAGCTCGGAGAAGACGTCGACCTGGACGTTCTCGAGCTCGCCGACGGCCTCGTTGAGGAACGCGACCCGCTCTTCGAGGCTGAAGAGGGGCGTCTTGTGGCGCGGGCTGCCGACGACGCCGACGACGACGCGGTCGAAGATCGAGGCCGCGCGGGCGATCACGTCGACGTGTCCCATCGTGACCGGGTCGTAGCTTCCTGGGCAGATCGCCGTAATCATGGGGAGGGCTCGAAGAGGGTGAGCCGGGCGGAACCGTACCGCCGCGAGGTCCGGAGCGGCAGCGGAAGCGCCGGTTCGATGCGCGAGCTCGTCTCGACGACGAGCAGGCCGTCGGGGGCGAGCACCTTCGGTAGGTGCTCGGCGAGCTTGGGCTCGAGCTCGGCCCACGTTTCGTAGGGCGGGTCGACGAGCACGAGCTCGTAGAGCCGGGTCTCGCGCCGCAGCTCCCAGACGGCGTCGCCGCACGTGACGCGCGCGCCCTTCAGCCCGAGCCGCTCGAGGTTCTCGGCGATCGTCCGGCAGGCGGCCTTGTCGCTCTCGACGAAGGTGACGCTCGCGGCGCCGCGCGAGAGCGCCTCGATCCCCAGCGCGCCCGAGCCGGCGAAGAGGTCGAGAACGCGGGCATCCTCGACGGGGCCGATCAGGTTGAACGCCGCCTCGCGCACGCGGTCGCCGGTGGGGCGGGTGGCGAGACCCTTCGGCGCGGCGATCCGGGCGCCGCGGTGCGTTCCCGCGATGATCCTCATCCGACCATTGCCCCTGGTCTACTTCGCAACACGCGAGGTGCCGACCGGGTTCGAGACGGTGATCAGGGGACGACCCCCAGGCGCCCGCTTCCACTCGACGCGGAGTGGGCCACGCGGCGTCCAGACCTCCCCCTTGGCCCAGAGCAGTCCGGGTGCACGCGGAATCACCGTGAACGTCGCATAGCCGGGCGAGGTCGGCCGAACACCCAGCACATACGCGGTCAGGGCGGGCGCCGCGCCGGCAGACCAGCCGGACGCGAAGCTCGTGTACGTGCCCTGAAACCCGCCGCCGAAGGGCCCGATCGCCTCCCAGGTCGTGTCGCGCGGCCCGGCCCGAAGCATGTATCCCCAACCACGCCGGATGAGCTCGACCGCCGATTCTCCGAGCCCGGCCTCGTAGCGAGCCAGTACTTCGAAGAAGGAGATGAACGGGTAGACGCGCTCGTTGCCGTGTGTTCCCCACACGGGATGGTCGAACGTATTGGTCTCGACCATCGTGTTCCCGTAGTCGCGCCGGTTGTGTCGATCGAGAAAGCCGATCGCGGACTGGGCCTCGAACCTGTTCGCCGCCCCGGCCAGGATCGCGAAGGCGTTCGCGTCCTGCGGATGGGCTGCTGTGGAGCCCTCGGAGTCCTGGAACGCCCCGGCGGCAGGGTCCCAGAACACCCGCCGGATCGAGGCCGAGACCGCGGCCGAGCGGGCTTTCCAGGACGCGGCACGGGCGACGTCTCCGACCCAGCCACTCAGCTTGGCGCCGAAGCCGAGCGCGCGGGCGTAACCGGCGTTGTAGTACGCCACGACCTGGCCGCTGCGGCGGATGTAGCCGTAGTCCATCGGCCCGTGGGTGTTCACGATCAGGCCGTCGTCCCGGGCCAGAGACGGATACCAGCCGTCGAGCAGGCGAACGAGCGTCGCGTGGTAGTGACGCGCGTAGGCCAGATCACCGGTGTGGAGGACGTAGTCGTGCGAGGCCTCGACCCAGTAGGAGGGATAGTCGATCAAGGTCGTCGAGAAGCCGAGATAGGGGCTCGACGGAATCGATCCATCCGGGCGTTGCGCGTCGCCGAACATCCCGAGTGTCCGGCGCAGGGCCGAGAAGTCGCCGTCGCCTGAGACGAGCATCGCCTTCCCGATCACGGCCAGGTCGCCGACGTAGGGGCAGCGGTCACGGACGACGCCGTCCAGGATCACCGGCGCAAACCCGGGAACGGCGCAGCCGCGCGGATCGAGCCGTTCCGGCGGCGAGACCATGAGCCACGCCGTTCTCGCGGACGCCTGCCAGGCGTCGTTGAGGGTCTGCTCGCTCGTCTCGAACGTGCCCGCGGCCGCGCCGCGCGCAACTGCGAGCGCACAAAGAACCAGGAACATCGCCCGCTTCACGGGCTCGATCGTATTTCGTCGCGGCTACCTCGGGCGGGCGCTACGAGAGCCGGACGACCAGCTCGACTGCACCGTCCTCGTACCGGTGCACGAGCACCTCGCCGAGCCCGCGGACGAGTGCGGCTGCGGGATGGTTGCCGTGGGCGATCAACGCGCGGAAGCGCAGGATCCCCTGTTCCAGCGCGAGCGACCGCAGCTCGGTGACGAGCCGCTTGCCGATCCCGCGCCCCTGCCACTCGTCGACGACCTCGAAGGCGATCTCGGCCTCGGGCGCGTCGGCGTCGCGGACGAACCGAGCGATCCCGACGGTGCCGCCGGTCTCCTGGTCGAAGGCGACCACGGCCTCGCGGCCGCAGCAGCCCACGTCGACGAGCCAGTCGACGTCGCGCTCGAGCAGGCGCGGCTTCGAGCCGAGGAAGCGCAGGCGCCGCGAGCGCTCGGACAGGCCGGCGAAGACCTCGAGCACCGCCGCGCGCTCGCCGGAGCGGAGCGGTCTGTAGGTGAGGGTCGACATCCGGTCAGGATGCCTGTCCCCGGGTGGCCTACGGGGTACGGGTAGCCGTACACTTCGGACCAAGGTGGAGCCCCGGGTTCGGCACGTGGTCGTGGGTCTCCTGGTCGCTCTGGCAGCGCCGGCAGGTGCGCACGCCGGCGACTCGGCGTACCTCTCGCTCGACCGGACGAAGGTCGCGCCCGGCTGGATGCTCGGTGGCTCGGTTCTGAGCCTCCCCGACTATGCGCCCACCGACATCGTCGGTCTGACGCTCACGCGCTCCCTCCTCGGCGGACGCGGCGAGGAGTCGCACGCGGTGCGGGCGCACCACGAACGCTCGACGCTCTCCTTCGACGGGCAGAGGGGGAGCTGGCGGACAACCGGACAGGTTGGAACGGTCGCCGTGATCGCGATGGCGATCGCGGCGACGGGCCCGGCGACCCCGGTCGGCGAGTTGCTCGGCTGTCGCGGCGACCTCAGCCGGACGCCGGTCCGGCTCACGGGCACGCTCGTGCTCCGGACGGGCACCCGCTTCTTCGCGACGATCCGCCGCGCCCGGCTGAGCGGGTCCGTGACCTCCGCGACCGGCTCGCTCGATTGCCGGGCGGCCGCGGCGAAGGTCTGCGAGCAGTCCTCGTCCCTCTACGCCGGCAGCCCCAAGGCCTCCCTCAACGCCTCGCGGCAGTCGCTCGTGCTGCAGTTCTCCGAGGCGCTGCGCGTCACCAGCCAAGGAACGGTGAACTGGTACCACGTGCTGCGAGTCGGCGGGAAGGACGTGCTCGCCGGCACTGCCCCCACGCTCGCGGCGACGGCTCCGCCGGTCTCGGGGATCCGCGGCCGGGCGACGTTCGCGGGGCGCTCCACCAGTGAGACGACGGCCGCGGGCTGCCGCCTGACGTCGACGGAGGGCGCTGTCAGCGGCAGCTTCGGCGCGACGTTCACCGGCTGGGGCGAGCGGACGCTGCGGCTCGGCCCGCGGGCATTCGCGATCTACCGCGAGACCAGTTAGAGCGTCAGGAGGCGCCGAGGTGCTCGGCGTCGCCGAGCAGGGCGTCCACCTCCGGCGCCATCGTCTCCGGAGAGAGCGACCGGGCCGCCTCGCGCGCCTGCTCCAGCAGCTCGCGGTCGTGCGTGATCCGGGCGAAGCGGAGATCGGAGAGCCCCGACTGGCGCGCGCCGAGGAGCGCGCCGCCGCCGCGGATCTCGAGATCCTTCTCGGCCAGCTCGAAGCCGTCCGTCGACTCGACCATCGCCTCGAGCCGGTCGTGCGCGCTCTCGGTCAGCTCCTCCTTCGGGCCGGAGACGAGCAGGCAGTACGACTGCTCTCCCCCGCGACCGACGCGACCGCGCAGCTGGTGCAGCTGGGCGAGGCCGAAGCGGTCGGCCTCCTGGACGATCATGATCGTCGCGTTCGGCACATCGACGCCGACTTCGATCACGGTCGTCGCGACGAGGACGTCGAGCTCGCCGGTCTTGAACGCGGCCATCAGCTGACGCCGCTCGGCGGGCTTCAGCCGTCCGTGCATGCAGCCGACTCGGAAGCCCTTCAGCTCGCCGGAGCGGAGTTGCTCGGCCTCCTGCTCGGCCGCGCGGGCGGTCGACGTCGCCGACTCCTCGATCAGCGGACAGACGACGTAGGCCTGCCGGCCCTCGGTGAGGTGTGCGCGCAGCCGCGTATAGGCCTCCGAGCTCCGCTCGTCCGTGACCCACGCGGTCACGATCGGCTTGCGGCTGGCGGGCGGCTTCGCGATCTCGCTGACCGCCAGGTCGCCGTAGACGGTCAGCGCGAGCGTGCGCGGGATCGGCGTCGCCGTCATGTGGAGGACGTGCGGTGCCCTGCCCTGGACGAGCGCGGAGCGCTGCTCGACGCCGAACCGATGCTGCTCGTCGACCACGGCGACGGCGAGGTCGCGGAAGTCGAAGCCCTTCTGGATCAGCGCGTGCGTCCCCACGACGACGTCCGCCTGCCCGCCGATCTTCGACTTGACGGAGCCGGTGACCAGCGCACAGCTGACGCCGAGCTCCATGCAGATGCCCTCGATCGTGAGGAAATGCTGCTCGGCGAGCGTCTCGGTCGGCGCCATCAACGCGCCCTGGCGGCCGGCCTCGACTGCGCGAAGCAGCGCGTAGAGCGCCACGACCGTCTTGCCAGAGCCGACGTCGCCCTGGAGCAGGCGCTGCATCGGCGTCGTGCGAGCGAGGTCGGCGTCGATCTCCGCGAGCGCAGCCTCCTGGTGCTCGGTCAGCTCGAACGGGAGCGCGGCCCGGTAGCGGCCGATCAGCTCGCCTGGCTCGGGCAGCGCGGCGGCGACCTGCTCTTCCCGCTCGGCCGTCCGGCGCGCGAGCGCCAGCTGCAGGACGAGCAGCTCGTCGAAGGAGAGCCGCTGTCGCCCGTCCTCCGCCTCCTCCAGCGAGCGTGGCTTGTGGATCGCCGACAGGGCATCCCCGCGGAACGGCAGGCCGAGCTCCACCTTCAGCGCCGCAGGAAGCGGGTCCGGCCGGTCGGCGACGGACGGCAGCGCCGCCTCGACGAGCTCCCGCAGCTTCGCCGCCGAGATCTCCTCGCTGGCCGGGTAGACGGGTGCGAAGTCGGCCGTCGCGGAGCCGCCGTTGAGGTCGTAGGAGCGGACGAGGAAGCCGAAGCGATTCGGGGCTCCGCGCAGGCGGACGTGGGTGCCGGGCCTCAACTTCTCCTGCAGCCAGGGCTGATTGAACCAGGTCGCGCTGATCTGACCGCTGCCGTCCGACACCTGCGCGGTCAGGATCTGGAGCCGGCCGCGGCCGCGCCGCAGCGACGTCTTGAGCACCTCGCCCTCGATCAGCACCTCCTCGTCCCCGAAGAGGTCGGCGATCCGCTTCTCCGGCGCCGGGCGCTCGTAGCGGCGGGGGCGGTGGTCGAGCAGGTCGCCGACGCGCTCGAGCCCGAGCTTTGCGAGCCGCTTCTTCAGCGTCGGCCCGACGCCGGGCAGCGAGTCGAGCGGCGCCTCGAGCCGCTCCGGGCGGAAGCGGCCGCGCGTGGGCAGCCAGCGCTCAGGCGGGTCCACGGCGGCAAAACCGGGCTGGGGCCGGCTCATCGTCCGAGTATGGCAGCGCGTCCGGTCGTCGCGACCGGACGCGCCAGCCCGTTAGACCCTGACGGTCTCGGACGCCGTCAGCGGAGCGTACGACGACTCGGCCGCGAGCTCCATCGCTGTCACGGCCTCGTCCATCGTCATCAGCGGTGTCGTCTTGACCGCCTTGACGGTGCCACCGGCGCCGAGCGCCATCGAGAACGCCGCCGCGGAGACGTTGGTCGGAAGCTCTGCGATCGCGACGATGTCGTACTCGCCGAACGCGAGCCAGCCCGCGACGACCCTTCCATCCAACTGCTCGACCGCGGGCTTGATCGCCTCCATCCGGTCCTGCGGGTGGGCGACGAGCCCCTTCCAGCCGTCCGTGTTGTAGGAGACCTGGAGTAGGTAGAACGCCATCCGCGCTCCTTTCGGGTCCGATCGCGACCCCCGGCGATTCTCTCGCTCGGCGACGCCGGGGTCAACCGACCGTCAGACGGCTCCGCCTCAGGCCTGGAACCAGAAGAAGCCGACCGTGCCGGGGCCGGCGTGCGTGCCGACAACCGCACCGAGGCTCGTGACGATCTTCACCTCGGCCTGCGGCCGGTTCGCGAGCACGGCCTTGCGCAGCTGCTCGACCGCGTCCTCGGCCTCGGCGTGAGCGATCCCGACCGAGAGCCCCGGGCCGTCGGTGGTCGCCTCCTCGAACCGCTTCCGGAACTCCTCGAATGCCTTCGCCCGCCCACGAGCCCGGGTCAGCGGCACGACCTCGCCGTCCGCGATCGAGAGGATCGGCTTCACGTTCAGGAGGCTGCCCATCAGCGCCTTTGCGCGGCCGATCCGGCCGCCCTTGGCGAGAAACTCGAGCGTGTCGACGGTGAAGAGAATCCCGGAGTCCTCCCGGTAGCGCGCGATCAACGCGTCGAGCTCCGCTTCGGTCGTGCCGCGCTCGAGCAGCTCCTGGATCCCGATCGCGAGCATCCCGATCCCGACCGACGCCGACTCGGTGTCGACGAGGCGGATCCGGTCACCCTCGTCGGCGGCCGCGATCGACGCGCTCTGGAAGGTGCCCGAGAGCCGCGAGGAGATGTGGAGGGAGTAGATCCGCTCGTACGAGGCGAGCGCGTGGTAGACGGTGACGAAGTCCTGCGGCGTCGGCTGCGAGGTCGTCGGCAGCTCGGACGCCGTTCGCAACCGCCGGTAGAAGTCGTGCGGGTCGAGCTCGACGTAGTCGCGGAAGCTCTCCTCCCCGAAGCGGACGTACAGGGGGACGACGCGCATGTTCGGGAAGCGGATCTGCGCGTCGGGGAAGTCGGCGGTCGAGTCGAGCACGATCGCCGTGTTCTCCCTGGTCAGGTTCATCCGCCCAACCTCGACTCGCCCG
This sequence comes from uncultured Gaiellaceae bacterium, assembly GCA_963789355.1. Classification (GTDB taxonomy): domain Bacteria; phylum Actinomycetota; class Thermoleophilia; order Gaiellales; family Gaiellaceae; genus Gaiellasilicea. The sequence goes on from CAWBKK010000003.1 coordinate 61,523, forward strand.
CCCTCCGAATCGCGCCAACGATCACGTCCAGCTCCTCGTCCTTGCGGAGGCAGTCGACCGCGCCTGCGGCCTTCAGCGCATCGAGCTCGCGCGGGCTGGCGGAGGCGGTCAGGCACACGACGGACACCTCCGGGTGCTCGTTCACGAGCGCGAGGGTCGTCTCGACCCCGTCCATCCCGGGCAGCCTGAAGTCCATCACGACCACGTCCGGCCGGTGCTCACGGTAGGCGCTGACGGCCGCGTTGCCCTCGGAGACGGCGCCGACGACCTCGATCCCGTCCTGTAGCTCGAGCAGGAGGATGAGCGCCTGCCGGAAGACGTCGTTGTCCTCCACGAGCAGGACGCGGATCGGCGGAGACTCGGCTACCACGCGGGCACGATAAGCGCTACTCGGCCGAGAGGAGCAGCGGGTAGTGCGGCTGCCCGCCGGGCTGGACGTCCAGCTCGACGGCCGGATGGCGCTCCTGGAGCCGCTGCAGGACGCGTGCCAGATCGGGCTCGTCCTCGCCGGTCAGCAGCGTCAGCACCTCGCCCCCACGGCCGAGCAGCGTCTCAGCGACCGCGCACGCGACCTCGTCGAAGTCGCCAGAGGAGGCGACGGCCGACCCGTCGGCGAGCCCGAGCCAGGCGCCCTTGCGCACCTCGATCCCGTCCAGCTCGACGTCGCGGGAGGCCAGCGTTACCTCGCCCGTCGACACCTGCTCGAGCGCCTCGAGCATCGCCGTCTCGTTCTCCTCGGCGCTCAGCGAGGGCAGGTAGCGCACGATCGCCGCGAGGCCGGCCGGAACGGAACGGGAGGGGATCACGCGCACCTGCTTGTCGACGAGCTTCGCCGCCTGCTCCGCGGAGAGGATCACGTTCGAGTTGTTGGGGAGCACGAGCACCTCCGTCGCCGGCGTCGCCTGGATCGCGGCGACGATGTCGGCAGTCGAAGGGTTCATCGTCTGTCCCCCCTCGATCACCTTCGCAGCGCCGTAGCTCTCGAAGAGAAGGCGGTTGCCGGCACCGGGCACGACGGCGACGACGCCGGTCTCGAGGGTGAGGCCGGGATCGGGGACGGCCTCGAGGATTCGCTCGGAGCGCTGCTCTGTCTGCTTGTGCATGTTCGCGATCTCGACGCCCTCGATGGTGCCGAGGGCGGTCCCGAACGCGAGCGCACGGCCCGGTTCGTCGGTGTGGACGTGGATCTTGAGCGCGGTCGCGTCTCCGACGACGAGCAGCGAGTCGCCGAGCTCGTCCAGCTTGGACTCGAGCGCCTCGGCGTCCAGAGCCTCGCCCTCGACAACGAAGACGGTGCAGTAGCGAAACTCGGACAGCTCCTGGTGGACCGCGTCGAGGCCGGCCTCGTGGGCGAGCTCGTCCGGCGCGTCCGGGATCGGCTCGCCGGAGAGGGCGGCGGAGACCCCGCGGACGATCTCGAGCAGACCGGCGCCGCCGGCGTCGACGACACCGGCCTCGCGCAGGACCGCGAGCTGGTCGGGCGTCCGGGCCAGCGCGTCCTCCCCGCGCTCGATCAGCTTCTTCAACAGCGCCGCGTGGTCGAGCGCCGCATTGCGCGGGTCCTCGGCCTCCTCGGCGAGCTCGCGAATCACGGACAGCATCGTCCCCTCGACCGGGCGGCGTACGGCCCGGTAGGCGGCGTCGCTGGCAGCGCGGAACGCACGCCGGATCGTGGCCGCATCGAGCAGTCCGGCCTCGCCGAGCGCCTCGGCGGCGCCGCGGAGGATCTGGGAGAAGATGACGCCGGAGTTGCCCCGGGCGCCCATCAGCGCAGCGCGCGTGAGCTCCTTCGCGAGGGTCGCGCGGTCGGCGGCCGTCGATGCGTCGAGCACCTCCATGATCGCGCGCGCAGTCAACGTCAGGTTCGTGCCCGTGTCCCCGTCGGGGACGGGATAGACGTTGAGGTCGTCGATCCGGCGCCGGTTGGCCTCGAGCGTTGCGAGCGCGGCCTGCCCGAGCTCTTTCGCCCGCTCGAGCTCGGTCACGGACATGGCCTCATGCCGATCGCCGCACGTCTTCGATGTGCACCTCGACCGCCGCGACGCGGAGCCACGTCAGCCGCTCGATCTCGTAGGCGACGCGCGAGCGGACCGTCGCAGCGACCTCGGCGAGGTTGAGCCCGTACTCGACGACGACGTGGAGGTCGATCAGCAAGTCACCGTCTCCGTTTGCGGAGACCTCGATCCCTTGCGTCAGCTTGTCCCGCGTCAGCAGCCGCTTGAGACCCTTGCCCGCCATGCCGACGACGCCATAGCACTCGGCGGCGGTGTGGCCGACGATCTGCGCGACCGCCTCGCCACTGATGCGGAGCGTGCCGAGGTCGTACTGCTCTACGAGGTGATCCATTCGCGCGACTTTAGACCGCGCAGGCCCGAAAAGGGTTGCGCGCTAGACGGCTTTTTGGATCTTGCCGGCCTTGAGGCACTTCGTGCAGATGTACGCCCGCTTGGCAACGCCGTTCAAGAGCACGCGCACTTTCTGGACGTTCGGGTTGAAGCGGCGTCGAGTGGCCACCATCGAGTGGCTCCGGTTGTTCCCGAACGACGGCTTCTTGCCGCAGGATGCGCAGACCTTGGACACGGCCGCCGATGATAGCAGCCAAGTAACAGTCTGTTACTTGGCTCAGCGTTGCGCGGGCTACGATTTCCAACGCGGATGCGGCGCCTGATCCTGACCCTGATCCTCGGCGCCCTCGCGCTGACAGCCGCTCCGGCGCCCGCCGCTCCCGAGCCCGTCCTGCGGATCGTCTTCCCGGAGGGCTTCACGGCTCGAAAGATGGCCGACCGCGCGGCAGAGGTGCGACAGATCGCGATCCGAAAGCGCGGCGTCACACCCCGGCTGAGCGGCGCATCGTACGCGGCGGCGACGCGGGCCGCGAAGGCTCCAGCCCCGTTCCGCGCCTTCCTGAAGCGCCCCAGCGTCGAGGGGTTCCTGTTCCCGTCGACGTACTTCTTCCAGCCGTCGTCGAGCTCGGCCGGCCTCGTCGCCAGGCAGCTCGAGACGTTCGAGCAGCGGTGGAGCACCGTCGACCTGCAGGCGGCGAAGGCGCGCAAGCGAACGCCGTACGACGTCCTCACGGTCGCGTCGATCGTCGAGCGCGAGACGCAGGCCCCCGAGGAGCGGAGGCTCGTGGCCGCGGTCGTCTACAACCGGCTCTCGCGCGGGATGCCGCTCGGGATCGACGCGACGATCCGCTACGGGCTCGGGATCGAAGGCACACGGCCGATCAAGCGCTCGCACTTGCAGAGCGACTCGCCGTACAACACTCACCGTTTCAAGGGCCTGCCGCCGACGCCGATCGCGAACCCCGGCCTCCCCTCGATTCGCGCCGCGGCGAAGCCCGCCGCCGTGGACTACCTCTACTACGTCCGCAAGCCCGACGGCGTGCATCACTTCTTCACGGCCGACGAGCAGGAGTTCTGCGAGAAGGCTCGCGAGTACGGCTACGGCTGCTGAACGCTAGCGCTGCGCGGCGGCGCGGAGCTGCGAGAACACATCGGCCATCTCGAGGCCCGTGCGGACGGCCTCGGCGCCCTTCTCGAGCCGGTCGTCGGCTTGCTCGGCCTCCTCGAGCGTCAAGACGCCGAACGCGACGGGGACGCCGGTTTCGAGGGCCGCCAGCTGCAAGCCGGACGCTGCCTCGCCGGCGACGAAATCGAAGTGCGGGGTGTCGCCGCGGATGACGCAGCCGAGGGCGACGATGCACGCGTAGCGGCGCGTCTTCGCGAGCGCCATCGCCGCGATCGGAAGCTCGAACGCCCCCGGCACGGGCATGATCGTGATCGCGTCGCGCGCCACCCCGGCGGTCTCGAGCTCGGCGAGCGCCCCTTCGAGCAACTTGCCGGTGATGGCCCCGTTGAAGCGGCTGACCACGATCCCGACCGCGCGGCGGCCGCCCTGCGGACTGCCCTCGAGGACGCCGTAGCCGTCGGGGACCTGGAAGTCGCCGGCAGCGTGCTCCGACGCGACGGGCTTGCCGTCGGCAACCACCTGCTCCACCTCCGGCGTCTCTTCCTCCTCGGCGGGCGGGTCGTCCACCGGGGGCGCCTCGGGCCAGCGGTCGCTCATGCCTCGGCTCCGTCGTAGAGATCCGGCTCGAAGCGCAGATCCTGGTGGTGGAGCTTGTGGCCGAGCTTGTCGCGCTTGGCATCGAGGTAGCGTCGGTTCTCGGGCTTCGGCTCCACCTCGATCGGCTCCTGCGCGACGACCTCGAGCCCGAAACCGGCGATCCCAGAGATCTTCTTCGGGTTGTTCGTGAGGACCCGGATCGTCGTCAGCCCCAGGTCGGCGAGGATCTGCGAGCCGATCCCGTACTCGCGCTGGTCGGCGGCGAAACCGAGCCGCAGGTTCGCCTCGACCGTGTCGAGGCCCTGCTCCTGGAGTTCGTAGGCCTTGAGCTTGTTCAGCAGCCCGATCCCACGGCCTTCCTGGGCGAGGTAGAGGACGACGCCCTTGCCTTCCCGCTCGATCCGCGCGAGCGCGAGCTCGAGCTGCTCGCCGCAGTCGCAGAGGTGCGAGTGGAAGACGTCGCCCGTGAGGCATTCGGAGTGAACGCGCACGAGCACGTTCTGCTCGCCGGCGACGTCACCCTTGACGAGCGCCAGGTGGTGCTTGCCCGTGAGCGTCTCGTGGAAGGCGACGGCCGTGAACTTGCCGTAGGCAGTCGGCAGGCTGACGGAGGTGATCCGCTCGACGAGCTTCTCGTGTCGCCGTCGATACTCGATCAGGTCGGCGACGGTGATCATCTTCAGCTCGTGCGTCGCGCAGTACTCGATCAGGTCGGGAACGCGGGCCATCGTCCCGTCGTCCTTCATGATCTCGCAGACGACGCCGGCCGGGATCACGCCGGCGAGCCGCGCGAGGTCGACCGCGGCCTCGGTCTGGCCGGAGCGCTGCAGCACTCCACCGCGGCGAGCGCGGAGCGGGAAGACGTGGCCGGGCTGGACGAGGTCGCGCGGTCCGGATGAGGGGTCGACGGCGACCTGGATCGTGTGGGCGCGGTCGTGCGCCGAGATCCCCGTCGTCACACCTTCGCGCGCCTCGACCGAGACGGTGAAAGCGGTGCCGAACGGTGTCTCGTTCTGGTCGGTCATCTGCCGCAGCCCGAGCTCGTCGCAGCGCTCCTCGGTCAGGCAGAGGCAGACGAGCCCGCGCGCGTGCATGACCATGAAGTTGACCGCCTCGGGCGTTGCGAACTGAGCGGCGATCGTGAGGTCGCCCTCGTTCTCGCGATCCTCGTCGTCGACGACGACGACGAAGCGCCCGGCGCGGATCTCCTCGATCGCCTCTTCGACGGTCGCGAACGGGCTCTCGGTGCGCGGGTCGGCGGTCATCGTCACGGCCGCATGGTATCCGGCTGCAGTCGCGCGGCGTACTTGGCGAGCACGTCGACCTCGACGTTGACGAGGTCTCCAGGCACTCGCTCGGAGAGCGTCGTCTCGGCCAGCGTGTGGGGGATCAGGGCGATCTCGATCGCCTCCTCGTCGAGCGCCGCGACGGTGAGCGAGACACCGTCGATCGTGATCGAGCCCTTCTCGACGCAGTAACGGAGCAGCTCCGGCGCCAGCGTGACCCGCATGCGCACGCCGTCGCCCTCGGACACGACTGCGGCGACGCGCGCCGTCCCGTCGACGTGGCCCTGAACCTGGTGGCCGCCGAGCGGGTCGCCGACCCGCAGCGCGGGCTCGACGTTGACGCGGCCGCTGAAGGCCTTCACTCGCGACGTCGTCTCCGGGACGACGTCGAACGAGAGCCGGCCCGGCTCCGCGGCGACGACGGTCAGGCAGACGCCGTCGATCGCAACCGAGTCCCCGAGCTCCGCGGTCGTGGCCGACTCGACGACGAGCCGGCCCTCGTGGAACGACACGACCTTCCCCACTTCGCGGACGAGCCCGGTGAACACGGCGAAAGGTTACGGCTCCCGCAGGTAGGCCTCGAGGAGGACGTCGTCGCCGACCTGCCTGCTCGACAGGTGAGTGAGCGCGAGGGGGCCGTCCAGGCCGGGAAGGACGAGCGGGCCTTCGCCGGAAAGCGTCGGAGCGACGAAGAGGAGCAGCTTGTCCACGAGCCCCGCCTCGACGAATGCGCGCGCGAGGGTCGGACCGCCTTCGAGGAGCAGCGACTGGACACCCTCGGCGGCGAGCGCGCGCAGCTCGTCCTCGAGCCCACCGTCGCGGAGCTCGAGCTCGGAGCCCTCGGGGAGCGGTCCGCGGCCGAACGCGAACCGGCGCGGCTGACTGCGCGCGCCGACGCCGCGTGCGTCGAGTCGCGGGTTCTCGAGCCGGACCGTGCCCATCCCGACCGCCACGGCGTCGGAGGCGGCGCGGAGCTCGTGCACGAGCCGGCGAGAGTCCTCCCCCGAGACCCAGCGCTCGTCCGGGACGCTGACGCGGCCGTCCAGGGTGACCGCCGCCTTGTAGGTGACGAACGGCCGCCCGAGCGACGCCCACGTACGCCACGCCTCGTTCTGCCGGCGCGCCTCGAAGCTGTCCTCGAGCCCGGTCGCGACGCCCTGCTCGCGCAGCCGCTCCAGGCCGCCGCCCGCCTCCGGATTGGGGTCGAGCGAGCCCGCGACGACCCGGCCGATCCCGGCGGCGAGGACGGCGTCGACGCAGGGGGGCGTCGTCCCGTGGTGCGCGCAGGGCTCCATCGTCACGTAGAGGGTGGCGCCACGGGCGCGCTCGCCGGCGGCCTCGAGCGCGACGATCTCGCCGTGGCGTCCGCTCGCCTCGGTCGCGCCCTCGCCGACGAGCTCGCCGTCGGCGACGACGACCGCGCCGATCGTCGGCTTCGGATACGCCCGGCCGTTCGCTTTCGCTGCGAGCTCGACGGCCCGCTGCATGGTCATGCCAACGCTTGTACCAGGCGCCGGTAGGCCCGCGGCAAATCCTCGAAGCCGAAGATGCCGGTGCCGACGACGAGCAGGTCCGCCCCGGCCTCGTTCACGGCGCGGACGTTCTCCGGCTTGACGCCGCCGTCGACCTGGACGAAGCAGTCGACGAGCTCCCGCGTCCGCGCGATCCGCTCGTAGGCGTCCTCCCTGAACTCCTGTCCCGAGTAGCCGGGCTTGATCGACATGCAGAGGCAGAGGTCGGCTCCGAGCCCCGCGGCCTCGGCGCCGACCTCGACGGCCGTCTCCGGGTTGAAGGCGATCCCGACCTCGAGCCCGTGCTCGCGCGCCTGTGCGATCACGCCGCTGACGTCGTCGACCGCCTCGACGTGGAAGGTGACGCTGTCGCCGCCCGACTCGGCGACCTCCTGGAAATGGTGCGCCGGATCGTCGACCATCAGGTGGCAGTCGATCCGGCCCCCCAGGGCGTGAATGTGCGGCGCGATCGAGCGGAGCACGACCGGGCCGATCGTCACCGGCGGAACGAAGTGGCCGTCGCCGATGTCGAAGTGGAAGATCCGGGCGCCTCCGTGCCCGAGGTACTCGATCTGGTCGCCGAGACGCCAGAAGTCCGCCGCGTAGAGCGACGGCTCGATCTCGACCGTCCGGACCCAGTCGCGCCAGCCCACGCCGCGATCCTACGACCCCACCCGGAGGCGGGCGATGAAGAAGCCGCTCGTCCGGTGGACGTGCGGCAGCGTCTGCAGGAACTCGGGCCGGCTCGGGTGCCGAAACTGGGCCCAACCCTCCACCGCCCCGACCGCGAGCCCGGAGGCGTCGACAACGCCTTCCGACTCGTCCGAGTTGATCGTGCAGACGGAGTAGACGATCGTGCCGCCCGGCCGCACGCGCTCGGCGGCGGCGTTGAGGAGCTCGAGCTGAAGCTCGGGGAGCGGCTGCGAGCGCCAGCGCAGGTCGGGGCGGGCGGCGAGGACGCCGAGGCCGGAGCACGGCGCGTCGACGAGAGCGCGGTCGAATCCGGTCAGCTCCGGCGGCAGCGCCCGGCCGTCGGCGTGGACGACGCGCACGTTCTCGGCGCCGAGCCTGCGGACGTTGTCCTCGAGCTCGCGCGCACGAGCTTCGTTCGCCTCGACCGCGATCACCTCGCCGGCGAGCATCGTGGTCTTGCCTCCGGGCGCCGCGCAGAGGTCGAGGATCCGCTCACCCGGCTGGGAGCCGACGACGAGCCCCGCCAGCTGGGAGCCGCGGCTCTGCGGCCAGATCTCTCCTCTTTCCAGGGCTTTCTCGTCGACGCGAGGGACCTCGTACGCGCCCGGAACGTCCGTTCCGGACCTGGCCGGGGTCTGACCCCGGACATGTCTGACGACGACAGGTGGAGGCTCGTTTTGCGCCCGGGCGAGGGCAATCGTCGCCTCCTCGCCGAGGTCGCGGAGCCAGACGTCCCAGATCCAGTCGGGGTAGGAGTGCTTGAGCGGGCCCTCGGGGAGCTCCGCGAGCAGGCGCTCGATCCCGTCGCCGACGCGGCGGAGGACGGCGTTCGTGAACGGGACGGCGCGCTCGAGCCGGGCCCGGCGGACGAGCTCGACCGATTCGTTGACGGCCGCGTAGCGCGGGACGCCGCCGAGATAGCCGAGCTGGAACGCGCCGAGACGCAAGGCGGCGAGCACCGGCGGATCGAGCTTCCGCACCGGCCGCTTCCCGAGCGTCTCGATCGCGTGGTCGAGCGTCCTCATCCGCTGCACGGTTCCGAACGCGAGCTGGCGTGCGAGCGAGCGGTCCCGCTCGTCGAGCTTCTCCGAGGCGGAGCGGAGCGCCCGGTCGGCGTAGGCGTCGTCCTCGAAGACGCGCCGGATCACCTCGAAGGCAGCCAGGCGGGCCGGCGCAATGCTCAACGGAGACCGCGAAGAAAGGCGTCGTAGTCCATCCGCTTGCCGCCCTCCGGCTGCACCTCGACCGGAACGAGCGCGCCGTCGTCGAGCCGAGCCTTCCAGATCGTGACGCGGCGGCCGTTCAGCTCGCCGCGGGCCCCGATGTGCGGGGAGAGGGCGCGGATCCGGTTCAGGCTCTCAACAGGCTGCGAGAGGTCGAGCTCTCGGTCCTCCGGCACGAGCTTGGCCGCGTATGTCGGCTCGCCCTGCTGCGGCCGGAAGACGGGGTCGGGCAAGACCTCGTCGAGCAGGTCTGCCGCGAGCTCCGCCGAGCGGGCGTAGACGCTGCCCGCGTCGTCCTCCGGCGTCAGTAGGAACTCGCGCTGGGCTGCGATCGGCCCAGCGTCGAGCTCCTTCACGGTCTCGTGGATCGTCACGCCCGTGGACACGTCACCCGCCATGAGCGCCCGCTCCACCGGCGCCGCACCGCGCCAGCGCGGCAGCAGCGACGGATGAACGTTGAGCCAGAGGCCGCGCTCCAGCAGCGTCTCGGGGATCAGGAGGCCGTACGCGGCGACGACGACCGCATCGCCGGGGAGCTCCAGCTCGGCCGTCGGCCGCTCCGGCTGCAGGACCGGGATCCCGAGCCGCTCGGCGACCAGCTTCGCCGGTGGAGCCGCGAGCCTGCGGCCGCGTCCGGCCGCGCTGTCGGGTCGCGTCAGCAGCGCGGCGACGTCGTGCCGTGCGGCGAGCCGTTCGAGCACGTCCGCGCCAAGGGGCGCCGTGGCGGCGACGGAGATCTTCACGAGTAGACGGTAACTAGAGCGAGCGGCGCAACGTGGCGAGCGCGTCCTTGCGCGACTCGTCGTCCGTGCGCTCGAGCATGAGGACGCCGTCGAGGTGGTCGAGCTCGTGCTGAACGACGCGGGCGTCCAGCTCCTCGAGCTCGAGCTTGAGCGGTGCTCCCGTGACGTCCTGCCCCTCGATCGTCACCTCGAGCGAACGCTCGACCGGCACGAGCACACCCTGGAGCGAGAGGCAGCCTTCGTCCGCGACCTCCGTCGAGCGCGAGCGCTTCGTGATCTCGGGATTGACGATCGTCGCCACGTCGTCGGCGTCGGTGAGGTGGAAGACGAACAGGCGCTGGAGGACGCCGACCTGCGTCGCGGCCAGCCCGACGCCGCGCGCGTCGTGCATCAGGTGGGCCATCTTCTCAGCCAGGCGCGCCAGGTCCCCGTCGAACTGCTGCACTTCGCGGGCCCGCATCCGCAGAACCGCGTCCGGGTACTGGCGAATCTGGGCGAGCGCGACGCGACGCCGCGCGTGATCCTGCGCGTCGAGCTGCCGCTCGTCAACCTCGTCTCCGCCCTCGGGTGCAACACCGACGCCGCCCTCAGTCATGCCGGCGAGTCTAGCCCTGGGACTGGGGATCGACGTCGACGACGGCGCTGACCCCCGCCCGGCGCATCGCCGGGGCGGCCGCCGCGAGCACTCGCCCGGCGGCGGTCGCGAGCGCGCGGGGGCTGTCCGTCTTCGCAACGAGCTGCGAGCGGTGGCGCCCGCGCAGGCGCAAAAGCGGGGCGGGACCGAGGAGGTCGGCGCCCTTCAGCTCCCCGTTCGAGCTCGCGCAGGAGCCGCTCGGGTGCCGTGGCATCCGTTCCGGATGCGACGATCGAGACCAAGTGCCGGAAGGGCGGATAGCCGAGCTCGCGGCGGCGCTCGAGCTCCTCCGTCAGGAAGCCGGCGACGTCGTGGCGCGCGGCGTAGCGCAGCGGGGTGGCGTCGGGCTGGAACGTCTGCACGATCACCTTCCCGGGCGCGTCGCGCCCGCTGCGGCCGGCGAGCTGGGTCACGAGCTGGAACGTTCGCTCCTCGGCCCGGAAGTCCGGGATCGAGAGGCCGGTGTCGGCGTCGACGACGGCGGCCAGTGAGACGCCCGGGAAGTGATGGCCCTTCGCGACCATCTGGGTGCCGATCAGGACGGCGCGGTCGGCGGCAGCGAAGCGGTCGAGCGCTTCGCGGAGCGCGCCCGGCTTCGCGGCCGTGTCGGCGTCGAGCCTGATCCGCTCGAGCTCCGGAACCCGCTTCTCGAGCTCGGTCTCGAGCTTCTGCGTGCCCGCCCCGATCCGCGCCAGCTCCGACGAGCCGCACTCGGGGCACGTCTCCGGAACGACCTCCGAGTAGCCGCAGTGGTGGCAGTGGAGCCGCGCGTCGGCGTGGAGGGTCAGGGCCACGTCGCAGAGCCCGCAGCGGCGCGAGACACCGCACGCGCGACAGTGGATCGCGGGCGCCAGGCCGCGGCGGTTGAGCAGCAGGATCGCCTTGCCGCCGTGCTCGGAGATCCGGCCGAGCTCCTCGAGCAGCGGCGCCGAGAGCGGATAGCCGGCCTCGCGGCGGAGGTCGACGATCCTGACGGTCGGCATCGGCGCCCCGAGCCGCTCGCCGAGCTCGAGGCGCTCGAGCCGCTCCCAGCTCTCCGGCCGGGGTGTCGCGCTGCCGTACACGGCAACGGCCCCCTCGAGCGCGGCGCGCTTCGCGGCGACCGTGCGCGCGTCGTAGCGCGGGTCGGACTCCTGCTTGTAGGACGAGTCGTGCTCCTCGTCGATGCAGATCAGGCCGAGCTGCGGCACGGGCGCGAACACCGCAGAGCGCGCGCCGACGACGACGGGGGCCTCGCCGGCGACGATTCGCTCCCGCTCGTCGCGGCGTTCCGCTTCGGTCAGCCCGGAGTGGAGGACGGCGATTCGGTCGCCGAAGCGGGCCTGGAAGCGGCCGAGCGTCTGCGGCGTCAGCGCGATCTCGGGGACGAGCACGATCGCGCCCTGCCGACGCTCGAGCGCGGCAGCGCAGGCCTGGAGGTAGACCTCTGTCTTGCCGCTGCCGGTCGCGCCCGCCAGCAGCAGATGAGCACCGTCGCCGTCGATCGCTTCGACGATCCGCGCGACCGCCCGCTGCTGCGGCTCGGTCAGCTGCGCGGGCTCGGCTTCGCCGGCCATGCCTGCCCCCGTCATCCGCCGCTCGCCGCGCCGGGTCCGCAGCTTCGGCGCGACCAGCTCGAGCGCACGGGCCGGAGTCGAGCCGTAGTAGTCCGCGAGCCAGAGCGCGAGCTCGACGAGCGCCGGCGCCAGCTCGTAGAGCACGCCCAGGATCGGCGCGGTCTTCACCCCCTCCGGGGCCTCCACCCCGGTCGCGACCACGACCCCGCGCGCGGCCGAGCGGCCGAAGCGGATCGAGACGACGGCGCCGACGCCGACCCCGTCCGGCACCTCGTAGGTGAACGGCCGCGCGACCGCCCGGGAGGAGACGAGCGGATAGACCTCTGCGAGCGGCACCTGGCCACCGTAGCCGCGCAGGAGGTCGTGTAAGGTGACCCTTACATGGCTTGTGGGATGATCTGTTGCCACGGGGTCGCGAAGCGCTTCGGCGCCGTCCAGGCCGTCGACCACGCTCAGCTCTGCGTCGAGCGGGGCGAGTTCGTCGCCCTCCTCGGGCCCTCCGGCTGCGGCAAGACCACGCTCCTGCGCCTGATCGCCGGCTTCGAGGAGCCGGAAGCAGGCACGGTCGAGGTCGCGGGCACGCCCGTCGCGGGGAACGGAACCTGGGTGCCGCCCGAGCGCCGCAAGGTCGGGATGGTCTTCCAGGACTACGCGCTCTTCCCGCACCTGACCGTCGCCGACAATGTCGGCTTCGGGCTGCCGCGGAAGGAGCGGAGGACGCGCGTTCCCGCCGTGCTCGCGCTCGTCGACCTCTGCGGGCTCGGCGACCGCTATCCGCACGAGCTCTCGGGCGGCCAGCAGCAGCGCGTCGCGCTCGCCCGCGCGCTCGCGCCCGGGCCGGAGCTCGTCCTGCTCGACGAGCCCTGGTCGAACATCGACCCGCATCTCCGCGCCTCGATGCGCGACGAGCTGGCGCGGATCCTGCGCGCGATCCACGTCACCGTCGTCCTCGTCACGCACGACCGCGAGGAGGCGTTCTCGCTTGCCGACCGGATCGCGCTGATGCGAAACGGTGCCGTCGTGCAGGAGGGAACGCCCGAGGAGGTCTACCTCGCCCCGGCCACGCGCTGGGCCGCCGAGTTCGTCGGGGCCGGCAACTTCCTCCCCGGCACGCTCGCCAACGGCGTCGTCGAGACGCCGGTCGGGCTCTTTCCGGCCGGCAACGCCTGCGCCGGGAGCACGGTCGAGGTCCTGATCCGGCCCGAGCTGCTCGGGCTCGAGCTCGATCCCGCCGGCGACGGCGAGGTGATCGGCCGCGAGTTCCGCGGCCACGACGTCTTCTACCGCGTTCTTCTCGACGGCGTCGAGCTCGTCTCGCAGCGCCCCTCGAACGAGGAAGTCCCACTCGGCTCGCGCGTCCACGTGCGACCGCACGCTGCTCGTGTCACCGTCTTCTCCTGATCTGTAAGGTGCACCATTCATTTGGTGTAAGGCAACCCTTACAAGGAGGATGATGAAGAAGCTGACCGTGCTGCTCGCTCTGCTCGCTCTCGCGGGCTGCGGCGGCGATGACGAGGCGGCGAGCGACACGCTGACGGTGTACTCCGGCCGCGAGGAAGAACTCGTCGCGCCGCTCTTCGAGCGCTTCGAGGAGCAGACCGGGATCACCGTCGAGGTGCGCTATGCCGACAGCGCCGAGTTGGCGGCAACGATCGCGGAAGAAGGCGACAACTCCCCCGCCGATGTCTTCTTCGCCCAGGATCCCGGCTCGCTCGGCGCCGTCGAAGAGCAGCTCGCCAAGTTGCCGGAGGCCGTGCTCGACCGCGTCGGCGCAGAGTTCCGGGATGACCAAGGCCGCTGGGTCGGAACCTCCGGTCGCGCGCGAGTGATCGTCTACAACACGGACGAGCTGACCGAGGACGAGGTTCCGGACTCCGTCTTCGACCTGACCGACCCGGCGTGGAAGGGCAAGGTCGGCCTGCCGCCCACGAACGCGTCCTTCCAGGCCTTCGTCACCGCGATGCGGCTCGACGCCGGCGAGGAGCGGACGAAGCAGTGGCTCGAGGACCTGAAGGCGAACGACCCAAAGTTCTACGAGCGGAACACGCCGGTCGTGGAGGCCGTTGCGTCCGGCGAGATCCAGGTCGGGCTGGTCAACCACTACTACCTCTACCTGGTCAAGGAGGAGCTCGGCGACGATGCGCCGATCGCCAACAAGTACCTCCCGGGCGACGATCCGGGCGCGCTCGTCAGCGTTGCGGGCGCGGGCGTGCTCGCGGGCGCGGAGCACGCCGACGCTGCCGAGCGGTTCGTCGAGTTCCTGCTCGAGGACGAGCAGCAGCGCTTCTACACCGAGGAGGCCGAGGAGGCCGAGATTCCGCTCGTCGCGGGGATCGACCCGAAGGAGGGCGTGCCGACGCTGGACGAGCTCGCGGGCCGCGGGCCCGACGTCGAGCTCTCGTCCTTCGGCGCCGAGCTCGAACGGACGCTCGAGCTCCTGAACGAGACCGGCTACACATCGTGATCCGGCGGGCGGGTCGAGGGAGAGCGCCGCTCTCCCTCCTCCTGCCCGCCTGTCTCACCGTCGCGCTGCTGCTGCTCCCGCTCGCGTACCTCGTCGTGCGCGCGAGCAGCGGCGGCGCCCGCGGCTGGCGCGTGCTGACGCGCTCGAACACCCTCGACCTGCTCTGGAGCACCGGGCTGCTGGTCTTCGGCGTCACGTTCGCCTCGGTCACGATCGGGGTCTCGGTCGCGTGGCTGACGACGCGGACGGACATCCCCGGCCGGCGCTTCTGGGCCGTGGGAGCGGCGCTCCCGCTCGTGATCCCGAGCTACGTCGCGGCGTTCTGCCTGCTCGGCGCCTTCGGCCCTCGAGGGCTGCTCCAGCAACTGCTCGGCGTCGAGCGGCTGCCGGAGATCTACGGCTACTGGGGCGCGCTGGCGGCGCTGACGCTCTCCACCTACCCCTACGTGCTCCTGCTCGTCTCGTCGGCGCTCCGGGGCCTCGACCCGGCGTTGGAGGAGGCGGGCCTCGGGCTGGGGCGCTCGCAGCTCGAGGTCTTCCGGCGGGTGACCCTGCCGGCGCTGCGGCCCTCGATCGGCGCCGGGGCGCTGCTCGTCGCGCTCTACACGCTCTCCGACTTCGGCGTCGTCTCGCTGATGCGCTACGACGCGCTCACCCGCGCGATCTACCTCCAGTACCGCTCGCTGTTCGACCGGACTCCCGCGGCCGTGCTCGCGCTCGTCCTCGTCGCGCTGACGGCGGTCGTGCTCTGGCTCGAGGGACGTTGGCGCCGGCGTGTGTCCCGGAGCGGCCCGGGGACGGCGAGGCAGGCACGCCCACACCGGCTCGGCCGCTGGCGCTGGCCCGCACTCGTCTACTGCGGCGGTGTCGTCGGCGCGTTCCTCGCCGTCCCCGCGGCGGTGCTCGTCTACTGGCTCGCGCGCGGGCTCGACCGGACGGAGCTGCCCTGGCGCGAGGCAATCAACTCGATGTCGGCCTCCGCGCTCGCGGCCGTTGCGGCGGCGGTCGCGGCGATTCCGGTCGCACTGCTCGCGACCCGCTACCCGACCCGCCTGACGCGCCTCCTGGAGCGGTTCTCGTTCGCAGGCAACGCGCTCCCGGGGATCGTGATCGCGCTCTCGCTCGTCTTCTTCGCCGCGAACTACGCCAGCCCGCTCTACCAGACCCTCGCGCTGCTGGTCTTCGCCTACGTCGTCCGCTTCCTCCCGCAGGCGCTCGCCGGTGTCGAGTCGGCGCTCGCGTCGGTCGGCCCGCGGATGGAGGAGGCGGCGCGGGCGCTCGGCCGCGGACCGGTGTCGGCAGCGTTCACCGTGACGGTGCCGCTGATCCGCTCCGGGATCCTCGCCGGGGCCGCCCTCGTCTTCCTCTCCGCGATGAAGGAGCTTCCCGCGACGCTGCTGCTGCGCCCGATCGGCTTCGAGACGCTGGCGACCGAGATCTGGAAGACGACCTCCGTGGGCGCGTACTCGGGCGCCGCCCTCCCGGCGCTGCTGCTGATCGCCGTCTCCGCGCCCTTCGTCTACTTCCTCTCCTCCCGGCACGAGCCGACCGAGGTCGAGCACGGGTAGAGTCAAGCCGTGGCCGGTCACAGCGTCGACGAGTACCTGGAGACGATCTACTTCCTCGCCTTCCCGATCGGCGAGTACCGGCCCGACCCGAACAGCTCGACCGCGATCGCCTCGCGGGTCGCCGAGATGCTCGGCGTCTCGCGCGCGTCGGCCGGCGAGATGCTGAAGCGGCTCGAGGCCGACGGCCTCGTCGAGCGCGGGGAGCAGAAGGAGGCGATCCTGACCGAGACGGGGATCGAGCGCGCCGAGCGGGTCGTCCGCAAGCACCGGATCATCGAGCGCCTGCTCACCGACTTCATGGGCTACACCGCCGGCGAGGCGCACGTGCACGCCGACGAGCTCGGCGACACGTTCTCCGACGACATGGTCGAGCGCATCGAGGTCAAGCTCGGCAACCCGGAGCGCTGCCCGCACGGCTGGCCCGTCGACCCGAAGTTCGAGCAGGCGGAGAACAAGGAGCTGGCGCCGCTCGCCGATCTCGAGACCGGCCGCGAGGCGGAGATCGTCCGCCTCGCCGAGCACGACGGCGAGCTCCTGCACTGGTTCTACGACGAGGGCTTCACGCCCGGCACCCGGGTCGTGATCCGCGAGCGGCAGCCCGCAGCCGCCCAGTTCAAGGTGCTGCTCGGCACCGACGGCGAGCGGGCGATCGGCGAGAAGGCCGCGTCGGGCCTCTTCGTCCGCCCCTCCTAGAGCAAGCGCTCGGCCAGCCGGCTCGCGTTCAGGTGGGCGATCGCCTCGATCGTGATCATCGGGTTGACGCCCGACGCGGTCGGGAACGCCGAGCCGTCCGCGACGACGAGGTTCCCCACGTCCCACGTCTCGCCGGTCGGGGAGGCCGCGGACAGGGCCGGCGAGCCGCCCATACGCGCTGAGCCCATGATGTGGAAGGAGTAGAGCGAGCCGCGGCCGGCCCCGAACCTCAGCGCGCTCGCCGGGAAGCCATCCGCCCAGCGCTGCATCCGGGCGTTGGCGGTGAAGATCTCGCGGGCGCCGGCGGCGGCGAAGACGCGACCGGCGCCGTCGATCCCCGTCGCCAGCCGGCGCGCGTCGTCCTCGGCCAGCCGGTAGGTCGAGATCGGCTCGCCGTCGCGGCCGATCCGGACCCGGCCCGAGCCGGCGTCGCGCGGGATCACGGCGATCAGGGACAGCCGCGGCAGGCTCGCCATCAGCCGCGGCGTGTGCGTCAGCGCTCTCCCACGGCAGCGCCGCCGTCAGCAGCGCGGGATGCAGCGGCACCGTCTCGAGCTTGACGCCGTAGCCGCCGTCGAGGAAGCGGAACCGATCCGAGTAGAGAGCCTGCAGCGTCCCTTCCCAGGGGCGGATCTCCTCGTCGAAGACGCCGAAGACCGCCGTCGCAGGGTGGAGCCGGAGCCAGCGGCCGATGTTCGGGTTGCGGAGGCCCGAGCGCAGCAGGAGCGCAGGGGTCTCGATCGCACCCGCCGCCGCGACGACTGCGCGGCACCGCACCTGCACCGGGCCCGCGTCGACGCCCACCGCTCTCCCGTTCTCGACGAGGACACGTCGCGCCTTCGCCCCGGCCACGAGCCGCGCTCCCTGGCCGGCTGCGTCCTCGAGCCACGTCCGCGTCGTCGACTGCTTCGCGCCGAGCGGACAGCCGTAACCGCACGAGCCGCAGACGACGCCCTGCTCGCAGCCGACGACGTCGCGCGGCATCGGCTCCACGTGCCAGCCGAGCGACTCGAGCCCGCGCCCCATCAGCTCGTCCCGGCGGGAAGGCCGGTTGTGGTCGGTGTTGACGCGAAGGCGCTCGCAGACGGCGTCGAGGCTCGGCCCGAGCTCGTCGGACGGGAAGCCGAGTCCCACCCACTCCTCGAGCACGTCGTCGGGCGTCCGGAACGACGTCGTGTAGTTGACGACGGTGCCGCCTCCGACACACGCGCCCGCGACCAGCGCGACGCCCTGGTCGTCGGTCGCGGCCGCCCCGCCGCCGCGGTAGAGCCGACGTAGGCCGGCACGCTCGGCTCCGTCGAAGTCGCGCTCGGACCAGTAGCCGCCCGCCTCCAGGACGACGACGTCGAGCCCGGCGCGGGCAAGCACGGCGGCTGCGACGCCACCGCCCGCGCCCGAGCCGACGACACAGACATCGCAGTCGAGCTCGAGCTCGTCTCCCACCTCGAGCGGCTGCAGCCGCGGCGCCGGAGCATCCTCTCGCGCGCCGAGGGGTCCGGGATACCCGATCTCCTCCCAGCGGCCGGGGAGCATGTAGGCGAAGGCGAGCGCCGCCTTCCGGAGCGCCTGGAAGCCGGTTCGGAGCAGCGGGACCGGGCTGTCGCGCCACATCCGCAGCACGGCCTCCCGCCGCGTCTGCGAGAGACGCGCGTAGCCCGGTGGCCAGGTCCTCAGGAGCAAGAGGAGACGCCGGCGCTCGCGGGCGGTCAGGTCGTGCACGCTCGCGTCGAGCACCGCCTCGGGCACGCCCTGCTCGACGGCTCCGGGCGCGAAGGTCTCGCAGATCGCGTCGAGCGAGCGCACGACGCGACTCTACGGGTGTCACACCTCGGAGAAGCGCACCTCGATGCTCGTGAAGCCAAGCGATCGGAGCAGCCCTTCGAGCATCAGCCGGGTGTTCCGCTCCGCCTGTGCCACCAGCCCGGAGCCGGAGCGCGCAGCGTGGGCGAGCTTCTCCTGGGCGAGGGGATAGAGATCCCGCTCGAGCTCGCGCTCGTCGCCGAAAAGCGACTGGAGCCGGTCGATCGCGCCGCGGTCGCGGTCGTAGACGTACGAGCGCTCCAGGTCGAGCTGGGGCTCGCGGAAGGTCACGGGCGGCAGCTCGAGCGAGACGCTCCTGCGATCCTTCGAGACCTCGACGGCGCCGTCCTCGATCCCGGTGAAGTCGACTCCCGCGTCGACCGAGCCGACGGCGACGAAGAGCACGCGCTCGCCCTTGACCTTCGCCGGGACGAAGCGTGTGTCCTGCTCGACGTCGACGATCACCTCGAAGTGGCCGCTTGCGGCGCGGAAGTCGCGCAGGTTCTCGATCGACTTCAGCACGGCCGGGCCGGAGCGATCGACGGTCTCGGTCCCGAACGGGCTGCCGAAGCCCGGGATCAGGTCCTTGGCCCAGCCGACGAAGAGAACGGTGCTCAGCGTGAGGAGCCCGAGCACGACAAGGCTCGTGGGGAAGCGGCGCCGGGGCTCGGCTACGGCCATGTCGGTGGAACGGTGCCGAGAGTCAGACCGTTGCGGGCTGGGCGAGGCCGGCGGCCTCGCGGAGCTTCTCGGCCTTGTCGGTGCGCTCCCACGTGAAGTCGCGGTCCTCGCGGCCGAAGTGGCCGTACGCGGCCGTCTTCTCGTAGATCGGGCGGCGGAGGTCGAGATCGCGCAGGATCGCGGCCGGGCGCAGGTCGAAGTGCTCGCGCACGAGCTGCTCGATCCTCTCCTGGGTCAGCCCTGCCGCCTCGGTGCCGAACGTGTCGACGAGGACGGAGAGTGGGTGCGCGACGCCGATCGCGTAGGCGACCTGGATCTGGCAGCGATCGGCGAGGCCCGCGGCGACGACGTTCTTCGCCACATAGCGCGCCGCATAGGCCGCGGAACGGTCGACCTTGGTCGGATCCTTGCCGGAGAAGGCGCCGCCGCCATGAGGCGCAGCGCCGCCGTAGGTGTCGACGATGATCTTGCGGCCGGTGAGGCCCGTGTCGCCCATCGGCCCGCCGATCACGAACTTGCCGGTCGGGTTGACGTAGACGAAGTCCTTCTGCTCGAGCCGCTTCTCGTCGTAGAGCGAGTGCGGCAGGATCGGATGGAGGACGTGCTCGATCAGATCGGGCTTGATCAGCGTCTCCGAGTCGAGCCCGTCGCGGTGCTGCGTCGAGACGAGGATCCGCTCGATCTCGACCGGGCGCTGGCGGCCGTGCTCGTCGACCTCGTAGCGGATCGTCACCTGCGCCTTGCCGTCCGGGCGGAGGTACGGGAGCACGTCGGCCTTGCGCACCTCGGAGAGCCGCTTGCAGATCCGATGCGCGAGCTGGATCGGCACCGGCATCAGCTCGTCCGTCTCGTTCGAGGCGTAGCCGAACATCATCCCCTGGTCGCCGGCGCCGACACGGTTGAGCGGATCGTCGTCCCCGTGCTGCGCCTCGAAGGAGTCGTTGACGCCCTGCTCGATGTCTGCCGACTGCTCGTCGATCGCGACGATCACGCCGCAGGTCTCGGCGTCGAACCCGTACTTGGCACGCGTGTAGCCGATGTTCCCGATCGTCCTGCGGACGAGCCGCGGAATGTCGACGTAGGTCTCGGTCGTGATCTCGCCGGCGACGACCACGAGGCCGGTGGTGATCAGCGTCTCGCAGGCGACGCGGCCGGCCGCGTCGTCCTTGAGGACCGCGTCGAGGACGGCGTCCGAGACCTGGTCGGCGATCTTGTCGGGGTGCCCCTCGGTGACCGATTCCGAGGTGAAGGAGAACGAGCGCGCAGCCATCAGCGGCGAAGCTTAGCGACCGCGCGCGCTACCCCCGTCCTACTGTCTCGCAATCTCTCGCGACCCGGTCGGAGCGATCGGCGACGACCACGTCGCGTCCGGCTCCGCACCTGATCGTGTCGACCGCCTTGTCCTGGGCGAAGATGCGATCGTTGCCGGCACCGGCGTCGAGGATGTCGCGTCCCCTCCCGCCCTCGAGGCGGTCGTTCCCGAGGCCGCCGAAGAGGCGGTCGTTGCCGGAGCCGCCGTAGAGACGATCGTTGCCGCGGAGTCCGCGGAGCGTGTCCGCACGCGGCGTGCCGCGGAGCACGTTCGCCTTGGCGGTGCCGGTCAGCGTCTTGCCGGCAGCCGGGGCAGTCGGCTTCGGCGCCTGCGGAGCAGGAGCCTGGGTCGCCGCGCGGACGTCGAGCGAGAGCGAGCCCGAGTTGTTGGCCGGGTTCGGGTCGGTGACGGTCATCGTCGCCCGCACCGTGATCGCCTTCGTCCCCGCCGGCCCGACGTTGACCGCGAACCGGACCCTGGTCGCGATGTTGGGCGCCAGATAGTCGAGGTTGCAGTCGAGCGTCGACGCCCCGGTGCACCCCGGGCCGGTGTCGACGGCGGCCGGCCCGAGCAGGGTCACGCCGACGGGCAGCACGATCTCGGCCCGCAATCCGCGTCCGGCCGCGGTCGTGGACTTGTTGAGCACGGTCGCCCGCACCTCGACGACGTCGTTCGGCGCGGGCGTCGCGTTCGAGGCCGTCACGCTCACCTCGAGGTCGGGCCCTGCGCCGCCACCGTGCCGCCACCACCACCGCCGCCGCCACCGCCGCCGCCACCGCCGCCGCCTGGGTCGGGCGGCGGGGGCGGAGCGGGAGCCGGGGCGACGACCGCAGAGGGGAGCGAGAGGAAGAAGGCGTCACCCGCCCCGTTCGACGCCCTCACGAAGAGGCGGAGGCGGCTGCCGACGTCGGCGGAAGCCAGGGAATAACCGGCCGTCGTCACGCCGGTCTCGACACACCCATTCCCGGCGGCGTTGCACCGCTCCCAGCCGTAGGTGAGGGTCACGGGCCCCGAGCCACCGAAGTTGGTCAACGCGGTGAGCGTGTTGCCGGCGACGGGCACTCCCTGAACGAACGGGAGCTCGCGCGCGGCAGGAGCCGTCAGCGGCTGCCAGTCGGCGAACCATTCGGACTGCGTCCCGGTCGTGATCACCTGCGGCGCCGGTGTCCCCGTCGCGCCGACGCGCCAGATCTCGGCCTTCGTGCAGCAGTCCGGTAGGTAACGCGTGTAGAGGATCGTCGTTCCGTCGGGCGACCAGCGCGGCCAGTTCTCGTCGCGCGTCGGGTCCGTCGTCAACTCGATCGGAGTGCCGGTCATGCTCGAAGCGATCACGAAGATGCGAAGGTCGGAGCCGGCGCCGCCCGACGGGGCTGCGTACGCGATCTTCGTCCCGTCCGGCGAGAGCGCGATCGACTGCTCGTTCGGAGGTGTGGCCGCGACGAGTGTCTTGTTCGTCCCGTCGGCGTCGACGGTGTAGACGTCGCCGCCGGAGACGCCGTAGAGCTTCGAGTCGTCGAGCGACCACGCAACCCCCGAGGTCCCCCCGAACTGGTTGCCCAGGTCGACGGCTATCCCTCCCACGGCAGGCGAGATGCTCAGCCGGCCGCTGTTGAGAGTGGCAACGCGCGAACCGTCGTGCGACCACTGCGGCAAGCCGCCCGAGACGTTCAGCTCGCGCGCGCCGGAACCGTCTGCGTTGACGATGCTCGGCCAACTGTTCTCGAACGCGAGCTGAGAGCCGTCGGGTGACCAGTCGGAGAGCCCCGCGTCGTACGGCGAGCCGAGCGTGATGTTGACCGCGTTGCTTCCGTCGACCCCACTCGTCCAGAGGTTGCGGTCGCTGTGGGTTCCCCGCGCGAACGAGATCAACGAGCCGTTCGCAGCGGCCCCGGCCGGCGTCGACGGCAGCGAGGCGAGTCCGGCTCCATTCTTGTTGTCCGCACCCGCCTCGTCGACGTCGATCGCGTTGTCGAGCAGCGCCGCCTCGAGCTGCGAGACCGTCAGCGACGGCTCGTCGGCCTTCAGCAGCGCCGCCAGCCCCGCCACGTGCGGCGCGGAGGCCGAGGTTCCGACGAACCCCTCCGAGTCGCAGTCGCCGGCGGCGCCGTAGACACCGGAGCTGGTCCCGCTCGGAGCGACGAGATCCGGCTTGATGCGCCCGTCGATCGTCGGCCCAGTGGCGCTGAACATCTCCCAACGCATGTGCGACCAGCACACGGCGCCCACGGCGACCGCCGCCGGAGACGTCGCGGGCTCGACAAGGCTGGCGCCGGACATCGGCCACTCGATGTCGCTCGCGTCGAGGACGAACACGTCGAGCACGGGCGTCGCGGGGGAGCCGGCGTACTTGTGGATCGCGAAGCCGAATGCCTGGGTCGTTCCGGTGGCGTTGGTGAAACACGTCTCCTCGATGGGCTCACCGGGGCTCTGCTCGTCCGCCGAGCCTGCGTACAGGACCGACGGGTCGGCGCTGCGGAAGATGTAGAGGTCGTAGTCCTCGGTCGTGGTGGGCCAGGCGTCCCATCGCATCGCCACGCACGCACTTTCGCCGGCACCGACGACGAACTCATTCAGCTCGTCGTTCCCGGCGAAGTCCTGGAACTCGTTTGCGTTCGGGTCGTAGAACGGACCGCGCCAGTGCCGCTGGGCCTGGTTGCCGGCTGCGTTGACCCAAAGGATCCCGTTCGCCCGAGCGTCCGCCACGAGCGCGTCGGGCGTCCCCGCGGCACCGGAACCGTCGCCGCGGCTCGTGTTGAACCAGCCGACCGAGTGGTTGACGATGTCGATGCCCTGCGCCTTCACGTACGCGACCGCGTTCGCGAGCGTCACCTCGGTGGTGACGCAGACGAGATAGAGCGAGGCCGCCGGCGCGACGTCGTGGACGTTCTCGGCCACGGCGATGCCATGCTCCTCGGGGGAGCCTAAGGAGCCGCCGCAGTAGTCCTGGGTGGTCACACTGGCAGGGAGGTCGCCGCGCGCCTGCGACGCAGCGAGACCCGCGAAGCCGCCGTCGATGATCGCCACCTTGACGCCGGCGCCGAGGTTTCCGCCGACGTGAGCACGACCTGCGTTCATCGCCTGGACCGCTTCGTTGTGCGTGCCCTGCGCGCGGGCGAGGGCGGGTGCACGAACCTCCGTGACGGCGGAGGTGGCCGCCAGCGCAGACAACGACGCCGCAGGGACGAGCGCCTCGACGAGCGGCCCGGAGCGCGCGACGACAGAGCCGCCACGAGCCTGCACGGCGTCGGCGGTGCCGGATCCGCCCTCGACGATGACCCGGACGCGGCTGCCGCTGACGTCGAGGCCCTGCGCGCGAGCGCGGCCTGCTCCTGCCGCCGCCCCCCGCCTGCGCCCGACGTCGGCGACCGCCTCGAGCTTCTGGTCGAGGTCGCTCTGCGCGCTGTCGCGGCTCGGCTGATACGTGACCGTCACGGCCGATCCCACCACGACCTCGGCGCCCTGCCCGGCGGAGACCGACCCCGCGCCCGCAAGAACCGAGAGCGCGACCGCGCTCAGACAGAGCGCTGCCAGACGGCTGAGCTGCGACTTCATGAGAGACCCCTCCCCCGGAGATGTATGCCTGGACGGGCTGCGCAGCGCGCAACGTAGCCGTGACCCCGGACGGTCGCATCCCCCGTTCGGGTCCTATTCGGTCGTAGGCTTTCTCTGCATCAACGTGCCCACGAGGTCGGTCAGCGGCTCGCCGCCGAGGACGGCGCAGACCCCGTCCGTGATCGGCAGCTCGATCCCGAGCCGGTGCGAGAGATCGCGCAGCACCGGCGCGGTCGTCAGACCCTCCACGACCATCCCGATCTGGCGAACGGCGTCGCCGGGATCGGTTCCCTGGGCGATCAACTCTCCGGCCCTCCGGTTTCGCCCCGACTTCGACCAGCACGTGACGACGAGGTCGCCCATCCCGGCGAGGCCGGCGAACGTTCCCTGCTTGCCTCCGGCGCCCTCGGCGAGGCGGGCCATCTCAGCGAGACCGCGTGCGACCAGCGCCGCCTTGGCGTTGTCGCCGAGCCCGAGCCCGTCGGCACCGCCGGCGGCGAGCGCGATCACATTCTTCGCGGCCGCGCACAGCTCGACGCCGACGAGGTCGTCGCTGACGTAGACCCGGAACGTGAGCGAGGTGATCGCTGCCTGGAGCTCGAGCGCGAGCTGCTCGTCCTCGCTCGCGATCACTGCGGCCGCCGGGAAGTCGCGCGCGACCTCCTCCGCGATGTTCGGCCCCGAGAGCACGGCGACGGGACGGTCGCGAACGAGAGTGGAAAGCCGCTCGCCGGTGGCGGGATCGAGCCCTTTCGTCAGCGACAGGATCGGCGCCTTGCCGGGAAGCGACGCGACGACAGAGCCGTAGACGGCGCTCGGCACCGCGACGACGACGACATCGGCGTCCGCGAACGGCGCGTCGTCGAGCGGGGTTGCCGCGACGCCGCGCAGATCGCAGTTGGTGAGGTAGCGCGGGTTGCGGCCGGTGTCGGCGATCGCCCGCGCCTGCTCGGCGTCGCGGCAGGCGAGCGTGACGGCGTGCTCCCGGTTCGCCAGCACGTGTGCGAAGGCCGTGCCCCACGACCCGCCACCGACGACGACGATCCTCACGAGCGCTTGACGAAATCGATCGAGACGGGCACGCCGGCGAGGTTAAACCGTTTGCGCAGCTCGTTCTCGACCCAGTACGCGTAGTCGCGCGTGACGAGGCCGGGGTCGTTGACGTGGATCCTGATCCGCGGCGGGCGCGTGGAGATCTGAGCGCCGTAGAGGAGGTTGAGGCGCTTTCCCTTCGACGACGGCGGCTGCCGCGCCTGCCGGAGCTCAGCCAGCGCGTTGTTGAGCTCCGGGGTCGGAATGCGGCCGGTGTGCTTGTCGAACAGGTCGGCGATGTAGACGAGCAGCCGGTCGAGGCCGCGGCCGGTCTTCGAGGAGATCGCAATCAGCGGCGGCCGCTGCCGCAGCTTCGCCTCGATCCTGGGGCGAACGTCCTCGATCGTGACGTCGGTCTCGTCCCACTTCGCGAGCACGACGAGGGTCGAGTTTCCCGCCTTGCGCGCGACATCGGCGACCGAGAGATCCTGGTCGACGATTCCCTCGCTGGCATCGATCAGGACGAGCGCGACGTCGGCCCGCTCTGCCGCCTCGAGCGCGCGCAGCTCCGAGTAGTAGTCGATCCCCTGGCGCTGCTTGCGCTTCCGCCGCAACCCTGCCGTGTCGACGAGCTGATAGATGCGGCCGTCGCGCTCGAGGATCGTGTCGACCGTGTCCCGGGTCGTCCCGGGGACGTCCGAGACGATCACGCGCTCGGCGCCGACGAGCGCGTTCAGGAGCGACGACTTGCCCACGTTCGGCCGGCCCAGGATCGCGACGCGAATCGCCTCGTCACCGACCTGAACCGGCCCCTGGCCGGGCAGCATCTCGACGACGCGGTCGAGCAGGTCGCCGGTGCCGTGGCCGTGCAACGCGGAGAGCGGGAACGGGTCGCCGAGGCCGAGCTTGTGGAACTCGATCGCCTCGAGGTCCTTGCGCGGGTCGTCGATCTTGTTCGCGAGCACGATCACCGGCTTCTTCGACGCGCGGAGCGTGACCGCGAGCTCCTCGTCGCCGGGCGTGATCCCGTGGCGCGCGTCGACGACGAAGAGGACCAGGTCGGCCTCCTTGATCGCCGCCCGCGCCTGTTTCGCGATCTCGGGGCTGAAGGGGTCGGTGGCGAGATCGTCGACGCCTCCCGTGTCGATCAGGAGGAAGTGCTTGCCGTTCCAGTCCGCGAGCAGTTCCTTGCGGTCGCGCGTGACCCCCGGCGTCTCGTGGACGACCGCCTGCCGGGACTCGGTCAGCCGGTTGATCAGCGTCGACTTGCCCACGTTCGGGAAGCCGACGATCGCGACCGTGCCGATGATCTCGGGCTGCCCGTGCTCCGGAGTCTCGGTCTCGCTCACGGGCCGGCCGGTGGGGTCGCGTGCTTCGGACGACCGAGCTCGTGCATCTCGGCCAGCCACTCGTGGAGGGCGAGGATCCGCCGCTGCACCTCGTTGGACGCCTCCCGGTAGCCCTTGCCGCCCTTCGGCAGCCCGTCGAAGCGGACCGGCTCGCCCCAGGCGACCGAGATCGGGTGGAAGTTGCCGGGCTTCCACTCGTGGGAGCCGTAGATCGCGGCGGGGACGACCGGGACGCCCTCCTGGATCGCGACCATCGCCGCCCCCGGCTGCACCGCGCCCGGAACACCGGCCAGCTGCCGCGTCCCCTCGACGAAGAGCCCCAGCGCGTGGCCCTCGCGGACGGCTTCGCGCATCAGCCGCACCGCCTCGCGATCGGACTCCCCGCGGCGCACCGAGATCGTCCCGAAGCTCCGGATCAGCTGCCCGAGCCCGGGGATCCTGTGCGCCTCGATCTTCGCGACGAAGTACATCGTTCGGGGCGAGAGCAGGCCGAAGACGGGCGGATCGACCCAGTGGAAGTGGTTGAAGGCGAGTACGACGCCCCCCGTTCGCGGCACCCGCTCGGCGCCGTAGTTGCGGAGCGGCGTCAGCAGCCGGACGAGCGTTCCGATCGTGTAGCGGCCGACCTGCCAGACGGCGTCGACGCCGCTCACGCGCGAGTGTTCCGGGTTGACAGAGGGCGTCTCATGGGACGGATCGCTGCGCGACGACGATCTCCTCGATCCTCGCCACGACCTCGTCGACGGCGAGATCGGTCGTGTCGATCTGGATCGCGTCCTCGGCCGGCCGCATGTTGATCGCGTCCCGCTCGTCGCGGAGCCGCAGGTCGGTGGCGAGCGCGTCGGCGCCGATCCCGGGCCGCTCCGAGGAGCGGCGGGCGGCGCGGATCTCCTCGTCCGCGACGAGGTACACCTTCACCTGAGCCTGCGGCGCCACGACGGTGCCGATGTCGCGGCCCTCGATCACGACGTCCCCCTCGTTCCCGAGCGCGCGCTGGCGCTCGCGCATCACCTCGCGCACCTGGGGGTGCCGGGCAACGACGGGGACGAGCTTGTCGATGTCCGGCTTGCGGATCGAGGAGGTGACGTCGCTGCCGTCGATGAAGACCCGGCCGTGCTCGTCGAACGCGACGGGGTGCTCGAGCGCGAGCGCGGCCAGCTCGGCAGCGCGGTCGAGCGCGACACCGCGCCGGCGCGCCAGCCAGGTCAACGCGCGGTACATCGCCCCGGTGTCGAGATAGCTGAAGCCCAGCCGCTCGGCGAGGAGCCGCGCAACCGTGCTCTTGCCGGCCCCTGCGGGCCCGTCGATGGCGACAATCATCAGGTGGTGGTGGTGACTCGGAGCGAGTCGAGCAGGTCGAAGAAGCCGGGGAAGCTTACCGCCGCCGTGGCCGCGCCTTCGATCTCCACCCCTTCCCGGGAGACGAGGCCCGTGATCGCCCCCAGCATCGCGATCCGGTGGTCGCCGCGGGCGTCGAACACGCCGCCGCCGCGGATCCGGGACGGGACGCCCCGGACGGTGAATCCATCGGGCGTCGCGCGGATGTGCGCCCCGAGGCTGCGGAGGGGGTCCACGACCGCCTCGATCCGGTCCGACTCCTTGGCGCGCAGCTCTGCGGCGCCGCCGAGAGCGCTGTCGCCGTGGGCGTGCACGGCGAGCAGGGCGAAGAGCGGCAGCTCGTCGACCAGCAGCGGCACCTCGGCCGCGCCGATCGTCGTGCCGACGAGCTCGGAGGGGCGGATGTCGAGGTCGCCGGCCGGCTCGCCGCCGATCCGCCTGCGGTTGAAGACGGTGATGTTCGCCCCCATCCGCTCGAGCACGACGAGCAGGCCCGTGCGGCGCGGATTCAGGTTGACTCCGTGGATCGTCAGGTCCGAGCCGGCGAGCAGGGTTCCGGCGACGAGGAACGGCGCCGC
Source organism: uncultured Gaiellaceae bacterium (assembly GCA_963789355.1). Taxonomy (GTDB): domain Bacteria; phylum Actinomycetota; class Thermoleophilia; order Gaiellales; family Gaiellaceae; genus Gaiellasilicea. The sequence goes on from CAWBKK010000003.1 coordinate 89,604, forward strand.
CGAGGAGAAATCGCCTGGGATCTCGATCTCGCCGAGCTCGAGCCGCTCGGCCGGCGCCACCGCAACGCTGCCCGGTCTCCGCGTGACCCGTACGCCCGCCTGCACGAGCAGGTTCTCGGTGTGGTCGCGGGTGGGCAGCGGCTCGACCACGGTGGTCTCACCGCCGGTGGCGTAGAGCCCCGCGAGCAGGACGGCGGACTTGACCTGCGCGCTGGCGACCGGGAGCTCGTAGGAGATCGGCTGCAGCGCGCCGCCCTCGACGGTGAAGGGGGCACGGCCCTCGGTGGTCTCGACAGTCGCTCCGAACAGGCGCAGCGGCTCGGCGATCCGCTCCATCGGCCGCGTGCGGAGCGAGTCGTCGCCGGTCAGCTCGAACCGCCCTTCCTGGCCGGCGAGTAGCCCAGGGAGCAGGCGCATCAGCGTCCCCGCGTTCCGGCAGTCGATCGGCCGCTTCGGTGCCTGCAGGCCCCGCAGGCCGACGCCGAAGACGCGCAGGGTCTCCGAGTCGGCCTCGTAGACGCGGACGCCAAGGTCGCGCACCGCCTTGATCGTCGCCTCCGTGTCCTCGGAGCGGCCGAAGCCGGTGATCCGCGTCTCCCCGTCCGCGACCGCCGCGAGCAGCACGGCTCGGTGCGAGAGCGACTTGTCCCCGGGGACGGCGATGTGGCCGGTGATCGCGCTCGCCGGCTCGATCCGCACTAGTCCTCCTCGAGCACGGTGTCGTCGAGAACCGGCGCGACGACGACGCCGTAGCCCTGTTGCTCCAGGAGCGCCGCGGCGCGCTCCGCCTCGCCCTCGCCTGCGACGAGGATCGCGAGCGTGCCGCCACGCTCGCTCGAGAGATGCTGGAGGTCGAAGTCGGCGATGTTGATCCGCTCCGCGCCGAGCGCCTGGGCGATCCCGGCGATCACGCCTGGCCGGTCGGGGACGTGGACGCGCAGCCGCTGCAGCGCACCGGCGTCCTCGTAGGCGGTCTCGAGCAAGCGGCGCCGGTTCGCCGACGCCTCCCCGATCCAGCGCGCGAGAAACCCGGCGTCGCCCGCCGCGAGCGCGTTCTCGAGCTGCTCGACGCGGCGGCGGTGCTCGGCGAGCGACGACGCCAGCGCGACCCGGTTCTCGAGGAAGATGTCGACCCAGATCCGGGGGTTCGCACCGGCGACGCGGGTCATGTCGCGGAGCGAGCCGCCGGCGGCGTCGAGTGGGTCGTGCCCGTCGACCTTCCCGCCCCCCGCCTGGTTCAAGAGCACGTTCGCGAGCGCGTGGGGCAAGTGGCTCGTGACGGCGACGAGGCGGTCGTGCGCCTCGGGATCGATCGCCACCGGGAGGGCGCCGAGGCCGGAGACGAACCCGTGCAGCAGCTTGTAGCTGTCCGGATCGGTAGCGGCGACCGGAGTCAGGAACCAGGTCGCCCCCTCGAAGAGCTCGGCGCTCGCCCACTCCGGCCCGCGTGCCTCGGAGCCGCAGATCGGGTGGCCGCCGACGAAGCGTCCGACACCGGCCGCGGCCTCGCAGACGCCGCCCTTGGTGGAGCCGACGTCGGTGACCGTGACCGACGGCGCGCTCGCCTCCAGCACCGCCCGCACCTGCACCGGCAGCGCCGTCACGGGCGCGGCGACAACCGCGAGCTCGGCGCCCTCGAGGGCGGCGGTCAGGTCTGACGCCGCGTCGACCGCTCCGCGCTCCGCAGCCATCGCGAGATGGGCGGGGTCGGGATCCCAGCCCCGGATCGACTCGACGCCGGCGCGCCGAGCCGCAAGCGCGACGGACGCGCCGATCAGGCCCGTGCCGACGACGGCGAGAGAGCGAACGGCAGCCACGCGTTACCGTCGCATCAGCTCGGCCACGCGAAAGGCGAGGTCGAGCGACTGCCGTGCGTTGAGACGCGGGTCGCACAGGCTCTCGTACCGCGACGTCAGCTCCTCCTCGAGCACGGCGGCGGAACCCCCGAGGCACTCGGTCACGTCCTCCCCGGTGAACTCGAGATGCACCCCACCCGGCCAGACGCCCTCCGCGCGACAGATCGCGAAGAACGCGACGATCTCGTCCATGATCGCGTCGAAGCTGCGCGTCTTGATCCCGGCGGACGTGCGGAAGACGTTCGCGTGCATCGGGTCGCAGGCCCAGACGACGGGCTGCTCGGCCTCGCGGACGGCCCGCAGGAGCGGCGGCAGCGCCTCGTGGAGCGGCTCGGCGCCCATCCGGACGATGCACGTTAGGCGTCCGGGGATTCGGAGCGGGTTCAGCTTCTCCGCCAGCTCGAGCACCTCGTCCGGCGTCGCCGAGGGGCCGAGCTTCACGCCGAGCGGGTTGTGCACGCCGGCGAAGAACTCGGCGTGGGCGCCGTCCGGCTGCCGCGTTCGCTCGCCGATCCAGAGCATGTGGGCCGAGCAGTCGTACCAGTCGCCCGTGAGCGAGTCGCGGCGCGTCAGGCCCTCCTCGTAGTCGAGCGCGAGCCCTTCGTGACTCGTCCAGACGTCGACCTGGTGCAGCTGTGGCGAATGAGCGAGGTCGATGCCGCAGGCGCGCATGAAGCCGATCGCCCGTTCGATCTCGGCGGCGACGACCTCGTACCGCTGCCCCTCGGGGGCGCTCGCCACGAACTCCTGGTTCCACATCTGCACCTGCGTCAGGTCGGCGAAGCCACCCTTCGTGAACGCGCGGAGCAGGTTGAGCGTGGCGGCCGACTGGTGGTACGCCTGGATCATCCGCGCCGGATCGGCGCGCCTCGCCTCGGGCGACGGCGCGTCGTCGTTGACCATGTGCCCGAAGAACGACGGCAGTTCCTGGCCGCCCACGCGCTCGACAGGCTCCGAGCGGGCCTTCGCGAATTGTCCCGCGATCCGACCGACCTTCACGAGCGGCAACGCGGAGCCGTAGATCATCACGACCGACATCTGCAGCAGGATCTTCAGCTTCTCGCGAATCGAGATCGCCGTGAAGTCGCGGAACGACTCGGCACAGTCGCCCGCCTGGAGCAGGAACGCACGCCCGGCCGCAACCTCGCCCAGAGCGGCCTGCAGGTCGCGGGCCTCGCCGGCGAAGACGAGCGGCGGCAGGCTGCGCAGGTGCTCGACCGCAGCCTCGGCGGCGTCGGGCTCCGGCCACTCGGGCTGGTGCAGCGTCGGGCGCTCGCGCCAGCTCGAAGGCGTCCAGGTTGCGGGAGTTACGGCCATTGGGCCAGTGTAGTTGCGGCTAAGTTGGGACTGACATGCGCATCTTCTCCGGCATCCAGCCCACGGGCGACAAGACGATCGGGAACCTGATCGGCGGCTTTCGCCAGTACGCGGCCACGCAGGAGCGCGGCGAGGGCTTCTTCTGCATCGTCGACCTGCATTCGATCAGCGTCGACTACGACCCCGCCGACTTTCGCGAGAAGACGCTCGATCTCGCCGCGATGCTGTTCGCGACCGGCCTCGACCCCGAGCGCTCGACCGTCTTCGCGCAGAGCCACGTGCCCGCGCACGCCGAGGCGGCCTGGCTGCTCGGCTCGGTCACGAGCTACGGCCAGCTCGGCCGGATGACGCAGTTCAAGGACAAGGGCGGCGACAGCGGCTTCGTCTCGGCCGCGCTCTTCACCTACCCGGTGCTGATGGCGGGGGACATCCTGCTCTACCAGACCGACATCGTCCCGATCGGCGACGACCAGCGCCAGCACCTCGAGCTCGCGCGGGACGTCGCCGAACGCTTCAACAGCCGCTTCGGCGAGACCTTCAAGGTGCCGGAAGGCGTCTATCCGGAGGTCGGCGCGCGGATCATGGACCTGCAGGAGCCGACGAAGAAGATGTCGACCACCGCGGGCACGCCGCAGGGGACGGTGCGGATCCTCGACGAGCCGGACGTGATCATGAAGAAGTTCCGCTCGGCGGTGACCGACTCCGGCACCGAGGTGCGCCGCGCGGCCGACAAGCCGGGCGTGACGAACCTGATCGACATCCTCGCGGTGCTGACGGAGGAAAGCCCGGAGGCGATCGAGGCCCGCTACGACGGCTCCGGGTACGGCCAGTTCAAGTCCGACGTCGGCGAGGCGGTCGTCCAGGCGCTCGCGCCGGTTCAGGCGCGGTATCGCGAGCTGCGCTCGGACGACGCGGAGCTCGAGCGGCTGCTCGCCCGCGGCGCCGAGAAAGCAGCCGTGGCCAGCGCGCCCACGCTCGAGACGATGTACGAGCGCATGGGGTTCGTCAGGCCGTGAGCCGCCAATGGGCGCGGGCGGTTGCGGCGGGCCTGACCCTCGTCGCGGTCGCGTCCGTCGCCCGCGCGGCCCCCTCCCCCGGCCGCCTCGATCCCACCTTCGGCGGCGACGGACTCGTCGTCCGCCGCCTGACCGACGGGTTCGACGTCGGTCGCGGCGTTGTCGCGCTCGCGGACGGATCCGTCGTCGTCGCGGCCGATTCGGGCGGGAAGCGGCAGGCGTTCCACGGCCCAGATCCCGTGCTCCTCAAGCTGCGGCGGAACGGAACGCTCGATCCGGGCTTCGGCCGACGCGGCGTTCTCCGCGCCAGCGTCGGCAAGGGCGACGACAGCGTCTCGGGCGTCACCCGGCTGGCGGACGGGAGCCTGATCGTGTCCGGCGCGGCCGGCAACCTCAATGCTGACCAGTACGCGAACGACGTTGCCGTCTTCGCCTTCAAGGCGCGTCCGAATGGCCGGCTCGACCCCCGGTTCGGGCGCGAGCGGGATCGCGACGCTCCGCTTGCCGACGCAGTACCTTCATCGGGCCGGTCGCAGGCGTCGCAGCCGGCTCCGACGGCAGCGTCGTCGCGGCGGCGACGACGTACGAAAACCGGCTGACGCTCGTGCGCTTCGACTCGCGCGGCCGCGTCGACCGCAGCTTCGGCACGCGCGGGGTGGCAGTTCACGACGTGCGGTACCCGACCGCCATCACCCGCCTGCCGGACGGGCGCCTCGTCGTCGTCGGCATGACCGACCGAGAGGACCGGGAGTGGCGCGAGTGGTTCGTGCTGCGGCTGCGCGCGAACGGCACGCGCGATCCGAGCTTCGGCGGCGGCGATGGGCTCGTCGAGACGCGCTGGAGCGGCTCGCCGGAGTCCGCTCTTGCGGTCGCGGTCGATTCGCGCGGCCGCACCGTCGTCGCGGGCGAGGAAGGAACCTCCGACACGAACTGCTCGACTCTGTGCGACCGGCTCCGGCTTGCCCGCTACCTCCCGGACGGACGGCTCGACCCCTCGTTCGGCCGCGGTGGCCGCGTCGAGCCGCAGATCGGGCTCGCCTATGACCGGCTGGCGCTTGCGCTCGACCCCCGCGGCGGCATCGTCGTCGCGGGAACGTCCTATGCGTCGGGCATCGGCGACGAACAGCTCTCCGTTTGGCGGTTCGACGGCGCCGGCCGGCACGACCGCTCCTACGGTGCGAACGGGGTCGTCGCCGCTAACCCCACGTCCGGCCGCCTCCACCTCGACTACCTGACGGCGGTGGCGCTGGCTCCAGGCGGAGCCGTGGTCGCCGCCGGCGCGGCTGCCAAGTCGACGATCGGCTTCGACAGCGGGTACCTGCACGATGTTGCGGTGCTGCGGGCGCGCTAGGCGCGGCGGAGGCTCGCGAGCTCCTCGGCCGTCAGCTCGCGCGACTCGCCCGGCTCGAGCCCGTCGATCCGGAGGCCTGCATAGGTGCTGCGGTGCAGCCTGCGGACGCGGTGGCCGACCGCCTCGACCATTCGCCGCACCTGCCGGTTCCGGCCCTCGTGGAGGACGAGCTCGAAGCGGGCCGCGCCCAGCCGGCGGACGCGGGCGGGCGCGGTGATTCCGTCCTCGAGCTCGACGCCCTCGGCGAGGGCGCGCAGCGCCTCGTCGTTCGGTTCCTTCCAGGTCTCGACCTCGTAGACCTTCTCGACTCCGTAGCGCGGGTGCGCGAGCCGGTGCGCGAGCGGGCCGTCGTTCGTGAGCAGGAGCGCTCCGGTCGTGTCGACGTCCAACCGGCCGACCGGGACGACCCGGGAGTCGTGCTCGACGAGGCCGACCACGGTCGGGCGCCCCTGCGGATCGCTCGCCGTCGTGACGACCCCAGGCGGCTTGTTCAGGAGCACGTAGGCGAGGCGCTGCTTCGCGACCGGCTGCCCGTCGACCTCGACCGCGTCGTGGGACTGCACGAACGTGTTCAGCTGCCCTGGCCGGCCGTTGACGCTGACCCGCCCGGCCTTGATCAGCTCGTCCGCCTTCCGGCGCGACGCTACGCCTGCACGGGCGAGGTACGCGTTGAGTCTCACAGCCGTTGTAGTCTGCCCGCCGATGCGCGACCGCTCGCAGGACGTCGATCGCCTCGCCGACCTGCTCGTCGGCTTCGGCGCCAACATCCAGCCCGGCCAGATCCTGGGCGTCACCGCGTACCACGGGATGGAAGACGTCGTGTATGCGATCGCCCGGGCGGGCTACGAGCGAGGCGCGAAGTACGTCGACGTCTTCTGGTGGGACCATCTCGTCAAGCGCCAGCGCCTCGAGTACGCCGACGAGAGCACGCTCGGCTTCGTGCCGCCCTGGATCGAGCAGCGGATGCAGTGGCTCTCGGACGAGCGCGCCGCCCGGGTTTCGCTCACCGGCACGAGTGCCGCGGTCTTCGACGGCGTCGATCCCGCCCGCGCGGGCCGCGACCTCCTCCCCTATATCGGCGCGGTGCCGCGGATCGTCAACCAGCGGACGACGAACTGGAGCGCCGGGCCCTCGCCGAACCTCGCCTGGGCGCAGCGCGTGCATCCCGAGCTCGAGCCGGAGGAGGCGCTCGAGAAGCTCTGGGACGAAATGGTCTACGTGCTCCGACTCGACAGCGACGACCCGGTCGAGGCCTGGCGGGAGCGGATGAGGACGATCGTCGCGAGCGCCGACCGGATGACGGAGCGTCGCTTCGATGCGCTCCATCTGCAGGGTCCGGGGACCGACCTGACGATCGGCCTGCTGCCGAGCTCGAAGTGGCTCGGCGCCGACTTCAGGACGATCGACGACCTCACCCACTATCCGAACCTCCCGACAGAGGAGGTGTTCACGACCCCCGACCCCGAGCGGGTCGACGGCCACGTCTCGGCGACGATGCCGCTCGAGCTCTACGGCTCCTACATCGACGGGATCCGGATCGAGTTCGAGCGCGGCCGTGCGGTCAAGATCGATGCCGACCAGGGCGCCGACGCGCTCCGGGCCACGGCGGCGCGCGACGACGGCGCGTCGCGGCTCGGCGAGATCGCGCTCGTCGACAAGGAGGGGCGGATCGGCCCCCTCGGCACCGTCTTCTACGAGACGCTGCTCGACGAGAACGCGGCGAGCCACATCGCGCTCGGCAACGCCTACACGTTCCCCGTCGAGGACGAGGCCGAGCGCGCGCGAGCGAACGTGAGCGACGTCCACGTCGACTTCATGATCGGCTCGAACGAGCTCGACGTGGACGGGATCACCCGCGACGGAGACCGCGTGCCGGTCCTCCGCGGCGGCTCGTGGCAGATCTAGGCGGTCTTGCCGACCGCGACCGAGTGGAGCCGCTCGCGGATCTCCTCCGTCGACTCGCCGAGGTCGTCGAGCCGCGGTAGCTCGGCGGCGCTTTCGAGCCCGAAGACGCGCTCGAAGAGCGGCGTCGTCCGGTAGCGGACGGCGCCGCCCGGGCTGTCCTCGCGCCCGGCTTCGGCGATCAGGCCGCGCTCGAGCAGGCCCGCGACCGCGGAGTCGGCCGCGACCCCGCGGATGCGGGCGATCTCCGGCCGGCTGCAGGGACCGAGGTAGGCGACGATCGAGAGCGTCTCGAGAGCGGCCTGTGAAAGCCCCCGCTCGATCGGGCGCTCGAACAGGCGCCCGCACGCCTCGGCCGCCTCGCGCGCGGCGCGAAACGCGTAGCCGCCGGCGACGTGCTCGAGCACGATTCCGCTTCGGCCCTCGCGGTAGCGCTCCGAGAGGAGGCTGAGCGCGAGCTGGATCCGCTCGGCGTCGTCCGCGGCCGCGTCGGCGAGCTCGTCCACGGACAGGGGCGCCGAGGCCACGACGAGCAGGGCCTCGAGCGTCCGGGCGAGCTGGTCGACCGGGTTGGCGGTGATCAGGCGGAGCGGGCGATCCATTCGGCCTTCCTTTCTTCGTCTGGGCGAGAAACCCTTATCGGGCTGAACGGAGCGGCCTGCTCGAGGGAGATCTCCCCTGCCTTGCGCAGCTCGAGCAGCGCGAGGAAGGCGACGGCCTGGTCGACGCGGGAGAGCGATCCGACCTCGGCGTCGAAGTCGAAGCGGCGGCGGGTGCGCAGAACGGCGCGAAAGCGCTCGAGGAACTGCGCGACGGGCGGGAATCGGAGCGCCATGTGAGCGAGCGAGACCTCTGGCGGCGGCGCGGCGAGCAGGCGCAGCGTCGCTGCGAGCTGCTCGGGATCCTGCGCGGCGAGCTTGCGCTCCCGTCGCGGGGCGAGCGGAGCCGGGCCGATCCGGAAGTAGCGGTCGCGCTCGCCGGCGAGCCGCTCGGTCAACCAGGCGGCCGCTTCCTTCATCCGGCGGTACTCGGCGAGCCGTCTTGCCAGCTCCGCCGCTGCCTCCTCGGGCTCGAGGTCGGCCAGCTCGGCCTCCTCGTCGGGGAAGAGCGCGCGCGCCTTCAGCTCGAGCAGCGCCGCGATCAGGACGAGGAACTCGCCGCACGCCTCCAGGTCGAGCTCCTCCCGCTCGGCCAGTCGTTCCACGAAGGCCACCACGATCGCGGCCATGTCGACGTCGGCCGGCTCGAGCTCCTCCTTCAGGAGCAGCGTCAGGAGCAGGTCGAAAGGGCCCTCGAACGCGTCGAGGTCCAGCTCGAGCTCGCGCACAATCATGCGCGCCTTACGCTAGCGGCGGGGTCGGACGCGGCCTCGCGGGACCGCCATCCTCGTCTTCGGCTCGACGCGCCGCGGCCCGCGTCGGCTCGGCTGGCGCCGGCGACCGCGGAAGAACTGCCAGTAGACGAAGAACACGGCCGAGGCGACGAAGAGGACGAGCGAGACCCAGGCGTTCACGCGGAGGCCGGCGAACTCCTCGGACGGGTCGACGCGGAGCGACTCGAGGTAGAAGCGGAAGCCGGTGTAGAGCGCGATGTAGAGCGCGAAGAGCGCCGGCGGGCGGAAGCGGAAGCGGCGGTCGAGCAGGAGCAACAGCGCTGCCGCTCCGAGGTTCCAGAGCGCCTCGTAGAGAAAGGTCGGGTGAAACGTCTCGTTGAAGATGTACTCGTCCGGACGCCGCTCGGCGTCGATCTCGAGCCCCCAGGCACGGCTCGTGGGCTCGCCGAAGAGCTCCTGGTTCCACCAGTTGCCGACGCGGCCGATCGCCTGCGCGACGAGGAGGCCGGGGGCGGCGGCGTCGAGGAGCTCGGAGACGCGAGCGCCCGAGCGCCGCGCGATCAGGCCGCCGACGAGGACGCCGCCGGCGATGCCGCCCCAGATCCCGAGCCCGCCTTCCCAGACGGCGAACGGGCCCCACCACTCGTCGGGGACCTCGTTCCAGCTCGTCGCGAGGTGGTAGAGACGGGCGCCCACGATCCCGGCACCGACGCCCCAGACGGCGACGCGGAAGATCAGATCCCAGTCGCCGCCGCGCGCGACCCACCGCCGGCCGGTGATCAGGATGCAGGCGGCGATCCCGGCCAGGAGCATCAGGCCGTACATGTGGATCGTCACCGGACCGAGGTCGAGGGTGCCCGAGGACGGCGACGGGATCGAGGCGAGGAGGTTCACCGCAGAGCGCATTCTGCCGAGTCGCGCAGACGGACCGCGCAGGGAACGACTAGAGCAAGATTTGTAGAGCCAGTTCCGGGGCGCAGCCGTTGCGGAGCAGATCGATCGCGTAGTGAAGATCGACGTCCGCGCGGGCCGCGAGGAGCGTCGCGGCCGACGCCTCGTACCCGGCGCGCTCGAGCTCCCCCGCGCGCCAGCGCTGGATCCGCTCCTGCTCTGTCTCGCTCGTCGTCTCTGCCGCAGTCATCTCAAAAAGTCCTTCTTGGTCGTGTGTACCGGTACTTCGTCCAGTAGAGCCGACAGGTTGTCCCCCTTGTAGGGGATTGCGATGAAGCTCCGGTAAGGGTTTTGCAAGAGCCGCGCCGACCGGCGCGTCCCAGGGCGATCGTTTGACGCTTCTGCAACGATCGAAGATGGTTTCAACGGTGGCAGAGCTGTCGACGGACGTGGACGTGCTCGAATCGTGATCGAGATCCGCGACCTGCAGCCGGACGAGACGACGTTCCTCGGCGAGATGCTCTACGCGGCGCTCGCGTGGCGGCCGGACGTCGCGTTGCCGCCGCTCGAGTTCGTACTCGCCCACCCGAAAGTCGCGATCTTCCACGAGGGCTGGGGTCGCCCCGGCGACGTCGCGCTCGTCGCGGTCGAGGACGGCCGGCCGATCGGGCTCGTCTGGTGCCGCCTGTTCAGCGACGCCGAGCACGGCGACGGCTACGTCGACGAGGACACGCCCGAACTGGCCGTCGCCGTCGTCGAGGACTGCCGGGGGCGAGGCGTGGGCACGCGGCTGCTCGAGGCGATGCGGGAGCGCGCGCGTCGCGACGGCCTCGACAGGCTCTCCCTGAGTGTCGACTCGGACAACCCCGCGAAGCAGCTTTACGCCGCGCTGGGCTGGGTCGAGTTCGAGCCGGGCGACGGACAGGGGCGGATGCTCCTCGACGTGCGCTGAGGAGCATCCGCCGGTGCCTCAGACGGCGACGATCACCACCGACTTGAACGTGTGCACCCGGGCGCATTCGGCATACGGGAACCCGTCGTAGACGCCGAGCGAGTAGCGGCCGGCCCTCGGGAAGACGACGCGCGCGCGGTAGGAGCCGACGACGCCGGTCTTCTTCCCCTTGAAGACGAAGAGCTTGCCGGCGGCGTTCCGGATCCGCACCTCGGGCTTCGCGTCCGGCATCGGCGTGCGCCCGTGCTGGAGCACGCGGATCGTGACGACCCAGGGCTTTCCCGCCGCGTGGTTTGCCTTCGGCAGCGAGCTGAGCCCGACCGTGGCCATGCAGCCGGCGTTGGCGGCCGCGGTGACCGCGAGCGCGGCGACGACCGTGGCGACGAAGACGAACAGTTTCTTCATGCGGCCCTCCTCAGGTGAACCGGCTGCACTTCCGGACTGCGCCGGCGGAGGATCAGGATGGTGGCGGCCGCGAGCGCGAGCGCGAGGCCGACGCCGAGCGCCAGCAGCCCGTACGGGAAGCTCCCTCCCCCGCCGCCGATCGCGACCGGCTTGAACGTGTGCGTCTTGGCGCCTCCGTACTGCGTGAAGCCGTCGTAGACCTCGTAGGAGTACGAACCCTCGCCGGGGAACGTGACGACGGCGCGATAGACGCCGGTCTTCCCGGTCGGCGCGGCGGTGAAGCTGCGCACGACCTTGCCGCCGTCGTCGCGGACGCGGACGACGGGCGTGAGGCCCGCCAGCGGCGTCTGGCCGTGTTGGAGCACCGTGATGTCGACCGGCCAGCGGTCGTTCGCATCGAGGCCGGCAGGCGGCAGCGAGCTGAGGCCGACGGTCGCCCAGCCACCGGCGCTCGCGGCGGGAGCGGCCACGGCGGCGACGACGAGCACGAGCAGGAGCTTCTTCATTCGGACCTCCGTTCGGGTTGTCGCGAGGAATACACCGTCGGCACCGAGGGGGTTCCCTACTCGACGGAGCGGGCGAGCGCGTGCGCTTCGCTCAGGTCGAGGTCGCCCTCGAGGCGCAGCAGCAGGTCGCCGCGGTTCCAGAGCAGGACGGTTCCGGCCAGGTACGTGCGCTCGTCGGAGATGAAGCCGTTCTCGTCCCGGAACATGACGAAGTGATCGGCCCCGTCGACGAAGAGTCCGGGCTCCCCGTCGATCGTGACCCTGCGAATCGTCGTGCCCGAGCCACCGGTCTTCTTGATGAACCCGTCGTAGATGGCGCCGCGGGCCTGGGAGAGTACGAGCCGCGGCCGTGCGGGATCGCCGTAGATCACCGACGCGAGCCCGTCCGGACGCACGAAGATCGCGTCCGGCTCGCTGCCGAGGTCGAGGAGCTCGAAGCCGGCGCGCCGTTCGGCCTCGTCGCGACTGACGCGCTCGCCGAAGTCGAGGCGCTGCGCGGGGATGTCCGGCAGCGTCTCGAGCCGCTCGACGGTGGCACCGCGGATCTGGAAGATCTCGAGGAAGGCGCTGCGCGCTCCGGGCGAGAGCGCGAGCACTCCCGCGAAGACGGCGACGAGGAGCGCGAAGCCGAGTGCGAGCGGTCGGGCGATTCGCGCGCGCCGGCGCTCGAAGGTGAGGTCGAAGCGCGGCGTCGCCGGGTAGGCGATCTCGCCGCCGAGCTCCTGGAGCCTGCGCTCGAGGTCGTTCATCCCGTCTCCTCCAGCTGCTCGCGCAGGCGCGCGAGCGCGCGCGAGGTCCGCGACTTGACCGTGCCCCGGCGGAGCGAGAGCACCTCGCCGGTCTCCTCCTCGCCGAGCTCGAGCAGGTAGCGGCAGGACAGGACGAGCCGGTCGTCCTCGCTCAGCCGCTCGAGCGCGGCGAGCAGCTCGGCGCGCGTCTCGGCGGCGAGAGCCCTCCCCTCGGGAGACGGAGCCGCGTCCCCCGAGGGAAGCTCGTGCGCCGCTCTGAGCGCGAGGCCTTCGCGGCGGCCCTCGGCGCGGCGGCGGTTGCGCGCCTCGTTCGCGACGATCGCGAGCAGCCACGGCTTCAGCGGCGCGCCGCGGCGGAAGCGCGGCAGCGCGCGCCACGCCTTCGTCAGCCCGACCTGGGCGGCGTCCTCGGCGTCGGCGGCGTTGCGGGTGATCAGGTACGCGGTGCGGAAAGCGATCTCCTCGTGGTCGCGGACGAGCGCGGCGAAAGCTGCGGCGTCGCCGCCACGTGCGCGCTCGACGAGCTCGTCCTCTGTCGGTGGTCGGCTCACCACTCGGTCCTCTTACACCCGATGGGTAATGTCGGTTCCATGGCTCGTGCGGTTGGGATCAATCATCTCGCGCTCGAGGTCGGCTCGATCGACGAGGCGCTCGCGTTCTACGGACGCTTGTTCGAGCTCGAGCTGCGCGGCCGGATCCCGGGGATGGCGTTCGTCGACCTGGGCGACCAGTTCCTCGCCCTCGCCGAGGGTGGCTCGCAGGACCCCGACCGCCACCGGCACTTCGGCCTCGTCGTCGACGACCGCGAGGCCGTCCTCGCCGCCGCTCGCGAGGCCGGCGTCCAGATCTTCGGCGGCAACTCGTTCCTCGATCCGTGGGGGAACCAGGTGCAGGTCGTCGCCTACGCCGAGATCCAGTTCTCGAAGACGCCTGAGGTCCTGCGCGGGATGGGCCTCGGCCTGGAGAAGTCCGAGTCGGCGCTGCGCGAGCTGCGCGACAAGGGCCTCGCCTGACGAACGTGTGACCGACCTCAGCCACCACGACCTCGTCAGCATGCTCGTCCTGCTGACGGCGGGCGCGGCGATGCTCGTGCTCGTCCCGAAGCTCCGGATCCCCTATCCGATCCTGCTCGTGCTCGGGGGGCTCGCGCTCGGCTTCGCGCCCGGGCTGCCGGAGATCGACCTGCCCCCGGACCTCGTGCTCGTCGGCGTCCTGCCGCCCCTGCTCTACGGGGCCGCGTTCTTCACCTCGCTCCGCGACCTGCGCGCGAACCTGCGCCCGGTCGGGCTACTGGCCGTCGGCCTCGTCCTCCTGACGATGGTCGTGGTCGCGGTCGTCGCGCACGAGATCGTGCCGGGGCTGCCGTGGGCGGCGGCATTCGTGCTCGGCGCCGTCGTCTCCCCCACCGACCCGATCGCGGCGACCGCGATCATGCAGCGCCTCGGGGTGCCGCGGCGGATCGTCTCGGTCGTCGAGGGCGAGAGCCTCGTCAACGACGGGACCGCGCTCGTCGCCTACCGCTTCGCCGTCGTCGCGGCCGTCAGCGGCTCGTTCTCGCTCTGGGAGGCGGGGATCTCGTTCGTGCTCAACGTCGTCGGCGGCGTCGTCGTCGGCCTCGGGGTCGCCTGGATCGTCCGCCAGGTGCGCCGCCGGCTCGACTTCCCGCCGGCCGAGGTGACGATTTCCCTGCTGACGGGCTATTTCGCCTACATCCCGGCCGAGCTGTTGGGCGTCTCGGCGGTGATCGCGGCCGTCACGGCGGGGATCTACCTCGGCTGGTACACGCCGGAGCTGACGACACCGGAGGTGCGGCTGATGGGCGAGTCGGCGTGGGAGATCGTCACCTTCACGCTGAACGCGATCCTCTTCACCCTGATCGGCTTGCAGCTGCCCGGGATCCTCGACGAGCTCGGCGCGTACTCGGCCGCGGATCTGATCTGGTGGGCGATCGCGATCTGGCTGACGGTGCTCGCCGCCCGCGCGCTCTGGGTCTATCCGGCGGCGAAGCTGCCGCGACTTCTGGTCCGGCGGGTCCGCGAGCGCGACCCGATGCCGCAGGCGGCGACGCTCTCGCTGGTCGCGTGGTCGGGGATGCGCGGCGGCGTCTCGCTGGCGGCGGCGCTCGCGATCCCGCTCACCACCGACGCGGGAGAGCCGTTCCCCGCCCGCAGCCTCCTCCTCTTCCTCACCTTCGCGGTCATCTTCGGGACGCTGGTCGTTCAGGGCCTGACCCTGCCGGCAGTGATCCGCCTCCTCGACCTCGAGGACGACGGCGAGGAGGCGGGGCGGGATGAGGCGCGGGCACGGATCCACGCGGCGAGCGCCGCGCTGAGGCGGCTGGAGGAGCTCGCCGAGGAGGACTGGGTGCGCGAGGACACGGCCGAGCGCGTCCGCGGCGGCTACGGCTTCCGCCGCGACCGCTTCGCGGCGTGGCTCGACGGCGGCGACGACGGCTCGATCGAGGCGCGCTCGCGCGACTTCCAGCGGCTCCGGCGCGAGCTGCTCGCCGCGGAGCGCAACGCCGTCATCGAGCTGCGCCGCTCCGGCGAGATCTCCGACGAGGTGGCGCGCCGGGTCGCCCGCGACCTCGATCTCGAGGACGCGCGCCTGGAGATCTAGAGGCTCTAACGTAATGGGCCTCGGTCAGTGCTTCATTGCGTTAGGGCCTCTTAGGGCGTTCGGACGGCGAGCGCCTCGCGGAACGCGTCGAAGGACGGCTTCCGCTCGCCCGTGGCGGAGATCAGCCCCGACTGCCACCGCTCCGGATCGCCCTCGTCCTGGAGGAGGAACCAGAGGAGCATGTCGATCCGCGGATGTGCTCTCGCGATCGCGAACGACTCCCGCACGTACTGCGCCTGCGTCGCCCAGGGCACGCCGAAGACGCCGTCGGGGGGATTCGTCTGGTAGCCGTACTCGGTCAGCCAGATCCGCTTGCGGCCGTAGAGCCGGGTCAGCTCGGAGACGAGCGCGTCGATGTTCCCGAGCGTGACGCCGCCGCGTCCCGGCGAGGGCGTCGCCGGCGACTCGGAGGGTGCGCCGTAGTACGGGTGATGCGCGTAGGCGTCGAAGCCCGTCGCTCCCGCCTTCTTCATCGCGCGCAGGAACGCGAGCGGCGACACGGAGGGCTTGAGGCCGTTCGGGTTGTTGTTCCCGCGGGCGGCCGTGACGCCGCACGCCACCTTCCGGCCGCGCAGCATCGACGTCTTGACGCCCTCGACGACGGCGTTGCAGATCCGGGCATAGTCGGCGGCACTCTGGATCACCCAGCTGCGCCCGACCCGGCGCCACTGCGGGATCAGACCGATCTGGAGGTTCGGCTCGTTCCACGCCGTCCAGTAGCGGACGGCTGGCAACCGGACGCCGTCGGCGCGGACGTGGGTACCGCTGTAGCGTGTCGCCGCGGCGTAGGCGAACTCGCGCAGCAGGCCCGCGTCTCGCGGCGCCCGCGTCGGCCGCTGACCACCGTTCGCCCAGGGCGGCGTCCCGAAGATCGTGAACAGGATCTCCACGTCGTGCCGCTCCGCCTCGAGGACGATCCGGTCGTAGAGGCGCCAGTCATAGGCCCGGTCGTCGAAGTCCGTGCCCTCGCGCGGCTTCCGCTTGACGACGCCGAGTCGCCCGCCCCAGTTGAGGTGGACGCGCAGCAGGCCGACGCCCAACTCCTGGAGCGAGGGATAGAAGTCCGCCGGCTGGCCGTAGTAGGCCGCCCCGCTGTCGGTGATCCCGCCACGCAGGCCGGGCGCGGCCGCAGCCGCCGACGCGCACAGGAGTGCCAGCACCGCCACCGCGGCCGCCCGGGGAAGCCCTCGCCTCACGCTCGGAGTATCGGCTGCTCCTGTGCGGAAGCGAAGGGGAGTTTGTAAGGAGTTCGAGCGCCTAGACGATCGCGTCGGCACCGAGGAGCGTGCGCGCCTCGGTGAGGAAGTCGGTGTCGATCGCGACCGTGTAGCCGGGGCCGAGCGCCAGCGTCTTCGGGCCCATCGAGGTGTCGAGCGCGACCAGCACCCGCGACGGCCCGGGGTAGTCCTTGACGAGGTGGGCGAGGTCGCGGATCAGGCCGGCGCGCGCGGCGCGCGCATCGAGCTTGAACTTGATCTCCGTCCGCTCCTGCACGGCCTCGAAGCCGTTCACCTCGAGCGCGATCAGCTTCGTCTCGCCCTGCTGCTTGTGGTCGATCCGCCCCTTGATCACGAGGATCCGATCGGCGACGCAGAGCTCGCGCGCCTGCGCGTAGGTGGAGTTGAAGACAACGACCTCGCCGCCGCCGGTGGGGTCGTCGAGGGTCAGGAAGACCATCGGCTCGCCCTTCTTCGTCGTCAGCTGCTTGATCGAGGAGACGATCCCACCGACGCTGACGACCTCGCCGTCACGCCGACGCTCGAGCTCGGCGAGCGTGCAGTCGGTCTTGCGGCGGAGCTGCTCCCGCACCGCGTGGAGCGGGTGCTCCGAGACGTAGAGGCCGAGCGTCTCCTTCTCGAGCTTCAAGAGCTCCGGCTTCTCGAACTCGCCGGCGGGGATCACGGGATGGTGCCGCGGCGCCTGGTCGACGTCGCTGTCGCCCATGTCGAAGATCGAGGCCTGCCCGGCGAGCCGGTCGGCCGCATGCTTCTGTCCCCAGGCGAGAGCCTGCTCGAGCGAGGCGAGCATCCCGAGCCGCGAGGCGCCGGTGGAGTCGAGCGCGCCGCACTTGACGAGCGCCTCGAGCGAGCGCTTGTTCACGACCTGCGGGTCGACGCGCTCGGTGAAGTCCCAGATCGACTCGAACGCGCCGCCCTCGCCGCGAGCGCGGATGATTGCGTTCGCGGCCGACTCGCCAACGGACTTGACCGCGTTCAGGCCGAAGCGGATCTTCCCCTCGACGACCGCGAAGTCGGCCTGCGAGGTGTTGACGTCGGGCGGCAGCACCTCGATTCCGAGCTCGTCGCAGGCGTTGACGTACAGCGGCACCCGGTCCTTCGTGCTCATCACGGACGAGATCAGCGCGGCCATGTACTCGCACGGATGGTTCGCCTTCAGCCACGCCGTCCGGTAGGCGATCAGGGCGTAGCAGGCGGCGTGGGCCTTGTTGAAGGAGTAGTCCTGCGACTTCTCGATGTCGTCCCAGAGCTGCTTCGCGACCTGCTCCGACGTCTGATTGCCGATGCAGCCGGCGATGAACTTGTCCTTCAGCGACGCCATCAGCGCGTGGATCTTCTTGCCGATCGCCTTGCGGAGATCGTCGGCCTCGGCCGGGGAGAAGCCGCCGATCTGCTTCGCGATCTCCATCGACTGCTCCTGGTAGATCGCGATCCCGTAGGTCGTGCCGGTGATCGACTTCAGACGCGGGTCGATGAAGGCGACCTGCTCCTGGCCCGCCTTTCGCTTGGCGTAGTTCGGGATGTACTGCATCGGCCCGGGCCGGTAGAGGGCGACGAGCGCGATCAGGTCCTCGAACACCGTCGGCTTCACCTGCCGGAGCGCCTCGCGCATCCCCGACGACTCGAACTGGAAGACGCCCATCGCCTCGCCGCGCGCGAGCATCGCGTAGCTCTTCTTGTCGTCGAGCGGGATCGTCGTCATGTCGACGCCCCCGATCAGCTCGACGGCCTTGTCGATCACGTCGAGGTTGCGGAGGCCGAGGAAGTCCATCTTCAGGAGGCCGAGCGCCGAGACGGTGTTCATCGAGAACTGGGTCACGACCTCCTGGTCGGCGCCCTTCTGCTGCAGCGGCACCGTGTCGATCAGCGGTCCGGCCCCGATCACGACGCCCGCGGCGTGGATCGAGTCCTGCCGGACGAGGCCCTCGAGCGGCCGGGCGAGATCGATGATCTCCTTCGCCGCCGGATCGGTCTCGTACGCCGACTTCAGGTCGGAGCCGGGCTTGAGGCACTCGGCGAGCGTCTGCCCCGGGCCTTCCGGGATCAGCTTCGCGATCCGGTCGACGACGCCGTACGGGATCTCGAGCACGCGGCCGGCGTCGCGCACGGCGGCGCGGGCGGCCATCGTCCCGAAGGTGATGATCTGGGCGACGCGGTCGCGGCCGTACTTCTCGGAGACGTAGTTGATCACCCGCTCCCGGCCCTCGACGGCGAAGTCGATGTCGATGTCCGGCATCTCCTTGCGGCCCGGGTTGAGGAACCGCTCGAAGAGCAGGTCGTACTTGATCGGGTCGATGTCGGTGATCTCGAGCGCGTACGCGGCGAGCGAGCCGGCGGCCGAGCCGCGGCCGGGGCCGACGCCGATCCCGTTCGTCTTCGCGAAGTGGATGAAGTCCCAGACGATCAGGAAGTAGTCGGCGAAGCCCATCTCGCGGATCGTCTTCAGCTCGAACTGGAGCCGCTCGTGCAGCTCGGGCGTGACCTTGTCGTAGCGGCGCTCGAGCCCCCGCTCGCACAGCTCGACGAGGTACTCGAACGCGTCGCGGCCGTTCGGCGTCGGGAACTCCGGGAGCAGGATGTTGCCGAGCTCGATCTCGATCGAGCAGCGGTCGGCGATCTCGAGCGTGCGCCGCATCGCGTCCCCCTGGCCGGGGAAGTCGAGCGCCATCTCGGCCGGAGTCTTGAAGTAGAACTCGTTCGTGTCGAAGCGCCAGTGATTCGGGTTCTTGAGCGAGTCGCCGGACTGGATGCAGAGCAGTGCCTCGTGCGAGTAGGCGTCCGCGGCCGTGAGGTAGTGGACGTCGCCGGTGGCGACGAGCGGCAGCTTCGCCTCGGCCGCGAGCTTGACGAGCTCCGGGTTGACGCGCTGCTGGACGTCGAGGCCCGCGTTCTGGAGCTCGACGTAGGTGCTGTCCCGTCCGAACACCTGCGCGAGCCGGTCGAGATCGGCGGCGGCGTCCTTCGGCCTGCTCTCCTCGAGCGCCTTGCAGACGCGGCCCGAGAGGCAGCCGGAGAGCGCGATCAGGCCGCTCGAATAGGTCTCGAGCAGCTCCCAGTCAACGCGCGGCTTCGTGTAGTAGCCCTCGAGGTAGCCGAGCGAGCTGAGCTTGATCAGGTTCGAGTAGCCAGCGTTGTTCTCAGCCAGCAGCGTCAGGTGCGCGTAGCCGCGCGTGCGCGCGTGGCGGTCGTCGGCGACGTAGACCTCGCAGCCGACGATCGGCTTGATCCCCTGGTCGCGCGCGGCCTTGTAGAGGTCGATCGAGCCCGCGAGCGAGCCGTGGTCCGTCAGCGCCACCGCGGGCATCTCGAGCTCGGCCGCGCGGGCCGCGAGCGCGGGGATCCGGCACGCCCCATCGAGGATCGAGTACTCGCTGTGGACGTGCAGGTGGACGAAGTCGGCGCTCACGGACGGCCCATTCGGTCACAGCCCCCAGCGCGCCCGTGTACGGCGGAGCGTCCGGCGAAGCCGGCGCGACACTTCAGGGTCTTGCGCGATCGGGATCCGCTCCTGCGGATTCCGATCTGCGCGGCGAAACGCCGGACACCCTCGAGCCGGCCCAGGAGGGTGGGACCGGCCTTGTCGAGGGTGATGGTGAGCGCGGAGCTCAGACGAGCTTGGGAGCGGAGTTGCCCTTCACCGGCTTGGGAGCGCTCGGGACCTGCCCCTGCAGATCCCGAGCCTGCGCGGCCAGCTCGGCCACGAGCCGCTCCTCCTCGCGGCGTGCGTAGAGCGCCGCGAAGTGCGGGTCGATCCAGTTAGAGGACACGGCAGTAGCCGATCTCCCAGAGGGGAGTCCACGTCTCGCCGCCGTCGTCGGAGCGCCCGTACGACCAGTCGAACCCGCTCGGCTCGATCTGCTCCCAGCGCATCCGGAACAGCGCACCGTCGGCGACGCGGCGCAGCTCCATCGCACCGTCCGCGAAGTGCCCCGCGAAGTCGAGGTAGTTCCCCTCGCTGTCGACCCAGGTCTGCCGCCAGCACTGCGCCTTGCGGTCGTAGACCGAGTAGCTGAGCCCCTGGTAGTCGAGGCTCGGCCGGCCGTCGAAGTTCTCGACGAGCACCATCCCGCCGAGATCGGCGTAGACGGAGTTCGTCCCGACGTGCTCGAGCCCGTCCGCGCGCCAGGCGCAGTCCCACTCCCCCAGCCAGAAGTCGAACTGCCGCGCCGCGTCGAGCTCGATCGTCAACGGCTCGGCATGGGCGACGCTCATGTGTACTGGAACGCCGACGTTAGGAAGAGGTTAGGGGATTAATCGAAGCGCAACGTTTCCGCAACGGGCCGTACCCGAACGGTCGGCGGATACCGTCTCGGGATGGAGCGGCGCCTACGGATCGCGGCGGTCGCGCTCGTGCTCGCATGGTTCTTCGTCCCGGTGCTGCGGCGCTCGATCCCGGCCTGGCTGCCCTTTCTCGCCTTCGCGGCCCTGGAGGCGCAGTTCCTCCTCGCCGGGCTGCGCGAGCGGGGAGCGCCCCGCCGCCCGCGTGGCCGGGCGCCGCAGGAGACGGACGTGGAGGAGCTCGGCGGGCCGGAGTGGCTCGAGCCGGTCCTGTTCGAGGCCGAGAACCATCAGGTCTGGGTGCCGGCCGACGTCGAGCGCGGGCCGCGAGTCGTGCGGCCGCGGCGGCGACTGCTCCCCCGGCTCGAAGGCGTCCTCGTGCTCGCCGGGCTGGCGCTGCTGCTCGTGCTCCTGCCCGAGGGCGGCTGGCACGGCCTCGACGACGCGGAGCAAGCACGGACCGAAGCGCGGCTCTCCGCCGAGGCCGCGCGGATCGCCGGCCATCCGGCGCGGATCCGCTGCGACGGCCAGGGCGAGGCGGTCGGGATCGTCCAGCACGCCGACGGCGTCGCCGAGGTCGGCGGCACGAACGCCTTCCTGACCCCGGAGATCTGCTTCCGGCTCTACCGGCTCGCGTTCAAGGACGACGAGGGCGCGTTCAGCCAGACCGCCCGGGCGATCGCCGTCCTCGCCCACGAGTCCTGGCATCTCCGCGGCGAGAGCGACGAGGGCGTCACCAACTGCTACGCCTTCCAGAGCGGGGTCGAGCTGGGTCGCCGCCTCGGGCTCCCGGACGGCACGGCGGCGCGGATGATGCGCCAGCAGCTCGCCGAGAACCCGATCCAGGCGAAGTCAGCGCCGGCGTACCTCGTCCCCGGGGAGTGCCGGAACGGGGGTCGGTTCGATCTCGCTCCGGCCGTGACCCGGTTCCCGTGAGCGGCGCAGGAGGAGCACGCCAACGAGCAGCAGCGCGGCCTCGACGATCGTGATCGCGAGCCGGTTGATCACGGTCGCGCCGAGCGCGACGGCCTCGCCGACGACGGCGAGCAGGAGGCCGTACATCGACGCCTCACGGACGCCGAGCCCCGAGGGGGCGAAGATCGCGAGCACGGCGACGATCGCGCCGACGGCGCTCGTGCCGCCGAGGAACGGGATCGAGGAGAGATCCGGGTCTCCGCCCACGGCCCGGAGCATGAAGAACAGCGCCGCGCCGCCGAGCGGCCAGGTCAGGGCGTAGAAGCCGAGCAGCTCGAACGAGGTTCGCGCCGGCAGGGGCGTCACCTCGCTCGCGCCGAAGGGGCGCAACAGCCGGCGCGCGACCGACGCGAAGATGGGCGGGTAGAGGAGGATCGCGACCAGGACGCCGAAGGCGCCAAGGGGCAGCAGCGGCACGTCGGCGCCGCCGATGATCACGAGGCCGACGAGGAAGACGCCGACGCCCGCGACCGCCGAGAGCCCGGCCTCGAGCAGGATCGACGCGAGCACGACCGGCGTCTCCTTCACCCCGAACCGGCGCAGTGCGACCACGCGCGCCGTCGGCGTCCAGACGCCACCGGGCACGTACTTCGCCAGCATCGAGAGCATCTCGGCCTGGAGCGCGACGCGATACGGAATCCGGATCCCGTACGCCGCGAGGATCCGGAGCCAGCCGAGCACGAAGACGAGGTAGTAGGCGGCGACGATCGCGACCGCGAGCGCCAGGTCGCTGACATCTGCGCTGCGCAGTCGCGGGGCGGCGTCCGCCCAGACGTCGCGGAGCGCCCAGCCGAGCGCGCCGAGCAGGACCGCCAGGCCGATCAGCTCGAGCGTGACGTAGACGCGCTTGTCGCGGAGTTGGCGTCGCAGCCAGGTCAGGATCTTCCGGAGCACACCTTCAGCCTACGCGCCGCCCACCTGCTCCTCCGCGATCTCGACGAAGCGGCAGAGCGCGTTTGCCAGCCGCATCTGCGGGATCGAGCGCGCGTTTACCTCGAGCAGCCTCGGGCTCGCGACGAGGTAGGCCAGACAGCGCGCCCGCGAGATCGCCACGTTCAGCCTGTTCCGCGACAGCAGGAACTCGAGGCCGCGCGGGACGTCCTCCCCGCTCGAGCTCGCGAGCGAGTAGATCACGACGTCCGCCTCCTGCCCCTGGAACTTGTCGACGGTGCCGACGCGCACGCCCGGGAGCGCCTCCTTGAGCGCGTTCACCTGCGCGTTGTAGGCGGCGACGACCATCACGTCGTCGACGCCCGCGGCCCGCAGCCGCTCGACCTCGGCACGCACGACCGCGACCTCCTCCGGCGAGTCCTGCCGGTGTCCCTCGTGTTCGACCGCGAGGTAGCGCAGCCCCGTCCCGAACGGCGTCGTCCGCTCGGCGGTGACCGGCGCGGGCGCGAGCCGCCCCTCGTAGAACTCCTCCGAGATGTAGCCGCAGATGTCCGGATGGAGCCGGAACGTGCGCTCGAGGAAGAGGCCGCGCTCGGGCGGGACGGTCGCGTCGTCGCCGAGCAGGTGCTTCAGCACCGACGCCTCGCTGCCGCCGGGGTGGGTTCCCTGCAGCACCTGGTCGAGCTGCAGCGGATCGCCGACGAGGACGAGGTTGCGCGCCGCCGTCCCCATCGCAAGGGCGTCCGCGAGCGAGACCTGCCCGGCCTCGTCGACGAAGAGGTAGTCGAGCGTCGCGTCGTGCCGCTCGTTCGAGAAGAGCCAGGCGGTGCCGGCGGCGAGGTCGCAGTCGACGCAGTCCTCGCCGGAGGTGACGTTCTCGACCTGAGCGCCCTCGTAGAACGACTCCGGGTTGCCGGCGCTCGCCTTCTTGAGCCCCTTGAAGCCGAGCCCGGTCTCGGCCGCTGCCTCCTCGACCGCGGCGAGCAGGTTGTGGATCGCCTTGTGGCTCGTCGAGGCGACGCCGACGCGCTTGCCGCGGGCGATCAGGTCGGCGATCAGGCGCCCCGACGTCCACGTCTTCCCCGAGCCGGGCGGCCCCTGGATCACGAGGTGGCGGCCGTCGAGCGAGCGGACGAGCTCCTTCATCTCCTCGAGCTCGCCGGTCTGCACCGGCCGGTCGAACGGCTCGCGCCGGAGCACCGACTCGAGCGCGGGATAGCGGTGGTCGCGGGCGAGCAGCGAGCGGCCGAAGCGGGCGAGCGCGTCCTCCTGATCCCGCGTCCAGTACGGGCCTGCGGGAATCAGGGACTCGGGCAGCGGCACGTCCGCGAGCGACGGCCCGCGCTTCAGCATCAGCCGGCGCTCGTCGCGGTCGAGCTCGAGGATCTCGCCGGCGCCGTCGCGGGTCGCCGGGTCGAGCACGTCCTGCCCCTGCCCGAGCTTGTGCTCCTGCGCGGGATAGCTGAGCACGTACGCCTGCGACTTCTTCACCGGCTCGGGCCCGCTGACGAGCTCGACCCGGCCGATCGACTCGGCATCCTCGACGAGTTCGTCGGCGGTCATCTCGACCCGGTCGAAGAAGGCCCACCAGACGGGCTTGCGCTCGCGGTCGTGATAGTCGAGCAGGTGCGCGGCGAGCTCCTCGCCCGCGTCGAGCAGCTGCGCGCGCAGCTCGGCCCGCGCGGCCTTCACCTCCGGGATCGGCTTCGGCTCCTTCGGCGGCTCCGGCGGCGGGATCGGCCCGGCCAGCGGCTTCAGCTCGAGCAGCCAGTCGCGCAGCAGCCGCGTCGCGATGCAGTCCTCGTGGTTGTACTCGTCGATCTGGCGCAGGAGCGCGTCGTCGCGCGTCTGCATCCACTGCTCGAAGATGACGATCGAGGTGCCGCCGTCCTTCACCTCCGCCCGGCGCTCGAAGTCGAGGAACGCCTCCATCTCCTTCAGGCCGTAGCCCCGCCGCGAGGCGCGGAGGCCGTTGCGGACGACCTTGAGCAGGTCGACGAAGACGCCGCGGCGGAGCAGGTCGTCGAGCTCGGCCTCGCGGGTGCCGTAGCGGCCCATCAGCCGCTTGAGCGCGGTGATCTCGTAGGCGGCGTAGTGGTAGACGTGCAGGTCGGGGTGCGCGTCGAGGCGCGCGCGGACGAGATCGATGAACTGCTCGAACGCGAGCCGCTCGGTGTCGTGGTCGTGCGCGTGCAGCGGCGTGAACGCGCCGTCGACGTCGAGGATCCCCCAGAGGTACTCGAGCGAGCCGTCCTTGTCCCAGAACGGGTTGCCCTCGAAGTCGAAGAAGAGGTCGCCGGGCGAGGGATCGGGCAGGAGCGCGAAGCCGGCGTCGGCTTGAGGCGGGAGCAGCCGGTACGTGTCGTGCCCGGTCTCGCGGGCGTGGAGCTGGAGCTCGGCCTGCTCGCGCAGCTTCGTCCAGCTGTCCGGGTTGATCCCGGGCGGGGCCGGCTCGGCGGGCGCGCGCCCGAGTTGCGCGAGCGTCGTGATCCCGGCGTCGGCGAGCTTCTCGATCTGCGTCCGGTAGAGCCCGGCGACGCGGCTGAGGTGGTCGACCGAGTCCCAGTACGCGTCGCAGATCGGCTTGAAGTCGCAGATCGAGCAGTGGTCGACCGGGTAGGGCTCCGTCGCGGGAGGGTCGGCAACGAACTGCTCGAGCCGCGAGCGGACGCGCCGGTAGTACGCGACGAACTCCTCCGGGCGGAACGACGCCTGTTCGCCGTTGCCGAGCAAGACGTGGATCTGCTCCGGCTCCCGCCCCTGGATCCGCCCAAGCTGCTCGTTGTAGAAGAGGAGCTGGAGGATGTAGGCGGGCTTCGCGGAGCGCGCGAGCTTGGTGTCGAGCGCCTCGTAGCTGCCGTCCGCCTGCCGCAGGAGGAAGTCGGCGACGCCGCGCCAGTTGTCGTCGCCGAAGACGCCCTGGTAGACGACGTCCGCGCCCGACTCCATCGCCGCGACCGTGCGCGCCTGCGCGGCCTCCCAGTCGCGGTCGTCGAATTCGATCTCGGCGATGGTGTTGCCGGCCGCGCGGAGCGACTCGAGGTACGCGTGCTCGTGCTCGAGCCCTTTGCGGAAGATCAGCTCCGCCTGCTCGTTCGGGACGTCCGGCCGCTCGACTTCCCCGCGCGCATGCGCGACCGAGAGCCTCGTCAGGTGCTCGCAGGCGAGGAAGGCCGTGACGTCGGACGGTGACAGCTGGAGACGGTCAGCTGGTGATGCATCTCTGAAAGGATCAACAGCGACTGCGCCATCGACGCCCGATTGACCTTCCGTTAGGCGCAACGGCTAGCTGAGGTATGGACGCTCAGATTGGTCGAGTCAGTGCTCGACATTGAGCCGTGTGGAGGCAACGCGGCGGCTCCGCATCTTGCTCAGGCGAACGGGCTGTGCTCTCGACGGAGTGCTGTCCAGGACGGCGTTGAGCGATCTGCGACGAACTCGAGCGCTGAGCTCTCTGCCGGGCTGCACCTCGTCGCGTGCGTCTCTCGACCTGATCGGCACGGCATCGTTCTCGAACGCCATGGGGTTCCGTTGATCGTCGAGAAGATCGCGGATGAATGCGTAAGCGCCACCTTCCTCATAGACGTTGCTGCGGACGAGGTAGGCGTAACCCATTCCACCAGGATCGAGTCGAGCGACCACGGCCATCTCGGGCAGCTCCTGACGTATGCAGCGGGTACGGATGCGGGCACGATCGTCTGGGTCACGAAGGGGTTTCGGGACGAGCATCGTGTCGCGCTTGACTGGCTGAACGAGCACACAGGTGAAGGAATCAGGTTCTTCGGGCTGGTCGTGCGGGCTGTGCGGATCGGCAGCTCGCTGCCTGCGCCGATGCTTGACGTCGTCGTCCAACCGA
This sequence comes from uncultured Gaiellaceae bacterium, assembly GCA_963789355.1. Lineage (GTDB taxonomy): Bacteria > Actinomycetota > Thermoleophilia > Gaiellales > Gaiellaceae > Gaiellasilicea. The sequence goes on from CAWBKK010000003.1 coordinate 115,739, forward strand.
ACGACTGGCAGAAGACCGTCCGGCGCGTGGCGACGCCGCCGGAGTCCGAGGAGACCGAGGCTTTCAGGTCCTTCTGGGATCCTCTCCGGGACCGCCTGCTGGAGGAGGATCGGGGCCTACTCCGGGGGCGAGCGAAGCCGAAGTCGATCTGGCTGACCTGACGACTGAACTCCGTCCCACGCGGACGAGTGAACGACATCGCCGGAGAGATGCCTCGTCTCCGCAGAGCTGATGGGCATGACAGCTTCACGTCAACCGATCCCCCGACGGACGTACATCGCGGAGAGATCGGCGTCCGCAGAGCTCCGGCGTCCGACCGTCACCCTCGACATCGCACCGGCGACCGTCAGCGGAATCTCGCGCTGCGGGTTGGTGAGCTCCAGCGTCATCGCGCGGTGAGTCGAACCGGAGCCGGGTGAACTCGACTTCCTCGAGGGCAACATTAGGTGAAGACTCGCCCGACGCCACCCGTGGCCGGGAAAGCTGCTCACCCAGGCCCCGGCACGAGGAAGCCCGTACCTGGTTCTACGAGAACATGCGCGGGCTCCGGCGCGGGCTCGAGGCGGTCGCACCGCTTATCTCGCCCTCGTATCTGACGGCAATGCAGTCGAATCGATGGGAGCTCCAGCCCCCTGACCTGACGGCTCCGCCTAGGGCAAGAGGCGACGTCGGCGCGTCCGAGCGTGCGGCCCAAGCATCCGCGCCGAGCCCGTCAAAAGGTGGACGCACGAGGTCAGGCGGCTGCGATCGGCGTCGCTGACACGATCTCCTCGATCAGCCCCGGCACCTCGTTGATCGCGTGCGAAATCCGGTATCGCCACTCGCCCAACGAGCCTTCCGCATTCACGGCCCGCACCCAGCGCTCGGCAGCCTGCGTCTCTCACGTCCTCGAGCGGGTCGTGACCCTTGGTTTCGAGCACGAGCCGTACGCCGTTGTCCAGCCGCACGATGAAGTCCGGGATGTAGTTGTGAAGTTGGCCGTTGTGCAGGTACGGATCGAGAAGCCGAGGCCCTGGTTCTTCACAAACGCCGCCACGCGCGGGTGCAGGTCGAGGTGGTATGCCGCCGACTGCTCCCACTTCGAGTCCTGGACAACGTAGTTCAGGTGCGAGCGCTGGACGTCGCGAACCTTCTTCGACGTCCAGAAGTCGACCTCCGCGGTCGAGCCGGCGCGACGATCGCCTGACTCGTATCGCGGGATCTCAGGCGCCTCGCCGTCTGCGATGTCCGGGTGGAACTCCTCCTTCAAGCGCTCAATCGCGAAGCCCCAGTACGGCGCCATGAAGACATCGATCCGCTTCGCGTCGGACGCGACGACCACCTTTTCCCGAACGAAGCGCTTCACGATCGCCAGAAGCTGGGCGAAGAGGACGTGGGCAGGTGCCTCGCACGTTTGCATCCCCGCGTACTCCCGCGTGAACCGCAGCCATCTCGAACTCCTGCTGTTGTACGCGCGTTGCCTTCCGCCACGCATCGAGGGTAGCTCTCAGCCTTCGCCATGACGACTCCTCATCCCCCGCGATCGCGCCGCACGTCGTAACAGGCGCTCTAGAAGGCGTGATGCTAAGCCACGCGGCGTTGTGACCGCGTTTGGTGCTTCGGGCAGAAGACGTTGCCGTCGTATCGGGATGGATGATCGAGGCACCACTTCGTGACTCCCGCGCTGACGGAGGCACCACAGTCGGCACAGACGGCAAGGTCAATGTTGGGCGGCTCGCCGACGACGAAGTCGCCCAGCTTACGGCGATCCCACAAGTCGATGCTGTGGACGTCAGCGCACTCCACAGCCTTCTCGGTGAAGAAGCTGTTGGTGACAACGAGTCCTCGGCTGCAGTCATAGCGAGTTCGGCCGTCGAGGAGCTGGCGGACCGCGGTGATGCCAACGGACGTGGACGAGCGCTTTGCCTGCACCGCCGTTCGCTCGCCGTTCCTTGTCACGACGAGGTCGGCTCCCTTGTCATAACCCCCAATGCGCTGAACCTCGTAGCCGAGGAGCTCGAAGAGCTGCGCGAGCGTTTTCTCGAACTCGGGGCCGTCCATCGCATCGATGGCCGCAAAGCGTGGATCAGGAGAGAGCACCTCGTAGAACTCGGCAGAGAGGGCCGCGGACTTTAGTGAGCAATGTGCCCGCGTCGATGGAGCGTTCCGTGTTCACGACACTCTCAGCAAGAATCTCCCGATGACCGGTGCTCCCTTCGCGCTCGAGCCTCTCCTCACGGCCGTGCGCGCGCGGAGCACCGGCATCGACTCCCACATCCACGGCGAGCTGCACTGGCGCACGGTCGGCGCGAACGGGCTCTGGCTCGCCGAGCCGCTCGACAGCGCCGACACGCTCGTGATCTTCCTCTTCGCGCTCCTGCACGACTCGATGCGCGAGAACGACTCGGTCGACCCCGAGCACGGGCCGCGCGCGGCCGACTTCGCCGGCGAGCTGCACGCCGAGGGCGTCCTCGCCCTCACCGCGCAACAGCTCGAGATGCTCCAGTACGCCTGCTTCGAGCACACGAACGGGCTCGTCTCGGACGACCCGACCGTCGGCGCCTGCTGGGACGCCGACCGGCTCGACCTGCCGCGCGTCGGCGTCACACCGAACCCGGCGCTCTTCTCCACCGAGCGGGCGCGGAATGGTGAGTACGTCCCCGCCCCGCCGCCCGACTGGACGGAGCTGTACGCCCGTTCGCGCGACCGATGAGTTCGAGCCGCGTGCCCCGTCGAACGTGAGAGAGTCCGTTCACTCAAGAAGGAGGCACCATGCCTGCACCAACCCTCGTCGTCGGCGCACCGTGCTGGATCGACCTCTACAGCTCGGACACCGCGAAGGCGACCGAGTTCTACGGCCGGCTCTTCGGCTGGACGACCGAGTCGGCCGGGCCTGAGTTCGGCGGCTACTTCACCTTCCTGAAGGACGGGAAGCACGTCGGCGGCTGCATGGCGAACGACGGAACCGAAGGCCACCCGGACGCCTGGACCGTCCACTTGATGACGGACGACATCGAGCGCACCGCGGCCGACGCGGGCGCGAAGGGCGGCCAGGTGCAGGTCCCGCCGATGGACGTCGCTGACAACGGCCGCTTCGCGATGATCGGCGATCCCGGCGGAGCGGGCGTCGGCGCCTGGCAGCCGGGCATCGTCAAGGGATTCGAGCTGCGCGGCGAGCCCGGGAGCTCCCGCCTGGTTCGAGCTGCACACGCGGGAGTACGACAAGAGCGTCGCCTTCTATCGCGACGTGTTCGGCTGGGACACGCACGCGATGAGCGACTCGCCCGAGCTGCGCTACACGACCCAGGGCGAGGGGGAAGACGCGCTTGCCGGAATCATGGACGGCACCGGACACATGTCTGCGGGCGAGCCCGCCGCCTGGTCGATTTACTTCGAGGTCGAGGACGTCGATGCCGCACTCGAGCTGATCCCCGAGCTCGGCGGCACCGTCGCCGGGCCGGCCGAGGACACGCCCTACGGCCGCCTCGCCGCGGCCACTGATCCGACCGGCACCCGCTTCAAGCTGATCACCGGCTGAAAGGATCTGGGAGGGGCCGCACGGCCGCGGCCCCTCCCAACTTGCGGGCCTCAGCGGAACGCGCGCTTCACGGCCGCATAGGCGTCCACGTACCCCGCTCCGGCTTCCCAGGTCGCGTAGGGGATCGGCGTCGCGGTCGCCTGCAGCAGCTCCTTGATCCGCAGCGGCTTCAGCGACGGGTTCGCGTCGAGCATCAGCGCCACGATCCCCGCCACGTGGGGCGCGGCCATCGACGTCCCGCTCTGGACGGTGTAGTAGGGGAGGTACTCCGGCTCGACGCCGAGGAGGAGGTCGAGCGGCGTCCCCACGGCCCCGAGCGGCGAGATCCCGCGCGTCGAGACGACGAGGTAGCCGGGCGCGGTCACGGTCGGGCGGTCCTCCACGTCCACGTCTTCCCGTCGAGCGCGAACTGGCCGCCGACGCCGGCCGTGCCGCGCGAGGAGAAGTCGGCGAGCGCGCGATTCGGGTCGCCGGCCGCGACCGTGATCACCCACGGCGCCTTCTTGTAGTTGCCGCTGATCGTGCACTCGCCGGGGCCGGAGTTGCCGGCCGAGAAGACGACGACGATCCCGGCCTTGAAGGCGTCGTAGGTCGCCCGCGTGATCGGATCGTCGGGGTTGACCGGCGTGCACGCGTCGTCGGTGTCGCCCCACGAGTTCGTGATCACGTCGATCCCGTAGCGCGCCTTGTTCGCGAGCGCGTAGTCGAAGCCGCCGAGCACGTCGAGGACGGCGAGGCCGGCGCCCGAGCCGTAGCCGACGAGCTTCGCGCTCGGCGCGACGCCCTCGTACTTGCCGTTCGAGCGGAAGCCTGTGGCGCCGACGATCCCGGCGACGTGGGTGCCGTGGCCGCCGGTCGCGTCCGTGTTCTCGATGTTCTCGAAGTAGACGACCGGCGCGAGCTCGGAGATCGAGCCGAGGTTCGTCGCCGCCTCGACGTTCTGGACGAGATGGTGGGCGCCGAGGCGGTGATCGAGGTGGCTGCCGTCGATGCCGCTGTCGTTGACGAGGACGGTGACGTCGTGGCCGGCGACCGGAAGGTTGTCGTTGCGGCGCGTCAGCCTCGCATCGGCCCGAACGGCGTCGACGCCGGTGACGTTCGTCGAGGTGGCGTTGTCGTAGCTCAGTTGCCGGTTGAGCGTGACCGAGGCAACCTGCGGCGACGCGGCGAGCGCGGCCAGCTGCGGCGCGGTCGCGAGCGCGCCAGCGATCGGCAAGGCCTGAAAGGTGAAGCCGGAGGTGATCCCGACAGCGGTCAGGGCGGCAACGTCGGCCGCGCTCGGCGCGCCTTCGCCCTTGAAGGTGACGACGATCTCGACTGGCCCGGTCGCAGCGGCGCCGCCGGCGGTCGACGTGCCGGCTCCGAGCGCGAGCACGGCGGCGAGCACGAGCGCAAGCGGCAGGCGAGTCGTTGGCATCCGTCGTTCCTTTCGCGGTCAGGTGAACCCCGCTCTAAGAACGACGCCGACGCGGAAAGAGATTCGTCAGTCGCAGACGGCGAGGCGGGCGACGAGCGCCGACACTCGGCCGCCCGTTATCCGTGCGAGCAGCCCCGGATACGGGCCGCCGCCGGCCTCCGCGCAGATCTGGCGGGTCACGAGCCAATAGCCCGCGTCGCCCTGGAACCTGGTTCTGAGGCGGGCGCGCGGGTAGAGGGTCTTCAGGCGCTCGACCGAATCACCGACGCGGAGGCCGACGTTCGTCCGCCAGGCGGCTCTGCCCGTCACGATCGCGGTCAGGGCGACGCGCTCGGCACACGGCTTGCCGTCGAAGGTGAAGAACTGGACGACGAGCCGAAGGCCCTTCCAGCTCTGCTGGCAGGTTTGGGCGGAGAGCACGCGGCTCGTCGATGGTGCGCCAAAGAGGCGCTCGACGTCCGCGGCCGTGCTGGCGCCGATCTTGATCCCGCCGGCGTTCTTGTCGCCCTGGATCACGTGGACGCTGCCGCCGGATGCTGCCCCGGCAAGCGCCCCGAGCGCGACGACGACAGCGGCGAGAGCCCGCATTCCGCGAACCTACTCCTTCGCCGGCGGGAACGCGACCCAGCCGCGTTCGGCCAGCGTCGCGAGGCTGCTCGCCTTGACGCCGTTCTCCGAGACCGTGAAGACACTGTCGCGGACGACGAGCGAGCGGCGGATCGGATTCGCCTGTTCGTGCTCGACGCGCCCGGCCGGGTCGATTCCGCGCGCGCGGCCGACCCGGAAGCCGACGGCACGCTGCTCGAACGGGATCATCACGAGGCCCGTCCGCGGCCAGAAGAGGAACGCGTGATGGTCGTGCTCGGCCTCCGACCAGCCCTGGCCGAGCGCCTCGGTGTGCAGCCGCGTCGGCTTGCGCAGGTCAGAGACGTCGAAGATCGAGAGCTGGGTGCCGGTTGGACGGCCCTCTTCGGTCGCATCCTGGCCGACGCCGAGCAGCAGGTCCTCGCCGATCGGGTGCAGGTAGGCGGAGTAGCCGGGAATCTTCAGCTCGCCGAGCACGCGCGGGCGCTCGGGCAGCGAGAGGTCGAGCGTGTAGAGCGGGTCGATCTGGCGGAAGGTGACGACGTAGCCGGTGTCGCCGACGAAGCGCACGGAGTAGACGCGCTCGCCCTTGCCGAGCCCGCCGATCCTGCCGGCCTGGACGAGCGCGCCGCCGGTCGGGCGCAGCGTCGTCAGGAACGACTCGGTCTCGCCGCCGGCGCCCCACCACGCCGGGCTCTCGGTGCTGACGACCCGGAGCACGCCCCGGTGCTCGGAGAGCGACCACTGGCTGAGCAGGTAGCCGGAGACCCTGCCGCTGCCGCGGTAGTGCGTCTTCACCGGGCTCGCGATGTCGAACTTGTGGATCTCGGTCTGGACGCCGTTCTTGTCCTGCATCGGCTTGTCCGGATCGGGGCGGTCGGCCCAGCGCTCGGTGGCGACGTAGAGGCTCTCGGGCGAGGCGTAGACGATCCGGCCGTCGGTCATCACGGACGCCGAGTCGACCGGCTGCAGCCCCTTGGTCAGGTCGACGGTGAGAACGGTGAGCATCCCGAGGCCGGAGAACGCCGACGCGCGGCGGACGTGGCGGCACTGGACGAGCGGGCGCGCCTTGCCGGCCTTCGCGCCGGCGCGCTTGATCTGGTACGACGGCAGCCAGCGCGCGACCTTCGACCTCGCGACGACGGCCCGGTTCTGCTGCGTGGCCGCAGCCAGCGCCTCCTTCGAGCCGTCGGCGGGCGGAACGAACGGAAGCGCCGCGGGAACCTGGGAGGCGGCGACGATCCGGACGCTGCCGCCGACGAGCCGCGCGGCGACGTAGGAGCCGTCGAGTGTCAGGGAGCGGACGAGCCGCAGTCGCGCCGGGTCGGAGACGTCGATCTCCGCGAGCGCCGACTGCGCGGGCTGGTACGGGGCGATCCGCGCCGCGATCGCGGGCAGCGGCTCGATCCAGAAGCCGCCGCGCGAGAGCACGAGCAGGCGGTCGCCGTGGAGGAGCAGCTCGTGGCTCTGCCCCGGCTCGAGCGCAAGCGAGTCGAGCAGTCGCGGCCTGAGGCCGCCGACGTCGACTGCGCGGAGCTTCCCGTTCGCGACGGCGAAGAGCGTCTTGCCGTCCGTCTTGACGAGGTCGGGCTCGTCGACGCCCTCCTCCTGGACGTTCGTGCCCGAGAAGTCGACCCCCTGGACCGGCGCGGCGGCGCGGGCAGGATTCGCGGTCGAGGCTGTCGCCTCGATCCCGGGGCGACCGCCGCCGAGGCCGTACGGGCCGACGAAGCGCTTCGCCTGCGCCTTCGCGTAGCCGAGCAGCTGGCCGCAAGAGGAGAACGACGTCAGCCTCGGCTTGGAGGCGTCCGGAGCCGAACGGGCGGTTGTGCCCCCCACGGACGCGGCCGCTACGACCGCGAGCGCGGCGAGGAGAGCGACGCGTCTACCGAAGTTCATCACCCTGCTTATACGCCACGTCTCCCTGATTCGTCACACCCGATGTGTGGAGTTGTGCGTTGGGGGAACAACGCAGGTAGAGGGTGCGTGCAACCGACGGATCGCGAAAGGAGCACCAATTGAGCTTGCTCTGGATCATCTTGATCGTCGTGCTGGTGCTGGCGCTGCTGGGCTTTTTCGGCCGCGGCCGCTTCTAAGTAGGCCACGCCGCGCGCAGGTATAGGCCGTCCGGCTCTGGCCGGGCGGCCTTTTTTGCGCGATGCTTGCGAGGTGGACGCCGCGGTCACCGATCTGCTGGCGCGCGCCGACGGTTCGGCAGTGCTGCCGAAGCTCGGCGGGATGGCCCGGCCGAACGGCGTCGTGATCGTGAGCGAGCGCTACTGGGCGTTCGCGACGACCGAGGGGGCGCTGCACGAGGGCGAGATGCCTGTTCGCCGATCTCGGGCTGCACGGATTCCGCTGCTGCGGGGTCTGCTCCAGCTCGCGTCCTCGATGGCGCCGCTCGTGCGCGGGCGCGGGGTCGCCCGCTCTCGCGAGCGCCTCGTCCTCCTCCTGGCGCTGCTGCTGCCGTTCGCGTTCGTCGCGCTTCCGGGCCGGCTGGAGCTCGCGGCCGGAGTCCTGACGACGGCGCTGATCATCCTCTGGCTCTTCCGTGGTCGCACGCTACGCCTGCACGGCGCCGAGCATCGCGCGATCGCGGCGGCAGAGGCGAGCTCGCTGGTGAAGACGTGGACGGGTGAGGCGCGTCCGACCCGATTCTCGGCCCGCTGCGGGACGAACTTCGCCGCCCTTGCGATTCCCGTCACCGCCATCTTCGACCAGCTGGCGCCCCGTTTCCTCGCCCCCACGCTGACCGGTGTGCTCGTCGCGATCTTCTCGATCGGCGTCACGATGGAGCTCTGGAAGGCCGTGCAGCATCCGTCCGGGCTGCTGCAGGGGTTTCTCTTCCCCGGCCTGGCGTTGCAGCGGCTGACGACGCGCGAGCCGGATCTGGCGGACACGCAGGTGGCGCTCCGCGCGGTCGCTTCCGTGCTTCGGCGCGAGCTCTAGCGGATCCGGTAGGCCATCAGGATCGCGTCGACGTACTCGTCGCCGCGGCGGTAGTGCGCCTTGCGCAGGCCTTCGCGCTCGAACCCGAACTGCTCGTAGAGGCGGAGCGCCGGCTCGTTCCAGGGGAAGACGTGCAGCTCCAGCTTGACGACTCCGGCGTCGCGGGCCCACGCGACAGCCTGGTCGAGCAACGCCCGACCGATGCCGAGGCGCCGGTGGCTGACGGCGACCATCAGGCCCAGGTCGGCAACATGGCGGCTGGCGCTGTGAGGGTCGCGTGCGACCGAGAGGCGGCCCACGATCGCGCCGTCGTCCTCGGCCACGTAGACCGCCGCGTCGGGGTGCCGGCGGAGCGCGCGCAGGTAGCGCCGCTCCTCGGTGACGGTGCGCCAGCCGTCCGTGTTCAGGAGCCATGCCTCCGGCTCGCGGCCGATCGACGCGCCGAGCGCGACGAGCGTCGCCGCATCCTCCGGCTTCGCTGTGCGAATGACGACGCTCACGTCCCTGGCCGCCTTTCGCTCCCGCCCGGCGGAGCCGGGCTCCGCGAAAGGCTGACGTCGCTCGCGGCGCTCCAGCCGGTGGCCCGTACCGCCGTACTGTCCCACCGGCCTACGCACCACGAGCGACGCCCCAGGAACGTGAGCGGAGTCATCCGACGACGATGCCGTGGCCACCGCGGCGAGGGTCGCCGGCGGCCGCGAGCGTGCCGTCGGGGCGCCGCTCGACCGCGGAGACGCCCCCGAAGTAGAGGTTGCGTCCGGCCCACCGGACCGTCTTCCAGCCGTCGGGCGCGACGTCCATCAGGCCCCCCTCGAGATGAAGGACGTCGCCCTCGACGTGCAAACGCGGGCGATCGATCGCCTCGGAGACCGAGGCACCGCGCAGGATCGCATCCGCGACCTGGGTGATCGCCCCCGACAGGCGAACCGAGCCCGCGCTCCCGAGCGCGATCCGCGGCCGTCCGTCCTCGAGGACGAGCGTCGGCGTCATCATGCTCGGTAGCCGCTGACCGGTCGCGCGCGGCGCATGCCCGATCACGTCGAGCTCGCCGAGCATGTTGTTCAGCTGGGTGCCGCCGCGGAAGAGTCCGGAGCCCGAGCCGAGTGTCGAGGAGAGCGCAGCCGCGTTGCCGGCGGCATCGAGGACCGAGATGTGTGTCGTGCCCGCGACGGCGAGCGGCGGCGCCGCCGCGTAACCGTGCCTGAGGGCGTGCGCCCGGTCGTCGAGGGTCTCCGCGGTCGCCAGCCGCTCGAGCGCTGCAGCGACGATCGCGCCCCCGCGCGACGGTGGCGGCGTCGTCAGCACCTCCCGCCCAGAGATCTGCGTCCGTAGCGGCTCCAGCGCGGCGACGCGGTAGCGGAGGACGTCGTCCGCGAGCTCGGGCAGGAGCTCGGCGACGGCCGCGCCGCGCACGTCCCGAAGCCGCTCGAGCGTCTCGACGAAGTCGGACGTCTCGATCCGGTCCTCCGCGCCGTAGATCCGCCGGCCCCCCTCTTCCCGCTGGAGGATTCCCGTCAGGATCGAGTGGAGGAAGCGTTGCGCGTCGCTCGTCTCGACCCCGCTCCGGGCCAGCTCGATCGCGGGCTCGACGAGCTCCGGCCAGGGCACCATCCCAAAGCGGCGGTGGGCCTCCTCGAGCCCGGCGACGAGCCCGGGAACGGCGACCGACCCCTCGCCGACGTGGAAGACCTGGGTCGAGGCGTCGCCGAAGTCGATCACGATCTCCTCCATCTCGCCGAGCGGCGATGCCGGCGTGGCGAAGAAGCAGTCGAGCACCGTCGCCTCGCCGTCGACCCAGGCGAGGAAGAAGCCGCCGCCCGTCGGTCCGGTGAGTGGGCCCTCGCAAACCGCCGCGGCGAACGCCGCCGCGATGCACGCATCGACCGCGTTTCCGCCCTCCTCGAGCACGCGCGCCCCGGCTTCGGCGGTGGGGCGGCTTCCGGCCGCGATCGCTCCCTGCATGAAGTCAGGGTAAAGATGCTGTGCGGATGCCGATAACGATCGGAGAACCCGATGCGATCACGGCTACGTTGTCAAAGAATGCACCTCGACCTCGAACTGGGGAAGCGGCACCTCGCCGTCTTCCTGGGATCGATCGCAGCCCTGATCGCTCTGGCGCTGACGCCGCAGCTGCTCGGCGACATTCTCGCCGACGGGATCTCCGGCCTCTCCGACGCCTCCCCCGGCTGGCTCTGGATTGCCGGAGCCGCGTTCGCCGGCTCGCTGATCACCTCCGCGTGCGGCTGGCAGTCCGCCCTCACACGCTGCGGCGGGACGACGTCGCGGACGGACGCGTCAGCTCGCTACTGCACCGGCTCGATCGTCAACGCGCTCGCGCCGGCCCGGATCGGGACCGCGGTTCGCTTCGCACTCTTCTCCCGCGTCCTGCACAACGAAGGCCGGCTCTGGACGGTCGGCGGGATCGCCGGCTCGCTGAGCGCCGTGCGGGCCGTCTGGCTCGCCGTCGTGCTGGCGCTGGCGTCGGCGAGCGGCGTGTTGCCGCGCTGGCCGATCGCGGTCTTGCTGCTCGGAGCGGGTGTCGCGGCCGCAATCGCCTGGCGCGCTCGCGACTCGCGGCCCGGCACCAAGTTCGGGCACGCGCTCGACGTTTTCCGCGTCCTCGGCCGCTGTCCGCGGGCGGCAGCGCAGATCGCCGGCTGGGTCGGGCTCTCGATGGCGCTTCGCGTCACCGCCGCCACCGGGATCGTTGCCGCGTTCGGGATCGAGCGGCCACTCGCTGCTGCGGTCTTGATCATCCCGGCGCTCGACCTGGCGGGGATCCTCCCGCTCACGCCCGGCAACGTCGGTGTCGCGAGCGCTGCTGTCGCGTTCGCGCTGACGGCGCACGGCGTCGGCTCGGATGTGGCCGTGTCGGCCGGGCTGGCGCTCGGCGCCGTCGAGACGCTGACGACGCTGGCGCTCGGCTCGGCCAGCCTCCTCTACTTCCTCGGTCGCCGCACGGACGCGGTCCGCTGGCGCACCGGGGCGGCGGCGCTGACGGGTTGCTTCGCGCTCCTGGCCGCCTTTGGGGCGACCGTGCTCTTCCCGCTCGTCTAGTTGCGGAGGAAGCTCGGCGGCTCGAGTGGGTCTTCGGAGCGCGTGGGGCTCGTGTTGCCGGTGAAGGTCGGCGTCGTCCTGCGCCGTGTGCCACCCAGGCCGGTCGCGACGACCGTCACCCACACCTGGCCGGCGAGGCGCTCGTCGACCGTGGCTCCGAAGATGATGTTCGTGTCGTCCGTTGCGGCCTGGCGGACCGTCTCGGCGGCGTCGTTCACCTCGAGCAGCGTCAGGTCCTCGCCGCCGGCGATCGAGAGCAGGATTCCGCGGGCGCCGACGATCTCGGTGTCGATCAGCGGGCTCTTGAGCGCCCGCTCGGCGGCCTGCTTCGCGCGGTCCTCTCCGGTGGCGTAGCCGATCCCCATCAGGGCCGAGCCGGCGTCGCGCATGACCGTGCGCACGTCGGCGAAGTCGAGGTTGATCAACCCCGGCATGGTGATCAGGTCGGTGATCCCCTGGACGCCCTGACGGAGGACGTCGTCGGCGATCTTGAACGCGTCGAGCATCGAGGTGGAGCGGTCGAGCACCTCGAGCAGGCGGTCGTTCGGGATCACGATCACGGTGTCGCAGGCGGCGCGCAGCTCCTCGACGCCCTGGTCGGAGGACGTCTTGCGGCGCGAGCCCTCGAACCGGAACGGCGTTGTGACGATGCCGACCGTGAGCGCGTTGAGCTCACGGGCGATCCGGGCGACGACCGGGGCCGCTCCGGTACCGGTGCCGCCGCCCTCGCCCGCGGTGACGAAGACCATGTCGGAGCCGCGGAGTGCGTTCTTGATCTGGTCGTAGCTCTCCTCCGCAGCGCGGCGGCCGATGTCCGGCTCAGCGCCCGAGCCGAGACCCTGGGTGAGCTCGCGGCCGATGTGGATCTTCACTGGGGCGTCGGAGAGCTGCAGCTGCTGCATATCCGTGTTGACGGCGACGAACTCGACCTGCGAGATGCCGGCGTCGATCATCCTGTTGACCGCGTTCAAGCCGGCGCCACCGACGCCGATCACGCGGATCACGGCGAGGTAGCTGGAGCTGTCGCGCGGCGTTGCGTACTCGAGCCGCGGGGCGGGCTCGGGCATCACCTCGTAGCGGGTGACGGGCGGTTCGTAGACCGGCTGCTCGCGCGGTGTCGGCGTGACAGTGGGTGGCGGCGCAGGCGGAGCCGACGCGGCCGCCTTCGGCTTCGCAGCCTTGGGCCGATCGCGCGGGACGGTCTCCTCCGGCGCCGCAGGCTGGGAGGGCGCGGGTACAGGTGCGGCCGCGCGTGGTTCCTCCTTCGCGAAGTCGGGGACGTGCTCGACGGTGAGCTCCTGCGGCTCCTCGGGCGTCGGAGCGGGCGGCTCGGCTTCCGGCGCCTTCTCGGCCTGCCGCTGGGCTGCCTCCGTCGCGCGGAAGAGCTCTGCCAGAGGGCCCTCACGCATGCTCGCGCGGTTTCGCGCCATCGAGCACCTCCTTCGCCAGATCCCGGTACGCCTCGGCGGCAGTCCCGGTCGGATCGTATTTGAGCACGGACGAGCCCTTCACGGGAGCCTCGGCGTACCGGACGGTCTTGCGGATGCGAGTTCTGAAGACGAGGTCGCCGAAGTTCTCCTCGAGGATCTCGACGGCCTCGCGCGAATGCAGCGTGCGCCGGTCGAACATCGTCGGCAGGATTCCTTCGATCTTCACGTCCGGGTTGAGGTTCTCGCGCACCATCGCGAGCGTGTTCTCGAGCTGGACGAGGCCGCGGAGCGAGAGGTACTCGCACTGCACGGGCACGATCACGCCGGTCGCTGCCACGAAGGCGTTGATCGTGAGCAGGCCGAGCGACGGCGGCGTGTCGATCATGATGAAGTCGTACTTGTCGCGCACCTCGAGCAGCGACTTCTCGAGCGCGCGCTCGCGGCCGATCATCGCGCTCAGCGCCAACTCGGCGCCCGCGAGGTCGATCGAGGAGACGGCGACGTCGATCTCGGCCGGGTGGATGATCTCGGAGATCGGGAGCCGGTGGACGAGCACGTCGAACATCGAGCGCTCGATCGAATCAGGGTTCATCCCCTGGCTCATCGTCAGGTTGCCTTGCGGGTCGAGGTCGATCACGAGGACGCGGAAGCCCTGCTCCTTGAAAGCGACCGCGAGGTTCAGCGTCGTCGTCGTCTTCGCGACGCCGCCCTTCTGGTTCGCGAAGACGATCACCCTCTGCAAGCTCGGCTCCTCGGTGGCGTGATGCGCCCGGGTGTTCGGGCGGGGTAGCAGGCGCATGAGTCCCATGTGCAAGCGCCTTTCAAGCCTAGCCTCGGATTTCCTTCACCCGCGGCTCAGCCCGGTTCGCCGTCGTCGTAGTCGAGATCCTCGAGCCGGGCGATCAGGCCGAGCCCGCGGAAGTAGATCTTGTTCGAGCGCGGGTAGTAGCAGACGTCGTCGGGGCGCCTCGTTCCGTACGCGAGGAACGTCAGACAGACCCGCGATGTGGCCGGCTTCCGCACGCCCGCTCTCGACATCGTCCCAGTGGGCGATCACAGCTCGATTATGTCCCGTGCGGCGCCGTGCCGAGGCGCTCGACCACCTCCTTCGCGTCGCTCCCGGCGGCCTGCTCGCACGCTGCGTGCTCCGCCGCGCGGATGAGGCCGCGCAACTCGGCGAGCAGCTCTCCGGTCGTGGAGCCGTTCCGCTCGAGCACGCCGATCCGATCCAGCCGGGCGAGCACGTTCGCGTCGTCCATGCCTCGACGCTAGCGGGGCACCCCTGACGAGACCGCTACTGCTTCGTCACGACAACGTCAATCTTCGCCGCCTACGCACCGGCGGCGGCGCGCAGCCCGAGCAGCACGTCGTCGAGCGAGCGCACGAGGGCCGCCCGATCGCCGTGACGCAGCGTCGCGACGAGCGAACGGCGGACGGCGTCCTCGGCCCGAGCCGACGCCTGCTCGCCTTCGGCGAGCGAGCGCAGCGACGTGTGGATCGCGCGCCGCTCGTCGCTCTCGGCGCCGAGCAGCACTGCGGCACGCAACTCCCAGGTCTCGCCCAGGAGGCCGGCGAGCGCCCCTCGCAGCTGCTCGGACCGGAAGGGCTCGTTCTGGAAGAGGGAGAGCTCCCAGCGATCGAGCGCCTCCGCCAGCGGGGCGTCCGTGTCGGCGAGCGCCAGCCGCGTGAGGACGTCTCGCGCCAGCTCGGCACGGAAGGAGTCGAGCCGTGTTGCCTCGCCGGGAGGCTGGGTCGCCGCGATCGGCAGGACCGGCCGGATCCCGAACGGACGCCAGTCGAGCCGCTCGAAGAGCACCGGCCCGGCCGCCACTGGAGCCGCCGTCGCCAGCCGGATCGCGGAGACGGCGTCGGCGAGCTCTGCCGGCGCGTCGGGCGGCTCCTCGCCCGGCTCGAGGCCCCGTTCCAGCTCGAGCACGCAGTAGCGGTCGACCTCGCGTCCGAAGCCGGGCGGCAACAGTCCCTGCGCCTCGGGCCAGTGGTGGGCGAGCTCCCCGGTGGCCGCGGCGCGCAGCCGGATCCCGCCGCCGAGCTCGACCTGCGTCACCACCGACAGGCCGACGAGGGGAGCAACCGCAGCGTAGGCCCGCTCCGAGCCGAACAGCGACCCCTCGAGCTCCGCATACGCGCGCTCGAAGGAGCGGTCGTCCCAGTCGAACCCGCCGCAGGACTCGGCGGTCGAGATCAGCAGCGAGAGCAGCACGGTCCGGAACAGCGCCTGCTCCTCGGTCGGCCGCGAGCCTGCGTGCGCCCGGGCGAAGATCGCGGCGGCGGGCTCGCGCAGGAGCTCGTCGAGCGCGATTCGCGCGTCGTCGCGCTTCGACAGCGCGTTCGCGTGCGCGTCGACGAAGGAGCGCACCAGGGGCCGGTACTCGTAGAGCGCCGGGCCGCCCCGCTGGACGTGCTCCTCGAACGCGAACGGCAGGTCCTCGCCCTCCTCGAGGGCGCGGCCGAGAAAGACGAACGCTCCCAGGCAGAAGGAGCGAAGGGTCAGGTGTAGGTGCGGAGCACGAACCGCCATCCACCCTGCTTACTCCCCCGGCGGCGCGCCTCCTGCCTGACAGCCCGGGCACCAGTAGGCCGTCCGGTTCTCGTCGCCCTGCCCGCGGGACTTGACGATCGTGCCGCAGCGGAGGCAGGGACGGCCCGCGCGCCGGTAGACCTGTCGTCCGGGACGTCCGGTGGCGAGCGCGCCGCGCATCAACCCCCGAGCCGCCGTCACGGCTTCGTGCAGCACATCGTCGGCCACGTCTCGCACTCGCACCCACGGTGTCACCGGAATCGACCAGAGCGCCTCGGCCATCCACATGTTCCCGATCCCCGCGACGACCCGCTGGTCCTGCAGCGCTTCGCCCAGCCAGCGGTCGCCGGCGCCACGGAGCCGGGCGACCGCAGCCTCGACGTCGAATTCCTCCGCGAGCACGTCCTGGCCGAGCCGGCGGAGGTTCCGCGCCTCGAGCGTGAGCACCGGCCCGTTCCAGAGCACGCCCTCGAGCGTCTCGCCGCGAAGGACGAGCCACGGCAGCCCCGCCCTCACCTTTCCGCGCGGCTCGATTCGCCAGCGGCCGGTCATCCGCAGATGACTCCGGACGACGATCCCGCCCTCGAAGCGCAGAAGCAGGTTCTTCCCGACCGCCTCGACCGACTCGAGCACGCGACCGTCGACGCGCGGAGCAACCTGTGTCGCTTGACCTCGTGGATTGGGCGCTTCGACCTCGAGCCGCTGGCCGACGAGCGGCTGGAGCCGAAGCGCGGCCCGGTGGAGTGCATCCCCTTCGGGCATGTTGTCTAGCTTAGAGCTAGTGTCTTCCCGAATGGCACAGCCCGTGACTCCACAGGGCGTGCGCACCGGGCCAGCCACGGAGCTCGTGGATGCGGCGGCGCGCGAACTCTTCGACCGGACGACGCGACTCGCTGCGACGCTGCTCAAGGTGCCCGTCACCCTGGTGACGATCGCGGACGGCGACGAGCTGCACTTCGTCAGCTGCGTCGGGCCCGAGCAGCCGTGGGGCTCCACCCCGGGCATCCCCATCTCTCACTCCGCCTGCCAGCACGCGATCCACTCCCGGAAGCCCCTTCTGATCGAGGACGCCCGCACGGATCCGCTCGTGAAGGACAGCCCCGCGGTGGGTGCCCTCGGGATCGTCGCCTACCTCGGCGTACCGCTGAACGGCCCCGGTGGCCGGACGATCGGCACGCTCTGCGCGATCGACACCGCGCCCCGAACGTGGACGGACGATGACGTGCGCGTGCTCCAGGATCTCGCGGGCACCGTCTCGGCGTACCTCCAGGCGCGCCCGGCCCAGCAAGCACACGGCAGCGGTCTCAACATCGCGGCAGTCGCGCAGCGCACCGGGATCGGCGCCGACACCTTGCGCAAGTGGGAGCGCCGCTACGGCGTCCTCCGGCCGCGACGAACCTCTGGCGGGCAGCGCCGCTACGACGAGCGCGATGTCGCGCGGGTGGAATGGCTGCGCGACCGGCTCACGGAGGGCTTCCGGATCGGTGAGGCGGCGGCGCTCCTGGAGACCGACCAGAGCAACGCCGTCTCGTCCGAGGCCGACCTGCGCGACGCGATGGTCGCCGCGGCCGCGAAGATCGACATCCACCGCCTGGCCGCTCTCGTCGAGCAGTCGTTCACGCTCTACGACGTCGAGACGGCGATCGAGGAGATCGTCGCGCCGGCGCTTCGGTTCATCGGAGACCGCTGGGAGTCGGGTTCCGAGTGCATCGCCCAGGAGCACCTGCTCACCGAGGTCGTGCTTGCCCGCCTCCGGACTCTGCTCTCCGACCGGCGGCCGGCCGTCCGCGGCACCGCGGTGCTTGCGTGCGCTCCAGGCGAGCGGCACGAGCTCGGGCTGCTCGCACTGGCCGTCCTGCTCCAGGCCGACGGTTGGCTGATCGTCTACCTCGGCGCGGACGCGCCGCTCGAGGCGGTCGTCTGGACGGCAAGTCGCACGAACGCCGACCTGCTCTGCCTGAGCGCGATCGACGGGGCGGTACGCGCCGAGCTGGAGGCCGGGCTCGTCGAGGTGGAGCTGCCCGACGGCCTGGTCGTCGTCACCGGCGGCGCCGAAGGCGACGACGGAATCCCGCTACGCCTCGGACCGGCCGTCGCCGAACTGCGGAAGGCGGGCTCTACGCCACGCGGCTGACGACGGTCTTGCCGGCGTACATCTCCGCGTCCGCGGCGGCGAGCAGGCCCTTGGCATCGCGGGAGTCGAGCGGATAGAGGGCAAGCCCGATCGAGGCGTCGGCCTGCAGCTCGACCGGCCCGATCGCGAACGGCTCGGACAGCACCGAGCGCAGGCGGTCGACGACGGTCGCTGCAAGCTCCGGCGCCGCCTGCACGTCGAGGTCGGCCAGCATGATCACGAACTCGTCGCCGCCGTAGCGCGCGACGACGTCCGTCTCACGGGCGCCGGCACGGAGGCGACCTGCGACCGCGACGAGCAGCTCGTCGCCGACGGCGTGACCGAGCGAGTCATTGGTTGCTTTGAAGCGATCGAGGTCGAGGCAGAGCACGGCGACCGCGAGCCCGCCACGACGGGCGCGGGCGAGCGCCAGCTCGAGCTGCTCGGCCAGCATGCGCCGGTTCGGCAAGCCGGTCAGCTCGTCGGTGGTCGCGAGCACGGTCAGCCGCTGGTTCGTCTCCTCGAGCCGCTTCTCGATCTCCTTCAGCTGAGTCACGTCGGTGACCGCCGTCCCCACGCCGGTCTGGCCGTTGGGACCCGGCATCGGGTAGTAGCTGACGAGGTGGCTGCGACCGTCGGGGTTGTGGATCTCGACTTCCGTCGGCCGGCCGGACTCGATCGCCCTGCGCGCGAGCGGCTCGAGCTTGGGCGCGTTGATCGGGGCGACCTCGCTGAGCAGGCGGCCCTCGATCTCCGCTCGCTCGAGATCCATGATCTGCGCGAGCGCCTCGTTGACGCGGACGTGTCGGAGGTCGCGATCGAGGAAGCCGAAGCCCGCGGGAGCATGGAGGAAGAACGCGTCGAGAGCAGCTCGGTTCCGGTGCGCCTTGTCGATCAGCTGGATCAGGTAGTCCCGGAGATAGCTCGTGAACGCGGCCGCGCCGGCGAGGATCCCGGAGGAGAGAATCCAGAGCTCGATCGCGTGCGCCGAGGGCAGCGTCGCGGCGAGCGCGCAGCCGGACGCAGCGACGATCGCCGCGACCTGGAAGCCCGCCTGGCGCCGCGGCAGGAAGAACGCGACGTAGAGCACCGGCCAGACGTAGAGGATCTTGTAGTTCGCGCCGAGCTCTGGATCCGAGACCAGCACGGTCACGCTCGCGCTCCCGGCCAGCGCGATCACGTTCGCGCCGAGCAGGCCGAGCCGCTCATAGGTCAGGAGGAGCAGGGTCGCCAGCAGGTAGGCGCCGCTCGCGGCGACGAGCAGCCGCGTGTCTCCCAAGGCGCTGCCGACGACGGCCGCGGCTCCGAGCACGAGGCTCCCCTCGACGGCGAAGAGCACCGAGCCGACGCGAGCAGCGAGCAACCGCTGGCGCTCCCCCCGCTCGAGTCGGACGGGCGCGAGGCCTAGTCGTTGCTTCAGCGACGGGGTCACGACCCCCTGATCGGCCGGAAACCCCTGGAGATTTAGCTGTTTACGGCCGGAGCACGGCGCGCCGCGGGCCGGCGAGGAAGCCGGCCTCGACCAGGAGCGGCATGATCTCCGTCTCGATCACCGGCCGGCCGTCGAAACGCTCGACCGCGAGCCGCTTGCCGCCCCCGGCCCGAACGTGCTCGACGAGCGCCGCGATCGCCGGCCGCAGCCAGTCCTCCTCGGGCTCGCGCAGCGGCACGAGCGTTCGGCCGCCGCGCTCGACGAAGAGCGCGGCCTCGCCACCGAGGAGCACGACCTGAGCGCCGGCGACGCGCGCCGCCCGCGCTCCGGCCCGTTTCGGCCACGGCAGCGCGGCGCCGTACGGTTGCGCGGGGTCGGCGGCGGCGAGCACGAGCGGCTCGGGCTCCTCGTCGGCGCGCAGCTCCCGCAGCCGCTCGACCGCCCCTGCGAGGGCGAACTGGGCGCCGCCGAGACCCTCGACGAAGTAGCCACGGCGGCAGGCGCCGATCGTCTCGAGATCCTTCAGCTCCGAGTAGACGGCGCTGTACCCGCCTGGAATCCCCTCGCCGCGAACGCCGTCCCGCGTGACGATCCCCTGTCGCTCGAGCAGGAGCTCGGCGAGCGCACGCCGGTCGGGCGCGCCCACGAAGAGGCGCTCCGTCGGCGACCAGCGGCCCTGGGTCGAGGTGATCGCTGCCCCGCGCGTCCGCGAGAACCGGCGGGGGAGGCGCTGTGCGCGCGGAGCGGCGTAGCGGCGGCCGGCGCGCAGCGGCGTCCAGGCGTCGTTCGTCACCTCGCCCGCCCAGACGAGCTCCCAGAGCGCGGGCAGCGCGGCTTCCGCCTCGAGCCCGGTCTCGGCGACCAGGTCTCCCCAGAACATCGCGCTGCGGCCGAGCGCGTCCCGGATCGCGTCCGCCTCGGGGCTCTCGGGCGGCGGCGCTCCGGCCGGGCGGCCGAGCACGGGCGCGTCCTCGCGGAAGTAGACGGCGACGCGGTCGAGCCCGGCACCGACCCAGACGAGCTCGCCGGCGGCGCAGAGCCCGTCGAGCCACGACGGCTGATACCCGGGGACGCGCCGAGGCAGCACCTCGCTCTCCCAGAGCGAGACAGGGAGCGCGAGTCCCTGGAGCGGGACGAGCGCCTCGCGGAGGGTGGATCGGCGGCCGATTCCGTGCCACGCCGGCAGGAAGCGGCCGAGCGCGGCCTGCTCGGCGGGCTCGACCTCGCGGCGGAGCGCCGCCAGTGAGGCGCGGCGAAGGCGGCGGAGGACATCGGGGTCGCACCACTCGCGCTCGGAGCCGCCCGGCCGCAGCTCGCCCCGGACGAGCAGGTCGGCGCGCTCGAGCTCGTGCAGCAGCGGCGCGAGCTCGAGCCCGAAGCGCTCGTCGGCCTCGGCGGTGGTGAACGGGCCGCGGCTCTTGGCGAAGCGGAGGAGGAGCTGGCGAAGGGAGTCGGGGCCGCCCTCGAGGAACGCCTCCGGAAACCCTCCGGGAGGCATCACGCCGAGCGCATCGCGATAGCGACCCGCGTCCTCGGCTGCGACCAGCCGCTCCTCGCCGGCGATCCTGGCCGTGAGCGCACGGCGCTCGGCGAGCAGGATCGCTGCCTGCGCCTCGTCGTACTCACCCGCTCGAAGATCGCCGCGTCGGCGAAGGACGTCGTGCAGCTCATCGGCGTCGCGTGGATCGCCGCGCAGCTGCCGCTCCACCTCGGCGAGCGCGTCCCGATCGATCAGCTCGCGCAGCTCCTCCTGTCCGAGCAGCTCCCGGAGCAGGTCGCGGTCGAGCGAGAGTGCCTGCGCACGCCGCTCGGCCGGGGGCGTGTCGTCCTCGTACATGTAGGTGGCGACGTAGTCGAAGAGCAGCGAGCTCGCGAAGGGCGAGGCCGACGCCGTCTCCACCTCGACGAGATCGAGCTGGCGCGTCTGCAGGCCGCGGAGGATGTGCTTCAGCGCCGGCAGGTCAAACACGTCCTGCAGACACTCGCGGTAGGTCTCGAGGATGATCGGGAACGAGCCGTACTTGCGCGCGACCTGGAGCAGGTTCTGCGCCTTCAGCCGCTGCTGCCAGAGCGGCGTCCGCTGGCCCGGGCGACGCCGCGGGATCAGCAGGGCCCGGGAGGCGTTCTCACGGAAGCGGGCGCCGAAGAGGGCCGTCTGGCCGACCTCGGCGACGACGAGCTCTTCGATCTCCTCCGGCCCGATCAGCAGGTCGGCGAGGCTCGGGGGCGTGTCGGCCTCGGGGAGGTGGAGCGCGATCCCGTCGTCCGACCAGATCGACTGCGCATCGAGCCCGAGCGAGTCGCGGAGCCGGGCGGTCAGCGCCATCCCCCACGGGGCGTGCACGCGGCCGCCGAACGGGGTCAGGATGCAGACGCGCCAGTCCCCGATCTCGTCCCGGAAGCGCTCGACCACGATCGCGCGGTCGGAAGGGAGGACGCCGGTCGCCGCCTGCTGTTCCTGGAGGTAGGTCAGGAGGTTCTGCGCCGCGCGCGGGTCGAGGTGGTAGTCGTCGCCCAGCCGCGCCAGCGCGACCTTGTCGCTGACCCCGATCAGGTCCCTCGAGGCACGGCCGATCTTCTCGCCCAGCTCGAACGGACGACCGACGCCCTCGCCCTTCCAGAAGGGCACCGCACCGGGAACGCCGGGTGCGGGCGAGACGATCACGCGGTCGCGGGTGATCTCCTCGATCCGCCAGGTCGAGGCGCCGAGCATGAACGTCTGCCCCTGCCGGGCCTCGTAGACCATCTCCTCGTCGAGCTCGCCCACCCGGCCGCCGCCGTCGATCAGGTGGACGCCGTAGAGGCCCCGGTCGGGGATCGTGCCCGCGTTCGTGACGGCCAGCCTGCGGGCGCCGGTGCGCCCGCGGATCACGCCCGCCGTGCGGTCCCAGACGATCCGGGGCCGCAGCTCGGCGAACTCGTCGGAGGGGTAGCGGCCGGCGAGCATGTCGAGCACGTTCTCGAGCTGCTGGAGGGAGAGGTCGGAGAACGGATACGCGCCGCGCACGAGCCGATGCAGCGCCGCGACCTCGATCTCCTCCTCGGCCACGATCGCGACGATCTGCTGCGCGAGCACGTCGAGCGGGTTGCGCGGGATCCTCGTCTCCTCGATCTCGCCCCCTCGCATCGCGCGCGCAACGACCGCCGACTCGAGCAGGTCGGCACGGAACTTGGGGAAGATGCGCCCCTTCGAGACGGAGCCGAGCTCGTGGCCTGCGCGGCCGACCCGCTGCAGCCCACGAGCGACCGACTTCGGGCTCTCGACCTGGATCACGAGGTCGACCGCGCCCATATCGATTCCCAGCTCGAGGCTCGACGTCGCGACCAGGCACGGGATCCGCCCCGCCTTCAGGTCTTCCTCGATGATCACCCTCTGCTCCCGGGCCAATGACCCGTGGTGCGCGCGCGCGATCTCCTCCTCGGCCAGCTCGTTCAGCCGCACCGCGAGTCGCTCGGCGAGGCGGCGGTTGTTGACGAAGACGATCGTCGAGCGATGCTCCCGGACGAGGCGGAGCAGCTCGGGATAGATCGAGGGCCAGATCGAGCCGCCCTCCCCCGGCTCGCGCATGTCGTCGAGCGGAACGACGACCTCGAGATCGAGTTCCTTGCGCGTACCCGCGTCGACGAGCTGGACCGGCCGGTCGCCGGAGACGAAACGACCGATCTCCTCGAGCGGCCGCTGCGTCGCCGAGAGGCCGATCCGCTGCGCCGGCTGCTCGAGGATCGCGTCGAGCCGCTCGAGCGAGAGCGCCAGGTGGGCGCCCCGCTTCGTCCCGGCAACGGCGTGGACCTCGTCGACGATCACCGTCTCGATTCCGCGCAGCGTCTCCCGCGCCTGCGAGGTCAGCATCAGGAAGAGCGACTCCGGTGTCGTGATCAGGATGTCGGGCGGCTCCTTGACCAGCTCGCGGCGCTCCTTCTGCGAGGTGTCGCCGGTGCGGACGCCGACGCGGAGCTCGGACTTGATTCCCGCGAGCGGTCCGCGCAGGTTCCGCTCGACGTCGTAGTTGAGCGCCTTCAGCGGCGAGATGTAGAGGAGGCGGAGGCCCGTCCCGGGCGCGCGGTCGAGCTGATCGATCCCGTGCAGGAACGCGGCCAGCGTCTTGCCGGAGCCGGTCGGCGCCTGAATCAGGACATGCCCACCGGTCGCGATCGCCGGCCAGCCGGCCGACTGCGCCGGGGTCGGCCCGGCGAACGCCCGCTCGAACCAGCCCCGCGTCTTCTGGGAGAACGGCGCGAGCGGATCCATCGCCGTCAGAGTAGCTCGCTTGACCCACCTGACCCACTCTTGTAGCTTCCGCCACATGCCGGCCGACAAGCCCCTGACGAGGTTCCTGATCGCTCTCGCTCACTCCCGAGAGTTGCTCGCCGAGTTCAACTCCGACCGACGTCCCGACCTCCTCAGCGAGTGGGGCGTCGCCGACAACGACCTCTTCCAGTCGGAGGACTGGACGCTCGAGCGCGTCCGGGCGGCCGTCGCCGAGGAGCACGACGACGGGACGGACGTCGACGTCGCCTGGTGGATCTGGTTCTTCGGCGGGCCGCGTCCGGGGCCGGACTGGATCTGGGGCCCGAACGACGACCCCGACGGTGGTTCGGGTGGCGGAGGCGGAGGTCCCCCGTATACGCAGTAGCGGCGCGCCCGTTCCGGGGGGAGCAGGCTCACTCGTCGTCGTCGGGAGCGGTATCCAGCTGGTTCGGCACGTCACCCCGGAAGCACGGGACGCGATCGAGGACGCTGACGAGGTCCTGTTCGTCGTCGCCGATCCGGCGGTCGCCGACTGGGTCCGCTCGGTCAGCCCGA
This sequence comes from uncultured Gaiellaceae bacterium, assembly GCA_963789355.1. Taxonomy (GTDB): domain Bacteria; phylum Actinomycetota; class Thermoleophilia; order Gaiellales; family Gaiellaceae; genus Gaiellasilicea. The sequence continues at coordinate 139,582 of CAWBKK010000003.1, forward strand.
ACGCGCGCTCGCTGAGCACGCTCTACCGGCCCGGGCCCCGACGCCGGCAGATCTACGCCGAGATGGTGGACGAGATTCTCGCGGCCGTCCGCGGAGGCGCGAAGGTCTGCGCCGTCTTCTACGGCCATCCGGGCGTCTACGTGGCCCCCTCACACCAGGCTGTCGCGCGAGCACGGGCGGAGGGGTATCCGGCCAGAATGCTCCCCGGCATCTCGGCCGAGGACTGCCTGTTCGCCGACCTCGGGGTCGATCCGGCCGAGCAGGGCTGGCAGAGCTACGACTCGACCGACTTCCTCATCCGCGGCTTCGAGCCCGATCCGGGCGCGGGTCTCGTGCTCTGGCAGGTGGACGCCCTCGGCAAGCTCGACTCCAGTCCGGGTCAGGAGCCTCACGGGCTGCGCGTCCTCGCCGAGCGGCTCGGAGAGCTGTACCCCCCGGCGCACGAGCTCATCTTCTACCTGGCGTCGACGTATCCGATCGCGGATGCTCGGATCGAGACCGTTCGACTGGACGCACTGGCGCGACTTTCCGAGGCTCCGGCACCGACGTTGTACGTGCCGCCGGCTCGGCGGCGGCCGATCGATCCGGAGCTGGCGCAGCGGCTCGGGCTCAGCTTCCGGTAGTCGCGACCGCGAGCGCCGACCTGGCCCGATCCGCAGAGATGCGGTTTCCCTTCCGTTCGAAGAGTGCGAGGGCACGGAGCACGCACTCGCGCGACTCGTCCTCCCGCCCGTCCAGGCGAAGCACGTCGGCGAGCTCGAGGAGCACGTCACCGTGGAGATCGAGCAGGTCGGTGGCCTCGACGATCGCGAGCGCCTCCCGGGCCACCCGCTCGGCGTGCGGCAGCTCCCCCGCGTCTGCCAGCAGACCGGCGCTGGCGAGGCGATGGAGGACCTGTGACCAGATGTCCTTCTCCGAGGCGGTCTTCTCGACGAGCCGCGCGAACCCGTCCGCCTCGGCAGCGCGGCCCCGCCTCCTGAGGGTGTTCGCCAGCATCGCGGCCACCGACGCGCGCTGACCGACCTCGCCCAGGGAGCCGAGCGCGCCGTACCCCTCCCGCAGGGCGGTCTCCGCCGCGAGGTGATCGCCGGCGAGCAGCTCGATGTCGGCGCGACTGAACGCGGCGGTGGCCACGGCGTCGAGACGTGCACCGAGCTCCTCGTACGCAGCGACGGCGGCGGCGACCAGCTCCCGTGCCTCCTCGAACCGGCCTTCCCGGGCCACGAGGCAGCCGATCCACCGCCTGCAGCAGGCCTCGAGCATGAGATCGTCGGGGGCGGACTCCAGCAGTGAGACGCAGAGCCCGATGCCGTCGTGGACCGGGAGCGGGCCCGACCACGCAGCGAAGCCGAGGCGCCCGACGATCTCGGACTCCTGCCAGCGGTCGCCGGCGGCCGCTGCGTGCGTTCGCGCCCGGCGCAGGGCTTCTTCCCCGCGCCCGACCTGGCCCGCCCACAGCCCGCGCACCAGCCCGATCAGGAACCACCCGCGTGCGAGAGCCCGATGGGCGTTGCGGTCGAGCTTGGGCATCGCTTCCAGCGCCGGCAGCGCCGCTTCGACGATCTCCAGGTCGTCCTCCCAGCCGTCCCGGGGATCGCTGCGGAGCCTGAGCGCGACCCGCTCGATCCGAGCCGCCAGCCGGACGAGCTCGGCCGCGCCGTTGTCGGCTCGACCGATCAGGTCCGTCAGCAGCGCCTCCGCCCGTACGAGCTCGCCCGACTCGGTCAGGACGAGCCCGAGCTCCGGGACCAGCTCGAGCCGGCGCGGATCCTCCTCGTCGAGCAGCGCCGCGGCGCGCCCGAGCAGGTTGCTCGCCGCGTGGATGTCACCGCGGCCGAGCGCGCGCCGGCCCGCCCGCGTCAGCCGGTCGGAGGCCCGCTCGGCGAGCGCGGCCTCGACCGGCCCGTCCGGGCCCAGCTCGAGCCGGAACGAGCGCGCCTGCTCGAGGTGGTGGCCGATGATCTCGTCGAGCTCTGCTCCAACGCGCTGCTCGGCCCAGGCGGCGAACCGCTCGTGCAACTCCGCCCGGAGGCGCTTCGGCATCGACTCGTAGGCGGCGTCGCGGATCAGGATGTGGCCAAAGCGGAAGCCGTCCTCGCCCGCGAACGTGCGCGCGTCCGGCTTGACGAGCCCCTTGCGGACGAGCGCCTGCAGGAGGCCGGCCACCTGGCCGATCTCCTCCTGCGGGGAGAGGTCGGCGACCGCGCCCCACCAGAACACCTGACCGATCACCGCGGCCCGCTGCAGCACCGCAAGCTCGTCGTCGTCCAGCCGGTCGAGGCGGGCCGCAAGGACCGCCTGCACCGTCGCCGGAACTCGCAGCGAGTCGACGGCGGCCAGCGGCTCGAGCCGGCCGTCACGCTCGACGAGGACGCCGTCCTCGACGAGCATCCGCAGCATCTCCTCGAGGAAGAGCGGGTTCCCGCCGGTCGCGCGGCCGACGGCGTCGGCGGCTTCCCGGTCGAGCGGCCCGGCCAGGTTCTCGAGCAGCGTCCGGGCGTGCTCGCGCGGCAGCGGTGCAAGCTTGATCGTCGCTCCCGCCCAGCCGGGCCGCACCTCGGCGAGGTCGGGGCGGGCGAGGCAGCAGACGAGGATCGGTGCGTCACGGCTCCAGCCGGCGAGGTACTCGACGAGGTCGAGGAATGCCGGCTCCGCCCACTGGATGTCGTCGAGCACGAGCACGAGCGGCCGCTCGCGCGCGAGCGTCTCGAGCAGCCGGCGGATGGCCCAGTAGAGCTCATCGCTTCGTGAGCGCGGCGCTGCCCGCCCGACCGCCTCCAGGATCCGCTCGTGCGCCGTGTCGCCCTCCGGCTCGCCGTCGAAGATTCCGTCGAGGTCGAGGTCGCGGACGACCTCGACGAGCGGCCAGTAGGTGATCCCGTTTCCGTAGGGAAGGCAGCGGCCCTCGAGCACGAGCGCGTCCTCGCCGACGGTCGTGACTAGCTCGGCCGCGAGCCGGGACTTTCCCACGCCCGGCTCGCCGACGATCGTGACGATCCGGCAGGTGCGATCGGCCGTGGCCCGCTCGAGCTCGGCCAGCAACGCGTCCAGCTCGGCGGCCCGCCCGACGAGCGGCGAGTCCATCCTCCGCGCCAGTCCAGCCACGTCCGGCTCGACGGCGAGCAGGCGCCAGGCGTCGACCGGCTCGGTCTTTCCTTTCAGCGCGAGCGCGAGCGCCGGCTCGGCCGTCACCGCGTCCCGGACGAGCCGGATCGTCGCGTCGCCCACGAGGATCTCTCCCGGCGCGGCCGAGGCCTCGAGCCGCTGGGCCACGACAACGGCGTCGCCGGTGGCGAACGGATCGCCTTGCGACGGATCGCCGGCGAAGACCTCGCCGGTGTGGACGCCGGTCCGGACCCCGATCCGGACGCCGTACGCCCGCTCGAGCTCGTCGTTCAGCCGCCCAAGCTCGTCCCGCAGCTCGACCGCCGCGCGCACGGCGCGGAGCGCATCGTCCTCGTGGACGAGCGGGATCCCGAAGACGGCCAGAACCGCGTCGCCGACGAACTTCTCGATCGTGCCGCCGTGACCCTCGAGGACGGCACGCGCGGTCTCGTGGTAGCGCGACCAGACGCCCCGGAGTGCCTCCGGGTCGAGCTGCTCGCCGAGCGGCGTCGAGTCAGCGACGTCGCAGAAGACGAGCGTGACCGTCTTCCGGACCATGCGGCGAGTCTAGGACGGTTTGTAAGACGTGACTAGTCGGTTCCGGCGAGTGACACGCACGCTGCGACGGAGACCGGATCGTTGACGCGGTTGCCGGTCGCAGGTTCGATTGCAATCGGGCACGTGACTCCAACGAACCTCTGCGTGGTGCGAATCGCTGCTGCGAGCGCCGATCGGTCGATCACAAGGCGTCCCCTCACGACTCTCGCCGTCTCCTCGATCCGTGCGAGTAGAAGGCGCGCGGCGTCGAAGTAGACGTCGGCCAATGCTGTCGGGCTCTCGCCGAAGATGAGTCGATATGCCTGACGCCAAGCTGCGTTGATCGGTGAGGTTGTGACTTGCGCGTACCACCCCTCGCCGCCATCGCCATCACGTACGTGCAGGCGATTGAAGACGGTCGGCCCGAGGGCCGGGAGCCAGTCCGCGGTCGCGCTGCCCGAGACGGTCACGATGCCCGCGGCTTCGTAGATCGGCAATGCGCTCGCAAAGCCGTCCGAGCAGATGTGACCGATGACGGCGACGTTCTGTTCGTTGCCGACGATGGAGCTCGCCGCTGCGCCGTTGTCGCCGCCGCAACTCGTCTCCACAACGTTGACCTGAACCGCGAAGCCGCGGATCCTCGGGTTCAACGCGACCGCAAGCTCGATCGCCTTCCGAAAAGACGCCGTGAACGCCGCGAGCTCGTCACCTTCCGCAGTGATCCCGGTGAAGGCGATCTGGACCGGCTGTCCTCTGGGGACGACGACGGTTCCGGACGGCACCGCGGCCGTGGCCGTCGCCGCAAGCGCTGCGACTGTCGCAAGAGCACCAAGGGCGAAGACGATCCGACCGCGCATAAGCGCGATTGTGCACCGAGAAGGCACACGAGTACAACCTCTCCGAAAGCTCTAGGCGAGCAGGTAGGCGCCGAAGGCAATCGCCAGCACGAGCGCGACGAGCGCCGCGACGGCGAGCTGGACGCCGCCGAGCACGAGCCAGGGAGTGCGCTCGCTCTTCCCCCGCTCCGCCTCGGAGGCGAGCTCTTCGGTCTTCTCGATCGGATCGGCCATGTCGAAGGAGTACCCCGCAGCGCTAGGATCGAACCGTGCCGGATGCGCTGCACTTCACCGGGAACGCCGACGCCGACCGGCTGATCGCCGCCGAGCCGCTCGCGCTCCTGATCGGGTTCGTCCTCGATCAGCAGGTGACGGTGCCGACCGCGTTCCTCGGGCCGCTGAAGCTGCAGCAGAGGCTGGGCGCTCTGGACGCGGACACGATCGCGCAGCTGGATCCGGACCGGCTCCTCGAGGTCTTCCGCGAGAAGCCCGCGATCCACCGCTTCCCGGGGAACATGGCGAAGCGCGTGCAGGAGCTCTGCGCGGTCGTGGCCGAGGAGTATGGCGGCGACGCCGGCCGCGTCTGGGGCGACGCAGTCGACACCGCCGACCTGAAGCGGCGGATCGAGGCGCTGCCGGGCTTCGGCGAGATGAAGGTCAAGGCGCTCGCCTCGGTCCTCGCCCGCCGCTTCGGCATCGCGATGGCCGAGCCGCTCGTGCCGGAGCACGCGATGCTCGGCGATGTCGACTCGCCCGAGGCTCTCGCCGAGTATCAGGCGGCGAAGCGCGCCCACAAGGCATCGCTCCGAGCCGCAGCCGGTTGATCGAGCTTCGGTTCTACCGCGACGGCGGCCAGACCGCCGTCGACGTCGCGATCCAGGTGGCCGACTTCCTCGGCGCCGCGCAACACAGCCTCGAGCTCGCGCTCTACGACATCCGCCTGGACGACGAAGCGGCAGAGATCGTCAGGGACGCACTGGTCGGCGCCCAGGAGCGCGGCGTCGCGGTCCGCCTCGTCTACAACGTCGACCACCCCGGCCCGATTCCGGTCCCGCCGCCGCCTCAGACCGCGCCCGAGCTGGTCGAGGCGATGCCGATCCCGACGCGGCCGATCCCGGGCGTCCCCGATCTGATGCACCACAAGTACGTGGTCCGAGACCGCGAGACGGTGTGGACGGGGTCGATGAACTGGTCGCAGGACTCGTGGTCGCGGCAGGAGAACGTGATCGCGATCGTCGAGTCCCCCGAGCTCGCGCACGCGTACGGGCTCAACTTCGACCAGCTCTGGGAGACCGGCGCCGTCCTCGGCGGGCACGTCGATCCCCGTCCCGTCGAGGTCGGCGGGGTCGAGGTGCGGCCGTGGTTCGCGCCCGAGTTCGGCGAGGCCCTCGCGCACCGGATCGCGAAGCGGATCGGGCAGGCGAAGAAGCGCGTCCGGATCGCGTCGCCGGTGCTCAGCTCGGGCCCCATCCTCGGCACGCTCGCCGAGGTCTGCTCGGACGGGGTGGTGGACGTCGCCGGCGTCGTCGACGACACCCAGGTCGACGGCGTCCTCTACCAGTGGCGGCTGAACGGGAACGCGAGCTGGAAGGTGCCCGCGCTGCGGCGGTTCCTCGAAGCTGCCCGCTTCGCCGGCAAGCCCTCGACCAAGTGGACGCCCGACACCGTGCACGACTTCATGCACGCGAAGATCACGGTCGCCGACGACGTCTCCTTCCTGGGCAGCTTCAACCTCTCCCACTCCGGCGAGCTGAACGCAGAGAACGTGCTCGAGATCAAGGACGCGGCGATCGCCGACAAGCTGGCCGGCTTCGTCGACGAGATCCGCGCCCTCTACCCGCTCGTGACGCTCCCGGAGGACAAGACTCAGGTCGCGGCGGCGTCTCCGCTTCTGTGAGCTCTCTGAAGCGAATCGGACTCGTCCTCGCGGGCGCGCTGGTGCTCGGCGTCGCAGCGGCCTCGGCCGGGAAGGTGAACGGCGCGCCGGCCTGCCCTGTCTTCCCCGCCTCGAGCCCGTGGAACCAGCGCGTCGACAAGCTGCCGGTGGCGGCGAGCTCGGACCGCGTCGTCGCCGCGATCGGCCGCGACGACAACGTGCACGCGGACTTCGGCTCGGGCGTCTGGCAAGGCGGGCCGATCGGGATCCCGGTCACCGTGGTCGGCAAGGGCCAGGCGAAGTCGAGGGTCTCGTTCGAGTACGCGCCCGAGTCGGACAAGGGGCCGTATCCGATCCCGGCGAACGTCGCGATCGAGGGCGGCCGCGGCTCGGACGGCGACCGGCACGCGCTGATCGTCGACCGCGACAGCTGCAAGCTCTACGAGCTCTTCGCCCTCTACCCCACGTCCGGCGGCGGTTGGCGTGCAGGCTCGGGAGCGATCTTCGACCTGCGCTCGAACAAGCTCCGGCCCGCGGGCTGGACGTCGGCCGACGCGGCGGGGCTGCCGATCCTGCCCGGGCTCGCGCGCTACGAGGACGTGGCCCGCGGACGGATCGACCACGCGCTCCGGTTCACCGTCCAGAGCACGCGCCGCGCCTACGTCTGGCCGGCGCGCCATTTCGCGAGCGACAAGACGGATCCGGACCTGCCGCCGATGGGGATGCGCTTCCGCCTCAAGCGGAGCTACCCGATCTCCGGCTTCCCGCGTCAAGCGAGGATCGTGCTCCAGGCGCTGAAGGAGTACGGGATGATCGTGGCCGACAACGGCTCGAACTGGTACCTGAGCGGCGCGCCGCATCCGAAGTGGTCGAACGACCAGCTGCACACGCTGCACCGCGTCCCGGGCTCAGCCTTCGAGGTCGTCGCGATCCGGCGTTGATCCCCGCGGGCCGCCGCGGGGATCGAACGCCGAGTCGTCGCCCTTTACGGTGACGCTGGGGCAACCCCGGTGCCGCCGGCGGCGGTCGACTTCTCCGGGCGGGCAAAGCGCAGGTAGAGCGCCGGGACGACGAACAGGTTGAGCAGTGTCGACGTGACCAGGCCGCCGAGGACGACCACCGCCAGCGGGTGCTCGATCTCGTGGCCGGGGGCGTTCCCCGCGACCACCAGGGGCACGATCGCGAGACCCGTTGCAAGCGTCGTCATCAGGATCGGCGAGAGCCGCTCCCGGGCGCCCCGGAGGACGAGCGGCAGGCCGAAGGGCACGCCTTCCTCCCGCTCCAGGTGCTGGAAGTGGTTGATCATCAGGATCCCGTTCCGGGCTGCAATCCCGAAGACGGTGAAGAACCCGACGAGCGAGCCGAGCGAGAGGATGCCGTCACCGAGGTACGCCGCCAGCACGCCGCCGACGAGAGCCATCGGCAGCGTCAGGAACGAGAGCGTCGCGAGGCGGAAGCTCCTGAACGCCGCCTGCAGCAGCAGGAAGATCGCGAGCGCCGCTCCGATCCCGACCGTCAGCATCGTCCGCTGCGCGTCCTGCCGCTCCTTGTACTCGCCCAGCATCTCGGCGTGGTAGCCGAGCGCGAAGTGCACGTCCTCGAGTGCATCCTCGAGGTCGTTCGAGACGTCGCCGAGGTCGCGTCCGGCGACGTTGGCGCTCGACGGTCAGCTGGCGTGAGCTGTTCTCGCGGGTGACCACGTTCGGCGTCGGCGCGATCCGAACGTCTGCCAGCTCGTCCAGCCGCACCTGGTCCCCTGCCGGCGTATCGATCGGGAGGCCGCTCACGCTGGCAACGTTCGCACGTGTCTCGGGCGGGCTCCAGACCATGACGTCGTAGGCTCTGCCGTCGCGGAAGACGTCGCCGACCTCCTCGCCGGCGATCATGGTGGCGCTGGCCCGGCGGACGTCGCCCGGCTTGACGCCGTGGCGCTGCGCGGCGTCGAGCTTGACCTTCACCTCGAGCTGCGGGACGTTCCCCTGCAGGTCGATCTGCTCGCTCGACGAGGCCGTCGATCCCGTTCATCACCGCCAGCACCTTCTCCGCCTCCGTGCGGAGGATGCTCAGGTCATCGCCGAAGAGGCGCACGACGACGGCCTCGCTCGATCCGGTCAAGACCTCCCGGACGCGCTCCTTCAGGTACGTCTGCACGTCGCGGTAGAGCCCGGGATAGCCGTCGACGAGCTCCTGGACGCTCGCGAGCGTCTTGTCGTAGTCGGCCTTCGGGTCGATGCTGATCCAGTTCTCGCCGAAGTACGTGCCGCACGACCTCGTCCATCACGAACGCCTGCCCGATGTGGGAGCCGCAGTTGCGGACGCCGGGGATCTGTCTCAGCTCTCTGCAGGCGCGGACCGAGATCCGCGTCTCCTCGCCGACGGAGGTGTCCGGCGCCGTCAGCCAGTGCATCAGGAAGTCCCGCTCCTTGAAGGACGGGAGCAGCGACTGCCCGAGCATCGGCGTTACCGCGACGCCGACCGCGAGGGTCAGGCCGGAGACCAGATACGCCCAGCGCGGCTTCGTGACGATCGGCGCCAGAATCCGCTCGTAGCCGCCCTCGAGCCAGCGCTCGAGTGGCGAGGAGCGGCGCTCGAGAGCCTTCGAGTTGGACAGGAGAATCAGGCTCAGCGCCGGCGACGACCGTCAGCGCGATCACGAGCGAGGCGGCGACAGCGAGGACGTAGGAGAGCGCCAGGGGGCCGAAGAACGCCCCGGTCAGGCCCCTGAGGAAGAAGATCGGGACGACGGCAGCCAGGATGATCAGGGTCGCGTAGACGATCGGCCCACGCACCTCGAGCGACGCGCGGAGGACGACGGAGGCCGTCGATTCGGAGCCCCCGTCCCGACGGTGCTGCCGGAGACGCCGCGTGATGTTCTGGACGTCGATGATCGCGTCGTCGACGATCACCCCGAGCGCGATCACGAGTCCTGCCAGCACCATCACGTTGATCGTCTCGCCTCGCGCGTGCAGCACGAGTCCCGCCGCGACGAGCGACAGGGGGATCGTGAGGACGCTGATCAGCGCCGCCCGCCACTCGAAGAGGAAGGCGATCAGGACGAGGATGACGAGCAGCACGCCGATCAGGAGCGCCTTCGTCAGGTTGTCGAGCGAGACCTCGATGAAGGTCGCCGGCCGGAAGATCGTGGTGTCGACCTCGATCCCGGGAAGGCCCGGCTGCATGTCCGCGAGCGCCGCCTCGACCCCGCGGGTGACATCGAGGGTGTTGGCCCAGGGCAGCTTCTCGACGATGAGCATCAGGCCTTCGCCGTCGTTGATCACCGCATCGCCGACGAGCGGCTGATGACCCCAGACCAGATCGGCCACGTCGCCCACGGAGATCTGCTTGCCGTTCTGCTTCTCGATCGGGATCGAGGCGAGGTCGGTCGGTTCGACGATCGGCATCACGTGCTGGACGGTGAGCCGTTGGTTCGGGGTGTCGATGAAGCCGCCGGTGCCGATCATGGACCCCTCGGAGAACTGGAGCAGCCCCGAGTCGAGCGAGTCCGCGGTCGAGTCCATCACCTGGTCGAGCGAGATGCCGTACTCGCGCAGCTTCTGCGGGTCGACGTGCACCTGCATCTGCTGGAGCCGCTCGCCCCAGATCGGGACGTTCGCGACCCCGGGAACCTGTAGCAACCGCGCCCTGATCTTCCAGTACGTGATCACCGACATGTCCATGAGCGAGAGCGTGTCCGACCGCAACCCGATCTTCATCACCCGGCTCGTCGAGGACAGCGGCGGGACGATCGTCGGCGGCGCCGCCCAGGTGGGCAGCGTCGGTGTGACCGTTCCGACCCGCTCCGCCACGAGTTGCCGCGAGAAGAGGATGTCGGTGCCTCGCTTGAAGAGCAGCTGGATCGACGAGAGCCCGGACACCGACTTCGAGCGGACGATCTCGACGTCCGGCAGCCCCTGCAGCGACTGCTCGAGCGGCACCGTGACGAGGCTTTCCACCTCCGTCGCGTTCAGCCCCAGGCTGATCGTCTGAATCTCGACGCGCGGCTGCGCGAACTCGGGAAAGACGTCCACGGGCGAGTCCCGAAGCTGCCCGACGCCGACGAACACCATGGCTGCGCCCGCCGCGACCACGAGGAAGCGGAACTTCAGGCTCGATCCGACGATCCATTTCATCATGGCCGCTTCCCTCCTCGTTCCAGACTCACGCTGTCAGGGTTCCGAGACGCGATGTCAGTGTCCGATGTCGAATTCGGTGCCGTACAGCTCCTGCACACCGACCGTTGCGACCTTCGCCCCGGCGGCGAGCCCGGCGCTCAGGAGCACGCGTGCTCCCTCGATCCGGTCGATCGTGATTTTCTGCCGGACGAACGTGCGGGGCTCCGGGCTGGCGTACACCCAGGCCTGGCCGGTCGCGTCGTAGATCACGGCGCCGTAAGGGATCACCAGCCGCCTGTTGCCATCGACCTTGGTGGCCGTGGCGGCGGCGGTCTGGACATCGAGCCGCTTGATCGCGCTCGCCGTCAGCGTCACGCGCGCCTCGTCCGAGCCTTCGATGTGCGTCACCGTCGCGGGCTCGTGAGCCGCCGCGACCGCAGCGTCGTCGCCGGTGGCGACCGTGTAGACGACCAGGGCCGCCAGGCCCGCGGCGAGGGCGAGCCCCAGCGCGATCCAGATCCTGGTTCGATCCTTGGTCTCTTCTAGTGTGCCTGCCTCTACGGCCATTTCTTACTCCTTCCTTTCCTACGAGCCCATTTGCGGGGTTGCGACGAGCGAGCCAGACGTCTCGCGCGCTGCGGACGCCCCGAACCGGAGGTAGAGGGCGGGCACGACGAAGAGATTCACGAGCGTCGTGGTGACAAGGCCGCCGAGGACGACGAGCGCCAGCGGTTGGAGGAGCTCCTGCCCTGCGATCGGGCCGGCCACGGCGAGCGGCGAGAGCACGAGCGCTGCCGTGACGGCCGTCATGAAGGTTCGTGAGAACTGCTCCCGGGCGCCGCGCCGGACGAGCTCGAGGCCGAAGGCAACGCCTTCCTGCTCGAGTTCCCTGAAGCGGGCGATCAGCCCGACAGCGCCGCGGGCTGCCAGCCCGAACACCGCGAGCGCCCCGGCGAGCGTGCCGAACGAGATCTCGCCGCCGGCGGCGACCGCAGCCACCGCTGCACCCGTGACGCTCAGCGGCAGGATCAGGAACGCAGCCCCCGCAAGCTTCCAGCTGCCGAACGCAACCTGGAGCAGGAGCAGGATCCCGATCGCCGCACCGAACGCGAGCCCGAGCAGGCGACCGAGCGGCTGCACTTCGGCCGTCAGCACGGCAGGATGAGTCTCGAGCGGGAACTGGATCTGCTCGAGAGCGCTCTGGACGTCGTCTGCGGCGCCGGAGACACTCCTGCCCTGCACGCTCGCAGCGACGTCGAGGTAGCGCGAGACGCCCTCCCGGCGGATCACGCCGGGGCTCGGCACGATCCGAACGTCGGCCACCTCACCCATCCGGACATGCCCGGTCGGCGTGTCGACGAGCAGCTGCTCCACCGCGCTCAAGCTGTTGCGCGTCGCCGGCGTACCCATGACGACGACGTCGAACACCTTCTGCTGCTCGAAGAGGCTGCCGACGGTGATGCCCGAGAGCAGGGTGGCGGCGGCCCGGCGGACGTCGCCCGGCTTGATTCCGTACTGCTCCGCAGCGTCGAGCTTGGTCTCGATCTCGAGCGTCGGCTCGACGGGCTGGGCCACGACGCGCTCGCCCGAGAGGCCTTCGATGCTCGCGAGAGCGCTCTTCACCTCCGCGGCCTTGTTGTTGAGGACGCCGATGTCCTCGCCGTAGAGGCGGACGACGATGTCCTCGTCGACCCCCGCGAGGACGTCGTGGACGCGCCGCTCGGAGAACGTCTCGACTTCCCGGAAGAGACCCGGGTAGCCGGCGACGACATTCTTGACGGCCGCCAGCGTCGAGGACTGGTCGGCCTCCGGGTCGATGCTCACCCAGATCTCGCCCGAGTTGATCCCGACGGCCTGATCCGCCGTCACGGCGCGACCGACGTGGGCGCCGACGTTGCGGACTCCGTCGATCGAGCGGAGCTCGTTGCTGGCCAGGGCTGGTGATCCGGTTCATCTCCGGCAGCGAGGTGCCGGCCGGGCCGTCCCAACCGATCAGGACCTCGGTCTCGTTCAGCGTCGGAATCAGCGCTTGCGAGAGGAACGGAGTCGTCGCCACAGCGGCGACCGCCAGCACTGCCACGCCGAGATAGGCGAGCCGCACCCTGCTCACGATCCGCGCGAGCACGGCCTCGTACCCACGCTGAACCCAGCCGAGGATCGGCGACCCTCTCCGCGCGCGTGCCGACGGCGCGAGGAGCAGGACGCAGAGCGCCGGCGTGACGAGAAGCGCCACCGCCATCGAGACGGCGATCGCGACGAGATACGCAACCGCGATCGAGGGCAGGAACGCGCCGTAGACGCCGTTGAAGAAGAAGAGCGGCACGGCGGCCAGCGCGACGATCAGGGCCGCGTAGAACGCAGCGCCGCGAACCGCGAGCACGCTCTCGAGCACGAGGGCGGGAGCCGACTTCCCGGTTGGTTCCTCGCGCTCGCTCTGGAGCCGGCGCGAGACCCTGTCGATGTCGCCGACTGCGTCGTCGATGATCAGGAGCAGCGCGGCGACGAGTCCCGCGACGATCATCGCGTTGTAGCTCTCCCCGAGCGCGCGGAGCACCAACAGCGCCGAGAGGAGCGAGAGCGGGATCGCCAGGAGACCGACGAGCGCCGTCCGCCACTGGAAGAACAGTGCCAGGAGCGCCAGGAGCAGCAGCGCGGCCCCGGCGACCAGCGAGACGGCGAGATTGTCGATCGACCGCTCGACGTAGGAGGCGGGCCGGTAGACGGTCTCGTCGAACTGCAGCCCGGTCATGCCCGGCCGCATCGAGTCGATCGCCGCTTCGACCGCACGCGTCACCTCGAGCGTGTCGGCGCCGCGGAACTTCTCGACGACGAGGAGCAGCTCGTTGCCGCCGTTGAGCACGGCATCGCCGATGAGCGGCTGGTGGTCCTCGACGACCGAGGCCACGTCGCCGAGCTGCAGGCTCCGGCCCGGCGTGTCCTCGAGCCTGACCTTGGCGAGATCCTCAGCGGTCGAGATCGGCGACAGGTGCTGCACGCCGAGCCGCTGGTTCGGAGTGTCGATGAAGCCGCCGGTGCCCGGCGTCGACGCCTCGACGAAGGTCAGCGGCGAGACCCAGAGCGAGTTGCCGGTCGTCTCGAGGATCTGGAGCAGCGAGACGTCGTTGTCACGCAGGCGCTCCGGATCGACCTGCACCTGGAGCTGCCGATCCCGCTGGCCCCAGATCGCCACGTTCGCGACCCCCGGGATCCCCATCAGGCGCGGGACGATCGTCCAGCGAGCGAGCAGCGACATCTGGATCGCGGAGACGTTGCTCGACGAGACGCCGACCATCATCAGCGCGATTGGTCGCCGAAAGCGGCTGCAGCATTTGCGGCGGCTTGGAGACGTGCGGGAGCGCGTGCGCCTGGGTGAGCCGCTCGGCGACCACCTGCCGCGCCCGGAAGATGTCGGTGCTGGGCTCGAACACGAGCAGGATCCGCGAGAGGCTCGGAACCGACTCGGACCGGATGTCCTCGACGAACGGGACGCCGACGAGCAGGTCCTGCTCCAGCGGGACCGTGATCAGCTGCTCCACCTCGGACGCGGAGAGCCCGAGCGCCTCCGTCTGGATCTCGACGGTCGGCGGGCCGAACTCCGGCAGGACGTCCACGGGCGCGCTGCGCAACTGGGAGACGCCTACCACCAGCAGCGCCGCCGTGGCCACGACCACCACGAGGCGGAACTTCATGCTCGAGTCGATGAGCCAGCGCATCATTTCCGGAGTCCTCCTTCAGCGGTCGAGACAGCAGTGCTCGAGACGCGCCAACGGGCCGATGAGATCCGCCGTGGCGTGCAAGAAACGCGAGAATTTCGCACCGCTATCTCCTCTCTCCTGCCTGGACATCCCCGGCGAATGCTCCCGGGGCCGGCCGCACCCAGCGGCGAAATACGGGGTCAATGGACTGATCGGAAGATGAATAACACGTGAAGTTGCACTCGTCGACGGCCAGACTTGGACTCTGTTCGGAGGTATAGGTTCGGCCCTGATCCGAGCCGCTGAGACCTAGCCGCTTGCCAGTAGCCAAGCGCTTTTGCGGCTGGAATAGTGGGACAAATGCGGGGCGCCGACCTCCTTGATCTCGGACGCAGTTCGGCGTCCATTCATGTTTCTTTCATTGAGGCCTGACCACACTCGCAACACCAGCGAAAGGAGGCGGATGGTGACTGTCAAACGGGAACGGCTTTTCAAAAGGGCGGAACGGGGTCTCATCTGGCTCGCGTTGGGGATGCTGGCGAGCGCTGTGATCGGGATCTGGAAGCTTCAGGGCGACGCCGTCGCGGCAGATGCCGTCTCGACGGCTGCTGCAACACGCGGCGACATCGTCGTCTCGGTCGGCGGCGTCGGACGGATCATCGAGGCGAAGGCCCCGGATCAGATCGCCGCAGGCGGCGTCGGCTCGAACGCGTCTGGCGCCTCGAGCGCGCCGGCAAACGCGGTCTTCCCGGGCGCAGCGGGCTACGTCCGACAACTGCTCGTCGTTCCCGGCCGGCGCGTCAGCGCCGGGACACCAGTTGCGATTCTCGACGACGGCGGCGCCGCGGCGCGCGCGATCGTCCAGGCGCGGAACGAGCTCGCGATCGCGCGCCTCGAGCTGCGTCAGAAGCAAACGAGCGATCCTACAAAGGGCCTACCGGCGAAACGAGAAGAGGTCGCAGCCGGCACAGAGGCCGTTCGCTCCGCGAATGCGCGTCTCAAGCGCCTTTACGCCCCGGCACGTCAGGCCGAGGTGAGCGCGGCGAAGCTCGAGCTCAGGCGCGCCCAGTCCGATCGGGCCGCGCTGCGCGGCACGCCCGCATCGCGTGCCCGCGCGATCGGCGTCGCACGCGAGAATGTCAAGCTCGCCCAGAACAGGCTGAAGCAGCTGCTCGCGCCCGCGAGCGCAGCCGATGTGAGCGCCGTCGACGCCGAGGTGCGAAAGGCCGAGGCCGAGCTCGCCGGACTTCGGCGCCCGGCGCCGGCGACGGCGGAGGCGCTCGCGGCCGCCGGCGCGGCCGTGACCGCTGCGCAGAAGCGGCTCGATCGGTTGAGCGAGCCCGCCGACGCGGCCGCGGTTGCGCTCGCGACTTCCGAGCTGAGACGGGCCGAAGCCGATCTCGTGGCCTACTCACCCGCGGCAACCGTCCCCGCGGCAACTGTGGACGCAGAGCGGGCCGCGCGACAAGCGGCGGTCGCCTCGGCTGCAGCGCAGCTCGCCAAGGTCTCGGCACCCGCGAGCGCGGCCGACCTCGCGACCGCTCGCCACGAGGTGGACAAGGCGAAGGCAGAGCTCGCCGCACTGACCACTCCGCAAGCTCCGTCAGCGGAGGCGCTCGCCTCGGCGCAGCAGGCGGTCGATGCCGCAAAGGCGAAGCGCGCACGGTTGCTCGCCGGCCCGTTGCCCGCTGACATCTCGGCCGCGCGGCTCGAGCTCAAGCGCGCGCAGGCCGAGTTGGGGACGCTCCGGGCCGGCCCGACGCGGGAGGCTCTCGCCGCCGCCACGCAGGCCGTCGCGGCGGCACGAGCGAAGCTCGACCAGCTGCGCCGCCCGCCGCTCGCGAGCGATGCCTCCGTTGCCCAGCTCGAGGTCAGGCGAGCCCAGGCCGAGCTCGCGGCTCTGCGTGCCCGCGGCGCTCCGGCGTCGCAGATCGACGTCTCGCTGGCCGAGCTGCGCGTCGCGGCGGCCAACGCGAGGCTCGACGCAGCAGTCAGCCTCCAGCGCCGTCTCACGGTCCGCGCACCCTGGGCCGGCACCGTCACCTCCGTGCTCACCGTCCGCGGCGCGTCGGTCGACGCGCTCACCCCGGTCGTCACCGTCGCCGACCTCGATCATCTCGCGGTCACCGTCGACCTGAGCGAGTTCGACGCCGCAGCGGTCAAGGCCGGAATGCGGGCCACCGTGAGCGTCGACGCACTGGGCGGAGAGTCGTTCCCGGGCAAGGTGCAGTTCGTCGCGCCGACCGGATCGTCCAGCGGCACCGGCGTCGTGACGTTCCCGGTTCGCGTCAGTCTGATCGAGGCCGACGGCCTCCGGCCCGGCATGAATGTCAGCGTCCGGATCGTGACGGCGCAGAAGAAGGGCGTCGTCCAGGTTCCGCTCGAGGCCGTGACGACGGACGACGAGGACAACGCGACCGTCCAGATCGTCGACGCAGCGGGCAACGCCGCGACGCGCCCGGTCAAGCTCGGGCTCGCGAACAACAAGACGGTGGAGATCGTCAAGGGTCTCAAGGCGGGCGCGAGCGTGATGGTCGTCGAGAGTCAGGGCGGCGGAGAGGACGAAGAGTGAGCTTCGAGAACGGCGCCGGGCCGGCCACGGCGGTGCTCGAGATCACCGACGTGACCAAGGTGCACAGCAGCGGAGAGCTCGCGGTCGAGTCGCTCCGGTCTGTCAGCTTCGCCGTCCACGAGGGCGAGTTCCTCGCGGTCATGGGGCCCTCCGGATCCGGGAAGACGACGTTGCTCGGCATCCTCGGCTGCCTCGACCGGCCGACGACCGGTTCCTACCGGCTGGACGGGCAGGACGTCGGGAGTCTCGACGAGACCCGTCGGGCCCGGATCCGCGGCGACCGGATCGGCTTCGTCTTCCAGGCGTACAACCTGATCCCGCGCTCCACCGCGTACAAGAACGTCGAGTTGCCGCTCGTCTACAAGGGCGTCCCGTCGCGCGAGCGCCGCGAGCTCGTCCTCGCCGCCCTGGCGGACGTCGGTCTCTCCGATCGCCTCCGGCATGTGCCGACGCAGCTCTCGGGCGGCGAGCAGCAGCGCGTGGCCATCGCCCGGGCACTCGTCGTGGAGCCGAGCGTCGTCCTCGCCGACGAGCCCACCGGCAACCTCGACTCGGCCAGCGCCGAGGACGTCCTCCAGATCATCGAGCGGCTGAACCGGCAGGGCACGACGATCGTGATGGTCACGCACTCGAACGAGGTAGCCGAGCGGGCGTCGCGGATCCTGCGGCTGGCCGACGGCAGGATCGTGTCCGACGAGCCGGCGCAGCACGCCTACGCGATCCCGGCGGCCCTGTGACGGCGGCGACGTGACGACACTGCTCGAGCACTGGCGGATCGCGCTCTCCTCCCTGAGCGCGAACTGGTTCCGGGCCGCCCTGACGGCGCTCGGCGTGATCATCGGCGTCGGGTCGCTGATCGCCGTCACGGCGGTCAGCTCGGGCGCGCAGAAGGAGGTCGCGGACAGCATCGGCCGCCTCGGCGGCAACGTGATCAAGATCGACGGCGAGCTCGTCGCCGTCGGCACGACCGTGACCGCTTCGGACCGGACGATCACGCCCGAGGACGGGGCGGCGATCGCGAAGCTGCCCGAGGTCGAGGCGATCGCCCCGCACCAGAGCATCGAGAGCATCTCGATCACCGCCGGCCGCTACCAGCTGAACAGCTACCTCGAGGGGATCACACCTGCCTTCTCGCGGGTGCAGAACCAGCAGGCTCGCGCGGGCCGCCTGCTCACGGACGCAGACGTCGCGTTCGGGCGCAGCGTCGCCGTGATCGGCCTCGTGCCCCGGGCGGTTCTGTTCCCGGGCGAGAACCCGATCGGGAAGACGGTCCGGGTCGGGAACCACGAGTTCGAGATCGTCGGCGTCCAGGAGCGTCGCGGGAAGCTCGCCGACGAGAATCTGGACAACCGGATCTTCCTTCCCCTGCCCGTCGTCACGCGGGTGATCCTCGGCGGCACGAACACGGTTCACCTGGACGTGCTCGTCAAGGACGAGGGCGACATCGAGCCGGTCATGGGCACGCTCGAGAATCTCCTCCGCGAGCAGCACAAGCTGCCGGACACCTACCCGGACGACTTCTCGGTCGAGGACCAGGCGAGCATCGTCAAGGAGGCGCAGCGGGCGACGAAGACGTTCCGGATCCTCACCTTCGCGCTCGGCGGGATCGCGCTGCTCGTCGGCGGAATCGGGATCATGAACATGATGCTCGTCTCCGTCCGCGAGCGGACCCGTGAGATCGGGATCCGCAAGTCGGTGGGAGCAAGCCCCTGGAAGGTGCAGGCGCAGTTCCTGATCGAGGCGGTTGTCCTCACAACCCTCGGCGGCATCGTCGGCGTTCTCGGCGGTGTGGCCACGTCGGAGGCGATCAGCGCGTTCGCGGGCTGGCAGACGATCGTCGGCCCGACGTCGCTCGCGGCCGCATTCTCGGTCGCGGTCGCGGTCGGCATCTTCTTCGGCTACTTCCCCGCACGCAGGGCGGCTCGGCTCGATCCGATCGCCGCGTTGAGATACGAATGAGCGCCGCCGCCGACGATGCTCCGCGCGGGTACCTCAACGGCGGGCGGCGCCGGACGCCCGAACAGCTGCAGGTCGACGCCGAGCAGGTGAGCGTCGAGGCCGTCCGGCTCTCGATCGGCGAGATCGCGACATTTCTCCGCGAGCACATCGGTCACGGGATGACCGCGTACATCAGCGGCGTGAACGACCCGAGGATGGTGGCACGCTGGATCGCCGGGCGGAACGTCCCCCGGAACCAGCCGCAGATCCGCCTGCGCGAGAGCTATCAGGCGACGCGCCTACTCGTCAGCGCGTACGGCGACGAGACGGCCAAGGCCTGGCTCTTCAGCTCGAACGCGCGCCTCGGTGACCAGGCGCCGGCCTACGTGCTCCGGAACGGGACGAGCTGGGAGGACCTGCGCTCCGTCGTTCCCGCCGCCCGGGCGTTCGTCAACGCCCCCTGATCACGACTTCGCGGCCGTCTCCCGCGTCTCGCCGCGCTGCTCCGACGTTCCCGGCAGCACGAGCCAGGCATCGGCGCCGCCCGCCCGCCCGTTTTCAACGTGCGCGCTGCCGCCGTGTGCCTCGGCGATCGCCCGCGCGATCGAGAGCCCGAGACCGGCGCCGCCGCCGGTGCGGCCGTCGTCGGGCCGCGCGAAGCGCTCGAACGCCTGGGGAATGAACCCGGTCGGGAAGCCCTCGCCCTCGTCCGCCACGCGCAACTCGACCATCCCGTCCGCGTTCGACGCCGAGAGCCGGACGTTGCCGCGGCCATAGCGGAGCGCGTTGTCGACGAGGTTGCCGAGCGCCTGCTCGAGCCTGATCCGGTCCCCGCGGACCTCGACCGGGTCGCCCACGGCCACGATCGGCCGGCCGACCTCCTCGGCGCGCCAGGCAAAGCGGCGCGCAACCGACTCCAACAGCTCCGACGTATCGAGCAGCTCGAGCCGTAGCGGCAGGCCCTCACGCTCCGAGCGCGCGATCAGGAGGAGGTCCTCGGCCAGCTGCGCAAGCCGGTCGACTTCCCCGGACGACTGGCGCACCGCCTCCAGCAGCTCCTCGCGGGAGGTTCCGGGGCGCAGGGCCAGCTCGAGCTCCATCCGCAGCAGCGCGAGCGGTGTCCGCAGCTCGTGGCCCGCATCGGCGACGAAGTCGCGCTCGCGCTCGAGAGCGAGCTCGAGCCGTTCCAGCATGGCGTTCAGCGTCTCCGCGAGTCGCTGGATCTCGTCTCTCGTCTCCGGTACGGGCAGTCGCTCACCCGGTGTCGCAGCCGAGACGCCCGCGGCGCGCCGCCGCATCGACTCGACGGGGCGCAGCGAGAGACCGGCCAGGGCGTAGCCCGCGAGCGAGGCGAGCAGGAGCGCGATCGGCCCGATCACGAGGAGCTCGTTGCGGAGGCGTCCGAGCGTCTCCGCGTCCTCTTCGGTCGTGAGGCCGACGACGAGCACGAACCGCTCGCCGTCGCGGACGATCGGCGTCGCAACCAATCGAGAGCCCTCGTCGAGGCCCGGCACCGTGTCACGCTTGGCGAAGATCGGTCCGTCCTGGGCGTCGAGCAACTCGGTCCTGCTCAAAATCCGCGAACCGCCCAGCGGTGGGGTGGCGTCGACGACGCGTCCCGAGCCGTCGAGCAGCTGCGCATAGCTCTCGCCGCCCTCGACGATCTGGCCCAGGGAGGAGTCCGCCAGCGGCGTGCCGGACCGGCCGACGACTGCACCCAGGTCCTGCGCGCGCACGCGGAGCTGACGGTCGAGCGTCTCGGAGAGGTGCGACTCGAGACGGTCGTACAGCAGCCAGCCCGTCGCGGCCAGCACCACCGCCATCGCGACGGCGAACGCGCCCGCGACGCGGAGCCGGATGGGAACGCGCCTCATGCCACGGCGCGGTCGCGGAGCCGATAGCCGGTGCCACGCACCGTCTCCAGCAGCGGCTCGCCGAAGGGCTCGTCGATCTTCCTCCGCAGGTGCCGGATGTAGACGTCGACCACGTTCGAGCGGTTCTCGTACGCGAAGTCCCAGGCGTGCTCGAGCAGCTGCAGGCGCGAGAGCACCTCATTCGGCCGACGCATGAAGGTCTCGAGCAGCGCGAACTCCTTGCCCGTCAGCGTGACCTCCGTCTCGCCCCGCCAGACCCGCCGCGTCGCGGGGTCGAGCCGCAGATCGCTGACCTCGAGCACAGCAGGCCGGCGCGGCTCACCGCGGCGGACGAGCGCGCGTAGCCGAGCGAGCAGCTCTGCGAAGGCGAACGGCTTCACGAGGTAGTCGTCTGCGCCGCCGTCGAGGCCGGCGACGCGATCCTCGACCGAGTCGCGGGCGGTGAGCATCAGGACCGGGGCCCAGATCCCGTCGCCGCGCAGCCGGCGGCACGTCTCGAAGCCGTTGATCCCCGGCAGCATCACGTCGAGGACGATCGCGTCGTACTCCGAGGACTGGGCCATCCAGAGCGCGTCCTCGCCCCGGGAGGCGATGTCGACCGCGAGCCCTTCCCCGACCAGGCCGCGCCGAAGCAGGCTCGCCATCCGCAGCTCGTCCTCGACGATCAGCACGCGCACGTGAGAATTCTGCACGTTCCAGATGAACGCCGGATGAGTGCGGCCACGCTGCGTACGATCCGGGCGTGCGGCCCCGCCCCGACCGGATCGAGCGCCTGCCGCAGCAGTACTTCGCGGCGCTCCTCGCCCGCGTCGGCGAGGCCGCGACGCAGCCGGGCGCGCCGGTCATCGACCTCGGGCGGGGTAACCCGGACATCCCGCCTCCGCCCCACGTCGCCGCGCGGCTCGCGGAGGTGGCGGGCAGCCGCGACCCCCGTGTGCACGGCTATGCCCCCTTCGCCGGGATCCGCTCGCTGAAGGAGGCGATCGCCGCTCGCTACCGCGACGTCTACGGGGTCGCGCTCGATCCCGCGTCGGAGGTGGCGATCGTGCCGGGGACGAAGACCGCGCTCGTCGAGTTCGCGCTCTGCGTCGCCGAGCGCGGCTCGACGATCGTCCTGCCCGACCCCGGCTACCCCGACTACCTCTCCGCCGTCGCGCTCGCCGGCGCCCGCCTCGCGTCACTGCCGATCGAGCCTCGGCCGGACTTCGATGCAGCGCCGACCGGCGACGTCGCTGCGATCTATCTCAACTATCCGTCGAACCCGGCCGCCGCCACCGTTCCGGAGGGCACGTTCGCCGACGCCGTCGAGTACGCCGAGCGAACGGGAGCGATCGTGCTGCACGACTTCGCCTACGGCGACCTCGTCTTCGACGGCCGGCCGCCCGCGAGCTTCCTCGCCGAACCCGGTGCGAAGGACGTCGGCGTCGAGCTCTTCTCGATGTCCAAGAGCTACGGCATGGCCGGCTGGCGGCTCGGCTTCGTCGTCGGCAACGCGGAGATCGTCAGCCGCCTGGAGCTGTTGAGCGACCACGTCCGCGTCGGGATCTTCGCCGCGCTGCAGGAGGCGGCGGTCGCGGCGCTGACGGGGCCGCAGGAGAGCGTCGAGGAGCGGCGCGCGCTCTACGAGGCTCGGCGCGACCGCGTCGTCTCGTCGGTGCCGGGCGCACGGTCGGAGGGAACGTTCTTTGCCTGGCTGCCGCTGGCCGAAGGCCTCACGGTCGAGCGGATCCTCGGGGAGGCTCGAGTCGCGCTCGCGCCCGGCGAGGGATTCGGTGCCTGCGGCGCCGGCCATGCCCGGATCTCGCTCGCCGTCTCCGACGAGACGCTCGACGAGGGTCTCGCTCGGCTTCGAGGTTTCGGGCTAGGGCGCTAGCATCGAGCTCATGCATCGCTGGTCGCTTGTGGTCGCGCTGGTCGTCGGGGCGGCCGCATCGACGGGTGCGGGATCGGCCACCACGACGCCCGGGGAACGGCTCCTGATCCCGTACCTGTCCGGCGGCGCGGGCGTCTACGTCGACGGCGACGGCCGTCCCGTCACGAGCGAGGGTGCGCCGCACGTTCCCGGCATCCACATCCGGCCGCGCGTGCCGGAACCGGCGCCGCCACCGGTCGAGCCGACGCAGCCGCCGCCCCCAGGCCCGCGACCGTCCGAGCCGGTCCCGGGACCGCCGCCGGATCCGACCGCAACGCCCTCCGTCCCCGCTCCGTCCGAGGGGTACGCGCGGGCCGACCTCGCGGCGGCCGTCGGCGTTCCCGCGGTCACGTCGGTGTTCTGCCGCACCGACGCCGCCTGGCCGAGCGAGACCACGCTCAAGAACGCCACCGGCTACTGGACCTGGGGTGGCTCCCAGATCACGATGAGAACCTGGCGGTGCGACGGGATCGCCCGGGAGCGAATCGGAACGGAGCTGTTCGCACGAGGTGTGTTCGTGCTGGCCCACGAGGCCGCCCACGCCGCGGGGATTGCCGACGAATGCGAGGCGGACAAACGCGCGCTCGCGACGATGGGTGCGATCACCGAGCGGCTCGGCTGGGGCTTCGCGGCCGGAGACGAGGCGGGCCGCTACCTGAACAACCTCCTGCGCCCGAACCCCCCGCCCGATCCCTACTGCATCGGCCGCCTACCGTAGGCGCGTCCGGTAGAGATCCGTCCGGAGCGGGTGCCGGTGGATCCCGTCTGGAAGGAGCTCTGCAAGCCGAGCGAGCAAGTCGGCCCGTTCCGGTTCCGGCAGGGCGCCGATCATGCTCCACGACGCTGCCTGAGCCAGGATGGCCACCCGGTCGACCGCGACCGGATTCGGAAAGCTCGCCTCGACGAGCGGTTCGAACGGGCCGGGAAACGGTGCCTTCCAGAGACCCGTGCGGACGGTCTGCTCAGGCGGCTTCTCGATCGCCCCGGCCCGGTACGCGTCCCAGAACGCCTCCGGCAGCGGCGGCTCGAAGTCGCCGTCGACCTGGTTGAAGAGAATCGCCAGCGTCCCGCCCGGCCTGAGCACACGCGCGATCTCGGCCAGCGTCTCCGCGGTCGCGAACCAGTGGAACGCTTCACCGACGAGCACGGCATCGACGGCGTCGTCGTCGAGCGGGATCGCCTCGGCTGTCCCGCTGAGAGCTTGGGCCTCCGGCACGACGCGCTCGAGGACGGCGCGCATCCCGTCGAGCGGCTCGACCGCGATCACGTGCGCGGCGCGCGGCACGAGCTGCCGGGTCAACTTGCCGGTGCCCGCGGCGAGGTCGAGGACGACGGCGTCGGCGGTCAGGCCGACCGCATCGAGAGCCGCTTCCGCATAGCCCGGCCGGCCCAGCTCGTACTCCTCCGCCACGCGGCCGAAGCTTCCTGCGAGATCGGGCATCTAGCCGACGCCGGCGAGGAGGAACGCGCGGCTCTCGCGCAGCATCTCGCGGGCGATCACGAGGCGCTGCACCTCCTGCGTCCCCTCGTAGATCTGCGTGATCTTGGCGTCGCGCATGAAGCGCTCGACCGGGTACTCCTTGATGTAGCCGTAGCCGCCGAGGATCTGGACGGCCTCCGTCGCGACCCACATCGCGACGTCGCCGCACTTCAGCTTCGCCTGCGCGGAGGCCTTCGTCAGCTCGGCGCCGTCGATGCCCGCATCGCACATCTGGCCGAAGCGGTAGAGGAGCCCGCGCGCGGCCTCGGTCTCCGTCTCCATGTCCGCGAGCTTCGCCGCGATCAGCTGGTGCTGGGCAATCGGCTTGCCCATCGTCTCCCGCGTCTTCGCGTACTCGAGCGCGTAGTCGGTGGCGCCCTGCGCGATCCCGAGCGCCTGCGCGGCGACCCCCGGGCGCGAGCGGTCGAGGATCCGCATCGCGATCTTGAAGCCCTCGCCCTCCTCCCCGAGCAGGTTCGCAGCGGGGATACGGCAGTCGTCGAAGGTGAGCTCGCCGGTCGTCGACCCAGAGATTCCCATTTTCGGCTCCAGCCGCGCGACGGCGAAGCCGGGCGCGTCAGCCTCGACGAGGAAGGCGGAGATCCCCGAGTGCCCCGCATCCGGGTCGGTCTTCGCAAAGACGGTGTAGACGTTCGCGACGCCGGCGTTCGTGATGAAGCGCTTGTTCCCGTTGAGGACGTACTCGTCGCCGTCGCGGACGGCGGTCGTCCGCATCGCCGCGGAGTCGGAGCCCGAGCCCGCCTCGGTCAGCGCATACGCCGGCAGCCACTCGCCGCTCGCGAGCTTCGGCAGGTACGCCTCCTTCTGAGCCTGCGAGCCGGCGAGCTTCAGCCCGAGCGAGCCGAGCTCCTGCACCGCGAGCAGGAGGCCGCTCGTGGCGCAGACCTTCGAGACCTCTTCGATCGCCACGAGCGCAAGCAGCGTCCCGGTGCCCGAGCCGCCGTGCTCCTCGTCGAAGAGGAGGCCGAAGATCTCGTGCTCGCGAAAGAGCTCGACGATGTCCCAGGGGAACTCGTGCGACTCGTCGATCTCGGCAGCGCGTGGCGCGACGCGTTCCCGCGCCAGGGTGCGGACGAGCTCGCGGATCTCGCGCTGCTCGTCGGTGAGGACGTCCCAGGCCACGCGGCGATTGTACGGCCCGATTTCAGCGGGCGCCGAGCGGCGTCACGCAGCGGCGGTAGGCGGCCCGTGC
This sequence comes from uncultured Gaiellaceae bacterium, assembly GCA_963789355.1. Taxonomy (GTDB): domain Bacteria; phylum Actinomycetota; class Thermoleophilia; order Gaiellales; family Gaiellaceae; genus Gaiellasilicea. The sequence continues at coordinate 164,732 of CAWBKK010000003.1, forward strand.
CGCCGGCTTGTCCCCGAGCTGCCACGGGGACGAGCCCATGCTGTAGTAGGCGGCGAGGCGAGTCCTGGGATGGGTCTTGAGGAACGCGCAGATCCGCGAGACGAAGCCCGGATCGTCCGTGCTCGTGCCCCACTCGGCGATCGCATACGGCTTTCCCGGATGCGCCCGGTACAGCGCCTCGTTGGCCGCATGCGACGCGACTCCGGGGCTCCTCGCATAGATGTCGTTGGCGACCATGTCGACGTAGCGATCGCCCGGGTAGAAGGCCTGCGCCGGCCGGCTGCTGCCCGAGTCCATCCCCGCGATCGGATTCCAGATCACGGTCAGGCGGGAGGCCGGGTTCGCGGGCAGGGCCACGCCCAGGGGTCGCTGACCGAGCGCGCGCAGGCTCCCGTCGACATCGCCTCCGTGGAGGATCAGATAGGCACGCCGGAACGCCTGCCTGTACGCGGCTGCGGAGTGGGAGGCGCCGCGCGAGCGACCGCGGGAGTCGACCGGGGAGTAGAGGTTCTTCGCGTTGTTCATCTCGGCCAGGAAGCGCACGTACAGCGGCGAGCCGAAGGCCGCAATCGCCCGGTTGAGCGCGACCAGGTAGGCGTCGCCACGGCCGGCCGCGATCGCAGCGGGAGTGATTGCCTCGGTGCGGGCCCGGCCGCGATCGGTGCCGATGTGGATCATCGGCACCGGCCGGAGCCCGGCGAGGAGGGACGCGAACGGCGAGCCCCACGAGCGGCCTTGCTCCCAGCCGAGGAAGATGTGGCGCACTGTCGACTCCTGCCCTGTTTGCCGCTCGAAGGCCTCGGCTTTCCCGGCGACGCCGAGCACGGGCTTGTTGACGGCGTCGACGCCGCCCCACGCAGCTGCCGCGGTTCCGGCAGCGATCAGACCCAGTACCCCCAGCAGCGCGACCCGGCGCATCGGGGTGTTGTAGCCGAAGCTGCCGAAAACGGCTACCCGGGCCTCACCCTGACGTCGATGTGGGTCAGCACTCGCTCGCCCGCACCCAGGTGGACGATCAGGACGGCGCGGTAGGTCCCCGCCAAGGTGTACGTGTGGCCGAGGAACCGGGGCGGCCTGCCCGGCCCTTGACGACTCGTACCGTCGCCCGGCACGAACTCCCACCTCGTCGCCGCTGCGGTGACGAGCACGCGGAAGTTGACCGAGAACGGCGCCTTGCCGGCGGGGGGAGTCGGGATCAGGCGCAGCAGCTCCGACTTCCCCTTGCCGACCTGCACTCGGGTCTCCGTGATGTAGCGGACTGCGGTGCCGGTGAATGGCGGCTCGAGGAAGACGACGAGCGTGGCCGTATAGAGACCGTCGTTCTCGTACGAGTGCGAGACCGTCCCCGGCGCCGCGCCGCTGCCCTGAAGCACCTTGCCGTCGCCGAACGCGACCTGCCAGCGCAGCACCGGCTTGTTCAGGTCGACGTGCGTCGAGAAGGTGACGGCGAGCGGCGCCTCCCCCTGCGCTGGCTCGGGCGTCAGCCGCAGCTGCGCGCTCGCCGGCGGGACCGGAGTCGGGATGCTCGACTCGGCGCCGATCGGCGTGATGCACCGTCGGTACTCGGCCCGGGCGGCTGCCTTCGATCCGAGGTCGTAGGGGGAGCTCGGCCTGGCGTCGTAGTACGCCGCCAGCTTCGTTCGCGGCCGCGACTTCAGGAACTGGCAGATCTTCCTGACGAAGCCGGCGTCGTCGACCGACAGGCCCCACTCCGGCAGCGCGTACGGCTTACCCGGATGCGCGCGATAGAGCGCCTCGTTCGCCGCGTGCGAGGCGACGCCCGCCCGGTTCGCGAACATGTCGTTGCCGACCATGTCCACGTAGGCGTCGCCGGGATAGAACACCTGCGCCGGCCGCTCACTGTGCGCATCGAGGCCCGCGATCGGGTTCCAGATCACCGTCAGCAGCGGTGACGCATTCACCGCCAGGTCCCGACCGAGGGCCGGTTGACCGAGCGCGCGCAGCTCTGCATCGACGTCGCCGCCGTGGAGGATCAGAAACGCGCGCCGAAACGCCTGCCTGTAGGCCGCTGGCGCGTGCGACGGGCCTCTCGACGTGCCGTTCGGCCGCGTCGGCGCGTAGAGGTTCTTCGGATTGTTCATCTCCGCCAGCACCCGCACGTAGAGCGGCCCACCGTAGGCTGCGATCGCCCGGTTGAGAGCGACGAGATACGCGTCACCGCGGCCGGAAGCGATCTGCGCCGGTGTGATCGCCTCTCTGCGGGCGCGGCCGCGGTCGGTGCCGAGGTGGATCATCGGAACCGGCTTCAGGCTTGCGAACAGGTGCGCGAACGGCGAGCCCCAGGTGCTCCCCTGACCCCAGCCGATGAAGATGTGACGGACCTGCGAGTGCTGTCCGGTCTGGCTCTGGAAGCGGTCGGCCTGTCCGGCGATCCCGAGCAGCGGCGTGTTGACGGCGGCACCGCGTCCGTCCGCGGCACTCGCTCCCCCGGCAAGCAAAAGCAGGAGTGCGAAGAGCGGGAGCGGCCGCATCAATCCAGTATCCGATCAGAAGACGCGTCCGTCCAGATCGATCTCCCTAGACGAATGGCCAGTTCCGCACGCGTGCGAGCGCCTCCCGCAGGAACCCGTGCGTCGCATCGAGCTCAGGCTTGGCAGCGGGCTCGAGGGCGCCGACGATGTGCTGGTAGGAGACGGCATGGTGCAGCGGGATCACAACCGCCGCCAGCGCCGCCGCCTCGCGCAGGCGCTCGGGCGACTCGATCCCCTCCCACGCGCCGAGATACGCGTCCAGCAGGGCTGCGCGATTCGCATCGTCCTCCTCCCACTGCAGCGAGAGCAGGTCGATGAAGGGATGGGCAATACAGGCGTCGGTCCAGTCGAAGTAGATGAGCTCGCCGCCGAGCCGAGCGACATTGCCGAGGTGGAGGTCGCCGTGGACGAGCGTCGGCGGGAGGTCGTAGTCGGCGAGCCGGCGGCAGGCCTCCCGGAACACCGGCGCCGAGCGTCTCAGCTCCGCAACCTCGTCGGAGCTCAGCCGTGCGACCGCCTCGGGATCCTCGAGGAGCGGGCCGATCTGCTCCGCCAGCACCTCCGGCCGCCGGTCGAGGCAGCCCGCGGCGAGCAGCTCTTCGACCCGGTCCGCGCTCCGTCGTTGCATCCCGGCGAAGCGCACCAGCAGTTCGCGCCGGACCTCGAGCGGAGCGCGCCAGCCGACCAGGTCGTCGAGCGCCGGCAGCAGGAACCATCCCCGCTCCGGCTCCACGGCCAGCGGCGCCTGGACGTAGCCGGGAAAGCGAGCGGCGAGGATCGCGGTCACCGGTCCCTCGTCGACGAAGAGCGGCAGCCGCGCCGAGACCTTGAAATAGAGGTCGGGGCCGTCGGTGCGGACGCGCAGCACCGTGGAGATGCTCCAGTGCTTGACCTGCTCGATCCCGAGCAGCGAGCGGCCGAGCCGCTCCACCTCGAACGCGAGCCAGGCATGCACGTCGTCGAGCCAGCCCGGCCGGGCCCACGGCGGCCGCTCGACCGGTACCTCGCCCCGCTCGAGAGCGTCGAGGTAGTCACCCAGAAGCTCGCGCTGATCCTCGTCCGTCATCCGGAGAGCGTCCAGATCTGTCCGCCCCACCCAGCGGCCGTGCGCGGGCGTTTGCCACGAGAGGTCTCGCAGAGCCAGCTCGAACACGGCCTCGAGCCGGCTCGCATCCTCTTTCTCGTCGAACCGAAGCTGGCGCAGCAGCCATGGGGTCGTGCCCAACCGCCGCTCGAAGGCGGGAACGATCATCGCCGCGTTCGCCACCCAGAGCTCACGGGCTGCGACGCGCGGGAGCCGCCAGGCCCGGTCGCTCCGCAGGAAGAGAATGCGCGGCTCGGTGGGATGCCGCAGCGCCCCGAACGACTCCGAGCGCCAGCTCACGCGGCGGCAAGGATGCGGCCGCGCACGTCGCCGAGCGGCTCGCCGCGGAGCACGACCTCGTCCCCGTCCTCGAGGAACGTCCGCTCGCTGCCATCGTCGAGCCGGATCGGCTCGCTGCCGTTCCAGGTGAGCTCGATCAGGCTGCCCTCGGTGCCCCGCTCGGCTCCGGAGATCGTGCCGGACGCCATCAGGTCGCCGGTTCGGATGCTCGCGCCGTTCGAGGTTGCGTGCGCGAGCTGCTGCGGCATCGTCCAGTAGAGCCCACGGGCGTTGCCGCTGGAGATTCGCGTGCCGTTCAGCTCGACCTCGAGTGGGATGTCGAATCCCCAGTCGCCCTCGACTCGGAGATGTGGCAGCGGCTCCGGCTCTTGGCGCGGAGCGGGGACGCGGCGGCCTTCGAGCAGTGCCAGCGGCGTCACCCACGCGGAGACAGATGTGGCGAAGCTCTTGCCGAGGAACGGGCCGAGCGGGACGTACTCCCAGGCCTGGAGGTCGCGCGCGCTCCAGTCGTTGACGAGCACGACGCCGAAGACGTGGTCGGCGAAGGCGCTCGCCGGCACGGGACGGCCGAGCGTGCTCGGGATGCCGACGACGAAGCCGAGCTCGAGCTCGATGTCGAGGCGCCGCGAAGGCCCGAACGCCGGCGCGACGGCGTCCGGTGGCTTCGCCTGCCCTCGCGGGCGCGTAATCGCGGTGCCGCTGACGACGACGGTTCCGGCGCGCCCGTGGTAACCGACCGGCAGGTGACGCCAGTTCGGCAACAGCGCCTCGCCGTCGGGTCGAAACATCCGGCCGAGGTTCGTCGCATGCTCCAGCGACGAGTAGAAGTCGACGTAGTCCGCGACGGTGAACGGCTGCAGCGGCGTCACGTCGTCGAGCGCGATCGCGTCGCCGGCGTCGGCCGCGGACACCGCCTGCTCGGTCAGCCGCTCCCACGCCGCGCGGCCCTGCGGCAGCAGCTCGTCGAGCGAGCCCTCGCCGAGGTCGACGACGGAGTCCCCGGAGCGGAAGCCGAGCTGGGTCGCTCCCGTGCCGCGGGTGAAGGTGCCGAAACCCTGGATCACAGGATCCCGAGTTCTTCCAGGTCGGCGACGGGTTCGAAGAACGAGCAGCTTCCGACCGCGACGAGCTGGTCGCGGCGCACACGTTCGAGCTCCTCCGAGCCAGCCTCGCGATCGCGCCAGCGGAGGCTGTGAGCCGTGAGCTCGACGGGCTCGGTCAGCGCCGCGGGGTCGTGGAACGCGCACGCCGCCAGCACGTTGAGAAAGCCATGCCGGCCCTCGGTCGCGAGCGGATGATGCAGCCCCGCGGTCGCCTTGAAGGGGACACCGGCGTCGCCGCAGCTGGAGAGGAAGCGTCCGAGCTCGGTCGCCGAAGGCACCTCGTCGCCGCCGCAGCGAACCTTCGCCCGCAGTCCCCTCTCCGCCAGCGCGGCGACCCGTGCCTCCATCCCGTCGCCGAGCGGCAGCTCGACGTACGCCTCGCCGGAGAGCTCGTCGAGCCCGGCCCCCCAGCGCGTCTCGACCGCCTCTGCTCGCTCGTCGCCGCCGTAGGGGCCGTCGAGCAGCACGGAGAGCGCCCGATCCTCCCCTTCCAGCTCGTCCAGGCGGGAGGAGGGCCAGACGAGCCGGGCGAGCAACCAGGCGTGCTCGCTCTCCCGAGCGCGACGGTCCTCGTCGAGCGCAGCGGGCGTGGGCAGGCTCGCGGGCGGGAAGGTCGGGGCGTGATCGATCAGGGCCGACAACGCGGCGCGGCGGGCGTCCATGACGCGCGAACCCTATAGCTAGGCTCCGCGCGTGATTCTCGAGAACGGGGTCATCCGCACACTCGATCCGTCCCTGCCCACGGCGCGCGCGCTCGCGCTCGCGGGCGCGTACGTCGCCGGCGGCGTCGGCGTCCACGAGTCGGCGCTCGCGAGCCCCGAGACCGTCGACCTGGGCGGCCGCTGCGTCCTTCCCGCCTTCACCGACTCCCACGTCCACTTCCCCACCTGGTCGCTGGCGCAGCGGCAGGTCAAGCTCGACGGCTGCGCCTCGATCGAGGAGGCGCTCGCGCGCGTTCGCGCGGCTGAGGTCGTGCCGGGACGTTGGCTGCGGGGCTACGGCTGGCGCGACGGCGACTGGAGCTCGCACGTCGAGCCGACGAAGGAGCTGCTCGACGAGGTGTCGGGCGAGACGCCCACGGTCCTGATCTCGAAGGACTACCACTCCGTCTGGCTCAACACGGCGGCGCTCGCGGCAGCCGGCGGCGACCTCGACGTGCACGGAGGTGTCGTCGAGCGCGATACCACCGGCGAGCCGACCGGGATCCTGCGCGAGGAGTCGGCGTGGCGCTTCCGCGACCGCTACGTGGTCACGACCGACGACGAGTGGGTCGAGGCGACGCGGGCCGGGCTCAAGCTCGCCGGCTCCCGGGGCGTCGGCGCGATCCACGACAAGGACGGGTGGCTCGGCGCGCCCGGGATCTTCCAGCGGCTCCGTGACGAGGGAAATCTGTCGCTCCGGGTCTGGGGCTCGATCCCGCACGAGCAGCTCGACGCGGCGAGTGCGCTGTCGCTCCGTTCCGGGTTCGGCGACGACTACCTCCGAATCGGCTATCTGAAGTGCTTCATGGACGGGACGCTCGGCTCCAAGACGGCGCTGATGACCGACGGCACCGGCGTCGAGATCACCTCGCGCGCAGAGCTCGAGGAGATCATCCTCCGGGGTGCCGAGCGCAGCTGGCCGGTCGGCGTCCACGCGATCGGCGACCAGGCGAACCGGAACGCGCTCGATGCCTTCGAGGCGACGCGCGCCGCCTGGGCGCACCTCGGCCTACGCCACCGGATCGAGCACGCTCAGTGCCTCGCACCCGAGGATCTGCCGCGCTTCGCCGAGCTCGGAATCGCCTGCTCCGTCCAGTTCTCGCACGCTCCCTCGGATCGCGACCTGGCCGACCGGCTCTGGCCGGAGCGCCTCGGCGGCACCTACTCCTTCCGTTCGCTGCTCGAGTCCGGCGCGCTCGTCGCGAATGGCTCCGACGCGCCCGTCGAGGAGCTCGACCCGCTCGCCGGGATCGCAGCCGGCGTGCTCCGCTCGATCGACGAGCGCCCGGCGTGGCGGCCGGAGGAGACGCTGACGGTCGAGCAGGCGCTGCACGCGACGTGCGTCGCGCCGGCCTTCCTCTCCGGCGACGAGCGTCGGCGCGGCCGGCTGCTCCCGGGTCTCCTCGCCGACCTCGTCGTGCTCGACCGCGACCCGCTCACGGTCGAGCCGGAGGAGCTGCGCGAGCTGCAGGTCGTCGCGACGATGGTCGGCGGCCGGTGGACGCACAACCCGCCGCCCTGGGACTGACGGCTTGAACCGCGGGCAGTGCCCGTCCACAATCCCAGCATGAAGACGTCGGTCCGGTTCGCCGTCGCGTTCGTCGCTCTCGGCGTGCTCGCGGCGACGGCGGTCGCTGCGGCGCCCGTCAACAAGGCGAAGGCGCTGATGCTCCAGAAGTCGGACTTCCCGGCCGGCACGACCGTGAAGAGCGCCTCCGGCGACGCGAGTGCGGCGGGAAGCGGTTGGGTCGCCACCTTCCACTACAAGAGCGGCCAACCGGTGGAGCTCACCATCGCAGTGACCGTCTTCAAGAGCCGCGCGCTGGCCGTGGAGCTGTTCCGGGAGCTGAAGGGCGACATGATCCCGCTCGTCCCCAAGATCTCGCTGCCGAAGTACGGCGACGAGCAGGTTGCGAACCACTCGGTGCTCGGCGGCAGCCAGCTGATCGTGCGCAAGGGATCGGTGATCTGGATGTTCGAGCCCCAGACGTTCATGACCCGCGGCGGGAAGACCTACGAGCTGACGCGCGCGAAGGCGATCGCCGAGTACAAGCGCTATGCGCCGAAGCAGCAGCGGCGCGTCGGCAACGGCTAGACGCGCTCCGCCCACACCTGGGCGAGCTCGACGAGCATCGCCGCCGCCGCGGCCATGTCCTGCACGCTCGCCCACTCGCGGCGCGAGTGGTACTCGGAGCCACCGGTGAAGAGGTTCGGCGTCGGCAGGCCGCGGTGCGAGAGCCGGGCGCCGTCGGTGCCGCCGCGGATGATCGTGTGGACGGGCTCGACGCCGAGCCGGCGCACCGCCTCGACCGCCGCCTCGATCACCTCTGGGTGCTGCTCGATCACCTCACCCATGTTCCGGTACTGCTCCTCCTCGTGAACCTCGACGGACGCTCGCGGCTCGCGCTCGTGCACCTCGTCGGCGAGCCGGCGGATCAGCGCCACATGCTCCGCCATCTTCGTGGCGTCATGGTCGCGGACGATGAACTCGACGAACGTCTCCTCGGCGCCGCCCGAGATCCTCGTGGGATGGACGAAGCCCTCCCGCTCCTGCGTGGTCTCCGGCGAGAGCGCGTCGCGCGGAAGGACCGCGACGAGGTCGGCGGCGAGCTTGATCGCGTTGACGAGCTGGCCCTTGGCGGTCCCGGGGTGGGTGGAGCGGCCCCGGATCGTGACCGTCACCTTCGAGGCGTTGAACGTCTCCGCCTCGATCTCCCCGAGCTCGGCGCCGTCGAGGGTGTAGGCGTAGCGCGCGCCGAAGCGCTCGATGTCGAGGTGGTCGGCGCCGCCGGCGACCTCCTCGTCGACCGTGAAGCAGACGCGGATCGGCGCGTGGTCGAGCTCGGGGTGGTGCTTCAGGTAGGCGACCGCGGCCATGATCTCGGCCACGCCCGCCTTGTCGTCCGCGCCGAGCAGAGTCGTCCCGTCCGTCGTGACGATGTCGTGGCCGACCTTCTTCCGGAGGAGCGGCAGCTCGTCGGGGTCGAGCACGACGCTGGTGTCGCCCGGAAGCTCGATCGTGCCGCCGTCGTACGCCTCGTGCACCTGCGGGTTGACTCCCGTGCCTGTGACGTCGGGAGACGTGTCGACGTGAGCGATCAGGCCGATCGGCGGAGCCGCCTCGACGCCCGGGAGCGAGCCGTAGACGTAGCCGTGCTCGTCGAGCTTCACGTCGTCGAGTCCGATCTCCTGGAGCTCGTCGCGCAGCAGCCGCGCCAGGTCGAGCTGCCTCTCGGTCGAGGGCGAGCCGTCGATCCCGGCCGCCGACTGGGTGTCGATGCGGACGTAGCGCAGGAGCCGGTCGAGCACGTCCGCCGCCAGCTCCGCCGCGAGCGGCGTGACGAACCCGGCCTTAGGAGAGGTCGCCAAGGCGGGTGTACAGCTCCTTGATCGTCGCGACGCCGCGAGGGAAGAACTCGACGAGCATCCGCTCGTTCGGTGAGTGGACGTTGCTCTCGGGCAGCGCGAAGCCGGTCAGGATCGTCGGGATCCCCTTGTCGGCGAGGGCGGGCATGATCGGCAGCGTTCCGCCCGAGCGGGTCAGAATCGGCCGGACGCCGAACGCGTGCTCGAAGGCATCCTGGGCGATCTTGATCACCCGCGAGTCGGCCGCGACGAGGCCCGGACGGGTCGAGCCCGGAAGCTCCTCGACCTCGATCGTGGCACCCGCGGGCGCGGCCTCTTGGAGCAGGCGCGCGACTTCGGGGGCGACCGCCGTCGGCGTCTGGCCAGGCGCGAGGCGAACGGTGAAGTTCGCCTGCGCCTCGCTGATCACGGTCGTGTTCTTCAGGCCCGGCTTGCCGCCGAGGATCCCGTTCACCTCCACGGAGGTCTCCGCCGTCGTTCGGAGGTAGAACTCCTCGGCCGCGGCGGAGTCGTACGGCACCGCACCCGCCTCGCGCAGGACGTCCGCACCTGTGGGCTGCTTCTCCCAGCCCGCGCGCTCCTCGTCGGTGACCGGCGCGATCCCGACCCGGAGCGCGTCCGGAACGCGGCCGTCACGCGGGAGAATCCCCGCGAGCGTCGCGTGCAGCGCGTGGATCGCGTTCAGGGCGGCGTTGCCGTACATGCCCGAATGCAGGTCTCGCCGGCCGGTCTTCACGCGCAGGTTGAAGGCGGCGAGGCCGCGCGTCGCGACCGAGATCGCGGGGAGAGTGCGTGACTCCATCCCGCCGTCGAAGATCACGCAGGCGTCGGCGCCGCGGTCGTCCTGCTCGAGGAACTGCACGATCGACTGGCCCCCGACCTCCTCCTCGCCGTCGGAGACGACCCGGATGTTGATCGGGAGCGCCCCGTCCGCGGCCAGCAGCCCCGCGGCGTGCAGCAGCATCCAGAGCTGGCCCTTGTCGTCCGCGACGCCGCGCGCGTAGAGCCATTCGTCGCGGATCGTGGCCTCGAACGGGTCCGACTCCCAGAGCTCGAGCGGCGCCGGCGGCTGCACGTCGAAGTGCCCGTAACAGAGGATCGTCGGAGCGTCGCCCGCCCCGTTCGAGGCGGGAATCTCGCCGATCACCATCGGCCGCTCGCCGTAGGGCACGAGCTCCGCCGCACCGCCGCTCCGGCGCACCTTGTCGGCGACCCATTCGGCAGCCTGGACGACGTCGGCCTTGTGCGCCGGGTCGGCGCTGACGGACGGGATCCGCAGCAGGTCGCCGAGCTCTTCGTGCCAGGCCGAGTCGAGGGCGGTCACGGCGCGAGTGTAGGCAAAGCCACCCGGGCAGGTCGCGGTCCGTCCTTTCGGGCATTGCAGGCTCGGCGACGCCGCCGAGGATGAGAGCGGATGAGAGTCTTTGCGGCGGTCTCGCTCTCGCTTCTGACCCTGCTCGCCGGGTCGGAGCCTGCGCGCGCGGGCTCCGACCTCCTGATCGGAGTGCACGACGACCGGATCAAGTGGACCGAGCAGCCGGCGCCGATCCTCGGTGCGATGCGGACTCTCGGGCTCGGCGGCCTGCGCGTGACGCTGGAATGGCGTCGCGGGAAGCGGCATCTGACCATGCCGGATCACAACGCTCTGCGCCGCGCGGTCGCCGCGAACGCGAGCGGGGTCCGCATCGTCCTCGGGGTCTACGGGCGGGCGAACGCCGCCCCGCAGCGGCGCGCAGCACGAGAGGACTACTGCCGCTTCGTCCGCAACGTCCTGCTCCGCTACGGCGAGATCCGGGATGTCGTGATCTGGAACGAGGCGAACTCGGACACGTTCTGGCAGCCGCGCGAGCGCGCCGCAGAGGCCTACGCCGCGCTCCTCGCGCGCTGCTGGGACGTCCTCCACCGCGCGATCCCGGACGTCAACGTGCTGACGACGACCGCGGCGAGCCACGATCCGGCTGCGTTCGTGCGCGACGTCGGCGCGGCCTACCGCGCGAGCGGACGGCAGCTGCCGCTCTTCGACGCCGTCGGCCACAACCCCTATCCCCTGTTTCCGGGCGAGGCACCGACGGCCCGTCACGACATGTACCTCGGCCAGGGCGACTACGACCGGCTCGTCGCGGCGCTCGATGTGACGTTCGCGGGGACGGCCCAGCCGTCGACGTCGATCTGGTATCTCGAGAACGGCTTTCAGACGACGACGGCCGGCAAGCGCCGCCGTTCCCACTATTCCGGCCACGAGAGCGTCGCCAGGACGTTGCAGCCCGGCGAGCAGGCCGCCCAGATCGCCGCCGCCCTCCGGCTTGCCCACTGCCAGCCTCGCGTCGCCGCGTACTTCAACTTCCTGCTCGTCGACGAGACGCTGCTCGGCGGCTGGCAGTCAGGTCTTCTCTGGGCCGACTGGCGGCGGAAGCCGGCGTTCGACGCCTACCGGGCGGCGATCGCCGAGGTTCAGAGCGGCGCGGTCGACTGCGCCGCGGCGCTCAGCGGCTAAGCGACGTCGCGGAGCTGCGCGGCCAGCGCGAGCGCGCGGAGCTTCTTCAGGCCCTGGTTCTCGATCTGCCGGATCCGCTCGCGGGTGACGTTGAACGCCTTCCCCACCTCGTCGAGCGTCCGCGGTTGCTCCCCGTCGAGGCCGTAGCGCATCTCGAGGACGCGACGCTCGCGGTGCGAGAGCGACTTCAGGATCGAGCGGAGCGCCTCGTTGCGCAGCGTCTCCTCCGCCTGCTCGTCGGGCAGCGGCATCGTCTCGTCGGTGAGGAAGTGGCCGAACTCGGACTCGTCCTCGTCTCCGACCGGCTTCTCGAGGGAGATCGGCGTCTGCGCGCTGCGCCGGATCTGGTCGATCTCCTCGGGGTGCAGATCGAGCTCCATCCCGATCTCGATCGAGCTCGGCTCGCGGCCGAGCTTGGCGCGCAGCGCCCGCTCGGTGCGAACGATCTTGTTCAGCTTCTCGACGACGTGGACGGGCATCCGGATCGTCCGGGCCTTGTCGGCGAGCGCGCGGGCGACCGCCTGCCGGATCCACCACGTCGCATAGGTCGAGAACTTGAAGCCCTTGCGGTAGTCGAACTTCTCGGCCGCGCGGACGAGACCGATCGTCCCCTCCTGGATCAGGTCGAGGAACGGGAGCCCCTGGTTGCGGTAGCGCTTCGCGATCGAGACGACGAGACGGAGGTTCGCCTCCACCATCGCCTGCTTGGCGGCGTGCTCGCCGCGCTCGATCCGCTTCGCCAGCTCGACTTCCTGGGCCGCGGTCAGGAGCGGCACCTTGCCGATGTCCTTGAGGAACAGCTGCAGCGTGTCGGTCGAGACCTCGCGCGACTCCTCGATCTCGACCTCCGGCTCGTCGCGATCGACGACCTCGATCTTCAGCTCCTCGAGGGTCGAGTAGAACTCGTCCAGCTGGGAGGCGTCCAGATCGAGCTCGTCCAGCGCGAGCGCGATGTCCTCGGCGATCAGCTTGCCGGTCTGCTTGCCGCTCTCGAGCAGGGCCCTGGCCTCGCTGCTCCCGAGCACGTCGAAGCCCTGAGGCTCGACGGTCCCAGGTGCGACGGTGCTGTGCTCAACGGTGCTGGTGCTTCCCCCTGCGCTCACTTCGGCTCCCCCTCCGATCGCGCTCTCAGAGTAGTTGCGACTTTAGGGATCCGCAACAGTCTCCTAACAAAGCTGCGAGAGCTTGCCAGAGGCTGACGCAAAGCGCCATGGGCCGTTCGGCCCATCTTGCGCTCAGGAGGTCCCCGCTTCGCGAATGGCATTGAGGAAGCGAGCCGCCTCACCGGCGATCCTGCTCCCGGGCTCGGCCTTGCGGGACAGCTCGAGCTGGCGCGTCGCCTCCCGCACGTCCCGCTGCCAGAGCAGGAGCAGGCCGAGGTGGAAGCGCACCGTCGCTGCGTCCGGGAAGCGGCGGCTGAGCGGCCCGAGCCGGGAGAACGCGGCCGACGGATTTCCCTTGTCGTAGCGCCCGACTGCGTCGGCGACGAGCGCATCGACATTGTTCGGCGCCAGCTCGAGCGCCTCCGCGAAGGCTCGGCGCGCGGACACGGGACGACCGAGTCCCTGCAGCGCGATCCCGTGGAGCAGGCGGCCGCGCACGGTCCCATCGTCGGCGAGCAGCCGCAGCTGCTCTGCCGGCGTCTCGCCCTCGATCCGGTAGTCGAAGCTGACGATGAAACCCGGCAGCCCCGGTGCGAACTCCGGGTGGAGCAGGTCGTCGGCGCGCACGGCGTAGGGCGTGTCCGGCTCGACGTCACGGGCTTCACGCCAGGCCGCCGCCGCATCGCCGCTGCCTGCCCAGAAGCGGGCGATCCCGACGTGGAGCTGCATCAGCGAGCTGCGCGGATACAGCGCTCCCAGCTGCTCGATCCGGTCCTCGCTCTTCGGCCAGATCGAGAACGCCGACCCGACCTTCGCCTCGAGCGAGTCGTGGCGAGCGAAGATCGCCGCCGCCTGCTGCCGCTTGCCGGCGTCGTAGAGGCGGGTCGCCCGTCGCAGGTCCGCGGCTTCCTCGTCCTCCCGGATCCCGGTGACGAGCGCGAGCGGCGGGAAGCCGGCACGCGGCTTGGGCTCCGCTGCGGCTGCCTCGGGCCGCTCGACCTCCTCGGCCGAGAGCACCGCCGCCCCCACAACGAAGGCGGCCGCCGACACCGCGAGCGCGATCACGACGAGCGTTGTGCGCGCGCGGGGAGACACGCGGCCAGCGTAGCCACCCCGGAACGGGAAGAAGGGTCGCGTGCGTATCGTTTACGAGACCAATGGCGACGTATCGAGAGCTGCTCGCGCAGGTGAAGGCCGAGATCGACGAAGTCGGGGCGGCCGAGGCTCGCGAGCGCCAAGGCGACGCGCTCTTCCTCGACGTCCGCGAACGCGACGAATGGGAGGAGGGCGTCGTCCCCGGCGCCGTGCACGTTCCGCGCGGCCAGCTCGAGTCGCGGATCGAGGGCCTCGTGCCCGACCGCTCGCGCGAGCTCGTCGTCTACTGCGCCGGCGGCTCCCGGTCCACGTTCGCGGCGAAGGCGCTCCAGGAGCTCGGCTACGAGAACGTGACGTCGCTGACCGGCGGCTTCACCGACTGGAAGCGCAACGGCTTCGAGGTCGAGACGCCTCGGTCGCTGACGCCCGACCAGCGCCGTCGCTACTCGCGGCACCTGCTGATCCCCGAGGTCGGCGAGGCCGGCCAGGAGCGGCTGCTCCGCGGCCGCGTGCTCCTGATCGGCGCGGGCGGCCTCGGCTCGCCCGCATCGCTCTATCTCGCCGCAGCCGGAGTCGGCACGCTGGGGATCGTCGACGCGGACGTCGTCGACGACTCGAACCTGCAGCGCCAGATCGTCCACTCGACCGACACGCTCGGCGAGGCGAAGGTTCTCTCCGCCAAGCGGACGATCGAGGCGCTCAATCCGGACGTCGACGTGAAGACCTACGAGGAGCGGCTCACGTCCGAGAACGTCGAGCGCATCTTCGGCGAAGGCTGGGACGTGATCGTCGACGGCGCCGACAACTTCCCCACCCGCTACCTCGTCAACGACGCGTCGGTGTGGCACGGGATCCCGGTCGTGCACGGCTCGATCTACCGCTTCGAAGGCCAGGTCACCGTCTTCAACCCGGGCGACGGTCCGTGCTACCGCTGCCTCTTCCCCACCCCGCCGCCGCCGGAGCTCGCTCCGAGCTGCGCGGAGGGCGGCGTCCTCGGCGTCCTGCCGGGGATCGTCGGCTCGCTGCAGGCGAACGAGGCCCTGAAGCTCGTGCTCGGGATCGGCGACTCGCTTCAGGGCAGGCTGCTCCTGCTCGATGCGCTGGGAACGACGGTCGACGAGGTGTCGGTGCAGCGCGATCCGAGCTGCCCCGTCTGCGGCGAGCACCCGACGATCACGGAGTACGTCGACTACGTCGAGTTCTGCGCCGGAGCGGCCCGATGACGAAAGTGCGGATCCCTCCGACGCTGAGGAACGAGGTCGGCGGCGAGCGCGAGATCAACGGCGCCGGCGACACCGTCCGTGAGGTGCTGGAGGACATCTCCAGCCGCTACCCGGCCCTGGAGGCGCAGCTCTTCGAGGACGGCGACCTGGCGCCATTCGTGAACGTCTACGTCGGCGGCGAGGACGTCCGCACGCTCGACGGACTCGATACCCGGCTCAACGGCTCGTCAGTCATTCTTCTCCCCGCCATGGCCGGCGGGTGCTGAGAACCGCCGACTCGCTGCTCGCGCTCGTCGGGAACACGCCACTCGTCGAGCTCTCCCGCTTCGCGCCCGGAGGGGTGCGGGTCTACGCGAAGCTCGAGGCGCAGAATCCGACCGGCTCGATCAAGGATCGGGTCGCGAAGGCGATGATCGAGACGGCCGAAGCGTCCGGAGAGCTGGAGCCCGGCCGGCGCCTGCTCGAGCCGACGAGCGGCAACACGGGCATCTCGCTCGCGCTCGTCGCCAAGCTGAAGGGCTATCCGCTCACCTGCGTGATGCCCGCGAACGCGACGCCGGAGCGACGGCTGCTGCTGAAGCGCTTCGGCGCCGAGATCATCGAGTCGCCGGGCGAGGAGGGCTCGAACGGCGCCGTCCGGCTGGCCCTCGAGCTCGCCGCGCGCGACCCCTCGTTCTTCATGCCGTTCCAGTACGCGAACGAGGCCAACCCGCGCGCCCACTACGAGGGGACGGGCGCGGAGATCGTCGCGGCACTCGACCGAGTGGATGTGCTCGTCGCCGGGCTCGGAACCGGCGGGACGCTGATGGGAACGGGTGCACGGCTGCGCGAGCACTTTCCCGAGGTCGTCGTCGCCGCGGCCGAACCGCTCCCGGGCGAGGCGGTGATGGGACTGCGTTCGCTCGCCGACGGCTACGTGCCGCCGATCCTCGACGTCGACAAGCTCGACCGGAAGATCCTCGTCTCGAACGCGGAGTCGGTGGCGGCGTTGAAGGAGCTCCTCGACGCCGAGGGAATCCTGGGCGGCGTCTCGTCGGGAGCGGTCGTGCACGTCACCCGGCTGCTGGCCGGCGAGCTCGAGGACGGCGCCGTCGTCGTCTGCGTCCTCGCCGACGGCGGCTGGAAGGAGATCTCCGCCGACTTCTGGGAGGCGGACGACGTCGCCGGCTCGATGGAGAACACCGTCTGGTGGTGATCCCGCCCGCCGTCCGGGCCGAGTTGCGCGCGCACGCGGAAGAGGAAGCGCCGAACGAAGCGTGCGGGCTCGTGGTCGTGAAGGAGGGCGTGGCGGAGCGCTACGTCCGCGGCCGCAACGGCGCGAACTCGCCGTACCGCTTCGAGCTCGAGGTGCCGCCGGAGACGTGGTTTCTCGAGGACGAGGGCTTCGAGCTGGCGGTCTTCCACTCCCACCTCTCGTCGCCGCCGCGCCCGTCGCGGACGGACGTCGAGAACATCGGCCTCTGGCAGGGGAAGCCCTACCTGATCCTCTCGCTCGCGTCCGACGCGCTCGCCGGTTGGACGATCGACCACGGCCGGATCGATCCCTACCCACTGTCCTAATCGACGCGTGACCGTCACCGAGCTCGCACCCGGCCTCTGGCGCTGGACGGCGCCGCATCCGGACTGGAAGGAGGGCGACGACTGGGAGCAGGAGGTCGGCTGCGTCTATTACGAGGCGCCCGAGGCGACCGTCCTGATCGACCCGCTCCTGCCGCCGGAGCGGGAGCGGTTCTTCGAGGCGCTCGACCGCGACGTCGAGCGGCGCGGCCTGCCGGTCTCGATCCTGCTCACCGTCCCCTGGCACGCACGAAGCGCGGGCGAGCTCGCCAAGCGCTACGAGACGACCTCGGCAACGTCCTCCAGCGTCGAGGCGTTCGCGCTCTCCGAGGTCGACGACACGCTTTACTGGCTGCCGGAGCACCGGACGCTCGTCGTCGGCGACGTCATGTACGGCGGGCCGACTGGGGTGCACGTCTGCCCCGACTCCTATCTCGACGAGCGCTCGTCGCAAGCGAGCATCCGCGAGCACTTGCGCTTCCTGCTCGACCTGCCCGTGGAGCGGATCCTCGTCGCGCACGGCGACCCGGTACTCGAAGCCGGGCGGGAGTCGCTCGAGCGAGCGCTCGGTCAGGCGCAGAGGTCTGACGCAACCGCGACGTAGACGTCGCGACAACGCTCGAGGCTCGCGAGCTCGACCCACTCGACCGCTGCGTGCGCCCCGTCGCCGCGCGGGCCGAACAGGATTGCCGGGATGCCGGCGTCGGCGAAGAGCGCCGCGTCGGTCCAGAACGGGGCGCCGTACACCTCGGCCACCCCGGTCTGAGCCTGCACGGCCCGGACAATCTCCTCGTCGGGGGAGATCTCCATCGGATCACGTCCGAACGGGAACGCGATCGAGCCACCCGAGTCGCCGAGCAACCCGCGCAGCTCGGTCTCGACATCCTCGCGGCGCTCGCCGGGAATCGTCCGCCGCTCGCCCTGGAGCAGGCATCTCGCCGGGTAGCTCGAGTACTCCTGACCGCCCTCGATCAGCGACGCGTGCACCGACCCGGTACCGAGCAGGATGTGGCCGGGCCGAGCTTGAAGCGACCGATCCAGCTCTTCGACGGCGACGAGGACGTGCCCCATCTTTGCGATCGCGTCGACGCCGAGATCGGGGCGCGATCCATGAGCGGCGCGACCGTGAATCTCGATGTCGAACGCGACCCAGCCGCGGTGGGCGATGCAGAGCCGCTCGTCGGTCGGCTCGGCGACGATTGCAGCGTCCGCGCGCCAGCGGCCGAGTAGCTTCTCGGTGCCGATGCTCGCCGCCTCCTCGTCGGCCACCGCCGTCACGATCACGTCGCCTCGGAGGCGGAGTGACGCGCACTCGACGGCCGCGGCCGCGATCGCCGAAAGGCTTCCCTTCATGTCATAGGCGCCGCGGCCGAAGAGGCGGCCGTCCTCCACTCGAGGCGAAAGCCCTCCATCCGGCTCGAGCAGCCCGACGGTATCCAGGTGCCCGTTCAGCAGCAGCGAACGCCCGCCGCCGGTCCCGCGCGCAACGCCGATGACGTTCGGCCGCCCCGGCGCTGCCTCCTCGAGGTGAACCTCGAGTCCCGCGCGTTCGAGCCACTCCGCGAGCACGCCTGCGACCGCCGCCTCACCCCCGCTGGCTGAGCTGAGGGTGGGATTGACGGAGTCGATCGAGACGAGCTGCTGGGCCAGCTCAGCTGTCATCAGAGCGTGACTGCTTCTCCCGACTCGGCCGAGCGGTAGAGCGCCTCGATCGCCCGGGCCTGGGCGACTGCGTCGTCGCGCCCGAGCAGCTGCTTCGCATTGCCCGCGATCGCGGCTGCGAGGTTCGTCAGCTCGAGCCCGTAGGGGTTCGCCGCCGGCACGTCAACGGGATCGCCGTTCACGAGCACCCGCCCGCCCCAGTCCGAGCGCCACGGCGCCTCGAGCACGAGCGTCCCCTCCTCGCCCACGGCCTCGAGCCGCTGCCGCTTCGGGAGCGTGAACGAGGCGTCGAACTGCCCGACGACGTCGTTCGCGAACCCGAGCGTCCCGTAGAAGTCGACGTCGACGCCGGTCGGTCCGAGCACCTGCGCGCCGAAGACGCGCTCCGGCTCCCCCGCGAGGAGACGGGCGCCGCTGAGGCAGTAGCAGCCGACGTCCATCAGCGCCCCACCATCCAGGTCGGGCGCCATCCGGACGTTGCCGAGGTCGTGCAGCTGGAAGCTGAACGTCGCCCGGATGTGACGCAGCCGCCCGATGGCACCGTCCTCGACGAGCTTGCGCGCCGCGGCCGCCTGAGGGTGGTGGCGCCACATGAACGCCTCCATCACGACGACCCCCGCACGCTCGGCCGCGTCCCAGGCCTCCTCGGCCTCCGCGCCGCGGCGCGAGTAGGGCTTCTCGACGAGGACATGCTTCCCGGCCTCGATTGCCTTCAGCGTCCACTCGTGGTGCATCCCGTTCGGGAGCGAGATGTAGACCGCATCGAGGCCGTCGTCACCGAGGAGATCCTCGTAGCTCCCGTGCGCGCGCTCGATCCCGTGCTCGTTCGCGTACGCCTGGGCGCGGGCGCCGTCGCGGCTCGCGACCGCGGCGATCTCCACCCCCTCCGGCGCGCCCTCGAGCAGCGCGCCGTTGATGTTCGCCGTGGACATCAACCCGAGCCTCATCGCGCCCCCAGTCCCGCCTCGGCGAGCGCCCGCCGCGCGAGCGCGTCGTCGTCCTCACCGGCCAATCCGCTGACGCCGACCGCACCAACCCGCCGCTCGCCCTCGAACGCGGCGACACCGCCCAGGAAGAAGGTGAAGAAGGGGTCGAAGCTGGCGAGCTCCGCGGACCCCTTGGAGCCGACCTTCTCCGCGAGCGCCTTGGTCGAGACGGCATCGCTGCGCGCCGCCGTGTACGCCTTCCGCTGCGCGTTCAACCGGGTGTCCGGAGCGGCGCCGTCCATCGTCGCCGCGGCGACGAGCTCGCCGCCGCCGTCTGCCACGAACACCGAGACAGCCGCCGGCGCCTCTGCCACCACCGTCCGCACGATCGCCTGCGCCTGTTCGAGCCTCACCGTGACACACTACGCCAGCGCAGATGACAGGCGAAATCGGGATCGGGATGCTCGGCTACGCCTTCATGGGCAAAGCGCACTCGCGGGCCTTCCGGGAGATCGCACGGCTCGATACGCCCCTGCGGCCGCGACTCGTGGCGGTGGCGGGCAGGAACGAAGAGGCGGTGGCAGACACGGCTGCGCGCTACGGCTACGAGCGCTGGACAACGGACTGGCACGACCTGATCGACGACCCCGCGATCGGCCTCTTCGACAACGGCGGCCCGAACGCGCTCCACGCGGAGCCGACGATCGCCGCCGCCCTTGCCGGGAAGCACGTCCTCTGCGAGAAGCCGCTCGGCCGCGACGCGTCGGAGAGCTACGAGATCTGGCAGCGCGTCGAGGCGACCGGCGTCAAGCACCTGTGCGGCTTCAACTACCGGTTCGTCCCGGCGGTGCGGCTTGCGCGAGAGCTGATCGAAGCCGGTGAGCTCGGCGAGATCCGCCATTTCCGCGGCCGCTACCTCCAGGACTGGGGCGACGATGCGAGCCTCGACACCTGGCGCTTCCAGCCCGACGAGGCCGGCTCCGGTGCACTCGGAGACCTCGGCACGCACGTGGTCGACCTGGCGCGCTTCCTCGTCGGCGAGGTCGCGACCGTGGCCGGCTTCGTCCACACCTTCCTGCCGGGCCGGCGCGTCGACGACGCGCTCGAGGCCGCAGTCGAGTTCGAGAGCGGTGCGATCGGGACGATCGAGGCGACGCGCCTCGCGCTCGGCCGGCGGAACGCGTTCCAGTGGGAGGTCAACGGCTCGAAGGGGTCGCTCGCCTTCGACATGGAGCGGCTGAACGAGCTGCAGGTCTTCCGCGCCGACGGCGACAGGGCACGCGGCTTCAAGACCGTGCTCGTCTCCGAGGCCGACCATCCGTTCTGGGATCTCTGGTGGCCGCCGGGCCACATCATCGGCTGGGGCGACACCTTCACGCACGAGGCCCTTCACCTCCTGCGCGCGATCGGCGAGGACACCGACGTCGCCCCCTACGGCGCCACGTTCGAGGACGGGTACAGGGCCTCCGAGGTCTGCGACGCGATCGTCCGCTCCGGTGAGACCGGCAGCCGAGTCGCGATCGAGTACCGCTAGCTACCGCCCGGCCGCGCGCTGGCGGCGGCGCAGAATCGTGTCGAGCGTGACGGCGAAGAGCAGGATCCCGCCGGTGGTGATGAAGATCACGCCCTGGGTGAGGTTGAGCGTGTTGAGCCCGTTCGCGATCGTCGCGATCACGAGGGCACCGAAGAGCGCGTCCTTGACCTCGCCGCGGCCGCCGAAGAGGCTCGTGCCGCCGATCACGGCCGCCGCGATCGCGTCGATCAGCAGCGTCCCGCCGCCGGCGTTCAGGTCGACGCTGTTCAGACGCGCTGCGAGGACGACGCCGCCGAGCCCCGCCATGGCGCCCGAGATCATGAAGACGATGATCCGGACACGGGCGACGTTGATGCCCGCGCGCCGCGCAGCCTCAGCGTTGCCGCCGACCGCGTAGACGTGCCGGCCGAACGTCGTCCGCTTGGCAACGAAGGTCAAGAGGAGCAGCGACGCGATCATCAGGAGCAGGACGAACGGGACGCCGCGATCTCGGTTGCTGATCACGACGACGACGACCGCGGCCGCGACGACTGCGACCGCTTTCGCCACCAGCAGCCACGGGTCGCGGACGGGAACGCCGTGACGCCGGTGGGAGATGAAGGTGGCGGCGATACTGGCCACGTAGATCCCGCAGACGAGCGCCAGGAGGATCCAGCCGGCCCGCTCCGAGAAGAAGTAGTTCGCGGTGTTGTTGACCGTCTCGTCCTGGATCACGATCACGCCCTCGGCCTCGATCGACTTCTGGATCACGCCCTGCCAGATCTGGTAGCCGGCGAGCGTGACGACGAACGCCGGCACCCCGATGAAGGCGACGAACGACCCCTGAAACGCGCCGATCGCGGCGCACACGGCAACGGCGAGGACGATCGCGATCAGCCCCGCAACCTCGTTTCCGTCCGGAATGGTCAGCTTCGCGACGACCACCCCGGCGATGCCGCTGATGTAGCTGATCGAAAGGTCGATCTCGCCGATCAGGAGGACGAAGACGACGCCGTAGGCGAGCAGGGTCGTCCCCGCCATCTGCGTGAGGATGTTCGAGAAGTTGCCGGGGCTGAGGAAGTTGTCGGCCTTGAAAGAGAAGAAGACGACGATCACCACGAGGCCGATCAGGACGGGCCAGCTGCCCAGGTTGCCGCCGCGAATGTTGTCGAGGATGCGCCGGCCGAGGGTCTCCTCCGGGATGCCCGTCTCCACTCGGGAGGCATCGGCGGTCATACGGGCGGCTCCGGTGCCGTCTGCACGATCCCCGAGACCTTCGTCGGGACGCCCGCCGTGATCGCCTCGACGACCTCCTGCTGCGTCGTCTTCTCCCGCTCGTAGACGGCGACGTTGCGGCCGAGCCGGAGCACGGTGATCCGGCTCGCGACCGCGAAGATGTCGTGCAGGTTGTGCGAGATCAGGACGACGGCGAGCCCTTGCTGGGCGAGGCGCTCGACGAGCTCGAGCACCTGCTGGGTCTGCGCGACGCCGAGCGCCGCCGTCGGCTCGTCGAGGATTACGAGCCGGGAGTTCCACATCACCGCGCGCGCGACGGCGACCGATTGCCGCTGACCGCCGGAGAGCGTTGCGACCGGCTGGCGGATCGAGCGGATCGTCGTGACCGCGAGGCTCTTCATCGTCTCGGCGGTCTTCGCCTCCATCACCGGCTCCTTCAGCCGCTGGAGCACGTCGTGAGCCTCGCGGCCGAGGTACATGTTCTGGACGACGTCGAGGTTGTCGCAGAGCGCGAGATCCTGGTAGACCACCTCGATCCCGAGCTTGGACGCGTCCTTCGGCCCGTGGATGTGGACGACCTGACCGTCCATGACGATCTCTCCCCCGTCCGGGGCGTGGGTGCCGGCGACGCACTTGATCAGCGTCGACTTGCCGGCGCCGTTGTCGCCGACGAGGGCCATCACCTCGCCCGACCGGACCTCGAAGTCGACCGTGTCGAGCGCATGCACCGAGCCGAAGCTCTTCGAGATTCCGTGCAGCTCGAGCAGCGGAGTCGTGTCGGAGGCGGTTGTCATGGTCGCAACGAGCGGTGGGGGCGCGTCCTCCGGACGGCCCCCACCCGATCGCTTCCTACTTGCAGAACTTTGCGTACGTTCCGCGGCAGACTTCCGACCGCTTCAGGTAGCCGTTGAAGAGGATCTTGTAGTTCGCCTTCGTGATCGACACGGGCGCGATGATGTACGCCGGCAGGCGCTTGCTGCCGTTCGCCACCGTCCCGGTCTGCTTCGGCTTCTGGCCCTTCAGCAGCGCGACGGCTGCGTTCGCCGTGAGGGCGGCACCCGCCCGCTGATCCTTCCAGACGGTCATCGTCTGCCAGCCCGAGATGATGTTCTGGACGCCCTGCGCGGTCGCGTCCTGGCCGCTGAGCGCGATCGGCTTCAAGTTGCGCGCCTTCAGGGCGACGATGACGGCGTTTGCGAGCCCGTCGTTGGCCGCCGCGACGCCGTCGATCTTGTTGCTCGTCTTGACGAGCATCTGCTCGAAGATCGTTCCCGCCTTCTGGTTGTCCCAGCCCGGCGTGAACTGCTGCGGCCCCTTCTTGAGCGTCCCGTTCTTGTAGAGCGGGTTCAGGACCGACTCGTAGCCGCTCTTGAAGAGGAACGAGTTGTTGTCGGTCTGGCCCCCGTGCAGCTCGGCCACGACCGGCTTCTTCGTGTACAGGCCCTTGGCCTTCAGGCCTGCGACGACGCCCTTGCCCTGGAGGACACCGACGGCCTTGCCGTCCCACGAGATGTAGATCTCAGACGTGCCGCCGATCACCTGGCGGTCGTACTCGATCACCTTCGCGTCACGGGACCGCGCGGCCGCCTCGATCGCGATCGAGGAGCCCTTGTCGAGCGAGACGAGGATGACGACCTTGGCGCCGTTGGCGAGGCACTGATCCGCCTGCGTCTTCTGCTTCTGAGCGCTGCCGTCGGCGTTGGTGATCACGTAGGAGACGCCGGCCTTCTTGAACGCGGCGACAAACCCCGGCCGGTCTTGAGTTTCCCACCTGACGGACGACTTCGGATCGGGCAGCAGGACGCAGATGTCTGCGCCCCCCGACCGCTTGGTCGACTTCGCAACCGCTGCGGTGACGGTAACGCTCACCGTCAAGGCCGCGACTACGAGAGCAACGATGGTCTTCTTCACAGTCTTTGCCTCCATGTCGTTCGGATAGGACCCGGTCAGATGCTGCGCTGCACTCTCGTCCGCGAGGGCCACCTCCTCATCGGCGCGACAAACCTAAGGCCGCGCTCGAGCCGAGTCAACGTTGCGGTCGCGGCAATACTACTCCTCTAGGGATCTAGTGCAATGCGCAGCGTCAGGTGACCGGGTACTCCGAAACGGACGAGCTGCCCTCGTAGCGCGTGGTCGTCGTCAGGTACGGCCGCACGTTGCCGCGCGTGACGAACAGCAGCCCGGTGTTCGTGTCCGACGGCGCCACCAGCCCCCCGCTGTACTTGTGCATGAAGAGCTGGAAGATCGGCAGGAAACCCTGGAGGTAGGGCTGCTGGTCGATGGTGAAGTCGAGGTGGCCGCCGGCGATCGCCTGCAGCGTCTTCGGCAGCAGGTCGTAACCGCCGGCGCGGACGCCTCGACTGCGCAGCCGGTGCTTCCGCATCACCTCGGCGACTCCCTGGGTGGAGCCTCCGTCCACGGCGAACATGCCGCGCAGGCCCCTGTGGGAGGCGTACGTCGCCTCGATCCGCCTGCGCTCTTCGGCCAGACCCGTCCCGGTCGCGACCACGGTCGTGCGGATCGGCTTGCCGGAATCCTTGATCGCGTCGAGCGCGCCGTCGATGCGCGGCTGGATGTTCAGCTGTCCGGGGGTGGCGATGAACAGGAAGACCTCGCCGTCCTGGACGAGCTCGGCGATGCGGGAGCCGAACTTCAAGCCGGACTGGTAGAGATCCTGGCCGATGTAGGCGAGCCGCCGGTTGCCCACGCCGCCGTCGGCGTTGTACGAGACGACCGGGATGCCGCGCGAGAGCGCCTCGGCGGCCGGCTTGTTGAACGCACGCCGGTCGATCACGGACACGGCGATCCCGTCGGCCCCGCCGTCGATCGCGCGCCGCAGCGCACTCACCATCTCCCCCACATCGCTCCGCACCGACCCCGTCCAGGAGTAGCGGGTGCCGTAGTGCTTGCACGCGTCCTGGATCCCGTACCGGGTCGGGATGAAGAACGGATTGGTCGTCGCGTGGTTGACGAAGACGAAGCGCCAGCGTGGATGGGGCTCCAGGAAGCCGGATCCCGCGGCTGCACCCGCGGCCGCGGGGAGCCCGAGCGCGGCGGCCGCCACGCCGGCCGAGCGGAGCAGCCGCCGACGGTCGAGCGTCTCGCTGGTCATGAAGGCGACCGCCTCAGCAGCCAGACGGTTGCGGCGACGAGCCCTGCCGCGAGCGCGACGAAGATCCCTGCCTCGATCACCTGGAACGTCCAGAACCGGTCGGCGGGCTGGAAGGAGAGCGCGCGCCGCCAGCCGAGCGAGAGCAGGTACTCCTGCGGGTCGATGCGGGCCTGCTGCGCATGCAGGATCGCCAGATCCTCGCGTGCCGAGGAGATGTGGCGGCCGACCGCGTCCACGAGCGAGTTGCTCAGGACCCAGTCGCGGGCATGAGCGCCGGGAACGAGTCCCGCCATCGTCTCGTGCTCAGGCGCCTCGTAGCGCGGCCGGAGGAGCTCGGCCACCGCGAGCCGGACGGCAACGAACACCGCCAGCGTCAGCGAGATCGCGGCCAGGCTACGCCGGAGCGCGGCGCCCGCGAGCACGCCGAGCGTGAGCGCGAACAGGGAGTAGGCGGGGACGACGAGCCCCTGGATCTCGAAGCCGCTCGGGCTCATGCGTCCCTCGAGGCCGTCGAACGGCTGCCGCCACCACATCACGACGGCGCTCAGCACGGCGGCGCCCACCGCGACCGCCACGGCCAGCAGCAGGGTCTTCGAGAGCAGCCACCTCCTGCGCGTCAGGCTCTGCGTCCAGGCGAACCGGTGCGTGCCGTGCTCCAGCTCGCGCGCGAGGAGCGGCGCCCCGACGAACATGCCGACGAGCGCCGGCAGCAGGATCAGGTAGCCCGCGACGTCGACGCGGTTGCCGAACTCGGCCTGGAAGTGGCGGACGATGATGTCGCAGCCGGAGCGCGCGGTCGGCGGCAGGCAGGAGGAGAGCGCCTCACGCTGATAGGCCGTCCGCATCGGGAGCCCGGTGACGAGGGCAGCGAGTGCGAGTCCGACGATCAGGGCGAGGCCGATGAGCAACTGGTGGCGGTGCTGCCGCCAGGTCACCCATGCCATCGCAGCCGACCCTTCTCCGGCGCCCGCGGGCCCGGAAGGCGCTCAGGCGCCATGTAGGCGAGGAGCAGGTCCTCGAGCCCGATCTCGTCGATCGACCACGACGGGTCGACGACCTGGCCGTCGATCCGGACGAGCAGCGTCATCTGGCGCCCGCTGTGGCGCTCGCGGACGATCTCCCGGACGCCGGGGATCCGTCCGAGCGGGCGGGCGGCACCGGTCAGCAGGCGGTGGGTGGCGATCAGCTCCTCAGCGCTCCCCTCGAGCCGCACCTGGCCGTCCCCCAGGAGGACGATGTGGTCGGAGACGCGCTCGATGTCCGCGATCACGTGCGAGGCGATCACGACCGTCGCCTCGAGCTCGGAGACGCCGTCCATCAGCAGTTGCAGGAACTCGCGGGCGGCGAGCGGGTCGAGCCGCTCGAACGGCTCGTCGAGGAGGACCAGCGCCGGCCGCTTCCCCAGCGCGACGGCGAGCGCGAGCCGGCTTCGTTCGCCCGCGGTCAGCGCCGACACGCGCTGGCCGCCGGAGAGCCGGGCCAGGAACTCACCTGCGATCGACGCGTCCCAGCCACGGTTCGTCGCCCGCGCAAACTCGATCGTGTCGCGGACGGTGAACGAGCGGTAGAGAGGCGCCTCGCGCGCGACGTAGCCGACGCCGGCGAGCACGTCCGGCTCGACGCGCGGGTCCCGCCCGAGCACCTCGACCGCGCCCTCCGTCGGCGCGAGCAGCCCGACCGTGAGGCCGAGGAGCGTCGACTTCCCGGCGCCATTTGGACCGGCCAGGCCGACGATCGCCCGCTCGGGGATCGCCAACGTGCAGTCGCGCAGCGCCCAGCGTCGCCTGTAGCGCTTCCCCACTCCGTGCAGCACGAGCGGGGCCGTCATGCCACTCGGCGTACGAACGCCTCCCGTAGCGTGGTCGAGATCACCGCGCGGATGCTCTCCTCGTCCAGGCCGGCCCGCTCGGCCGCCTCGAGCCAGCGCTCGAGGTCGCCCCGCAGCGCTTCGTGGTGCTTCTGCGAGGGAGCGACGAGCGTGCCGGTGATGAACGTGCCCCGCCCGGGCCGGGCCTCGACGAGGCCGCCCGCTTCGAGCTCGCGATAGGCCTTCGCCACGGTGTTCGGGTTGATCGCGAGATCCGCGACGACCTCACGCACCGTCGGCAGCTGATCGCCGACGTCGAGCAGGCCGAGCCGCAGCGCCTCCTTCACCTGCTGCACGATCTGCAGGTAGGGCGCGACGCCCGAGCGCGGATCGAGGTGGAACTCGATCATCGTGCGCGCCACAGTACAAGCTCGCGGCCGACTTCTCCAGGCGGATACGGCGGCATACGATGAGTCGATGAGCGCACCTGGCTCCGGCAAGCGGACGCTGCGAATCCGAGGCACGTCCTATCCGGTTCTGCTGCCGAGCGTCCGCGACCCGCGGCTGCACCTCGCAGCCGTGATCGTCTCGCTGCAGGTGCTCGGACAGGTGGCGTTCGACTTCCGCCTCTCGATCGCCCAGATCCTCGTCTCGCTGCTCACCTGTGCGGTGCTCGAGGTGGGGATCGCGTTCCGGCGGCAGCACGTGATCCTCTGGCCGGCGAGCGCACTCCTGACCGGCAACGGTGTCGCCTTCATCCTCCGCGTCCCCGGAACCGAGCACGGCGACTGGTGGAGTCTCCACGGCTGGTGGATCTTCGCCGGGGCCGCTGCCGTCTCGCTCCTCTCGAAGCACCTGATCCAGTTCCGCGGCCGCCACATCTTCAACCCGTCGAACTTCGGGCTCGTCCTCTGCTTCCTGCTGCTGGGGCCGGAGCACGCCGACCCGCTCGAGTTCTGGTGGGGGCCGATGTCGCTCTGGCTGGCGCTGGCGCTGGCGATCATCGTCCTCGGCGGCTTCGCGATCCTGCGCCGGCTGCGCCTGCTCTCGATCGCCGTCACCTTCTGGGTCACGTTCGTCGCCTCGATCGCCGTGCTCGCGGCGAGCGGCCACGACATGACGGCGCGCTGGCACCTCGGCCCCGTCTCGGACTGGGAGTTCTGGCGGGTGCTCGCGTTCTCGCCCGAGATCCTCGTCTTCCTCTTCTTCATGATCACCGATCCGAAGACGATCCCGGCCGGGAAAGCCGGACGTCGGGTCTATGCCGTCGCGATCGGGTTGCTCGCCGCGCTCCTGATCGCGCCGCAGACGACCGAGTTCGGGTCGAAGGTGGCCCTGCTCGCGGCCCTCGCCATCGTCTGCGCGGCGCGACCCGTGCTCGAGCTGCTGGGGTCGGCGGTACGACGGCGCAACTGGTCGACCCGGGCCGTCGGTGCGGCGGCGCTCGCGGGTGCGGTCGCGTTCGTGAGCCTGCTCGTCGTCGCCGGGCACCCCGCCCGCTCGAGTGCGGAGACGCGTGTCCTGGCCACACCGGCCGGTGCGCCCCCGGAGGTCAGCGTCCGCACGGGGAGGGGCATCGCGCCGATCGACCGGCGTACGGCTGAGCGGATCGCGCTCGATCTCGTCTCCGACCTCGAGAACGAGACCGAGGCGCTGCGACGCGGCGACCGCGCGAGGGCGATCGCCGGCGCGGACGGCGCCCGTCTCGCCGGGTTGTGGCGGCAGATCGACGCCGCCGGCGCCGCGGACGTTCCCCGCTACGCGGTCGAGCGGGTGCGAGTCACGCTCGAGCCTGCCGACGGCCAGTCGCCGCCGCTCGTGATCGCGCGTGCCTCGGGAACGGTCGAGCGCGGCGGGAGGTCGAGCCAATTCGCCGAGACGTTCGAGCTCGTTCTGAAGGGCGGCCGCTACCTGATCACCGCGACGCGTGGGCCGTCCGGCCCGTCCGCCGCTCTCGTCGCGCGCTCCGACTCGCTCGGCGGCATCCGGCTCGAGGACGTCGCCACGAAGGTCGGGCTCGACTTCAGGCACGCCGCATTCCGCTTCGGGCTGACCAATGAAGCGGCGGCGATGATGGGCGGCGGCCTCTGCTGGCTCGACTACGACAACGACGGCTGGCTCGACCTCTTCGTCGTCAACGCGTACGGGGACGACGAGTACGTGCGCTGGACGGAGAACGGCGGCCTCCCTCGGAGCGCGCTCTTCCACAACGTCCGCGGCCGCTTCGAGGACGTCAGCGGCGGCTCGGGGGCCGACCTGCAGTTGCGCGGCAGCGGCTGCGTGGCGGCGGACTTCAACCTGGACGGCAACACCGACCTCTTCGTGACGACGGCCGGCTACAACGTCGCCACGAACGGCTACGACGCGCTCCTCTGGGGCCACGGCGACGGCACGTTCTCGGAGGGCGCCCGCGCGGCCGGGATCAACGACCCGGGCTGGCACTCCGGCGCAGCCGTCGGCGACGTGAACGGCGACGGCCGGCCCGACCTCTTCGTCGCCGGGTACGCCGACGCCAACGTTCCGACCCCCGGCGCCGCCGGTGGGTTCCCGTCCAACGTCGCCGGTGTTCCCGACCGCCTCTATCTGAACGAGGGCACGGACGGGAGCGGCCGCTCCCGGTTCCGAGAGGTCGGCAAGCGCGCCGGGCTGGAGCCGACGCAGGTCGACCACGGCCTCGGCGCCGTCTTCACGGACGTCGACGACGACGGGCGGCTCGACCTCTACGTCGCCAACGATCTCGACCCGAACCGCCTCTACCTGAACGTCGCCGAGCCGAAGGGCCTCGGCTTCCGCTTCGTCGAGCGTGGGCGGCCGAAGGGAGTCGACGACCCGAACGCCGGCATGGGCATCGCCGCCGCGGACTACACCCGCGACGGGCGCCAGGATCTGTTCGTGACGAACTCGCGCCGGCAGCTGCACGCCGCCTACCGGAGCACCGCCGCGGCGTTCGCGGACGCGCGCCCCGCCTTCGCACGCGCAGTCGGCACGGAGTTCACCGGCTGGGGCGTGTCGTGGATCGATCTCGACCTCGATACGAATCTCGATCTGGTTCTGGCGAATGGCGCGATTCCGATCGAGAGCCTGGCCAGGGACGCGCAGCGGATCCAGGTGCTCGAGAACCTGACCGGCGAGGGTCGTCGCGGCGAGTTCGCCGACGCCGGCGCTGCCGTCGGCGCGACCGCATTCCGGCGCAGCAATGGCCGAGGCCTCGCGGCGGCCGACTACGACAACGACGGCGACGTCGACGTCGCGGTCAACTCCGTGAGCGGACGCCTGATCCTGCTGCGGAACAGCGGCGCCACCGGGCACTGGCTGCAGGTGAAGCTGAGCCGCTTCGCGCCGGGGACGACGGTCACGGCCGTGCTGCCGACAGGACGCCGGCTGGTACGGGAGGTGCACGCCGGCAGCAGCTACCTCTCGTCGGAGGACCCACGAGTTCACTTCGGGCTCGGCAAGGCGACCGCCGTCACCGAGCTCGTCGTCCGCTACCCGGATGGACGGGAGACGCGGCTCGCCGATCCGGCGGTCGATCGCGTGCTCGCCGTGACACCGTAGAGTCCCCGCATGCCGGACGACGTCCTCACCGGCGACGCTGTCGCCTTCCTCACCGAGCTCGAGCGGCGCTTCGGGCCGCGGCGGCGCGAGCTGCTCGCCGCCAGGCAGAAGCGGGCGCAGCGGCTGCGCGACGGTGAGCTCCCGGACTTCCTGCCGGAGACGAAGGACGTGCGCGAGGGCGACTGGCGGGTGGCTCCGGTGCCGGCCGACCTGCAGGATCGCCGCGTCGAGATCACCGGGCCCGTCGACCGGAAGATGGTGATCAACGCGCTCAACTCGGGCGCGAAGATGTTCATGGCCGACTTCGAGGACTCGAACTCGCCCACGTGGGCGAACTGCATCGAGGGCCAGGTCAACCTCACCGACGCGCTCGAGCGGACGATCGAGCTGGACACGGGCGAGAAGCAGTACGCGCTCAACGACGAGGTGGCGACGCTGCTCGTGCGCCCGCGAGGCTGGCATCTCGAGGAGCGCCACTTCGAGGTCGACGGCGCCCCGATCTCGGCCAGCCTGTTCGATTTCGGGCTCTACTTCTTCCGCAATCACGCACGCGGCGGCACGTGGTTCTACCTGCCGAAGCTCGAGTCGCATCTCGAGGCGCGGCTCTGGAACGACGTCTTCGTCTGGGCGCAGGACGAGCTCGGCGTCCCGCAGGGGACGATCAAGGCGACCGTCCTGATCGAGACCATCCTCGCCGCGTTCGAGATGGACGAGATCCTCTACGAGCTGCGCGAGCACTCGGCCGGGCTGAACGCCGGCCGCTGGGACTACATCTTCAGCGTGATCAAGAAGCTCGGCCACCGGCCCGAGTTCGTCCTGCCCGACCGGGCGGCGGTGACGATGGCGGTGCCGTTCATGCGCGCCTACACGGAGCTGCTCGTGAAGACGTGTCACGCCCGCGGGGCTCACGCGATGGGCGGCATGGCCGCGTTCATCCCCTCGCGCCGCGACGCCGAGGTCAACGCCGCCGCGCTCGCGAAGGTGCGGGAGGACAAGGAGCGCGAGGCCGGCCAGGGCTTCGACGGGACGTGGGTCGCGCACCCCGATCTCGTCCCGGTCGCGATGGAGATCTTCGACCGCGTGCTCGGCGAGCGGCCGAACCAGGTCGAGCGCCGACGCGACGACGTCGGCTCGACCGCGGCCGAGCTCCTCAACGTCGGCGCGACGCCGGGCGAGATCACGAAGGACGGCCTGCACAACAACGTCTCCGTCGGGATCCAGTACCTCGCGGCCTGGCTCCAGGGCTCCGGCGCGGTCGCGATCTTCAACCTGATGGAGGACGCTGCCACGTCCGAGATCTCGCGCTCGCAGGTCTGGCAGTGGCTCCGGCACGGGAAGGTCTCGCGCGAGGACGTCGAGCGCGCGATCGGCGAGGAGGTCGGCAAGCTCGACGGCGACTACGCCGAAGCGCGCGAGCTCTTCGAGCAGGTCGCGCTCGGCGACGAGTTCGTCGAGTTCCTGACCCTGCCCGCCTACGAGCGGATCGACTAGGACCCGCGGCCCCGGAGAATCATCCGGGCGGCCCATTGCACAGACCCCGCTGCGGACGAGATGCGTAGGGGGATGAACGACGGAGAGATCCTGCTCTGGTGCGTCGCCCTGATCGCGCTCGAGCTCCAGCATCTGAAGTGGATCGTGTGGGAGCACTGGGACTGCCGCCGCTGCGGCGTCAAGCACAGCGAGTGCGGTCACGGCGCCCGGCTCGTCAAGTACTTCTAGGGCTCAGTCCCCCGCGACGAAGAACTGCCAGTCGCCGTCAGGCGTGATCGCCGTGCGGTAGCCGAGGTACCCGGTGCTCGTCGGCTCCTGCATCTGCTCGACCTCGGCTTGGGTGTAGAGGCCCGCGTCGACGACCGCTTGCCAGTCCTCAGCGGTCGGCGTCTCGTCGTACGCCGAGGGCCAGGCGTAGGAGCCCGCCTCGTTTCGCGTGTGCGGGATCGTCAGGATCGCGGCCAGCGCGCGCATCGGCTTCGGCTCCTCGGCGGAGCTCTCCTCGGCGTTGCGCCAGTACTCGGAGGCGTCGGTGCCGCCGCCGTAGCTGAACGTGAAACCCTCACCCTGCTCCAGGGCGATCTGCTCGAGGGTGTCGTAGTCGCACGCGACGGCGGCGTCGAAGACGCGCTTGCGGACGTCGGCGACGGCGGCCGGCAGCTCCTGCTCGGGCAGCGTCAGCCGGAGGCCCGCAGTCGAGCACTCGACCTCCGGTTCTGTCTCGGTCGTCGCGGGCTGCGTCTCCGTCACGGTCTCGGTGACCGTGACGGGCTCGGGTGCGGAGGCCTCGTCTGACGTTTCCGCGCCGCAGCCGGCGAGCACCAGCGCGGCCACCACGATCGCGGCCGGGAACCGCGGCATCAGAGGTGGATCGTCCCCTGGGCCAGCGCGTCGCCGTTCGCGTCCTCGGCGCGCACCAGGACGACTCGCACGAACGAGCCGCGGCCCGAGACCTCGGCCGGCTCGACGAAGGCGCCGAACGGCTGCACAGTCTCGCCGTCGACCGAGAGCTCGCCGCGGAGGACACAGCCGATCCCGGGGCCTTCGGCGGGGCCGCCGTCGCGCTCGCAGCGCATCGCGTAGTCGGCCCACGGGTCGAGCTCGATGTGGGCGGAGAGCTTGGCGTCCTCGACCGACCACTCGGTCAGCTCCCAGCGGAGGACGGTGGCTCCGTCGACGCCGGCCGCGAGCTCGGCCTCGTCGTCTCCGAACGCGGCCGCGCCCGCGTGCAGCGTCGCGAGCTCACCGGAGGCGACGTAGACCATGCGGCCTCCGGACGGAAGCCGGATCGCCTCCCCGGGCGCGAGCAAATCCTCGTAGAGCGAGAGCGACGTCATCCCGGCTGAGAGGATAGACGCCACGTGATCGCTGACGCCCACGTCGACATCCTGCTCGAGCTCGCTCACCGCGAGCACCGGCTAGGCGAGACCGACGTGTTCGCGCAGACGTGGCTGCCGCTGCTCGAGGCGGGCGGCGTCGGGCTCCAGGTCTGCCCGGTCTTCGTCGAGCTCGACCGGCAGCCGGAGAGCACGCTGCGCGACGCGCTCGGGCAGGCGGCCTCGTTTCATCGCGCCGTACGCGAGAACGCGGACCGCGTCGTCGCGGTGCGGACGCGCGCCGACCTCGACCTCGTCGAGCGCGGCGAGCGGATCGGACTGATGCTCGCATTCGAGGGTGTGGAGCCGTTCGGCTACGAGCTCTGGGGCGCCGACGTCTTCTGGGAGCTCGGGCTGCGGATGGCCGGGCTGACCTGGAACCGGCGCAACCCGTTCGCCGACGGCGCGGCGGACGAGGGCGGGCTCTCTCGGCTCGGCCGCTCGCTCCTCCCTCGGCTGGCAGAGCGAGGGATCGTGCTCGACCTCGCGCACGCCTCGCCGCGGCTCTTCGATGAGTGCATCGAGAGCTACGGGGGCCGCGTCTGCATCACCCATGCGGGCTGTCACGCGGTCAACGGCCATCCGCGCAACGTCACCGACGAGCAGCTCCGCGCGCTCGCCGCCCGCGACGGCGTCTTCGGCCTGATGCTGCATCCGATCGCGATCGACCCCGTCAACCCGACGATCGGCCGCGTCCTCGACCACCTCGACCACGCCGCCTCGGTGCTGGGCGGGGATCGAGTCTGCCTGGGCGCCGACTGGACGAAGCGGCTGCACGAGCTGATGCCGACGCCGGTGCCGCCAGACGGCCTGATGCCGCCCGGGCTCGAAGTGGGAACGACGGTGGCCGGGCTGTCCGGCCCCGAGGACTACCCGGCGCTGGTCGAGGCGCTGCGCGAGCGGGGTTGGGACGGCGAGCTGCTCCACGGCCTGCTCTCGCGGAACTTGCTCCGCTTCCTTCGCGAGGCGCTGCCGGCGACTTAGTGGCCGGGAGCCAGTGCTCTTCCGAGTCGCCGCCTACGGCGTGACGAGGACGCGGCCGGGCTCGCCCGCGAGGCTCGCCTGGAACGC
The DNA here is from genome assembly GCA_963789355.1 of uncultured Gaiellaceae bacterium. Taxonomy (GTDB): domain Bacteria; phylum Actinomycetota; class Thermoleophilia; order Gaiellales; family Gaiellaceae; genus Gaiellasilicea. The sequence goes on from CAWBKK010000003.1 coordinate 198,999, forward strand.
CGCGTCGGCCTGCTCGAGCGGGAACGACGGGCCGACCAGGCTCGCGAGCTCGAGCTCGCCGGCTGCGACGAGGTCGAGCAGGCGCGGCAGCGCGACGGCGGGATCCTCGGAGCCGTAGATCGTCCCGGTCAGCGTCTTCTCCCGGTTCGAGAACTCGAACGGGTCGAGCTCGAGCTTCTCTCCGCTCGCCGGCAGGCCGACGACGACGGCGGTCCCGCCGCCCCGGGTCCAGCGGAGCGCGAGCTTCGTCGTCGCGGGCGCGCCGACCGCGTCGAAGGCGTAGTCCACCCCCTCCGGGTCGAGCTCGTTCATCGCTTCGCGGAGCTCGTCGGGCGCGCACGCACGAGTCGCGCCGAGCGCCAGCGCCTGCGCGCGCCGTCCCTCCACCGGATCGACGGCGAGGATCTCGGCGGCGCCGGCGATCCGCGTCCCCTGGACGACGAACTGGCCGACGCCGCCGGCGCCGATCACGAGCGCGGTGAATCCGGGCTCCGGCCGCGCGGCGTTGAGGACGGCGCCGACACCGGTGAGCGCCGCGCAGCCGAGCAGCGCCGCGTGCTCCAGCGGCACGGAGTCACCCAGCGGCATCGCGGCGGCCGCGTCCACGACGACGCGCTCGGCGAGCGCGCCCGTCGCGGTGCCGCGGTAGATCATCTCGCCGGCGAGCGAGAGCCCGGTGCGGCCGCCGAGCAGCGTTCCCTTCCCGATCGCCGCCCGCAACGGCCCGCACGCGGCCGGGCGGCCACGCTGACAGGCGCCGCAGTCGCCGCACGCCGGCGCCCAGGAGAGGACGACGCGGTCGCCTTCGCTGACCTCCGTCACGTCCGAGCCGACCGCCTCGACGAGGCCCGCGCCCTCGTGGCCGAGCACGATCGGCGTCGGCCGGTCCCACTCGCCCTTGTAGGAATGGAGGTCGGTCCCGCAGACGCCGACGGCGCTCATCCGGACGACGACCTCACCCGGCAGCGGCTCCTCGACATCGAGCTCCTCGACCACGAGCGCGCCCGGCTCGTGCATCACGGCCGCGCGCGTCCTCATCGCATCAACATCCCGCCGTTGACGTCGAGCGTCGCGCCGGTGACGAACCCGGCCGCGTCGGAGGCGAGATACGCGACCGCGGCGGCGACCTCCTCCGGTTGTCCGAGCCGGCCGACGGGGATCGTCTTCAGCATCGCCTCCAGGCGCTCGGGCGCGACGGAGGCGGCCATCGGACCGTCGATCGCAGCCGGGGCGACGGCGTTCACGGTCACGCCGGAACCGGCCAGCTCGGTCGCGGCATGCCGCGTCAGGGCGATGATCGCCGCCTTCGACGTGGCGTAGTGAACGCCGGTGACGGCACGGTTGTTCTGGCCCGCGACCGAAGCGAGGTTGACGATCCGGCCCGCGCCGCGGTCGCGCATCTGCGCACCGACGACGCGGATGCCGAGATAGGTACCGCGCAGGTTCGTCGCCAGCACGTCGTCCCATTCGTCCACGTCGATCTCCCAGAACGAGCGGATCTCGGTGCGGGCGGCGTTGTTGACGAGCACGTCGACGTCGCCGGCGCGGTCGCGAGCAGCCGCTGCCAGGACTCGAGGCTGCGAACGTCGTGCTCGACCGGCTCGCCGCCGATCTCGGCCGCGACCCGCTCGGCGCCGGCGGCGTCCAGGTCCGCGAGCAGAACGCGGTCGCCGTCGGCCGCGAGCCGCCGTGCGATCGCCTCGCCGAGCCCGCGTGCCGCGCCGGTGACGATCGCAGTGCGGGTCACGCGTGAATGCGGCGCGTCGAGGCGCTCAACGGGCCGCCCGCGCGGCCGCTCCGGGCCGCCATCGCCTCGGCGAGGATCGAGAGCGCGGTCTCGGGGACCGAGTCGGCGCCGAGGTCCAGGCCGCACGGGCCGGCGATCCGTTCGATCGCCTCCTCGCCGACGCCCGCCTCGCGCAGGCGCTCGCGCTTGCGCTCCTGATTCCGGCGGCCGCCGATCAGGCCGATGTAGAACGCGTCCGTCGCGAGCGCGAGCTCGAGCGCGGGCAGGTCGAACTTGTCGTCGTGAGTGAGGATCACGATCGCGGTCGCGTGGTCGGGCGCAACTTGTGCGAACGCGTCCTCGGGCCAGGCGACGATCAGCTCGTCCGCGCTCGGCATCCGCTCGCGGGTGGCGAACTTGGCGCGCGCGTCGGCGACGATCGTCGTCCAGCCGAGCAGCTTCGCGGCCGCCGCGAGCGCCTCGGCCGTGTCGACGGCGCCGTAGACGAGCAGGCGAGGCGGCGGTCCGTAGACCTCGGCGAAGACGGTACGGCCCTCGAGCTCGACCGTCCGGCTACGGGCGCCGCGGATCAGCTCGGGGGCGTGCTCGGCCAGCTCCGGCGGGCCGTCGCCGACGGTCTCGCCGCCCTCGACGACGAGCAGCTTCGAGCCGAGACCGTCTCCTTCGACGACGGTGAGGACGACCGCGCGCGCACCCTCGCGCTGAACCTGGAGGAGCCGCGCGATCAAGAGAGGCGCTCGACGAAGACGTCGATCTCGCCGCCGCAGGGCAGGCCGACCGCCCAGGCCTCCTCGTCGCTGATCCCGTAGGAGATCAGCTTCGGCTCGCCGCTCGCGAACACCTCCTGCGCCTGCTCGAAGACGTCGCCCTCGACGCAGCCGCCCGAGACGGAGCCGCAGAGCTTGCCGCTCTCGGAGACGGCGAGACTCGATCCGACCGGCCGCGGCGCCGAGCGCCGGTTCGCGACGACCGTGGCGACGACGACCGCCTCGCCCGCCTGCTGCCAGCGCTCGATCTCGCTGAGAATCTCCTTCACCCTTGTAGCCTGCCTGTTCGATGACCGACCAGGCAAGCGTTAGCCTCCTTCGCTGGTTACGCCGGCAGCTGCGCGAACCGACGCCGTGGCGCGAGCACCTCGAGGCGGCGGTCGCGAACGACGATCCCGTCGAGGCGCGCCGGCTGCTCGAGCGGATGGACTTCACGGAGGCGCAGCGGCACCACGTCGCCGGCCTGATCGACCGCTGGGAGGAAGGTCGCTGAACCGCATGGCGGAGAACGCGGCGCTCGTCCGCCGGATCATGCAGGCGTTCGCGGACAAGGAAGGCTTCGCGCTCCGCGAGTGCTTCACGGAGGATGCCGTCTGGCACGTGCCCGGTACTGGCGTCATGTCCGGCACCTACAACGGCCGCTCCGAGATCTTCCGCTTTCTCGCCCGCCTTCCGAAGCTGACGAACGGCACCTACCGCTCGACCTTCATCGACGCGCTCGCGAGCGAGGAGCGCGGCGCCGGGCTCTACCGCGCGCAGGGCGAGCGCGAGGGCCGGACGATCGACATCGAGCAACTGCTCCTCTTCACGATCCGCGACGGCCTCGTCACCGAGGTGCTGGCGCTGCCGAGCGACCCGGCGGCGTTCGACGCCTTCTGGGCCGGGTAGGACTACTCCTCGACGGGCTCCGACCGGGGCAGCGGCTCGCGGAACTCGACCTCGAGCCGCTGGATCCGGGAGCCCTCGATCTCGAGCACGCGCAACGCGAGTCCGTCGGCCTGAATCTCGTCGCCGACCTCGGGCGCGCGGCCGAGCGCGCCGAAGACCATCCCGGCCATCGTGTGGTAGTCCTCGATCTCCATCCCCGTCCCGAACTGCTCGTTGAAGTCGTCGATCGGGAAGGTGCCGTCGATCCGGATGTGGGTCTCGTCGACCCGCTCGACCGACTCGTCGGGCAAGTCGAACTCGTCCTCGATCTCGCCGACGATCTCCTCCAGCAGGTCCTCGAGCGTGACGATCCCCTGCATTGCGCCGTACTCGTCGACGACGACGGCCATGTGCTGGTTCTGCTTCCGGAACTCGGCCAGCAGCGACGCGAGGTCCTTCGTCTCGGGGACGATGTAGACGGGCCGCAGCAGCTGCTCGAGATCGACGTTCGCGATCCCGCGGTCGTGGAGGGCGGAGAAGAGGTCGCGCACGTGCAGGATCCCGGCGATCTCGTCGAGCGAGTCGCGGTAGACGGGATAGCGGGTGTACGGCGAGTCGACGAGCGCCGCGAGCGCCTCCTCGGTGGGCATCGAGATCGAGATCGCGACCACCTGCGGCCGCGGCACCATCACCTCGTGGACTTCCTTGTCCGCGAAGTCGAAGACCTTGTAGAGCATCTCCTCTTCGGTCGTCGCGATCACGCCTGCGTCCTCGGCGCCCGCGACGATGTGCCGGATGTCCTCCTCGGTGTGGGCAAGCTCCCCGGCCGGCGCCGGCCTGACGCCGAAGAGTCGCGTGACCGCGTTGGCCGTCAGCTGCAGCAGCCAGTTGAACGGCCTCGTCGCCGACCTGGACCAGCTCGAGCGGGAGAGCGACGATCTTCGCGATCGGCTCCGCCTTCTGGAGCGCCAGCGACTTGGGGACGAGCTCGCCGAGGGCGACGCTGAGGTAGGTCAGGATCAGGAACGCGAGCGCGTAGGCGATCCCGTGCGAGAGCGGCGAGTCGAAGTAGTCGGTCAGGAGCGGCTGCCCGACCGCGCCCAGGGCGATGCCGAAGACGGTGATCCCGATCTGGACCGTACCGATGAACTTGACCGGATGGTCCATCAGGTCGAGCGCCGCGCGGGCACGACGGCTGCCGGCCTCGGCGTCGGGCTCGAGCCGCGTTCGGCGCGCGGTCACGAGCGCGTATTCGGCCGCAACGAAGACCGCGTTCCCGAGCACGAGCAGGAGGATCGCGAGGATGCGGAGGGCGTCGCTCATGCCCCGCTCTCCGGGGCCCGCGCACTAGAGGGATCGTCGTCCAAGCTGGCGCGCAGTATAGGCAACGATTCCGACGTCCTCGCGCCGCTCCGCGCGCTCTTCGAGGACGAGCCGCTCGAGATGGGACAGCGTCTCGGCGACGGCAAACCGGCGTGATGCGGCCTTGAGCTCGGCCCCGAAGAGGTCGAACGAGACCTCGTAGGCACTCCGCGGCGTCTCGCTCAGGGCGGCCTCCGCGAACGCGAGCCGCTCGTGGTGGTGCTCGATCAGCTCACGGGCGCGTCCGACCGGATCGGCGATCGGGTCGCCGTGGCCGGGCAGCGCGATCTCCGGCGCGAGCTCGATCGTCCGCTCGAGCGACTCGAGGAAGTCGCCAAGCGGGTCGGGCCGGCTCGCCGGCCAGAGCCCGACGGTCGGCGAGATCCGGCCGAGCAGGTGGTCGGCCGAGACGAGCACGCGCTCCTTCAGCAGGCAGAGCTGGCCGTCGGCGTGGCCCGGAGCGGCGACGAGCTCCCAGCCGTCGAGCCGATCGCCGTCGTCGACGAGGATCGGGTCGCGCTGGAAGCGGATGAACGGCCGGTAGACGTCACCAGAGCCGATCAGCTCCTGGGTGATCTCGCTCGGGACGCCGTGCGTCCGGAACCAGTCGGCGATTCGCTCCGGCCAGTTCGGATTTCCCCAGACGAGCTCGCACTGGGCGTAGTCGAGCGCGCCCTGGTAGACCGGTGCCCGCGTCAGCTCCGCGACGTCGGCGGCGGCGCCGACGTGGTCGGGGTGGAAGTGGGTGACGAAGATCCGCGCCACCTCGGCGCCGGCCAGCGACTCGCGCCAGACCTCCTGAGCGTCCGGGAGGCCGATGCCCGTGTCGACGAGCGTCCAGCCGTCCTCGCCCGGGAGCAGGTAGGAGTGCACGTGGCCGGGTCGCGTCGGCAGCGGGGTCGTGATCCGGCGGATCCCGAAGGGCAGCTCCATCCGGGGATCCAATCAGTTGCCGCGATACGAACACATGTTCTATCCTGCACGGATGCGGGTCGCCTATCACGAGGAGGAGTGCCGGAGCGCGCTCAACCGCGTCCGGGGAATGCCGTTCGCCTGGTCGCTCAACCCGTACGGCGGCTGCGTCCACCGTTGCACGTTCTGCTACGTCCGGGCGTTCGAGCTGCGGGCCGACCGGCCGGCCGACGACCGCTACGGCCGCTCGATCCGCGTCAAGGTCAACGTCGCCGAGGTGCTCGCGCGCGAGCTGGGGCGGCGGTCGTGGGCGAAGGAGCTGGTAGCGATCGGCGCCGCCACCGACCCCTATCAACCGGCGGAGGGGCGCTACGGGCTGACGCGCGCGTGCATCGAAGCGCTTGGCCGGGCCGGGTCCCCGTTCGGGATCATCACGCGCGGGCCGCTGATCGTCCGGGACGTCGACGTCCTCGCCGAGGCCGCGCGCCGGGCGGGGGTGACGGTGACGTTCTCGGTGCCGACGCTCGACCGCGACGTCTGGCGGACGACCGAGCCGGGGACGGCGCCACCGCGGCAGCGCCTGCGCGCGCTGGCGCAGCTCGTCGAGGCGGGGATCGAGGCGAACGTCGGCATGGCGCCGATCCTGCCCGGGCTCTCCGACCGGCCGGAGCAGCTCGCCGAGGTGGTCAAGGCAGCCCGCGCCGCGGGCGCGACGGGCATCTGGGCGAACCTGCTCTACCTGCGGCCTGGGACGAAGGAGCACTTCCTCGAGGCGCTCGCCCGCGACTGGCCGGAGCAGCTCGAACGCTACGAGAGCATGTACGCGAAGGGCGCCTACCTGCCGCGGACGGAGGTCGATCCGGTGCGGGCGCAGGTGCGGGGCCTGGCCCGGGCCAACGGCGTCCGCGACCGCCGGCCTGCACCGCTGACGCCGCCGCCGGAGCCCGTTCAGCTCTCGTTGGGTATGTGAAGGCCGACCCGCGGCATAGACTTCCCCGGCGATGCCCGAGGAGATCACCTGCCTGATCGTCGACGACCACGAGGTCGTGCGCGAAGGGCTGCGGCTCTCGCTCTCGCGGGCGCCGCACATCCGCGTGATCGGAGAGGCCTCCGACGGCGCCGGAGCGGTCGCTCTGGTCGAGCGCCGGCGGCCCCAGGTCGTGATCATGGACGTCCGGATGCCCGGGATGGACGGGCTCGAGGCGACGAAGCAGATCAAGGAGAAGGTGCCCGAGACGGCGGTGCTGATCTTCACCGCCTACAGCGAGCGCTCGCTGCTCGGGCGGGGCCTCGAGTCGGGCGCGAAGGGCTACATCCTCAAGGAGGCGCCGCACGCGACGTTGCTGCGCGCGATCGAGAAGGTCGCCGGAGGCGAGAGCTTCGTCGACCCCGCTCTGATGCCGGCGTTCCTGACCGGCAAGGAGCAGAACGAGATGCTCACCTCGCGCGAGCGCGAGATCCTGCAACTGCTCGCCGACGGGATGTCGAACGCCGACGTCGCCGCCCGCCTCTTCATCAGCCAGGAGACGGTCAAGAGCCACGTCCGCCACATCCTCGCGAAGCTCGAGGCCGATACGCGGACACACGCGGTCGCGATCGCGCTGCGCGACGCGATCATCGACTGATGTCCGCGCGCGATGACGAGCGCGAGCGGCTCGTCGAGCGGATCATCACGGCCGAGCAGGACGAGCGGCGCCGGCTCGCACTCTTCCTCCACGACGGCCCGGTCCAGAACCTCGCCGGGATCGCGCTGATGCTCGACGCGGCGGTGCAGGCGATCGACGACGGCCGGCCCGAGGCGGCGCGCGGGATCATGGCGTCCGCGCTCGAACGCCACCGGGAGACGATCCGCTCGCTCCGCGACCTCTCCTTCAACATCGAGCCGGTCGTCCTCCGCGACCAGGGGTTCGGCGCCGCCGTCGACGAGCTCGCAAACCAGCTCGGGATGGAGCATCGCGTGCAGATCGAGGTCGACGTCGCGCCGGCGGCGCGGCTCGGCGAGAAGGAGCAAGTCGGCCTCTACCAGATCGTGCGCGAGTCGCTGAACCAGGCGGTCCGGCGCGGGCCGCCCTCGAAGATCTCGGTCACGATCCAGGAGACGACGGCCGGCCAGATCGAGACGATCGTCGCCGACAACGGCACGGGCGAGCGGCGCACAGCTGCACTCGCGGCGATCGGCGAGCGCGCATCGACCCTGAACGGCCGCTTCTCGGTCGAGCAGGGAGCAGACGGGGGCACCGCGATCCGGGTCGTTCTTCCCGCCTACGCCGGGCGTCCGTAGCCCGCGGCCGGGCTGCCGCTAGACTTCGCCGCCGATGGAGAACGGCCACCACCAGCCCGGCGGGCACCTGCTCTTCATCTGGTCGACGAACGGCTGGACGCTCCAGCAGCGCGACGGCGACGTCCCGGCCCTCGGCTCGACGGTGGAGGCCAATGAGACGCTCCTGCAGGTCAGCAAGATCGGCCCCTCGCCGCTCCCCGGCGACCGCCGCCCCTGCGCGTACACGCAGCTCGCCTAGCGGGCGAGCGCGGTCTCGGCGGCAATGCGCCCGTAGACGAGTGCGGCAGCGAGGCCGCTGCCGTAGCCGCCGGTGAAGATGCCGCCGGCGTCCGCGCCTGCCGCGTAGAGGTCCTGGATCGGCGAGCCGCCGCTGTCGAGCACTCGCGCCCGGTCGTCGATGCGGACGCCGCCGATCGTGTGCGTCACCCCCGCGTAGACGCGCACGGCGAGGAACGGCGGCTCGGCGAGCTTCGGGGACTCCGGGAGCTCGAAGGGGAGCTCCTCCGCGGCGCGCACGTCCCCCCCGGCCGCACGCGCTGCCTCGACCATGTCGGCGACCGTGCGCTGCCGCACACGCTGACGCAGGGCACCCCCGTCGACGAGGTACCACGCCCGCCCTGCAGGGAAGCGCTGGACGATGTCGCTCTCGTGCCAGGCCGCGTCGCCGAGCTCCCGCCCTTCGTCGTCCAGGACGAGCGCGTGCCGGGCGTAGAGCTGCGAGGCACGAACGAAGTCGGCCTCCCCCACTGGGCCGGGGAGCGCGCGGCCGTAGAACTCGTCCATCCCCAGGGTCTGCGCCGAGCCGCGACCGCGAGCAAACGCGAGCCCGTCGCCCTCGCTCCACGGCGCCGCACGGAGCACGAGCCCGCGCTCGCGCGCCAGCTGCGCCGCGAACCCGCCGGTCGCGAGCACCTGCGCGTCCGAGAACGGCTCCGCCAGCCTCACGTCGCCGGCCTTCCGGACCAGCAGCTCGGTCAGCGCCCGCGGCTCGTAACGGCGGCCCACCGTGAGCGGATTCCCGGTCTCGCCCTGGACGGGCTCGATCCCGAGGCTCTCGAGCCAGTCGAGAGCGTCGTCCAGCTCCTCGATGATCCGGCTCTGCAGCCCCGGGTCGCCGTCGGGACAGTCCGCCCGGAAGCTCGGCAGGCGTGCGGTGACGCCAGATCACGCCGCTCGAGAGCAGCATCGACCCGCCGGCGCGGTCACCCTTCTCGAAGACGACGGGTGTCGCACCCAGCTCGCGCGCTCGCGCCGCCGCGACGAGGCCGGCCATGCCGGCGCCGGCAATGACCAGCGTGGTCAGGTGAGCGAGAAGGACGGCTTGTGCTCGACGTACTCGAGCTTCACGCGATCCGGGCCCCAGACGAAGAGCGCGAGCGTGTTCGGCGCATCGACGAGGTCGTCGATCTCGACTCCGAGCTCCACCGCCTCGGCCTGATGCTCGTCGACCGACTCCACCAGGACGCCGATGTGATTGAGCAGGGGCCGCTGCGGCGAGCCCGGGTCGCCCGGCCTCAGCTCGAGGTAGGCGCCGCCGACCTCCAGCCGGCCGTCGCCAACCGGCGTGAAGCCGAGCCGCTCCCACCCGCGCGCCGCCGCCTCGGGGTCCTTGGCGAGCAGTGCGACATGATCGAGGTCGAGCTCCGAGTCCGTTTCCGCCTCGACGAGCACGAGCTCGAGTCCTTCCCCGAGGTCGACGAAGGGCTCACGGCCGTCGAGCGAGGACACGCGCAGCCCGATCCGGCCGAGCGCGCCGCGCTCGCGCGGCCCTTCGGCGTCGAAGAGCGTCAGCTTTCCCCGCCGGGCGTCGGCGCCGAGCAGCGTGAAGCGCTCGGTCTGCTCGATCGCGCGCAGTCCGAGCCGGTCGATCGCGATCGCGGCCATCCGCTCGCGATCGGCGACATAGAGCGCAACATGATCGAGCGTGAGCGGCTGCACCAAGCGAGGATAGCCGCAGCGAGCCTGCCTACTTCCGTCGATCGACCGCCCGCTGGAGCTGCTCCTTCGTCAACTTCGAGCGGCCTTCGATCTTCAGCCGCTTCGCCTCTTCGTAGAGCTGGTCGCGCGTCCGTCCCTTCGGGCGGCCCGTGCCGGAGCGAAGCCCTCCACGCCGGCTCGAGGAGATGTCGGTGCGCGAGAGCTCGGACGACGTCTTGGCCTCCCCCGCTCGTGCGCGCTCCTTGTTCACCGTCCGCGCGGCGATCTCCTCCGCCTTGTCCTCGGACGTACCCCGGTCCTCGAGGCTGTCCTTGATGTGCTCGTACTGGCGCTCCCGTTTCGCGCTCCAGGCTTTCGGAGGCATGTCCGACCCCTCCTTCTGTTGGTGACGGAGGATCCGTTCCCGCTTTCGGCGTGTGTTATTCCGCGTTGAGCGGCGGGTTTTGGACGTCGTGCTCGGTCGCGTACGCATCCACGAGCGGATTCAGCGCGACAGGGCCTTCCGAGTACGCATAGTTGATCTTGACGAACGGCTCCCATTTGTCCGGGAGTGCGTCCTCGGGGAAGATCGCCTCGACCGGGCACTCAGGCTCGCAGGCGCCGCAGTCGATGCACTCCTCGGGATCGATGATCAGCATCCGGTCGAATTCGTGGATGCAATCGACCGGGCAGACGTCGACGCAGGAGAGGTCTTTGATGTCGATGCAGGGCTCGGCGATGATGTACGTCACGGCGGCTGAGTCTACCCAGCGGAGTCAGACGAGAGGCGCGGTCAGCTCGGCCACGATCTCGGGAACCCGCTCCACGAGCGCCGATTTGACGATCACCTGGTCGAACCCCGCCGTGTGCGCGCGCTGGAGGCCCGACTTGTCGGTGTGGTTCGTGAAGCCGACGATCGGAATGTCCGGCCACGAGTCGACGACCTCCTCCGGCTCGACGCGCGCGATGTCGACGATGACGAGGTCGGGCGGGTCGACGCTGTCGGTGGTGACCAGATGGTGGCCCGCGAGCAGGGCCTCGAGCTTCCCCCGGAAGAAGAGATCGACCCCTGCGAGCAGGATGGTCGCCACGACCGCGAATCTATCAGCGACGAGCGCCCTTTCCTACCCGGCGATTCCGATCGCGTCGAACAGCCGGTTCAGGTACACGCGCAGTCGCCAGAACTCCCCGGCGAAGAGGAGCGCGCCGAGCGCGACCAGGATCAGGCCGCTGACGAACTGAATCGCGACGTAGTGGTCCCGGACCCGGCGGAAGACGCCCATCGCGGGCACGAAGAGCGCGGCGGCGATGAGGAAGGGGACGGCGAGGCCGAGCGCGTAGACGGCAAGCAGGAGCGAGCCTTCCCAGACGGTGCTGGAATCGCCTGCGAGCACGAGGATCGAGCCGAGCACCGGGCCGATGCACGGCGCGGCGCAGATCGCGAAGGCGCCGCCGAGCAGGAAGCCCGAGCCGCGCCTCCGCGCGTCCTGAACGAGGCCGGCGCCGAGAAGTCGTTGCGGCCAGGGGAGCAGGCCCATGAACGCGAAGCCGAAGACGATCAGGACGAAACCGGCGATCTGCTCCATCAGGAACTGGTCGTTTGTGAACGAGAGGCCGACCGCGGCCGCACCGGCGCCGAGGAGGACGAACACCGCGACGAGCCCCGCCACGAACGGCAGGCTGGAGCGGAGGACGCGCCGCGACGAGCCGGGGTCGCCGAGGCGCTCCGCCTCGACGGATGAGATCGCCGAGAGGTAGCCCGGAACGAGCGGGAGCACGCACGGCGCGAGGAAGGAGAGGAAGCCGGCGCCGAAGGCGACGAGGGCTGCCGTCCCGCTCATGGGCCGCTCACGGCTCGTAGCGGGCGAGCTCGTCGTCGAGCCGCCGCTCCAGCCCTGGATCCAGTGGCGCGGGATCGAGGGGCCCCGGCTCGGAGGGCTCGCGCCGGCTCCACTTCCAGGCGAGCGCGCCGACGACGACCCCGCCGAGGACGATCCCGGCAAGGGGCAGCAGCCACGCGATCAGCTCGAAGCCTCGCTTCGGCGGCACCGCGAGCACGGCCGGGCCGAAGTCGGCGACGAGCGCCGACTTGATCTCGCTCTTCGTGTCGCCGGCGGCGATCCGCTCGCGAATGAATGCCTTCATCCGCAGCGCAACCGGGGCGTTCGAGGTGTCGAGCGTGGTGTCGCAGACCGGGCAGACGAGCTCGGACTCGAGCTCGGCGGGGGTCGGGCTCTGCTCGCTCGCGGCCGCAGGCGCCGCGAGCACGAGCGCAACGAGCAGGGAGGCTGCGGCCCTCACGCCGGGGCGAGAGCGCGCCGGATCGCCGCGTCGATCTCGTCCGCGTCCTCGACCGCACCGGCGATCCGGTAGACGACCTTGCCGTTCGCGTCGACGACGTACGTCTCCGGGAACGCCTTGACGCCGTAGCGCCCGACCGTCGAGCCCTTGCCGTCGTAGACGTTCGGATAGGTGACGCCGTAGCGGGCGAGGAAGTCCCGGGCATCGCCGCGGAAGTCCTTCACGTCGACGCCGACGAAGGCGACGTCCTTCGCCGCCCACCGCTTGGCAGCCGCCTCGAGGACCGGGGCCTCGTCCTTGCACGGCCCGCACCAGGAGGCCCAGAAGTTGAGCACGACCGGCTTGCCTCGGAGCGAGCGCAGCGAGAGCTCACCCTTCCCGTCCAGCCGCTCGAGCGCGAACTGCGGCGCAGTCGGCGTGCCGCCGCGGCTGAGCTCCGAGGTGACCTCGCTCTCGCCCTGGGCGAGCTTCCAGCCGAGCAGGCCGAGCAGCGCCGCCACAACCGCCACGGCCGCGACCTGGGCTGCGAGCCGGAGCCGGCCGCTCATGGGGCGATCTTCGCCTCATGAGCGCGAGCGACGGTCACCGGACGATGTAGACGGGCGTACCGACGTCGACCTGGTTGAACAACCACTCGACCTCGGGGATCAGCATCCGGATGCAGCCGTGCGAGACGGAGTAGCCGATCGAGGCCGGGTCGGGCGTGCCGTGGATCCCGACGGCGGGTGCCGAAATCCCCATCCAGCGCGTGCCGAGCGGGTTCCCCGGGCCCGGCGGAATCGGCTGCGCGTCCTTGGCCCAGTCGGACTGAGGCGGATACCACCACGGATTCCGCCACTTGACGATGATCTGGAACTTGCCCAGCGGGGTCGGGTAGCGCGAGGCGCCGGTTGCGACCCCGAACGTGCGGCGCAGCTTCATCCCGTCGTAGAGATTGAGCTTGTTCGAGCCGCGGCGGATCACGATCACGTCGCCGATCGACGCCCGCGTCGTCTGTGGCATGCGCGCTTCGGTCTGGAGCGCGATCGGCTCGCGGGCGTGCGTCTTGAGACTGCGGAAGAGATCGCGCACGGCGGTTGCCTGGCGCAGCCGCCGGCCGGGGTGCTCCTTGCTCACGAACGGCTTGCCGTTCCGCAAGGACAGCTCCGAGTCGACGGACGCCCGGTCGAAGCGGCGTGCGAGCCCAGCGACGTACCGCTCGATCCGCGGCAGCGGCGCCGCGACCTTGAGGGGCACGTTCGCTCCCGGCCTGACGATGCGGGCGCGCTTGATCGCGTCGCCGACGTACGCGGCGGCGCCCAACTGCTGCGGCGTCGCCCGGAGCGAGACCTTGCCGAGCGTGAGCGCGACGGGCCGAGCGAAGAAGGCCTTGACCAGCGCGGTCGCCGCCGCAGGCGAGAGCCCGCCGACGAGCACCTCCCCGCCCACGGTGACGCCTGCCGGGATCGTGGTCGGGCGAGGCGGGGGCGGCGTCGTCGTGGTGGTCGGCGTGGTCGTCGTCGTCGGCGGCGGCGGGGCAGTGGTCGTCCCCGTCGTCGTCCCCTCCTGCGCGCCGGCAGAGGGCGTCCCGACCAGCAGTCCGGCCGCGAGCACACCCGCGCCAAGACAGGCCAGGAGCAGGGCAAATGAGAGTCCTCGCCTCACGGCGCCAGTGTAGCCACGCCCGAAAAGATCCTGGGATCATTCGTGATCACTGCATCGACGCCGGCCGCCTCGAGCCGAGCGAGCTCGTCGGGGTGGTCGACCGTCCACGCCCAGACAGCCGCTCCGGCCGCGTGCGCGCGAGCGACGGCGGCAGGTGAGACGACCGCGTGCTGCAGCATCAGCGCCCGTGCTTGCGAGCGCGCGATCATCGGCTGGATGCGCGCCACGACCGCGCGGCGGAGCGCCAGCGTGCCCAGCCGAATCGCCGGCTTCATCCCCCGCCGCTTCGAGACGCCGTACCGATCCTCGGGGTAGGTGAAGCCGATCGGAAGCTGCGGTGCGTACGCAGCGATCGCGTGCAGGCTCGGCAGGTGGAACGAGCTGACCACCGTTCGCTCGAACAGCCCGTGCCGGGCGAGCGCGGCCGCGACCTCGTCCAGACGCGTCGTCAGCTTCAAGTCGACGTGCAGGGCGGCGTCGTTGCCGGCGAAGAAGGCGAGCGCGTCCTCGAGCGTGGCCGGATCGGGGTCGAGCTCGGCGAGCGAGTGGCCGAGCACGAGCGGACCATCGGCGCGCGCGAGCACGTCGAACTCGATCGCGTCGACGCCGTGCTCGAGCGCCACCTCGAACGAGCGCAGCGTGTTCTCGGGCGCGAGGTGCGCCGCGCCCCGGTGGCCGACCCGGATCAAGGGCCCGTCTGCGCGGAGAAGCCTCATGGCCTCGTCGGCAGGAAGTCCTCGTCGAGCTCGCCCCCGCGCGCCGCGTACTCGACGATCATCCGGTCGGTCACCCACTCGACCGGAGCCCGGTCGTCGGTCCACGGGCGCTCGGCCCTCTCCGTCAACGGGCGCAGGTCGCGAACGAGCAGGTTGACGAGCGGTCGCAACTCCGCGTCGACCTCGTTCAGATCAATGAACGAGAACTTCCGTGGCTCGTCGAACGCGAGCAGGAGCTGGTTGAAGCGGAGCGCCGGCCACACCGCGACCGACTCGAACTCGTGCGTCAGCGTGCCTGCGATCCCGTCGAGGAGGCTCTGGTCGCCCGGGACCGAGGCGACGTTCAGCGCGACCATCCCGCCGGGCGCAAGGCGCTCGCGCGCGAGCCGGAAGAACTCGCGCGTCGCGAGATAGAAGGGCACGTACGGCTGGTGGTAGGCATCGACGACGATCAGGTCGTAGCGCTCGTCGGTGCGACGCAGGAAGGGCCGCGCGTCGGCGTCGTGCACGGTCAGGTTCGGGTTGTCCTCCATCCCGAAGTACTCGCGGCCGGCATCGCTGACGGCCGGATCGAGCTCGACGCCGTCGACTCGCGCATCGGGGTAGAAGCGGCCGAGCGCCCGTGCGGTCGTCCCGCCCGCGTTGCCGAGGATCGCCACGTTCCGAAGCGGCCGGTCGAGCAGCGGCGGCAGCGCGAGAAACGCGTCCCAAACGCCGCCGGTGAGCACGGTGTCCCGGCGCCAGACCGAGTGAACCGCAACGCCCTCGTTCAGGCGCAGCAGCCGCCGGCCGTCGTCGCGCTCGATCACCTGGATGAACTGATAGAGCGAGTCCTCCTCGTGGATCAGCCCCGGCTCCGCCTTCACGGCGCCGGGCGGGAGCGCGGCCAGGGCGGCGATCGCCGCAGCCAGGACGACGAACCTCCGGCCCAGCACGAATGAGGCCGAGACGGCGAGCAGCGCTGCGGTCCCGAGCAGTGTCCGCTGCGTTCCGGCGAGCGGGATCGCGATCAGGGCCGGCACGAACGTCCCGAGCAGCGAGCCGAAGGTCGAGAGCGCGTAGAAGCGACCCGCGACGGCGCCGGCGCTCTCGACGTCCGTCAGCGCGAGCCGGATCGCGAACGGGGAGACCATCCCAAGCAGGACGACGGCGGGCGCGAAGAGGAGCAGGACGGCGAAGAAGGAGCCGATCACGGCGCCGGCCGAGGCGTCGTCGAGGTTGCCGACCGCCGCGTCGAGGAAGGGCCGGGCGACGAACGGCGTCATCGCCACCCAGAGCGCCGCCGCGAGCACGATCAGCCCGAGCAGGCGGCGCTCCGGCCGCCGGTCCGCGAGCCTCCCCCCGAGCCAGTAGCCGAGCGCAAGCCCGGCGAGGACGATCCCGATCAAGTTCGCCCAGACAATTGTCGACGAGCCGAAGTACGGGGCCAGCAAGCGGGACGCCGCGATCTCGGTCGCCAGCGAGCCGGTGCCCGCACCAAACACCAGCGCTGCGAGCGCTCTCACGTCCCTGGCCGCCTTTCGCTCCCGCCCGGCAGAGCCGGGCTCCGCGAAAGGCTGACGGTGCTCGCTGCGCTCGAGCCGGCGGCGTGTACCTCCGTACCGTCCCACCGGCCTACGCACCGCGAGCAGCGTCCCAGGAACGTGAGCAAGGTCACGTCTCGGTCCGCTTGACGACGACCACGGCGAAGTCGTCGGTGAGCTCGCCCTCGCTCCAGTCTCGGCACGCGACGAGCGCCGCCTCTGCGATCTGCTGCGGCGGCAGCGCGCGCCGCTCGGCGAGCAGCGCGTCGAGGCGCTCGACGCCGAACTGCTCGCCGTCGCGCCTCGCCTCGATCACCCCGTCGGTGTAGACGACGACGATCGCACCCGGCGGGAACGGCTCCGTGACGGTTTCGTACTCCTGCGGCGCATCGACGCCGAGCGCGAGCCCGCGCGCCGAGATCGACTCGACGGTTCCGTCCGGTAGCACCAGCCGCGGCGGCGGGTGGCCGCCGCTCGCACATGCCACCTCACCGCCCGCCGGATCGAAGACGAGCTCGACCATCGTGATGAACCGGCCGGGCGGGATGTCGGAGGAGACGACCTCGTTGGCCGCGGCGAGGAACGTGCCCGGGTCGGGATGCTCGCGGGCGAGCGAGCGGAAGACGTACTTCGCCATCGCCATGTCGGCAGTCGCGTCGACGCCGTGGCCGGTGACATCGCCGAGGACGACGGCAAGCCGGCCGTCGGCGAGCGTGAGGTAGTCGTAGACGTCGCCGCCGACCTCGAGGCGAGCCGCCGACTCGTAGACGTCCCCGAGCTCGAGCCCGGGCGACTCGGGCGCGGTTCGCGGGAGCAACGAGCGCTGCATCGTGTCGGCGAACGCCTTCTGCTGCCCGTACAGGCGCGCGTTGTCGATCGCGAGCGCCGCCTGCCCAGCGATCGAGAGCGCGGTCTCGGCGATCTCGCCGTCGACGGGGCGGCCCGGGTGGAGTGAGATGATCGTCAACGTCGCGAGCAGCTCGGCAGGCGTCGCGATCGGGATCAGCGCCGCGCTCGAGCCCTTGCGGAGGAACGGCGCCAGCAACGCCAGGGCGCCACCGAACGACTCCGCCAGCTCGGCGTCGAGGATCAGGGGCTCGCGGCGCCGGAGCAGCAGGGGGAGCTCGCTCCGAGACAGCTGCTGCGGCCGCGAGAGCAGCGCCCGCGCAGCCGAGTCGACGCGCTCGTCGTTGACGTGCACCGAGCGCGCGACCAGCTCGATGCCACGCTCGTCGGGCATTCGAATCACGGCCGCGTCGACGCCGAGGAGCGTCACGATCGACTTCGCGAGCTCGTCGAGCGTCGTCTCCAGCGAGAGACTCTGCGCGAACGAGCGGGAGATCTCGTACAGCGCCTGCAAGCGCTTCGCTGCCTCGCGCTCCGAGCCGAGCGACTCCTCCAGCCTGCGCCCCAGCGCCGTCGCCTCCTCGTGCAGCCGCGCGTTCTGGACGGCGACCGCCAGCTGGGCCGCGAGCGCGGTCAGCAGCGCCTGCTCGTTCGCGCTCAGCGGCCGGCGCTGGCGCGGATAGACGGCGAGAACGCCGATCGGCTCGTCACCGACCACGAGCCCGAGCGCGAGCGCGGAGCTGACGCGCGCTTCCCCGACGTGGGCGCGGACGTGGTCGAGCCGCGGATCGGTCGTCGCGTCGTCGATCTCGACGATGGCGCCGCCCTGCCGGGACTGAAGTGCCGCCGCGAGCAGGGCGTCGGCGATCGCCTCGTGCGGGCCCTCGACCCCACGCCCGGCAGCGACGGCGACGCGGCCCTCCTCGGTCAGGTAGACCGCGACGCGATCGCAGGCGAGGAGGTGGGCGACGCGCTCGATCGCCGTCTCGAGCGTGTGCGCGAGCGAAAGTTGTGAGATCGCCTCCCCGAGGACCGAGAGCAGCGCTCGGCTGCGCTCGAGCTCGAAGCCGGCGTCACGGGCTCGCTCCGACGAGCGGAGGGCGTGGGCGGCGCGGACGGCGAAGCTCGCCAGCTGCTCGATCCGGGCGCCGTCGGGCATGCGGCCGGTCGCGAACCGCACCTGGAGTGCCCCGAAAACGGGCTGACCGAGCTGCAGCGTCACGACCTGAGCCGGCGCGCTGCCACCGACCGAGAACATGTTGAGCTTGTCGACGACGGCGTTCGCTGCGCGAGCGAGCACCTCGTCAGCCGCGATCGGGCCGTAGGAGCCGGCGACCTCGAGCACCTCGTCACGGAGTCGCCAGACGACCGCGGCGTCGCCGCCAGACGCGATCGCGGCGAGCCGCGCCACGCGCGCAGCCGCGCCATCGTCGGGCGCGACTGCCGCGAGGGCGTCGCCGGCGACGTCGAGCGCGCCACCGCCCTCCGTGCCGGCGGCACCACCGCCGTCGAGCCGGGCGGCGAGCCCGGCGAGCTCGGCTGCAAGCACGGCGAACCGCGTCTCGTCGAGCTCGAACGGTGTGCCGCGGCGCGCGAGCTCGAGCGCCCCGCCCCCACCGGCGGAGTCGAACGGGACCGTCAGCCCTTCTCCAGCCTCGTCGACCCGTCCTCGGACGAGGGCAGCGGCTCCCTTGAGCGATTGGACGCGGAGCCCCTCGAGCTCGGCGGTCAGGCCCGCGGACACCGACCAGACAGAACGCGCGACGAATGCACCGTCGCGCTCGGGCAGCCAGACCACGGCGACGTCGGCCCCGGCGCCGTGCGCCGCGGCCTCGGCGAGCTCCGCGAGCGTCTGGGCGATCGGCGCGCCACCGGCGAGCGAGCGACTCGCACGCGTCAGCAGGGCGAGCGCGTCGGCAACGTCGGCGTTCGCCCGGGTGCCGATCAAAGTCCGAAGAGCCGTTCGACCTCGCGCCAGATCGTCAGCGTCAGCAGCACGCTGACGGCGATCAGCCCGAGGAGGACGAGCCAGAAGCGCAGCGAAGCACGGCGCTTCGCGCGCGACCGCTCGATCCGGGCGCGGCGCCGCGCCCGTTCCTGAAGGTAGGCGCGGTCGACGGCGACGGGGTCGAACGGGGGCGCGTCGTCGCCTGCCCGTGAGTCCGTCGCAGGCTCAGCCATGCGTGAAGTGTAGTGCGCCCGGAGGCGGGCTCGACCGCCGAGCGGGCGAACGGGCCGGTCACGGGCTCCATGGCCGGCGCGATCCGACCCCCTGTCCCCATGTGCGTACCTGCGTGACTTTCGGCGCCGCTATGCCCATACTCTCGTCCGTGGAAACGCCGGAGACAGCGCCCGAGCCTGCTTGGGAGCCCGTAGAGGAGCCTTCCCCCGGCGTCCGCCGGAACCTCCCGTCGCTGTTCGGCCTGGGCGAGCAGCTCACGTGGATCACGGGCCTCGTGCTGGCGCTGTCGGCGCTGACGGGCTGGTACTCGGGCGAAGGCGAAGGCGTGACCGTGAGCGTGATCGGCTGGCACACGGGCGTGCTCGGCAAGCTCGTGCTCGCCCTCGGCCTGCTGGCGATTCTCGTCGTCGCGCTCCGGCGCTGGGGCGTCGACCTGCCGGCGGCGGTGCCCGAGAGCCTGGTCGTGATCGGGCTCGGCGCGCTGGCGACGGTCTTCGTGCTCCTCCGGGCGATCTCGATTCCGGACGAGTTCTTCTTCGCCGGCCGCGGGATCGGGCTCTGGATCAGCCTTCTCGCAGCGGTGGCCCTGATCGGCGCAGGGCTGCTGCAAGCATCCGAAGAGCTGTAGCGATCGCGAGGCCGAGGACGGCGCCGGCGAGCACGTCGAACGGGTAGTGGACGCCGACGTAGATCCGCGAGAACGAGATCAGAGCTGCCAGGACGAAGAGCGGCCAAGCCAGGCGGGGGACGGCGTGTGCGAGCACCGCCGCGCACGCGAAGGAGACCGTCGCATGACCGGACGGGAACGAGAACGTCTCGGGCAGCTCGACGAGCGTGTCCGGGTCGGGGTCAGAGGCGGCCGGCCGCTCACGTGCCACCCACCGCTTGAGCCCGCCGGAGCTGGCCTCTGCGACGAGGATCGCTGCACCGACTCGAACCCAGAGCCAGGGTCTGCTCCAGGAGTACGCCGAGATCCCGAGTGCAATCGCGAGCCAGACGAAGCCGGCCGAGCCCGCGCGGGAGAGCGCCTCGAAGAGCGGGTCGAGCACGCCGAGCCGATGGTCGACGACCCAGTCTCGGAGCTGGCGGTCGAGGCCACTCAGGGCCGGCCCCTTAGACCGGCAATTGCTGCTTGGTCGACTCGATCAGCGAGCGGGGATCGAACGGCTTGCCGATGAAGCCCTGCACGCCGCGCGAAGCGGCCTCGGAGGCCGACTCCTCGTCGACCTTGCCCGAGAACATGATCACGGGGATCGCACCGACGCCGGTGTGCTCCTGAATCCGCCGGAGCGTCTCCCAGCCGTCCACCTGCGGCATCATCACGTCGAGGAGGATCAGGTCCGGCGAGCGCTCGCCGAGCGCCTCGAGACCCTCCTCGGCGCTGCCGGCCTCGCGGACCTCGTAGCCCTCGGCCTCGAGGTTCACCCGGACGTACTCGCGCAACCGCTCGTCGTCGTCCACGATCAGGACGAGCGGCCGTGAGCCGGCTGCGGCGGGCGATCCGCCCGGGCCGGACTGGTCGAGAAACTGATCGAGGTCGGCCCGGCGGTAGCGCCGGTGGCCGCCGGGGGTGTAGAACGCCGAGACGCGGCCGACGTCGGACCACTTCCGCATCGTGCTCTGCGCGACGCCGAGGTATTTCGCGGCCTGCCCCAGCGTCAGCCATTCAGGCTGCGCTGCGGCCGCAAGACGGTTGCCGTCAAACGCCATCGGCGGTGAACCTACCCAAACCTAACGGTAGCTCAAACGCGTCCGGCGCGCGCGCTCGATTTCAACCCGTCGTCACGGTGACGGTCACCGTTCGCGCGGCCGGTGGCAGCGGCTGCGGGTTCAGCGTCCGGACGTTCGTCTGCTTCCCGCCCGGGCTGGGCCCATCCTCGAGCGCCCGGCCGATCGAGATCCCGAGGAGCAGGATCGCGAGCAGACCGAGCGCCGCCAGCGCGGGACGCAGGAGCGGGTTGCGCCGCCGGGAGCGCGGTTGCCGCCGCGCCGGCGTGCTCACGGCTCGTAGTCCTGGGCGCCGCGGGCGTACTCGTGGAACGCGGCGGCCTCGACGAGTGAGAGCGTCCGCGGCCAGCCCGGCGCCGCAGCCTGTTCCGAGACGACGGCGCGGCTCCAGCGCTCGGCCCCCGCGTACGCCGCCGCAAGCTCTCTCAGCGTGAACGTGCCGCCGACACGCCGGCGCAGCTCCGCGGCGACGACGTCGACCTGCGCGAGCAGCCGCTCGGGGGCCGGATCCTCGCGCGCCTCCTCGCGGAGGCGCCGGTATCCCTCCTCCCACTCGCGCCGCGCGCTCTCGACCTCGGCCTCGGTGATCACTCCGCCGATCCCTCCTAGGCAGCACTGCTCCGGCCAGAGCGGCTCGAGCTCGGCCAGCACTCGCTCGCCGACGATGTAGCCCGGCTGCGCCAGCGCGTAGGCGACGTGCGCGTGGAGGCACTTCAGCCGGCCGGGGTTGCCGCTGCCGCCGATCCCGAGGTCGAGCGACGCGCCGCCGTCGGGTCGAGCCCTGTCGTCGGCGAGCTCGCGGCGGATCCGCCGCTGCTCCTCGGTCGCCCGCTCGAGCCCGGCGGCGAGCTCGGGATCACGCTCGACCTCCTCGCTCCACCGCTCGACGCCGCCGGCGGCCTCGATCCGGGCGACGGCCGCGACGAGGTGCGAACAGGTCAGGTAGTACGTCGTCGGGAACGGATCGCCCGAGTCGTCGTAGGGCCATTGCTCGGTCACGGCCGGGGCTCCGCTCGGGCAGCGGGCGGCTACGCGGCGGAAAGCGCGAGGCGGGCGGCCGAGCTGTCGCTCCACGAGGGCGCGGTCATCCATCGCCGCCGATGGTAGTGGCAGCCTTCGCCTTCGCCTTTGCCTTCGCCTGCGCCCGCCGCCATTCGTCGACGCCCTTGACGATGAAGATCCGCTCGCCCGGCCGGACGAGTCGCATCCGGCGTGCCTCGCGGGTCAGCGCGGTGACGGTCGCCGCATCGGCAAGCCTCGCATGGAGCCGGGTCCGCTCGGCCCGCAGCCGCTCGACCTCGGCGGTGCGGTCGTTCAGGGCCGACCGGGTCTCCAGATAGCTCGAGAGCGGCTGGTAGTAGAGGAAGGCGACGAAGAGCGCGACGCCGACGATGCACCAGCGCAGCAGCACGGTCGTCCGGGATCGGCGTGTCTTGCGGGCGGCCACGCGGAACGATTCCGCGGCGGCTCCGTCGTTCCTCTAGGCGATTAGGCGATCTCGACCTTGATCACGTTGGTCGAGCCGGGGATGTTCACGGCGGTCCCCGCGGTGACGACGACGCGGTCGCCCTGCCCGACGATGCCGGTGGCGCGAGCCGCCTCGAGCGAGGTCGTCCAGAGCTCCTCCACGTCGGGCGCCTCGGGGATGCTCACGGGCGTCACCCCCCACTCGAGCGCCATGTGCTGGAGCGCATAGGGATGGTGGGTCATGCCGATGATCGGCCGGCGGGGCCGCAGGCGGGCGACCGCGGACGCCGTTCTGCCCGTGAAGGTGGGGACGACGATCGCGGTTGCCTCGAGTGCCTCGGCGATGTCGCAGGCGGCGTTCGACATCGCCTGTCCGACCGTCGGCTTCTCCTCGGCCTGCGGAATCTCGTGCCGGTAGCCGAGGCTCGGCTCGACGGCGAAGGCGATCCGGTCCATGTACGCGACCGACTCGACCGGGAACTCGCCGACGGCGGTCTCGCCGGAGAGCATGATCGCGCTCGTGCCGTCGAGGATCGCGTTCGCGACGTCGGATGCCTCGGCCCGGGTCGGCTCAGGTGCGTGGATCATCGACTCGAGCATCTGCGTCGCCGTGATCACCGGCTTGCCGCGCTCGAGCGCTCGCAGGATGATCCGCTTCTGCAGCAGCGGCACCTCGGCCGCGCCGATCTCGACGCCGAGATCGCCGCGCGCCACCATCACCGCGTCGGCCGTCGAGAGGATCTCGTCGAGCACGGCGACCGCCTCCGCCTTCTCGATCTTGGCGATCACGTGCGCGGTCGAGCCCGATGCCTCGATCAGCGTCTTCAGCGCCTGCACGTCCGACGCGGAGCGGACGAAGGAGAGCGCGACGAAGTCGACCCCGAGCTCGAGCGCGAACCGGAGGTCGTCGATGTCCTTCTTCGTCAGCGACGGGATCGGCAGCGGAACTCCGGGGAGGTTGACGCCCTTGTGCGAGGTGACGACGCCGCCGACCAGCACCTCGCAGCGCGCCCGGCCGCGGTCGACGGAGATCACGCGGAGCCGCACCGAGCCGTCGTCGATCAGGACGTCGAAGCCGGGCTGAAGCACCGAGCCAAGGACGGCCGGCGCGATCGGCAGGTCGTCCGGCTGCGCGGCGTCCTCACCGGCAATTGTCAGCTCCTGGCCGCGCTCCAGCACGACGGGCTCCGGGAGGTCGCCCACTCGCAGCTTCGGTCCCTGCAGGTCGGCGATCAGGGCTACCGGCCGGCCAACCTCCTCCTGCAGCTCCCGGATCAGCTCCGCCCGCTTCCGGTGATCCTCGTGGACGCCGTGCGAGAAGTTCAGCCGCGCCCCGTCGATCATGCCCATCAGCTGCTTCAGGATCACGGGGTCCGAGGAGACGGGTCCGATCGTGGCGACGATCTTGGTGCGGCGCGGGACGACTGCCATCGCTCGGAGACTAGCGGCGGGCCCTGGGAAAGGCGTTCCAGCCGGGGTAGACCCCTCGGCCGCCGAGCTCGCCCTCGATCCGCACGAGCTGGTTGTACTTCGCCGTGCGGTCCGAGCGGGCGGGTGCGCCCGTCTTGATCTGGCCGGTTCCGAGCGCGACGGCGAGGTCGGCGATCGTCGAGTCCTCCGTCTCCCCCGAGCGGTGGGACATCACTGCGGTGTAGCCGTTCGCCTGGGCAAGTCGCACCGCTTCGATCGTCTCGGTCAGCGTCCCGATCTGGTTCACCTTGACGAGGATCGAGTTGCCGACGCCGCGCTCGATTCCCTTCCGGAGCCGCTCGGGGTTGGTGACGAACAGGTCGTCGCCGACGAGCTGGACCCGGTCGCCGAGCTCGCTCGTCAGCTGCGCCCAGGCGTCCCAGTCGTCCTCGGCGAGGCCGTCCTCGATCGAGACGATCGGGTAGCGCTCGACGAGCTCCGCCCAGAACGCGGGCATCTCCTCGCTGCGCTTCTCCCGCCCTTCGAAGCGGTAGCTGCCGTCCTCGAAGACCTCGCTCGTCGCGGGGTCGAGCGCGATCGCGACGTCGTCGCGGTGCCCGGCCCGCTCGGCAGCTTCGAGGATCGCCTCGATCGCCGCCTCGCTCGACGCCAGGTCGGGTGCGAAACCTCCCTCGTCGCCGACTCCCGTCGCGAGCCCGCGGTCGCCGAGCACCTGCTTCAGCGCGTGGTAGACCTCCGTGCCGACGCGCAGCCCTTCGGCGAAGGTGGCCGACCCGACCGGAACGACCATGAACTCTTGCAGGTCGATCGAGTTGGCGGCGTGGGCGCCGCCGTTGATCACGTTCAGCATCGGCACCGGGAGCGTCACCGCGTCGCCGCCGCCGAGGTAGCGGTAGAGCGGCTGGCCCGTCTCGGCCGCCGCGGCCTTGGCTGCGGCGAGCGACGCACCGAGGATCGCGTTCGCGCCCAGGCGGCCCTTGTTCGGGGTGCCGTCGAGGTCGATCAGCTTCCGGTCGAGCGCCGCCTGATCGAGCGCACCGACGCCGGCGAGCGCGCCGGCGATCTCGCCGTTGACGTGCGCAACCGCCTTGGAGACACCCTTTCCGCCCCACTCCGTCCCGCCGTCGCGCAGCTCGACCGCCTCGTGCACGCCGGTCGAAGCGCCCGAGGGCACGGCGGCACGGCCGAACGCCCCCGACGCGAGCTCGACGTCGACCTCGACAGTCGGGTTGCCGCGCGAGTCGAGGATCTGGCGGCCCTGCACGCGCTTGATCGAGCTCATCCTGTCTCCTTCTTGGCGAGGTCGTAGTAGCGGTCCTGCTCGTCGAGCGGTAGCTCGCTCCAGCGCTCGCCACGGGCTGCGGCGAGCTGCTCGGCACGCTCGACCCGCTCGACGAAGCGCCTATTCGTACCGCGAAGCGCCAGCTCCGGGTCGACGTTCAAGCGCCGGGCGAGGTTCACCACCGTGAAGAGCAGGTCGCCCACCTCGTGCGCCACTTTGGCATCGGCCTCGGTCTCCGGGCTGGGCTCGCCCGTTCGCGCGACCTCGGCTTCGAGCTCGCCGAGCTCCTCGCGCACCTTCGCGAGCGGGCCCTCGAGATCCGGCCAGTCGAACCCGGCCGCGACGGCGCGCCGCTGCAGCTTGCGCGCCTGCAGGAGCGCGGGCAGCGTCGCCGGCACGTCGTGGAAGATCCCCTCGCGGCCTTCCTGCTCGGACTTCACCTGCTCCCAGCGCTCGCGGACGCGCCCGGCGGTGTCCGCCTCGACCTCGCCGAAGACGTGTGGGTGGCGGCGGACGAGCTTCGCGTGCACGTCGCGCGCGACCTGCTCGAGGTCGCCCTCCCCCCGCTCCTCCAGGAGCAGAGCGAGGAAATAGACCTGGAAGAGGAGATCGCCGAGCTCGTCGAGCAGCTTGGCCGGGTCCCCGGCCATCGCCGCGTCAGCGACCTCGTAGGCCTCCTCGACGGTATGCGGCACGATCGTCCGCGCCGTCTGCTCGCGATCCCAGGGGCAGTCGCGGCGCAAGCGCCTCGTCAGTTCCTGCAGCTCCTCGAGCGCCTCCGACAGAGGCAAGCCGCTACTCGGTCTCGGACGTGGTCGTGCTCTTGGCGTCCGGCGGGGGCGTGAAGCCGGCAGCGTACGAGACCTTGTCCTCGTAGTCCTTCTTCAGCTCCTCGATCCACTTCGTCATCGCCTCGTTCTTGCGCGTCTGGCTGAGCTGCTGGCTGATCGACGACTTGACGTCCTTGAGCGGCGTCACCTTCGCCGCCTTCGTGTCCGTCAGAGGCTGAATGATGTGGAACCCGAACGACGTCTTGACCGGCTGCGAGATCTCGTCCTTCTTCAGCGCGAACGCCGCCTTGTCGAACGGCGCCACGGTCTGGCCCTTCGAGATCGTCAGCTTGCCCCCGTTCGCCTTCGAGCCGGTGTCCTCCGAGAACTTCTTCGCGAGCGCGGCGAAGTCGCCGCCGTCCTGAAGCTGCGTGTAGAGGTCGTCGGCCTGCTTCTTCGTCTTGACGAGGATGTGGCGGACGTCGCGGCTCTCAGGCTGGCTGTACTGCGTCTTGTTCGTCGTGTAGTACGCCTCGATCTGGGCGTCGGTCACCTTCACGTCGCCGGTGACCTTCTTGAAGATCCCCTCCGAGATGATCTGGGAGCGGATGTCGTTGCGGACCTGCTTCTCGGTCAGACCCTGCTCCTTCAGCTGCGTGTCGTACTTCTTCTGGTCGCCGCCGAAGTACTGCTTCAGGATCGACTGGAGCCGTGTGTCGACCTGCTTGTCGGTCACCTCGACATCGAGGTTCGACGCTTCCTGCTCGAACTGCTCGCGCTGGACCAGGAACTGCACCGCCTGGTTCCGCAGCGTCTGGAACTCCTGCGAGCCGGCCGCGGGGAAGTCGCGCTTCTGATTCTTGTAGCTCTTCTTCGCCTGCGAGATCAGCGCCTCGTAGTCGCTCCGAGCGATCTCCTCGCCGTCGACGACTGCGACGGCGTCGGCCGGCACGTCTTTGCTACTGCCGCCGCAACCGGCGAGCGCCACCGCGAGCGCGCAGAGAAGGAAAACGAGACGAGAGATCTTCATGTGAGAAAGCTCCAGGTAATCGCGTTGGGGCGGATTCAGGCCGCCTGACGGGCTACCACGATAGCATCGACCAATCCGATCGCCCCCTTGAGCTCCTCGGCACGCTGCGAGACCTCCCGCTTGGCGCTCGTGTAGACAGCCGTGTCGGAGACGTCGCGCAACGCGCGCAGCTCGGCCGATCCGAGCACCAGCGGCCCGACGGTCGCCCGGCCACCGCGGTAGACGAGGTAGTCCGCGCCAAGGCGGGCGAGTTTCAGCTTCGCCTCCTGGATCGCGAACAGGTGCTCGACCGGTTCGGGGACTGGTCCGTAGCGGTCTTCGAGCGCTGCGTGCAGCTCGCGCAGCTCGTCGTCCGACTCCGCCAGAGCCAGGCGACGGTGGACGTCGATCTTGAGCGCCTCCGAGGCGACGTAGGTCGCGGGCACGTAGGCGTCGACGCGGGCATCGACCCGCACCGGCCGCGTCGCCAGCCGCCGCTGGCCCTGCAGCTCCGCGACCGCCTCGGCCAGCATCTCCACGTAGAGCTCGAAGCCGAGCGCCGCCACGTGCCCCGACTGCTCGGCGCCGAGCAGGTCGCCTGCGCCACGGATCTCGAGGTCGCGCATCGCGATCTGGAAGCCCGCGCCGAGCTCGGTGTGGTCGGCCAGCGTGGAGAGGCGGGCGCGAGCCTCCGGCGAGAGCTCCAGCGCGTCCGGATAGAGCAGGTAGGCGTGCGCCGTCACGTCGGAGCGGCCGACCCGGCCGCGGATCTGGTAGAGCTGGCTCAGGCCGAGCACGTCCGCTCGCTCGACGATCAGCGTGTTCGCCTGCGGGATGTCGATTCCCGACTCGATGATCGTCGTGGAGACGAGCACGTCGGCGTCGCCGCGCAGGAACGCGTGCATCTTCTCCTCCAGCTCGCGCTCCTTCATCTGGCCGTGCGCGACGATGAAGCGCAGCTTCGGGCAGAGCTGCCGCAGCTTCTCAGCCGCCTCCTCGATCGTCTCGACCCGGTTGTGGAGGTAGAACGCCTGTCCGCCGCGCTCGATCTCCCGCTCGAGCGCCGTCTTGACGAGCTCCTCGTCGTACTCGCCCACGGTGGTGCGGATCGGGCGGCGCCCCTCCGGCGGGGTCTCGATGATCGAGATGTCGCGCAGGCCGGAGAGCGACATGTGCAGGGTGCGCGGGATCGGCGTGGCGGACAGGGCGAGCACGTCGACTTCCAGCCTGAGCGAGCGCAAGAGCTCCTTCTGGGCCACGCCGAAGCGCTGCTCCTCGTCGAGGATGACGAGCCCGAGATCGTTCGGGATCACGTCGCGGCTGAGGATGCGGTGCGTGCCGACGAGCACCTCGATCTTGCCCGCCGCGAAGTCCTTCAGGATCTGCTTCGTCTCGGCGGGCTTGCGGAAGCGCGAGACCATCTCGACCCGGACCGGGAAGTCGCGGTAGCGCGCCTTGAACGTGTTCCAGTGCTGCTCGGCGAGGATCGTCGTCGGGCAGAGCACGAGCGTCTGCTTCCCGTTGACCGCGGCGGCGAACGCGGCGCGGACGGCGACCTCGGTCTTGCCGAAGCCGACGTCGCCGCAGACGAGGCGGTCCATCGGCCGCGGCGCCTCCAGATCCTCCTTGACCGCCTCGATCGCGCGGGCCTGATCCTCGGTCTCCCGGTAGGGGAACTCGGTCTCGAGCCGGTCGAGCCACTCGTTGTC
Organism: uncultured Gaiellaceae bacterium; assembly: GCA_963789355.1. Lineage (GTDB taxonomy): Bacteria > Actinomycetota > Thermoleophilia > Gaiellales > Gaiellaceae > Gaiellasilicea. The sequence continues at coordinate 227,460 of CAWBKK010000003.1, forward strand.
GAGGTCGTAGGGCGTTCCGGGCGCCTGCTGCCGCTGGGCGTACAGCGCGATCAGCTCGGTCGCGAGCTCGCGGACGCTCTCGCGAGCGCGAGCCTTGAGGTTCTGCCACGCCTTGCCACCGAGCTTGGACAGGGTCGGCGCCCCGGCGTCCGCGCCGATGTACTTCGAGATCTTGCCGAGCTGCTCGTGCGGGACGTAAAGCCGGTCCTCGCCGCGGAACGCGAGGAAGAGATAGTCGCGCGTGACGCCGGCGACCTCCTTTGTCTCGAAGCCGAGCAGCTTCCCGACCCCGTGGTCCTCGTGGACGATGAAGTCGCCGCTGCGCAGGTCGGCGAACGAGGCGAGGGCGCGGCCGAGGCGCTTGTCGGCGCGCGGCGGGCGCTTGCGGAACACCTGCGTGTCGGGAAGCAGGACGAGGCCGAGCTCGCGCCAGACGAAGCCGCGGCGGGCGGCCGCGACCGCGAAGAGGAGCTCCGGCTGCTCGGGCAGGTCCTGCCCTGCGTCGAGGACGCGCGCATCGGCTCGCTTGAGCAGGTTGTCGGTCCTGAGAGCCTCGCCGGCGTGCGGGAACGCGACGACGACGCGGTTGCCGCCGTTGACGAAGCCGTTCAGCTCGTTCTCGGCCTCGGCGAGCCCGCGGGCGGCGATCGCGGGCCGCTGAGCCTCGAACGAGAACGGCTGTGACTGCGGGAACGGGTCGAGCTCCGACGCGCCCTTGAGCGAGATCGCGTCCAGCCCCTCCTCCGACCAGACGCGGCGCACCTCGTCCGGCTGCCAGACGAAGTCGGGCGCCCTGTCGAGGACGAGCACGAGGTCGTCGGGGATCTCGGGCACGACCGGGTCGCCCCACCCGTCCTCGGGACTTAGTGTGACTGACACACGAAGTCGCTCGACCGCGGGATAGACGACCGCGCCGTCGACCGGATGGAGCGCGCGCTGGGTGAAGGGCGAGAACGCGCGCACCTGCTCGATCTCGTCGCCGTAGAGCTCGACCCGGAGCGGCTCGCGTCCCGTGGTCGGGAAGACGTCGACGATGCCACCGCGAACCGCGAACTGGCCGCGTTCCTCGGCGCGCTCGACCCGTTCGTAGCCGGCGAGCGCAAGTTGCCCGGCGAGACCGTCGAGGCCCGGCTCGCTGCCGACCTCCAGCCGCACCGCCTCGGGCCGCTTCGGCGCGGGCGGCACGCCTTCGGCGAGGGCGGTCGCCGAGGCGGCGACGAGGCCGCCGGCCGCGAGGACGTCCAGCGCGCGGGCTCGCTCGCCGACGAGATGCGGCGGCGCCTCGAGCCCGGAGCCCCAGCGAACGCCGCGACCGGGCAGCAACGCGACGCGGTCGGCGCCGATGAACCAGCCGGCCGCCTCGGCGAGGTCGCGCGCGTCGGCGTCCTCGGGCAGGAGGACGACGACTCCCCGCTCGAGCTGCTCGTGCAGCGTCGCGAGCAGCAGCGGCAGCACCGGCTCCGAGACGCGGGCGCGCGACGGCAGAGCAGCCGCGAACGCCTGCAGGCGCTCGAGCGCGAGCAGTTCTCGGACGAACGCGTGGAGTACCGGACGGACCATGACGAAAGGCGGAAACCGGGGTTTCCGCAAGCGCATTGTAAATCGCCACAACCTTTGCGACGCTCCCTGCCGTGAGGGCGACCGGTCTGGCCGCAGTCGTGGTACTCGTGCTCGGCGTCGCTGGCCCGGCGAATAGCGGCGCGCCCGCCGGTGAACTCGTCTTCGCGAGCACGCGAGCCGCTGACCTCCACGACGAGATCTACGTGCTCGACACGCAGACGGGCCGGCGGACAAACCTCAGCCGCAACGCCACCCGGGATGCCTTACCGAGCGTCTCCCCTGACGGGCGTTTGATCGCCTTCGTGAGCGACCGCGGCGGCCGGGGCGAGGCGATCTGGGTTGTCAACGCGCGAAGCGGCCGGCTGCAGCGCCTCCACCGGCCGCTCGACCATCCCCTTCGGGCGATCCAATGGAGCCCCAACGGTTCTCGGCTCGCGTTCGGCGGCGGCCCGAGCGTGTACGTGGTCGCGGCGGGTGGTGGGAATGTCCGCCGCATCGCGCGCGGGTCAGACCCGCAGTGGGTTTCCCCGCGAGCGCTCGCATTGAACAGCGACGGCCTGGTGCAGGTGTACGACTTGTCGGGCCGCCGGGTTTCACGCACCGTCGGCATGCTGCACAGTGTCTCGGCCCGCGGCGAGCTCACTGTCCTCAACAACCGGATCGACGTGGTGAGCGCATCATCGGGCCGGCGCCGAGCGCTCGTGCGCGGGGTGTCGGCGGCCTGGAATCCGCAGGGCACCTTGCTCGCATACGACACCGCGACGCCGCCCACAATCCGACTCCTCGACCGAGACGGACGGATTCGCGTGCTCGCGCGCGGCTACCGGCTCGGCGGGTATTGGGCGCTCGACGGCCGCTCGCTCCTCGCCTGGCGCGACGAAGCACAGCCGCGGAACGTCGCGATCCGGCTGGACGGGCGGATCGTCGGCGTCGGGCCCGGAGGTGGCGTCTGGTTGCGCCCCGGGACGGCGCTGATGAGCGAGGACGCGCGCAGACGGCTCGCGATCCGACCCAGCGAGAAGCTACGGAGGTTGATCCCGACCCCGGCACAAGAGCCGTGCCCCTCCCTCGTTGGCGAAGCGGTCTGGCTCGATAGCCGGCGGGCGGTCATCGCGCTGGGGCACGCCGGGCAGAACGATCCAGACCTGTGGTCCGCCAACGCGTCGGGCGGGCCGCTGCGGCGTCTCCACGACGACTCGGAGTGGTCGGCGCAGCCGGAATCGTCACCCGACGGAAGGTGGCTCGTCTACGAGCGGGGCGAGGTTCACACGCACGCGGGCGGCTGCCAGGGTCCGATGACGCCCGACCTTCGCGTCGCCGCCGCCGACGGCTCGGACGACCGTGCACTGACTGCGCCGAGCGATGGGCACTTCCAGCAGATGCCTCGCTGGTCGCCCGACGGTAGACACGTGGCGTTCCACCGCAAGGATCTGAGCGACCAGAGGGAGTTCGGCGTGTTCCTCATCGATGTCGCGACCCGCGTCCTGCGGCGGCTCTCGATCGGCTTCGGCGAGGGCGTCTCCTGGTCGCCCGACGGAACCCGGGTCGTCTTCTCAGGCAAGGGCAGCCTCTGGGTGGGACGAACGACAGGCGGCGATGCGAACCGTCTCGCCGCCGGGTCTCGGCCCGAGTGGTCGCCGACGGCCGACGAGATCGCGTTCGTCCATCGCGGGCAGCTCTGGGCGATTGAGAGCGACGGCTCGACCTCGCGGCGACTCGCTCCGCTCCGTCCTGTCGGCGAGGTTCGCTGGGCGCGCGACGGCTCCGCGCTGACGTTCGCCGTGCGGGCCGGAGTCGTAGTCGTCGGCAGGGGCGGCACCGTCCGCCGCCGCATCTCGCACGCCGGAGCGCGAAACCCCCGCCTGTCACCTGACGGCCGCTTCGTCGCCTTTGTGGGGCCTGTCGGAGACTGGTCGCTTGCCCCTCGCACCGAGCTCTTCGTCGCCGACGTCGGCCGCGGCTCGGTGCGTCGTCTCACGAATGACTTCGCCGACGTCGGCGCCCCGACCTGGCGGTAGCTACCGGCCGCCGCCGTGCCAGGATTCCCAGAGCGCGGCGTAGGAGCCGTCGTGCTCGACGAGCTCGTCGTGGGTGCCGAGCTCGGTGAGCCTGCCGTCCTCGACGACCGCGACGCGGTCGGCGTCGTGCGCCGTCTGCAGCCGGTGGGCGATCGCGACGACGGTGCGGCCGTCGAGCACGGCCGCAAGCGACTGCTCCAGGTGGCGCGCCGCGCGCGGGTCGAGCAGCGACGTCGCCTCGTCGAGCACCAGCGTGTGCGGGTCGGCGAGCACGAGCCGGGCGAGCGCGAGCTGTTGCTGCTGGGGCGGCGACAGCGGGTGACCGCCCGCGCCGACGACGGTCTCGAGCCCGTCCGGCAGCGCCTCGAGCCAGGGCAGCGCGTCGACAGCCTCGAGCGCCGCCCACAGCTCGTCGTCGCTCGAATCGACCCGGGCGAGCCGGAGGTTGTCCGCGATCGTCCCGACGAAGACGTGCTGCTCCTGGGTCACGAGCGCAACCTCGCGCCGGAGCGTCTCGAGCTCGAGATCAACCAGCCGGACGTCGCCGACCTCGACGCGGCCGGTGCGCGGCGGATGGATCCCCGCGAGCAGGCGTCCGAGCGTCGACTTGCCGGCGCCCGAAGGCCCGACGACGGCGATCCGCTCACCCGGTTGGAGATCGAGGTCGAGCCCGTGGAGCACGTCGCGATCCTGGACGTAGGCGTAGCGGACATCGGAGGCGCGAAGCCGCTCGTGCTCGGGCTCCTCACCGGTGGCCTCGCGGTCGTCGGGAACCTCGGCGACGCCGACGAGCCTGGCGAACGACGTCGCGCCGACCTGGATCTCGTCGAGCCAGGAAATCAGGCGGTCGACGGGGTCGGCGAGCTGCTGCACGTAGAGCGCGACGGCGGTCACCTCGCCGATCGAGGCGCGGCCGGTGGTGATCAGCCAGCCTCCCCAGACGAGCGCGACCGCGACGGGCAGGACGTAGGCGATCTCGACGGTGGGAAACAACATCGTCCTCAGGTACAGCGTCCTCCGCTCGGCGCGGTAGGCGTCCTCCAGGTCGGCGTCGATCCGCTGGACGCGGCGCCGCCCGAGCCCGAGCGCGTCCACCGTGCGGCCGCCGTCGGCCGTCTCCCCGACCGTGCCCGTCATGGTCGCGTAGGCCGCGCGCTCCCAGAGGTACCCGGCCGGTGCGCGCCGCAGGTACCAGCGCATCCCGAGCAGGATCGCCGGCAGGCCGACGATGCACGAGAGGGACGCGATCGGGCTGACGATCACGGCGGCGACGACCGTCAGGAGCACGGTGACCCCCGCGATCAGCGTCTCCGGGATCGCGAAGCGCACCGTGCGCGCGAGCGTGTCCACGTCCGCCGTGGTCCGCGAGACGAGATCCCCGGTTCCCGCCCGCTCGACGACGGAGAGCGGCAGGGCGAGCACCTGCCGCATGAAGTCCTCGCGCAGGCGCGCAAACACGTGCTCGGAGAGGACGAACGACGAGCGCCGTGCGAACCAGGTCAGGACGGTCTGGGCGAGCACGGACGCGGCGAGCAGCGCGATCAGGCGATCGACGTAGCCGGTTGTCGTTCCCTCCTTGACGGCTTCGACGAGCTGGCCGAGCAGCCAGGGGCCGACGAGGCCGGCCATCGCCGCGAGCCCGTTCAGGCCGAGCACGACCGCGAGCGACCCGCGGTAGCGGCGCAGCAGCGCGGCCGCGTTCCGGCGCACCTCCGGGCCGGCAGCGATCGGCAGCCGCTCGGTCACGCCGCCTCCTCACGGGTGACCGCGACGCGGTAGGCCGGGCTCGACTGCAGCAGCTCGCGGTGCGTGCCCGTGGCGACGACATGCCCGTCGTCGAGGAAGACGACGCGGTCGGCCTGGTCGAGCACGAGCGGGCTCATCGTCACGACGACGGTCGTCCGCCCCCGGCGCGCCTCGCGCAGCCGGCGGGCGATTCTGGCCTCGGTATGGGCGTCGACGGCGCTGGTCGGCTCGAGGAGGACGAGGATCTCCGCGTCGGCGAGCAGGGCGCGGGCCAGAACGAGGCGCTGCCGCTGGCCGCCGGAGAGCGAGCGGCCGCGCTCCTCCATCACTCCGTCGAGGCCTTCCGGGAGCGCGTCGAGCACGTCTTCGGCACTCGCGACCGCGATCGCCTCGAGCAGCTCCTCGTCCGAGGCTCGACCCCACGGATCGAGCTCCTCGCGCAGCGGGCCCGAGAAGAGCAGCGGATCTGTCTCGCTGACGATCACTCTTCGCCGCATCGCCTCGACCGCAAGCGCCGCCACGGGCACGCCGCCGAGCGTGACGACACCGTCGTCCGCAAAGCGGCCGAGGCGGTCCGCGAGGCGCGCGCCCTCGTCTGCGCTCGGTGTGGCGACGCAGGTGAGGACTCCCGGCTCGATCGCCAGGCCCGACCGCTCGTCGGCCAATGCCGCCCCCTCCTCCGGCTCCGCTACGGGCGCCTGGGGCTCCGTGATCAGCGGATCGATCCGGAGGATCGCCAGCATGCGCTGGGCACCGACATGCGCACGCGTCACCTTGTCGACTGCCTCGGTCGCGACACGCAGGGGGATGACGAGGAACGCGGCGTAGCCGTAGAAGGCCACGAGCTCGCCCGCGCTGATCCGGCCCTGGACGGCCAGGCGCGCGCCGAGCCAGGTGACGATGACGATGAAGATCCCGGGCAGGAGCACCTGGGCCGAGTCGAGCGTCGACTGCGGGAGCGCCACCCTGACGCCGGCGCGGCGGACGTCCTCCGAGCGCCTGCGATAACGGTCGAGAAAGACCCGTTCGCCGCCGATGCCGCGCAGGACCCGCAGGCCGGCGACCGTGTCGGCCCCGAGCGCGGTCAGCTGGCCGACCTGCTCACGCTGCTCCCGCTGCCGGGCCTGGAGCGGCCGGATCACGAGCGAGAGGCTCCCCACCAGAACGGGGACGCCGAGCAGCACCACCAGTCCGAGCAGCGTCGACGCCGACAGCAGCACCGCCGCGACGACGAAGTACGAGGCGATCGCACCGGCGAGCCGGGCGGTGATGTCGAACGCCCCACCTGCCCGAAGCGCGTCGGTCGAGACCGTCGCGACGACCTCGCCTGTCGTCAGCCGCGATCGAATCGCGGGGCCGGTCAACGCCACGTGGTGGGCGACGACCTGGATCATCCGGAATCCCGACTGCAGCCAGTTGCTCACCGCGACTCGGTGCCGGAGCGTGCCGGCGGCCGCCTGGATGGCGCCCAACCCGAAGAGCGCGGCCGCCCAGGCGAGGAGCGCACGAGAGTCGCCGGTCGTGAGCCCTTCGTCGACGGCGCGCCCGAGGACCCAAGGCAGCAGCGCCTGGGCGAGCATCCAGATGATCCCGAAAGTCATGCCGAGGGCGAGGGTGCCGAGCTGTTGGCGTCCGACCCAGAGCAGGAAGCGGGTCGGAGAGCGGGTGTCCGGCGTACCGGGATCGTCGAAGGGAAGCTGTCTCATCCGCGCGCCAGACTATGCCGCGCGCCGGGCAATCGGCGATGATGAAGCCGTGGCCGAGCGTCCCCCCGAGTCGATGACCGAAGCTCAGCGCGATGCGCTGGCGGCGGAGCTTTCCGAGCTGGAGGGTCCAAAGCGCGCGGAGCTGGTCGAGGCGATCGCGACCGCTCGTGGGTTCGGCGACCTCTCCGAGAACTTCGGCTACCACGACGCGAAGAACGAGCAGGGGTTGCTGGAGCGTCGAATCGCGATCCTGCGTCACCGCGTCGAGAACGCCGTCATCGTCGAGCAGGCGGAGGACGGCGTCGTCGGCGTCGGCTCGGTCGTCGAGGTGGAGGACGAGAGCGGCGGCCGCTTCGAGGTCGAGATCTCGAGCGTCGCCGGCGGCATCTCGACGGACTCGCCGCTCGGCTCCGCGCTCGTCGGCGCCAAGGTCGGCGAGAGCGTGCAGGTGCAAGCGCCGAAGGGCGCCTGGACGGCGAAGGTCGTCGACGTCCGCTAGCGATTTTTGGGCCGCGAAGCGGCCCCTTTAGGAGTCTTCGCAGGCTCAGTTGAAGCGCCGTTGCGCCTCGTCGAGACCCTCGCTCGCCAGCGTCTCGACTGCGTCGGCTGAGCGAGAGATCAGGGTCGCGGCGTCGTCCTCCGGCGCGAACGGGCTCAGCACGTAGTCGGCGACCGGCCGGCGGTCGCCCCGGCCGGGGCGGCCGACGCCGGCGCGGATGCGCAGGAACTCCGCCGACCCGAGCGCCTGCCTGATCGAGCGAAGGCCGTTGTGGCCGGCCAAACCGCCGCCGAGGCGAACCTGGATCCGGCCCGGATCGAGGTCGACGTCGTCGTGCACGACCGCGATCTGCTCGGTCGGGAGCTTGAAGAAGCGCGCGGCGGCGGCGAGCGAGTTGCCGGAGAGGTTCATGAAGGTCTCGGGCTTGAGCAACGCGAGCTTCAGCTCGCCGATGCGAACCTCGGTGAGCTGGCCCGAGAACTTGGAGCGGAACGAGCCGTCATGGCGCCGGGCGAGCTCGTCGACGATCAGCCAGCCGGCGTTGTGCCGGTCGCGTGCATGCTCGCGGCCGGGGTTGCCGAGACCCACGACCAGCAGATCCAGCGTCGAGGCGCTCTCGCCCCGACGGAAGAGGCGCATTACTTCTCCGTGGACTCGGAGTCGGACTCGGCCGCAGCCTCGCCCTCGGGCGTCTCGCCCTCGGCGGCGCCCTCCGGAGCCTCCTCACCCTCGGCGAGCTCCTCGCCCTCCTCGGGCTCGGGCTCAACCTCGACGATCGGCGCGGAGACGGTCGCGATCACGGTCTCGTGCGGGTCGTCCAGGAAGACGACGCCCTCGAGCTTCGGAATGTCCTCGAGCCGGAGCGCCTCGCCCATCTCGAGACCACTGACGTCCGCCTCGATCGATTCGGGGACCTCCATCGGCAGGGCCTCGACGTTCAGCGTCGTCGCCGGCTGGTTCAGCACGCCGCCCTCCTTGATGCCGGGCGCGTCCTCTGCACCATGGAGGTGGACGTTGACGGTCGCCTGAATCGCGACGTCCAGCCGCACCTCCTGCAGGTCGATGTGGCGGACGTGGCCTCGAATCGGATCGCGCTGGTACTCCTTCAGGATCGACGGATGCGCGGTGCTCTGCCCCTCGACGACGACGTCGAGCACGGCATGCAGGCCGGACGGGCCGGTCAGCGCGGCGCGCAGCTCGCGCTCGCCGACCGCGAACGCCTTCGCAGTCGACTTGCCGTAGAGGACGCCGGGAATGAAGCCCTGCTTGCGCAGACGCCGGGACTCGGGCGTGCCGAGCCCGGTCCGTTCCTTCACCTCGAGACGAAATCTGTCGCCGGCCACGGCGGCGGATTGTAGCGGAACGCAAGTAACAGTCTGTTACTTGGCCCAGCCGCCTCGGACTGCCTGGGGCGCTACGTGATCCGGAGGTCGATGCCGAGCAGGAGCAGCGGCCAGAGCAGGATCGCGAGCAACGCAGAGACGATGCGCTTGATCGTCTCGAGGTTCTCGAGGTAGTCCTTCGACACGGCTACGAAGACGCCGATCGCAACGTAGATCAGGCCGAGAAGCTTGCGCGGGAGGAGCATCGAAAATCGGCCTTCCCGGAGCGCCGGCTTTCAACACCGCAAATCGAGTTGTCGCAGTCGCCCGGACGTCGTAACCTCTGCAAATCCGTGGGGCGGCGGTGTCGGGACTCGATTCCCTCTCCCCCAGGGTACCCACGCGGCTGGGAGCAGTCCTGCGGCGCACGGGTCGCCGTCCCGCGGATCTCGGCGCGGCCGACCGCGCCGGCTAGGAGATCGTGTAGACCTTCGTCGAGGCGCAGTTGAGATCGTCGGCGTCCCGCAGCGTCTGCCACAGCACCGGGGCGTTCACCAGCCGGCGCGTGATGCTCCTGCTGGCCGACTTCCCCGGCCCCAGACGCACGACGAGCTCGGTCGGAGCCTTCGGGTAGTACTGCTCGACGTTCCAGCCGGCGCGGTAGCGGACGGTGACGGTGCGTCCCCCGCTCGCGTTCTTCAGCGTCAGCTTGGTCGTCAGAACGATGCCGTTGTCCGGCAGGAGCTTGAAGACACACGCCTCGTGCACCTTCAGCTGCGTCTTCAGCGCCGACGCATCGAGGGCCGCAGGGCCGAAAGCGCCACACACGACAACGAGGAGAATCACGTACCAACGCCGCACGAGCGGCAGCGTAGCCGATCGTTTCCCGATCCGCTCGACCGCCGCTAAAAGAGCTGGTTCTCGCCCGCGAAGATCGCGGAGACCGAGTCGTCGGAAAAGACGTTCTGGATCGTCTCGGCGAGCAGGCCGGAGATCGAGAGCACCTCGATGTTGGGCGGCTTGTTCAGCTCGTCGACCGGCACGGTGTCGGTGACGACGACCTTTTCGAAGGCGCTTTCGGCGATCCGCTGCAGGGCCGGCTCGTTGAAGAGGGCATGCGTGGCGCAGGCGATCACGCGGGTGGCGCCCGCCTCGCGCAGCGCCTCGGCGCCGGCGCAGAGGGTTCCGGCCGTGTCGATGATGTCGTCGGTCATCACGGCGACCTTGCCGGCGACGTCGCCGATCACGCCGGTGACCTTGGCCTGGTTGTGGCCCGGGCGTTCCTTGTTCAGGACGACGAGGCCGCCGCCGATCATCTCGGCGAACTTGCCCGCGAGCTTCGCGCGCCCGGTGTCGGGGGCGACCGCGACCCGCTCGACCTCGGTGCCGAGGTAGTCGCGGATGTGCTGGGCGAACATCGGCACCGCGACCATGTGGTCGACGGGAATCCGGAAGAAGCCCTGCACCTGGCCGGCGTGCAGGTCCATCGTGATCACGCGATCGACGCCGGCCGTCTCGAGCAGGTCGGCGACGAGGCGCGCCGTGATCGGCTCGCGGGGCCGCGACTTCTTGTCCTGGCGCGCGTAGAAGTACCAGGGGATCACGGCGGTGATCCGCTTCGCGGAGGCGAGCTTGGCGGCGTTGACCATGATCAGCAGCTCCATCAGGTGCTCGCCGATCGACGGGGCGGCCGTCTGGACGATGAACATGTCCGCGCCCCGGACGGAGTCCTCGAAGCGGAAATACGGGGAGCCGTCCGCGAACGTGGAGTGCTCGACCTTCGTCAGCTCGACACCGAGATGGCCCGCGATCTTGTCGGCGAGGACGGGGTGCGAGCTGCCGGCGACGACGGCGAGCCGCTTCGTCGGCGTCAGCGCCACCGCACGTCCGATCGCGAGCTGTGGCGCTGCTCCCCCGGTTCCTTCGAGCCCGGGAAGTGCCTGCTCAATCGTCCCGCTTTCCACCACGCCCTTCCTTGTTGACCTGCCTGGGCGGGAAGCCGGCGAGCGCATTGTCGGGGACGTCGTCGGTGATGACGGCCCCCGCCGCCGTCCACGCATCGTCGCCAACAGTGACCGGAGCAACGAACAGAGTGTCTACCGCGACACGGACGTTGCTCCCGATCGTCGTCTTGCCCTTGGGCTGGCCGGGGCGGTGGGGAAAGTTCGCGGTGATCGATCCTGCGCCGATGTTGGTTCCCTCTCCGATCTCTGCGTCGCCGATGTACGAGAGATGCGGCACCTTGGTGTCCTGCCCGATGGTCGCTTTCTTGATCTCGACGAACGCGCCGGCCTTCGCGCGCGGGCCGAGGACGGTTCCGGGGCGAAGGTAACAGAAGGGGCCGACGGTCGCGCCCGGGCCAATCTCGGCGTCGATCGCGACCACGTGCGAGCCCACCTCGGCGCCCGCCGCGACGTTCGTGCGGCCACGCAGGATCGTGAACGGCAGGATCGTCGCGTCGGCCTCGATCGTCACCTCCGGCTCGATCCAGGTCGAGCCCGGGTCTGCGATCGCGACGCCTGCGAGCATGTGCTCGAGGTTGATCCGGTCGCGGAGCGTCGCCCCCGCCGCGGCGAGCTCGGCGCGCGTGTTGACGCCCTCCGTCTCGGCGGGGTCGCCCGCGACGTGCGCTGCGACCCGCTCGCCGCGGGCGACGAGATCCCGAACGGCGTCGGTCAGGTAGAGCTCGCCCTGGGCGTTGTGCGGCTCGAGCCGATCGAGTGCGGGCCAGAGCGCCTCGCTCCGGAAGACGTAGATCGAGGAGTTGCACTCCTCGAGCGCGAGCTGCTCGGGTGTCGCGTCACCGGCCTCGACGATTGCCTCGACGCTTCCGTCGGAGCCGCGCACGATCCGGCCGTACGAGCGGGCGTCGCCGGGCACGAAGGTGAGCACCGTCGCGGCTGCCTGCTCGCGCCGGTGCGCCTCGACGAGAGCCTCGAGCAATGCCGTCGTCAGCAGCGGCGTGTCGCCGGAGAGCACGAGCACGTCCTCGGCCCTCTCACCCACCACGCCGCGCGCCGAGCGGACGGCGTCGCCGGTGCCGAGCGCCTGCTCCTGGACGGCGACCGGCGTGTCGCCGAACGCATCGCGGCTCTCGGGGGACGCAATCACGACGAGCGGTTCGGGGCGGAGCGGCCGCGCCGCCTCGAGCACCCAGTCGACCATCCGCCGACCGAGGATCGGATGGAGGTGCTTCGGCGTCGTCGAGCGCATGCGCGTGCCGAGCCCGCCGGCCATCACCACCGCTGCAAATGAGGTATCGGTCACGGGACGACTGGGGCGCCAGGATTCGAACCTGGGATCACGGGACCAAAACCCGTTGCCTTACCGCTTGGCCACGCCCCACGGCTCGGGTGACCATCCTAGCGTCGGTCGCGCAGGAGGACGACGAGCGCGACGACGGCGATCAGCACCAGCGCCACCACGGCGAACGCGGTCAGGACCAGCGCGAGCACGGGCACGAGCACGACCGCGACCTGCGAGACGGCGAAGATCCAGGAGAGGGTGCGGATCGCCTCGCGGCGGGCGGTGCGCCCGCGGGTGACATAGAGGACGACGGCCGCGATCGCGAGCAGGAGGACGACCCACCAGCCGATCGAGCCGAGGAGGACGAGGATCCCCTCGACGAGCGCGACGATCAAGGCAATCCGCAGGCGGTTCTCCCGCAGGCGGCGGCCGATTCGACTGCTGCCGTGCTCGATCGTCACCGGGCTGTCCATGCAGGAACCGTACCGGCCGTCGATCAGCCGTACCAGGCGGGAACCGTCAGCCACGTCGTGCCGGCGCTGCGGAGCTCGCGGCGCGCCGACTCGGCCTGCCCCCGGTGGTGGAAGAGGCCATACACGGTCGGCCCGGCGCCGCTGACGTCGGCGCGGAAGGCGCCGAGCCGGAGCAGACCGGCCGCGACGGGCGAGGATGCGAGGTCGTTGGGGGGCAGCGCCGCGAGGTCGCGCGGGCGGCGGACTGCGACGAGTGACGACTCGAGCCGCTCGCGGCGTTCCTCCCAGCCCTCGGCGCCGTCGCGCTCGTCGAAGGCTCGATAGACCGCAGCGGTCGAGGGCTTGGCGACGCCGCTCGGGAGCACGAGCACGATCCAGTAGTCCTGCGGCAGGTCGAGGGGGTCGAGCGCAGAGCCGTCGCCCCGGCCGAGCCGGGGGCCGTCCTCGAGGAAGAAGGGGACGTCGGCGCCGAGCGTGGCGGCGAGGTGACGGAGCTCAGGCGCCGAGATCGGCTCCGCGAGCGTCTCGTTCGCCAGCCGCAGCGCGGTCGCCGCGTCGGAGCTGCCACCGCCGAGTCCTGCCGCGACGGGGATGCGCTTGGTGATCGCAGCTGCCCAACGAGGCTCGACTCCCGCGGCGGCGGCGAGCGCCGTGAGCGCGGCGCGGACGATCGTGTCGTCCCGAAACCCGGTCACGGTCAGGGACGGCGCCCGAGTGATCGCGACGCGGTCGGCGAGGTCTACCCGCTGGAGCACCGTCGCCACCTCGTGCTTGCCGTCGGCTCGGGCCGGCCCCACCACGAGTGCCAGGTTGATCTTCGCCGGAGCCGGCGCTCTCACAACGCGTTCGCGAGCTCGACGAACTCACGTGGCTCGAGCGCTTCGGCACGGGTCGCCGGCGAGCGGCCGATCGAGGCGAGCGCGGTGGCAGCCTCCTCGCGGGAGGCGAGCCCTGCGAGCGCAATCGAGTTCGGCAACGTCTTGCGACGGTGGGCGAACGACGCCTCGACGACCTGCTTGATCCGTGCGAAGTCAGCGGGCAGCGGGAGCCGACGGAAGGCGAGCAGAGCCGAGTCGACGTTGGGCGGCGGCCGGAAGACGGTGCGCGCGACCGGATGAAAGCCCGTGCGCTCGGCTGCGAGCTGAACGAGGACCGAGACGGAGCCGTACGCCTTCGTCGACGGCGAGGCGAAGAAGCGGTCGGCGACCTCCCGCTGCACCATCACCGTCCACCGCTCGAGTCTGGGCAGCCCCGCGAGGCTCTCGGCGACGATCGGGGTCGCGACGTTGTAGGGCAGGTTCGCGACGAGCTTCGTGGGCGGGGGATCGAGGGCGGCGAGGTCGAGGTGGAGCGCATCGCCCCAGTGGAGGTCGACATTCGGGCGTTCGGCGAGCTCGGCCAGATGGGGCGCGAGTGAGCGGTCGAGCTCGACGGCATGGACGTGGCCGGCTCGATCGGCCAGCCGCCTCGTGAGGACGCCGAGGCCGGGGCCGATCTCGAGCACGACGTCGGCCGGGCCGAGCTCGGCGAGGCGCTCGATCACGCCGAGGATGTTCTCGTCGGCGAGGAAGTGCTGGCCGAGTTGCTTCTTGGCCCGGACGCTCACGGCAAGCGGAACGCGACGGCTGCGTTGGCGTCGATTTGCGCCGCGAGCTCGTCACGATCCTCGCCGCGTGCCTCGGCGAGCGCGGCGACCGTGTGGATGACGTGCGCGGGCTCATTCTTCCTGCCTCGCACCGGTTGCGGCGCCAGATACGGGCTGTCGGTCTCGGCGAGGATCCGGTCTCCGGGCACGGCTGCGGCGGCCTCGCGGAGCGCGTCGGCCTTCGGATACGTCGCGTTCCCGGCAAAGGAGAAGTACCAACCCCGCTCGAGCCCCACCTCGAGCAGCTCCGGCTCGGAGAAGCAATGCATGACGACGGTGCAGTCGTGGGGGCGCAGCGCCGCCTCGGTGTCGGCGTTCGCGGCCCGGGTGTGGACGACGATCGGCAGGCCGAGCTCGGAGGCAAGTGCGAGCTGCGCCGCGAAGAGGCTGCGTTGCTCGTCCTTCGCGTCGCTGCCGTAGTGGTAGTCGAGCCCGGCCTCGCCGACTGCAACTGCCTTCGGATGCTCGAGGAGCGCGCGAAGCTCTCCGACCCGCGCCGCTTCCGGCGTCGCGGCCTGGTGCGGATCGATCCCGAGGGCCGCGTAGACGCCGTCGTGGACGGTCAGCTCGAGCGCGCGACGGGACGACTCGATCCCGGTCCCGATCGTGATCACGCGAGTCACGCCCGCCTCCCTCGCGCGAGCGATCACCTGCTCCGGCTCCTCGAGCGCGTCGAGGTGCGCGTGGCTGTCGATCACGCGGCGGTGGCGGGCTCGTCGATCCGCGGGAAGAGCGGCTGCGCCGGCTCGATCCCGGAGATCGTCCCGGTCCGCCCGTACACGACGTTCTCCCAGGCGACATCGGGCGGCTGGCCCAACGACTCGAGGATCCGCTCCGAGGTCTCGGGCAGGTACGCCGAGAGCGCGATCGCTGCGATCCGAAGCCCGTCGGCGAGCTCGTAGAGCGCACGATCGAGCTCGGCGGCGCGCTCGGGATCCTTCGCCAGCTCCCACGGCTTGGTCTGCTCGACGTGACGGTTGAGGCGGCGGACGTAGTCCCAGATCGAGTCGAGCGCCCCGGTGACGTCCCAGCGGTCGAACGCGGCGGGGATGGAGTCGTGGAGCGCCCGCGTCGCCCCGGCGAGCTCGCCGCTCTCGTCGGGCGCGGGCTCGAGTTGCCCGTCGCGATAGCGGGCGATCATCGCCGTCGTCCGCGAGAGCAGGTTGCCGAGGTCGTTCGCGAGCTCTCGCTCGTAGCGCTCGCGGAAGCTTTCGAGCGTCACGTCGCCGTCCTGGCCGAACGGGGCCGAGCGCGCGACCCAGAAGCGTAGGGCGTCGACGCCGTAGACCTCGGTCAGCTCGACCGGATCGATCGCGTTGCCGAGCGACTTCGAAATCTTCTGGCTGTCGATGTTCAGCCAGCCGTGCACGAACAGCTGCCGCGGGGGCTCGTAGCCGGCCGAGAGCAGCAGCGCCGGCCAGTAGACGCAGTGGAAGCGCAGGATGTCCTTGCCCAGCAGGTGGCGCGCAGGCCAGAGGGCGAGATCGGCGTCGGGCGCGTACGACAGCGCGCTCAGGTAATTGACGAGCGCATCGGCCCAGACATAGGCGACCTGATCCGGATCCCACGGGATCGGGATGCCCCACGTCTGCGTGGCACGGCTGATCGAGAAGTCGCGCAGCCCGCCGGCGATGAAGCTCGTCGCCTCGTTGGCGCGGAATCCGGGCAGGACGAAGTCGGGGCGCTCCGCGTAGAGCTGCAGCAGCCGGTCCTGATACGCGGAGAGCCGGAAGAACCAGTTCTTCTCCTCCAGCCACTCCGGCTCGACACCGTGCTCGGGGCACTTGCCGTCGACGAGCTCCGCTTCGGTCTTGAACGCCTCGCAGCCGACGCAGTAGAGGCCGGCGTAGACGTCCTGGTAGACGTCGCCGTTGTCATAGATCCGCTGCAGGAAGTCCTGGACGAAGGCTTTGTGCCCCTCATCGGTCGTCCTGATGAAGAAGTCGACCGACGCGTTGACGCGCTCGGGCAGCTCCTGCCAGGCGCCGACGATCTGGTCGACGTACTGCTTGGGCGTGAGACCCTGCTCCTTCGCCACGCGCGCAACCTTGTCTGCGTGCTCGTCGACCCCGGTCAGGAAGTACGTGCGCTCGCCTCGCTGGCGGTGATGGCGCACGAGGATGTCGCCGATGATGGTCGTGTAGGCGTGACCGATGTGCGGCGTCGAGTTGACGTAGTAGATGGGTGTCGTCAGATAGAAGCTCATCGCCTTCAATGATAGGCGCAGCCCCCCGGGCGACCTGGGCCGCGAGCGCGGCAGCCACGGCGACGCCGGCGAGCAGGAGCTAGCGAGAGCACCAGCCGCTCGCTGCGGCCGGGCGGTCGGGCGCTGTGCAGCTCGACGGGAGGCCTGATCGCGTCGCGCGGAACGCCAAGCGGCACCGGGGGGAGGTCGAACTGGCGCAGGTATGTGACGCGAGGCGCCTGGCGCCTCGAAGGGGCGGCTGACCGGTGCGCCGACGGATCCCGCTGGGCTCTCGGCGATGCCTGGGCGGGCTCGAGCGGAGCGGTCCGCCGGCGAGTGGCCGGGGCGGCCGCGGACTGAACCGTGTCCGCTCGCGACCACCGGCGTCGCCTGCGACGGCGCTGGTGCCGCCGACCGTGGGGCAATTCGCGCGCGGCTGGGGTCAGCTTCGGCGCGAGTCGCCGCGGAGCGCGCCGGCTCGACTGCGACCGGCTCGACGACCACCCCCTCGACCGGGGCGGGGGCGGGCGGCAACCTCGACCGGAGCGGCGACGGCAGGCTCGGCGGGGGCGGCCGGAACCACTGGCGTCGGCGTCGCGGTCACGGTCGGGGTTGCCACCGGC
The DNA here is from genome assembly GCA_963789355.1 of uncultured Gaiellaceae bacterium. Classification (GTDB taxonomy): domain Bacteria; phylum Actinomycetota; class Thermoleophilia; order Gaiellales; family Gaiellaceae; genus Gaiellasilicea. The sequence goes on from CAWBKK010000003.1 coordinate 244,483, forward strand.
TCCCGCTCGACGGGGGCGGCTACGACCGGCGCCGGCTCGGGCGTCGCGACGGGCTGCGGCGCGGGAACCTTCACGGGCGCCCGCACCGGCAGCAAGCTCACCGGATCGACGTACCCGTTCGACTCCGCGGCGACGCGAACGCCGAGATGGACGTGCGGCTCTCGGGTGACCCCGTCCTCGCTCTCGCCGACCACGCCGACGACCGCTTCCTCGACGACCGGCGTCCCGCGTGTCACGGCGATCGAGCCGAGCTGGAGCAGCGTGACGGCGTACCCGTCGGCGGTCTGGATCGTCAGCGCGCGGCCGCCGCCCGGGATCGAGCCGGCGAACGAGACGATGCCGGACACCGGCGCGCGCACCGGCTCGCCCTTGGCGGCAGCGATGTCGATGCCTCGGTGCTGGCCGGCCGCATACTCGTCCTGCGAGAGCGAGAACGGGCGCAAGACCGGCCCGTCGGCGGGCCAGGCCCAGCCGGCCGCGACAGGGATGACGATGAGGGATGCGATCGCAGCAACGACCGCGACCGCGAGCACGCGCCGCATGGGATACCGCCTTCGTGACGTGGAGGGCAATTGCGTCCACGCTAGCGGCGCGAATCAGCGGCTTTTCAACGATTCTGCATACAACGTGTTACGGGAAAGTCGCGTCAGCCGCGCGACGAGATCGGCGGCCTGGCGCCGGGGAACGCCCGCCCCAAGCAGCTCGCCGACGGCCGCCACGGCCTCCCGCTCCTCGACTCCGGTGCCGGGCTCCGTCGCGCCGCCGACCACGAGCGTGACCTCGCCCTTGGGCGCCTCCGCGAACCGCCCCGCGAGCTCGCGCGCCGATCCGCGCACGACCTCCTCGAACCGCTTCGTCAGCTCGCGGCAGACGGCCACCCGCCGCTCCGGCAGGACCGCGGCGAGCGAGCGCAGGGTCGCCGGCAGCCGCTGCGGCGACTCGAACGCGACGGCTGGATGCGGCCACGCCGAAAGCTCCTCCCAGAGCGTTCCGAGCGCTTTCTGGCCGCGGGGCAGGTAGCCGAGGAACTGAAAGCGCTCGCCGGCCAGCCCGCTCGCCACCAGCGCCGTCTCGACCGCGGACGGCCCCGGCAGAACCGTGACCGGCACCCCGGCCGCGAGCGCTGCCTCGATCAGCCGCGCGCCCGGATCGTTGACACCCGGCAGGCCCGCATCCGACACGAGCGCGAGCCGCTCGCCCGCCTCCAGCCGCGGCAGCAGCTCCGCCGTCCGCGTGGCCTCGTTGTGGCGGTGGTAGCTGAGCAGCTTCGCCTGGATCCCGTGCCGCTGGAGCAGCCCTTTCGTGTGGCGCGTGTCCTCGCAGAGCACGACGTCGGCCTCGGCCAGCTCGCGCAGCACGCGCAGCGTCACGTCCTCGAGGTTGCCGATCGGCGTCGCGCAGACTGCGAGCGGCACTGCTAGCCCGCCAGTGCTTCGAACGCGAGCAGCCCGGCTCCGATCAGCCCCGCGTCGGACCCGAGCTCGGCCTTGACGATCTTCACCGGCAGCACGTCCGGCTCGACCGTCTCCCGGCGCGCGATCTCGAGCGCCGAGGGGACGAGGAACTCGAACGCCGCCGTCCCGAAGCCGCCGCCGACGATCACCAGCTCGGGCGCGAAGGTGTTCACGAACGAGCCGATCGCGGCGCCGAGCAGATGCCCGATCCCGGCCAGCGCCTCGACCGCGGCCGGATCACCCTCCTCCGCGCGGCCGACCAGCAGCTCGGCGCTCGCTCCCTCGCCCCAGAGCTTCTCCGCCGCGCGATCGGCCGCACTGCCGGATGCGACCGACTCGAGATGGCCGCGGCCGTTGCAGTTCCCCTGGCAGGGCGGCCCGTCCGCGACGACGACCACGTGTCCGAGCTCGGCGATCCCGCGGTAGAGCGCGCCGCCGAGGACGAGCCCGCCGCCGACACCGGTGCCGAGCGTCAGCATGACGAGGTCGTCCGCGCCCCGCCCGGCGCCGAGCTTCCACTCGGCCAGTACCGCCACGTTGCCGTCGTTCTCGACCTTCGCCGGGACGCCGAACCGCTCCTGGATCACGTCGGTCAGGGAGACGTCCCGCAGCGGGATGTTGGTCGAGCCGAGCGCACGGCCGGTCGCGCGGTCGATCACGGACGGGATCCCAAACCCGATCGCGCCGATGCCGTCGTCCGCGAGCGGCTCGATCGCACTGACGATCGCGTCGAGCAGCGCCTCCTGCGAGTCCGTCGGTGTGGGCACCTCGTGCCGCCGGTGCAGCACGCCGTCGGCGTCGACCGATCCCGTCGCGATCTTCGTGCCGCCGAGGTCGACGCCGATGACTCGTTGTTCGCTCACGGGGCGCGGCTACCATACCCGGCCGGATGGCGGACGCAGAGAAGCCCTACCGGCTCTACAAGGGCGGCCGCACGAAGGGGAAGGTGCCGGCCACGCCGCGTCCGGGAAGGCAAGGCCGGGGAGAGCCGAGCCGCACGAAGCAGCCCGGGAAGCCGCGCTGGGGCCGCCGAATCGGTCTCGCGGTCGTGCTGCTCGCGGTGTTGCTGATCGTCTGGATCGTCGCGAGCTATCTCGCCTTCCGCAGCGGTGTCGAGGAGGCGAACGGGCGGCTGCCGAAGACCGTCGCGGCGAATCTCGCGGCCCAGGACGGGCTGCTCACCTCCAAGCCCTCGCTGATCATGCTGCTCGGCACCGACGGCGACAGCAGCGCCGCGCGGCAGGACTTCCGCCGCTCCGACTCGATCCTGCTCGTCCGCACCGACCCGGAGCGGCACCGGATGGCGTATCTCTCGATCCCGCGAGACCTTCGCGTCGACATTCCCGGGCAGGGTCCGAACAAGATCAATGCGGCCTTCCAGCTCGGCGGGCCGGCGCTGACGATGAAGACCGTTCGCGCGCTCACCGGCCTGCAGCCGAACCACGTCGTCCTGGTCGACTTCGACAACTTCAAGGAGGTGATCGACGCGCTCGGCGGGGTCGAGATCGACGTGCCGAAGCCGATCCTCTCCGACCGCTTCGACTGCCCGTACGCAACCGCGGCCCGCTGCCAGGAGTGGCAGGGCTGGCGGTTCGAGAAGGGCAAGCAGACGATGAACGGCAAGCGGGCGCTGATCTACTCGCGCGTCCGCGTGAACCGCCTCGACGCCGCCGACAACGACCTCACCCGTGGTGAGCGGCAACAGGAGGTCGTCGAGGCGATCACCGACAAGCTCGCGTCCCCCGGTACGTTCCTGAAGCTGCCGTTCGCGGGCGACGATCTCGTCAAGCCGCTGACGACGGATCTCTCGGCCGGGCAGCTGCTCCAGCTCGGCTGGACACGGTTCCGCTCGAACGAGAGCCGCTCACTCCACTGCCGCCTCGGCGGTGAGTCGCAGTCGATCGGAGGCGAGTCGGTGCTCGTCGGCGGGGAGGAGAACAGCGCCACGATCGCGATGTTCACCGGCCGCTCGGCGCCGCAGCCCCCTCCGCCGGGGTTGACCAACGGCGCGGGCTGCCGGGTCGGCCGCGGGCTGTAATTTTCTGGGCGCAATCGGAAACGGGATCCGCGAGTGCGGATCCCGTTTCGCGCCAAGACCCTGAAGGGTCGCTTCGCTCCCGAACATGCGATAGCGCCTCTAGTACGCTCGGCGCGTGGGGATCATCGGCTGGATCTTCTTCGGGCTGCTGGCGGGCGCGCTCGCGCGGGCGCTGACGCCCGGCCGCCACTCGATCGGCTGCTTCGGCACGCTCGCGGTCGGCGTCATCGGCGCCCTCCTCGGCGGCTTCCTCGGCGAGGCGGTCTTCGACACCGACGTGCGCTTCGGCTGGGATCTGAAGCCGTTCCTGCTTGCCGTCGCCGGCGCGATCGTGCTGCTGCTCGGGCTGAACGCGCTCTCGCGGCGCTAGTCCGCGGCCGGCGCGGCCTTCTTCTCGCCCGAATCGGACTTCTTCTCCGAGGAGCCGGAGTCGCCGCCGTCGCCGCCGCCGTCCTTCGAGTCCTTCTTCTTCCCCGAGCCACGGCCGTAGTCGGTCGAGTAGAAGCCCGAGCCCTTGAAGTGCACCGAAACCGGGTAGAGCACCTTCTCGACAGGGCTCTTGCCGCACACCTCGCACGTCTCCGAGGGCGGGTCCGCCATCCGCTGGAAGACCTCGAACGTGTGCCCGTCGGGACACCGGTACTCGTAGATCGGCATGGCGAAGGAGTGTAGCCAGGCAGACTGACGACGACGATGAGCGAAACCGCGCAGGCAACCCGTTTCGGGGCCCGCGAGTGGGCCCTGGCGAGACCGTGGCTCGCCGCTCGCTGGTTCCCGCTCGGCGTCGCCGCGATCACGACCGCGACCGCGACCTTTCTCTTTCACCAGCTCCTCGCCTGGCCGCCGCACGAGGACGAAGCGTTGCCGCTCTTCATCGGCCGCCATCCGCTCGACGAGATGTTCCAGGTCGTGCTGGAAGAGCGTGGCGGCGCGCCGCTCCACTTCCTGCTCGCCTGGACGGTCGCGCACCTCGACCTCGGGCTCGGAGGGCTACGGGCCGTGTCGGCGTTCTTCGCCGTGGCCAGCCTGCCCGTGGTCTCGCTGCTGCTCGCTCGGCTCGGCGGCCGCGTTCCCGCGCTGCTCGGGACGCTCGTCGTCGCGACCAGCTGGACGTTCCTGTTCCACGGCGTCTACGGCCGGATGTACAGCCTCTTCCTCTTCACCGCCGCGCTCTCGTACCTGGCGCTCCTGAGCGCGCTCGAGCGCGGCGGCCGGCGCGCCTGGGCGTTGTGGGCGCTCGCGATCCTCGCCACGGTCGCCACGCACCCGTATGGCGCGCTCGTGCTGGCGTCGCAGGGAGCCTTCGTCGTGCTCGCGCGGCGCGAGCGGCTGCGTGAGGCGCTCTGGGCGTTCGGCGCCGTCGCCGTGCTCGGGATCCCGTTCTGGCTGACCGACCTCGTCCTCGCGGGCCGCTTCGACGCGGGCGTCGCAGCCGGCAGCCGGCTCGACGTCGTCGAGTACGTCTGGCACGCGACCGGGGACTTCACGGCCGGCTTCCCGGTGCTGCCCGCCGTGCTCGTTGCGGTCGCAGCGGGGCTCGCCGTGCTCCCGCGCGAGACGCGGATCCTCGCGGCGTGTGCGTCGCTCGTTCCGCTGGCGGCGCTGGTGCTCGCGCGCAGCACCGGATCCCCGGAGACCCGGCACTTGATCTTCCTGCTCCCGTTCGTCGCGCTGGCCGTCGGCGCCGGGGTCGCCCGGCTCGGCCGCGTCTGGGGGATCGCGACGCTCGCCGCACTGGTGCTCGCGCAGCTCGCCTGGACCTGGGACCGCACGCCCGAGCTGTTCGAATGGGAGCCCGACGTCCGCCAGGAGGCCCGAGCGGATGCGGCTGCGTACGTCGCCGCGGCTGCCTCGAGCAACGACGTCCTGCTCGGCTACGACCCGCTCTTCCTGCAAGCGTGGGAGCTGAACCCGGACGTGCCGCTCGTCGTCCTTCCCCGCGCCGACGCCGACCTCGCCCTGCACAACCTGCTCGCGCTCGAGCGCCCGCTCGGACACGGCATCTGGGTGCTGGACTCGAGCAAGACGACGAACATCGAGCGCTCGCTCCAGATCCCTCGAGTCTCACCGCGGCCCGCGTCTGCGTTCGACGTGCGCGACTTCGGGCCGTTCCTCGTGATCCGGACGCGTCAGCCAGTCGTGACGCCGAAGCGGTACCTCGAGCGGGCCGGCCAGGCAATGCTCGTCGGCAAGCGGCTCTACCTCGGCGACGCCGACATCAACCTCCCCACGATCGAGCGCGCCGCACGGGCGCTACGTGGCTACGGCGCGAGCCGCTCGCTCTCGACGAGCTCGCGGTAGCACGGCGCTTCCTCGAAGGCCGCGAGCCCGGCGGGCGTCGCCCGGTTCCGGTCTTTTGGCCGCAGGCGGCGGGCGGCAGCGATCGCGGCGGATGCGCCGACGGCGGCGCCGACAAGGAACGAGCGCGTTCGCGACCGGCGTCTCTCCTCGTCCATGGAAGGATCGTAGGTGTGATCGTGTGCCTCGGGGATCTGCTCCTGGACGTGATCGTGCGGCTGTCGCAACCTCTGGCCGAGGGCGCGGACGCGGACGCCGAGACGCGGCTCGGTCCTGGTGGACAGGCGGCGAACGTGGCCGCCTGGATCGCGGAGCTCGGCGGCGAGGCGCGCTTTATCGGCAAGCGGGCCGACGACGAGGCAGGTCGAGCGGCAGTGGCCGGGCTCGAGCGCTACGGCATCGACGTTCGCGGTCCGGTCGTCGGGGGTCGCACGGGCACGATCGTCTCGCTCGTCAGCCTCGACGGCGCTCGCACGATGGCCTCCGACCGCGGTGTCTCGCCCGACTTCCGCGCCGACGAACTCGATCCGGCCTGGCTCGACGGCTGCACGCACCTCCACCTTCCCGGCTACTCGCTGCTGCGCTCGCCGATCGACGGGGCGGCGTTGCGGGCGGCCGAGCTGGCGCCCAGCCTCAGCGTCGACCTCTCCTCCTGGAGCGCGATCCGGGACTTCGGCCCCGCCCGATTCCGCGGGCGGCTGATGGCGTTGAGGCCCGCGGTCGTGTTCGCGAACGAGGACGAGGAGCGGATCATCGGCGGCCCGATCGAGGGGACGGAGTGGGTGCTGAAGCGCGGCCCGCTCGGTGCCCGCTTCGGCGAGCTCGAGCTGCCGGCGGTTCCGACCGACGTCGTCGACACGACCGGCGCCGGCGATGCTCTCGCGGCGGGTTACCTGGTCGGCGGCCCGGAGCCGGCGCTGGCTGCGGCGGCGCGCTGTGTCACCCAACTAGGCTCGATGCCGTGAAGGATCTGCTCAGAGTCTCGGAGGAGGTCGGCCAGGCGCTCGCGGAGCGCGGCGCGGTCGTCGCGCTCGAGACGACGCTCGTGGCGCACGGGTTCCCGCCCGGCGAGGGCGTCGAGGTCGGGCTCGAGAGCGAGCGACGCGTCCGGGAGGCGAACGCCGTTCCCGCAACGATCGGCGTTCTCGACGGTGCGCTCCGCGTCGGCCTGAGCGAGGACGAGCTCGGCCGCTTCACCGCCGAGGCGCGCAAGGTCGGGCCGCGCGACCTCGCCGCCGCAATCGTCCAGGGCGCGGTCGGCGCCACCACCGTCGGCGGCACGCTCGCCGCCTGCCGCGCAGTCGGGATCGGCTTCATGGGCACCGGCGGTCTCGGCGGCGTCCACCGCGGCTTCCCGGATCCGCCGGACGTGTCGGCCGATCTCGGAGAGCTGATTCGCACCGAGGCGCTGATCGTCTCCTCCGGCGTCAAGTCGATCCTCGACGTCGCCGCGACGGCGGAGCTGCTCGAGACGCTCGGGATCCCCGTGCTCGGCTTCCGCACCGACGACCTCCCCCTCTTCTACGCCGCACACGGCGGCCCACCCGTCTCCGCCCGGGTCGAGTCCGCGGCGGAGGCAGCGCAGGTCGCGCAGGCGCACTGGCGCCTGGGCCGTCACACCTCGATCCTGCTCGGCCGCGCCGCCGAGGACAGCCTCGACGACGTCGAGCCGCTGATCGAGCGCGCGCTCGCCGACGCGCACGACCAGGGAGTCTCGGGCCAGCAGGTGACGCCGTTCGTGCTCTCCTACCTCCATCGCGAGTCCGGCGGGCGCACGCTCGCCGCCAACCGCGAGCTGATCGCCGCCAACGCACGTCTCGCCGGGGAGGTTGCAGTCGCCTATGCCGCTCTATGACGCCGTGAAAGAGCTGACGCTGACGATCGAGCGTGTCGAGCTCGAGCCGCACGTTCTGCCGCTGAAGCACATCACCCGCCGCACGACCGTCATTCACCTGCACGGCGCCGGCCAGGAGGGGGTCGGCGAGGACGTCACGTACGAGGAGGAGCACCACGACAGTGTGGAGCTGCCGGACTTCGCAGGCGAGCACACGATCGACTCGTTTTCGGCGCTCGTGGCCGACCAGGCCGGCTACCGGACGTGGGGCTTGGAGTCGGCGGCGCTCGACCTGGCGCTGCGCCAGGCGGGCCGCTCGCTCGCGGACGCCGTCGGCCGCGAGGCCGCGCCGGTGACGTTCGTCGTCTCGCAGAGCGCGGTCCACGAGCTGCGCGACCTCTATCCGGAGATCCGCTTCAAGCTCGACGCGAGCGACAAGTGGACGGACGAGGTCGTCGCCGAGCTGGCCGCGACGGGTGCCGTCGAGGTCGTCGACCTGAAGGGGCTGTACGAGGGCGACTGGGTCGATGCGACACCCTCGGCGGAGCTCTACGGCCGCGTCGCCGAAGCGTTTCCGGAGGCGTGGCTCGAGGACGCGCGCGTCAACGACGAGACGCGGGCGGTGCTCGAGCCGCACCGGGCGCGGCTGACCTGGGACTTCCCGATCCACTCCGTCGACGACGTCGAGGCGCTCGAATGGGAGCCGCGCTGCCTCAACTCGAAGCCCTCGCGCTTCGGCAGCGTCAAGCGCCTGTTCGACTTCTACGACCACTGCGAGGCGAAGGGAATCGCCGTCTACGGCGGCGGCCAGTTCGAGCTCGGACCGGGCCGCGGCCAGATTCAGCACCTCGCGTCCCTCTTCCACGCCGACGCTCCGAACGACGTCGCGCCGAAGGAGTACAACGACGGCGGCCCGCGCCCAGGGCTGCCACAGAGCCCGCTCGCGCCCGCGTCGCCCGAGCCCGGCTTCCGCTAAGCGTCCAAGGCGCCGAGCAGCGTGTCGATGTCGACGAGCTCCAGCGACTGCAGCTTCGCACTCCCGCGGGCGCCGAGCGCGAGCGAGATCTTCGCCACTGTCGCTGCGTCCGCGGCCTCGACGATGTTGACGAAGTCGTACTCGCCGAGCGTGGCCCACTGGTGCAGCACCTTCGCCCCGAGCTCCTCGACGTCGCGGTTGACCTCGCGCAGGCGGCTCGGGTTCGCCTTCAGCGTCTGCACGCCCTGCGGCGTCAGCGTCGTCAGCATCAGATAGGTCGGCATCAGCGGCTCCTCTTCGCTCGGGGGGTCGAGTTTACTCTGGCCGCCTGGTCGAAATAGAGCAGCGCGCCGCCGAGGAAGAGGAGCGGCGAGACGACGAGGTCGGCGATGAACACAGCGGCGCGAACCGTGTTGTCGGCCTGCTCGCGAAGGACGAACGCAAGCGCGACGCGGGTGAGGACGAAGACGATCACGAGCGTCGCCAGCGAGCCGAGCGCGTGGATGTAGTCGGCGCGGCAGAGCTCGACAGCGCGGCGGAATGCCTTCCGCGCGGGCGCATCCTCGATCATCACGACCGGCACGACGAGCCCGACGAGCGCGAGCCACGCGACCGAGAGGAGCGCGAACCAGGGGAAGAAGAACGCGGCCGGCAGGAAGGCAAGCGAGCCGATCACGAACGCGCGGATCCAGGTGGCGCGGCCCGGCCTGACATCAGCCGCGATCGCCGAGGCCCACGCGAACGCAAGCGTGAACGCGGGCGTTGCGGCGACGAGGATCACGATCCGCTCGGCAGTGCTCGACCCCAACGCAAACGTGTCGGCTGCGGCGAGCGGCACGCCGAGCGGCAGCGCGATCCGGTAACGGCGGCCGTAGAGCCGGATCGCTTCCGCGACGACCTGGCCGACGGTGCGCGTCTCGGGGGGCAGCGGCGGGGGTAGCGGCCTGGAGCTCACGCGCCGGAAGCTACCGCGACGAGCCGCGGCAGCGTCTCGGCCAGCTTCGCGAACGCCTCCTCGAACCGCCACAGCGTCCGGTCGGGCTCGTCGATCGCGTTCGAGACGACTCGCACCTCTACCGCCGGGACTCCGGCGAGCTCGCACGCGCGCAGAACCGCGAAACCCTCCATCGCCTCGACATCGACGCCGTGAGCGCCGCCGACGCGGGCGCTCGTCCCGATCGGCCGCAGCTCGGCCTCCGGAAAGGAACGATGGAGGCGCGCGAGCAGGCCGGGATCGGGCAGCGCGCGCGCCGGCACGAACGGCCCGGCAGCGTCGCAGTAGACCGCCTCGGAGCCGAGCACGAGCGTGAGCGGCTCGAGCCCCCGGGCGCCCGCGATGCCGACGTGCAGGACGGCGCTCGGGCGCGCCTCCGCGAGCGCGCGGGCACTCGCGGCGGCCGCCTCGACGGGACCGACGCCGCAGATGAGCGTCCGCGCGCCGCCCTCGACCGGAGCGAGCTCACGCTCCGTCGCGGCGACGACGAGGAGCACTAGTCGTCGAGTTGGGCGGAGAGCTGCTCGGCCTCGTCGACGAGCGCGCCGATCGCGTCCAGCCCGGCCGACCAGAACGCGGGATCGCCGATGTCGAAGCCGAGCCGCGACGCGAGCACCGCCGGGGGTGCCGAGCCGCCCGCCCGCAGGAGATCGAGGTACGGCTCGACGAGCGAGTCGCCCTCGTCGAGGTAGCGCCGGTAGATCGCGAGCGAGAAGAGATAGCCGAACGAGTACGCGTACACGTACCCCGGGGACTGGACGAAGTGCGGGACGTAGCTCCACCAGATCCCGTAGTTGTCGGTCACCTCGACCGCGTCGCCGAGCATCCGCCGCTGCTCATCGGTCCAGAGCTCGGAGATGCGCTCGATCGTCAGCTCGCCCTCCTCGCGACGCCCGGTGTGGATCGCGTGCTCGAAGCGGTTCATCGCGATCTGGCGGAAAACGGTCGCGACGGTGTCGTCGATCCGGCCGACGAGAAGGTCGAGCAGCGCGCGCGGATCGTCCTCGCGCTCCTTCAGCTTCTCGAACGTGAGCGCCTCGGCGAAGACCGACGCGGTCTCGGCCAGCGTCAGCGGCGCCCTGGCGTTGAGCAGGCCGAGGTCCTGCGCCAGCGCACCGTGGAGCCCGTGTCCGAGCTCGTGTGCAAGCGTGAGGACGCTGCGCCGCTCGCCGGCGTAGTTCATCAGCACGTACGGGTGCACGCCCGGCACCGTCGTCGCGCAGAAGGCGCCGAGCATCTTCCCGGGCCGGAGGGCCGCGTCGATCCAGTCCTTCTCGAAGAAGTCGCCGACGATCTCGCCCGCCTGCGGGGAGAAGTCGTTGAACGCGCTGACGACGATGTCCTGCGCCTCCTCCCAGGCGACCGTGCCGCCGACCTCGTTGAGCGGGGCGAACCGGTCGTAGTCCTTGAGCCGGTCGAGGCCGAGCAGCCGCGCCTTCAGCGCGTAGAACCGCTGCGGAATGTCGTTGCGCGCCTGGATCGCGTCGACGAGGCTCTGAGCCGCCTCGTCCGGGATTTCGTTGGCAAGGTTGCGCGCGGAGATCCAGGAGTCGTAGCCCCGCAGCCGGTCCTCGATCGCGCGCTCGTTCAGGATCGTGTTGAGCACGTAGCCGCGAGTCCGCACTCCCGGCCGTAGCGTCTCGGTGACCGCCTCGGCCACCCGGCCGCGTTCCTCCTGCGAGGTTTCGCGCCCGAGCTTCGCGAGCGCCTCGTCGAGCGAGAGGTCGTCGCCGTCGAACGAGACGCTGAGGTCGGAGACGAGCTCGTTGAAGAGCCTGCCCCAGGCGCTGACTCCAGTGACGCTCTTCTCGGCCGAGATCCTCTCCTCGGGCTCGGAGAGCTGGTGCGGCTTGTAGCGCCGCTGCGCGCGCAGGACCTGGGCGTAGCGCTCGATCGCGGCGTCGTCCAGCAGCCGCGCGGCGACGTCATCGTCGAGCTCGCTCCACTCGAGGTCGAAGAAGAGGAGCTCGGTCTCGATTTCCGTGTTCCGCTCGCGCACCCTCTGCACGAGGGCGCCGCGCGCCTGGTCGGTGCTGTCCGCGGCCTGGCGCAGCCGCGCGTATGTCTCGACGCGCGTCGCCGACGACTCGATCCGCTCCAGCTCCTCGACCGCGTCGTGCAACTCGCCGGCGGAGAGCTCCGCCAGCTTGCCGCGGTAGCGCTCGCGAAACGCCGTCGCGGCCGCGTGCGCCTCCTCGAGCTCCGACTCGATCCGGGGATCGTCAGGACCGTCGTACAGATCGGCGAGATTCCATTCGACGCTCTCGGCGCCGGTGGTGACGGTGCTCATGCCGAAAAGCTACCGATCCGCGATCCCGTGAGGCGCCCCGTACTCGGCCAGGAGCTCGAGGAAGGGGCCGGGCGGGAACGCCTCCGGGCCGAGCACGCCGGCTCCCTCCCAGACGCCGGTCGCGAGCAGCTCCAGGGCGACGACCGGGTTGAGCGCGGTCTGCAGCACGACCGCCTGGTGGCCCCATTCGCGCATCGAGTGCTCGTTGTCGAGCACGTGGTAGAGGTAGGTCGCGCGCGACTGCCCATCCTTTCCCGTCCCGGTGACGTAGGCGCCGGCGCAGGTCTTCCCCCGCATCCGGTCGCCGAGCGTCGCCGGATCGGGCAGGGCGGCGGCGACGACGTCGCGCGGCGCCACCTCGACGCCCCGAACGCGGACCGGCTCCTTCGAGTCCAGCCCGAGCTTGTGGAGCGTCCGGAGGACGTCGATGAACTCCTCGCCGAGCCCGTACTTGAAGGTCACCCGGTTGCAGTCGATCCAGCGCGGGATCAACAGCACCTCCTCGTGCTCGACGTTGACGCACTCGACCGGGCCGATCCCCTCCGGGAAGTCGAAGGTCTCGGGCTCGGAGAACGGCTCCGTCGTGTACCAGCCTCGCTGCTTCTCCCAGATCACGGGGGGATTCAGGCACTCCTCGATCGTCGTCCAGATCGAGAACGTGGGCGCGAAGTCGTAGCCGTCGACGACGAGGTCGGCGCCGTCGCGGATCCCGATCTCGTCGATCTCGGCGAAGAGCTCGTCCTGGGCATAGCGGGCGAAGACGTCCGAGAGCCCAGGCTCGACCCCGATCCCGACGAGGGCGAGCCTGCCGGCCGCCTCCCAGCGTCCGGCGTCCGCGAACTGCGCGTCGCCGAGCTTGATCCCCACCTCCTCGTACGGCCGCTCCGGGTGCGGCTCGGAGAGCGTCATCGCCATGTCCAGGTAGGTGCAGCCGGCCTCGAAGGCGGCTTCGAAGATCGCGGGGTTGAAGCGAGGGTCGACCGCGTTCAGGATCGCGTCCGCGCGCTCCGCGCGGGCAAGCTCCGCGATCGCTGCCGGATCGGACGCATCGACGGCCACGGCGGCGAAGCGTGGGTCTCCGGTCTGGCCGGCGGCGGCCTGAGCGCGTTCGAGAGCGACGTCGGCGAGGGTCATTCGCTCGAAGAAGTCGCGTCGCGCCGCGACTGCCGCCGCGGCCGCTCCGACCCCGCCCGCTCCGATCACCAGGATGCGCACGGATGCGAACCTACCTGCCATAGTTGCCGCGTGGCAGGGATGCGGCCCGAGGACGTCTACCGGCTCACGGGCGTCAGCGACCCTCGGCTGCGACCCGGCACGGACGAGGTCGCGTACGTCGTCTGGTCGATCGACGGCGAGGAGAACGAGTACCGCCAGGGGATCTGGCTCGCCCGCACGGACGGATCCGCGCCGCCGCGCCGGCTGACGAGCGGCGACAACGACGCCCAGCCGCGCTGGTCCCCCGACGGCGACCGGCTCGCATTCGTCGCCAAGCGTGGCGACGACAAAGCGCATCGGCAGCTGTACGTGATGCCGATGGGCGGCGGCGAGGCGCAGTGCCTGACCGAGCTGAAGGACGACGTCGGCGAGCCCGTCTGGTCGCCGGACGGGACGCAGCTCTGCTTCTCCGCCCGCGTGCCCGACGAGGCCTACGAGGAGGAGGACGACAAGAAGCGGGCGCCGCGCCGGTTCACGCGCCTCCTCTTCAAGCTCGACTCGGTCGGCTGGACGGGCGACCGACGCCGACACCTCTACGTCGTCCCCGCCGACGGCTCCGGCGAGGCGAAGCAGATCACGGACGGCGACTTCGAGGACTCACGGCCCTGCTGGACACCGGACGGGAAGAGCATCGCCTTCTCGTCGGCGCGCAACGAGCGCTGGGACGTCGAGCTCAAGGGCGACGTCTACGTCGTCCCGGCCGAGGGCGGCGAGCCGACGCGACTGACTCCGAACGACGCCAACTACTACGCGCCGAGCTACTCGCCCGACGGGAAGTGGGTGGCGGTGAAGTGGGACCCGGGCGGATTCGACTTCCCGCGTCACACGCAGATCGGCGTCCTCGACGCGTCCGGGGGGAGCTTCCGGATCCTGACCGCCTCGCTCGACCGGACCTGCGACCCCTATCCGGAGATCCGGGAGCCGATCTGGGACGGCGGCTCGATCGTCTTCGCGATTGAGGATCGCGGGAACGTCCACGTCTACCGCGTCTCGCCCGAGGGCGGCGAGCCGGAGCTCGTCGCGGGCGGCGATATCGTCCTCTCCGGCTACGACGTCCTGGACGGGAAGGTCGTGCGCACCGGCTCGACGGCGCCGAACCTCGGCGAGCTGTACGTGGGCGACAAGCAGCTGACCGAGGTCGGCAAGGAGTTCGCCGCCGGCCGCGAGCTGAGCGCGCCGGAGCGGTTCACGGCGATCTCGAAGGACGGATCCGAGGTGGAAGCCTGGATCGCGCGGCCGGCGGGGTTCGAGGCGGGGAAGACGTACCCGGCGCTGCTGAACATCCACGGCGGGCCGTTCACCCAGTACGGGAACGGCTTCTTCGACGAGACCCAGGTCTACGCGGGCGGCGGCTATGCGGTCATCTACGCAAACCCGCGCGGCTCGTCCGGCTACTCCGAGGCGTGGGGGCGCGCGATCATGGGCCCGGGTGAGCTCGGGCCTGGTTGGGGGTCGGTCGACTACGAGGATCTGACGGCGGTCGTCGACACGGCGCTCGAGCGCTACGGCTTCATCGACGCGGAACGGCTGGGCGTGCTCGGGGGCTCGTACGGCGGCTACATGACCTCGTGGATCGTCTCGCACACGAACCGCTTCAAGGCGGCGATCTCGGAGCGCGCGGTCAACAACCTCGTCTCGATGTACGGCTCCAGCGACATCGGCTGGGTCTTCAAGGGCTACCACGGCGAGTTCGTCCACGACGCGGTCGACAAGTACCTGGAGATCTCGCCCTGGACGTACGCGAAGGAGATCGAGACGCCGCTCCTGATCCTCCACTCGGAGAACGACCTCCGCTGCAACATCGAGCAGGGCGAGATGCTCTTCACGACGCTGCGGCTCCTGGGGAAGGACGTCGAGATGGTGCGGTTCCCGGCCGAGAGCCACGAGCTGACGCGGTCGGGGAATCCCGTGCACCGGGTCAAACGGTTCGAGCTCGTGCTCGAGTGGTTCGACCGCCACCTCAAATAGTGCGGTAGACCGCACCTGCAGACACCAGTCGGCCGAATTGTCCGGCGAGGGCGGCTGCGCCAGAGTGCGGCCATGCTCAAAGGCGACCACCGAGGCCCCACCTACGCCACCGCCGGCTCACTCCCCCTCCGCGCCGGCGTGACGGGCACCCTCCGCCTCCTCCCCTCGTCGCCCTCTCTCCCTGCCTGAAACGGGCGTGTCCCAGGGCCTGTCCCTGGGACATGTCCCGAACAGGCTTCTGCGAGAATCGCCGCGTGGGCTACACCGTCTTCCACGCAGCCGAGCTCGACTGGCAGCCGCGGCGCGAAGGCGACCCGCGCCTCGCCGCCGGGCTCTCCGACGCGATGACGCAGTCGCGGGCGAACCTCTTCCGCTACCCGCCGGGCGCGGTCGGCCGGCGGCACATCGACCCGATCCAGGAAGAGGTCTTCGTGGTCCTGGAGGGGACGCTGACGATTCACATGGGCGAGGGGGACGAACCGGAGCGGCACGAGCTCGCCAAGGGAAGCGTCCTCGTCGTCCAGCCGGGTACCGCGCTCCAGCTCTCGAACCGGCACGAGGACGAACTGCGGCTCTTCATCGTCGGCGCCCCGCCGGAGCGCGGCGAGACGACCTTCCTCGATCCGGTCTGAGCAGCCGCGTGCGACGGGCGGCCCGGAGGCCGCCCGTCGTGCCCGCGCCCCGCGATCTCAGTGGAGGACGAGGCGCCGCCGCGCGCGCATCGTGGAGGCGACGATGGCGGCGATGGACAGGAGCAGGACGAAGCCGAGCGCAACGACGGCTGCGGTCCGCCAGTCGATGCCGTCCCTCCCGCCGCGATCGACCGACGCTGTTTCCCCGCCCGGGTGGTTGCGCAGGTAGCGATCGACCGCGTCCGGCGGCGCGTTCGCCTGGAGCAGGGGCTGGAAGCCGTCGGGGCCGTTGTTGGCCAGGTAGCGATCGATCACGTCCGGCTGCGCGGTCGACTGCAGCTGGGGCTGGTAGCCGTCCGGGTTCGCCGCCGCGACCGGCACGCCCAGGGCGAGGGTCGCAGCTGCCAGTGCGAGTGTCGTCGAGATCTTCATCCTGTCCGCCTCCTCTCCGGATCCCTTGAGATCCGGCTCGTCGAGTGATGCTTCGACGCTAGGCGGCGGCGCCGGCGCGAAAAACGGGGGAACTACGTGACTTTGCCCGCCTCATCCGCGAGCTTGCGCGCAAGCTCGACGCGCGAGCGTACGCCGAGCTTCCCGTAGACGTGCGAGAGGTGGCCCTCGACCGTGCGGGTGCTGAGGAATAGAGCCGCTGCGACCTCGCTGTTGGTACGACCCGCGGCGACGAGCTCGACGACGCGCCGCTCGACCGGGGTCAGCTCACCCGAAGCCGGAGCCCGGCCGCCAATCCGAGCCAGCTCCTCGACAGCCCGCTGCTCCCACAACGCGGCGCCCAGCGAGTGAAAGAGCGCACGAGCGTCGTCGAGCGTCGCCCGGGCTCGACGCCGGTCGTTTGCACGCCGGCGAGCGACCCCGAGCGCGAGGAGGGCGCGGGCACGGTCGAACGGCAACGGCGCGAGGCTGAGGTGGACGAGTGCCTGCTCGAGAGCGAGAAGCGATCCCGCCGCGTCCCCCCGGGCTGCCGCGAGCAGTCCGCGGCAGCGGGCGGCCGCGCCCAGGCCCGACGCTCTTTCGAGGCGCTCCGCGTTGGCCTCGAACCAGCCCAGGTGGTCCTCGGCCTCGTCGAGCCGCTCGCAGGCGATCAGCGCTTCGACGAGATCGGGCACGAAGCGCGTCATCCCGGGCTCGCGCAGCTCCTGCTCCCGTGCGAAGGCGACGAGGAGGGTCAGGACGCCGGCTGCCTCGGTGTTGCGTCCGAGCGAGAGCTCGAGCAGCCCGAGGGCGGCCGTCGCGAAGTGCTCCGCCGGGCGCCCGCTCGTGGCTCCGGCAAGGGCGAGCGCCTGCGCCGCCGCGGAGCGCGCGGCGTCTTCGTCGCCGCGATGGGCGGCGGCGAGGGCGCGCAACGCGAGCGCATAGGCGACCAGCGTTTGCTGGCCGACCTGCTCCGCCCGGAGCGCTCCCTCGTCGGCGTGCGCGGCGGCGTCGCCGAAGTCCCCGCGCAGGCACTCCGTCTGGGCGAGGAGCACGTGGATGTAGGGCACGGAGCTCTCGTCGCCCATCGATTCGGCGACTGCGAGCATCCGCTCGAACGACGCCTTCGCGTCGTCCAGTTGCTCCCACCACATCTGGACGACCGCGACCTGAAACTCGGCGCCGCCCATCGCCCGGGTGCCCCGGCCCGCGGAGCCGACTGCAGCCGCTGCCGTCAGCGTTCCCCGCGCCTCCTCGGAGCCGAGCGCAGCCTCGGCGAGCACGAGCGAGCCGAGCGCTGCGGCGACGAGCTCGGCGTCGTCGAGCTCCCGGGCGATCGCGAGGGCCGCTCGCGCATGCCCGACCGAGTCCGCGAGCCGCTCGCGCAGCCGGAAGAGGATGCCCGAGAGGATCTCGCGCGCGCGGCCTTCGACCAGCGGCGCCCCCGCCGCCTCGGCGACCGCCGACTCCAGGAGCTCCACGGCTGCTCGGATGTCGTCGTCGTACGAGCGGACACGGGCCAAGGCGATGAGAGCACGCGCCCGCTCGACGCCCGCCGGCAGCTCCGGGATCGCCTCGTCGAGCAGCATGCGGGCGCGCCGCGCATCGCCCGCCTCGAAATAGTGACTCGCCGCCTCGACGGCCCGCCCGAGCGCAGCTGCGGTTGCGTCCGGTGGCGTCAACGAGCGAGCTTGCTCGAGCAGCTCGGCGGCGGCGCCCGGAGCCCCGCGTGCCCGAGCGAGCTGCGCCGCCTCGTCGAGAGCTGCGGCCACGTCGGCGTCGGGTCCCACCGCGGCGAGCGCGAGGTGGCGAGCGCGCTCCTCTGGTCGGACGTGAGTCGCGAGCGCCGCATGGATCTCGCGCCGGTCGGCCGGCGATGCAGCCGTGTAGGCAGCGGCGGCCAGCAGCGGATGCGCGAAGCGGACGCGGCCGCCCGCGATCGTGACGAGCTCGGCTTCGACGGCGGGCCCAAGCGCCGAGGCGGCGTCCCCGCCCATCGCGGCACCGATCAGCGCGAGAGTGGGATCGGCGAGCGCCGCAGCGGTGAGCATCGCCGTCCGTGCCGACTGAGGCACGGTCCCGACCCTGGCCGCGACGAGCTCGTGCAGCGACGGCGGCAGCGGCCCGAGGGCAAGCTGCGCGTCGCGGCGCTCTGCTGCCGCCCGTGCGAGCTCCAGCGCGAAGAACGGGTTGCCCTGGGCCGTCTCGTGCACGGTCAGGAGCGCCGGTCGCGGCAGGACGAGGCCGAGCCGCTCCTGCAATAGCCGGTGCAACGCCGGCAGGCTGAGGCCCTCGACCGCCAGCTTGCCGAAGCCCGGCAGCTCCCGCTCGGGCGAGAACGGCAGCGTCGGCCGCTCTGCCGCGCGCAACGCGAGCAGGAACGCCACGCGGTCCTCGGACAGCCTTCGTGCGGCCGAGAGCAGTGCCCGCGCCGAGGCCCCGTCGAGCCACTGGACGTCGTCGACAGCGACGAGGACGGGCCGCGCAGCCGCGAGCGCACGCAGGACTCCGAGGAAGCCGAGCGTCACCCCGCGCTGGTCGACGCCGTCGGGCCCGGGGTTCTCGAGCATGAGCGCGGCGCGCAGGGCGTGTGCTTGAGGTTCCGGCAGCCCGTCGAACGACCCGTGCGCGCCGTCGAGCAGATCGCCGACGCCCGAGTACGCGAGCCTCGCCTCGGTCTCGAGCGGCCGGGCGACGAGCACCTGGCACAGCTCCTGCGCCGAGTCGACCGCACACTGCCACAGCGTCGTCTTCCCGGCACCTGCCTCGCCCTCGAGCAGGAGCGTGCGCGGCCAGTCGTCCCGGCTCAGGAACTGCGCGATGGCAGCGAGCTCGTCCTCCCTGCCGACGATCGCGGCAGACATGACGTCATCCTAGGCCGCTGCTGTCGCGGGTGACTCCGCGCGCTCGAAGACGAGCTCGTCGTCGTGCGCGTCGACGCGGATCGTGTCGCCCTCGCCG
>CAWBKK010000004.1:0-305296 GCA_963789355.1 uncultured Gaiellaceae bacterium
CTGGAGCCGCCGCATCGGCTCGGCCTCGAGGACCCACATCTTCGCGGGATGCTGACGGCAGAGCCGACGGCGCGGATCGAGTCGCGGCACGGTCGCCGAGCTCGAGCAGCTGCTCGAAGCGCGCGCCGGATCGTCGCGCCGCGGCGCAACGGGCTCGTCGGCCGCAGAATTGAGACAGCTGCTCGCTCCGGCCCTCGTCACGTGGAGCACCCAGTCGATGTGGAGGAGGTGGCGGTCGAGATCTCGGCCGGACGGAGGCCCTGGACCTCAGCCCCGTAGCGCGCGCGCCGACCTCGGCGGATCTCGGGCGAGTCGGTCGAGACGAGGATCGCGTCGACACACGCCGCTCTCCTGCGCCGCCGCGATGAGTACGCGAGGAGCGGATCGCCGGCCAGCTCGCGCACGTTCTTGCCGGGACGCGCAGCGAGCCTGACCGTGCCGGCACGGCGCGACGGCCGAGGGCACTCAGACGGCCCCGGGTCGTGCGCGATTTACACCGTTTTCCAGTCGGAGTAGACGTCGAGAGCCTCGGTCCCCGGCTCGCGCCAGCCAGTGCCCGAGTCGCGCTCGCCGCCGAACGGACATGCGGCTCGAACCCGTACGTCGGCCCGTTGACCTGAACGCCTCCCGCGACCACGCGCCTGACGAAGCTCGTGCCCACGGTCGATGCTCGCCGTCCAGATCGCCGCCGTCAGTCCGTACGGGCTCGTGTTCGCGAGGGCGAGCGCCTCGGCGAAGTCCGCCACCCGGTGCAGGGTCGTGATCGGGCCGAAGAGTCCGTGCACGAGAGCTCCGCCTCGGCGCGCGACCCCCTCGACGACCGTCGGTGCCATGTAGTAGCCACCCTCGTAGCCCTCGCCGCCGAGACGCTCGCCGCCCGCGATCACGCTCGCGCCGGCCGCCCGCGCCCGTTCCCACGGCGGCGAGCATGTTCGCGGGCTGGCGCTCGTTGATCACCGGGCCGAAGTCACGTGCTCGTCTCCCGGACCCGACTCGCTGGAGCGCGTCCGTTCGAGCAGGAGCTCCCGAAAGCGGTCGTAGACCGCGTCGAACACGATCAGCCGGGATCCGGCCGCGCAGCGCTGGCCTGCATTCGAGAAGGCGGAAGAGGGCAGCCGTCTCCGCGGCCCGCTCGAGGTCAGCGTCGTCGCAGACGACGAGCGGGTTCTTGCCGCCGAGCTCGAGGCAGACCTTGGCGAGCCGCTCGCCGGCGACCCGGGCGATCATCCGGCCCACGGCCGTCGACCCCGTGAACGAGACGACTGCGACCCGCCGATCCTCGACGAGAGGCTGTCCCGCCTCGGCACCGAAGCCGTGCACGACGTTCAGGACGCCGGGGGCAGCTCGGCTTCTGCCGCGAGCCGGGCGAAGGCGAGCGCGGTCTGCGGCGTGTCCTCGGATGCCTTGAGGACGGCGCTGTTTCCGCAGAGCAACGCGGGAAAGACCTTCCAGGCCACGTTCGCGATCGGCGTGTTCGCCGCGATGATCAGCCCGGCCACGCCGAGCGGCTGTCGAATCGTCTCGGGCCTGGCGGTTCGGCGTCGCGCTCGGGATCGTCCTCCCGTAGAAGCGGCGGCCCTCACCGGCGATGAAGTAGCCGAGCTCGATCGCCCCGTCGGTCTCGCCTCGTGCGTCCTTCGGCGACTTTCCCGTCTCGGCCGAGACGACGGCCGCGATCGCTTCCCGGTCTCGTTCGAGCAGCTGAGCGATTCGACGGAGAATCCGGCCGCGCTCGACCACCGTGCGGTCCGCCCAGGCCGGCTGGGCTTCGGCCGCCGCCGAGACCGCGGCGTCGACATCCGGCGCCTCCGAGCGCGCGACGACGCTGAGCACCTCGCCGGTGGCGGGCGAGCGCTTCTCGAACGTCGCGCCGCTCGCGGCCGGCCGCTCCTCGCCGTCGATCACGTCGGCGACGGTCATCGTGGCCGTGGCGACGCTCACGCGGTGAAACCTCCGTCCACGCGGAGCTCGTGTCCCGTGACGTACCGCGACGCATCCGAGGCGAGGAAGAGCAGCGGGCCGGTCGAGATCGTCGGTCTCGGCCAGACGGCCGAGCGGCGTCCGGGCGGTGAACTTGCGCACGAACTCGTCGTCCTGGCCACCGCGCACGCCGCCCGGCGAGAGCGAGTTGACGCGGACGCCGTGCGGCCCCCAGAGCCGGGCGAAGTAGCGGGTGAGATCGACGGTGCCCGCCTTCGAGGCGCCGTACGCCGGTGGCTTCAGGAAGGGCGGGTCGAGGTCGAGGTGGTCGTACAGGCGCGGGTCGGCGGCGATCGAGGCGTACAGCGAGCCGATGTTGACGATCGAGCCGCGGCCGGCGTCTCGCATCCGCGAGCCGAAGATCTGGGTGGCGAGGAACGTGCCGGCGACGTTCACGTCGAGCGTGCGCCGGAAGTCGTCCAGCGGGACGTCCTCGATCGCGGTCGTCCCCGCATCCGCGGCAGGCGGCTGGTCGATCCCGGCGTTGTTGACGAGCACGTCGGGCACGCCGTGGTCGGCCTCCACGCGCTCGCGCACGGCCAGCAGAGCCTCGCGGTCGGTTACGTCCGCGATCTCCACCCGAGCAGCCCCGTCGACCTCGCCCGAACGCAGGTCGATGCCGATCACCGTGGCCCCGGCCTTGGCGAGCGCCGAGATCCACGCCGGTCCGAGCTTGCCGAGCGCGCCTGTTACGACCGCGACGCGACCTTCGAGCTCAGCCGTCATTCCCGCCGCTCCCGGAGAAGACCCGTGAGGGCTCCGGGTCGGGCAGCGGCTCTTCGAGCAGCTCGAATGTCAGCGCACCGTCCTCGTTGAGCGGGTGGCGCAGGACGCGGCCCAGAACGCGCTCGAGCTCGTACGGCGGCAGGCCGTCGCCGGGCGACTTCAGCGCGAGATCTCCCTCCGCGAGGATGTGACCTGCCGGGAGGTCGCGGGCGGCGACGATCTTCTTGCTCATCTTCGTCGCGGGTGCGACCTCGTCCGGATACATGGTCTTCGTGCCGTCGCCGAGGGCGACTCGCGTGCGCTTCAGGTCTCGAACCAGCTTCCGGAGGCCCGGCGGTTCGAGCGAGAAGACGTGGTCGGTTCCGCGCATGGCGCGGTTGAGCGTGAAGTGCTTCTCGACGATCCGCGCGCCGAGCACGTACGCGGCGACCGCCATCGCGATCCCGTTGTCGTGGCTCGAGAAGCCGACGGTCGCCTCCGGGAACACATCGCGGTACGTCTTGATCACGTTCAGGTCGAGCTCGCTCCACTCGGCCGGGTAGCCCGCCGTGCATTGCAGCACGGCGATCTGGTCGTTCTCGTCCGCGAGCGCGTCGTACGCGCGGCGAACGTCGTCGAGGGTGCCGCCGCCTGTCGAGAAGATGACGGGCTTCCCGATCTGCGCCACGTACCGGAGCAGAGGAGTGTTGGTGAGGTCGCCCGAGGCGATCTTGTAGGCCGGCACGTCGAGCTCGGCGAGAAAGTCGGCGCTGGCGAAGTCGAACGCAGTCGCGAAGAAGGCGACACCGAGCTCGTGGGCGTATGCCTTCAGCTCGAGAAACTCGTCCCGGCCGAGCTCGAGCGCCTCACGATGCGCGCCGTAGGTGGAGCCGTAGCTGTTCTCGTTCTCGTACGGCTTGTCGTAGACCTCGCGCGTGAAGAGCCGGCGGTTGTCCCGCTTCTGCAGCTTGACCGCGTGGGCTCCGGCGTTCCGCGCCTCCAGGAACAGCTGCTTTGCCGTCTCGAGCGAGCCGCCGTGGTTGTGCCCGATCTCGGCGATCACGTAGCAGTCGGTCGTGTCGCCGATCTCCCAGCCGTCGATCGTCAGACGGCGCGCTGGTGTCCCTGTCGCACTCATGAGCTAGAGCTTTCTAGCAGAGCTTCGGCTCACACCGCGATCGTCAAGCTCTCGATCTCCTTCGGATACGAGGTCAGCACGTCGATTCCGTCGGGCGTGACGACGACCGTGTCCGAGTGGCGGAAGCCGCCGACGTCGCTCGCGTAGAGCCCGGGCTCGATCGTGAAGACCATTCCCGGCTCGACGCGAGTGTGGTCGCCGACGTCGAGAAACGGCGCCTCGTGGTTGCGGAGCCCGATTCCGTGGCCGACGTGCTGCCGCCAGTACGGGAGCAGGTCGTGCGCCTCGAAGTACGCCAGCACGGCCCGGTCGACCTCGGCGCAGGTCGTGCCGGGGCGGAGCGCGTCGAACGCGACCTGCTGCGCGGCGACCGTGTGGTCGAAGAGCCGCCGCATCTCATCGGTCGGCTCGCCGACGATCAGCGCCCGCTCGAGCTCGGCGTTGTAGCCCCAGATCGGCGCACTCGTCTCGGTGACGAGGACGTCGCCCTCCTGGAACTCGATGTTGTGGGCGACCGCGTGCGCCCAGGCGCTCCGCAGCCCGATCTGGCCGCGGTAGCCCGCCGAGACGCCGTCGGACGAGGCCTGCTGGCCACCGTAGGCGCCGTCGAGCGTCTCGAGCAGGGCGAGCGTCGCCTCGTGGCCCGCCCGCAGGCTCGCCTCGGCCTCGGTCGCTCCCGGCCGGGAGTAGTCCTGCAGGAGCCTGTGCGCGTGCTCGCACCAGCGGGCGCTCTCCCGGATCAGCGCCACCTCGGCCTCGCTCTTGCGCACCATCAGGCTCTCGATCAGAGGCGCGAGCGGGACGACGGGCTGCTCCAGGACCTCGCTCAGCGCCGGCCCCTCGTAGCCGAGGATGCCGGGATAGCCGTCCTGGTCGGCGCCGGCCGGGCCGGTGACGCCCAGCTCGCGCACCACCCCGGCGAGGATCTTCAACGGGTGCTCGGTCCCCGGGTACTCCGGATACGACTCGACCAGCTCGAAGGCGGTCTCGGCGCGGACCCGCTCGACCTCGAACTCGGGCACGAAGACGGCGAGCTCGCCCGTCGCGTTGCCGACGACGGCGACCGGGCGCTCGGTCGCGAGGAAGTTGAAGCTCGTGAAGTAGCGGATGTAATCCGCGCCGAACAGGGCGTAGCCGGTCAGCCCGCGCTCGCGAACGTGCTGCAGCAGCCGCTCGCGCCTCGCCTGCAGCTCCTCGGCCGGAATGCCCGCTCTCACGCCGGCGATCATCTAACAGCTCTGCTTCGCCGTCGTCGCCTTACCCGTTCCCCGGAGCGCTTCCGGCGTGAGGATCGCCTGCCGGACCGTGGCCTGGACGCGCCCGAGAGCCGGAACCGGGTAGTTGCCGTTCGGCTGCCGGCCGAAGAAGTAGTCGGCGCCGAACGTGACCGTCAGCGTCTCGCTCGAGTCGACCGAGCTGACGAGGCGGACGAGCGACGGCAACCGGTTCAGGGGAATGTCGGTGCGCACGTTCGTCTCGATCGTCTTCGCGAGCGAGCCGAAGTTGCGGAGCGCACGCACGGGGTTCAGCTGGTCGGCCATCGCGCTCAGGAAGCAGCGCTGGCGCGCCATCCGCGTGTAGTCGCTCGAGTCCTTCCGGGAGCGGACGTAGGCGAGCGCCTCGCGGCCGTAGAACCGCCGCCGCTCGCCCGGCCGCACGTCGATCTTCGGCTTCGGCTCGCCCCACGCCGGTCGCGTCACCTCGTCGCGCAACCGCTCCCTGACGACGATCTCGACCCCGCCGAGCGCGTCGACGAGGTCGGCGAAGCCGACGAGGTTGACCAGTGCGTAGTAGTCGACGCGGATTCCGAGCAGGTTGGAGACCGCTTGCTTGAGGGCGCCGGCTCCCTGGTCGCCGCCGCCGTTGAGCCCGAAGATCGCGTTCAGCGGCTCCTTCGAGGGCCGGCCCTTCTTCCCGAGCGGCACCTGGGCGAGGTTGCGCGGGATCCCGAACGCCGCGGCGCGGCCGGTGCCGTGCTGGACGGCCGCGAGGATGATCGTGTCGGTCCGGGCGCCGAAGTTGCCCGGACCCTCGTCGGTGCCGAGCAGCAGGATCGTCGTCCACGGCTGCGCCGACGCGGGCTTCGTGCGCGCGAGCACGCGCTCGCCGGCCTCGAGCGGCGCCACCTCGCCCGGCCCGAGCCGCTCGACGAGCGCCCACTCCCATGCATCCTTCGGGACCCACTGCGGCAGCGGCGCGACGATCTGCGAGAGCAGCAGAGAGCCCCGGTCGCAGGCCGTCCCGCACGGTTCCTCGTCGGCGAACACGCTCTCGAGCACGTCGTAACCGCGTACGGTCACCCACGCCGCGGCGACGTGCGGCGCGGCCGTCAGGGCGACGAGCGCGGCGATCAGGAGCGGGACCGCTCCCCGCGCCGCATCGACGACCGCGAACACCCGGAACGCGAGCAGGGCGAGATCGACCGCGAGGATCGCCGTTACGATCGAGCGGTCGACTCCGGAGAGTGCGTCCAGCGAGGCCCACGAGCCGAGGAGCAGGCCCATGCCCATGATGCACACCGTGATGCCCAGGAGCACGAGCCCGCGACGCCTGGCCCCTCGATACAGCTGGCCGACGCCCGGCACGAGCAGCGACAGAAGCCCGGC
Source organism: uncultured Gaiellaceae bacterium (assembly GCA_963789355.1). GTDB lineage: Bacteria > Actinomycetota > Thermoleophilia > Gaiellales > Gaiellaceae > Gaiellasilicea. Next base: position 6,430 of record CAWBKK010000004.1, read on the forward strand.
GACGAGCATCGAATCAGTGTATGCGGGCTGCTGACGCATCACGGTGGCTGCTCTGGCTCGCGGCGTTGGCGGCCGTCAGGGCCGCGATCCCGTTGGCGGCCCTCGCCGCCTCTGGGCACCAGCTTCCCGGATTCCCGCCGTACTCCTACGAGGGGCCGCGCGGAGACGCGAGCGGCTACATCGACACGGCGCGCGCGATCATCTCGGCCGGAGCCGGCCTCCGCCTCCTGCTGCCGGTTCTCTTCGTCGTGCTCGTCGCCGGGCTGATCGGCGTCCGGTGGGCCTGGCGCCGCTACCCGGGCGACCACCACTGGGTGCTCGCCGCCGCCGCCGGTCTCGTCTCCTGCCTGCTCGCGGCGGTGATCCTGAACATCGAAGGTCAGGCTCCGGCAGGCGCCGTCGGCTGGCCCTTGCTGCTCAGCCTCCCGTTGCTGCCGTTCCGCGTGATCGGGTGGATCGACGACGAGGTCGCGGTCGGCGTCGGGATCGCGCTCGCCGGCGTGGCAAACGCGGTCACCATCTTCGCGATCGCGTTCATCGGGTACCGCGCCAGTGGGAGCCGCCGGATCGGGACCGGCGCGGCGGCGCTGTTCACGTTCTGGCCGTTCCTGGTCTGGCTGCTCCTCGGCGAGCAGACGTGGGAGAACAGCGCCTGGGCGATCGAGGCAGGTCTCGAGCTCTACACCGAGCCGGTCTCGACGGCGTGCGTCGCCGGCGGGCTCGCGCTAGCCCTGGTCAAGGGCCGGCCACCCTGGGCTGCTGTGCTGGCCGGGGTCGCCTGCGGCTATGCGATCGCGGTGAGGCCGACGAACATCGTCTTCGCGGCGGCCGCGGCGCTCTTGTTCGCGTCCGAGCGCGACTGGCGCAGCGTGGGCCGGTTCGCGGTCGGCGGGATCACGGTGCTGCCGATCGTGCTCGCGTTCCTGCCGAAGAAGCGCGGCTACGACCTCGAGCTCGCGCGGGACCAGACCGGGCTGCCGCTCTGGTCGAACGACTACCTCGTGTCGACGTTCACCGACTCGAGCGTCTGGCGGCCGCTGTTGCTCGCCCTCCTCCTGCCGCTCGTGGCGATCGGGGTGCTGGCGCTGCGCTCTCGTCCCGTCGCGCTGATGCTGCTCGGCGGCGCGCTCGCAAACGCGGCGATCTACTCCTTCTTCCGAGCGACCTTCGAGCATCCGAGGTACCTGCACGCGGGTCTTCCGGCCCTGCTGGTTCTCTGGACGGCCGGCGCGGCCTGGCTCGCCGATCAGGCGCGACGAGGGAGCGGCCGGCGCACGTAAGAAGTTCGTAAGCGGGAACTTGGACGCCCGGTCCGTTGAGTATCCTGCCCCGATGCCTACCTCAGTCGTCACCGGCGGGGCCGGCTTCCTCGGCTCGCATCTCTCCGACGCGCTGCTCGAGCGCGGGCACCGGGTGATCTGCGTCGACAACCTCGAGACGGGCTCGCTCGCGAACATCGAGCACATGCGAACGGACGAGTTCGCCTTCGTGCCGCACGACCTGACCCAGCCGATCCGGATCGAGGAACGGGTCGACTTCGTCTACCACCTCGCGAGCCCCGCCAGCCCGATCGACTACCTGCGGCTGCCGCTGCAGACGCTCAAGGTCGGCTCGCACGGGACGCACAACGCGCTCGGGCTCGCGAAGTTCAAGCGCGCGCGCTTCCTGCTCGCCTCCACGAGCGAGGTCTACGGCGACCCGCAGGTGCATCCGCAGCCCGAGACGTACTGGGGCCACGTCAACCCGATCGGTCCCCGCGGCGTCTACGACGAGGCGAAGCGCTACGCGGAGGCGCTGACGATGGCCTACCACCGCCAGCAGGGCGTCGACACCGCGATCGTCCGGATCTTCAACACCTACGGCCCGCGGATGCGACCGCACGACGGCCGCGCGATCCCGACCTTCGTGCGGCAGGCGATGGAGCAGAAGCCGATCACGGTCTTCGGCGACGGCTCGCAGACGCGGAGCTTCTGTTACGTCCACGACCTGATTCGCGGCCTGATCGCCCTGGCCGAGAGCGGCGAGCATCTCCCGGTCAACATCGGCAACCCCCAGGAGTTCACCCTGCTCGAGCTCGCCGAGAAGGTGCTCGAGGTCTGGGGCAACGGCAGCGAGATCGTCTTCGAGGCGCTGCCGATCGACGATCCGAAGGTGCGCCAGCCCGACATCACGCGCGCTCAGCAGGTCCTCGGGTGGGAGCCCGAGGTGGGTCTCGACGAGGGGCTGCGCAGGCTCCACTCGTCGCTGCAGGAAGCCCCGGTTGGGTAAGAGCCCGCTCGCGCTCGTCCTGGTCGCTGCTGCGCTCTTGGCGGTGCCGTCTGCGTCGGCGTCCCGCTTCATCCAGCTCGGCATCTTCGACGACGCCCAGATCAACTACGGCGACCCGGACAAGGTCTTCCCGCAGCTCAAGCAGCTGCGGACGCAGCTGATCCGGGTCAACCTCGTCTGGGGCGGGCCGAACGGGGTGTCGAAGCGCCGGCCCGTCAACCCGATGAATCCGAACGACCCGGCCTACGACTGGTCGGTCTACGACCGGACCGTCTTCTACGCGCAACAGCACGGGATCAAGGTCGTCTTCTCGATTCTCGGCACGCCGCCCTGGGCGAACGGCGCCCGAGGCGTGAACGTGGTGCCCTCGAAGCCGCTCGACCTCGAGCGCTTCGCCACCGCCGCCGCCCGCCGCTACAGCGGCAGCTTCCGGACGAAGGAGGGCCGGATCCTGCCGCCCGTGCGCCAGTGGCTCGCCTGGAACGAGCCGAACAACCCGGCCTTCCTGCGGCCGCAGTACGCAACGGTCAAGGGTAAGGCGGTGATCCAGAGCGCGACCGACTACGCCAAGATCTGCAACGCGATCGTCAAGGGCGTCCGCAAGACGACCGTCGGCGCGTCGAAGGTCGCCTGCGGCGTCACCGGCCCGCGCGGCAACAACAACCCGAACTCGAGCCGCCCCGCCACCTCGCCGCTCCCGTTCCTGCGCGCGATGCACAAGGCGGGGGCGAAGGGGTTCGACGCTTACGCCCACCACCCGTACTACGGCGCGCCCCGAGAGACACCGAGCACGCCGCCGCCGCCCGGGATCCACGGCAACGCGGCAACCGCGATCACGCTCGGCAACCTGAACCTGCTCGTCCGCGAGGTGACGCGCCTCTACGGCAACAAGCGGATCTGGATCACCGAGTACGGCTATCAGACGAATCCGCCGGATCGGATCTTCGGCGTCTCGTTCGTGAAGCAGGCGAGCTACCTGACGCAGGCCTACGGGATCGCCAAGCGCCATCCGCGGATCGACATGTTCCTCTGGTTCCTGCTCCGGGACGAGCGTCTCGGCGTCGACCAGGGCTGGCAGTCGGGCCTGCTGACGGCGGCGGGGGGCCGGAAGCCCGCCTTCGCTGCCTTCCAGAAGCTCCGCGGCTAGCGGCTAGAAGCGCTTCGGGCCGACGGTCAGGTTCGTGACCGCGCGCAGCCCGGGCTCCGCCGGCGACTCGACCCCGTGCAGCGTGCGGTAGCCGTAGAAGAGGTACGCGCCGCGCTCCTGATAGTCGACCTCCTGCTTGCGGAAGAGGCGATGGAGTGCGTCCACCCGGGCCACGGCCGAGACGACCTTGTCCCGGAAGGTCCGCTTGAACGAGCGGATGTTCGGGTAGGCGGTCAGCTGGCCGCGTCGCTTCCCGGTGATCTTCGGGACGACCACCGGCAGGATCATGTTCAGGTACGTCCCGTCGAAGTGGTAGGCGGTGACGTCGCCCGGACCGCGCATGATGTTGATCCCGGGCACGATCTCGTCGGAGCGGATCGGATCGCTCGCGACCCACGGCTCGAGGATCCCGTTGACGACGCCGAGGATGTAGCTCGAGCCGGCGATCTCCCCGACCACGGTGTCCTTCAGATGCTCGCCCTTGAGCGCGTACTTCTGGTTGCTGCCCGCGCTGCTGGACGTCGCCTCGCTCTCGAGGTCGAGAATCTGCTGCTTCAGGAGCGCGTGCGCCTCCGGCGTCAGGAAGTCGGCCAGCTCGACGACTCCCTCCGAGTCCAGCCTTCCGCGGATCGCGGCGAGCTGTTGCCCGTCGCCCGCGAGCCCGCGGTAGGTCTCGGAGATGAAGCTCTCGGCCGGCACGCGCGGGACCCTAGCGAAAGCGGTCGGGAGCCGGGAAGAGCGGACTCTATACTTGCCATTCGAGATGGGAGCCGGGGCGGCCGGGCCGCGAAGCGGCCCCTTCAGGGGTTTTCGCGTCGTCCGGGCTTTGCCCGGGCGACTGCGAGCCAAAGCAGCCTCCCGGCTTCTCTGGCGCCGCTCAGCGACCGCAGTGGGGCTCTACACCGCCGTGGCGCTCGGCATCGTCGGCACCGTCGTCGCGGCCCGCGGGTTCAGCCTCGCCGAGTTCGGGCTCTTCGCGACCGTGCTGGCCGCAACCGGGTTCCTCCAGTCGCTGCTCGACTTGACCGTCGAGGACTCGTTGACGAAGTACGGCTTCCGCTACGTGGTCGCCGAGGACTGGGGTCGACTGCGCCGGCTCTTCCGGCGTGCGCTCGAGCTGAAGCTCGCCGGCGGCGTGCTCGCCGGGATCGGGCTGCTCGCTCTCGCACCGGTGGCGGGACGCATCTTCGGCGCGGAGGGATTCGCGCTCCCGCTCGTCGTCGCGGCCGCACTCCCGCTCGTCCAGGCTCCGGAGAACGTCGCCACGACGGCGCTTCTGCTCCGCGGCCGGTACGACCTCCGTGCCCTGGCGCAGGCGTTCACGACGGCCCTGCGGCTGATTGCGATCGCCGTCGGCGTTCAGCTCGGGCTCGCGGAGACGATCGCGGGGATCGTGCTCGCGCAGGCGATCGGGACCGCGGTGGTCGCCGTCGTCGCGGTCGCGGCCTTTCGCCGCTTCCCGAGCGCTCCGGCTGCCGCGCTCGCCGAGGACCGCCGCGAGATCGTCTCCTTCGTGCTCCAGTCGAGCGCGGCGACCGGGATGGTCTCGCTCCGCAACGCCCTGGCGCCGCTCCTGCTCGGCATCGCCGCGAGCCCGACGCAGGTCGGCCTCTTCAGGATCGCGCAGGCGCCGCAGACCGGCTTCAACGCAGCCAGCGGGCCGGTGCGCCTGATCCTGCTCACCGAGCAGACGCGCGACTGGGAGCGCGGTCGAGTCGAGCGTGTGCTTGCGGGAGTCCGGCGGTACGCGCTGATCGCGTTCGTGCTCGGCCTGGTTCTCGTCCCGCTCTTCTACTGGCTGATGCCGAACCTGATCGAGTCCGTCTTCGGGGCCCGGTACCTGCCCGCCACCGACGCCGCGCGGATCATCCTCTTCGCCGCGGCGATCCAACTCTCGGTCGGCTGGGCGAAGTCCTTCCCGGTCTCGATCGGACGACCCGGGCTGCGGCTGCTGACGGCTGGGATCGAGACGGCGCTGCTGCTGCCGCTCGTCGTCGTGCTCGGCCTGCGCTTCGGCGCCACCGGCGCGGCTGTCGCGCTGCTGGCCTCGTCGGTCGCGTACGCGCTCGCGTGGGCCTTCCTGTACCTGCGGATCAGCCGTGAGCCGAGGCCGCTCCCGCGTACCGGCGACGCACTCGTCCATGAGTAGGCTCTCCGCCGTGCCGAGCGTGGATGACTGGCCGGGCAAGGAGCGCCGCCGCCCGCGGCGGAGCACCCCGCAATGGGGCGTCCGGGCGCCGCTCGCCGCCTGGCTGGAGGAGCAGGCGCAGCAGGCCGGCACCGGGTATCGCGTGCTCGATGTCGGCTGCGGCCCGAAGCCGTACTACCCGTTCTTCGCAGGACGCGCGGGCGAGTACGTCGGGGTCGATGTCGTTCCGCAGCCGGCGGCAGAGCTCGTGGGGCGGGTCGAGGAGCTTCCCGTCGAGGACGGCGCCTTCGATCTCGTTCTCTGCACGCAGGTGCTCGAGCACTGCGACGACCCCGTGCGAGCCGTCAGCGAGCTCCGGCGCGTGACGGCTCCGGGCGGCCGTGTGCTCGCCTCCACGCACGGCGTTCAGGTCTACCACCCGTCGCCGCAGGACTACTGGCGCTGGACCTACGCGGGCCTCGGGCGGCTCTTCGAGGAGAACGCCGACTGGGAGTCGGTCGAGGTGACACCCGGTGCGGGAACGGCCACCTGCCTGGCGATGCTGCTCGGGATCTACACGGAGATCGCGCTGCGGCGCTCGGTGCTCGCCCGCGGGCCGGTGTGGCTGCTGAACCGGACGGCGGAGGCGCTCGACGCGCGCTTCGCGTCGCTCCGCGAGCCGAGGCCGGGCTCGCTGACGGCGAACTTCCACGTCGTCGCGACGGTCAGCGGCTGAGCGCCTCGTCGTAGACCGCCTGCGTGCGCTCGGCCATGCGGGCGACCGAGAACTCCTCCCGTGCGCGACGCGTGCCGGCCGCCCCGAATGCTCGAGCGCGCTCGCGGTCGCCGAGCAGCGCCTCGAGCGCGGTCGCCAGCGCGCCGGCGTCACCGGCCTCGACGAGGACGCCGGTCTCACCGTCCGCCACGACCTCCGGAACCGCGCTGACCCGCGTCGCGACGACGGGCAGGCCGGCGAGCATCGCCTCGAGCAGCACGATCCCGAACCCCTCCCAGCGCGAGCTGTGCACGAAGACGTCCGCCCGCTCGAGCCAGTCGCGAATGTCGGTCCGGCCGGGCAGCGTGACCGCGTTCTCCAGCCCCAGCTCGCGTGCGAGCGCCCGCGTCTCGCTCTCGAGCGGACCGCTGCCGAGGATCGCCAGCTGCGCCTGGGGAACGGCGAGCCTGACGCGCTCGAATGCGCGCAGGAGCGTCGCGTGGTCCTTCTGGGCGATCAGCCGTCCGACGGCGAGCGCGAGGGGGACGTCGGCCGGGATCCCCGCCTCGGCCGGTGTGGGATCGGATCGCGCCGACGGGAGCGTGTCGAGCCCGTAGCGGATCGTGACGAGCTTCGCCGGATCGTGCCCGGCCCGCTCGAGAAACAGGCGGACGGCGTCGGAGATCGCGATCAGGCGGCGCGCCGGCCGGGCGAGCGCGCGATCCACGTAGCGGAACGGTCCCAGTAGATACCGATCGTCGTTGTGTCGGGTCGAGACCGACGGAATCCCCAGCAACCGCGCTCCCAAGCCGCCGTACGCGTCCGCGTGGACGAGGTGGGTGTGCACGAGCGCGGGGCGCTCGGCCCTGATCGCGCGGACCACGTCACGCGCCATCCGCACGCTGACGTCCGGCCCGCAGCGAACCGAGCGATGCGGCACGCCCAGCGCGTCGAGCGCCGCGTAGAAGCGCGGCGCGTCGCTGCCGGGGACGTCGAGCCCGAGGAAGCGCGCGTCGATGCCGCGCTTCCGCAGCGCCGGAAGGAGGGCGAGGAGGTGCCCCTCCGAGCCGCTCACGCCGGTCAACTTGTGGAGGTGGAGGACCTTCACCGCAGCAAGCGGGCGTAGACCGCGTCGATCTCGTCCGCCATCCGGCCGATCGCGAAGCGGGCGCGGACGTCCTCGGCGCCGCGGGCGCCCATTCGCTCGCGGAGCTCGGGGTCGCGCGCGAGCGTCGCCAGGCGCTCTGCGAGCGCGGCTGTGTCGCCGATCGCTTCCAGGAAGCCGCTCTCGCCGTGCCGGACGACTGCTCCGGTCCCGCCGGCCCGCGTCGCCACGACTGGTCGCGCCGCGGCAAGCGCCTCGATCGCGACGACGGGGGTTCCCTCGTTCGCCGAGGTCAGGATCAGCGCATCGAACGACGCGTACCAGGGCCGGATGCTCGTCTGGAAGCCGACGAGGCGGCAGCGGTCGGCGACGCCGAGCTCGGTCGCGAGCGCCTCCACGACGCCGCGATCCTCGCCGTCGCCGACGAGCACGAGCAGCGCGTCGACCCCGTGGTCGACGAGCGCGCGGAGCGTCCGGACGAGGTCGAGCGGGCGCTTGATCGCCGTGAGGCGACCGGCCCAACCGACGACGAACGTCTCCTCGCCGGCGCCGATCTCGGCGCGAATCGTGCGTCGCGACTGTTCGTCCCCCTCGCTCCACGGCGGCAGGTCGAAGCCGTAGGGAACCACGGCGAAACGGCGCGCGGGCGCGACGCCGAAGCCGACGAGATCGTCCCGCACCTCGTCGCTCACGGCGATGAGCGTGCCGGAGGTGTGGGCCAGTACGCGCTCGATCCCGCGGAAGACGTGCTCCCAGCGCCTGCTGAAGTACCCGCTGAGGACGTGGCCGTGGTAGGTGTGGACGCGGGCGCGCGGCCGGGCGCTGCCGGCGACGAGGGCGGCCAACCGACCCGTCGCGCCAGCCTTCGCGGTGTGGGTGTGGAGCACGTCCGGGCGTCGCGTCCGAATGAGGTTCCGCAGCGCGAGGATCGCGGCGGGGTCCGCGCGCGGCGACAGCTCTCGCTGCAGCACCGGTAGCCGCAGCACCTCGACGCCGAGCTCGTCGGCGACGTACTCCATCGACTCCTCCCCGGCGGCGAGCGTTCCCGCGACGACCAGGACGTCGTGGCCTCGACGTGACTGCTCGTGGGCGAGCTGAAGCACGTGGAGCGCGGCGCCGCCCACGTTCAGCCTGGCGATCACGTGCACGATCGAGAGACTCATGCCGGCTCGGGACCGGATCTGGCCCGAGCGAGCGACGGCGCCAGCGCGGTTGTGCCGATCGTGAGCCAGAAGATGGCAGCGAGTGGGATCCCGCCGAACAGGGCCGCACCGGCGAGCCCACCGGCCAGCGCCGCGACCCAGGCTGCCGGCAGGTACGCGGCGGGCTCGTCGGGGTCGTCGCGCGGCCAGGTTTTTGCGACCCGCACGGCAGCGCGCACGGTCACCACGGCGAGGACGAGGAACAGGAGCGCACCGACGATCCCGAGCTCGTAGAGCACCTGGTCGTACGTCTGCTGCGGGATGAATCCGTCCGCGGCCGGGAAGTAGCTCGCCGGCTGGTCGGGAAAGCGCGCCCGCGCGTCGTCGATGAAGTGCACGTACTCCTCCGGCGGGAGCAGCCCGTGCCAGCCGGTGCCCAGGATCGGGTTCTCGAGGAAGATACGACCTCCGACGTACGCGTCGATCAGGCGCTCGTTCCAGCTCGCGGCGTTGCCGAAGGGATCGTCCCGGCGTTCGCCGATGCCAAGGGAGCGGAAGAATGCTCCCAGGTCGCCCGAGCGCAGAGCCAGCACGCCGATCGTGATCCCGACCGTCGCCGCCGCCGTCAGCCCGACGGCCCGCTTCGTCGCGGCACCGCGCGTGATTGCGGTCGTGACGATCGCTCCGGCGGCGAGGTACAGCCCGAGCAGCCCGGCGAGCGCGGCACCGAGGACGACGCCGACGGATCCGGCGATCCCGGCCACGAGCGGCAGCCGACCGAGGCGATGGGCGGGCGTGAACAACGCGGCGAGCCCGAGTGCGAGGGTCATCGTCGAGAGGGCTGCGAGATCGTGCTCGCCGACGAACGAGGGCTGGCGGCGGGTGGGGAAGCGGGACTCGACGAAGGGAGCGTCGAAGAAGGCGAGCAGGCCGTAACCGGCTGCCGCGACGGTGAAGGCGACGAGCACGCCGACGACCGCCCAGAGCTGCAGCCTGCTCCGCACGAACAGGATGAAGCCGAGCGCCAGGACGCCGTACTCGATCAGCTTGACGGCCGCGATCACCGCGTCGACGCCGTTCGCGGCCGACGAGACGAAGAGCCAGACGGAGAAGGCCGCGGCGGCGGCGGCAAGCCCGCGTGCGGCCCGAGGGAGTGTGCCCCGGCCGAGCAGCCGGTGGACGCAGATCGCTGCGAGCACCGCGAGCGCCGCGTCGGCGACGACCAGATCCACCTCGCTGCCGGCCAGATCGAGCGAGAAACCGGGCTGGTCGATCGACCGGACGAGGCTCAGCACGGTCGCCGTCACGAAGGCGATCAGCGGCACGTCGACCGCCGACCGCCAGTCCGGCTCACCCCGGTGGTCTGCCATGCCGCGCCTTATACTACGCGCGTGGTTGCGGGCCTCGGGCCGATGCCGGTCGCCGCTCCTCCTGCCGATGCGCATCACCGTCCTCCCCGGAATCTGGCCTCCTGACGTCGGCGGCCCGGCGACTCATGCCCCGGAGCTGGCGCGGTTCCTGATCGGCCGGGGCCACTCCGTTCAGGTCGTGACGATGGCCTCCGCGCCACCGACGGAGAGGCCGTGCCCGATTCAGACCGTCGATCGAGGCCGCCCGTTTCCCATCCGCTACGGCGAGCTGACGGTTCGTGCCGCCGTCGCCGCGCGCGCGGCCGACGTCGTCTACGCGTCCGCCACCTATGCCGGCGCCGCGGTCGCGACGATCGGCGCGCGGCGGCCCCTCGTCGCGAAGCTCGTGTCCGACCCGGCCTACGAGCGCGCGCGCCGCTGGGGTCTCTTCGCAGGGACGCTCGAAGAGTTTCAGGAAGCCGGCGGTGCGCGGCTGACGGCCCTGAGGCGCGCGCGAACTCAGGCGCTTCGACGTGCCCGCACTCTGGTCGTCCCGAGCCGGTACCTCGCGGAGATCGCCCGCGGCTGGGGTCTCGACGACGAGCGACTCCACGTGATCCCGAACCCGGCGCCGCCTGCGCGGGCCGCGACGACCGCGGCCCGCCGCGGACTGGTCTTCGCGGGCCGCCTGACGCGCCAGAAGGCGATGCACGTCGCCCTGGACGCGCTCGCGCACGTGCCGGCCGCTCAGCTGACGGTCATCGGCGACGGCCCCGATCGCGCCCGCCTCGAGCAGCATGCCCGGGACGCCGGCCTGAACGGCCGCGTGCGCTTCGTCGGCTCGCTCCCGCGCGACGCGGTGCTCGACGCGCTCGCCGGGGCGGAGGCCGCCGTCCTCTCCAGCGACTGGGAGAACTACCCGCACGCCGCGGTCGAGTCGCTCGCAGCCGGCACGCCCCTCGTGGCGACGGCGGTGGGCGGCGTGGGCGAGATCGTCGTCGACGGCGTCAACGGGCTGCTGGTCCCGCCGGGATCCCCCGAGGCGTTCGGCCACGCGCTCGAGCGGCTGCTCGGATCTCCCGAGCTGCACGCGCGGCTGTCGGACGGCGCCCGGGCGTCGGTCGTCGAGCTGGGGGCAGACCGGATCTACGGACGCATCGAAGAGCTGCTGGAGGCGGCGCGCCGATCGTGACGGACGCAGCTGCGGACGGCGAGCGCCCGCGGATCCTGATGGTCGGGCGGCTCCGGTACAGCCTGCCGCTTCCGGACTGGCTCGCGCGGAAGTTCGATGCGCTGGAGCGCGAGCTCGAGCTTCGCGTGATCGCCTCGGCTGACCCGCGCAGCCCCGCCACCGACGAGCGCTTTCGCCTGCTCGAGCCGAGCCGGGTCGGCCGGCTCGACGGCGTCCTCTTCTATCTCCGCCTGCCCTTTCACGTCCGCAGCCAGATCGTCGACTTCCGACCCGAGGCGATCATCGCGGAGAACCCGTACACCGCTGCGGGGGCGCTCGTCGGCCGAGCGCTCGCCCGCGGGAGCAAGCCCCGGATCGTGCTCGAGGTGCACGGCGACTGGCGGACGGCGACGCGGCTCTACGGGGCGCCCTCGCGCCGGCTCCTGTCGCCCCTCGCCGACCTCGTCGGGCGTACCGCGCTCCGCCGTGCCGACGCCGTGCGGGCGCTCTCGAGCTACACCGAGGGCCTGGTGGAGGAAGTGCGGGGAGCTCCGGCGACGGCCTCGTTCGAGGCCTACATGGATCTCTCCACCTTCACCGCGAAGCCGCCCGTGCCGCTCCCGGAGCGGCCGACGGCACTGTTCGTGGGGGTGCTGGAGGCGTACAAGAACATCGACGGCCTCGCGGCGGCCTGGCGCAAGGTCGCGCGCGAGCTCCCGGAATCCCGCCTGGTGATCGTCGGCGAAGGCAGCCGCCGGGATGTCGTCGACGACCTGGTCGCAGAGCTCCCCGAGCAGGTCGAGCACATCGAGCAGATCCTCCCGGCCGAAGTGTCCGAGCAGATGGATCGCTCCACGGTGCTCGTGCTGCCCTCCCGCTCGGAGGGCCTCGGGCGCGTCCTGGTCGAATCGATGGCCCGCGGGCGCGGGATCGTGGCGAGCCGCGTCGGCGGGATCCCGGACGTCGCGCGGGACGGTCGCGAAGCGCTTCTCGTCGAGCCCGGAGACGTCGACGAGCTCGCGGCCGCGCTGGTGCGGGCGCTCTCCGACCGCCCGCTCGCGGAGCGGCTGGGCCTGGCGGCGCTCGCGCGCTACGAAGAGTGGCACACGACCCCGGCCGAGTACGCCGCGCGAGTCAGGTCTCTCGTCGACGCCTCTCTCCGGGACCCGGAGCCGATGAAAGCTCGCCGCTGATGCGCCTGATCTTCGTGACCCAGCGCGTGGACGCCGACGACCCGATTCTCGGGGCGACCGTGGCGAAGCTGCGGGCGCTCGCAGAGCGCTGCGAGGAGCTCGTCGTGATCACGGACCGGATCGGCGTCCACGATCTGCCGGCGAACTGCACGCTGCACACGTTCGGGGCCTCGACGCGGATCGGCCGCGGCCTCCGCTACATGCGCGCGCTCGTGCCGTTGCTGCTCTCGCGGCGCCGGCCCGACGCGCTGATCGCGCACATGTGCCCGATCTATCTCGTGCTCGCGGCCCCGCTGGCGAAGGTCGTGCGGATGCCGCTCGGGATGTGGTACACGCACTGGGCGATCGACTGGGAGCTGCGGGTCGCGACGGCGCTGGCCGACGTCGCGCTGAGCGTCGACCGCCGCTCCTACCCGATCGATCGGCCGAAGGTGCTGGGGATCGGCCACGGCATCGACGTGACGCAGTTCGCAGCTCGCGAAGCGGCTCCCCTCGGGGACGGGACGTTGCGCCTGCTCGCGCTCGGACGCACCTCGCCGTCGAAGGGGTTCGCCACGCTCGTGCGGGCGTGCGCCCGCGCCAAGCGCGAGGGGCTGGCGCTGCAGGTTGCGATCCACGGTGCGTCGACGACCGAGGAGGAGCGGCGGCATCGCCGCGAGCTCGAGGCACTGATCGACGCGGAGGGCCTGAACGGCGTGGTCACCGTGGGAGAGGCGGTACCGCGTCCGCTCGTGCCCGAGCTCGTCCGCGCTGCAGACGCCGTCGTCAACACGACCTGGTCGCAGCCAGCGGGCGGGGCGCTGGACAAGGTCGTGTACGAGGCCGCCGCGTGCGCCGTCCCCGTCCTTGCGTGCAACCCGTACTTCGACGAGTTCCTCGGCGGGCTTCCGATCGAGCTCCTCTTCCTGAGCGACAACGACGCCGATCTCGCGCGCGCGCTGCACGAGTTCGCCGGCGCCGATGTGGGCCGGAGGGAGTCGGCAGGCCGCGAGTTGCGACGGCGGGTCGAGGCCGGCCACTCCATCGACAGCTGGGCGGACGCAGTCGTCGCGACGGTTCGGCGCCTGCACGACTAGATGACCGATGCCACGTCCCCGGGCGCTCGGCGACGCGATCTGGCGTGTCTGGGACGCTTTCGCCCCATCTGATCGGCCTGGCGGCCGCTCAGCCGGGCCGTCCGCTTCGCGTGCTCAGTCCGTCACCGATGCCACCAGCATCGGCGACGGCCTGACCCCGCGCCCCAGAGCGGCCAGCTCACGCCCCGAGACGGGCGTTCCCGCGGCATCAGTCATCTAGTGCGGCTCCTCCGCCGCAACGTGATCCTGATCTACGGCGTCCACGCCGTCGGGCTGGTCTCCGGCCTCGTCGTGACGCCGATCATCGTCGCCGCCCTCGGCACTGAGCAGTTCGGCATCTGGGCGCTGATCGGCTCGATCCTCGGGTTCATCGGCCTCCTGGACCTCGGAATCGGGCCGTCCGTGATCCGCTTCGCGGCCGAGCAGCGGGGTCGCAACGCTCGCGAGGAGACCAGCCGGCTCGCCTCGACGGCGTTCGCGATCTACCTCGTCCTGGCGCTCGTCACGACCCTGCTCGCCGTCGCCCTCGCCTGGCTCCTTCCGCTCGTGATCGAGATCTCGGACGAGTACGTGCGAGCGGCGCAGGTCGCGGTGGTGCTCGCAGTGGGCAGTTTCGTGCTCCGCTTCCCCGTTGGGCTCTTCAGCTACCTGCTCGCCGGCCAGCAGCGCTACGACGTGCTCAACATCGGCATCCTTTTCGGCGCGGTCCTGTACTTCGTGCTCGCCGCGGGGATCCTGTACCTGGCCGGTGGCGGCCTCGTGGCGCTGACGCTGATCACCGTGGGGGTGACGGCGGTTCGGCTCCTGCTGCCGCTCTTCTGGCTGAAGCGCGAGCTGCCAGACCTTCGCCTGCGGCGCCAGTTCGTCACGGTTCGCGAGGCGAAGCAGCTCCTCAGCTTCAGCTCCCGGAACATGCTGATCCAGGTCGCGTCGAAGGTCGTCTTCTCGACCGACGTGATCGTCGTCGGCGTGATCTTCGGGAGCGTTGCGGCAGGCGTCTATGGGATTCCGGCCAAGCTCTTCGCCCTCGCCTACGCCGTCGGGATCGCCTCGACCATGCTGCTCTTTCCACTCCTGTCCGAGCTCGAGGGGGCGGATGACCGGGAACGACAGGAGCGCTACCTGCTCGCGGGCGTCCGGCTCGGTCTCGCCGTGGTCGTCGCGGTGGGGCTGCCGCTCGTGTTCCTGCCCGACCGCTTTCTCGAGGCGTGGCTGCCCTCCGAGTTCGACGTCTCGACCAGCGGGCCGATCCTCGCGATCCTGATGGTCAGCCTCCTCTTCGCTCAGCCCGGCCATCTCCTCGCGCAGTACCTCGTCGCGCGCGGACGGCACGGCCGGCTGGCGATTGCACGCCTCGCGACCGTGGCAGTGAACTTGGCGCTCTCGATCACGCTCGCCCTTTGGGTTGGGCTCTGGGGCGTCGCGCTCGCCACGCTCGTCACCGAGACCCTGTCGGTCACGGTCGTGCTGCCGTACCTCCTGCGGCGAGAGTCGTCGGCTTCGCTGCGGGCGTTGGCTGCCGCGTGGCTGCGGCCGGTCGGGCTGGGCGCCCTCGCGGCGATCCCGACCCTGCTCCTCCTGGGACGCCTCCTCGATGTCGACACACTCCTCGAGTTCATCGGGGTGGGCGTGTGCTGGCTCGCGCTCTACGGCGCGCTGATCTGGCGGTTTGCGATGGGCGAGTCCGAGCGACGGACGATCACCGAGGCGTTCGGCCGCGCGTCGCCCGTGGTCGCGGACGCCGATCAACCACTGCAGTAGAAGCCCGGCCGCGAAATCGGATCTGCCCGGGCGTTCTCGTAGAATCCGCCCGGTGCCGTCCGAGCCAGTAGCTCCGCCTCCAGTCGGCGTCGCGGAGGAACCCGTCCGCAGCGCCCCGGCGACCGCGGACCGCCGATCCGGCAGGCCGTATCTGCTCAGGAGCGTGCCGCTCCGCAGCCTCGTCCGGCGCGTGGCGGCGATCGTCACGCTGGCGCTGCTCGACGCGGCCGGCCTCGCGCTCGGGCTCTACTCGGCGCTCGTCCTCCGCAGCATCGTCTTCGGCGACCCGGTCTTCTGGAATCTGCTCTGGGACGCAGGCCCGGGGGAGTGGCTGCCCTTCCTGATTCCAATCACCTGGCTCGTCTTCTGGCAGGCAGGACTGTACGCCGGCCGGGAGCGCCGTGCCGGAGCCGGGAAGATCGCGTCGTCGATCGTTCTCGTCGCGGCGATCACGCTTGCGTTCGGCTGGGGCACGGATTACGACTTCACCACCTCCGGCCTGATCCCGACGGCGTGCATCACCTCTGCCCTCGCGATCGGAGGCTTCCGGGCAGCCTACGAGTCGTTGACGCTCGAGGTGCAGCGGCTGTTGCGGGTGAAGCGCCGCGTGCTGCTGATCGGCGAGGGTCAGCATCTCGAGTCGCTCCAGCGGGTGCTCACGTCCTCGCGGCGACCGCTCGCGTACGACCTCGTCGGCTCGTTCGCGCCGGATCGGGACGGGCCGCTGGAGGTCCGGCTCGAGCAGGTGCGGCCGGACGAGATCGTGCTCAGCGAGGGGGGCTTCGCCGAGGCGACCGTGCTCGAGCTGGTCGAGACGGCACACAGGGCGGGCGTGCGGGTGCGGATCGCCCCGAAGACGACCGAGCTGCTGCTCCAGCGTGGCGAGTACGTGCCGGGCCAGGGGGTGCCGCTCTTCGAGCTGCAACCGCCCGTCCTCGCGGGTGCTGACTGGCTGGTCAAGCGCGCGTTCGACCTGATCGTCAGCGCGATCGTCGTCCTCGTCGGGCTCCCGCTCTGGGCTCTGATCGCCCTCGCGATCAAGCTCGACTCGCGCGGTCCCGTTCTCTACCGCGACCGGCGGGTCGGGGTCGGCGAGCTCCAGTTCGGGTTGCTCAAGTTCCGGACGATGGTGGAGGGCGCTGCCGAGCAGCAGGCGGTGCTCGAGGCGCAGAACGAGGCGGGCGGCGCCCTCTTCAAGATCCGCGACGACCCGCGGGTGACGCGCGTGGGCCGGGTGCTCCGGCGGTTCTCGCTCGACGAGCTCCCGCAGGTGCTGAACGTGCTCGCCGGCGAGATGAGCCTCGTCGGGCCGCGCCCGCTCCCCCTGCGCGACTTCCGGCAGCTGGAGGCGTGGCATCGCAAGCGCTACCACGTGCTGCCGGGGATCACCGGTCTCTGGCAGATCTCCGGCCGCTCGAACCTGACCTTCGACGACCTCGTGCGGCTGGACTTCTACTACATCGAGAACTGGTCGATCTGGCTCGACATCTCGATCCTCGTCAAGACGCTGCCGGCCGTGCTGGCGGGCCGCGGTGCGTACTAGCGGCGCGCCTCCGTCCTTACGGCGCCTTCATCCCCGCTCCCTATGCTGTCCAGCGTGAAGGCCCCGAAGATCCTCGCCGTCGCGTCGGCGGTCGACCTCGACTACCGCTACGGCTGCACACCGGCGTGGTGGCAGCTCTGGAAGGGGCTGTACGAGGTCGGCGCCGACCTGATCGTGACGCCCTACCGCGGCCGGCCGGTCGAGTCGCCCTGGTGGCGGACGGCTCCGAACCCGACCTGGGTCGAGGGCGAGAGCTTCGCCGCCGTGCGCGGCGGGATCGCGCGGCTGAAGGGCGACAGGTACCTCCGCCGGGCCGAGGATTCCCCCGACGAGACCGTCTTCGACAAGGCGACCCGCGAGGCGATCTGGCGCTGGGTGACGCCGCGCTGGAAGCGGCACCTGACGAAGGTGCTCGAGCGCGAGAAGAACGTCGACGCGGTCGTCGTCTTCACCGTCCCGATGGCGCACTTCCGCGGCATTCCCACCTTCCTGCGCGAGCGCTTCGGCGTGCCGGTGGTCTTCTACGACGGCGACGTGCCGATGAGCCTGCCCGAGTTCGGCGGCATGGACACAGGGTTCAACTACTACCACGGCGCCGATCCGTCCGAGTACGACCTCGTCGTCTCGAATTCCGAGGGCGGCCTGCCGAGCCTGCTCGAGCTGGGGGCGAAGCGCGCGGAGGCGGTCTTCTGGGGCGCCGATCCCGAGTTCTTCGCGCCGAAGCCGGTCGAGAAGCTGCACGACGTCTTCTTCTACGGCTACGGGGACAAGTTCCGCCGCGACTGGATGGCGGCGATGGTGGGCGAGCCGAGCCGGGCCGCACCCGAGCTCGAGTTCGCTCTCGGCGGCCGCGACTTCCAGGGCGACACGGGTCGAGCCTGGCTGGTCGGCGACGTCCCCTTCAACGCCTTCAACCAGGCGATCTCGGCCTCGCGGATCAACCTGAACATCACGCGCCGCTCGCACGCCACCGTGCCCGCTTCGTCGTCGTGCCGCCCGTTCGAGCTCGCGAGCGCGGGGGCCGCGATCGTCTCGAACCCCTACGAGGGGATCGAGCGCTGGTTCGAGCCGGGGCAGGAGCTGCTGATCGTCTCGGACGCCGACGAGGCGCTCGCCGCCTACCGCGGCCTCCTCGACGATCCGGCGCAGGCGGAGGCGATGGGTGCCCGCGCCCGCGAGCGCGTGCTGGACGAGCACACCTACGCGCACCGGGCCCGGCAGCTGCTCTCGCTCGTCGGCCTCGGCGTCCCGGCAGGCGCACGTGCCTAGCCACCGGCTCGCGATCGTCCCGGCCCGCAACGAGGAGGACGCGGTCGGCCGCGTCGTCGAGGAGCTGCGGGCGTTCGACCCAGAGCTCGACGTCGTCGTGATCGACGACGGCTCCGAGGACCTGACAGCGGCGCGCGCGGCCGCGGCGGGGGCCGCCGTCGTCAGACTCCCGTTCAACCTCGGGATCGGGGGCGCCGTCCAGACCGGCTTCAAGTACGCGCTCGAGCACGGCTACGACACCGTGATCCGGCTCGACGGCGACGGCCAGCACGATCCGCAGCAGATCCCGAACCTGCTCGGGCCGCTCGAGCGCGACGACGCCGACGTGGTGGTCGGCTCGCGCTTCGCCGAGGGCGGCGGCGACTACAAAGCCCCGTTCGCCCGTCGCGCCGGGATCCGCTGGTTCGCCCAGCTCGTCTCGCTCCTGACCCGGCAGAAGCTGACCGACACGACCTCCGGCTTCCAGGCCGTCAACGCCCGCGCGATCCGGCTCTTCGCCGCCGACTATCCGCACGACTACCCCGAGGTCGAGGCCGTGGTCATGGTCGTGCGGCACCGGCTGCGGATCCTCGAGGTGCCGGCGCAGATGCGCGGCCGCGAGACCGGACGCTCGTCGATCACGCTCCTGCGCTCGCTCTACTACGCGATCAAGGTGACGCTGGCCCTGCTCGTCGGCATCTTTCGCCGTCGGGTCGTTCCGCTGGAGGAAGGGTGAATCCTGTGACGCCGCTCTACGTCTCGATTGCTGCCACGGTCGCGTCGATCCTGCTGATCCTGATCGTCCTCGAGCTGATTCGGAGCCGCCGCCTGCGCGAGCGGTACGCGCTGCTCTGGCTCGTCACCGGCTCCGTCCTGCTCGTCCTCTCGGTCTGGCGCGGGGGCCTGAACACGATCGCCGGCTGGGTCGGCGTCACCGGCTACCCGCCGGCAGTGCTCTTCGCGGTCGCGACCCTGTTCATCCTGGCGGTGCTGCTCCACTACTCGACCGTGATCTCGAAGCTGGCGGATCAAAACGTGATCCTGGCGCAGCGGCTGGCCTTGCTCGAGCAGCGCGGTCGGTCCGAGCGCGAGCGCAGCGCCTAGGGAGCGCCGACGGGCCGCGCCAGCGGGCCGAGCCGAGCCGCGAGCGTCGGGACGAGGAGCGGCAGCGCGGCAACGAGCAGGACGTACGCGGGCAGGGCGGGGAGCAGAAGCCGGAAGAACTCGCCGTTCTCGAACGACGCGGCGCTGCTGGTCAGCCGGAACGCGACGAAGGCGCCGAGCCACACTCCGAGTAGAGCGGCGAGCCCCGGGGAGCGTCGCGCGACCGCGACCACGCCCGCCAGCGGCAGCCACTGCAGGACCCGCTGGCTGAAGAAGTACTCGCGCAGCCCCGCCATGTTCGCCTGGAAGGCATCGAGCGACAGGCCCTCGACGCCGGGCACGCGGCGGAGCCAGACGGCGCCCAGCGCGATCAGGACGAGCGCGCCGAGGACCGTCGTCGGGCGTGTGCGCCGGCTCAGAAGCGTCAGCGCGACCAGGATCGCCGCGCCCTCGGCATAGCCGGCCTCGCCGGTCAGCCCGAGCACGAGCGGGAGTACGTCGTCGCGAAGCGTGCCGTCGTATTTCGCGAGCGTGAACACGGGCGCGAGCCATGGCAGCGTCACCCACACCAGCAGCGTCCACGCTCCCAGCGCGACCCCGCCCACTTTCGCGGCGACGAGAAAGGCGCAGACGATCGCGAGCGGCCCGAGCAGGAGCACATCGATCAGCGCTCCCGCGCCGAGATCGACGGAGTCGGCCCGGAGCGCCACGACCAGCGTCGTCAGCCACTGGAGCGCGATCGCGGCGACTACCAGCGACCGCGCGCGCTCAGCGAGCCGCATGGGCTGGAGCGTTCGAGCGGTACCACGTGACGGTGCGCTCGAGACCCTCGCGGAAGTCCGTGCGGGCCCGGAAGCCGAAGAGCTGCTCGGCGCGCGAGACGTCGAGTCGCCGCCGCGGCTGACCGTTCGGCTTCGTCGTGTCCCAGGCGATCTCGCCCTCGAACCCGGTCAGCTCGGCGATCAGCTCCGCGAGGTCCCGGATCGCGATCTCGCGGCCGGAGCCGAGGTTGACCGGCTCGGCACCGTCGTACCGTTCCGCCGCGAGCGCGATCCCGTCGACGGCGTCCTCGACGTAGAGGAACTCGCGCGTCGGCGTCCCGTCGCCGAAGAGCACGACCCGGTCGGGGGACTCGTGCATCTTCCGAATCAGGTCGGGGATCACGTGCGCGGTCGCCGGATCGAAGTTGTCGCCGGGGCCGTAGAGGTTGACCGGCAGCAGGTGGATCGTGCTCAGCCCGTACTGGTCGCGGTAGGCCTGGCCGCCGACGAGGATCGCCTTCTTCGCGACTCCGTACGGGGCGTTCGTCTCCTCCGGGTAGCCGTTCCAGAGGTCTTCTTCGCGGAACGGCGTCGGCGTGAACTTCGGGTACTCGCAGATCGTCCCGAGCGTGACCAGCTTCCCGACCGCGTGGAGGCGGCTCTGTTCGAGCACGTGCGCGCCCATCATCAGGTTGGCGTACCAGTAGCGGCCGGGGTTGACGAGGTTCGCGCCGATGCCGCCGACCTCGGCCGCGAGGTGGAAGACGAGCTCGGGCCGCGCAGCCTCGAAGAGGCGGGCCGCGTCCTCCATCGAGGTCAGGTCGTAGTCGCGGCTGCGGGCGACGAACACCTCGGCGCCGTCGGCTTCGAGCCGCTCGACGAGGTTCGAGCCGAGGAAGCCGCCGCCACCGGTGACGAGGACGCGGCTCACGTCGGAACGGGCGTGCCGGCGGGAAGCCAGTCGACGCGGCCGATCCAGCGCTCGCGGTGCTCGGCGTACCACTCGATCGTCCGCAACACGCCCTCCTCCCACGACACCTTCGGCTCCCAGCCGGTTTCGCGGTGCAGCTTCTCGTACCCGACCTTCAGCGCCATCACGTCCGTGACTCCCGGGCGCAGCCGGCCCTCGTCGATGACGATGTGGCGGTCGTCCGGCCAGAAGCCGCGCTCGACGCCCGTGCGCAGGATCAGATCCGCCCAGTCGGCCATCGAGATGTTGGAGCCCTGGCCGTAGACGTAGACCTCGCCGGCCGTGCCCTGGGCGGCGACGGTGAGGTGACCGCGGACGCCGTCGGTGCAGAAGCAGAAGTCGCGCAGCGGCTCGAGCGCGCCCAACTCGACCTCGGGCCTCGTCAGCGCCTGGGTGATGATCGTGCCGGTCACGTAGCGCGGGTTCTGACGCGGCCCGTAGTTGTTGAACATCCGGGTGACGACGCCGGGGACGCCGAAGGCGTCGTGGTAGTTCATCGTCAGGAAGTCGGCTGCGACCTTCGCCGTGGCGTAGATCGACTTCGGGTTGATCGGCGAGTGCTCGTGCAGGATCAGCCCGCCCGCGGCGTCGAAGTCGTGGTGGTGCGCGACGTCCTCGCGGACGTTGCCGTACTCCTCCGACGTCCCGGCGGTGTCGAACTTCTCCAGCTCCAGGCCCCAGTCGACGATCGACTGGAGCAGGTTGAGCGTCCCGATCGTGTTCGCCATCACGGTCTCGTACGGCCGGTGCCACGACTCGCCGACGTGCGCCTGCGCCCCGAGGTGGAAGACGTACGGCTTGTCGGACACCGTGTCGCGCAGCTCCTTGACCAGGTAATCGATCGACGTCTTGTCGGTCAGGTCGGCGAAGTGCACCTTCAGCCGGCTGCGCACGTGCGAGATGTTATTCAGCGCTCCGCTCGAGGTTGCGCGCACGAAGGCGTGCACGTTGGCGCCGATCTCGACGAGCGCGTCGGTCAGGTGGGAGCCCATGAAGCCGTCGGCTCCGGTGACGAGCACGGTGCGGCCGTTGAAGGCGTCGCCGAACTCGCGACGGAGGTCGGCGAGGGCGTTTTCGGTCCAGATCGGGTTGTCGGTCATAGTGCGTAGGCTTCCCTGCGCCGTGCGCAAGCCTAGCGCCTCCCCTCCCAGAAGCGCCCTCGCAAGCGGTGTGCTGACGGCGATCTCGATCGCCGTGGTGACGGGGTTGTCGGCCGTCGTCGGCGTCGTGATCGCCCGCAAGATAGGGCGTGGCGTCGAGACCGACGGGTTTTTCGCGGCCTACGGCGTGTTTCTCGTCCTCGTCCTGGCGGCGAGCGCCGTCCGCAGCGCGGTCTTGCCCAAGCTCGCGCGCGCACGTGCGGACGGCGTGTTCGGGACGCTGTTCGTCTCGTATGCCCTGGCGATCTCGGCCGTCGCGGCACCCGCGCTCGTGCTCGCGATCTTCGCCAACGACTGGTCGGCGCGGCAACTCGCCGCGGGGCTCCCGCCGCGCGCCCAGCAGGTTGCGGCCGAAGCACTCGTCTATCTCGTCCCGGCGGCGGTGGCGCATCTCTTCGCCGCCCTGGCGGCCAGCTCGCTCGCGGCCCACGACAGCTACGCCACGTCGGCGGCGGGCTACGCGCTCGGGAGCGTGCTCGGGCTCGCCCTGATCCTCTGGCGGATCGACGAGGACGGAATCGTGGCGTGTGCCTGGGGCACGCTGCTCAACGGCGCCGTCACGCTGGCGATCCCGCTGGGCGCCCTCCTGATTCGCGCCGACTGGGGCCGCCGCGGGAAGCTGCTGATCACCTCGCGGCTCGGAGAGCTCGCGCGAGCGTCCTCCCTGGCGATTGCCCTCCAGGCGTTCTTCGTCGTCTGCCTTCGCTTTGCGAGCGGGCTCGGAACGGGAGCCGTCACGAGCTTCACGTACGCGTACTTCGTTGCGGCGGCGCTCGTCTCCGTGACGGCGTCGTCGCTCGGAATGGTCTCGAGCGTGCCCCTCACCCGGGCAGCGCTCTCGCCTGCGCGGGCCAGCCGCCACGTGATCAGCATGTCGCTCGTCTCGTTTGCAGCGGTCGCGGCGGCCGCCGGTGTGTTCGCGCTCGTCGGCGACCACATCGTGCACGCCGCGCTCGGGCCGGCCTACGAAGGCTCGGCGGGGAGCGAGATCGGGCGGTTGATCGTCCTGCTGGGGCCGTGGATGGCGACCTCGATCGGCGTCACGATCACCTTTCCGATGATCTTCGTCGCGGGACGAGCGAAGCGTCTCTCCCTCCTCGCAGTCGGGTCGATCGTGCTTCACGTCGGCATCACGGCGCTGGCGGTCGACGCGTTCGAGCTCGCAGGGGCGGCGTTGGCGCTGACGATCTCGACCACGCTCGTGCTGGTGTCGCTGCTGCTCCTGCTCTCGCCGGAGGTCCTGCGCCGCGGGGTCCGCGGTCTTCTGCTCGGCGCCGCCGTGATCGGAGGGCTCGCGTTCGCTGCGTTCGGCGCGGCGAACGCCGTGCTCCCGGCGGAACCTGCGGCCGCTGTCGGTGCCGTGGTCTTCTGCGCGATGCTCACCGCCGCGCGCGGATTCGGCCTGCGGCAGGCGTGGGGCTACCTGAGGACGCTCGACTAGTGCCCCGTCCAGCAATGCATGCCGGCCCCGCACGCGCGATCACGCTGCGCCGGAGTCCACCCTCACCCTTGCCAAGGCGCCCAGCCTTGGCGGCGGGCGAGTGCAGCCTCCGGCTTGGTGCTCGCGACCGCGGAGCTCGGCGGCATCACCGGACGGGCACTAGACTGCCGCCCGTGCTCCGCGACCTCGTGAAGCGGGCGCTCGGCGCCGCAGGGCGGACGGGAGTCGGCAAGAACCTCGTCAACGCCGCCGTCAAGGCCGATCCGGGTCTGAAGCGGTACCCGACCGTGGAACGCTGGCCGGCCTCGCTCGAGGGCTTCGAGGACCTCGCGTTTCTCTTCTCCTCGAACCAGCTCAGCCACGGGATCGCGTCGCTCCAGCTCGACGAGGCGGCGCTCCTGTACCGGCTCGCGCGGCGGGTGGCGCCGGGAGCCGCCGTCGTCGAGATCGGGCGCTTCAAGGGCGGCACGACGCTGATGCTCGCGAGCGCGCTCCCGGACGGAGGAGAGCTCTGGTCATACGACCTTCACGTCGCTTTGCGCTCCGACCTGAGCGGGCCGCAGCTCGACTCCGAGTTGCGGACGGCGCTCGACCGTTACGGGCTCTCCGAGCGCGTCCATCTCGTCGTCGGCGACTCACGCACCGCCGAGCCGCCGCCGCGCGATTGTGCACTCGTCTTCGTCGACGGCGACCACAGCTACGAGGGCGCACGAGCGGACTACGAGCGCTGGCGCGAGCACGTCGCCCCCGGCGGTCACATGCTCTTCCACGATGCCGTCGACGTCGGCGGCTACGGAAACCACTACCCGGGAATCGCGCGGCTCGTCGGCGAGATCGAGCGCGACGACGAAGAGCTCGAACGGCAGCCCGATGCCGGTTCGATCGCGCACTTCATCCGCAGCGGCTGATGTACGTGGTTGCAGTGGTTCTCTCGTACAACGGGCGCGAGGACACGCTCGCGGCGCTCGAGTCGCTGCGCGGGATCGACACGGTCGTCGTCGACAACGGCTCGGCCGACGGCTCGGCGGACGCGGTCGCGGAGCGCTTCCCGGAGGCCGAGCTCGTCCGGACCGGCGTCAATCTCGGCTTCGCGGGCGGGAACAACGTCGGGATCAGGCGGGCGCTCGACCGCGGCGCCGAGTGGGTGCTGCTCGTCAACAACGACGCCGAGGTGGAGCCCGGGATCGTGGACGCCCTCGCGGCGGCGGCGCTTGCCAGACCGGACGCCGGCGTGCTCGCCTGCAAGGTGCTGTACGCCGACTCGGACCGGCTCTGGTACGCAGGAGCGGGCTTCGATCCCTACCTCGGGCGTAGCCGTCACAAGGGGTTCGGCGACCCGGACGAGCCCGGCGCGCTGAAGGACACCGATCGCGCGACCGGAGCCGCGATGGCCGTCTCGCGCCCGGCGATCGAGTCGGCCGGGCTGCTCGACGAGGAGCTCTTTCTCTACGCGGAGGACCTCGACTGGAGCCTGCGCATCCGCAAGGAGGGCTTCGCGATCGTGTATGTGCCCGAGGCGAGAGTGCGCCACCGCGTCTCCGCCGCCACGGGTGGTGCAGGCTCGCCGATGGCCAGCTACTACGACGCGCGCAACATGCTCGCAGTCGTCGAGCGGCACCGGCCGCTGCCGCGGGGGCTGACCGGGATCCGGCGCACCCTGGTCGTCGGGCCGCGCGTCGTCCTCGCGGTCCGCAGGCCGGCCTCCGCCTGGGCTGCCCTGCGCGGCTGGCGCGACTACCGCCGCGGGCGCATGGGCCGTCGCGGCTAGTTTCTGCGCGGTGGCCGATGAGCGCAGAAGCTTCTACCGCCGCGTCCTCGAGCAGCTGCTCGAGGAGGGCGTCGTTCGCCGGGACATGAGCGTCCTCGTCGTCGCGGGCGGGCCGGCGGACCGGGATGCGTTCAGCGCGCTCCAGTTCGAGCAGGTGACGATCACCAACGTCGACGAATCGGTGGCGGCCGAAGCGCTCGCTCCGTACGAGTGGAGCTTCCAGGACGCGGAGAACCTCGGCTATCCGGACGGCAGCTTCGACCTGACCGTCGTCTCGGCGGGACTGCACCACTGCCGCTCGCCGCACCGCGCCCTGCTCGAGCTCTACCGCGTCGCGCGCGTCGCGGCGATCGCGCTCGAGAGCCGGGACAGCGCGTTGATGCGCGTCGCCGTGCGGCTCGGCGCGGTCGACGAGTACGAGCTCGCCGCGGTCGCCGCGCACGACCTTCGTTCGGGCGGCGTCGCGAACACGAGCACGCCGAACTACGTGTACCGCTGGTCGGAGCGGGAGGTCGAGAAGGCGGTCGCGGCGTTCGCGCCGCATGCACGCCACCGGATCCGCTACTTCCGCGAGTTCGAGCTGCCCGAGTCCCTGGTCGAGATCGACCGCGGTCTGCGCGCGCAGGTGCTGCGGCTCGCCCGGCCCGTCGTGACGGGGATCACCCACGTCCTGCCCCGCCAGGCGAATCTCTTTGCGTTCGCGATCGAGAAGCCGCGGCTTCCCAGCGACCTGCAGCCGTGGATGCGGGTCGACGGCGGCGAGCTGCGGCCCGACCCCGAGGTCGTGGGCCGCAGATACGGAGAGCCCGACCCGAGCCTGGAGCGCCACAAGCAGGATTGGGACCGGCTGGCCGAGGTGGACGCGCTCTGGGCGGTGCTGACGCGCCCGGGCCGCAAGGGCGGCCGCTGGGACGTGGATGAGTTCTTCGCCACCGGCGAGGCCGAGATCGCCCACGTCCTCTCGGTCGCCGACTCGCTCGGCCGACCCGCCCGCCGCGAGCGGGCGCTCGACTTCGGCTGCGGCGTCGGACGGCTCACGCGAGCCCTCGGCAGCCGCTTCGCCGAGGCGATCGGCGTCGACATCTCGGCCGCAATGATCGACCAGGCGCGGCGGCTGAACGAGGGCTTCGCCGCGTGCGAGTTCCGCGTCAACGCCGCGTCCGACCTCGGTCAGCTGGAGACGGAGTCGTTCGATTTCGTCTGCTCCAGCATCGCCCTGCAGCACATCCCCTCCGTGCCCGAGATCGAGCAGTACGTGCTCGAGTTCCTCCGGGTCGCGAAGCCGGATGGGTTGATCGTCTTCGGGATCCCGTACCACATCCCGTCCCTGTGGTCGTTCCAGCCCCGCCGCAGGGCCTACGCGCTGTTGCGGCGGGTCGGCGTATCCGAGCGCTGGATGCTCCGCCGGACGCCGCTGACCCCGATGCGGATGACGACGATGCTCGAGGTGGACGTCCGCAGGGTGCTCGACCAGGCGGGTGCGACCGTGCTGCGCACGGAGCGGATCGACGAAGGCCCGATCCGCGCGCTGCGGTACTACGTCAGCCCGGCGTAGACGGCCTCGTGGCGGCGTGCCGTCTCGGCCCAGGTGAAGCGGCGCGCCTGCTCGGGTCCCGCTGCCGCGAAGCGCTCGGGAGCATCGAGCACGCCTGAGACGACGGCGGCGATGTCCGCGGCGTCGCCGGGGTCGAAGAGCGCCGCCGCCTCGCCGGCGACCTCCGCGATTGCCGGGATGCTCGACGCGGCAACGGGAGCGGCGGACGCCATCGCCTCGAGCGGCGGCTGCCCGAATCCCTCGTAGAGGCTCGGGAAGACGAGACAGGCAGTGCGCCGGTAGAGCGAGGCCAGCTCCTCGACGGGAACGAGGCCGCGCACCTCGACTCCGGCGGGAACGGGGCGTCCCTCGTGGCCGCCCCCGGTGAGCACGAGCCGTAGCTCCGGCCGCTCATCCCGCAGCAGCGCGAACGCCTCGAGCAGCCGGGCGTGATTCTTGTGCGGCCACGGCCGCGCCGGGTAGAGGAGGAATGGCTCCCGCTCCTCGTCCCCGGGGTGGAAGCGGGCGTGGTCGACGCCCCACGGGATCGCGTGAACCTGCTCGGGCGGCAGGCCGAGCAGCTCGACTGCGCGGCGGCGCACGAACTGACTCGGGACGATCACCGCGTTCGCGTTCCGCGCGGAGCGCTCGTGCGTTCGTGCCCGCCACAGTCGCTCCGCCCGGGAGAACAGCTCCGGATGGTCGAGGTGCTGCAGGTCGTGCACGGTCACGGCCGTCGGCAGGTCGAGCGGCGGCAGCGCGATCGTGAGCGGGTAGTGGACGACGTCGAGGCCCGTGAAGCGCGCCCGCAGCCGCCCGGGCCGGATCGTCGCGACGGCCATCGCGAGCGCGCGCTCGCGGATGCTGCGCGCGTCCCGGTATTCGGGCACGGCCGTCTCGGACAGCCCCTCGCCGGCTCCGGGCGCGGCCGGCGGCGTGAAGGCGACGTAGTCGAGCGTCCCCACCTCGGCCAGGCCACGGGCGAGCCCGCGCGCCGACGTCTCCGCGCCGCCGACCTCGCCGGGGACGAGCGTGAGGAGGCTGAGCCCGACCCGCATCGGACGGAGGGTATCCCGGCAGCCCGGTACAATCCTCCGATGCCCGACGGTCCCTCCGAAAATGGCGAACTTGCAGGGATTTCTACCGGCGGAGAGACCGACGTGGCGGCGCTGCTGGAGCAGCTGAGGCAGGAGGTGCGGCGCTCCGGGGCAGCTCCCGGCGAGGCGGGAGCAGCCGGGGACCGCAGCGCGGCGCGCGCGGAGGCAGAGCGGCTCTGGCCGGTGTCGGCCGATCGCAACCTGCGTCTTCGCCCGGGTGTCCGCGGCGGCGTCGGCACGCCCGCGAAGGCCGTTCTGCGCAAGCTGATGCGCTGGTACGTCGAGCCGGTCGCGTACGACCAGCGCTCCTTCAACGCGGCCGCCCTGCGGCTGATCGACGACCTCGAGGCGCGCGTTGCGCAGCTCGAGGCCGAGTTGAAGCAGCGGTCGTGAGCTTGCTCACGCTCGTCAGCCTTTCGCGGAGCCCGGCTCTGCCGGGCGGGAGCGGAAGGCGGCCACGGGCGTGAGAATCGCGGTCTGCGCGCCTCAGGTTCCGTTCGTCAGGGGCGGGGCCGAGATCATGGCGGACACGCTCGTCGACGAGTTGCGCGCGCGCGACCACGAAGCGGAGCTGGTCACCGTGCCGTTCAAGTGGTATCCCGGCACGCGCGTGCTCGACCAGGCCTTCCTCTGGCGCCTGCTCGACCTGACCGAGTCGGACGGGCGGCCGATCGACCTCGTGCTCGCGACGAAGTTCCCCTCCTACGTCGTCCGCCATCCGAACAAGCGCGTCTGGGTGCTGCATCAGTTCCGCCAGGCCTACGACCTCGACCGAACCGACCTGGGGCAGTTCTCCGAAGAACCTGCGGACCGAGCGTTGCGGCGCTCGGTCCAGCGGCTGGACCGGGTCGCGCTCGGCGAGGCGAAGCTGCTCTTCGCGACGTCGCGCAACGTGGCCGACCGGATCGAGCGCTCCACCGGGCTCGCGGCCGAGGTGCTGCCCCATCCGCCCCAAGAGCTCCCCTACCGAAACGACGGCTACGGCGACTTCGTCCTCTCCGTCGGGCGGCTCGACCGGGCCAAGCGGAACGACCTGCTGCTCGAGGCTGCGGCGCTCGACCCGGGGTTGCGGGTCGTGATCGCCGGCGACGGCCCCGACCGCGACCGGCTCGAGTCGCTGGCCTCCGAGCGCGGGCTGAACGGCCGCGCCGAGTTCCCGGGCCGCGTCGACGAGGCGGAGCTCGCGTCGCTCTACGCCCGCTGCCTCGCCGTCTACTACGCCCCCGTCGACGAGGATTTCGGGATGGTCCCCTACGAGGCATTCCTCTCCGAGAAGCCGGTGCTGACGACGACGGACGCAGGCGGGCCACTGGAGATCGTCACCGACGGCCGCACGGGCTATGTGACCGCGCCCGAGCCGGCCGAGCTCGCTCGCGCGGCCGGCCGTCTGCGCGAGCACCCCGATGAGGCGCGCGCCTACGGGCAGGCGGGCCGGGAGCTCGCCGCGCGCGTCACCTGGGACAGCTGCCTCGAGAGGCTGCTGGCGTGAGGGTCGCCTACTACTCGCCGATGCCCCCGGAGCGCTCGGGGATCGCGGATTACAGCGCCCACCTGCTCCCGGCGCTGCGAGGAGCGGATCGACGTCGTCGTCGCGCAGCGGCGCCGGCGCGCGCCGAAGGCGGATCTGGCGCTCTACCACGTCGGCAACAACCCGGATGCTCACGGCTGGATCGTCGAGGCGCTGCGGAAGCGGCCAGGCGTCGTCGTCCTGCACGACTTCGTCCTCCACCACCTCGTCGCCGGGTTGACGATCGGCCGCCGCGACGGACACGGCTACCTCGACGCGATGGAGCGCGAGGGTGGGGTCGTCGCCCGCCTGCTCGCGCACGGGGTCCTCGACAAGCGGATTCCGCCGCTCTGGGAGAGCCGGCCCGAGGCGTACCACCTCGCCGGCGAGGTGCTCGACCTCGCGACCGGGCTGATCGTCCACTCCCGCCACGTCGAGGGGCGGACGCGAGCGGCCGGCTACGACGGCCCGGTCTGGCGGATCCCGCATCCCGCCTGGGAGCACGCCCCGGTCGAGCCGGCGCAGCTCGGCGGCGCGCCGCTGATCGGCTCGTTCGGGAACGTGAACGCGAGCAAGCGGATCCCGCAGCTGCTCGAGGCGTTCGCGCGGCTCCGCCGCGACCGGCCGGACGCGCGCCTGCTGCTCGTGGGCGCCGTCTCGCCCGGGTTCGACCTCGACCGCCGTCTGCAGCGGCTCGGCCTGTCCGATCAGGGCATCGTCCGGGAGCCGTACGTGGAGGAGGAGCGCCTCTGGGCGCTGATGACCGCCTGCGACGTCTGCGTCAACCTGCGCTCGCCGACCATGGGCGAGACTTCGGGGAGCGTCATCCGCCAGCTCTCGCTCGGCAAGCCGGTCGTCGTCAGCGACGTCGGCTGGTTCGCGGAGCTCCCGGACGAGGTCGCGCTGAAGGTTCCGGTCGATGAGCACGAAACGGAGACGCTCCACGCTGCGCTCGAGCTGCTGGCTCGCGACGAGCGCGCCCGCACGTCCATGTCGGCGGCGGGGCTCGAGCTCGTCCGCCGCGAGCACGACCTCGGGCGCGCCGCGGAGCTCTACGTCGCGGCGCTGGAGCAGGCCGCGGGCGGGGAGGCGGTTGCGAACGCCGTGCTCGGCGACATCGCGACGGCGGCCGCAGACGTCGGGATCGAGGCCGGCTCGCCCGAGGCCTCCGAGCTCGCGCGACGCCTCGCCGAGGTGGAGATTGGTCGATAGGTTGAGCCGCGTCCCGGTCTGGGCGTGGCTGACCGTCATCGTCGTCGGCTCGATCGCCTTCCACGCGTGGCTCGGGAGCCGGATGCCGGCGCCGTTCATCTTCACCGACGAGCTCCAGTATCAGGAGAACGCGCGCAGCCTCGCCGCCGGCGACGGGCTCAAGGTGCGGGACGCGCCGTTCGGGATCGTCAGCGTGCTCTACCCGCTTCTCCTCGCCCCGGTCTACCTGAGCTTCGACTCGCTCCCGGACGCGTACGCCGCCTCGCGCACGATCAACGCCGTCGTGATGTCGCTGGCGGCGATTCCCGCCTACCTGATCGCGAGACGGATGCTGCCGGCCGGGCTGTCGCTCCTGGCAGCCGTGTTCGCCGTTGCGCTTCCCTCGCTCGCCTACACCGGCACGCTCATGTCCGAGAACGCGTTCTATCCCGCGTTCCTGCTCGCTGCGTGGGCGTTGCTGCGGGCGCTGGACGAGCCGACGCTGCGACGCCAGCTCGTGCTGCTCGCCGCGGCCGGCGTCGTCACGCTCGTCCGCGTCCAGGGCCTCGCCGTCGTCCTGGCGGCCCTGAGCGCGCCCCTGCTGCTCCGGCTCGTCGCCCGAAGGCCGTTGCGGCCGTGGGCGCCCCTGTTCGCCGTCGCGGTCGGCGGCGGCGTGCTCGTCCTGGCCGTCCAGCTTGCGCGGGGGTCGTCGGTCTCGAGCCTCTTCGGCGCGTACCAGGTCGTTGGCCAGGAGGACTACGACGTCGTCGAAGTGCTCAAGTTCAGCTTCTGGCACTTTGCCGAGCTGAGCCTGTACGTGGGCGTGATCCCACTGGCCGCGTTCCTCCTCCTCGCGGCACGCTTGCGGACGCTCGAGCCCCGTGTGCAGGCGCTCGTCGCTGCGACCACGGCACTCGGCGTCTGGACGCTGATCATGGTCGCCATCTTCGCCTCCAAGTTCGCAGGCGCGATCGTCGAGCGGAACATGTTCGCCGTCGTGCCTCTGCTCCTGATCGCCCTCCTCGTCTGGATCGACCGCGGCGCGCCGAGGCCCGCGGTGTCCGCAACTCTCGCGGCCGGGATCGCCGCCGTCGTCCCCGCCCTGATCCCGTACGACCGCTTCCTGCAGCTGAAGGTGCGCTCCGACACCCTGATGATCGTGCCGCTCTGGAACGTCCAGGACGAGGTCGGGTTGTCGCGGCTCAACGAGGTCGTGCTGCTCGGCGGCGCCGTGGCCGCCGCGATCTTCGTCCTCGTCCCGCGCCGCTACCTGTTGACGCTGCCGGCGTTCGTGCTCGTGTACTTCGCGCTCGCGATCCATCCGATCCACGCCGGCCCGCACGGGATGGAGCAGGCGGCCGCAGGCGCGCTCTACGAAGGGATCAGCAAGCAGCGGGACTGGATCGATCGCGCCGTGGGGGACGCCGACGTCGCCGTGCTCTACACCGGCTTGCCGCACCGCTTCACGGTCCTGCAGAACGAGTTCTTCAATCGCTCCGTGGGGAGCGTGTACACGAGCGGCGGCCCGATGGACGGCGGCCTGCCCGAGACGCCCGTGCTCGTGGACGAGCAGACCGGTGAGGTGCGCCGGAGCAACGGCGGCACGGTCGTCCGTGCGCGCTACGCGCTCACCGACGGCTCCGTCTCGCTCGACGGAGAGCCGGTCGCCGTCGACGAACGCCTGGGGCTGACGCTGTATCGCACGAACGGCGCTCTGATCTCGACGACCCGAGTCACCGGCGTCTACAACGATCAGTGGTCGGGGCCCGAGGTGGGCTACGAGCGCATGCGGTGTCGCGGGGGCACGTTGAGGGTGACGGTCGAAGGCGACCCGGGTCTCTCCGAGAAGCCGCAGACCGTCGTCGCAACCGGGGGCAGCCGCCGTGTCGTCGCCGTCGTCCCGCCGCGCGAGCTCGTGACGCTCGTCGTCCCGCTCGAGCCGCGCGCGGGAGTCTGCTCCGTTCGCTTCGTGGTCTCGCCGACGAAGGTTCCGGGGCCACAGGACATGCGGGAGCTCGGCACCCACTTCCGCGCCTTCGAGTACGACGCGCCGTGAGAATTGTCTATGACGTCAGCCCGCTGTCGCATCCGCTCACCGGGGTCGGCAACTACGTCCGCGGCTCCCTCGCCGGGCTGGTCGAGGCTGCGGGCGGCGAGCACGAGATCGTCGCGTTCGCGCCGACGAGCCCGGCCGGCCGGAAGGCGATCCCGCACGCGCTCGACGGGCTCGACGTCGAGCTGCGGCTCGTGGCGCTGCCGTTCTCGCAGCGCTGGCGCGACGCCTGGAGCCGGTTCGGCCGGCCGTCGCTCGAGCGCTTCCTCGGCGACTTCGACGTCTTCCACTACTCGGACTGGATGTACCCGCCACAGGCCGGCGGCGTCCGCGCGACGACCGTGCACGACCTCGTGCCGCTGCGCTTTCCGGAGTGGGTGACGCCGAAGACGGCCGAGATGCACGGCGCCAAGTACGCGGACACCGCGCGGACGGCCGACCTCGTCTTCGTCAACTCCGAGTACACGGGCCGCGACGTCGTCGAGCGGCTCGGCGTCGGCCCGGAGCGCGTGAGGGTCGCGTACCCGGGCGTGAAGGGGGCGTTCCGGCCCGACGGCGAGCGGGCCGACCTCGGCAGGCCGTACCTCCTCACGGTGGCGACGCTCGAGCCGCGCAAGAACCTGGAGACGCTCGTTGCCGCGCACGGCCTGCTCGGCGACGACACCCTGCTCGCGGTCGCCGGCGGCAGCGGCTGGGGCGACCAGCCGGAGCTCCGCGGGGCGAACGTCGTCCGGCTCGGCTTCGTCTCCGACGACGAGCTCGCGCGGCTCTACCGCGGTGCTGCGGTCGCCGTCTACCCGTCGCGCTTCGAGGGCTTCGGGATGCCGATCACCGAGGCGATGGCGTGCGGCGTGCCGGTGGTCGCGTCGGCGCACCCGTCCATGGACGAGGCAGCCGGCCACGCGGCCGTGCGCGCCGACCCGGACGATCCCACAGCGATCGCGGCCGCGATCCGGGAAGCGCATGCGCGCCGCGACGAGCTCGTTCCCGCCGGCCTCGAGCACGCATCCCGATTCACCTGGCGCGCGACCGGCGAGGCGTTCCTGGCCGGCTATGAAGAGGCAGCGCGATGATCGCCGCCGCCGTCGACGTCTCCCCGCTCGTGCAGACCCGCGCCGGAACGGCCCGCCACGTCCGTGGCCTGCTCGGAGCGCTCGCCGGGCGGGAGGGAATCCAGTTGACGCCGCGCTCGTTCGGTGGCACCGGCAAGGCGGCGTCGCTCGCCCGAGACACCTGGTGGTACTACGCCGGCCTGCCGCGGTCGGCCCGCGGCCTCGACCTGCTCCACTGCACCACCTTCCGTGGGCCGTTGCGAGCTGCCGTGCCGTTCGCGATCACGCTCCACGATCTCGCCCTCGTCCGGCATCCGGAGCTCTTCCCGCGCTGGCATCGTCTCTCGGGCCGCGCCGGGATCGGCCCCGTCGCCCGGGCGGCCGACCACGTCTTCGCCGTCTCCGAGTTCACGAAGCGCGAGGCGGTCGAGCTGCTCGGCGTCGCGGAGGAGCGCGTGAACGTGATCGGGAACGCGGTCGAGCCCGTGTTCACGGCCGACGGCCCGGCGACCGAGGGAGACTACGTGCTCGCCGTCGCCACGCTCGAACCGCGCAAGAACCTCAGCCGGATCGCCGCGGCGGCTGCGGCGGCCGGGACCGAGTTGCGCGTCGTGGGCGCGCCGGGCTGGGGAGGCGTCCGCACACCCGGCTGGGTCGGCGAGGTCTCCGACGACGAGCTCGCGGCGCTCTACCGCGGCGCCCGCGCGCTCGTCTTCCCGTCGCTCTACGAGGGCTTCGGAATCCCGGTGCTCGAGGCGATGGCGTGCGGAACACCGGTCGTCACGAGCCTTGGGGGTGCGACCGAGGAGGTTGCCGGCGGCGCCGCCGTGCTCGTCGACCCGCTCGACGTTGCGGCGATCGCAACCGGGATCGGCGAAGCAGCGGCGCGGCGCGACGAGCTGCGTGAACTGGGGCTCGTGCGGGCGCGGGCCTTCTCCTGGACGTCGGTCGCCGACGCGGTCGAGCGGGTCTGGCGGGAGCTCGCATGAATCCGCTCGTCGTCGTCGACGCCGACGTGCTCGGTCGGCAGCGGACGGGCGACGAGACCTACGTGCTCAACCTCCTGCGCGAGCTGGCGCCGATCGCTCCCGCTGCCGGCCTGCGCATCGCCGCGGTGACCCGGCGTCCAGAACTCGTTCCCGACGGAGTCGAGGCGGTGAAGCTCGAGACGCCCTCGCAGGAGCTGCGGCTGACGCTGATGCTGCCGCGCCTCCTCCGCGGCCTCGGCGCCGCGCTGGGGCACTTCCAGTACGCGCTGCCGCTCCTGCTGCCGTGCCCCGCCGTCGTGACCATCCACGACCTCTCGTTCGAGCGTGAGCCTTCCCTGATGAGCCGGAAGGATCGCCTCGTCTTTCGCAGGGTCGTCCCGCGCGCGGCGCGGAAGGCGGTTCGCGTGCTCACGGTCTCGGAGCGCACGCGCAGTGATCTCCGTGAGCTCTACGACGTTCCGGACGAGAAGATCGTCGTGACGCCGAACGGCGTCGATCCCGCCTTCACGCCAGGTAACAGTCTGTTGCTGGGCGAGTATGTGCTCGTCGTCGGGGCAGTGCAGGAGCGGAAGAACCCGCTCGCGGCGCTCGCCGCCGCAGAGGCTGCCGGGCTGCCGCTGGTCGTCGCGGGCCCGGCCAAGGACGAGGCGCTCGCGCGCGAGCTCGAACGGCGTGGCGCGCGCGTCACCGGCTACGTCGAGCAGGAGGAGCTCGTCCGGCTCTATCGAGGGGCCGCGTGCCTCGTGCAGCCGTCGCGTTACGAGGGCTTCGGCCTGCCGGTACTGGAGGCGATGGCCTGCGGGACGCCCGTCGTCGCCGTACCGGAGCCGGCGCTGCAGGAAGTCGCCGGCGATGCCGCGATCTGGGCCGAGGAGCGCGAGCTCGGCGACGGAATTCGCCGCGCTGTCGCCGAGCGCGAGCGCTTCGTGGCGGCCGGCCTCCAGCGGGCAAAACTCTTCTCCTGGGCGGAGACGGCCAAGCGGACGCTCGCGGTCTACCGGGAGGCGCTCGGCCGGTGAGGGTCTCCGCAGTCGTCGTCTCGCACGGCCACGCCCGTGAGCTCGAGCACTCCCTGCCGGCGCTGGCGGCGCAGGTGGACGAGGTGGTCGTGATCGCGAACGTGCCCGGCAGCGTCGGCAGCGTGAGCACCGGCGCCCGCGTGATCGAGAACGAGCGACCGCTCTCGTTCGCAGCCAACATCAACCGCGGCGTCGCCGCGACCTCGGGCGACTACGTCGTGGTCTCGAACCCGGACGCCTACCCCGAGCAGGATGCGGTCGCGGAGCTGGCGCGCTTCGCGGATGCTCATCCCCGGGCTGGTCTTGTCGGCCCGCTCGTGCTCTGGCCGGACGGCACCTGGCAGCCGAGCCTGCGCCGCTTCCCGACGGTGCTCGGGACGATCTGGCGCCGGACGCCGCTGCGGCTCCTCCGCGATCCCTATCGCCATCAGGTCTCCCACTACGGGATGCGTCCGGCCGCGCCGGTGCAGGGCGACTGGCTGCTCGGTGGCGCGTGCCTGCTGATGCGCCGCGCGATGCTCGACGAGCTCGGCGGCTGGGACGCGGGCTTCCGCCACTACGTCGAGGACATCGACATCGCCTACCGGGCGGCGCAGGCGGGCTGGGAGCGCTGGCTCGTGCCCGCGGCGGTCGCGCGCCACGACTACGCGGCTGTTGTCGACAAGCGCTTCCTCGACCGGCACACGCTCTGGCACGCCCGTGGGATGGCCCGCTTCCTGCGCAAGCACCGTCTCTATCTGCCGAGGCGCTGGCGGGGCTGAGCCGCCAGCGCCTCGGCCCAGACGTGGGCGCCTGCTCGCGCTTCGCTAGCCCTCCTTGCCGAAGGGCAGGAACTCGACGCCGACCTGCGCGCCGAGCTCACGCACGTCGCCGCTCGCGGCGTCGATCTCGGCGGGAATGAACGTCGGCGAGACCGTCACCTCGACGTGGTAGGGGACGGTCGCGCGCGGCACGACCTGGGTGACGCCGCAGGGCTCGAGCTTGCGCCGGAGGACCTCGTCGACACGACCGAAGCCGGGCTGCTTGTCGACCACGGCGACGGGGCCGATGCGGATGGTGACGTCCGCCGTCGGAAGGCCGCCGCAGGCCCCTTGCCGCGAGACCACGATCTTCGCAAAGCCCCGCGAGACGCCGTCCTCGGGTGCGTACTGCGAGAACGTCGCGCGCGAGCTCATCCACCCGTCGGGGTAGATGCCGGTTTGCGTGTTCCGGAAGCGGGGCGGCGAGGTGACTCGCCAGAGCTGCATGCCCCCGCGCGGCTCGCCGACCTGCTCGCCGACGACCTGGACGCCGTTCCCCGTCACGATCCAGCGCACTCCCGGATCGGGGCTCATCGTGCCGTCGGGGGCGCCGAGGTTCGGCGAGATCGTCGGTAGCGGCGCGGTGCCGTCGAGGCTCCAGATCTTGTCGATCGCGTAGTTCCAGAACTCGAGCAGCCAGATCGGATTCGTGTCCTTGCCGAGCTGCTGGCCGAGGAAGAGCGTCGACTCTCCGCCCGTGGCCTGGTCGACCCAGTCGACCGGCTTCGGCGTCGCCTGGTGCAGCCGCTCCGCGAAGGTGTTCAAGCCGCGCGCTGCGTAGATCTCCGTCGTCAGCGCCCACGCAGTCACGCCGCACGCGGCGACGATGGCGAGCGCAAGCCCGACGGTGCGCGAACGGACGAGCGACCGCGCAGCGAGCAGCGCGACGGAGACGACTGCCGCGAGCACGAGCGCTCGCTCGACGTCGGCCGCGTCCCAGATGAAGTTGCGGTTCGCGAGGTGGCCGATCGAGAGGCTCGGAGCCTCGAAGTACGGGTACTGGTCGAGCCGGAGCTCCGCTTGCACGACGAGGAAGATCGCGATCACGAAGCCGACCGCGAGCGCGGGGACGCTTGCGATCGGGCCCGCGAGCACGGCAGCCGTCGCCACGACCACGACCGGGACGAGATAGATCACGTTCCGCTCGACGATCAGGTCCGCGAACTTGGTCGAGAGGAAGGCGCCCTTGACTGCTGCGTAGGTCACGAAGGCGCCGACTGCCGCAACGCCGACGATCACGAAGGCTCGACCCTCGGCGGTGGCGCGAACCCGGCGCGAGGCGAACGCGGCGACCGTCGCGACGATCGGCAGCACCGCGAGGCCGATCGTCATCGCGGCGAGCGACCAGACGCCGTGATCGAAGACGCGGTGCTTCTCGAAGCCGGTCGCCACGTACCAGGCGTCGGACCTGTGGCCGGCCGCGGCGCTGAAGACGAGCGCCACGCCTGCGGCGAGCATCGCCGCGCCGACCCAGTCGCCCGCGCTCCAGGTCGAGCGCCAGCGCGAGAAGCGGCCGGTCCGCCAGAGCAGCACGAGGAGCCCGGCGCCGAAGATCGCCGGCAGGACCGCCAGCTCGCCGCGAACGAAGGGCCCGACGAGGCAGAGCGCTCCGGCGAGGGCGAGCCCGCGGCGCGTGGGCCGCGCGATCGCGGCCGTGATCGCCCAGAGGGCGGTGGTGGAGTAGGGATAGGCCAGCGGCTCTTCCAGCAGGTACGGCGCATACGCGAGCGGTGGCGCGGCGACCGCCCCAACCGCCGCGGCGAGCGCCCACGGGCGCGAGACGACGAACCGCGCCAGCCCGTAGGCGGGGAAGATCGCCGAGGTCATCACGAGCGCGCCGATCAGCTTCGCCGCCTCCCATGCGTCCGTGGGCCCGAGCCACCAGGCGGGCGCGACGAGGTAGGTGTAGAGCGACCCGAAGCCGCTCGGCTCGCCGAGTCGCGACGGGCTTCCGGTCTCGGCGATCCCGCGCGAGATCTGCGTGAACTCGATCTCGTCCGAGAAGATCGTCGGCGACACCCGCTGCGAGGCCTGCCAGGCGTAGAGCGAGGCCAGGGTGAGGTAGGCGACCCCGAGCAGCCACCGGGCCACCCCGGGCGTGAGCCGCTCGGGCTCGGACTCCGCCGGGGAGGTCACTCCGCGGAAGCTCGAGTCAGAAACGGCGGAGCTGCGATCTCGCGGCTGACGAAGCGGCAGCCGACGCCCGCATCGGCGCAGGAAGCGACGAGCAGCTCCAGGCGGTCCGACGCCGCCTCGGGGATCGTCACGAGCACCTCGTCCACCTTCAGCCCCTCGAGCAGCCGCTCGACGTCGTCGAGTCCGCCGTGGACGGTGACGCCGTGGATCCGGCGCCGGCCCAGGCTCGGATTGTCGTCCGCGAAGGCGACGACTCGCGTGTCGGGCGTCTCGGCCAGCTCTCGCGCGAGCGCTCGCCCCGACCGACCGGCGCCGACGATGAGGACGCGCTTCTGCTCGCCGCGGACGCTGCCCAACCCGGGCAGCAGGCGCAGCACCAGCCGTGAGCCTGCGACGAGCGCCGCGCACAGCAGCGCGTCGACGACGAAGATCTCCAGCGGGAAGTCGCCGAACAGCCGGGTCGCCCGGACGATCGCGATCGTGAGCGGCACGGACAGCGCTACGGCGGCGCCGATCGCGAGCAGGTCCCGCGCGGAGGCGAAGCGCCAGATCCGGCGGTAGATCCCGAAGAGGACGAAGAGGACGTAGCGGACGCCGAGCAGGATCGGGAGCGAGGCGAGGAAGAGTGCGCGCTGCGTGGTCGTGCCGTTGCCGTCCACGAACAGGAGGTACGCGACCAGGAAGGAGACGCAGACGATCCCGAAGTCGGTGAGCACCTCGACGAGCCGGCGGGGATTGGCGAGGAATGCGCGCCAGAGCGGCGGTGGCGGCCCCGGATCCTCGCGGCGCGACCGCTCCTGGAGGTCGCCCAGGAAGCTGGCGAACTGGACCAGCACGACGAACGAGATCAGGAGGCCGACGGCGGTCACCCGGGCGTTCGCGAGCACGTTGTAGGCGAGCGCGGTGGCGCCGAGCAAGGCCGCCAGCAGGGTCAGCGCCGCGACCGCCTGCTGCTCCGAGAGGCCGTAGTAGACGAGCCGGTGCGAGGAATGATCCGTACCGCCCTGGGTGACAGGCCGGCGCTCGAGCGTCCGGCGCATGGTCACGAGCGTCGTGTCCAGGATCGGAATCGCGAGTACCAGCAGCGGCAGCACGATGCTCGTCAGCGTCGCCCCGGCGGTCGTCCAGCTCGACGCGAGGGCGAGCGAGGCGAGGCCCATTCCGATTACCTGGCTGCCGGAGTCGCCCATGAACACCCTGGCGTTGCGGCCGGGCCTGAGGTTGAAGGGGAGGAAGCCGAGGCAGGCGCCGCCGAGCGCCAGCGCGACCACGAGCCCGAGCTCGCCCGCATCCTGGTCGAGGGCGGCGACCGCGAAGACCGCGCAGGAGACGGCGGCGAGCGACGCCGCGAGCCCGTCCATGTTGTCGAGCAGGTTGAACGCATTCGTGATCCCGACGAGCCAGACGAGCCCGAGGACGGTGGCGAGAACGTCGTTGCCGACGATCTCGACCGTCAGCCCGGACGCCAGCACCACCCCGGCTGCGGCGAACTGGGCCGCGAGCTTCGCGATCGGCTTCAGCGTGAAGACGTCGTCCGCGAAGCCGGCCGCGAAGAGGATCGCGCAGGCGCCGAGGATCCCGAGCAGCTCGCTGCTCGCGTCGGTCGCACCGGCTGCGACGGCTGCGCCGATGCCGGCCGCAAGGCCGAGGAAGATGGCGACACCGCCGAAGAGAGGTGTCGAGCTGGTGTGCCAGCGCTCGCCGGACGGGTCGGCGACGAGCCGGCCGCCGACGCCGGCGCGCAGCAGCCCGAACAGGGTCAGGGCCGCGACCGAGAGCGCGGCGACCGCAGCGATCGCGTTCACGGGAGGGAAGGGTAAAGGAGGCGTGTTAGGCCGAGATGTGCCTGCACCGGACTACAGTAGTCCCCGCCCGTGACGACCTACCTCGACCTCTTCCGCTACCGCGAGCTCTTCGGCAGCCTCTTCCGTCGCGACCTGCGGGCGAAGTACAAGGGCTCCGTGCTCGGGCTCGCCTGGACGCTCGCGCACCCGGTCGTGCTGATGCTCGTCTACCTGCTCGTCTTCAGCGTGCTGCTGAAGATCCAGACGGCCGACTACGAGCACTACTGGCTCTTCCTCCTCGCCGGCCTGCCGGTGTGGGTGTTCTTCGCGACCTCGCTCCAGTCGGCCTCGCGCAGCCTGCTCGAGAACGCCAACCTGATCCGGAAGGTGCGCTTCCCGCGCCAGCTCCTGCCCCTCTCGATGGTCGCGACGCAGCTGGTCGGTCTCGCGGTGATGATCGCGATCGTGATCGTGCTCAGCCTCGTCTACCTGCCGGAGGCGCGCGGCACGGTCTGGCTCTCGCTGCCGCTGGCGGCGCTGATCGTCGGCTTCGTCGCCGGGCTTTCGCTCGCAGTGGCGTCGCTGAACGCGATCTACCGCGACGTCGAGCACATCGTCGCGGCGCTGCTCCTGCCCTGGTTCTTCCTGACGCCGGTGCTCTACTCGCTCGACGAGATTCCGGGGGCGGACAACCATCCGTGGCTCGTCGACCTCGTCCACTGGGGCAACCCCGTCACGCCCGCGATCGAGGCGTTCCGCGACCCGATCTTCTTCGGCGAGCTTCCGGCCGCAGGCGACGTGCTCTACCTTGCGGCCGCGAGCGTCGTCTCGCTCGCGCTCGGCGCGCTCGTCTTCAGCCGCGTCGACGACCGCGTGGCAGTCGAAGTCTGATCCGGCCGTCGAAGATCGACGGCTCACCAGCGGGAACGTAGGCGGGGAGGCCGTCGTGCGCGCTCGGCGCGAGCCCGGTCAGCAGGGACGGCAGCAGCAGCGGATGGGAGAACGCGGGGTTGCGGCCGCCGCCGGGCGCCCACGGCCGGAGCGCGCGGTCGCGTGCCTCGATCGAGCCGCCCACCGCGGCGTAGCCCTCCGCGTGCGCGTCGAGGATCCGCCGCGACCAGTCGGGCGCCGGGATCGCGCCCGCCACGAGGTACGCCGTCGCCACGGCATCGGCCTCGACGAGCGGCTCCTCCTGGGCCGCGAGTGCGGCGATCGTCTCCTCGTCGCTGCCACGGACGACGACG
Organism: uncultured Gaiellaceae bacterium; assembly: GCA_963789355.1. Lineage (GTDB taxonomy): Bacteria > Actinomycetota > Thermoleophilia > Gaiellales > Gaiellaceae > Gaiellasilicea. The sequence continues at coordinate 47,886 of CAWBKK010000004.1, forward strand.
GCGAGCCGGCGCTCGTCGATCCGCGGCAGCACCTCCGCGTCGAGCTCGAGCGGCGACGAGCCGACCTCCGCGAACCAGAAGCGCAGCTCTTCGACGAGGTCGAACGCGAGCCGGTAGCGGCCGGGTGGCAGCGGCGCCCGCACCCGCAGGGCGACCTCGACCTCGTCGCCGGGTGCGACCGGGCCGCCGAAGTCGACGCGCGGCCCGTCCCAGACGATCGCGTTGCCGCGGTCGTCGAGCCAGTGGTAGGAGAGCTTGACGCCGACGTCGCGCCGCGTCCGCCAGGTGGCAGTGCCGGCGTTCTGGAGCACGACCTCGACAGGAGCCTCAGCCCCGGCGCGGAACTCGGGCAATGCGTAGCCAAGCCAGCGAACCGCGAGCGGGCCGGCCGGGACGGGGTGCTCGCCGACTCGTTCCATGGCGCGGGTAGCCTACTGCCGCGATGAGCGACCCCCTCCTCGTCCGTGCGGCGCGACTGGAGCCGACGGAGCGCACGCCCGTCTGGTTCATGCGCCAGGCCGGGCGCTCGCTGCCGGAGTACCGCGAGATCCGGAAGACGCACACGCTCTTCGAGGTCTGCTACGAGCCGGAGCTCTGCGCCGAGGTGACGCTGCAGCCCGTGCGCCGCCACGACGTCGACGCGGCCGTCATGTTCGCCGACATCATGCTGCCGCTGCTCGGGATGGGAGTGGACGTCGAGCTGGTCGAGAACGTCGGCCCCGTGATCGAGCAGCCGATCCGCTCGTTGGCCGACGTCGAGAAGCTGACGGTGCCTGAGCCAGAGGAGTCGGTCCCGTTCATCCTCGAGGCGGTCTCGATCGTGCGGCGCGAGCTTCGCCCCGACCAGGCCGTGATCGGCTTCTGCGGCGGGCCGTTCACGGTCGCCGGCTACCTGATCGAGGGCAAGCCGAGCCGCGAGTTCCTGAACGTGAAGCGGCTGATGTACGGCCAGCCCGAGACGTGGCACGCGCTGATGGAGAAGCTCACGGCTGCGTTCTCGCTCTACATCGCGGCGAAGGCGCGCGCCGGGGCGGACGTGATCCAGCTCTTCGACTCGTGGGTCGGAGCCCTCTCGCCGCAGGACTACGTCGAGTTCGTGCAGCCCTACTCCGCACGCATCCTCGCCGCGGTCGACTGCCCGACGATCCACTTCGGCACCGGCACGGCGACGCTGCTCGAGCAGATGCGCGAGGCGGGAGGCGACGTGATCGGGCTCGACTGGCGGATCCCCCTCGACTGGGGCTGGGAGCAGGTCGGCGACGACCGCGGTGTCCAGGGCAATCTCGACGGCGCCATCCTCTTCGGCCCGTGGGAGCGGGTCGAGGCGGCGACGCTCGACGTGCTCGCGCGCGCCGGCGGGCGTCCCGGCCACATCTTCAACCTCGGCCACGGCGTCATGCCCGACACCGACCCCGACGTGCTCGGGCGCCTGCGCGCGTTCGTGCACGAGCAGACCGTCCGCGTGCCCGCGTGACGACCGCTGTCGTCCTCATGGCCTACGGGTCGCCCGATCGCCTCGAGGACGTCCCGGCCTACTACGCCGACATCCGCGGCGGGCGGCCGATCCGGCCCGAGCTCCTCGACGACCTCGTCGCGCGCTACCGCCGGCTCGGGATCGAGGAGTCGAATCCGCTGAACGAGATCACCGAGGCGACGCGGGCTGCGCTCGAGGCCGAGCTCCGGATTCCGGTCTTCACGGGGATGCGACACTGGCAGCCGCGAATCGCCGAGGCGGTCGAGCGGGCGCTCGCCGGCGGCGCGGACGAGCTCGTCGGGCTCGTGCTGGCGCCGCACTACTCGTCGATGTCGATCGAGCGCTACCGGGCGCAGCTCGTCGACGCGGTCGCCGGCCGCGCCGAGATCCGGTTCGTCGAACGCTGGGGAGACGAGCCCGGCTTCATCGACCTGCTCGCCGAGCGGGTCGGCGGCACCGACGCGCATGTCGTCTTCACGGCCCATTCGCTGCCCGCGCGGATCCTCGCCGAGGGCGATCCGTACCGCGACGAGCTGCTCGAGACCGCCCGTCTGATCGCCGAGAAGGCGGGCGTCGAGGGCTGGTCGTTCTCGTTCCAGAGCGAGTCGCCCACGGGCGAGCCCTGGCTCGGGCCGGACATTCTCGACCATCTGGCCGAGCTCGCCGCGGAGGGCGTCCGCGCAGTGCTCGTCGCGCCGGTCGGCTTCGTGGCCGACCACCTCGAGATCAAGTGGGACCTCGACGTCGAAGCGCAGGAGAAGGCCGGCGAGCTCGGCCTCGAGCTCGAGCGGATCGAGCTCCCGAACGCCGATCCGGCCTTCATTCGCGTGCTCGCCGGGCTCGTCCGGCGTCACGCCCCGGTACCGTCTGCAGGGTGAACACCGGCCAGATCCGGGTCGACGGGGTCTCGCGCCACTTCCGCGTCCATGCGAACGAGGCGCGCAGCCTCAAGGAGCTCTTCATCCTCCGCGGCCGCACCCAGGCCCAGGACGTCCGGGCGCTCGAGGACGTCACGGTCGCGGTCGAGCCGGGGGAGGCGGTCGGTCTCGTCGGCCGCAACGGCTCGGGCAAGTCGACGCTGCTGCGCCTGATCGCCGGGATCATCAAGCCGACCTCCGGACAGGTCGCGGTGGGCGGCAGGATCGGCTCGCTGCTCGAGCTCGGCGCGGGCTTCCATCCGGACTTCAGCGGCCGCGAGAACGTCTTCCTCAACGGCGCCATCTACGGGCTCAAGCGCGCGCAGATCCGCGAGCGCTTCGACGAGATCGTCGCGTTCGCCGAGCTCGAGCAGGCGATCGACCGGCCCGTGCGCACGTACTCGTCGGGAATGTACATGCGGCTCGGCTTCGCGATCGCAGCGCACCTCGACGCCGACATCCTCCTCCTCGACGAGGTCTTCGCCGTCGGGGACGAGGCCTTCCAGCGCAAGTGCTTCGGCAAGGTCTTCGAGTTCAAGCAGCGCGGCGGCACGATCGTCTTCGTCTCCCACGATGCCACTCAGGTGGAGCGGCTCTGCGAGCGGGCCGTGCTGCTGCGAGAGGGCAAGCTGGAATTCGACGGCCCCACGCACGAGGCGATCGTCCGGTACCGCAAGGTGCTCGCCGCGGAAGCCGACCCGGCCGAGCGCGCCGCCGGCCTCCGCGAGTGGGGAACCGGCGAGGCGACGATCGCGGCGGCGCGGCTCGTCGGCCGCGAAGGGACGGAGCGACAGCAGTTCCTCGCCGGCGAGCCGTTCTCGCTGCGGCTCCGGATCGAGGCCGAGAACGGGATCGCGCCGCCGCAGCTTCAGCTCGAGCTGCGCGACGAGGCCGGCCTGCTCGTTGCCTCCGACGTGCTCGACACCGGCGGCCTCGGCTGGGCCGACGGCGCGCGCGAGCTCCGCTACGACGTCGAGCGCCTGCCGCTCTCGGACGGGCGCTTCCACCTTCGGCTCGGCCTCGCCGACGCGACCGGCGAGCGCGTGCTGCACTGGCTCGACGATGCGCTCACGTTCCTCGTCTACCCCGCGGGGGAGGAGCGCGGCGTCGTCCGGCTGGAAGGGAGCTGGGCCGTGGAGAAGAACACCGTTGAGCGATGAGCTCTCGTAGCTGCCCCGACTGGCCCAACCTGATGGAGCTCGCTCCCGATCTCCAGTTCATGCACTACACGGTCGCCGAGGCGCAGCTCCCCGTCGACGTGCTGACGAACATCTCGCACGTCTCGCTCGGTGACGTCGCGATCTGCTGCGACCTCGAGCACCACGTCTTCTACGCCCGGCACACGGACTCGCAGGTGGCCGAGGCGCTCCGCGGCACGCACTGGTACGAGGTGCACGAGTACGCAGAGCGCGGCCCCGGCGCCACCGCCGCCTAGCGCGCCAGCAGCTCGGCGAGCGAGAGCGTGTTGAGGACGGCGCCTCTCGGCGCGCCGCCGCGCCGCGCGGTCGCGACCGACAGGCGCATGTTGTCGAGCCCGCGGACCGAGTGTGCGTCCGTCGAGCAGACGATCGGGACCCCGGCCCGGATCGCGTCGCGTACGTGGGCTCCGGAGAGATCGAGCCGGTCGGGCAGGCCGTTCACCTCGAGCGCAACGCCCGTCTTCAGCGCGACCGCAAAGACCTGTTCGAGGTCGAGAGCGTTCTCGGGGCGGTGGTTCAGGATCCGGCCCTTCGGGTGCGAAAGGCAGGAGGCGGCCGGATGGTGCATCGCCTCGAGCACGCGCTCGGTGATAGCCGCGCGCGGGCTCGTTGGCCCGCATGGAGGCTGATCTGCACCCAGTCGAGCTCCGCGAGCACGTCCTCGGGGAGGTCGAGCGAGCCGTCGGGGAGGATGTCGCACTCGCTGCCGCGGAGAATCCGGAACGGCGTCAGCATCTCGTTCGCAGCCGCGATCTCCTCGGCCTGCCTTCGGAGGTCGTCGGCGTCGAGCCCGGGGACGACGCGGACGTTGCGCGTGTGGTCGCAGATCGCCAGGTACTCGTAGCCGAGCGCCTGGGCGGCACGACCCATCTCCTCGACGGTCGCCTTGCCGTCGGAAGCGGTCGAGTGGACGTGGAGGTCGCCGCGGATGTCGCCGAGCTCGAGCAGGTCGGCGGGAGCCGTCGGCGCCTCGAGCTCCCGTAGCTCCGGCGGCGGCAGCGTCGTGGCTGCGAACCCACCGTGCGCGGCCAACCACTCCGGCGACCCGGTCGCGTCCCTGAGCTCGGCCTCCCAGGCCTCCGGCGTCGCGCCGATCACCTCGATCGGGTAGCCATCCGCCGTGACCCCCACCACACGCCGCTCGTCCCGTTCCAGCACGGCGACGATCTGCGGCAGCGATTCCGCCTCGGCCAACCGGTGCCGCGGGACGACGACGGCGAACCGGGTCGAAAGCTCGCACGCCCTTCTCGGGTCGCCGGCCGGCTCGCCTCCGAGCGCAGCGGCGACGTCGCCGACCAGGGCGAGGGCGCGATTCAGGAGCATCCCGCGTCTCGGCCGCGCAGTCGCGAGGTCGACGAGGCCCTGCTCGATCCGCGCGGCGGTCTTCGGGCCGATCCCGGCGACGCGCTCGAGCTCTCCGGCCGCGGCCGCCGTGCGCAGCTCCGGCAGCGTTCTGATCCCCAGCGCGTGGCCGAGCGCTCGCATGCGCGGCGCAGAGACCCCGAGCAGGGTGGCCACGCCAACGAGCTCCGGCAGCGCCTGCGCCTCCAGCTCGTCGAGCTCTGCGATCCGTCCGGTCGCGACGAGTTCTCGGAGCCTCGTCTCGATTCCCGGTCCGATCCCGGCGAGCTCGCGCACCCGGCCCGAGCGAACGAGCGTCGACACGTCCGCCGGCATCGAGCGGATCAGGTCGGCAGCGCGCCGGTAGGCCCGCACGGTGTAGAAGCCGGACCCGTTCAGGTCGAGCAGGGCGGCGAAGGCGTCGAGGCGCTCGGCGAGGGCTGCGTTGTCCACGACTAGAGTCTTGCCGGATGGCGCAGATCGTGGTCCCCTTCCGCGGCGAGAGCGGCAAGCAGCGGCTCGACGCCTCGGAGGAGGTGCGCGCCCAGCTCGCGCTCGCGATGCTCGGCGATGTGCTCGCAGCCGCGACCGTCGTCGGTCGCACCGTCGTCGTCACGGACGACAAGGACGGTCGCGCCCTGGCGGAGGAGCTCGGCGCCGCGTTGGTCGACGACCCCGGCGATGGCCAGGGCGCCGCTGTCGGCGCAGCGCTCGCGGTGCTCGGCGAGGGGGAGGTGCTGGTCGTCAACGCCGACCTGCCGTGCGTCGTCCCCCACGACCTGCGCACGCTCTTCGGCGCCGCCGAGCTCGGCGCGATCGGCTACGTCGAGGCCGAGGACGGCACGACGAACGCGCTTGCGCTCCCCCGCAAGGAGCATTTCGCACCGCTCTATGGCGCCGGCAGCGCGGCTCGCTTCCGCGACCACGCCGAGCGGCTCGGAGTGACGGCGATCTCCTGCGCAATCCCGAATCTCAACGACGACGTCGACACGCTCGACGATCTCCGCCGAATCGGGTTGCGTGCCGGCCCCCGAACACAGGCGGCGTTCAGCGGCGCCGTGCCGCAATGAAGGTCGCGCTCCTCTCGGGCGGCGTCGGCGGCGCCCGTTTCGCCCGGGGTCTCGTCGCTGCGGCCGGCGGGACGAACGTGAGCATCGTCGGGAACGTCGGGGACGACCTCGAGATTCTTGGAATGGCCGTCTCGCCCGACCTCGACAGCATCGTCTACGCGCTGGCTGGACTCCACGACGAGGAACGAGGCTGGGGCCGCGCCGGCGAGACGTGGGAGGCGCTCGAAACGGTCTCTGCGCTCGGCGGCGAGGACTGGTTCCGGCTCGGCGACCGCGACCTCGGCCTCCACCTCGTGCGGACGCAGGCGCTCCGTGCGGGCGAGCCCCTCTCGGCCGTCACGGCCCGGATCGCGCGGAGGCTCGGAATCGTGCCGGCGATCCTGCCGGCCACCGACGACCGGCTCCGCACCTGGATCGACACGCCCGCCGGGAGCTTCCCGTTCCAGGAGTGGTTCGTCGCTCGCGGTCACCGCGACGAGGTGGACGGCGTCCGCTTCGAGGGCGACGCGCACGCCGCGCCGGGGGTGCTGGAGGCGATCGCGGGAGCAGAGGCGATCGTGATCGCGCCCTCGAACCCGTACGTCAGCATCTGGCCGATCCTGGCCGTCCCGGAGATCCGCGCGGCGCTCGAGGCGCGGCGGGTGCCGTCGGTCGCGGTCAGCCCGCTCGTCGGCGGTCGCGCGGTCAAGGGGCCGGCAGACCGTATGCTCGCGCGGATGGCGGGCGGTACGACACCGGAGCACGTCGCAGGCTGCTACTCCGGGCTGATCGACGCCCTCGTCGTCGACGAGTCCGACCCGACCGGTCCATTCGCGGTGCGCCGCGTGGTCACGAAGACGCTGATGACCGACCTCGCCGCGTCGCGCCGGCTGGCGGAGGCCGCGCTCGGAGCGGCCGCATGAGAGTCGCCGTCGTCGGCGGCACGGGAAGCTTCGGCCAGGCCGTCGCGGAGCGTCTCGTCGACGCCGGGGTCGAGGTCGTGATCGGCTCGCGCGACGCGGAGCGCGCCCGGGAGACGGCGGCGGCGCTCGGAGCCGCGGGGGCGAACAACGACGACGCCGTCCGCGGGGTCGACCTGGTCGTTTTCGCGGTGAAGGCGGACGCCGCGGTCGAGACCGCGCGCGACCTGCGCCAGTCGATCGGCTCGACGCCCGTGCTCTCCGTCTGCGCCGAGCTCAGCTTCGGCCCCGGCGGCGTCAAGCCGACCGGAGAGGCGACTTCGATCGCCAAGCGGATCGCCGACGAGCTCGACGCACCGGTCGTCGCCGGCCTGCACTCGCTCGCGGCCGCCAATCTCGCCGCTGCGCCCCCGGACGAGGACGCTCTGGTCTGCGGCGACGACGTGACCGCGAAGGCGCTCGCGCTCGACCTCGCGTCGCGGCTCGTCTCCGGCAACGCCGTCGACTGCGGGCCGCTCGCGAGCTCTCGCGCGCTCGAGGGGATGACCGCCGTGATCGTGAACGTGAACAAGCGGTACAAGGCCCACGCGGGTCTCCGCGTCACCGGACTCGAATGACCGCCGAAATTCGGGTGATCCCGCTCGAGGGGATCCCGGAGATCGAGGACGGCGACGATCTCGCGGGGATGCTGCTCGCCGCGGCCGAGCGGGCCGGTGGGCTCGAGGACGCAGACGTGGTCGTCGTTGCCCAGAAGGCGGTCTCGAAGGCCGAAGGACGCGTCGTGCGGCTGGACGACGTCCAGCCCTCCGAGCGGGCGCTCGAGCTCGCCGGCGACCGCGACCCGCGGCACGTCGAGTGGATCCTGCGCGAGAGCGCGCACGTCGTCCGCGTGCGCCCGCCGCTGATCATCGCCGAGACGCGCCACGGCTACATCTGCGCGTCGGCGGGCGTCGACGCGTCGAACGCGAAGGGGGAGGGGACGCTGATCCTGCTGCCGCTCGACCCGGACGGCTCCGCGGCTCGCCTCCGAGAGGCGATGCGCGAGCACACGGGCCGCGACGTCGGCGTCATCGTCACCGACTCCTTCGGCCGGCCCTTCCGGCAGGGCACGACGGAGGTCGCTCTCGGCGTCGCCGGCCTGAAGCCGCTGCGCGATCTCCGCGGCGTCCGCGACCGCACGGGCTACGAGCTCCACGCGACGCAGATCGCGGTCGCCGACGAGCTCGCGGGCGCTGCCGAACTCGTGATGGGGAAGGTGGATGGGATCCCGGCGGCGGTGATCCGCGGCGTCGACTTCCGCGGCGACGGCGCCGGGCGCGAGCTCGTCATCCCGGAAGAGCGCGACCTCTTCCGCTGAGCTTTCCCGCCGAGGGGAAATCCGCGAAAGCGGATTGCCCGTCGCGAAGACCCCTAAAGGGGCGGCTTCGCGAGGACTTCGCCCACGAGCGCGGCGAGCCGCTTGCCGATCACCGGCGCGAACTTGAAGCCGTGGCCGCTACAGGCGGAGCCGACGACGACCCGGCCTCGACGTTCGAGCAGGAACTCATCCCCTGCGCGCCGTGTGTAGAGACAGGTCTCGAGTCGGGTTGCCGGCTCCGTGACTCCGAACCTGCTCTCGACCCAGGCCGCGGTGTGGGCGGCGAGCTCCGGGTCGGGCTCTCTGGTGTCCTCAGGGTCGATCTGCGGCCCCGTCTGGTGCAGACCCGCCTTCAGGAAGCCGCCAGGAGCCGGGAGCGCGTAGCCCGAGCGGATGCCTCCCGTCGTGTCGATCACGGACGGCATCGACTCGGGAAAGGCGAAGTAGGAGACGGTCTCCAGCGTCGGAACGGCATCGATGCCGGCGAGCCTCGGCGCCCAGGCGCCCGCGGTGACGACGGCCGTGTGGGCGCTCAGGCCGCCGACCAGGACGCCGTCGCCGTTCTCCTCGACGGCCGCGACGGGGTGCGATTCGCGAACCTGAGCGCCTGCCGAGACGGCGCCGGCCGCGAAGGCTGCCACGGCCTGGTCCGCGAGCACGATCCCGCCGTCGGCCTGGAAGAGCCCGCGGCTCCCCGCTTCGACGCGGATCCCGAACCGGCGCTCGATCGCGACGGCGTCGAGCACCTCGTACGAGGCCCCGCACGCTTCGAGAGCGTCGCGATGGAGTCCCCAGTCGCCGAGATCGAGGCTTCCCCGGAGCTCGAGCAGGGGTCGGCCGCGCTCGGACTCGAGCTCGCGCCAGAGCGTGAAGCTCTCCTGCGCAAGCCGCACCCAGCGCTCGGCTGGATAGGAGACGCGGACGATCCGCGAGGTGCCGTGGCTCGAGCCGTGCGCATGGCCGAGCTCGAACTGCTCGCAGACGACGACGTCGCGCCCGGCTCGTGCGAGCTCCCGGGCCGTGGCGAGCCCCATCACGCCGGCGCCGACCACGACCACCTCGGTGTCGAAGGCCGCGGCCACGCGACGAAGCGTAATCGTCAGCGGAGCAGCGCGAACAGCTGGCGTGGAGTCAGCTGCTCCGACGTCCCGTCCTCCGAGAGCTCGATCCGCAGACGTCGTGCCTGCTCGTCCAACGCGAGCGTCAGCCGCGCAGCGCGGGAGGTCAGCTCGTCGAGCGCCCGCGCCGCCGCGTCGAGTTCGGCAAGCAGCTCGGGGGGCGGCGAGTCGGGAATCGCGTACGGGGGCGAGAACGTCATCTCCTGCTCGGGTGATCGGCCGGGCCACGCTGTGCTTGAGCGGCGCCGCCACGCTAATTTCTGGCAGAGCACGATGTCCCGGCCCTCGGATTCCCGCCGTTCTCCCGTGCGCGGCTCGCCGCCCGACGCCGTGCTGCTCGACCGCCGGTTCCGGGAAACGCTCGAGAACGTGGCGATGATCGCGCTGGCGCTCGATCCGGCCGGGCGCATCACCTTCGCGAACGACTTCCTCCTCGAGCTGACCGGCTGGAGCCGCGACGAGGTGCTCGGTGGGGACTGGTTCGCATTGTTCACCCCCGAGGCAGAGGAGCTTCGGCGCGTCTTCCTGGCTCAGATCGACGCGGGCACCTTCCCGAACCACTACGAGAACGACATCGTCACGCGCACCGGCGAGCGGCGGACGATCTCCTGGAGCAACTCGGTCCTCCGCGATCCGGAGGGCCGGTCGGAGGGGACCGTCTCGCTGGGCGCGGACGTGACCGAGGAGCGGCGTACGGCCGCGCAGCTGGGCAGCAGGGAGGAGCTCTTCCGCTCGCTGATCGAGCATCTCTCGGACGTAATCAGCATCCTCGCCCCGGACGGGACGATGCTCTACGCCAGCCCGTCGGTCGAGCGGCTGCTCGGCTGGAAGCCCGAGGAGCTGGTCGGAGCGCCCAGCTTCGCGCTCGTGCACGGCGACGACCTGAAGGCGGTCCAGCGGAGCTTCGCCTTGATCGTGCACGGAGGCGAGTCGGGGGCGCTCGAGTTCAGGCTCCGGCATCGCGACGGCTCCTGGCGCACCGTCGAGGGGATCGGCCGCCGCCGGTTTCAGGACGGCGACTGGGTCGTCGTCGGCACCTACCGCGACGTCACCGACCAGCGTCAGCTGCGCGAGCAGTTGACGCACGCGCAGAAGCTCGAGGCGGTCGGTCGGCTCGCGGGCGGGATCGCACACGACTTCAACAACCTGCTGACCGCGATCGGCGGCTACAGCGAGTTTCTCGCCGCCAGCTTCGATGCGGGCGATCCACGCCGGGACGATGCGCTCGAGATCGTCCGCGCAGCCGAGCGCGCGACGGCCCTGACGGGCCAGCTGCTCGCGTTCAGCCGCCGCCAGGTGCTGCGGCAGGAGGTGCTCGACCTCGGCGAGGTGATCGAGTCGCTCGAGAAGCTGCTCTCCCGCATTCTCGGCGCCAAGGTCGCCCTCGAGACGCGGGTCGAGCCGGGCTGTTTCGTGAGAGCAGACCGAAGCCAGCTCGAGCAGGTGATCACCAACCTCGCGGTGAACGCGCGGGACGCGATGCCCACCGGGGGCCGGCTCGAGCTTGCGGTCGAGCGCGGCGCCGGCGCGGTCGAGCTGACCGTGCGCGATTCGGGCAGCGGCATGGACGCGGACACGATCTCCCACATCTTCGAGCCGTTCTTCACGACCAAGGAGGCGGGCAAGGGGACGGGCCTCGGGCTAGCGACGGTCTACGGGATCGTGGCGCAGTCGGGCGGCGAGATCTCGGTCACGTCGGAGCGCGGCAGCGGTTCGTGCTTCCGCGTCACTCTGCCGCTCAGCTCGGGTGAAGCACCGGCGCACGAGCACGAAGAGGAGCCGTCGAGTCCCGACGGGTCGGAGCAGATCCTGCTCGCCGAGGACGAGGAGACGATCAGGCGCCTCGTCACCGAGGTGCTGACGCGCAACGGCTACCGGGTGGTCGCGGCGTCAACGGGCGACGAGGCGCTCGAGCTGCTGGAGCAGCACGGGTCGTCGATCGACCTTCTCCTGACCGACGTCGTCATGCCGGGAATGAGCGGCCCCGACCTGGCCCGCGCCGCCCAGCAGCGCGATCCGCGGCTGCGCGTCCTCTACACGTCCGGTTACGCGAGCGAGCCGGACGAGGCCTTCGAGGATCCGGACGTCGAGTTCATCGGCAAGCCGTTCTCGCCGCAGGCGCTCGTCGCGAAGGTGCGCGAGGTGCTCGACGCGGAGTAGCGCTAGAAGCCGCGGTGACCGGACGCGTGCGCGAGCGCGATCGCGAGGGTCTGCTCGACCGTGCCGGTGCCTGCTGCGCGCCGGATCGCGAGCACGTCGTCGAACGACCCGAAGAAGAGGTCGAGCAGCTCGGCGTCGAACTGCGCGCCGCGACCCTCGGTCATCAGCTCCTTCGCCTCGTTCGGCTGGAACGCCTTCCGGTACACGCGGTCGGAGGTGAGCGCGTCGAAGACGTCGGCGATTGCGCAGATCCGGCCCTCGATCGGGATCTCGTCGCCGGCCGTGCCGGCCGGGTAGCCGGTGCCGTCGATCCGCTCGTGGTGCGTCAGCGCCATCTCGGCGGCGAGGTCGAGCAGCTCCACCTGAGAGCCCGCCAGGATCCGGTGGCCCATCTCGGTGTGCGCCTCCATCACCTTGCGCTCGTCCGCGGTCAGCCTGCCCGGCTTGAGCAGGATCCGGTCGGGGATCCCGATCTTGCCGACGTCGTGCATCGGGCTCGCGATCCGGATCAGCTCGGCCCGCTCGGCGTCGAGGCCGGCGAGACGCGCGAGCAGGGCGCAGTAGAGGCTCATCCGGATGATGTGCTCGCCCGTCTCCTGGTTGCGGAACTCCGCCGCCCACGAGAGCCGGCGAATCGTCTCCTCGCGGAGGCGCCGGAGCTCGATGTCGGAGCTCTCGAGCTGGGCGATCGTGTCGCGCAGGGCGGCGGTGCGGTCGAGCACGGTCTGCTCGAGCCGCTCCCGGTGGCTGCGGTTCTCGATCTCGAGCGTGCGCCGGCGGAGAGCGTTGCCCACGTTGATGATCAGCTCGTTCGGCTTGAACGGCTTCAGGATGTAGCCGTAGGCGCCGAGCTCGATCGCCGCGTCGGCGTAGCTGCGGTCGTCCATGCCCGTGACCATCACGACGGCCGTGTCGGGGAAGTGGGCGAGCACCTCGCGCGTGAAGTCGATCCCGGACTCGCCGGGCATGTTGACGTCGCTGAGGACGAGCGCGACCTGCGTCTCCTTGAGGAGGCGGCGCGCCGCCGCGGCCGACTCGGCGGTGATGCACTCGTAGCCGTGGGCTCCGAGGAGCCGGGCGAGGAGCGTGCGAATCTGATCCTCGTCGTCGACGATCAGGATCTGCTCGCGCTTCTGCAGCGGTGCTTCCGGGATGCTCATCAGGGGTGTTATCGGCAGCTAGGGGCGGTTCTCAACTGCAACGAGCTCGATTCTGTTTGCCCAGGGATCGGCGAGATAGCACCTGTTCCCACCCGGGAGCGAGAAGTCCTCCACCACCTCTGCGCCCGCCGCGCGGAGCCGGGTCACGAGCTCGTCGTACCGGCTGACCGCGAATGCCGGATGCGCCTTGCGCGCCGGCGCGAACGCTTCCTCGACGCCGACGTGCAGCTGCTGCGCTCCGACGCGGAACCAGACGCCGCCGCGAGCGCGGAGCGGCTCGGGTTTCTCGAGCTCCGCGAGCCCGAGCAGCCCGCCGAAGAACCGGCGGGCCTCGGCCTCGCAACCGGGTGGCGCCGCGAGCTGGACGTGGTCGATCCCGTCGAGCACAGGCACGAAGGATAGAGTCGCCCGAATGTCCGAGGGTCTCGTCGAGCTGCACACTCATCTCGGCGGCTCGGTCGCCTCCGACATCCTCTGGTCGCTCGCGCACGAGCAGGGGATCGCGCTGCCGGTCAAGGACTACTGGGAGTTCGACGCGCTCGTCACGGTCTCCGACCCGCGCGGGGTCGAGAACCTGGACGCGCTCGACCGGATCTACCACTGGACGGAGCTGATCCAGAGCTCACCGATGGCGGTCGAGCAGTCCGTCCACGGCGCGATCGGTGGCGCCTACCGGAGCCAGGGGATCACCACGCTCGAGCTCCGCTTCAACCCGATGAAGCGGAACCGCGGCGGCGAGCGCGACCTCGACCACATCATCCTCGCCGCGATCCGGGGTCTCGACCGCGCCTCGCTCGAGTACCCACAGGTGCGCGCCGGGCTGATCCTGATGATGGATCGCACGTTCGACGCGCGCCAGAACGAGGTCGTCGTCGAGAAGGCGATCCGCTGGGCCTCGCGGGGCGTCGTCGGGATCGACATCGCCGGCCCGCGGCCCGGCGGCGGCCGCTACGACTACACCCAGGTGGCGCCGATGGTCGAGACCGCGCGGGCGGCAGGCCTCGGGATCACGATCCACGTCGGCGAGGAGGGCGACACCGGCGGCGAGGAGCTCGGCGAGGTCGTTGAGCACCTGCGGCCCGACCGGATCGGCCACGGGATCCTCGCTGCGAAGGATCCCGAGCTCATGCGCCTGCTGCGCGACGCCGGGATCGTGCTCGAGATCTGCCCCACCTCGAACCTGCTCACGAAGGCGCTGCCCGACGAGAACGCGATCCGCGAGACGTTCGCCGCCTTCAAGGAGCACGGGGTCGCGTTCACGATCGCGACCGACGGCCCCGAGATGATGCGGACGCACCTTCGCGATGAGCTCGAGCTGCTGGAGCGGATCGGCGCGCTCACGGCCGGCGAGCTCGCGGCCGCGAACGCGCGCGGCCACGAGGCCAGCTTCATCCGCTGATGTCGGATTTCTGATCGTCTCGATCAGCGATCCGAGCGGCGAGGAGGAATCTCACGCTCGGGCAGCTCGTTCGGTTCCAGTAGACATGGCTGCCCCCGCTCCCTGGAAGCTCCTGATCGCGCTCTGGACCGTCTATCTCGTCTGGGGCTCGACCTACCTCGCGATCAAGCTGTCGGTCGAGAGCCTGCCCGCCTTCCTCTCGGCCGGGTCGCGCTTCCTCCTTGCGGGGGCGCTGCTGGCGCTGATCCTGACGCTGACCGGCCGCAGCATCCGAGTGACCCGGGGAGAGCTCGCAGCCTCGGCGCTGCTCGGGCTTGCGCTGCTGGCGCTCGGCGTCGGCCTCGTCACCCTCGCCGAGACGCGGATCGACTCGAGCATTGCGGCGATGATCGCCGGCACGGTGCCGCTGCAGGTGATCCTCCTGCGCGCGCTCGCGCGCGAGCGGATCGCGCTCGCAACCAGGCTCAGCGTGCTCGTCGGCCTCGCCGGGCTGGCGCTCGTCGTGATCCCAGGCGGCCAGGGCGCGTCGAGCGCCATCGGCCTCGCGATCGCGCTCGCCGCGACCGTCTCCTGGTCGCTCGGCTCCTTCTTCGCGCACCGGCTCCCGCTGCCGCACGACGGCTTCGTTGCCGCAACCTGGGAGATGGTGAGCGCCGGCGTCCTCCTGCTCGTGCTCGGGCTCGCGACCGGGGAGCCCTGGACGATGGACGCTGCCGGGTTCACGCTCGAGTCGATCGCGGCCTGGCTCTATCTGGCCGTCTTCGGCTCGCTGATCGGCTTCACCGCCTACGCGTGGCTGCTGCGGAACGCCCCGATCTCGAAGGTCGTCACGCACCAGTACGTCAATCCGCTCGTCGCGATCCTGCTCGGTGCGCTCGTCCTCGACGAAAAGCTGACGCTGGCCATCGGCGCTGGCGCCGCGCTGATCGTCGGCTCGGTCTTCGTCGCCGTCCGCTCGGAGGGAGGCTCGAAACCCCCGGCCGCCGTCGAGCCGCTTGCGGCGCCGTCCGACGCCCGCAGCGCGGCGTAACGTTCGCCGTCAGCCATGGTTCGAGTCCGCGAGCGACATGGGAGTCATGGCGATCCGAACCAGGTAGTCAGCGCATCGCGCAATCCGGTCTCTGTGCCGTCTCCCACCCAGGCGACGTAGCCATCGGGTCTGATCAGCACGGCAGCGGGGGCTGCCACCTGGCCCAGAGCCGGAAGCTCCCACGTCCCTGTGTACCGGGCCTGGATCGACTGAACGCGGCCGGCCCAGGGAGTGACGTCGAGGCCGCCGGGTTCGCCGAAGTCGAGCAACACGGGCCGTGCCCGGTGCAGGAGGGTGAAGACGCGCAGCGGGCCGTCGGCGGTGACCAGGTCGAGATCGGGCATGCGGCGTCCGAGCAGCGGGTGACCTGCGCCGAGGTCGTAATGAATGTCCAGGCCGAACATCATCGCAGCGAAGCGTCGACGAGCCTCCTCCGCCTCGAGCAGTTCGGCAATGGTGTCGCGCAGGGCCGCCGTGCGTTCGTCCTGACGGCGGAGGGCGACGTGGGCCATCGTGGTTCGCAGAACGCGGGCAGCAACCGGGTGACGCTCGGCGTGGTAGGTGTCCAGAAGGCTTTCCGGCGAGATCCGGTCGACCACCTGGGCCAGCTTCCAGCCCAGGTTCACCGCATCCTGCACGCCGATCTGGAGGCCCTGGGCACCATCCGGGGAATGGACGTGTGCGGCGTCGCCGGCGAGGAGGACCCGTCCCTCGCGATAGGCCGCGGCCTGCCGGGTCATATCGGTGAACCTGGAGATCCACGTGGGACTGTGGATCCCGTAGTCGGTCCCGTAGACGGCGATGAGCGCCTCGCTGAGATCGCGCAGCGAGGGTTCGCTTGCGGAGTTGACCTGCCGTTCGGTCACCATCACCCGAACCGGCCCGCTCTCGGCGTAGACAACCTCGCCGTCTCGGATCTCGTACTCGACCCTGCCGAGTCCATGGATGCCGATGGCATCCTGGCGGGTGCCCCATTCCGGCTCCTCGGCCAGCTCGACCTCGGCGATCAGGCTGCTCGACGTCGGATCCCACCCCGGGAACTCGATGCCGGCCGCCTTCCGGATCAGACTGCGTCCGCCGTCGCACCCGGCGAGATACTCCGCCCGCAGCGACAGGCCGTCGGACAGCTCGACGTCGACGCCGGTTTCGTCCTGCGCGAAGCCCGTCACGTCGCGTCCGCGATAGATCGTCACCTTCAGTTCGTCGACCCAGCCGGCCAGGATGCGCTCGATGTGGTTCTGCCAGAGCCCGAGCGAGTAGGGATGCCGGGTGGGAAAGTCGCTGATGTCGAGGGGCACCCCGGAGAACTGCCCGACCTGAACCACCTGTCCCTCCGAGAGGAACCGATCGGCGATTCCGCGCTGATCGAAGACCTCGATCGTGCGTGAGTGCAGACCGCCGGCGCGCGAGCCGGGGAGGTCCTGGCTGGAGCGCCGCTCGACGATGGCGACGTTCACCCCCGCCAACGCCAGCTCGCCGGCCAGCATCAGCCCCGTCGGGCCGCCGCCGGCTACCACCACCGCATGTTCGGCCATACTGCACCCCCGATCCTCGTAGCTTCTGTTGTTAGCCGTGCGCCGAGCGGCCGCCGGCGCCGGCGTTGCCGGGATAGGGCTGCAGGTCGTTCATGAAGCCCGGCGTCGTCTCGACGCGGCGCAGCCAGGAATCGACGGCGGGGAGCTCGTCGAGCGCGAGCCCGAGCTCCGGCGCGACGTGCGTGTAGGCGTAGAGGCAGGTGTCGGCGACGCCGTAGCGGTCGCCGAGCAGGAACGGCGTCTGGGCGAGCTGCCGCTCCAGCACCTCGAGCGCGCTCCGGCCCATGCTGCGCCAGCGCTCGAGCAAGGCCTCGTGGCCGGCGGCGCGACCGGTGAGGAGCCAGAAGCGGCCGGTGCCGATGTTCGGCTCGAGCAGGTTCTGCTCGAAGAAGAGCCAGGCCGTTGCGCGCGCCCGCTCGACCGGATCCTCGGGCAGCATCGGTGTGCCCCCGGCGAGGTAGAGCAGGATCGCTCCCGACTCGGGCAGGTGCTCGCCGGAGTCGAGCTCCAGGACGGGCGTCCGGCCGGCCGGGTTCCGCCGCAGATGCTCGGGCGTCTGCGCGTCACCGGCGAAGATGTCGACCGTGACGAGCTCGAGCTTCAGCCCGAGCTGGGCCGCGAGCAGCCGCACCTTGTAGCAATTGGCGGACACTGGCGAGTCGTAGAGCTTCACGCTAGGTGCCGTTGACCTGCGAGCGCTGGTGCGCCAGGTACTCGAGCAGATCGGAACGCGTGAGGATCGCTGCCGGGCGTCCCGCGGCGGCGACGACCACCGCCGCGCTCGGGCCGGAGAGGTCGGCGAAGACCTGGTCGAGCGAGTCGCCGACGTCGACGGCGGCGAGCGGCGGCTGCATCATCACGGCGACGTCCTCGTTCATCGCGTCCGGGTTCTTGAAGACGCGGTCGAGCACGCCGCGCTCCTGCAGCGAGCCGACGACGTCCGCGAGCGACTCGACCGGCTCGCTCCGGACGACCGGAAGCTGCGAGATCGAGTAGCGCTGCATCAGGTCGATCGCGGCCCCGACCTTCGCGTGCGACTCGATCGTGACGAGATCCGGCACCTCGTGCTCCTCGCTGCGCTTGAACCGGAGCACCTGGTCGATCGTCGGCGCAGGCGCCTTCCGCTCGAGAAAGCCGTACTGGAGCATCCAGTTGTCGTCGTAGAACTTCGAGAGGTACGAGCGCCCGGAGTCGGGGAGGACGTCAGGATCCGTGCGTCCGGGCCGAAGTCCTTCGCCACCTCGAGCGCCGCCCAGATCGTCGTCCCGGCGGAGCCGCCGGCGAGGATCCCCTCCTCGCGCGCGAGCCGCCGCGCGGTCACGAACGAGTCGCGGTCGGAGACGCGCACCCAGCGGTCGACGATGTCGCGCGACATCGTCTCGGGCCAGGTGTCCTTGCCGATCCCCTCGACGAGGTACGGGGTGCGTCTCCTCGGAGGTGTAGACGGAACCCTCGGGGTCGGCGCCGACGATCTGGATCGTCCGGGTTGCGCTCCTTCAGGTAGCGGCCCGCGCCCGAGATGGTGCCGCCGGTACCGACGGAGACGACGAGCGCGGCGATCTCGCCGCCCGTCTGCTCCCAGATCTCCGGCCCCGTCGTCTCGTAGTGCGCTTGCGGGTTGTTCATGTTCGAGTACTGGTCGGGCTTGAAGCCGCCCGGGATCTCCTCCGCGAGCCGGTCGGAGACGCTGTAGTAGCTCTCCGGCGAGTCGTGCTCGACCGCGGTCGGCGTGATCACGACCTCGGCCCCGTAGGCGCGGAGCATCGAGATCTTCTCCTGGCTCATCTTGTCGGGCATGACGAAGATGCAGCGGTAGCCGCGCGCGGCCGCCGCGATCGCGAGCCCGACGCCGGTGTTGCCGGAGGTCGGCTCGACGATCGTTCCGCCCGGCCGCAGCTTCCCCTCGCGCTCGGCGGCATCGATCATCGCCATCCCGATCCGGTCCTTGTTCGAGCCGCCGGGGTTCAGGTACTCGAGCTTCGCGAGCAGCATCGGCTCGACGTCGCGAGCGATCCGGTCGAGCCGGACGATCGGCGTTCCGCCGACGAGCTCGAGCAGCGTCGGGTAGTCGCGGGTCATTTGCGCGGGAGCCTACGCAAATAGAGTGCGCTCATGGACGAACCGGGCGACGGCTGGCACCACATCCGCCTGTCCGACTTCGGGTTGACGTTCGCCTATCCGCCGCGCACGCCGAGCGACCAGGCAGTGGAGTTCGACGACGTACGCCTTCACGCCCAGTCCACGGACGGCGAGGAGGTGTACTTCGAGCTGTCGCGGCACCTGGACGTGACCGCTCGGGCGCGGTACGAGCGAGAGCGGGACTTCGTCTCGAGCCGCTACGGCGCGGACGTCACGCCGCTGACGCCGACGACGCTGACGTCATTGGCCGCGCACGAGTTCGGAGTGAGCTGGGGCGAGACCCAGCGCCGGTTCGTCCTCGTCGAGCGCGGCCGGTGGCTCTACCGGTTCGTCTACGACCCCAGGTCTCCGCTCAATGTCGCTGTGCTGCAGTCGATCCGGATCGACCGGTCAGACGAGCTGCCAGAACGCGCCGCGAAGCTCTAGCTCGTCCAGGATCGCCTGTGACTCGGCGGGGGCGCGCGGCCGCCAGTCGGCGTCGAGTCGCGTCCACCACCAACGCTGCGCCAGCTCGTTCAGCGTCGCCGCGCTCATGCTTGCGCCCGGTGCCCGACCGATCGCCCCGAGCCAGCGTGCCAGGTGCTCCTCCGACCGGAGGAAGACCATCGTGCTTCAGGTGAAGGCGATGTCGTCCCACCAGTGCCGCGCGGGGACGACGAAGTGGACGAGCAGGTCGGCGCCGCGGACGAGCTCGCCGTCGCGCACCTCGAGCTCGGAGTGGCTCGGAGCAGTCCGGGCACTCCGAGCGGATCGTCCCGTCGGTGTGCAGGGCGGCAGGGATTCCGAGCGCGTCCCAGGCGCAGTTCGCGAACCACGAGCGCCCGCCGGCCTCGACCCGGTGGGGTGTCTCGACGGCCGAGAACGGGTTCAGCATCCGGATCTCGGTCGTGCCCGGATGGAGGACGAGTGCGTGCCCGTCGTGGAGGCGCCGATAGCCCTCGGCGACCTCGCTTTCGCCCAGGCCGAGGGCGGCGGCGGTCTCCCCGGGTGTGCGTGCGCGTGCGTCCGCGACAAAGGAGGCGTAGAGGTGGGTGCGAATACGCAGGTCGAGCTCGTCCACCCGGCGAGTATCCCCCCTCAAGGAGACAGGATGAATCTCGGTCTACGCACAATTCTGCTGCTCGTCGCGGTTGTGTTCTTCGTCATCGCCGTGTTCTCGGACACGCGCTGGCCGGACATGATCGCTATCGGCCTGGCCGCCTTCGCCGCCGCGTTCCTCAGCGAGGCGCTCGGCTACGCCGATCGGACGTTCAACAGCACCCGCGACAACAACCCGAACACGTAGATCTAGTGTCGAAAATGCCGGCGCCCGGTGAAGACCATCGTGGCGCCGGCGGCTTCGACCGCGTCGATCACGTCGATGTCGCGCTTGGAGCCGCCGGGCTGGATGAAGGAGTCCACGCCGGCGTCGAGAGCGAGCCGAGGACCGTCGGGGAAGGGGAAGAACGCGTCGGAGGCGAGTGAGGCGCCCGTCAGCGAGTGCCCGTGCTCGTGGGCCTTCTCGATCGCGATCCGGACCGAGTCGACTCGGCTCATCTGACCCGCGCCGATCCCGATCGTCTGCAGGTCCTTGGCGATCACGATCGCGTTCGAGGCAACGTGCTTGCAGACGCGCGCGGCGAAGAGCAGGTCGCCCCACTGCGCCTCGGTCGGCTCGCCGGTCGCGACCTCCATGCCCTCGCGGTCCTCGACGTCCGCGTCGCGATCCTGGACGAGGAGGCCGCCGAGGACGCGTTTGTAGTCCCGCTCCCACGCCTCCGGGGTGCGGCGCTCGGTGTCGTTGAGGATGCGGATCGACTGCTTGCGGATCAGCGCCTCGAGCGCGACCTCGTCGTAGCCGGGCGCGAACAGGACTTCGACGAACTGCTCCGCCAGCCGCTCGCCGAGGGCGGCGCTGACGGCCCGGTTGAGGACGACGACGCCGCCGTAGGCGGAAAGCGGATCGGCGGCGAGCGCGACCTCGTAGGCCTCCTCGATCGAGGCGCCGACGGCGACGCCGCACGGGTTCGCGTGCTTGACGATCACGCATGCCGGCAGCGCGAACTCGCCCACGAGCATCCGCGCTGCGTTCAGGTCGTTGAGGTTGTTGAACGAGAGCTCGCGGCCGTGCAGCTGGTCGACGCGCGCCAGCAGGTGCGTC
Source organism: uncultured Gaiellaceae bacterium (assembly GCA_963789355.1). Classification (GTDB taxonomy): domain Bacteria; phylum Actinomycetota; class Thermoleophilia; order Gaiellales; family Gaiellaceae; genus Gaiellasilicea. Next base: position 68,824 of record CAWBKK010000004.1, read on the forward strand.
CGGACGCCGCGCTCGGCGTAGTAGGCGGCGCTCTGGTGCGGGTTCTCGCCGTAGGCGAGGTCGAGGTGCTTCTCGAAGACGGGCGTGAAGACCGGGGAAACGACTCGCGCCCGGCGAACCAGGACGCGATCGCGGACTCGTAGGCGGCGGAGGTGGCGAAGGCGGTCGCGGCGAGGCGCCGGCGCGTGTCCAGCGAGAGCTCGCCCGACTCGCGCAGCTCCTCGAGCACCATCCCGTAGTCGGCCGGACGGCAGACCGGCGCGACGTGCGCGAAGTTCTTCGCGGCGCCGCGAAGCATCGACGGGCCGCCGATGTCGATCATCTCGACCGCCTCCTCCTCGCGGACGCCGTGCTCCCGCGCGACCTGCTCGAACGGGTACAGGTTGACGCAGACGAGGTCGAACGACTCGATCCCCTGCTCCTCGAGCGCCGCGAGATCGGACTCGACCTCGCGGCGGGCGAGGATCCCGGCGTGGATGTTCGGGTGCAGCGTCTTGACGCGGCCGCCGAGCATCTCCGGGAAGTCGGTCACGTCCTCGACCTTGGTCACGTTCAGGCCGAGCTCCTTGATCGCGTCGGCGGTGCCGCCGCTCGCGACGAGCTCCCAGCCGAGCTCGAAGAGGCCCTTCGCGAGCGTGTCCAGCCCCGTCTTGTCCCACACCGAGATCAGCGCACGCAGAGCTCTCTCACCACCTCGGGAAGCAGCCGGTGCTCGACCGCCTGGATCCGCTCCGTCAGCGTCTCGCGCGGCTGGACGGCAACGGGCTCCTGGCGGATCACGAGCCCGGTGTCGAGTCCCTCGTCGACGAGATGAACGGTCACGCCCGTCGTCTCGACTCCGGCGGCGAGCGCGTCGTCGATCGCCCGCGCGCCCGGAAACGCGGGCAGCAGCGAGGGATGGACGTTGACGATTCGCTCGGGAAAGCGCTCGAGGAAGGGCCGCGTGAGCAGGTGCATGTAGCCGGCGCAGACGACCACGCGAACGCCCTGCTCCTGCAGCCAGTTCGCCATCGTCGCGTCGCGCTGAGGGCGGTCGGCGTACTCCTCGAGCTCGAAGGCGGCGGCGGGAAGCTCGGCCGCCTCGGCCCGCTCGAGCGCGCGGACGCCGGGACGGCTGCTGGCGACGGCGCAGACGGGGAGCCCGGCGTCGAGCAGCGCCTGGAGATTTGTGCCCTCGCCGCTCACCAGGACGCCGATCATGCCGCGACCACTCGTCCGATCACGAGGTCGTCGCCCGGCTCGGCGAGGACGGCGCAGTAGCCGATCCCGAGATTGAAGACCCGGCGAGCCTCGTCTTCCTCGACGTGGCGGGCGAGCCACTCGAACACGGGCGGCCGCTCCCAGGCGTCCCAGTCGAGCTCGGCGCGAAGGCCGTCCGGGAGCACGCGGCTCAGGTTGCCCTCGATCCCGCCGCCGGTCACGTGCGCGAACGCGTGGGCGCGGTCGCGCAGCCGCCGGACGTCGTCCAGGTAGAGCCGGGTCGGCGCGAGCAGGTCGGGGCCGTCGTAATCCTCGACTTCGAGCACGGCGCGGATGAGCGTGAATCCGTTGGCGTGGACGCCCGCGGAGGGCAGCCCGACGATCGTGTCGCCCTCCCCGACGGCAGACCCGTCGATGACACGGTCGCGCTCGACGATGCCGACGCACGTGGCGGCGAAGTCGAGCTCGCCGTCGTGGTAGACGCCCGGCAGCTCGGCCGTCTCGCCGCCGATCAGCGCAACCCCCGCGGCCCGGCAGACCTCGGCGGCGCCTTCGACCAGCTCGGCGACCTGCTCGAGGTCGAGGTGGCTCGCGGCGACGTAGTCGAGCAGGATCAGCGGGTCGGCCCCGCACGTGATCACGTCGTTGATGCAGTGCGCAGCCATGTCCGCGCCGCACGCACGCAGGGCGCCGCGCCGGCGGGCGACGACGGGCTTCGTCCCGATCGAGTCGGTCGAGGCGGCGAGCAGGCGACGGTCGTCCAGCGGGTGGAGCCCGGCGAACGCGCCGAACCCACGCGCACCAGTCGACTCGACTGCGGCGCGCAGCCGCTCGACGATCCCCTCCGCCGTGGCGAGCGAGACGCCTGCGGCGGCGTACGTCCGTTCGTCGCTCACGCTCCGAGTCTACGAGGTGCCCCGGAAGGCCGCCCGCGGCGCGTAACCCGAGTCACGCGTCTCTGACTCGACTCGGAGACGAGTCTAGACGGGTGCTCAGGTGAGCAGCTCGCCGTGCAGCTGCGGCCGTCCCTGAGGGCCACCTGGGATGAAGCTGACGACCGAGCTTCCGACCATCACGCTCGTGCCGTCCTGTTCCGCGTCGAGCAACTCCGCCAGCACGGCCGCCTTCGCCTCGGGATCGTCCGCGAGGAGCTGCAGCTCGGTCAGCTGGAGCTCCCCGCTCGCGTCGAGCAGCTCGTCGAGCCACTCGCGCGGCGGGTGCACCTCGAGCCGGTAGCCCGCGTTCGTGGCGATGAACGTCCGCCGGCCGCCGTGGGCCTGGACGCGCAACTCCTGCTCGACGGCGCGGTCGACGACCTCCGCGAACTCGTCCTCGTCGAGTGCCAGCCCGAGATGGTCGACGCGCGGCAGCTCCCACTGGCCGGGCTGGACGACGACGTTGACCGCGCCGCGCTCGAGCTCGGTCAGCCGGAGCTTGAACCCGATCGAGTCGAGCTCCTCCCAGGACATCCCCGGCTCGAAGGACTGGTACTCCTCGCCGATCCGGCCGTGCCGCGCGACGAGACCGAACGCGAGTTTGCCGAGGTAGCGCGCCTCCACCTCCCGGACGCGTGAGGTGACGAGGTGGTAGTGGAACAGCTTCACGGCGGGCGGAGTCTAGTCTGGCAAAGGTGCTGACCGACTGGACGCTCGATCCGCTGCAGCTCGCCCCGGTCGCGCTCGCGGCGCTGGCCTACGCGATGCGGGCGCGGACGCTCCGGCTCCGCGGGACGCCGATGCCGCGCTGGCGCCTGGTGCTCTTCACCCTCGGGATCCTGTTGCTGCTGGCCGCCTACGTCTCCCCGATCGCGGCGATCGGGGAGCGGGAGCTCTTCAGCTTCCACATGCTCCAGCACGTCCTGATCGGAGATCTCGCTCCGCTCTGCCTGCTCGCGGGGCTGAACGGGCCGATGCTGCGGCCGCTGCTCGCGCTCCGGCCGGTCGAGCGCCTGCGCGTGCTCGCCAACCCGCTGGTCGCGCTGCCGATCTGGGCGGCCAACCTCTATGTCTGGCACGTTCCGTTTCTCTACGAGGCGGCGGTCGAGCACTCCGTCGTGCATGCCCTCGAGCACATCTGCTTCTTCAGCGCCGGGATCGTCGCCTGGCTGCCCGTGCTCGAGACGCTGCCCGCGCCGGAGTGGTTCGGCACAGGACCAAAGCTCGCCTACATCGCCGTCGTCCGGCTCGTCGAGACGCTGCTCGGGAACATCTTCGTCTGGTCGGGAGCCGTCTTCTACGGCGTCTACGACCGAGGCGAGGAGCTGTGGGGGATCTCGCCGCTCGCCGATCAGGGCCTGGCCGGGGCGGTGATGATGATCGAGGGCTCGCTCGTCACGATCACCGCGCTCGCGTGGCTCTTCCTGCGGCTGGCGAAGGAGGGAGAGCTGCGCCAGGAGCTGCTCGAGCGTGGGCTCGACCCGAGGGCAGTGCGGCGCGCCGTCCGCTACGGGAGAGCGCAGGAGCTGGCCGAGCGCCGCTGATCAGCGGCGGCGCGCGCGAGCATCTTCTCGACGTTCTCCCGGGCGCGCTCCGCGAGCGGGGACGCGAGCAGCCGCTCGAGCAGCTCCGGATCCGGCTCCTTCGCGTACCAGGCGTCCATCAGGTCGAGCACGGTCGGATTGCCCTCGCCGCCACCGAGGCGCTCGACGGGATCGCCCGCCGCCACGTCGCCCGGCTCGGGCACGCGCACGTAGACGCCCGGCCGCCTGGCGTCGGCGAAGCGCTTGACCCAGCCCGGCCGGCCCATCCGGGTCGCGAAGACCGAGCAGGGGATGCGGGGCGCGGTCGCCTCGACGAGGGCGGCGCCGATCCGGAAGCGGTCGCCGATCCGGACGGGCTCGTCACCGAAGCTCGAGAGCGTCAGGTTCTCGCCGAACGTCCCCGGCTCGGGCTCGCCGCCGAGCTCGCCGGCCCAGAAGGCATAGTCCTCGCAGCTGTAGAGATAGAGCGCCTGGTCGAGCCCGCCATGGTTCTCACTGTCCGCGACGACGTCGCCCGCCAGCCCGAGCGCGCCGACCTGGCCGCGCTCGACCGGTGTCTTGCGGATCCCGGTCGCGACCGTTCGGGCGCCGATCCTCATCAGCTGCGACCGGCCGGCATTGACGGAGATGAGCTTCACCGGGGCAGCCTAGTCGCCTGAGCGGCTGATCAGCCGCCGGCGGGAGGTGACGTTGATCATGGGCGCCCGAGGTGGTACGAAGGTGACAATCGCGACAAGGGAGCCGCCCTGCCCGCTCGGCCACTCCTCATCATTGCGGCTGTCACGGCGACCCTGGTGATGGCTCAGTCGAGCTCGCCGGCGCCCTCCGACGAACGCCGCCCGAATGCCGCCGGCTGCCCGAAGGGAACGGACGCAGCCGTGATCGGCGGCAAGCGGGTCTGCCTCGAGGTGGGGATTCGGTGCGAGCGGCGCCACCAGGCGCAGTACGTGCGCCTGGGCTACAGCTGCAGCGCCCGCGGCCGGCTCGGCCTGCTCATCTGCACCGGCGCGTCCTACTACGCGGTGATCGGCGGCGTGCACGGTTGCATCCGCGTGGGGCAGGCGTGTCAGTCGAAGTACCAGGCCCAGTACCGGAAGCTCGGCTTCGAGTGCGAGCGGGCAAGGTTGATCCGGCCCAAGCCGATCAACGCGCGGATCACCGTTACGGGACGGGAGGAGTTGATCTTCGACTGGTCCCGCGACAAGTGCGAGGACACCGACATCCCCGATCTCCCCGCACGCGCGTTCAGGGACGCGGACGGGAACGTGCAGGTGCTCGCGTCCCACTACATCACCCGACGCTTGATCGGCCCCGACTTCGACCGGCTCCGTCACGACTGCACCGTCGTCCTCGGGTCGAAGGAGAGCGAGAACCCGGCGACGTTCGACGACAAGCAATGGCTGGCCTCGGTCTACACGAACGACGGCCGGACGATCTACGGGCTCACGCACGTGGAGTACCAGGGAAACGCACATCCGGGACGTTGCCCCTCAGGCGACTACTTCCGCTGCTGGTGGAACACGCTCGCGCTCGTCGTCTCGACCGACGGCGGCCGCTCCTACCGACGCCAGGGTCCGCGTAACGGCCTCGTCGCTGCGGTCCCGTACCGGTACGTCCCGGATCTCGGCGTCGAGGGGCATCGCAGCCCCTCGCAGATCGTGCGGAACCCGGCCGACGGCTACTACTACGCAATCGTCAGCCAGGACGTGCTCGCGCGACGGGGCGTCGCCCGAGAAAATGGCAACTGCCTGATCAGGACGCGGAACCTCTCCGATCCGACCTCCTGGCGCGCCCCGGACGAGTCCGGGGCCTACACGCGGAGGTTCATCGACCCGTACACCGAGGCCGGGTCGCCGCGCAACCATCTCTGCCGCACCTACATCGAGACGCGGCCCGGCGGCAGCCCGCTCCATCCGAACCTCACCTGGAACACGCACCTCCAGCGCTGGCTCCTCATCGGCGGGGACCAGGTCGACGTTCGGCGGGACCCGGGCACGACGAAGTGGGGTGTCTACTTCTCGGTCTCGAAGGATCTCGTCACCTGGGAGACGCAGCGGCTCGTGTTCGCGAGGAACATGGCGTTCGTGCACAACTGCGGCGATCCCGACCCGATCATGTACCCGACGCTGATCGACCACGCGAGCCCGTCGCGGAGTTTCGAGACGACCGGCTCACGCGCGTACCTCTACTACACGGTGCAGCACTACCGGGGCTGCAACCAGACGCTCGACCGCGACCTCGTCCGCGTGCCGGTGACGATCTCGAAGTAGACGGCTAGCGCGTGGCCGGCTCGAAGCGCAGCTTCGCCAGGTTCCGCTCCTCGGGCACGCGCGTCGGGTAGTCGCGGGTGAAGCAGGCACGGCAGACCGACGCCTCCGGCAGCCGCGTTGCCGCCTGCATCCCCTCGAGCGAGAGATAGTGGAGCGAGCTGGCGCCGATCAGCTCGCGCATCTGCTCGACGGAGCGGTGGGCGGCTGCGAGCTGCTCCTCGTCGGCCATGTCGATTCCGTAGAAGCAGGGCGCCACGATCGGCGGCGAGGAGATCCGGACGTGGACCTCGGCCGCGCCCGCCTCGAAGAGCATCCCGACGAGTTGCTGCATCGTCGAGCCGCGGACGATCGAGTCGTCGACGATCACGAGCCGCTTGCCCGCGACCTCCGCGAGCGGGTTGAACTTCATCCGGATCCCCTGCCGGCGCAGATCCTCGTCGGGTTGGATGAAGGTGCGGCCGACGTACCGGTTCTTGATCAACCCCTCGCTGTAGGGGATCCCCGACGCGCGCGTGAAGCCGACGGCGGCGGGGGTGCCCGAGTCGGGGATCGGCAGCACGAGGTCAGCGTCGACGGGCGCCTCCGCTGCGAGCCGCTCGCCCATGCGCACGCGCACGCCGTGCACCTCCGCGCCCGCGAGGGTCGAGTCGGGGCGGGCGAAGTAGACGTGCTCGAAGATGCAGAGCGCCTGCCGGCCCTCCGGCACCGCCTGGGTCGGGTGCACGCCGTCCTCGTCGATCACGACCAGCTCGCCGGGGCGAACGTCGCGCTCGTAGGCCGCGCCGATCAGATCGAAGGCGCACGTCTCCGACGCCACCACCCAGTCGTCGCCGAGCCGCCCGAGCGCGAGCGGCCTGATCCCGTGCGGGTCGCGGAAGGCGAGCAGCTTCCCCTCCGAGAGCGCGACGACCGAGTAGGCCCCCTCGAGCCGGGGCATGGCGCGGGCGACGGCTTCCGCGATCGGCGCCGGATCGTTCGCGATCAGCGCGGCGATCGCCTCAGTGTCGGAGGTGGCGCCGAGCCCGATCCCGTCGGCGGCAAGCGCTGCGCGGAGCTCCGTCGTGTTCGTCAGGTTGCCGTTGTGCCCGATCGCGACCGTGCGCGAGCGGCCGTGGTGGACGAGCGGCTGAGCGTTCGCCCAGGCGTTCGAGCCGGTCGTCGAGTAGCGGGTGTGCCCGATCGCGACATCGCCCGGGAGCGCGTGCAGCTTCTCCTCGTCGAACACCTGCGCGACGAGCCCCATATCGCGGATCACCGTCAGCCGGCCGCGATTCGAGACCGCGATCCCCGCTGCCTCCTGGCCGCGATGCTGGAGCGCGAAGAGGCCGAAGTAGGAGATCCGCGCCACGTCGCGGTCGGCCGAGCGGATGCCGAAGACGCCGCACATCAGCCGTGCGCCTCTCGGAGTGCAGCGAGCTCCAGCCCGAGGACGGTGTCGCCGCCGACGACCCCAAGCCGCCGGGTCGGAACGCCGCCGAGCCGGTCGACCTCGTCGGGCGCGCAGGCGAGCACCGCCTGGCCGCCCCCCTCGCCGAACCAGGCGCGAGGATCGTCCGGCAGCGTCACGTCGGCGCCGATCCCGGAGTGGAGCGCGGCCTTCGCCAGCGCGACCGCGAGCCCGCCGAGCGAGACGTCGTGGACGAGCGAGCACTTCGGCGCGGCTCGCCAGAGGAACTCGACGAGCGCCGCCTCGGCCGTCAGGTCGAGGCGCGCCGGACGGCCGCCGACGTCGCCGAACCGAGCCTGGTACTCCGAGCCGGCGAGCGCGACCGGCGAGGCGCCTGCCAGGAGCACGACGTCGCCGTCGCGCCATCCGGCCGGGACCGCACGCACGTCCTCGAGCAGGCCGACGCAGCCGACGACCGGCGTCGGATCGATCGCCCGCCCGTCGGTCTCGTTGTAGAGCGAGACGTTCCCGGAGACAATCGGGATCCGCAGCGCCTCGCACGCCTCGGCCATCCCCTCGATCGACTCGACGAGCTCCCAGGCGATCTCGCCCTTCTCCGGGTTGCCGAAGTTGAGGCAGTCGGTCAGCCCGAGCGGCTCGGCGCCGGTGCAGGCCACGTTGCGGGCCGCTTCGAGCACCGCAAGCCGTCCGCCGGTGCGCGGGTCGAGGCGGCCCATACGACCGGTGCCGTCGAGGGAGACGGCGAGGCCGCGGTAGCCGGGCCGGAGTCGCAGCACCGCCGCGTCGAGCCCCGGACGGCGGACCGTGCGCGAGCCGACGAGGTGGTCGTAGCGCCGGTAGATCGGCGCTCGGCTGCGGATGTTTGCCGAGCCGATCAGCTCGAGTAGCGCCTCGGGCGCCGCGGGCGCGTCGAGCGGACTTTGCAACAGTCTGTTGACTAGGCTCGGCGCGCGGCGTCGGCTCGACGCGGTAGCGCGGGCACTCGTCCGTGAGCAGCCGCGCCGGGATCTCGCCGACCACGTCGTCCTCCCAGAGCGCGCGCAGCAGGCCCGTGTCGGTGACCTCGCCGATGACCGCGTTGTGCAGCTCCCAGCGCTCGCAGACGGCCAGCACGTGCTCGAGCATCTGCGGGCGGACGACCGCGACCATCCGCTCCTGGCTCTCGCTGATCATCACCTCCCAGGGCTCCATGCTCTCCTCGCGGAGCGGTACCTGGTCGAGCCGCAGATCGATTCCGCACTCGCGCGCCATCTCCGAGAGGGAGGAGGCGAGGCCGGCGGCGCCGCAGTCCTGCAGTGACTCGACGAGGCCGGACTCGACGAGCTCGACGGAGACCTCGATCAGCTTCTTGCCCAGGAACGGGTCGCCGACCTGGACGGTGGGCCGCTTGTCGGCGTCGTCCTCGCCGAGCTCCTGGCTTGCGAGCACGGAGGCGCCGCCGATCCCGTCGCGGCCAGTGGTGGCGCCGTAGAGGACGACGAGGTTGCCGGGGCCGGTCGCGCCGGCACGCGCGATCCGGTCGGCGGGCAGGAGGCCGACGCACATCGCGTTCACGAGCACGTTGTCGCGGTAGGCCTCGTCGAACACGGCTTCGCCGCCGACCGTCGGGACGCCGACGGAGTTCCCGTAGGCGCCGATCCCGGCGACCGCGCGGTCGAAGCGGGGGTCGTCCGGCGCGAAGCGGAGACCGTCGAGGAGGGCGATCGGCCTGGCGCCCATCGCGATGATGTCGCGCAGGATCCCGCCGACCCCGGTCGCCGCGCCCTGGAACGGCTCGACCGCCGAGGGGTGGTTGTGGCTCTCGACCTTGAAGCAGACGGCCTCGCCGTCACCGAGATCGATCACGCCGGCGTTCTCACCCGGGCCCTGCAGGACGCGTTTTCCCTCAGAGGGAAGCCGTCGCAGGAGGAGGGCCGAGTGCTTGTAGCCGCAATGCTCCGACCAGAGGAGCGAGAACACCGCCAGCTCGAAGTGGTTCGGCTCCCGCTCGAGCAGGTCGACGATTCGGTCGAGCTCCCCGTCCGTGAGGCCGAGTGCGCGGTGCAGGGGTTGAGCGGCGACCTCGGTCAGGTGGTTCAGTGTAGATGGGAAGGCCGACGGCGGCCGTCGCGTTTGGAGAGAGAGTGAGCCGCCGCCACTTACTGACGCTGGCGGCGCTCGCGGCGATCTGGGGCTCCTCGTTCATGTTCATCGAGATCGCGCTGCGCGACCTGGCGCCCTCGACCCTGATTCTCCTGCGGATGGCGTCGGGCGCGGTCGCGCTCGCCGTCTACATCACCCTCACGGGCGGCAGCTACTCGGCGCTGCGGCGGTACGCGTGGCCGCTGGCGCTGCTCGGGCTCGCGAACACGGCGGTGCCGTTCTTCCTGATCGCGTGGGGACAGCAGTACATCGACTCCGGCCTCGCCTCGATCTTCAATGCATCCGCGCCGCTCTTCACTGCGCTCTTCGCGATCGCGTACGACCGGAGTCAGCGCGCGACCGGGCTGCGCCTCGTTGGGATCCTCCTCGGCTTCACGGGCGTCGTGCTGCTCGTCGGCTTCGAGCTCTCGGGTGGCGAGCGGGCGGTGGTCGGGGGCCTCGCCGTGGTCGCTGCGTCCGCCTGTTATGGGATCGGCGGCCTCTACGCCGGACGACGCTTTCCCGGCTTGCCGCCGGCGCTCGTCGCGTTCGGTGCGCTCGTCTGGTCGACGGCCTTCGTGCTCCCCTTCGGGCTGGCGCAGGCAAGCTCGTTCGGCTGGGAGGCGACACTCTCTGTGCTCTACCTCGGGGTCGCGGCAACCGGCGTCGCGTACCTCCTCTACTTCGGCCTGATCGCCGGCGCCGGCGCTTCGAAAGCCGTGCTCGTGACGTACCTCGTCCCCGCGCTCGCCCTCGCCTACGGGGCTGTCTTCCTGGACGAGACGGTGACGGCGGTCTCGCTGGCGGGGCTCGCGCTCGTGCTCGCGGGGGTCGCACTCGGCACCGGCCTTGGAGACAGAGCTACGGTGAAGCGATGAACCGCTACTGGCCGATGCTGGTGACTCTGGCCGCCGTCTGGGGCGCCTCGTACCTCTTCATCAAGGTCGCCGTGGACGAGATCGAGCCCGCGCCGATGATGGCTTTCCGGACGCTGCTCGCGGCCGCCGTGCTGCTCGGCTACGTCGTCTGGCGGCTCGGGCGGACAGCGGCGGTGGCGGACCTCCGCGCCGCGTGGCGGCACTGTCTCGTTCTCGGCGTCCTCAACGCGGCGCTGCCGTTCTGGCTGATCGCGTGGGGCGAGAAGCACATCGACTCGGGGCTCGCCGCCGTCGTGCAGGCGTCGGTGCCGATCTTCAACGCGCTCCTCGTCCTCCGCTTCCTCCCCCACGAGCGGCTCTCGCGAATGCGTGCGCTCGGGCTCGCGATCGGGATCGTCGGAGTCGCGGTCGTGACGGGAATCCACCCCGAAGGCGGCAACCTGGCGATCCTCGGGGCGCTTGCGGTCGTCCTGTCGTCGCTCGCCTACGCCGGCGCGGGCGTCTACGGGCAGCGCGCGGTCTCCGGCACGGCCGGGCCGGTCCTGGCGGCCGGCTCGATGCTCGTCGGCGGGTTGATCCTGACGCCGTTCGCGCTCTTCCAGCTTCCAGGGTCGGTTCCGTCCCTCGAGGCGAGCGCGTCGGTCCTCGCCCTGTCGCTGCTCGGGACGGCGGTCGCCCAGTTGATCCTCTTCCGGATGCTCGCGCTGCACGGCTCCGCGCGACTCTCGCTCGTCACCTACCTGATGCCCGGCTTCGCGCTCGTCTACGGGGTGCTGATCCTGGATGAGCGGATCTCGGCTGCGACGATCGGGGGCCTCGTGCTGATCCTCGCCGGGATCGCGCTCGCGTCGGGCGCCGTCAGGCTATCGCGGCGCGAGGCCGCTCCGGCGCGTCCGTGAGCGGCCCGTGAGCGTCACGATCCGGCCGGCCGGCGGCGAGGACATCGACTTCCTGGTCGAGCTCTACGCCGCCGAGGACGTGCGCCCCTTTCTCGCAGCCGCGGGCTCCTACGACCTCGAAGGCGTTGCGGCGAAGGTCGCCCAGGATCCCGACGCGGGCGGCGTGATCGTCGTCGAGCTCGACGACGAGGTGGCGGGCGCCATGAGCTGGGAGCTGCGCAACCGGCGCAGCGGGATCGTCCACGTCAGCGGCCTCGCCGTCCATCCCGACTTCCGCGGCCGGCGACTCGCCGACGACGCGGCCCGCCTCTTACAGCGGTACCTGATCCACGAGCGCGGCTTCCACCGGATCGAGCTCGAGATCTACGGCTTCAACGAGCGGGCGCAGCGTCACGCGGAGCGCTCGGGCTTCGTCCGCGAGGGGGTGAAGCGGAACGCCTATCGCCGCGGCGACGGCTGGGTCGACGGCGTCCTCTACGCGCTCGTCGCGGAGGACCTGGACGAGCCGAGGTAGCCGCTCAGCAGGTCGCCGGTCTGCGGCAGGTCGGGGCGGAGGCTGTAGACGTTCTCGTCCTCGTCGCGGATCGTCACGAACCCGGCCTGGCGCAGGATCGCGAGATGATGGTGCGCGGTCGACTTCGCGACGCCGAGCTCCGCCGCCGCCTCGCTCAGCTTCAGCGGCCCGTCGCTCAGCCGGCGGAGGAGCTTCAGGCGCCCCTCGTCCCCGAGCGCCTTGTAGACCCGCGCGACCTCTGCCGGTGAGGCGCCCTCCTCGGCCGCCGGCGCGATCGGGTAGCAGAAGATCTTCGTGCCCTTGTGCTCCCAAAGGATCACCCACGGGCGCATGAACCAGCTCGGGAAGAACGCGAGCGTGCGGATCCCCGGGGGCGGCGTGTACTGGTAGCCGCGCGTGGCCAGCTCGACGAGCTGCTCGGGCGAGTGGCTGCTCGCGAGCGCCCGCTTGGCGGTCGCGTCGCGCTCGGCCGCCTCGCGCCACTCGGGGGCGGCCGGGAGGAACACCAGGTCGTACCAGCGCGGGAGCAGTTCGACGATCCGTGCCTTCACCTCTTCGGCACCGAGGTCGAGCAGGCCGCGAACCATGTCGTGCTTCTCCGACCACTCGGCGAGCGACTGGAGGTATTCCTCCTGCGCCGCCTTGTCGCCGTGCGCCGCGCGCATGATCACGTCCGGCGAGGAGAGGTGCTCGGCTCCGGCTCCATAGTGGCCGAAGAGGTGCAGCTTCACGTCGATCGGGTCGGTCGCCTCGAGCCGCTCCATGAAGCCGGCGAAGGTCCGCGGCTTCGGCGTCTCGTAGACGATCCCGAGCAAGTGCGCCGCCACCTTGTGCGACCCGAGCAGCATCGAGTCGGCGGCCTCGAGCAGGTCGGGCGGGAGGGACTCGAGTTGCGCGCGCAGCGTCTCGGTGCCGAGGTCGAGCGTGTCGTGGTCGTCGCGGCCGGCGACGGCGCAGATGCTCATCAGGACCTCGGCGGCCTCGGCCACCTCGATCTCGATCTCGAGCCCCGACGGACGGGAGAGGTCGAGGACCTGGGCCCGTCTATTCTGTTCGATAGCCATGGAACGGTTTCAGCGTACTCGCAAATAAAAGGCTTGACAAGGGAGTGATCGTTCGATAACTTTCGAACAGATCAAGCATGTCGAACGCGAAGGAGACCCTGATGCTCGCCGCCACCGACTTTCTCTCCCAGCTCACCCAGGATCGGCAGCAGGACCGGCTGGCCGCCGCTGCCGAGCACCGGCTCGTCACTGAGTTGGTCGCGCAAGAGGAGCATCCGCGGAAGCGGATGCTCCTCGCGCGCAAATCCCTCAAGGGCGCCGCGAGCGGCGCCAACGCCTCGGCGCCTAGCGCAAGCTGCTGAGAAAGCCCTCGACGAGGGCTTTCGCGCGCGCGGAGCCGGCGACCAGGCCGACGCCGTGCGCCGATCCCGGCAGCAACTGGAGCCGCTTGTTCGCCGCCGCGGTCTTCGCGAACATCGCCTCGGCGTCCTTCGAGAAGTCGTAGCCCGCGTTGTCGTCCCCGGTCGCCGCGAGGTAGAGCACGGGAATGCGCAGCCGCGGAGCGCTCGCGACGGCGTCCATGCCCATGAACCGCGCGGGCGAGGAGATGCTGACGACGCCGTCGACCGGTGGCCTCACGCTCGCCCCCGCGGCGAGCGCGGCGATCCCGCCCATCGAGGCGCCGACGAGGAAGACCTTCTTCTTGCCGAGCTTGCGCAACGCCTTCGTCGCGGCCTCGAGATCGGAGGCGAGCCTGTTCGCGGCCGGTCCTGTCCGCAGCTGCGAGAAGCCGTGGCCGCGAAAGTCGATCGGGAAGACGAAGTAGCCCTTGCCGGCGAGCCGGCGCGCGTACGGCAGCCACTCGCAGAGGTCGCCGTCGGACTGGTGGCCGAGGATCACGGCCGTCGTGCCCTTGCCGAAGCGGTGGCCGACGAGCTTCGTCCCGTCCGCGGCGTTGAACCAGAGCTCGCCTCCGCGCACGCACTCGTGCCCGGAGCGCTGGGGCGCGGCGCCGGCGGTCGAGGCCGCGAGGGCGAGGAGGGCGGCAAGCAGGAGCAGACGTCGCATTGCCCGAACGTCTAACAGGACTGCTATGACATGTCAAGATTGACAGGTACGCTGGCCCATGCGCTGCTCGGCGTCCTCGCGGAAGGGCCGCGCACGGGCTACGCGCTCGTCAGGCACCTGGAGCAGTCGATCGCGTATACCTGGCCCGCGAGCCACAGCCAGGTCTACCCGGAGCTGGCGAAGCTGCGCGAGGCAGGGCTGATCCGCGAGGGCGCCGCAGCCCCGCGCGGCGGGCGCGTCTACGAGCTGACCGACGCGGGCCTCGAGGAGGTGCGCCGCTGGTTGCGCGAGACGGAGCCGTCACGCACGGTGCGGGACGAGGCCTCGCTGCGACTGTTCTTCCTCTGGCTGCTCGACCCCGCGGAAGCGGCGGCCTACCTGCGCGGCGAGGCGGAGCGCGCCCGCGAGATCCTGGCCCAGCTGGAGGAGATCGCGGCGCAGGAGGATCCGGAGACGCCGAAGACCCGCGCGTACCGCGTCGCGCTCGAGCTCGGCCTTCGCTCGGCGCAGGCCCGCCTCGACTGGGCCGAGTGGGCCGCTACAGAACCCGCCCGCCGCTCTCGGTAACGGCGATCACGTCCTCGACACGGACGCCGAAGCGGCCGTCGAGCAGGATCGAGGGCTCGTCGGTGAAGGTCATCCCGGCCTCGAGCGGCGTCCCGTCCTCGACCGAGAGGAACGGCCGCTCGTGGACGTCGAGGCCGATCCCGTGGCCCATCCGGTGCCGGAAGCCCTCGCCGAGCCCCGCCGCCTCGATCGGGCCGCGACAGGCTGCGTTGACCTCCCGGGCGAGCGCGCCCGGCACCGCGGCCTCGCGGCCGGCCTCCTGCGCCTCGGCCAGGACGCGCGTCACCTGCCCGTAGTCGGCCGGCGGCTCGCCGCACGGAACGGTGCGGCCGAAGTCGGAGCAGTAGCCCTGCCAGACGGCGCCGAAGTCGAAGAGGACGACCTCGCCGTCGCGGAGCCCGTCGCGGCTCCCGGGCCCGCCGGAGTCGAGCCGCCGCTCGCCCCAGGTGAAGATGTGCGTCGGGAAGGAGGGGCAGCGCGAGCCACGAGCGCGCAGCTCGTGCTCGACCGCCTCGACGAGGTCCGTCATCGACGTGCCGGGGACGACGTGCTGCTCGACCGCCGCCATCGTCTCGCGCGCGATCAGGCAGGCGTGCGCCATCAGCTCGAGCTCGGCCGGCGACTTCACCCGCCGAAGCTCGTTCACGAGCGAGGAGCCTTCGAGGAGCTGCGCTTCCGGCACGATCGCGAGCAGCTCGACCGCCGTCTCTGCCCAGGCGCGCTGGCCCAGCCCGAGCCGCCGCGGCGAGCCGAGCTCGCCGACCGCCTCCGCGACGGCTGCGCGGCCGTCGCCGTCGTCTTCGACGACGATCGCTCCGGGCGGCGCGTCGCCGTCGAGATGGAAGCGGACGAACATCCGCGGGAGCACGTAGACCGGCTCGCGTCCAGGCGCGAGGAACGCGCCGGCGACCCAGCCGTGCGAGTACGAGATGTTTCCGAAGGTGGGGAGGTCGCGCTCGATCCCGGTCAAGTACTCGAGATCGGATGACGGCGGAACGAAGAGCGCGTCGAGGTCGCGCTCGGAGAGCAGCTCCCCGAGGCGCTCGCGCCGCGCCGCGTACTCTTGCTCCTCAATCACGACCCGCGGAGGATCGCACGCATGGAGCTCATCCACACCTGCTACCGGATCACCGACATCGACCGCTCGGTTGCGTTCTACACGGCGCTCGGCTTCGAGGAGCGTGCGCGGATGCCGATCCGCGAGGAGGCGATCAACGTCTTCATGGGCCTGCCGGGCGACGGCGACCGGCTTGAACTGACCTACAACCACGGCGTCGACTCGTACGAGCTCGGCACCGCCTACGGTCACATCGCGATCACGGTCGACGACATGGACGCGGCGCTCGAGCGGCTCGCCGCCCAGGGGATCGAGCCGGAGCGGCCGCCGTACCAGATCCGCGAGGGCGGCTCGTTCCTCTGCTTCGTCCGAGATCCCGACGGCTACCGGATCGAGCTGATCGAGCGCTCGGGTTCGTAGGACATTGCGGGCCTGGCTGCCGTCGCGTTGGGGAGGCCGGTGTAGGCTGCGGCGATGGAGGACGCGGTCGTACTGAGGGTGGTGTCCGACGAGCCCGAGGCTGAGATCGTCTGCGGTCTGCTGCGCTCGGCCGGGATCGAGTGTGGCCACCGCGACACCGATTCGATCGACACGCCGCTCGAGGACTTCACGGCTGCCGGCCCGCGCGAGATCCTCGTGTATCCGTCGGATCTGGAAGCTGCACGAGGAGTGCTCGCCGAAGCGGAGCACTGACCGCTCGTCCGGTGGACCGGCGCTCGTCTCGCTGGACTACGACTGCGTCCAGGCGGGCACCCGCCTCAGCCTTCGAGCCGCTCGTCGAGCTGCACCCTGGCGGTGTCGCCGGCTTCCTTCCCGATCGCGCGGCGGATCTCGGCTTTGATCGGCAGCTTGTGGGTGCCGTCTCCCATCGCCATGAACGAGCTCCGGAACGGATGCCCGTCGATCGAGCCCCGCACCTTCACGAGGCCCCGGGTCCCGAAGAACTCGACCGACGCCGGCCAGACGACATACGTCCAGCCGCCCTTCGCGGGGCTCTTGTGCAGCGTGGCCGTGAACTGCTGATCCAGCGCGGACATGCGCGTCCTCCTTCGCTCGACGTCTCAGGTCAGACGTCGGCGGGGAGCGAGACTCATCGGTCGTGATAGAAACCGTGGCATGGCCACCCACGTCGCGCGACACCTGACCACGGAGGAGCTCGAGGCGGGGCTCGACGAGATCCGGCGCGCGCCCAAGGACGTGGGAGTCGTCGAGCTGATCGCGCGGCGGCCCGCAGTCGGCGAGCGCGAGGTGCTCGCGGAGGCCACGCTCGACCTCGACGAAGGTCTGATCGGGGACAACTGGCGCGTGCGCGGGAGCTCGCGCAGCGCGGACGGGCTCGGGCACCCGGACATGCAGCTGAACATCATGAGCGCGCGTGTCGTCGACCTCGTCGCAGCGGGCGAACGGGAGCGCTGGGCGCTCGCCGGCGACCAGTTCTATGTCGATCTCGACCTCTCGGAGGCGAACCTGCCGCCCGGGACGCGGCTCGGCCTCGGCTCGGCCGTGATCGAGGTGACCGCGGAGCCGCATACCGGCTGCGCCAAGTTCGTCGCCCGCTTCGGCTCCGACGCGCACCGGTTCGTGAACACGAAGCAGCACCGCCACCTGCGCCTGCGCGGGCTGAACGCGAAGGTGGTCGAACCGGGCACGGTCTCGAGCGGCGACGCGATCCGCAAGCTCTGACGCCGGCCGGTCTGCAAGGATGAGTCGATGAGGCGTCGACTCGCCTGGCTGATCGCGGTGCCGCTCGCGGTGATCGGGTCTCTCGCGGGGCACTCCGTCGGCTACCGGGCTGCGTTGCCGGACGTGCATGAGCGCACGCAGGCCCTCGCGACGAGCGGCCACGGCTACCTCGACTATGCGCCGCTTGCGATCGCGCTCTGCATCGCGCTGGCGGGGCTCGGGTTCGCAGCGGCTGTCGTGGACGCCATCGGACACCGCGAACGGCGGCAGGCCGGCGGCCACTTCGTTCTCGTCGCGGCACTCGCGCCCGTTGCCTTCGTCCTTCAGGAATTCGGTGAACGGCTCGCTTACGATGGCCGCGTCCACTGGCAGCTGCTGGTTTCCGCGCCGTTCCTGCTCGGGCTCGCGCTTCAGCTTCCGTTCGCCTTGCTCGCGGCTGCCATCGCCTTTGCGCTGGCAAGCGTGGCGCGACTCGTCGCACGCGCACTCGAGCGCGTTCGGGTGCCCCGGAGGGCCGCGCTCGCCGTTCGTCGCCCGCTCCCGGTCGATCTCCCCCGGCAACGGGCTCTCGCCGGCAGTTGCTCCGGCCGCGGGCCGCCCATCCCCGCCTAGCCGAAAAGTCGCGGCCTCTCGGGGCCGCCGAGCGAGCGAGGAGAGATGGACGATCATCCGGGCCGTCGTTCGTGCCCGCCGCTGATCGCCGCGGTTGCAGTCGTCCTGGCTGTGCTCGCGGCGGCGCCGGCGGCCGGTGCGCACGCGCGGCTGATCACAACGGAGCCGGCGAACGACGCGGTGCTCGAGCAGAGCCCTCGCTCGATCGTGCTTCGGTTCAACGAGCCGGTCGAGACGGCGTTCGGCGCGGTCCGGGTCTACGACTCGCGGGCGCGCCGCGTCGATTCGGGCGCTGCCGAACGGCCGAGCGAGAAGGCGGTGCGGATCTCGCTCGAAAGGAGGCTCGCCCGCGGCACCTATACGGCCACCTGGCGGGCCGTCTCGGGCGACGGGCATCCGGTCTCGGGAGCGTTCGTCTTTCACGTCGGTGCTGCCGGCGCGAATCCAGCGGGTGTCGCCGCGCAGGTGCTGGACGACGGAACCCCGTCGTCCGTGTCGGTGCTGTTCTCCGTCGTGCGTGCGCTCGACTTCCTCCTGCTCCTCCTCGTCGGCGGCGGCACGCTGCTGCTCGTGGTCGGGCTCGCACGGGCCTCCGCACGGTCGCGGTCGCGGCTGTCGCGGCTGCTGGCGTGGGCGTCCCTACTGCTCGCGATCGTCGCGATCGCGGGGATCGTGCTCCAGGGAGCGGCGGCAGGGGGCTTTGGACTCCGCGAGGCGCTGCACTGGGACGTCGTCTCCGCCGTGCTCGAGACGCGCTTCGGGACCGTGTGGTTCGCGCAGACGGTCCTCGCCTGGGCGTGTGCGATCCTGCTCGTGCTGGACCGGCCGCGACCGGTGCTCGTGCCGGCGGCGCTGCTGCTCCTGACGCCGGCGCTGTCCGGGCACGCGAGCGTCTCCGGCGGGATCGCCCTCGTCGCCGATGTCGCCCACGTCGCCGCCGCGGCCGTCTGGGTCGGCGGGCTCGCGGCGCTCGTCCTCGCTCTCGTCTGGGCGGGAGTCGAGCGGTGGGAGCTCGCCGCCGCGGCCGTGCCGCGCTTCTCACTGCTCGCGGTGGGCTCGGTCTCGCTGCTGCTCGTCAGCGGCACGACGAGTGGCTACTTGCAGATTCGGGCGCTCCGCGGGCTGTGGGAGACAACGTACGGCCAGCTGCTGCTGGTCAAGCTCGGGCTCGTCGTGCCGTTGCTCGCGCTCGGCCTGTACAACAACCGGCGCGCCGTCCCGCGGCTGCGTACCGGACTCGCCTCGCTGGGCGAGCGGACGCGGTTCCTCCGCGTCATGGGGGGAGAGCTCGCCTTGATGACCGCGATCGTCGGCGTCACGGCGGTGCTGGTCTCGGAGCCTCCGGCAAAGGCGCAGGTCGCACCCGGCGGCGGCTCCGCCACGACCGCTCCACTCGGCGACCTCGAGCTGAACCTCGTCGTCGACCCGGCTGTCGCCGGACGAAACCAGATCCACCTTTATCTGACCAATCAGGCAGGACAACCGACCGACGTCGATGCGGCCATGGTCTCGGCGACGCTTCCAAGCCGTGAGATCGGCCCTCTGCGCCTGCGCGCGCAGCGGGCCGGGCCCGGCCACTTCACTGTCCGCGGCGCGAACCTGGCGCTCGCGGGCCACTGGCAGCTTCGCGTCGAGACTCGCCGCGGCGAGTTCGACGCGGCCACGGCCACGGTGTCGGTCTCAGTCGGAAAGGAAATTCGATGACGAGAAGAACGGCGAGCCTGCTCGTCCTCGGCAGTGCCCTGCTGTCGGCGCCGGTCGCGAGCGCGCATGTCACCCTCAACCCGAACGAGGTCCCGGCGGACAGCTTCTCCCGCTTCGCGATCCGGGTCCCGAACGAGCGGCCGAACGCCGGCACGACCAAGGTCGTGCTGCAGCTGCCGCAAGGCCTGTTCTTCGTCAGCTTCCAGCCGAAGCCAGGGTGGAAGCGGACGATCACGATGGAGAAGCTCGATCCGCCGGTCGAGCTGTTCGGCGAGATGCAGACCGAGCGCGTCGCGACCGTCACCTGGGAGGGCGGCAGGGTTGCACCCGGCGAGTTCGACGAGTTCGGGATGAGCGCGAAGGTGCCCGCCGAGGCGGTGACGCTCGCCTTCCCCTCGACCCAGACGTACTCGAACGGCGAGGTCGTCCGCTGGATCGGCGCAGCCGACGCGGACACGCCGGCACCGCGAGTGACGCTGACGCCCGCGGTCGAGGAGGCGCCGGCGCCCGGAACCCTCCCGGCGGCGACCACCGACGCCGAAGCGTCCGAGGACGAGAGCTCGAACATGGAAGGGCTGGCGCTGGGGTTCGGCGTCGCGGGTCTCGTCACCGGGCTCGCCGCGCTCGTCCTGACGCTGTTGCGGAGGCCGAGGCGAGCGTGAGCCTCCGTCTTCTCGCGGCCGTCCCGCTCGCCGCCCTCGTCGCCTGCCCTGCAGCCGCAGGGCACGGCGACGGGGCGACGCGCGGCTACAGCTCGACGGTGACGGGAGTCGTGCCGCAGCTCGAAGGCCTCGTCGTGAACGTCCTGCAAGGAGACGACCAGCTCCAGCTCAGAAACGACAGCGGGCGCGAGCTCGAGATCGAGGGCTACGACGGCGAGCCGTACCTTCGCTTCGAACCAGACGGCGGGGTCTACCGGAACGCAAGCTCGCCGGCCACGTACCTGAACGAGGAACGCTACGGCGACGTCGCCGTGCCGAAATCGGCAACGAAGACCGCGACGCCGCGGTGGGAACGCGTCAGCCGCGGCGGGACGTACTCCTGGCACGACCACCGGATTCACTGGATGAGCCCGATCGACCCGCCGCAGGTGCGGGCTGCGGAGGACCGGCCGCAGCACGTCTTCGACTGGACCATCCCCGGGAGAGTCGGCGGCGAGGCGTTCGCGATCCGCGGCAGCCTCGATTACGAGCCGCCGCCGGCGAGCAGCTTCAACCCGATCCTGATCACGCCGGTCGTCGCGCTCGCGCTCGCCGGGGGGATCTTCTGGTGGACTCGCCGCCGGCGCTAGGGTCGCGCCATGCGCACGCGGCGGATGATCACGGTCGTCGGCTGCCACGCCGGCGGTGAGATCGGCAACGTCGTCGTCGGTGGCGTCCTCCCGCCGGCCGGGGCGACGGTGTTCGAGCAGATGCAGACGCTGCAGCGCGAGGGCGACGGTCTGCGGAAGCTGCTGCTCCGGGAGCCGCGCGGCAGCGTCGCCTGCCACGCGAACCTCGTCGTCCCGGCGACGCGGCCCGACTGCGATGCGGGCTTCATCATCATGGAGCCGACCGAGTATCCGGCCATGTCCGGCTCGAACACCATCTGCACGACGACCGTCCTGCTCGAGACCGGCATTCTGCCGATGACCGAGCCCGAGACGGTCGTGCGGCTGGAAGCGCCGGGCGGCGTCGTCGAGGCGCGCGCGTCGTGCCGCGACGGCCGCTGCGAGAGCGTCGAGTTCACGAACGTCCCCTGCTTCGCCGACCGGCTCGACGCGCCCCTCGAGGTGGAGGGTCTCGGCACGATCGCGGTCGACGTCGCCTATGGCGGCATGTGGTACGCGATCGCCGACGCCCGCAAGCTCGGCTTCGCGATCGAGCCGGACGAGGCACGCGACCTCTCGCTGGCGGGCGAACGGATCCGCGCCGCCGCCCGTGAGCAGCTTCCGTGCGCGCACCCCGAGAACCCGTCGATCGCCGGCGTCAGCATCGTCCAGCTCGCGGAGCCGTGGCAGGGCGTCGGGGCCGTGACGCGGAACGCCGTCGTCGTCGCACCCGGTCGGCTCGATCGCTCCGCGACCGGCACCGGGCTCTCGGCCCGGCTGGCCGTCCTCCACGCGCGCGGCCTGATGGGCGTCGGCGACGCGATGGCCCACGCCTCCGCGCTCGGCTCCACCTTCGACGGCCGGATCGTCTCCGAGACCCGGGTCGGCGAGCGCGCGGCGATCGTCCCGGCGATCCGCGGCAGCGCCTTCATCACCGGCGTGACACAGCTCTACGTCGACCCGGACGATCCGTTTCCGGAGGGCTATGTGCTCTCCGACACGTGGGGTGTGAGCGGTCTCGAAAGCCAGTAGTCCCCGGCTTGCAACGGCCGTCAAGCCGGCGGAGTCGCGGCGGGAAAGATCCTGGCCCAACGACGACCGCCTCCTCGGCCGCGAGGGCGGGCTCGAGCTCGGCCGACGGCGCCCTGCGGCATGCCAGCGTCACCGACCAGAGCGTCGGCCGCAGCCCCGACGAGACGCTTCGCGTTCTCCCGGCGCGCTCTGTCCCGTCGCCTGGAAGCCCGGCGACCCGACCCTCAAGGCCGCCTGAGCGAAGGGAATCTCAGCTCTTCGCGGCCTTCCGCGCAGCGGGCTTCTTTCGCGCCGGCTTCCGCTTGGCGCGCGCGGAGCCCGCGCGCTTCTCCCGCTTCGCCGCGTCGACCGACGCCTTCAGGGCGGCGAGCAGGTCGGCCGGCTCCTCGTCCTCAGCCGCCGGCACCGCCGAGATCGTCTCGCCCTTCCGCTTCGCCTTGATGATCGTGCAGAGCGCCTCGCGGTAGGTGTCCTCGTACTGCTTCGGCTCGAACGTCCCCTCGAACTGGCCGATCAGCGCTGTCGCCAGCTTCAGCTCCGCCTCCGGCACCTTGGCCTGCTTCGGCGCGATTTCCTTGGCCGGCCGGATCTCGTCGTGGAAGAACATCTTCTCGAGCGTGATCACGCCCTCGCGGATCCGCAGGCAACCCAGGTGCTGCTTGTCGCGCATGACGTACTTGCCGATCGCCGCGAGCCCGGTCTGCTCCATCGCCTCGCGCAGGAGCGAGTAGACCTTCTCGCCGCCGTCCTGCGGGCCGAGGAAGTAGGTGCGCTCGAAGTAGATCGGGTCGATCTCCTCGTACGGGACGAAGTCGGAGATCTCGATCGTCCTGACGCCCTCGGTCTTGGCGGCGGCGAAGTCGTCCTCGGTGAGCACGACGAGCTCGTCCTTCTCGACCTCGAACGCCTTCACGATCTCGTCGTCGGGCACCGGCTCGTTCTCGGCCTTGCAGATCTTCTGGTACCCGATCCGGCCGCCGTCGGGCTCGTGAACGAGGTGGAAGCGGAGATCGGACTCGTCGATGGCGCTGTACATCCGCACCGGGACGTTGACCAGCCCGAACGAGATCGTTCCGCTCCAGATCGCTCTCGGCACGTGAGGTCAACGGCGGAGCAATTGATCCAGTTTCGGCACGAAGGCGTCGACCTTCCGTTGCGAGTCGCCGCGTAGCGTTGCCGGCATGGGCAGTGGAACGGTCAAGGCGGCGACGAAGGCGGCAACTCCGTGGGGCCCGGCGACGCTCGTCGAGGAGCTGCGGCTGCCGCAGCAGTCGGGCAGCAAGCGGTTCGCGTCGCTCGTCCAGCTGCTCGAGGACGACAAGGGCGAGCGGCTCGTTCGCTTCGCCTACGCCACCGACGGCGTCGCCCGGCGCGGGCCCGTGACGCTGCGGCTCCGGGATCTCGAGCGGCTGCGCGCCGCGCTGTCGAAGCATCCCGGCCTGGAGGAGGTGTTGCGGCTTTGAGGTGGCTGACCGCGCTACGCGGGCGTCAGCGCGCGCTCGCGGGCGGCATCGACGAGCGCCGCGAGGATGAGCGCGCCGTCCCCGGAGCCGAGCAGCGGATCGACCGCGTGCTCGGGGTGCGGCATCAGGCCGAAGACGTTCCGCGCCTCGTTGCAGACGCCGGCGACGTCCCCGACCGAGCCGTTGCAGTCCTCCGCGTAGCGCAGCACCAGCTGGCCCGCCGCCTCCAGCTCGCCGTACAGCTCCTCATCCGCGTACCAGCAGCCCTCGCCGTGCTTCACCGGGATCGTCAGCTCCTGGCCCGGCCGGCAGCGGGCGGTGAACGGCGTGTCGGCTCGCTCGACGCGGAGACGCACGTCACGGCAGACGAACTCGAGCTCACGGTTGGGCCGCAGCACACCCGGCAGCAGCCCGGCCTCGCAGAGGATCTGGAAGCCGTTGCAGATTCCGAGCACAGGCCCGCCGTCGGCGGCGAACGCGCGCACCGCGTCCAAGACCGGGGCGAAGCGGGCGATCGCGCCGCACCGCAGGTAGTCGCCGTAGGAGAACCCGCCGGGCAGGACGACGGCGCCCGTCTTGCGGGGCAACTCGGAGTCCGCGTGCCAGACGAGCTCGGCATCGGCCCCGAGTGCGCCCAGCGCCCAGGCGGCGTCGCGGTCGTCGTTCGAGCCCGGGAAGACGAGCACGGCAATCG
This sequence comes from uncultured Gaiellaceae bacterium, assembly GCA_963789355.1. Taxonomy (GTDB): domain Bacteria; phylum Actinomycetota; class Thermoleophilia; order Gaiellales; family Gaiellaceae; genus Gaiellasilicea. Next base: position 92,786 of record CAWBKK010000004.1, read on the forward strand.
TCGGCCCGCCGCTCACGCGTCGCCGACCTCGATCTCGAAGCTCTCGATCAGCGGGTTCGCGAGTAGCTCCTGGCACATGCGCTCCACCTGGGCCTTCGCCTCCTGCGAGCTCGGAGCGTCGACTTCGAGGTCGACGAGCCGGCCGACGCGAGCTCCTCCGACAGCGAATCCGAGCTTGCGCAGCGACCCCTGCACCGCCTCGCCCTGCGGATCGAGGATGCCCGCCTTCGGCCGCACGAGCACGGTCACCTTCATCGCAGCACGACCTGTGGGTCGGCGAGGTAGGTGTCGAACGCGAGCCCGGTCAGCAACTCGAACGCCTCGACGTAGCGGGCGCGAGTCCCGGCGACGACCTCGGCGGGGACCTCCGGGCCGGGGGCGGTCTTGTCCCAGCCGAGGCTCTCGCAGTAGTCGCGGACGTACTGCTTGTCGTAGGACGGCTGCGGCCCTCCGGCGGCGTACTCGTCGGCGGGCCAGAAGCGTGAGGAATCGGGTGTGAGCGCCTCGTCCCCGAGGACGAGCGTCCCCGCCTGGTCGAGGCCGAGCTCGAACTTCGTGTCGGCGAGGATGATCCCACGAGCTTCCGCATGCTTCGCAGCGAAGGCGTAGAGGGCGAGCGCGACGGCCTCGACCTCGGCCCACCGCTCCGCGCCCACGAGAGCGGCGGCGGTCTGCGCGTCGATGTTCTCGTCGTGCCCGGAAGCGGCCTTCGTCGCCGGAGTCACGATTGGCTCCGGGAGGCGATCCGACTCGGCCAGCCCGGCGGGGAGCGCGTGCCCGCAGACCGAGCCGGTGGCGAGGTAGTCCTTCCAGCCCGAGCCGGAGAGATAGCCGCGGACGACCACCTCGACCGGCAGCATCTCGAGCCGCCGGCACTCGAGCGAGCGGCCGTCGTCGCGCAGCGCCAGGAGGTGATTCGGAACGATCGCCGCGGTGCGGACGAACCAGAAGGCCGACAGCCCCGTGAGGACGCGCCCCTTGTCGGGGATCTCCGTCGGCAGGATCACGTCGAACGTCGAGATCCGGTCGGACGCGACGAGCAGCAGGCGCTCGTCGTCGAGGGCGTACAGCTCGCGCACCTTTCCGCTCGCCAGATGGACCGCAGTCTCAGGCATGAACCTGCTCCTCGCGCAGCGCGCGCAACCGGTCGAAGACGACGCCCACGTTCCGCGTGTACGCGCCCAGGTCGAAGACGGCATCGAGCTCGACCGCGCCGGCGATCTCCGCGTCGGCCCGCGCGAGCTCGGGGAAGTCGAGTCCCTCGTCCCATGCCCGCATCGCGTGGCGCTGCACGAGCCGGTAGGCGTCGTCGCGTGCAAGCCCCGACTCCACGAGCGCCAGGAGCAGGCGCTGGCTGAAGTAGAGGCGGTGGCTCGAGTCGAGGTTCTCGCGCATCCGCTCGGTGCGGACGACGAGCCCCTCCATGAGCCACGCGAAGCGATCGAGCATGTAGTCGACGGCGAGGAACGCGTCGGGGAGCACGACCCGCTCGGCGGACGAATGGGAGATGTCCCGCTCGTGCCAGAGGGCGACGTTCTCGAGCCCGACGACCGCAGTGCCACGGACGACGCGCGCAAGCCCGCAGATTCGCTCCGAGACGATCGGGTTCCGCTTGTGCGGCATCGCCGACGAGCCCTTCTGCCCCTTGCCGAACGGCTCCTCGACCTCGCGAACCTCGGTGCGGGCGAGGTGTCTGAGCTCGAGCGCGAACCGCTCCAGCGACGCCGCGAGCAGCGCGAGTGCATTCAGCACCTCGGCGTGGCGGTCGCGCTGGAGGATCTGCGTCGAGCTCGGTGCGGGCTCGAGGCCGAGGCGCTCGCAGGCAATCCGCTCGACCTCCGGATCGGCGGCCGAGTATGTCCCCACCGCACCGGAGAGCTTGCCCACGCGCATTCCCTCGAGCGCGCGCGCGACGCGAGCCCGATCGCGCTCGAGCGCGAACGCCCAGCCCGCCAGCTTGAGCCCGAAGGTCGTCGGCTCGGCATGGACGCCGTGCGTGCGGCCGATCGTGATCGTGTCGCGGTGCTCCTCCGCGCGGGCGACGACGGCTGCGAGCGCTCGCTCGATGCCCTCGAGCACGAGCGTGCCCGCCTCGCGGATCTGGAGCGAGAGCGCGGTATCGAGCACGTCCGACGAGGTCAGGCCGTAGTGGAACCAGCGCCCGTCGTCACCGAGCTGCTCCGCGACGGCGTCGACGAAGGCCGCCACGTCGTGATGCGTCCGCGCCTCGATCTCCTTCACCCGTTCCGGGGTCGGCGGGATGGCGCGCTCGCGAATCGCCTCGACCGTCTCGTGCGGGACGATCCCGGTCTCGGCCCACCCGTCGAGCGCTGCCAGCTCGACGTCGAGCCAGCCGCGCAGCTTCGCCTCGTCCGACCAGATCGCCGACATGGCCGGGCGGGAGTAGCGCGGAATCACTCGAGCGAGTCTAGCGCCCCGTCCGGTCGATCGGCCGCGGCGCTCAGGGCGATGTCGCCGCGAAACTGCATCCCTTCGAACTCGATCAGCTCGCAGCCCGCGTAGGCGCGGTCGCGCGCCTCCGCCACGGTCGCGCCCGTCCCGGTGACGCTGAGGATACGGCCCCCATTCGTGACCAGACGCTCGCCTCGCAAGGCCGTTCCCGCGTGGAAGACGAGCGCGCCGGCGGCCTCTGCGTCCTCGATCCCGGCAATCGGCGTCCCCACGTCCGATCGCTCCGGATAGCCGGCCGCGGCGAGCACGACCGTCACCGCCGCCTCGTTCGAGACTGCGAGCTCGACCCCGTTCAGGTCGCCGCCCGCCGCCGCTGCGAGTGCGCCGAGGACGTCTCCGTCGAGGCGGGGGAGGATCGACTGCGTCTCGGGGTCGCCGAAGCGGGCGTTGAACTCCAGTACCTTCGGCCCGGACTCCGTCAGCATCAGGCCGGCGAAGAGCACCCCGACGAACGGTGCGCCTCTGTGCGCGAGCTCCTCGATCACGGGTCGGTGGATCTGCTCGACCAGCTGCGCAACCTCGTCGGCCCCGAACCCGGGAACGGGCGAGAACGAGCCCATTCCGCCGGTGTTCGGACCCGTATCGCCGTCGCCGATCCGCTTGAAGTCCTGGGCCGGAGCGAGCGGCACGACGCGGTGCCCGTCCGAGAGCGCGAAGACCGAGATCTCGTCGCCCGCGAGGAGCTCCTCGATCACGATCGGGCCGTCGAACGCCGCCGCTGCGCGCAGTCCCTCGTCGAGCTCCCCGGCGGTCGTGCAGATGAAGACGCCCTTCCCCGCCGCCAGGCCGTCGACCTTGACCACGCAGGGCGGACGGGCGACGGCCAGCGCGTCGGCCGTCGGCACTCCCGCGGACGTCATCACTTCCTTGGCGAAGCTCTTCGATCCCTCGATCCGCGCAGCTGACCGGCCGGGCCCGAAGACCGGGATCCCGTTTCGGCGCAGTGCGTCGGCGACGCCGGCGACGAGGGGCGCCTCGGGCCCGATCACCGCGAGATCGACGTCGATGCTGCGGGCAAGCCCGAGCAGCGCCTCGGCGTCGTCCGCGCGCACGGGGTGGCAGTGGCCGAGCGCGGCGATCCCGGGATTGCCCGGCGCTGCGTGCAGCGCGGTCAGACCCGGCGCCTGCGCCAGCTTCCACGCAAGCGCATGCTCGCGACCGCCCGACCCCACGAGGAGCACCTTCACGGCGGCCGAGTCTACTCCGATCGGGTTTCGAGGCTGCCGTCGCGGCGCATGAGGGTCGCATGAGCTTGAACGATCCAGGCCTCGAGCTGCACGAGTGGGAGACACGGTGGGCCGAGCTCGAGGAGTCGCTGGTCGAGGATCCGGCGGGCGCCCTCGTGGAGGCCTGCGATCTGGTCGAGGAGTTGCTGGCACTCGACGCGGTCGACGACGAGCTCTCGAGCGCCTACAGGGCGGCGCGTGAAATCGCCGACGCAGTCGAGCGCGGCGACGAGGTCGATCCCGGAGACATCGGCGCCGCGATCGAGAACCTGCGCGTGCTCCGCGCTGCGATCGGTCCCGCCGGTTCCGAGTAGCGCGGCGCTAGACGACGCGGGCGAGGGCGTCGACCACGAGCGGGTCGAAGTGCGTCCCGGCACAGCGCTGCAACTCCGCCAGCGCCTCCTCGGCCGAACGGCCAGCGCGGTAGGGACGGTCGGTCGTGATCGCGTTGTAGGCGTCGCAGCAGCAGACGATCCGGGCCACCAGCGGGATCCGGTCGCCCGCGAGCCCGTCCGGGTAGCCGCCGCCGTCGTAGCGCTCGTGGCAGGAGCGAACGAGGTGGCCGACATTGCCGAGCACGCCGCCGACCCGGTCGAGCATCTCCTCGCCGATCAGCGTGTGGGTCTCGATCACCGCACGCTCCTCGGGCGTCAGCGGGCCGGGCTTGTTGATGATCTCGTTCGGGATCCGGATCTTGCCGACGTCGTGCAGCAGCGCCACGAACTCGGTGTCGCGCCTCGCGCGCGCGTCGAGCTTGAGCTCGTCCGCCACGGCGACCGAGAGCGAGACCACGTCCCGGCTGTGCGAGCCGGTGTAGCTGTCGTCGGCCTCGACGACGTCGCCGAGCAGGAGCGCGGTGCCGCGGTACGCGTGGCTGAGCTCGAGCGCGTGGTCGACGCGGGTCCGCCGTTCGCGGGCGAACGTGCGCAGGAGCGCTGCGAGCGGGAGCACGAGCAGGAGCGCGCCGGGGTGTTCGCTCGCCGCAAGGCCGGCGAGGAGCCCGACCGGCGCCAGCGCTGCGTCCACAGTCCACGTGAGGCTCATGTAGCGGATGAGCAGGCGGGGCGGGACGCCGAGGCCGATCCGCTCGTGCGCGGCTGCGCTGGCGAACTCGAACGCGAACTGCGCGGCCAGTGCGAGCAGGTAGATCGGCCAGTCGGCCAGGGACGGCACCGCTTCCCCGAAGGCGGCCAGGACCATCACCGGCCCGAGGGAGTAGAAGGCGTTGCCCAGCCGGACGAGCACCCGCTCGGCCTGGATACGGCCCTCCAGGATCTCGGCGACGTTCGCGAGCATGATCCCGGCCGCGACGGCGAACGGGACGACTCCGAGCGGAAGCACGAAGAGCATCGGCACGAAGACGAGCTGCGTCGGAACGGCCAGGCCGGAACCGATCTCGAACTCGATCCGGTAGGAGAGCGCGTACGCGCCGATGAGCCCGAGCACGACGAGCGGCGACGGCTCGCGCGCCGACTCGGCCAGAGCGGCGATCAGCGCCGCGGCGATGACGAAGCCGAGCCCGGGGAAGACGTTCGCCCAGAGCTCGCGCCGCCCCAGGCGCGCGCCGCGCCGCGCGCGGCAGTCTTCCATCAGCCCTTCGGTGGCTGGATCGAGCTCGGCCGCAGTGCTCACCAACGAAGTATCGGAACTCTCTCCGGTGGCGTCTCACTCGGACGAGTGATTGTGATTCGGCGTAGGTCCCATCACCCGGAAGGGGGATGCCCGGCCCGTGAACGGGACGAGACTACGAGGACTGCGGTTTCGAGCAACTTCAACGGGAGAGAGAACATGGGTCTTGCGGCTACGGGGAGAACGACGTCTTGGCGTCTGGCAATGCTGGTGCTCGCGCTCTGCGCGCTCCTCGCTTCGTCGGCGCCCCGCGCGGAGGCTGCGGACGGATCGCTGCTCGGCTGCGGCTACGAGGCGAGCCATCCCTTCCTGCGTTTCCTCGACCCGCTTCCCTACACGCTCCTGCCTGGCGGCGACTTCGAGACCGGCCTGTCCGGCTGGAAGCTCTCCGGCGGGGCCGGCGTCGTCTCCGGCAACGAGCCGTGGCGCGTGGCCGGGCCGGGGTCGCGCGCGCTGCGGCTTCCTTCGGGAAGCTCCGCGACGAGCCCGCCGATGTGCATGGGCCTCGTCCTTCCGGTCGTGCGCTTCTTCTCCACCGGCGGGTCGCTGCTCTCATTCCTCCAGGTCGATGCGCTCTACACGGACGCCGCGGGTCGGCGGCAGTCCGTCACGCTGCTCCCGATCGGGCTCCCCTCCGGCTCGTGGGTGCCGAACCTGCCGATGCTCCAGCTCGGCGGCGCCGTCAATGCGCTGACGCTGAACGGCTTCACGACCGACATCTCGCTTCGCTTCACGCCCCGCGGCGGGCTCTTCGGCAGCGGAACGTGGCTGATCGACGACGTCTTCGTCGATCCCTGGAAGACGGTCTGAGCTGAGCTTCAGCTCCGCGCGAGCACCTGCTCGCGCGCAGCCCCGGTTCCGACGAGCTCGACCGTGACCTCGAGCTGGCTTTCGACCAGCTCGACGTAGGAACGCGCCGCGGGAGGAAGGTCGTCCTGCGTCGCGCACTCGTCGAGCGGCTCCGCCCAGCCCGGCACGGTCTGGAAGACGGGGCGCGCGTGATGGAAGTCGCTCTGGTGAGCCGGGAAGTCGCGCGTCTCCGTTCCGTCCGGTAGGCGGTAGGCGACGCAGACCTCGAGCTCGTCGAAGGCCGAGAGGACGTCGAGCTTCGTCAGCGCCAGTGACGTGATCCCGTTCAGCCGCACGGCGTAGCGGAGCGCGACGAGGTCGAGCCAGCCCGGACGGCGGTCGCGTCCGGTGACCGTGCCGTACTCCTGTCCGAGCTCGCGCACCTGCGTGGCCAGCGCGGGCTCCATCTCGCTCGGGAACGGGCCCGCGCCGACGCGGGTGACGTACGCCTTCGAGACCCCGATCACGCGGTCGATCCGCGTCGGCCCGATCCCGATTCCCGTCGCCGCCGCGCCCGCGATCGGGTTCGACGAGGTGACGAAGGGATACGTGCCGTGGTCGAGGTCGAGCAGCGTTCCCTGCGCGCCCTCGAGCAGGACGCTCTTGCCATTCCGGATCGCCTCGTCGACGAGGAGCGACGTGTCGGCGACGAACGGCCGCAGCCTCTGGGCGAAGACCTCGTAGCGGGAGGCGACATCCTCGAGCTCGAACGGCTCGTGCTCGTAGACCCGCTCGAGCCAGATGTTCTTCTCCTGGAGCGCCGTCTCGATCTTCTGGCGCAGGATCTTCGCGTCGAGGAGGTCCTGGACCCGGATCCCGAGCCGCGCCGCCTTGTCGGCGTAGGCGGGGCCGATCCCGCGCCGGGTCGTGCCGATCTGGAGCTTGCCCAGGCGCTTCTCGCCGGCCCCGTCGATCGCGATGTGCCAGGGCATGATCAGGTGGGCGTTGCCCGAGATCCGTAGCGGCTCGGACGAGATCCCGCGCTCCTCGAGCCCGTCGATCTCCTCGAGCAGCACCTCCGGATCGACGACGCAGCCGGCGCCGAGCACGCTCAGCTTGCCGGAGAGGATCCCCGACGGGAGGTGGCGGAACTTGAACGTCTCGCCGTCGACGATCACGGTGTGGCCCGCGTTCGGGCCTCCCTGGTAGCGGCAGACGACGTCGCTCGACTGGGCGAGCAAGTCGACGATCTTTCCCTTGCCTTCGTCGCCCCACTGGGCGCCGACGATGACGGTCGCGGGCACCCCGCGATCATGCCCGATCTAGTGCAAGCGCACGCCGACCGGGTCGTCGAGCGCCCGGACCACGCTGATCGGATGCCCGCGGGTGCACGAGGTCGCCGTGTGGTCGCGTTCGAGCGCGAGCCGACCCTCTACTCGGGCGCCCAGATAACCGCGGGCACCGGCGCATTCCTCGCAGACAACGGTGTACGACGTCGCCCGCGCTGCCAGCCAAACCGTCTGATCGGTCATGCCCGTCCTCCTATTGACCCTCGTCTCACGCTGCCCCCAAGGCCCGGTAGTCGTTCGTGGGAGTCAGCCTCACCTCGTGGCAGAGCCGCCGCAGGCGGCTTGCGATCGGCTTGCCGACGCGGTCGTCGAGCTCGCCGAGCGTCAGGTTCGTGGTCACGATCGTCAGCGAGCGCGACGACTCGCGCTCGTTGACGAGGCTGTAGAGCCGTCCGCGCGACCAGTCGTCCGGCTTCTCGTTGCCGAGATCGTCGAGGACGACGATCTTGAACCCGCGCGGGAAGCTCCACTGCAACTCCTCGCCGTCGAGCTGCTGGCTGCGGAGATCGCGCAGGCGCTGCAGCCACGTCGGCACGTTGATGAAGAGGCTCGCCGACTCCTGCATGTAGGCGGCCTCGCGCAGGATCGCGATCGCGAGGTGCGTCTTGCCCGCGCCGGGCGGCCCGTGCAGGAGCAGGCCGCGGTTCGGGCGGCGCCCCTGGCGCACCTCCTTGGACAGGTTCATCGCCTGCGCCAGCGCGTCGCCGGTGCCGGGAACGCGCTGAAAGGTCGCGAAGGAGCAGTCGCGGTAGGCGAGCGGCACACCCGTGCGCGTGAACCTGGCTGCGGCCTGGCTCTCGGCCTGCTCGACGTCCTCGGCCTGGCGGCAGACCTCGCAGTAGCGGCTGCCGGGGAACGTGAAGTGCAGCACCTTGACCTCGATCGTCTCGAAGGGCCGGCCGCAGGTGAAGCAGGTGGCGTTCACGCCGCCCGGTGGTCGGAGAACTTCGCGTAGCGCTTGACGAAGTTGAGCTTGATCGTCTCGGTCGGCCCGTTCCGGTGCTTGGCGACGTGCACCTCAGCGAGCCCCTGCTGCTCCGACTCCTCGCCGTTGTAGTACTCGTCCCGGTAGATGAACATGACGAGGTCGGCGTCCTGCTCGATGCTGCCGCTCTCGCGCAGGTCGGAGAGCACGGGGCGCTTGTCGGTCCGCTGCTCGACGGCACGGGAGAGCTGCGAGAGCGCGATGATCGGCAGGTCGAGGTCCTTCGCGAGCGCCTTGAGACCGCGGGACAGCGACGAGACCTCCTGGAGCCGGCTCTCGACGTTGCCGCCCATTGCCATCAGCTGGAGGTAGTCGACGACGATCATCCCGAGCTCGGGCTGGCGCCGCTTCAGCGTCTGGGCCCGGGAGCGGAGCTCGAAGAGGGTCAGCCCCGGGGTGTCGTCGAGGAAGAGCGGCACCTGTTCGAGCGTGGCGCACGCCTTCGAGAGCCGCGACCAGTCCTCCTCGGCCAGCTTCCCGGTCCGAATCTTGTGCGAGTCGATCTTGCCCTCGAGGCAGATCAGCCGCTGCGTCACCTCCTGCTTCGACATCTCGAGCGTGAAGAAGGCGCACGGCGTGCCGGTGCGGACGACGTTGGCGGCGATGCTGATCCCGAGGGCGCTCTTGCCCATCGAGGGGCGGGCGGCCAGGATGATCAAGTTGCCGGGCTGAAAGCCGGCCGTGACCGCGTCGAGCTCGGAGAACCCGCTCGAGACGCCCGTCACGGAGGCGCCCTGCTCGTAGAGATGGCTGACGCGCTCGAACGTCTCGACGAGCGCTTCCTTGAGCGAGCGCAGTTCGCCGGGCGTGCCGGCCTGGCTGACCTCGAACAGGACCTGCTCGGCCTTCGAGATCAGGTGGGTCGTCTCGTCGCCGCGGTCGCTCGCGAGCCGCGTGATCTCGCGGCCGGCGTCGGAGAGCCGGCGGATCAGCGAGTGGTCGCGGACGATCAGCGCGTAGTGCGCGGCGTTCCCGGCAGCCGACGCCCAGGCGGCGATCTCGTGGATCTTGGCGCGCCCGCCGACGCGCTCGAGCTGGCTCTCCTCCTCGAGCTTCGCGGTCACCGTGATCGCGTCGACGGGCTCGCCGCGCTCGAAGAGCCCGCGGGCGATGTCGAAGATGACGCCGTGCGTCTGCCGGTAGAAGTCGGAGGCCTTCAGGTGCTCGCTGACGGCCGCGATCGCCGTCGGCGCGAGCAGCATTGCGCTCAGCACCGACATCTCGGCGTCCAGATCGTGCGAGGGCACGTGGGGAGATGTGGCTCCGACCGGGGGCACGGTGGGAGCGTGGACAGGCGCGACCTGGGCCATGGGCCAACCATTGAAGCGGCAGCGGCGGACGGCCTCAACCGTGGGGATTCACAGGTGGCTGTGGAAGTGGAAGGCGCCTCGCTGCAGGGGAAAGAGAACCTCTGTTCGCAGCGTTATCCACCGGAATCCGGCGTCCGCGCGACCACTGTCCACAAGAGCCGTGGCCGCTTAGAGCGGGAAGTTCACAGAGCGCTCCACAGGGCTGTGGAGCGCTCTGTGGAGAGCTACTGCTGCTCGGCGTCCGCGGCGGTCGCGGGCTCGCCCGCGGCGGGCTCGGGCTTCGGTTCGGGCTCGCCGTCGGCCTCGGCGTCGGGGCCGGACGTCGCGGCCGCCTCTTCCTCGGCGGCGAGCTCGGCCTCGACGATCTCCTCGGCCTCGGCCCGGTGCGCCTCCGCTTCGGCCTCCCTGGCCGCCTCCGCCTCGGCCTCCGCCGCCTCCATCGCGGCCAGCTCCTCCTCGGGCGGCAGCTCGCCGCCCTCGGGGACGACCAGCGTCTTCACATCGACGGTGACGTCCTCGAAGATCTGGATCGGGATCGCGTAGCGGCCGATCCGGCGGATCGAGTCGGTGCCGATCTTCTTCCGGTCGACGCGGATCTTGCGCGTGCGCCAGAGCTCGTCGGCGATGTCGGTCGTCGTCACCGAGCCGAAGAGCGCTCCGGTCGGCCCCGACTTGACGTCGAAGCTGAGCACGGTCTTGCGGAGCACGTCCGCGATCTCGTTCGCCTGGTCGACCGAGCGAGCCTCGTGCCGGGCGCGCTGGTCGTCGAGCCGCTTCAGCTCGGCGACGCGGCCCGCGGTGGCCGGCTCCGCCAGCTTGCGCGGAAGCAGGAAGTTGCGGGCGTAGCCGCGGGCGACGTTGACGACCTCGCCCCGCAGCCCGAGCTTGTCGACGTCGCTGAGGAGGATGACCTCCATCAGCGCGGCTCCACGTAGGGCAGGAGCGCCATCTCGCGCGCCCGCTTGACAGCGACCGCGACCTGCCGCTGGTGACGCCGGCAGGCGCCCGTGATCCGGCGGTTGCGGATCTTCCCCTTCTCCGAGATGTAGCGCCGGAGCTGGTTCAGGTTCTTGTAGTCGACCTCTTCGACCTTGTCCTTGCAGAAGAGGCAGCTCTTGCGCCGCCCGGGGGCGAGGGAGGAGCCGGGACGCTTGCGCGTCTGCTGGGTTTTCGGCTGTGCCATCTGTGTCTCTCCTAGAACGGAATGTCGTCGTCGGCCGGGGCGGACGGGAAGTCCGCGGACGAGCTCTGCGACGCGCCGGCCGGGACGAACTGCTGCCCGCCGCCCGCACCGTCGCCGCCGCCGTCACGGCCGCCCAGGAACTGGATGTTGTCGGCGACGACCTCGACGGACTGCCGCTTGGTCCCGTCCTGGGCGTCCCACTCGCGCCACGTCAGCTTGCCCTGGACGCCCACCGGGCGGCCCTTGGCGAGGTACTGGGCGCAGTTCTCGGCGGTGCGCCCCCAGACGGTGACGTCGAAGTAGTAGGCGGCATCCGTCCACTCCTCGCCGCGCTTGACGCGGTCGTTGACCGCGACCCGGAGGGTCGTGACGGCCGTTCCGGACGGGGTGTGGCGAAGCTCGGGATCCTTCGTCAGGTTGCCGACGAGGACCACGCTGTTGATGTTCTGGGCCATTACTCCTCCTCCAACGAGCTGTCGATCGGGTCGGCAACATCCTCGCGCGCGGGCCCGCCGACCGCTACTGGCTGAGTCGAACCAGGCCGGTAGCGCCGGGTGGCGAGGTGGCGCATGACGTCGTCGTCGATCTTGAGCACCCGCGAGATCTCGTCGAGCGTGTCGCCGTCGGTCGAGAACGAGAGCAGGTGATAGACGCCGTCGCCCTTCTTGTCGATCTCGTAGGCGAGCTTGCGGCGGCCCCAGGCGTCCTGGCCGTCCCACGTGCCCCCGCCCTTCTCGACGAGGTCGCGCGTGCGCTTGACGATCTCCTCCTGCCGCTCCTCGGGCAGGTCGGGGTCCAGCATGAGCAGAATCTCGTAGTCGATCACGTTCCCGGTCTCCTTCCGTCGGGCTTCCTCTGGTCTTAGGCGGCCTCGACGGCAGGCGTGAACGGGAACGGTGCACGCGAGCCGAGGCAGGAAGCGGGTGACAGAGTAGCATCGAGGCATGGGACGGTTGCTGACCGGGCTCGGCGGTGCCTTCGGGCTCGCGTGGCTCTGGCGCTTCCTGCGGCGCGAGCAGGCTGCGCCCCGGCCGGCTGAGCCGGCTTCGGATGCGGCCGACCCGGCCGCGGAGCTGCGGGCGCGGCTCGAGCAGGCGCGCGAGGCCGCCGACGACCGGGACGAGTTCGACGCGGCCGAGGGCCAGCCGGTCGACCAGGTTGAGCGCCCGCCCGTCGCCGTGGCCGAGGTCGAAGCCGAGGTCAACAGCGAGGTCGAGGCCGAGGACGAGGCCGAGGTCGAGGAGACGGCGGAGCCGCCGCTCTCGCTCGACGAGCGCCGCCGCGCGATCCACGAGAAGGCGCAACAGGCGCTCGGCGAGATGAACCGTCCCGGCGAGAACGAGTAGCGGCGAGGCATTCGGGGCACACGCTCCGAATGCGGATCGTCGTCGTCGGAGCCACGGGGAATGCCGGCACGAGCGTGCTCGAGGCGCTCGGGCGCGATCACGCCGTCGACTCGATCCTCGGGCTCGCCCGCCGCCGCGCGATCGCATCGTTCGCGAAGACGGAGTTCGCTGCCGCCGATGTCACCCGGGACGACCTCGTGCAGCACTTCCGCGGCGCCGATTGCGTCATCCACCTCGCCTGGCTGATCCAGCCCTCCCGCGACCAGAAGACGCTCTGGGAGACGAACGTCGAAGGCTCGTCGCGCGTGCTCGCGGCGGTGGCCGAGGCGGAGGTGCCGGCGCTCGTCGTCGCATCCTCGATCGGCGTCTACTCCCCCGGCCCGAAGGTGCGCGTCGACGAGAGTTGGCCGCGCGAGGGGATTCCGGCGAGCTGGTACTCGCGGCAGAAGGCCGAGCTGGAGCGACGGCTCGACCGCTTCGAGGCCGAGCACGACGTCCGGACGGTTCGGCTTCGGCCGGCGCTGATCATGAAGCGGGAGAGCGCCGAGGCGGTGCGGCGGCTCTTCGCCGGCCCCTTCTTCCCGAGCCCGCTCGTCAAGCCCGGCCGGCTGCCGATCGTCCCGCACGTGCCGGGTGCGAGCGCCCAGCTCGTCCACTCGCTCGACGTCGGCGAGGCGTACCGGCTCGCGGCGACGCGCGACGTGCGCGGCGCCTTCAACATCGCTGCCGAGCCGGAGGTCGACGGCAGGCGGGTCGCCGCCGCGATCGGGGCGCGGTCGCCGACACTCCCGGCGAAGGCGGCGCGGGCGCTCGCCGCCGCGACGTGGCACGCCCGGCTGCAGCCGACGTCGCCCGACTGGCTCGACCTCGCGCTCGGCTCGCCGCTGCTCGACTGTACGCGGGCCCGGGACGAGCTCGGCTGGACGCCGACCCGCGACGGGATCGAGACCATCCGCGAGCTCCTCCACGGCATGGCCGATCGCGCGGGCGGCCGGACGCCGCCGCTGCGCAGGGGCGGCCGCGTGGAGGAGATCAGGGCCGGTGTCGGCGGGAAATCCGTCTGAGCAGGCTTCTTTGGCTCCGCGGCATACTTCAGAGAGATGAGCAAGCTGCCCCAGACGGACGATCCGTCCCGCGATCTGCCTCAGGCGGGCGAGGGCTACGATCCGGCCCGCGTCGAGGAGGCATTCAGCGCCTTCGCCGAGCGGGTGCGCGAGCTCGAGGCGGTCGCAGGCGAGCTGCGCGCGGAGCTGCACTCCCTGCGGGCCGAGCGGCCGGCGCCGATGCGCTTCGAGGACGAGCACTGGCCGGTCGAGCCGGGCGCGAACCTCTCCCCCGACTGGATCGCCGCCGTCCCGGCACCGCTGGCTCGCGGGCTCGCCGTGCCCCGGCTCGTCCTCGAGGGCGCGTTCCTGCTCCTCGTCGCCCTCTGCGCCGGTCTCGCCGATCTCTCGGCCGAGTGGATCGTGCTGGTGATGGTCGCCGCGTGGACGCTCGTCGTGCTCTCCGAATGGGCTGCCGCTGCGAAGCACGCGCGCTGGCGTCTTGACGAGATCGCGCCCCCGGTCGACGCGGAGGCCGCGGACACGACCGGGCCCTGGGACATGCCCGTCGTCCAGGCGACGGTGATCGAGGCCGGACCGGATCCGGAGTCGCAGACGATGGTGACGAAGCTGCCCGCCGAGCCCGTCGACGGCGAGCCCGCCGCGGAAGTCGCAGCGGAGGGCGAATCGGCCCCGAAGCGACGTCGCGGCCTGCGCCGCCGCAAGCAGCCGGCCGAGGCGGGCGCCGCTGATCCGTGGGAGCGCGTTTCGGAGTGAGGCCTCGTCGACGGGGGGCGCGTTCTGGTGACTCAGAGCTTCACTTCGAAACGCGCTCCAAGAGGCGTGAGCTCCTCGCGGCCGCTGTCGCGGCCGCGCTCGTCGCTGTGCCGGGCGCATCCGGATTGCGTCCGGCGCCGGTCCTGCAAGTCTGCTGCGGGCTCACCGCCGAGCTCTACGCGACCGGCCTGAAGCGCCCGACCGCGCTCGCCTTCGGCCCGGACGGTCTCCTCTACGCGACACAGGAGACCGGCGAGATCGTCGCCGTCGGCCCCGGATCCTCGAAGCCGCGCGTGCTCGCCCGCGGTTTCGCGACGCCGCTCGGGCTCGCCTGGGTCGGGACGACGCTCTACGTCTCCGCGCAGGGGTCGGTCAGCCGGCTCGTCGTCGACGGCAGGCGCGTCGTCTCGCGGAAGCAGATCGTCGGGCGCCTGCCGTTCGACCGCCACCAGCAGGACACGATCGCGCTCGGCCCCGACGGCCGGCTCTACCTCGGCAGCGGCTCGACCTGTGACGCCTGCACGGAGAAGGATCGCCGCAGCGGCACGATCCTCTCCTTCCGGCCCGACGGAAGTGACGTCCGCGTCGTCGCACGCGGGCTGCGCAACCCGTTCGGCCTCGTCTTCGACGGTGCGGCGCTCTTCGTCTCCGACAACGCCCGCGACGACCTCGGCGAGAACGAGCCGGCCGAGACGATCGTCCGGATCAGGCAGGGCGCCGACTACGGCTGGCCGCGCTGCTGGGCGAGTTGGCGGCTGCGGAAGCTGCAGGGGAAGTGCCAGGGCGTCACCCCGCCGGTCGCATACCTCGAGCCGCACTCGTCGGCGAACACGCTTGCACTCTGGGCGGGGACGCTGGTCGTCGCCGAGTGGGGCCAGTACCTGAGCGAGCGCTGGGGCCGGAAGCTCGTGCAGGTGAACGTGCGTACGGGACGCTCCTCGACCCTGGTCGACGGCTTCGACCACCCGCTCGGGCTCGCGGTGGAGCCGCGGGCGGGCGGGCTTCTCGCAGGGGACTGGGGGCGCGGCGTGATCTACCGGATCAGGAAGCGCTGAGTCGCGCGCACCAGCGCGCCGGCGACCTTCTGCTGGTAGGCGCCCGTCCGGAGGAGCCCCGCCTCGCGCCGGTTCGACATGAACCCCGTCTCCACGAGCACGACGGGCACGTCGGCCCAGTTGAAGCCGGTCAGGTCGCTGCGCTCGACGACGCCGAGGTCGCGCGCGCCGGTCGCGGTGACGAGCTCGCTCTGGAGCAGGCGGCCAGCTCGACCGCTGGCGCCGTAGATGTCGCTCGTCCACCCGCGGCGAAGCGAAGGCACGAGCGTGGAGATCCCGTGCACGCCGGAGTCGCTCGACCCGTCGGCGTGGATCCGGATCATCAGCGCCGCCCCGCGGCTGTTGCAGAAGCGCGCCCGCTCTCGGTTGCCGCCGCGGTAGCCGTCGCCGTCGCGGGTCAGCGCGACCCGGTAGCCGCGACCGCGCAGGAGCGTCCTCGTCCGTCGCGCGATCGCGAGCGCCACGGGTGCTTCCCCGGCCGCCCCGCCGGGATCCTTGATCTTCAGCTGCGCCGAGCCAGGCCCGATCGGCTCGAGCTGCCGGCCGACCTCCGGCGCGGTCCCGTGACCGGGATCGAGGCAGATCAGCGCAGCGGCTGCGGCGATCTCGGCGAGCACGGCTACAGGGCGCGCAACTCCGCAAGCTGATCGTCGGTCGGCTCCCAGGCGCCGGCGGCCGCGTTCGCGCGCACCTGCTCGGGCTTCGTCGCGCCGGCGATCACCGAGGCGACGCCGGGAACCGCGGCGAGGCCGCCGATCGCGACCTCGAGCAGCGAGACGCCGTGGCGCTCGCCGAACGCTCGCAGCCGCTCGACCGCCTCCAGGTCGTCGGCGGCCACCTCGCGGCCGTGCAGCCGCGTCCCCTCCGGCGGCGGCTCGCCCTTCGCGTACTTGCCGGTGAGCAGCCCGCTCGCGAGCGGGAAATAGGGGATGAAGCCGACGCCGAGCCGCTGACAGGTGGGCAGCAGCTCGTCCTCGGCGCCGCGCCGCAGCCACGAGTACTCGCTCTGCTCGGAGACAAACGGGGTCAGGGCGCGCTCGGGCGCGATCGCGCTCGCCTCCTCGACCATCGCGGCCGTGAAGTTGGAGGAGCCGATCGCACGCACCGTTCCTTCCTGCACGAGCTCGTGCAGCGCCGCCAGCGTCTCCTCGAGCGGCGTGACGCCGTCGGGGCGGTGGTACTGGTAGAGGTCGATCCGGTCCGTCTGCAGCCGCCGCAGCGACTCCTCGATCGCCTTTCGGATGTACGGGCGGGCACCGAGCGCGGTCTCGCCGTCGCCCATGTCGTTGCCGAACTTCGTCGCCAGCACGACCCGGTCGCGGCGGCCGACGAGGGCGCGGCCGATGATCTCCTCGCTGCCGCCGCGGTTACCGTAGACGTCGGCCGTGTCGAAGAAGGTGACGCCGGCGTCGAGGGCAGCCTCGATGACCGCGTGCGAGGCGGCCTCGTCGATCCGGCCGCCGAAGTTGTTGCACCCCAGCCCGACGACCGACACCTCGAGGTCGGAGCTGCCCAGGCGGCGCGTGCGCATCCGGGCACACTAGTCAGTGGATGAGCCGAGAGGACGGAAAGAAGTCGTTGCAGGACGTGTTGCGTGCGCGCCGGGAGGCTCCGTCGCTGCTCACCCCTGCCGAGGCGGCGAAGCGCGAGGCGGTCCGGCGACGCGAAGAGGTCGAGGCGGAGGCGACCGCTGCGCTCGAGCGCTGGCGCGACGGCCGCTCGCCCGATGCGCGCGGCAAGCTGGCGCCCGAGACCTATCGCGCGCTCTTCGGCCTCAGCCGGGCCGCGTACGAGGCGACGGGCCACTGGGCCCGGCGGGTGAAGGCTCAGCTGGCGCTGGCGCCGGCCTGCGAGGTCGAGCGCTGCCGCGCCGACGCCGATGTCGCCGCGCACCACCTGACGCATGCGGCGCTCGGCGAGGAGGAACCCGGCCGCGACCTGATCACGCTCTGCGACGGCTGCCACCGCCGCGCGCAGAAGCTCGGCCGGGAGCTAGGGCGCGTGCCGCCGCGCGCCCAGATCGTGCGCCTCGATCCGCGCCGCCCGCTCTACGAGCCCGGCGACATCGCCGCGCTGAAGGCGAAGTACGGTGCCGGGCGCTGACTGGGGGAGTGAAGCGTGGGGGCGGCTGCGGCGCCGCCCCCACTTGCTTCGGAAGGAGCTCGACGTGGACAGCTGCGGCACGGCCCACGGAACTCGCTGTTGACCACCCATCGGACGCTAGGACCTACCGCTTGAGTCTCTAGGACCTATCGAGTGTCACTCGTTTGAGTGATTCCTGCGGAACGGAGCGGCCCCGGAGTCGAACCGAGCAAGCCGTGGGTTGCACGACCGGGCCGATTTTGAAGACCGGCTGGGCCACCGGGCCCGTGCCGCTCCGCGGTGAGCGTAGCGGCACGAACCCTCGTGACCCTCAGCGTCAACCGGGGACGACCCGAACCTGGACGAGCCTGCGGCTCGAGATCCCTGCGAGCACGTTCTCGCCGGACTTCCGGGCGCGGAGGAAGAACTGCACCGCGGTGTTCCGGACGATCGGGAGCCGGGCGGTCGGTTGGAACGTGATCGTCGCGATCCCGTTCGAGTCGGTCGCCGTTTCCGCGGACGTGTTCACCCGGCCGAAGGGGACGGCTTCGGCGAGCACGAGCGCGCCCTGCACGAGCCGGCCCCGCGTGTCGTTGATCCGGACCTTCATCGTCACCGTGCTGGTGCGGTTCTGGATCGCGCTCGGCGAGAAGCTCACAGCCGAGATCACGAGCCGGTCGGGAAGCGAGACGTTCGTCACCGAGACGGCGGTGCCGCTGCCTCCGCCGCCGCCGGCTGTCGACCGGACGATCCCGGTGGGGTTCGACGTCTTCGCGGTCCGCCCGAACGGGTTGACGGCCGTCACCTCGACCCGAATCGTGCGGCCGAGATCGGCGGAGCGGACACCGAAGACCCGGCCGGTCGCGCCGCCGATCGCCGCGCAGCTGTTGCCGGCCGAGTCGCACTGCTGCCACTGGTAGGCGTATCGATCGGGGATGTTCGTCCAGCTGCCCGGGTTTGCGGTCAACTCCTGGCCCACAGCCGCCGACCCGGTGACCGATGGCTCGGTGACCACCTGCGGGGCGGCGTTGTCGCCGATCAGCGGGCTCGGCTTCGAGTTCGCCGTCCTGTTGCCGTCCGCGTTGCGGGCCGTCACCAGCACGCGCACGGTGCGGTTGACGTCGGCCTGGACGAGCCGGTAGTTCTGCGCGTTGGCGCCGGCAATGTTGGCGCAGCCGGTCCCGTTGCCGGTCGCATCGCACCGCTGCCAGCGATACGCGAACGAGGTCGGGTTGTTCTGCCAGATGCCGTTGCCGGCGCGGAGCGTCGAGCCCTGGCGGAACGGGCCGCCCTCGAGCGTCGGCTGCGACTGTTCACGCGGCGGGGCCGCGAGAGCGGTGGCGGCGGCAGTGAGTGCCACCAGCGCCGTTGCGGCGAGAGTCAACGTGGCGGCAGAGCGCCACGATCGTTTGTCGGTCATGATCGTTCCTCTCCTCGGTAGCGAAGCATGGGATCGTTCTTGCGCTTCGCAACTACTCGAAAACGGCATTTCGAGCGGCTTTACACAGAATTTGCGCGCCGCTGACGGACCGTTGAGAATCGGGGCCGTGGCCCACCTGCGCCTGACCGAGGTCGAAGACGCGACCGGCCCGCTGAAGGCCGAGTACGACGCCGCTGTCGGCCGGGCGGGGAAGGTCTTCAACATCGTCAAGGCGATGAGCCTGCGGCCCGGGGTCCTGCGGCGCTCGATGGAGCTCTACAAGGGGATCATGTTCGGCCCGTCCGGGCTCTCCCGCCAGGAGCGGGAATTGCTGGCAACGGTCGTCTCCCGCGAGAACGACTGCCATTACTGAACGCGATCCCATGCAGACGACCTCCGTGCCGAGGGCGCCGACGACGAGCTGGTGGACCTGTGCGCCCACGACTACCGCCGCGCCGACCTGCCCGCGCCGGTGCGGGCACTCTGCGACTTCGCGGTGAAGCTGACGCGCGCGCCGGCGACGGTCGGTCCCGCCGACGTGGACACGCTCCGCGGCCACGGCTGGGACGACGAGACGATCCACGACGCGATCCAGGTGATCGCGTACTTCAACTACATCAACCGGATCGCCGAGGGCGTCGGCATCGGCCCGGAGCCAGAGTGGGAGAAGAATTGAGCGAGCCCCGGACGCCGAAGGCGGCCGCTTCAGGGATCTTGGCGCGATGAGGGGGCCGCACACGCGGCGCCCCTGATCCGATTGCGCCCGAAAATAGAAATGGAGGAGCGATGAGCGGCTTCACGATCATGCACCTGGACGAGTTCGAGCGTCCGTTCCCGAAGTGGGCGCTCGCGCGCAAGTCGCTGGGCCTCCAGTCGTTCGGGATGAACGTCGTCGAGCTGCCGCCCGGTGAGACGATCCCCGAGCACGATGAGACCGGCAGCGACCAGGAGGAGGTCTTCATCGTCCTCGCCGGCGAGGCCACGATGGTGATCGACGGCGAGGATCATCCCGCGCCTGCCGGGACGTTTGCCCGGCTCGACCCGGAGCCCCAGCGGACGGTCGTCAATCACAGCGACTCCGACGCAACCATCCTGATCGTCTCCGCGCCCCGCACCAGCGGCCACAGGCCTCCGGAGTGGGCATGAAGGAGCGCGTCACCGCCGCCTGCGTCCAGGTCGAGCCCGTGATCCTCGACCGCGCCCGGACGATCGACCGGGTCGCGGAGCGCACGGCCGAGGCGGCCGGCGCAGGCGCGCAGCTCGTCGTCTTCCCGGAGACGTTCGTCCCCGCCTACCCGTCCTCGGCGTGGGCCAAGGCGCTCGCGGGCTGGGCCGAGCCGGGGGCGAGGGAGGCGTTCGCGCTCCTCCACCGCGAGTCGCTCGAGCTACCCAGCCCCGACGCCGACCGGCTCGGGGCGATCGCGCGCGAGCATCGTGTGTGGCTCGTCGTCGGCGTCAACGAGGCCGATCCGGAGCGCTCGGCGACGCTCTACAACTCGCTGCTCTACTGGTCGCCGGAAGGCGAGCTCGCGCTCCACCATCGCAAGCTCGTGCCGACGAATCACGAGCGCCTCGTCTGGGGTCAGGGCGACGGGCGGGGGCTGCGCGCGCTCGAGACGCCGCTCGGCCGGCTCGGCGGACTGATCTGCTGGGAGAACTACATGCCGCTCGCGCGCTTCTCGCTCTACGAGTCGGGGATCGAGATCTACGTCGCCTCGACCGCGGACGACGGCGACGCCTGGCAGGCGACGCTGAAGCACATCGCGCTCGAGTCCCGCTCGTTCGTGATCGCGCCCAGCCACTTCCAGCGCGCGAGCTCGTATCCGGACGACTTTCCGCTCCGGACGCTGCTCGAGGGACGCGACCTGCTCGGCCGCGGCGGCTCGGCGATCCTGGCCCCCGACGGGAGCTACCTCGCGGGGCCGCTCTACGGCGAGGAAGGAATCCTCTACGCGGAGCTCGATCCCGACGTGCTCCTGCACGCGCGGCAGCGGTTCGACCCAGCCGGTCACTACCACCGGCCGGACGTGCTCAGGTTGACCGTCACCCCGCTCGCGGACGGACGGTGATCCGGTCGCCGGCCTTGACCTTCCAGCGGCGAAACGAGCCCGCGTTCACCTCGAGCGCGCCGCGGTAGGTGACCTTCGGGTCGTAGACCCGGCACGGATCGGTGCGGCAGGGCTGCATCGTCAGGATCCGGAGGATCGTTCCGCGGGCGCCGTAGAACGCGATGTCGAGCGGGATCAGGGTGTTCTTCATCCAGAAGCCGCCGCTGTGGCCGGCCGGGTAGGCGAAGACCATCCCGGCCTTCGGCGCCAGCGAGCGCCGGTTCATCAACCCTGTCTGGCGCTCCGCGGGCGCGCGGGCGATCTCGACGCTGAAGACGACGCTCGCTCCCGTCTTGGTCGTGACCCTCGCGGTGCCCCGGTCGAGCCCCGCGGCGGCGGGCGCTGCCGCCGGGACCGCGGCGAGGATGACTGCCAGCAGCGCGAGTCGCACGCTGCAGTGTTGCAAGCGCACGCCTTGTACCGAGCCGCACGAGTGGGTACCCTTGCCGGACAACCGAGCTGCGGCGAGGGGGAGGTTCGATGCCCACGAAGCCGGCGCACGCCGCAGTCTCGAACGGAAACGATCGCGCATCGTTCTCGGAGCTCGTTCGCGCCCACTACGCGCTCGACGTCGACTCGGCCGAGAACCGCGAAGCGGCCGAGCGGCGGTTCCGCGCGCTCCTCGCCTCGTTCGAATCCGGGGCGGGCGAGATCGTGGACGCGTACTGGTGCCGCAAGGAGGCCTCGGCGGTCGCGCTGACCCGGCGCGAGCGGTGGGAGCGTGCAGGAGTTCTGCGCTCGCGGCGCAGGCTCGACTACCGGCTCCACCGGGTCAGCGACTGGGTGACGACGGAGACCCATGAGCTGGCCGACCTCCTGCACGACTGCGACATCCTCGCGATCAAGGCCGCCGCCGGGCTCGAGCGGATCCCGCGCGCGGTCGTGATGCAGTGGCTGCTCCTCGTCGAGTCGCACCTGCTGGGCTTCATCGAGCGCCATCGCGATTCGCCGCCGGCGCCGGACGACGTTGCCCGCTTCGCGCGGCAGGAGCGCGCCGAGCTCCGGCGGATCGAGGACTACTACCTGCGGGCGGGCGAGAAGCGTGCCCGGATGCGCTACGTCGAGGGCATGTTCGGGATCGGCCTCGTGCTCGTGCTCCTCGCTGCGCTCGCCAGCGCGGGCATCCTCGCTCTGTTCGGGGTGCTCGACCTCGCTGACGCGAGCGTGCGCGAGTTCTACGCCAGCGCCGCCGGCGGGTCGCTCGGCGCGCTCGTCAGCGTGCTCATGCGCATGAGCGGCCGCGGCTCGTTCGCGATCGACCACGAGCTCGGCCGCTGGGAGGTGGTCGCCGTCGGCGCCTACCGGCCGATCGTCGGCGCCGTCTCGGGGATCGTCGTCTACTTCCTCGTTCAGACGACGATCCTGCCGCTCGACGACACCGCGCGGACGTTCCCCTTCTACGTCGTCGTCGCGTTCCTGGCCGGCTTCAGCGAGCGTTGGACGCGGATGGTGCTCGACGGCGCGATGCGCACGATCGGCGACGGGCCCGAGCGAGAGGAAGCGTCCGCCCCCGCGCCGGAGGAGAAAGTCGAGGCCCCGCCTGCCGCGGCCGTCTCCTAGCGCGCAGCCCGCCGCAGGACCCGCCCCTCCCCTACCCGGCGGGTGACCCCATCCGCGTCGAGGCGCTCGAGCAGGAGCTGGGCGTCGCGGCGGCCGCAGCCGGCGAGATCGCGGAAGCGGGCGAGCGTGATCTGGCCCGAGGCCGCGCACTCCTCCAGCACGAGCGCTCGCGCCCGCTCGTAGGCGGCGGCGGACACGGCCCAGCCGTCGCCGAGCCGGACGAGCCGGCCGTCCCGCTCGAGGAAGCGGGCGAGCTCGGGGTCCTCGGCCTTCGCCGCTCCCGGCGCCGCTGCCTCGACCGCGGCCGCCAGCGCCTCGGCCTCGGCCGCGCGCGGTCCGAGCGTGCCGCTTGCGCCGGGGAGATAGAGCATCGAGCCCCGCCGCTCGAACGGCAGCCGCGCGAGGACGTCCTTCGCCCACGGCTCCGTGGGAGCGGGCGTGCCCGGATCGAGCGGGTCGGCCTGCTCGAGCCGGCGGCGGAGCGCGAGTTCGAGCTCGGCCAGCCAGTCGTCGGAGAAGCGCCACTCGCCGTCGACGAGCGCCGGGGCGTGGACGCGGGCCTCTCCGCGCTGGGCCTGCTCGAAGCGGGCGGGATCGGCGTGGCGGGCGGGGGAGGGGTCGAGGACGGTGCCGCCTGCGACGGTGGTCTCGTCGCGAAGGACGACCCGGTCGCCGCGCGCGGCCACGACCGGCGCTGCGAGCCGGAGCTGGGCGAAGCCGCCCGCCTTGACCACGCGTGCCGGCACCGCGCCGGTGCCGTGATGGAGGTGGAGGCGAGCGCCGGCGGCGACCGGCTCGAGCTCCTCCAGCGAGACGTCGAGCCGGTAGCTCGGCCGCAGGCTGCCCGGGGTGATGAGCACGTCGCCGCGGTGGAGCTCGCTCCGCTCGACCCCGGGGAGCGCGAGCGCGACGCGCTGTCCGGCTTCGGCCCGCTCCACCCCGCGGTCGTGCACCTGGACGCTCCGCACCCGCACGTCGCGGCCGGACGGCTCGGCGCGGAGCACGTCGCCCTCGCCGACCGTCCCCGACCAGAGCGTCCCGGTCGCGACCGTCCCGATCCCGCGCAGCGAGAAGACCCGGTCGACGTAGAGGCGCGCCGCCGCGCGGTCGCGCTTGTGTTCCTGTGACACAAGCTCCCCCGCGCGGCCGAGGGCGGCGCGCAGGTCGTCGAGGCCAGCGCCCGTCGTGGCGCTGACCGCGATCGCCTCGGCTTGCGGGACGAGTTCGCGGGCCTCCTCGAGCGCCAGCCCGAGCGTCTCCTCGTCGACCGCGTCGGCCTTCGTCACCGCGACGACGCCGTGCTCGATCCCGAGCAGCCGGATGATCGCGAGGTGCTCGTGGGTCTGGGGCCGGGCGCCCTCGCCGGCGTCGATCACGAGCAGGAAGAGGTCGATCCCGGTCGCGCCCGCGACCATGTTGCGGACGAAGCGCTCGTGTCCGGGCACATCGATCAGCGAGAGCCGCCGGCCGTGCGGCAGGTCGAGCTGCGCATAGCCGAGGTCGATCGAGATCCCGCGCCGCCGCTCCTCCGGCAGGCGGTCGGTGTCCTTGCCGGTCAGCGCCCGGACGAGCCACGTCTTGCCGTGGTCGACGTGGCCGGCGGTCCCGACGGTCAGCGGCATCAAAGGCGCTTGATCATGAGCAGGCAGGGGTTCGCGTCCCACAAGTCGTGGAGTTCCTCGAGCGGGGTAAAGCCGCGCGCCTCGTAGAACGCTCGCGTCCTCGCGTAGCCCTCGTCCGGATCGGACGGGCCGAGCGTCTTGACCTGAAGGTACTCGACGTCGCGCGTTCGGAGATATCGCTCCGCGGCTTTGAGGAGTGCCGTACCGAGACCCTGTCCATGCCGAGCGCGCCGCACGGCCATGACGTAGACCTCGGCCGCATGCGCGTTGTGCAGCTTCAGCGAGACAAACGCGTCGTCCCCGACGGCGAAGGTCGGCAGCGCCGCGACGTCACGGATGTACGCCGCCGTCGCCTCCTCGATGCCGAACCATTCGGGCAGGTCGCGTAGGACGCGTTCACAGAGCCGAGACCGCTCGGCGCCGCTCTCGACCTCGACGACGCTCATCGCGCGGCGAGCACTGCCGCTGCGACGTCGTCGGCCTCGGCGTCGGTGAGCGTGCGGCAGTCGAGCAGGGTGCGGCCGTCGCGGACGACCGCGATCACGGGCGGCTCGTGGGCGCGGAGCGCAACAGCCAGATCCTCCTCGACGGCGCAGGCGAAGCTCGGCAGCTCCGCGAGGGGAAGCGCACCGCCGCCGACGCGCGCGATCGTCTCCTCGACGGCGCCGCCGGTCGCTGCCGCCAGCCGCTCGGCGCGGGCGCGGACGGACTCGGCGGGCTCACGGAGCATCCGCAGCACCGGAATCTCCTCGGGTCGGTCGAGGTAGAGCGCGAGCGTTCCCTCGAGCGCCGCCAGCGTCAGCTTGTCCGAGCGCAGGGCGCGGTGGAGCGGATGCCGGCGCAGGCGCTCGACGAGGTCGGCGCGGCCGGCGACGATCCCGGCCTGCGGGCCGCCGAGCAGCTTGTCCCCGGAGAAGCAGACGAGGTCGGCGCCCGCCACGAGTGCGGCAGCCGGCGTCGGCTCGCCCTCGACGTCGACGAGCGCACCCGAGCCCAGGTCGTCGAGGAGCGGCAACCCGTGGCGGCGCGCGACGGCGGCGAGCTCCTGGACCCGCGGCTGCTCGGCGAAGCCGACGACGCGGAAGTTCGACTGGTGGACGCGCAAAAGGAGCGCGGTCTCGGGCGTGAGCGCGCGCTCGTAGTCGACCGCGCGCGTCCGGTTCGTCGTTCCGACCTCGACGAGCCGCGCGCCCGAGCGCGCGAGGACCTCCGGGATCCGGAAGCCGTCGCCGATCTCGATCAGCTCGCCACGCGAGACGACGACCTCGCGGCCTTCGGCGAGCGCCGCCAGCGCGAGCAGGATCGCGGCCGCGTTGTTGTTGACGACGATCGCCGCCTCCGCGCCGGTGAGCCGTCGCAGCAGCGGCGCGAGGTGATCCTGGCGGGAGCCGCGAGAGCCGGAGGAGAGGTCGTACTCGAGGTTGGAGTAGCCGGCGGCGGCACGGACGCGGTCGAGTGCCGCCTCCGCCAGCGGCGCCCGCCCGAGGTTCGTGTGCACGAGCACGCCCGTTGCGTTCAGGACCCGGCGGAGCGCCGGCCGCCTCGCTTCGGCGAGCGCCTCGGCCAGGCGCGCGCGCAGGTCGCCGGGCTCGGCTCCGGCCCGAATCTCCTCGCGGGCGCGCTCGAGCACGTCGCGCGCAGCGGTGACCGCGAGCACGTCGTCGACGTCACGCACGAGCTCGGCCACTGACGGAAGTTCCCGCAACCTCATGCCTCTGGCCGCCGTTCGCTCCCGCCCGGCGGAGCCGGGCTCCGCGAACGGCTGACGTCGCTCGCGGTGCTCCAGCCGGCGGGCCGTAGCTCCGTACTGTCCCACCGGCATACGCGCCTCGAGCGGCGCCCCAGAGACATGAGGGAGTCCACGAAAAACGAGTGTAGTCCGGCCACAGCGGCTACCTTGCCAATCGTGAGACGACTCCGGGTGATCGCGGCTTCCGCACTGGCCGTCCTGGCCGTCTCGGCCGTGGCCGCGGTGGGCGCGCGCGACGCCTATTACTGGGACCGGCCGCTGCCGGGCGTGGAGCTTCGCGAGGCCGCGCTGACACAGCCGGTGCGAGTCGTCGTCGACGGCAGGGCGTACGAGGTCAAGCCGGCCGAGGCGCTGCGCATCGACGGCACGGCGACCCAGCAGGCGCTCTGGACCGCGGGCCGGACGAGCTTCGCCGGCCGGATCCGGCAGCTCGTCGACCCGAGCCCGCCGGCGCTCGTCGTCGACCCCGTGCTCGCCGTGCGTCCTCAGGCCGAGGAGATCGCGAAGCGTGTCTCCGCCGCGCTGCCCAAGCCGAGGCGCGCCCAGGTCGTCGCCCGCGGCGGCTTCCGGATCATTCCGTCTCAACCCGGTGACGCCGTCGACGCGACGCAGCTCGCCGCGTTGCTCTCGGAGGCGTCGCTGCACGGCGCGCGGACGGTCTCCCCGGCTTTGACCCACGTCGAGCCGGAGCTGACGACCGCCGCCGCCGAGGAGGCCGTGGCGGAGGCGAAGGCGCTGATCGACGAGCCGGTGACGCTGGCCTTCAAGGGCGAGGACGTCGGCTCGCTCGGGCCGGCCCGGCTCGCCAAGCTGTTGCGCTTCCGCCCCGACCGCGACCGCTTCCGCGTCACCTTCCATCCGCAGCGCCTGGCGAAGGCGGTGGAGCCGATGCTGACGCCGTGGCGCGCCAGGGCGAGGAACGCGCGCTTCGTCGTCGAGGGAAAGCGCGTCCGAATCCGTCCGTCTCGTCCGGGCCTCGCAGTCGACGGCCGGTGGGTCGCCGACTCGATTACCGCCGCCGCAGCCGCGCCGGTGCACAGGGCGTCGCTGCGCCTGAAGCAGATCCGTGCCGACCTGACGACGGGCGAGGCCGAACAGCTCGGGATCCGGGAGCGAATCTCGACGTTCACGACGGACATGGGCACGTCGTCGTCGAACCGGATCCACAACGTGCAGCTGATGGCGAACTACGTCGACGGGACGATCGTCGAGCCGGGCGACACGTTCTCGTTCAACGACCGCGTCGGTCCGCGCACGGTCGAGCGCGGTTTCCGAGAGGGCCAGATGATCATCGGCTCGCTGCTGCTGCCCTCGATCGGCGGCGGCGTCTGCCAGACGGCGACGACCCTCTTCAACAACGCCTTCGAGCTCGGCCTCCCGATCGTCGAGCGGCACAACCACAGCTTCTACATCTCCCACTACCCGATGGGGCGCGACGCGACCGTCTCCTGGGGCGGGCCCGACTTCGCCTTCAAGAACGACCTGAAGACCGGGATCCTGATCACGACGAGCTACACGAGCACCACACTCACCTTCAGCTTCTACGGCACCGATCCGCAGCGCCGCGTCGTCACCTCCACCGGCGAGCGGTCGAACTGGCGCTCGCCCCGGACGACCTACGCGCTCGACCCCTACGCGCCTCGCGGGTCGGTGCGGACGGTGTCCGGCTCGAACCAGTCCGGCTTCGACGTCACCGTCACCCGCAAGGTCTACGAGCGCGGGAAGCTGCTCCGCCGGGACGCGACGACGAGCAACTACATCGCCGTCGGCCCGACCGCGATCTATGGCCCCGGCCGCTCGATCCCGGGCCCGTACTTCGTGCTCCCGCGCGTGTAGCGGCGGCGTCCGCACGCCTCCATACAGTCCCGCCCGACTGGCCAATTCGTCAGGAGGGTCACAGTGGATTCATCCGTTTCAGGATCCGGCCGTGTCGGCTGGCTGCACAAGCTCGGAGCCTTCGGCGCGATCGTCGTTCCGTTGGGTGTGTGGGTCAGCTTCGTCACGAGCGAGGACGCCGGGAACACTGGTGCCGAGCTGATCGCCTATGCCGAAGACAACGAGTTCGACCTCTGGCTGCTGCAGAGCATCGCCCTGCTGACGCCGGTGCTGATCGGCGCCTTCGTCGCAAGCCTCTGGGTGCGGTTGCGGGCGGCAAACGACGCCTACCGGGCACTGACGGCGATCGGTGGAACACTCTTCGTCGCGTTCCTCTCGGTCGGCCTGACGCTGTGGGCGGCTCCGCTCCTGTCCGCCGACGAGCTGACCACAGCGGGCGCAGAGGCATACCTCGCCTACGACGACGCAGGCTGGGTCCTGATCGGACTCGGTGGGATCTCGATCGCGATGATGATCATCGGCGTCTCGCTCGCGGCGCTCGACCAGGGCTGGTTGCCGAAGTGGGCCGGCTGGGTCAGCCTCGCCCTCGGTGTCCTCTCGCTGGCGACGGTCGCCTTCGTCGGCTTCTTCGGCTGGACGATCTGGCTGATCGCCGCAGGACTCTTCCTCCTGCTCCGGGGAGACCGGGCCCACTCGGCGCACCCGCGGGCCGACCCCGTCTGACGAGCGCCTTCCCTACTGCGCGTCCGCCTTCTCCGGCTCGGCCGGAGAAGGCGTGGCGTTGCGCTCGTCGTAGCTCTCGACCACGATCCGCACCGCCTCGGCGGGGTCGTCGGTCACGTGCAGCAGCTCCATGTCGTCGGAGGAGATCATCCCGTCGGTGAGCAGCTCGCCGTTGATCCAGTCGAGCAGCTCTTGCCAGTAGTCGGTGTCGAAGAGGACGACCGGGAAGTTGAGGACCTTGCCGGTCTGGATCAGCGTCAGCGCCTCGAAGGCCTCGTCGAGGGTGCCGAAGCCGCCGGGGAAGATGACGAAGCCCTCGGCCGCCTTCACGAACATCGTCTTGCGGGCGTAGAAGTGCTTGAACGTCATCTCGAGGTCGCAGTACGGGTTCAGCCCCTGCTCGTGCGGGAGCGCGATGTTGAAGCCGACGGACAGGCCGCCGCCCTCCTTGCAGCCGCGGTTCGCCGCCTCCATCACGCCCGGGCCGCCGCCGGTGACGACGGCGAAGTGCGCCTCGGCGAAGAGCTTCGCGGTCGCGCGCGCCTGCTGGTAGGGCTCGCTCTCCTCACCGACCCGCGCCGACCCGAAGATCGAGACCGCCGGCCGGTCGATCTCGAGCACCTTCTGAAAGCCGCCGAGGAACTCGGCCGCGATCACAGCGACGTCGTTCTGCAGGTCCTCGTGCGTGCGCTCGAGCATCCGGCGCTCGTCGCTCGCCATCAGCGGCCTGCCACTAGATGTCGCGCTCGACGAACGTGCCGCTCATCCCACCGGTCAGCAGCGCCGCGAGCACGATGTATGCGACGCCCGTGATCACGCGCTGCGCCGGCGCGACGCGGTAGTAGGTCTCGCTCTGCGGGTCGCGCCGGTGCTTCCAGCGCCGCCACGACTCGAGCCCGCCGAGAACGAGGATCAGGATCAGGATCGGATTCGGCGCCAGGATCGTCAGGCCGACGAGCAGCACGAGGCCGGCGAGCCAGAGCGCGGGGTGGATCGCGGCGACGATGCGCCCCCCGTCGAGCGGCGAGATCGGCGCCAGGTTGAAGAGGTTGAGGAAGAAGCCGGTGAAGGCGAGCGCGACGAGCAGCTCGGAGTCGATCGCCTCGCCGACGCCCCAGACGGCGGCTGCGCCGAGCCCGCCGACGATCGGCCCGGCGATCGCCACCTTCGCCTCCGCCCAGGCGTTGTCGGGCAGCTGCTTGAGCGTGATCAGCGCGCCGAGGAAGGGAATGAACATCGGCGCCGACACCGGCAGGCCCTGGCGCTTCGCCTCGAGGACGTGTCCCAGCTCGTGCACGAGCAGGAGGAGCACGAAGCCGACCGCGAACTGCCAGCCCCAGAGCAGCGCGTAGGCGCCGATCGAGACGAGCATCGAGCCGGCGACCGTGAAGAGCTTGAACTTGAAGATCGCCGCGAAGACGAACTTGAGCTTCCAGAGCAGGAAGACGACGGCTGCGATCGGCGCCCAGAGCTTGCGGAGGATGTCCTGGAACGTGACCGGGCGCTTGATCGGCGAGTAGCCCTGCTGCGGCTCCTCCGCCTCGCGCGGCGCGTATGGGTCGTAACTCACTCGCTCAGAGTACTGACAGGGCCTGCGAGCACCTCTGCGACGACGCGATCCTTCTCCTGGCTGCCGGCGCGCACCGCAGCCGCGAAGGCGCCGCTGCCAAGACTCGCTTCGACCGCCGACCGGGTCTGCTCCGTCTCCTCGGCCTCCGCCCGGTCGGTCGTCGTGCCCGCTCCGGCTCGCAGCCCGGCTGCTGCCCCGAGCAGCCTCGCCGCCTGCTCGTCGTCCCCCGTCGCGTGGGCGAGAGCCGCAAGATACGAACAGCACGATCCGACCCGGTCCTGGGAGCCCAGCTCCGAGAAGAGGACGAGCGCCGCCAGCA
This sequence comes from uncultured Gaiellaceae bacterium, assembly GCA_963789355.1. Lineage (GTDB taxonomy): Bacteria > Actinomycetota > Thermoleophilia > Gaiellales > Gaiellaceae > Gaiellasilicea. The sequence continues at coordinate 122,940 of CAWBKK010000004.1, forward strand.
GCTCCCTGCCGGCCTGCTCGAGCTCGTCGACGTTGAGAGAGACGGCCCCGAGGCCGAGGAGGGCGAAGGCCTCGAGCTCCTTCGAGCCGAGCTCGCGTCCGACGGCGAGGCTCTCGTCGTAGGCGCGGCGTGCCCCCTGCCAGTCCCGCTGCTCGTATTGGATCGCGGCGAGGTTGTTCAGAGCGATCGCGAGGTAGGAGGCTCGACCGAGCTGACGGGCACGCGTCGCGCTCTCGCTGAAGTGCGCGGCCGCCTCGGCCATCTCCCCGAGCCCGTAGGCGATCGCGCCGAGCACGCTCAGCGCCCCCAGCAGCTCCGACTCGTCCCCGAGAGCCTCGATCAGGCCGAGTGCCTCCTGCGCCCGTGCTCGCCCCAGCTCGAGCTCGCCCCGCTTCCAGTCGAGCAGCGCTGCACCCTTGAGCGCCTGCGCCCGCAACAGCGGCTCGGCGCTCCCGGCGGCAAGCGCCGCTTCGGCCCACGACGCGCCCTCGGCCAGCGTGCCGTGCACGTACCAAAAGCGCGAGAGGTCGCGCACGAGCCCGAGCATGACCTCGTCGAGGCCCTGATCCTGCGCGTAGGCGAACGCGGCGCGAAGGTTGTCGCGCTCCTGCTCGAGCCGGGCGTGCGCGTCGGCGTCGCCCGCGCCGAGGAGGCGCGGCGCGAGCTCCGCCGCGAGCCGGGCGTAGTGGTCGAGATGCCGCCGCCGAACGGCGTTCGCGGCCGCGGACCCGGCGAGCCGGTCGAGTGCGTACTCGCGGACGGTGGCGAGCATGCGCAGGCGGCCCGAGTCGTCCCTGCTCACGAGCGCCGCGTCGATGAGCGCCGGCAGCGAGTCGGCGCTGCCGCCCCAGACGTCCTCGACCGCCTCGCGCTCGAAGCCGCCGGCGAAGACTCCGAGCGCGGCGAACTGCTCGCGCTCGCGAGCCGCGAGCCGCTCCTCGCTCCAGGCGATCGCAGCGCGGAGCGTCCGTTGGCGCTCCGGGAGATCGCGGGGACCGCCCGAGGCGAGATCCAGGCCGACGGCGTCCAAGAGGGCGGGCAAGGTCAGCTCGCGAGCGCGCGCTGCGACGAGCTCCAGCGCGAGCGGTAGGCGGTCGAAGCGCCGGCAGAGCTCGTCGATTCCGGCGCCTGCCGTGAAGCCGTGGTGTGCCGCGCGCGCCCGTTCGAGGAAGAGCGTCGTCGCCTCCTCGGCCTGCAGCGGCGGCACCGGGTAGTCGCGCTCGCCGTAGAGATCGAGCCGCGACCGGCTCGTCGCGAGCACCTTCAGCCCCGGCGCGGCGGCGAGCAGGCGCGAGACGAGCGGGGCCGCCTCGGCGACGTGCTCGAAGTTGTCGAGCACGAGCAGGAGCGAGCGCTCGGCCAGATGCCGATCCAATGGGGCCTCGCGTGCTTCAAGGGCCGCAGCGATCGTCCCCTCCACGAGGGCGTGGTCGGCGAGCGGTGCCAGGCCGACGAACCAGACGCCGTCCTCGAACGCCGCCGCCAGCTCGTGGGCGGCCTGGAGCGCGAGCCGCGTCTTGCCGATCCCGCCGGCGCCGGTGAGCGTCAGCAGGCGCGTCTCGCCCCGCAGCAGCGCGGTCAGCTCCTCGATCTCGTCGCGCCGGCCGACGAAACCCGTCACCGGAGCGGGCAGGTGCCGGCGTTCGCGGAGCTCGACCGGCTCGACGGCGAGCGCGGCGTCCTGGCGCAGGATCGCGAGCTCGAGCTCCCGCAGGGCGACTCCGGGCTCCAGCCCGAGCTCGTCGAGCGCCGCCCGCCCCTCGCGGTACACGTCGAGGGCCTCGGCCTGGCGGCCGCTGCGGTAGAGCGCCAGCATCAGCTGGGCCCGGGTCCGCTCCCGCAGCGGCTGCTCCCGCGCTCGCTGCTGAAGCTCCGTCACGAGCTCGGCGTCATGGCCGAGCGCCAGCTCGGCCTCGGCGAGGTCCTCCGCCGCGGCGCGCCTGAGCTCGTCGAGCGGTTCGCCGAGCCTGCCCGGGACGTCCGCGACCGCGGGGCCGCGCCAGAGCGCCAGGGCGTCGGCGAGTCGTGAGCGCGCCTCGGCTGCATCCCCGGCTGCAAGCGCGCTCCGGCCGGCGTCGGCGAGCCTGCCGAAGACCCGCGCATCGAGTGGGACGGCGCCCAACGCCAGCTCGTAGCCCTCGCCGCGCCGGACGATCGCGGCGCCGGTGTGCGAGATCAGCCCGCGGAGCCGGGAGGCGTAGACCTCGAGCGACCGCGCGGCACCGGCCGGCGGGTGCTCGTCCCAGACCGCGTCGACCAGCTCCTGCACCGGGACGGGCTCGTCGGCCGAGAGCAGCAGCCGCGCGAGCAGGGCGCGCTGGCGAGGGCCGCCGAGCGCGGCGACGCCGTCCACCTCGAGCGGCCCAAGCACCCTGAACCCCGTCGACCCCACCTCGGCTTCCACCTCAACGGGATTATGGGCGCGCTTTGAGCGGGCCGTGAGGAGTTCTTGAGCGGCGGGAGTCACGGTGGATCGCGTCGACCCCCGGACAGGAGGAATGAGATGACCCGACAGTCGAGATTCCCCAGCACCCTCGCCGTTCTCGTCGTCACCTGCTTGACCGCGCTTGCCCTGCTCGTCCCTGCTGCTCCGGGTGCACCGCGAGCCCAGAGTCAGAGCGACTGCCGTCTACCCGCCTGGACGCACGTTCTGACCGGCCACTGGTTCGGCGGGGACTGCCGCTGAGGCGAGCACCTCCCGCAGGACGTCCTCGGGCGCAGCCTCGCCCAGGGCGAAGGCCTCGTCGTACGCGCCGTCGCCGAGCGCGGCCCGCAGCCGCCCGGCCACGGCGTCGAGGAACTCCTGTTCCTGCCAGTCGACGGCGGCGCCCGTCTGCCGCCGGATTCCCGCTGCCGCGCCCAGGAGGCGTGTCGCCAGGGCGAGATCGCCGTCGTGCTCGGCCGCGGGCGCGAACCACACGCAACAGGAGGCGAGCTTGTCCTGGAACCCGAGCTGCGTGTAGAGGGCGATGCTCTCGGCCAGCTGGTCGCGGCCGGGCTCGAAGCGGCCGAGGCGCAGGTTCATGTCGCCGAGCCCCATCAGCGCCCCCGCCAGGTACTCGCGATGCTCGGCGCGCCGCGCCGTCTCGACGCTCTCCTCGTAGATCGCGACGCCGCCCTCGTAGTCCTCGAACTCGGCTGCGACGACGCCGAGGTTGGAGAGCGCGAGCGCGAGGTGCCCGTCGTTCTCGAGCGTCCGCGCGAGCTCCGCGCTCTGCTCCCACCAGTCGCGGGCGCTCTCGCGGTTGCGGCGGCTGTACTCGATGCAGCCGAGGAGGATCAGGAGCCGGTAGCGCTCGTTCTCGTCGATCGCGCCTGCGAGCAGAGGCAATGCGCGCTCGGCCCGGGCGCCGGCGATGTCGAGCTCGTCCTGGCGCCACTCGAGCGTCGCCAGCTTCCTCAGTACCTGCGCCTGCACGAGCGGCGGGATCTCGCTGCCGGCCTCGAGCTGGAGCGTCTCCTCGAGCCAGGCCCGGCCCTCGGCGAGATAGCCGCGAACGAGCCAGAAGTGGGCGACCGCGGCGGCGAGCCGGTACCGCTGTTCGGTCAGGCCGGCGTCGGCCGTGAACGCGAGCGCGGCGCGGAAGTTGTCGTGCTCGCGCTCGAAGGTGGCGTACGCCTCGACCGCGGCGGTCGCATAGGTCGCGACGAGCTCCTCGCCCAGCTCGAGGAAGTAGGCGGCGTGCCGGGTGCGCACGTCCTCGTCCTCGGCGTGTTCCGAGAGGCGCTCGAGCGCGTACTCGCGGATCGTCTGGAGCATCCGGTAGCGGCCGTCGTCGGTGCGGCGAACGAGGCTGGCCTCGGCCAGTGCGGCCAGCGCCTCGCCGGCGCCCGCTCCCGAGACGGCGCGGACGGCCTCGCGCTCGAACCCGCCGGCGAACGCGCCCAGCTCCGCGAAGAGCCGCCGTTCGTCGGGAGCGAGCAGATCGTGGCTCCAGCCGATCGCCTCGCGCAGCGTTCGCTGCCGCTCGGGCAGATCGCGGGCGCCCCTGGACGCGAGCTCGAGGCGGTCGTCGAGCGACTCGAGCAGCTCCGCCGGCGTCAGCTCGCCCGTGCGGGCGGCGACGAGCTCGATCGCGAGCGGGAGCCCGTCGAGGCGCTCGCAGATCTCGGCGACGACCGGCCTTGGCGGTAGCGCCCGCCCGGTGGCTCGCGCCCGTCCCAGGAAGAGCTCCTCCGCGTCGGCCGCCGGCAACGGCGGCAGCTGGAGGTCGTGCTCGCCGTACACGTGCAGCCGGGCGCGGCTCGTGATCAGGACGCGGAGCCGCGGCGCGGCCTGCAGCAGCTCGCCGACCAGCGGAGCCGCGTCCAGCAGCTGCTCGAAGTTGTCGAGGAGCAGCAGCAGCTCGCGTCCGTGCAGCTCCTCGTTCAGCGTCTCCTCCGCAAGCTCGAGCGCCTGCGCGATCGCGGGCCGTACGAGCGCCGGATCGACGAGCGCGGCCAGCCCGACGAACCAGACGCCGTCCCGAAACGCGTCTGCGAGCTCGTGGGCGGCCTGCAGCCCGACGCGGGTCTTGCCGGCGCCGCCGGGTCCGGTGAGCGTGACGAGCCGCGTCTCGCCGCGCAGCAGTCCCGTGACCGCGTCGACCTCCGCCCGCCGGCCGACGAACGACGTCGCCGGTGCTGGCAGGTGCCTTCGTTCCCGCAGCGACTCCGGCTCGACCTCGAGCGAGGAATCGTGACGAAGGATCGCGCCCTGGAGCGCGCGCAGCTCGGCACCTGGCTCGAGCCCCAGCTCGTCGAGCGCCTGCCGGATCGAGGCATAGGACTCGAGCGCCTCCGCCTGCCGGCCGCCGCGGTAGAGCCCGAGCATGAGCACACCGCGCAGCCGCTCCCGCAGCGGGTGCTCCGACACGAGCTGCTCGAGCTCGGTCAGGTCGAGCGTCTGGCCAAGGGCAAGCCTCGACTCGGCGCGATCCTCGAGCGCCGCGACGCGCAGATCCTCGAGTCTCTCCGCCTCCGTGGTGTGGGGGAGCCCGGCGAGCGCCGGGCCGCGCCACAGCGCGAGCGCCTGCTCCAGCGCGGCGAGCGCCTCCTCGTGGCGGCCCGACTCGCTCTGCGCCCGCGCCGCCGCCAGGAGCTCCTCGAACTCGGCGGCGTCGAGCCGGTCGGCGAGGAGGCGGTAGCCGTCCCCCGCTCGCTCGACGGTGAGCCCGGCCTTGCGCAGCTCCGAGACGTAGACCTGTAGGGCGTGGGCCGCGCTGGCCGGCGGCCGCTCGCCCCAGAGCGCGTCGAGCAGCCGCTCATCGGAGACCGGCGCCCCGTGCGCGAGCAGCAGGGAGACGAGCAGCGCGCGCGGCTTCGGTCCGCCCCGAAACGGCTCGCCGTCGATCTCGAGCGGTCCGAGTATCCGGAACTCCACGACCCCTCCTCGTTGAGCGTTCGTTGAGGCCATTTTGAGCCTTCGGAGCGACGTTGTGGAAGTCATTGCACGAGAGCTGGGATGCGCCTCACGCTTCCCCGGCTCCGGGCACGAGTGAGAGGGACATCATGCGAGGAATCAGAGGTCGGATGCTCTTGATCGGAGGGGCGGCGGCCGCCGCCGTCGCTGGCGTCGGTTACGCCGCGATCCCGAGCTCGACGAACGGCGTGATCAGCGGCTGCTACGAGAAGAAGACGGGCGTCCTGCGCGTGATCGACGCTCAGGCGGGCAAGGCCTGCGGCAGCTGGGAGCTGGCGATCAGCTGGAACCAGCAAGGCCCGAACGGCGATCCCGGCCCGGCCGGAGCACAGGGCCCGCAGGGCGTGAGGGGCGAGGTGGGACCGCAGGGCGACCAGGGAGCAAAGGGCGAGAAGGGAGAGACCGGAGCGACGGGTGCGGCCGGGGCGGACGGCGCCACAGGGGCGACCGGGCCCGCCGGCACTCAGGGACCGAAAGGCGACACCGGGGCGAAAGGCGACACCGGGGCGCAGGGCCCAGCCGGGCCCCAGGGTCCCGCCGGCCCCGTCGGCCCGAAGGGCGACACGGGGCCGCAGGGGCCGAAGGGCGACGCCGGCCAGACTGGCGCGACCGGTGCGACGGGCGCCGTCGGCCCGATGGGGCCGCAGGGGCCCTCTGGGTCGACCGACATCGTCGGCCGCGCGTGGGTCCGGGCCGACGGGAGCTTCTACCAGTCGAACAGCTTGATCTGGCAGCGCGGCATCGTCGCCGCCGACGTCACCCACCCGCAGACCGGTGTGTACTGCATTGCAAATCCCTCCGGACAGCGGTACCCGGGGAACGCGATCGTCACGATCAGGGACGCCCAGACCTCGAGCTTCGTCGACAACCAGGGCCGAAGGTGGGGCTTCCCGGTCGTCGTCACCGCCGACCGCGGCCCGAGCGGCGTTTGCGCGTTTCAGGCTGGGAACGTGCCGACGACGGTGGTGATCCGCGAGGCCGCGACGGGTGCCCTCGCCGACCGCGACTTCGACATCGTCCTGCTCGGCTGAGCGAGCCCGCACTCCTGGGGCCGGACCGTGTGAGAACGCGATTCGGCCCCAGGGTCGCCGCGAGTCATTGCACTCGAGCTGGGATGCGCCTCACGCGTCACCGGCTCCGAGCACGAGTGAAAGGAATGCCATGCGAGGAATCAGAGGAAGGATGCTGTTGGTCGGAGGCGTCGCGGCGGCTGCCGTCGTCGGCGGTGTCGGCTACGCCGCGATCCCGAGTTCGGGCACAGGCGTCGTCAGCGGCTGTTACGAGAAGAAGACCGGCGTCTTGCGTGTGATCGACGCCCAGTCGGGCAAGACCTGCGGCAGCTGGGAGCTGCCGATCAGCTGGAACCAGCAGGGGCCCAAGGGCGACTCCGGGTCGCCCGGACCAGCGGGGGCAAAGGGAGAGAAGGGCGATGCAGGCGCCGCGGGCGCACCGGGCCAGCAGGGTCCGCAGGGGCTTCCCGGCGCGAAGGGTGACAGGGGCGAGGCCGGAGTTGACGGCGCCGCTGGGGCAGACGGTGTCGCCGGGCCGCAGGGCGAGCAGGGCGTGCCCGGTGCACCCGGAGCGCAGGGAGACCCCGGACCGGTCGGGCCGCAGGGCCCGCGAGGTGAGACCGGTGCGGTCGGCTCCACCGGCCCGGTAGGCCCCACAGGCCCGATCGGGCCCATGGGCCCCGTCGGCCCGCAGGGGCCTGCAGGACCAGCCGGCACAGGCTCGACCTACGACCCGAAGTGGGTGGTCGTGACGAAGGAATTCGAGGTTCCGCCTGCGACGGGCCGTAGCGAGGTCGCAAGCTGCAACGACACGCCGGCCTCCTACAGGCCGATGAGCGGTGGCGTCCTGATCACGGAAAACGCCGACGAGGGCCGAATCACCACCACGATCCCCTACGGCGCGCAAGGTTGGGTAGCGACGGTCTACAACGACAGCGGGCGGCCATTCAACGGCGTCACGATCAAGGCGAAGGTCTACGCAGTCTGCTTCGCCGACTGACCGCCGGCCGACAAGCTCCGGGGCTGGGTCGCGCGAGGCGCAGCGATCCGGCCCCGGGTTCTACGCTCGGCGACCCAGCTGGGCGCCGAGCTCGGCGGCGGCCTCCGCGGCGGCCTCGAGCGTCAGGACCCGGCCGGCGTCCCAGTGCTCCCGCAGCTCGGGCTCGGCCAAGGTCGCGCCGAGCCTCGCGAGCGCGTCCTCGCGCAGCGTCACGTTGATCGCCTCGAGCTGGATGTCGCGCTCCTCGGCGAGCGCCTCGGCGGCGCCGAAGAGGCGAGCCGAGGAATGCGCCTCGCCTGCGGCCGCCGCCGACGCAGCGATCGACTCGATGTTCTCCAGGGTGCCGACGGGGTCGCTGCGCTCCGCCGCGATCGCGAGCGCGCCGACGAAGCGCTCTGCGGCTTCCGCCCAGGCTCCGGTGCCCAGGGCGGCGAGGCCGAGGTTGCCGAGCACGGTCGACCGGCTCTCCCCGTCTCCGGGATCCTGCATCGAGCTCAGCGCCTCCACGCCGAGCTCCCGCGTCCGCGCGTAGAGGCCGGCGTAGACCGTCGCACGGACGAGATGCGAGAGCGCGAAGTTGAGGACGATGCGGTCGCCGTGCCGGCGGGCGACCTCGACGCTCTCCTCGAGCGCCTCGACGCCGCCTTCGTGATCTCCCTCTTCGCTCCGGATCGTCCCGAGGAGGACGAGCGCCCTCGCGATCGGGTCGAGCTCGCCCAGGGTTCGATGCCACACGAGGGCCTCTTCGACGAGCTCCCGGGCACGGGCGAGCTCGCGGCGGCCGAACGCGAACGCGGCGCAGTACATGAGCGCGTTCGCTCGCTCGAGCGGTGCCAGCAGCTCGCCGAACCTGAGGACCTGCTCGAACGCTCCGAAACCCTCCTCGAAGTGAGCTCGCATGTACCAGAACCGGTAGGCGCCGTCGGCCAGCTGCGCGGCCCGCTTGGGCTCGTGCTCGAGCAGAAAGGAGAACGCGGCGCGCATGTTCTCGCGGTCGGCTTCGAGCCGGTCCATCCACTCGACCTCGCGCGGATCGCGGCGCACCTCCTTTCCGGCGAGCACGAGCGAGAGGTAGTGGTCCGCGTGCCGACGCCGCAGTGCGCTCGCCTCGCCGAGCTCGTAAAGACGGTCGAGCGCGTGCTCGCGGACGGTCTCCAGCATCGCCACGCGGTCGCCGGTTGCGGCGAGCAGGCTCTTGTCGACAAGGCTCCTGATCCGGTCGGGATCGGCTTCGCAGACGGCGACGGCCGCCTCCAGAGTCGAGCCTCCCTCGAAGACCGACAGCCGCGCGAAGAGAGCCTGCTCCTGAGGATCGAGCAGCTCGTAGCTCCAGTCGATCGTCGCCCAGAGCGTCTGATGGCGCTCCGGGGTGTCGCGAGGCCCGCCCACCGCCAGCTCGAGCCGCGGCGGCAGGTCCCGCAGCAGCTCGTGCGGTGAGCGCTCGCGGACGCGCGCGGCGACCAGCTCGATCGCCAGTGGCAGCCGGTCGAGCAGGAGGCAGAGCTTGGAGACTGCCTCGGATGCCTCGAAGCCACGCTCGACCGCACGTGCCCGCGCGACGAACAGCGCCACCGCCTCGTCCTCGGCGAGGGGCGGGACTGCGAACTCGTGCTCGCCGTAGAGCCGCAGCGGATGGCGGCTCGTGACCAGGAGCCGGAGGCCGGGCGCGGCGGCGAGGAGCGCTCCCAGCTCGGGGGCGGCTGCGTCCACCTGCTCGAAGTTGTCGAGCAGGAGGAGCGCCGTCCGCTCGCGCAGGTGCTCCGCCAGCGACTCGGGCGCCGGCCGGGCGGCGTCCTCGAGACCGAGCGCGGAGGCGATCTGGGCCGGGACGAGCGCCGCGTCGCGGAGGGCTGCCAGGCCGACGAAGACGACGCCGTCCGGGAACGCGTCCGCGAGCTCGTGGGCTGCCTGGATCCCGACCCGCGTCTTGCCCGTGCCGCCCGGGCCCGTCAGCGTGACGAGCCGGGTCTCGGCGCGCAGCATCTTCGTCAGCTCGTCGACCTCGCGGCGGCGGCCGACGAACGCGGTCGCCGGCGCGGGGAGCCGGCGGCGCGCCCTCAGCTCCGCGGGCTCGACCGTGAGGGACGCGTCGTGGCGGAGGATCGCGGTCTCGAGGTCCTTCAGCTCGCGCGTCGGCTCGAGTCCGAGCTCGTCCAGCGCCTCTCGTGCCTCCCGGTACGCCGCGAGCGCATCCGCCTGGCGGCCGGAGCGGTAGAGGGTGAGCATGAGCTGGCCGCGGAGTCGCTCGCGGAGGGGGTGCTCTGCGACGAGCGCCTCGAGCTGGGGAGTCAGCTCGGAATGGTGTCCCAGGGTCAGCTCCGCGTCGATCCGCTCCTCGAGCGCGAGCAGCCGGAGCTCCTCGAGCCGGTCGATCGCCGCCAGCGCGAAGTCCTCGTAGGCAAGGTCGGCCAGAGCCGGTCCGCGCCACAGGCCGAGCGCCTCGCGGTAGAGGTCAGCCGCGCCCGCCGCGTCTCCGCTCTCCGCTTTTCGCTGTCCCTTGTGCAGGAGCCGCTCGAAGCGCGAAGCGTCCAGCTGATCCTCGTCGAGGGTCAGCGAGTAGCCGCCCGGTCGCGTCTCGAGGAGCGCGCCGGAGCTTCCGAGCGCCTTGCGCAGGGAGGAGACGTAGACCTGCAGGCTCCTCGTCGCGGCGCCGGGCTCGGCGTCGCGCCAGATCTCGTCGAGCGCGCGCTCTGCCGGCACGACCTCGTTCGCGTGCAGGAGCAGGAGGGCGAGGAGCGCGCGCTGCTTCGGGCCCCCGAGCGCGACCGGCTCTCCGTCGACGACGGCCTCCAGCGGTCCGAGCACGCGGAACTCGACCCCCATCGGCTGCATTTTGATCGTTCTTTGAGGTTGGCGCGGGATCGTGATCCAGAGATCAGTCGCACTCCAACGGACGGAGGGAAGATGAGACGCACTGCGCTCTTGACCATCGCGGTGCTGGGTGGGTTGGTGAGCCTGCTCGGCGGCACCGTTCTCTTTGCGGCGCTACAGGACACCGCTCGCACCGGCACCAACTCGGCCGAGTCCGCCGCTCTCGGCGCGTCTGCCGACATCCAGCTCGCGCCGCCACTCTCAGCTCGACCGGCCCGCGGTGTCGACTGCGGGACGTTTTCCGAGAACCTCAGCTCAGGGCTCTTCAGCGCCACCGGCGTGTCTCCCGGCTACACGTCAGAGTTCAAGCTTTTGTGCATCAAGAACGTCGGCAGCCAACAGGTGACCTTGAGCGCGCTGGCCGACGAGCTCACCGACGTCGATTTCGGCTGCACCGGTGACGAAGCAGCGAACGGCGACACCACCTGCGGCGGGGACCAGGCCGGCGAGCTGTCGACGGTCCTCCGGACGGGCTATCTCCGCGAGTCGTGCGAGAACACGGCCGGCGGGTCCTTTCCCGGCCCCTTCCTCCGCGACCATCCTACGACTGCGGTCGCGCTCGGAACGCTCGCGCCCAACTCAACGGCGTGCGTGATGACGGTCTTCTCGTACTCGGGCACCGCGTCCGCTGTGGACGTGCAGAAAGCGCAGAGCGACCGCGCCACCTGGAGGATCAAGTTCTCCGCGCAGGCATGACCGACGGCGCTCAGCGCGCGGCAAGGCGGCGACGGGGATTGGCCCTCCCCGTCGCCGGGCTCGCGATCGCGGTGCTGGTCCCGCTCGCGGTCTTCCTCGGCGCCGCGGTCCTGCTGGGCTGGAAGCTCCAGGTGATCGAGACGGGCAGCATGGCGCCTCGCTATCCCGCCGGCTCGCTCGCGATCGTCGAGCCGGTTGACCCGGCCGCCGTGCGGCCCGGGATGACCGTCGTCTTCGAGGATCCGTTCGTCCGCGGGAAGCTCGTCGCCCACCGCGTCGTCAAGCGTCTCTCCGGCAGCTCGCCGGTGTGGGCGACGAAGGGCGACGCGAACGCCGAGAACGATCCCGCACCCGTCCATGCCGCCGCGATCCAGGGGCGGGTGCGCTGGGCGGTCCCCGGACTCGGCCGGGCGGCGTCCTCACTCTCGGGCGCTTGGGCGCTTGGGTTGCTGGTCGGCCTGCCGCTCGTGCTCCTGCTCGTCAGCGAGCTCGTCGTTCGCCGGCGGCAGCGCGAGCCGGTGGCGGGATGAGGCTCTTGCTCGTCGCGGTCCTGGCGGCGGCGCTCTCGCTCGGCGCAGTCTCGGCCGTGCGCGCCGACGACGATGACGACGACGGGAGGGCCGACGTCAAGGTGGCGCGACTCGCCGACGGCAAGTGCGGCAAGCTGGCCGACTCGCTTCCGGTGCTCGTCAGCCTTGCCGGAGCGCGGCCGGGCGAGGTCGTCGGCGACGTGACGGTGTGCGTCGCCAACAGCGGCGGGTCTGCGGCGAGGCTGACCCTCCGCGTCCTCGAGCTCGTCGACCTCGATCCAGCCTGCACGGGCGCCGAGTCGACCCGCGATTCCAGCTGCGGCGGCGGCAGGCGCGGCGAACTGAGCCCGTCGCTCCTGCAGCAGGTCGGCCTCGGCCAATGCCCGTCGGTTCCGCCGGCCATCGACCCCGCGCTCGAGCGCCGGCTCCCCGCCCTCCAGGCGGGCACGTTGCTCCTCGTCGAGCGGTTGCGCCGCAGCCAGGTCGTCTGCGTACGGCTACGGCTCCGCTACGAGCCGGCCGGCTCGGAGGCCTCGATCACGAGCCAGTCCGACCGCACGACCTGGCGGTACGCGTTCACCCTCACCGCACGTGCGTGAGGAGCGCTTGAGCCGTTCTTGAGCCTCCATTGAGGCCTCCGGGCGATGGTCGAGGAGTCATTGCACGCGAGCCTGGATGCGCCTCACGCTTCCCCGGCTCCGTGCGCGATCGGAGAGGGGACGACGATGCGATGGTGGCGACGAAAGAGATTGCTGCTCGGGGCAGGCGTAGGACTCGCGCTGGCGGCGGGAGTCGGCTCGGCTGCGATTCCGCACAGTGAGACCGCCGTGATCAGCGGCTGCTACGAGAAAAAGACCGGTGTCCTGCGAGTGATCGACACACAGGCGGGCAAGTCCTGCGGCGCTTGGGAACTCCCGCTCAGCTGGAACCAGAAGGGCCTGAAGGGTGATCAGGGTGCTGCCGGTGCCCCTGGACCCGTGGGCCCACAGGGCGCGCCGGGTGGAGCTGGACCGGCGGGTCCGGCGGGGCCGAAGGGAGAGCCCGGCTCCGCCGGGCCCCCCGGTGAGCCGGGCCCGCAGGGCGACACAGGTGCGACTGGCCCAGAGGGGCCTGCAGGAGCCGCAGGCGCGCAAGGCCCCGCGGGCCCGGCCGGACCTCAGGGTCCTCCCGGCCCAGCGGCCACGGCCGGCCCCCTCGGCCAGAGCGCGACCAGCGTCTTCTCGACGACCCAGTTGGCTATGACTGGTACGACGTACACTGTTGTCCCTGGCCTCAGCCAGACGTTTACCGTCCCGGCCGGAAGCGTCGTCTACATCAGCACGGACGGCGGCGTGGCCTGCCACACGGTCGCAGCCAGCTGCACGACGGTCGTCGATGTCGCGCTCTCGATCGATGGATCCGACCCCGCCGGCGGCTTCTTCTCGGCGCCTCGCCGCCGGCTCGTCGCCGCGAACATGGCCGCGCTTACCGTGCCCGAGTACTGGAGCTTCGAGCAGACGCGCGTCTTTTCGGCCGGCACCCACACCGTGGAGGTGATGGCTCGTCTCGGCAACTCCACCCAGCCCGCAATCGTCGCCGGGAGCTCATTCTCTTCGCTACAGGCTCAGCTGACGGTGATGCTCCTGAAGCAGTAACGCTCTTCCGGATCGGGCGCGGCTACGAGCCGTGCCCGATCCACTCTTCGCCGCCCTCGTAGACCTCCTTCTTCCACAGCGGCACCGTCCCCTTGAGCGTGTCGATCGCCTCCTTGCAGGCGGCCAGCGCGGCGGCGCGGTGGGCCGACGAGACCGCGATCGCAACGCTCGGCTCGCCGATCTCGACGCGGCCGATGCGGTGGTGAATCGCGACGGCGAGGAGCTCGTGTCGCTCGCTCAGCTCGCGCGCGAGCTCGGCCATCGTCTCCTCGGCCATCCCCTCGTAGGCCTCGTACTCGAGGTAGAGCACGTTGCGGTCGCGCGAGCGGTTCCGGACGGTGCCGAGGAACGTCGCGACCGCGCCGGCCTCGTCGCGCTGGACTTCGCGCACGACGGCGTCGAGCGAGAGCGGCTCGGCGGTGAGCCGGAAGTCGCCCCCGGAGACGGGCGGGATCACCGCCACCTCGTCGCCGTCAGCGAGCGTCGCGCCCGTGCCGGCGTAGCGCTTGTTGAGCGCGTAGAGCAGGCCCGGGGGCTCGTCGCCGAGGTCGAGCGCAGCCCAGACGTCGCCGAGCGTGGCGCCGCCGGCGAGCTCGAGCCGGCGGGAGCCCGTGCCGGCTCGCTCGCGCAGGCCGGCGAAGAGACGAACGGTCACGTGCACCGCACGAGCCTAGCCGGGTTGCCTCCGGGCACGTGTCATGTTACGTATGCCGCATGGCGGTCTCAGCTCCGGCCAGGACGAACCTGAACGACCGCGTCTACGAGACGCTGAAGGCGCGGCTCGTGCGCCGCGACCTCGGCCCCGGCGAGAAGGTGAGCCTGCACGAGCTGGCGGCGACGCTCGGCGTCTCGCGAAGCCCCGTCCACCACGCGCTGACGCGGCTCGTCGCCGAGGGTCTCCTGACGGTGAAGTCGAGGCGCGGCTACTACGTGACGCCGCTGACCGAGGCCGCGGTCGCGGAGGGGTACGACGTTCGCCTCGCGCTCGAGCTGCAGGCGGCAGAGAGCGCCGTCGGCCGCGCGGGCCGCTCCGAGCTGCGCCGCTTCCGCGAGCTGCACGAGGCGACCGCCGAAGCCGTCTCCCACGCCGAGTGGGACTCGGCAAACGCCGCCTTCCACGAGCACCAGGTCGACCTCGCCGGGAACACGCTGCTCTCGCGCTTCTACCGCGACCTCTCGGTCAACCTGATGATGCAGGTGATCCGCGGCGGCAAGCTCGAGGGCGGCGCGTACCTGCCGACCGAGCACGGCGCGATCGTCGACGCGTACGAGGCCGGCGACCTGGAGGCGGCGCGGGCGGCGATCCGGGCGCACATCGCGACCGGCCGCCGGATCGCGCTCGAGGCGATCGAGAGCACCGGCGGCGTCCTCTAGGGGCCGCGTAGCATCCGCTCCGTGGAGCGGGAGACCGAGTCGGGGATCGAGATCAAGCCGGTCTACGGCGACGGCGAGCAGCCGGGCGAGTTCCCCTACACGCGCGGCCCTTATCCGGACATGTACCGCGGGCGGCCGTGGACGATCCGCCAGTACGCCGGCTTCGGGTCGGCGGAGGAGACGAACGCTCGCTTCCGCTACTTGCTCGACCGCGGGCAGACAGGCCTCTCGGTCGCGTTCGACCTGCCGACGCAGCTCGGCTACGACTCCGACGACCCGCACGCGGTCGGAGAGGTCGGCCGCACCGGCGTCGCGATCGACTCGCTCGAGGACATGCGGCTGCTCTTCGACCGGATCCCGCTCGCCGACGTCTCGACCTCGATGACGATCAACGCGCCGGCGGCGCTGCTGCTCCTGCTCTACGAGCTCGTCGCCGAGGAGCAGGGCGTCTCCGGGACGGCGCTTCGCGGGACCGTTCAGAACGACATCCTCAAGGAGTACATCGCGCGCGGGAACTACATCTACCCGCCACGGCCGTCGATGCGGCTGACGACCGACCTCTTCGCCTACGCGGCCGAGCGGATCCCGAGCTGGAACACGATCTCGATCAGCGGCTACCACATTCGCGAAGCCGGCTCGACCGCGGTCCAGGAGCTCGCGTTCACGCTCGCGAACGGGATCGCCTACGCGCAGGCGGCCGTCGACGCCGGTCTCTCGCCGGACGCGTTCGGCGCGCGCCTCTCCTTCTTCTTCAACGCGCACAACCACTTCTTCCAGGAGGTGGCGAAGTTTCGGGCGGCGCGGCGGCTGTGGGCGACGATCATGCGCGACCGCTTCGGCGCCACGAATCCGAAGGCGCTGGCGCTCCGCTTCCACGCGCAGACAGGGGGCTCGACCCTGACCGCGCAGCAGCCCGAGAACAACATCGTCCGCGTCGCGATCCAGGCGCTCTCGGCCGTCGCCGGCGGAGCGCAGAGCTTGCACACGAACGGCTTCGACGAGGCGCTGGCACTCCCGACCGAGCGCTCGGCGCGGATCGCGCTCAGGACCCAGCAGATCCTCGCCGCGGAGGGCGGCGCGACCGACACGGCCGATCCGCTCGGCGGCTCCTATTTCATCGAGGCCCTGACGGACGAGCTCGAGCAGCAGGCGCGGGACCTGATCGAGCGGATCGACGACCTCGGCGGCGCCGTCGCCGCGGTCGAGCGGGGCTTCGTCCAGGGCGAGATCGAGGAGGCGGCGTTCCGCTGGAACGAGCAGGTCGAGTCGGGCGAACGCCCGATCGTCGGCGTCAACACGTTCGCCGAGGCCGAGGAGGAGCACGTCGAGCTGCATCGCCTCGATCCCGACGCCGAGCGCCGCCAGCTCGAGCGCACGGCGCGCGTGCGGGCGGAGCGGAACGCCGAGGACGCCGAGCGCACCCTCGCCGGCGTCCGCGAGGCGGCGCAGGGCACCGAAAACCTCCTGCCGCCGATGCGCGACGCCCTCCGCGCCCGGGTCACGATCGGCGAGATCTCGAACGTGCTCCGTGAGGAGTGGGGCACGTTCGACGCACAGAGCTAGCAACGGCCGGGGCCCCGCACTGCCTGTCGAGGAGACCAGTGCGGGGCGCCGGCCGAGCTACGGACGCTGAGGCGACCTAGTCGTCGTCCCCGTCGTCGTCCTTGTCGTTCTTGTCGTTGGGGCCGACCAGCAGCATCAGTTGGCCGTCCTCGACGGTGTTCGGCTTGGGCGCCGTCGTCGGCGGGTGAGCCTGGACGTCGAAGATCCAGGTGTCGTTGCCGTACAGCTCCGTTGCGTCGATGATCCCGCTGGTCTCCCAGACTCCGGGGCCGACCGGGATCCGGTCGCGGCCCGGCGGGTTGAGCTCGACGATCCGGAGCCTCGACGAGACGTCGACGCCGTTCTTGTCGATGTCGAAGCGCCAGATCGAGCCGTCGCGCTGCTTGCGGGCCATCTCGGCGCGACTCGTCGTCGTGCCGTCCTCCTGGATCATCAGGTAGTCGCGGCTCGTGTCGAGGTTGTCCGGGCTGATCGCGATGTCGCCACCGGCCGCGATCACCTGATCGGCGTTGTACTCGACCGTCAGCTTCGCCGGCCCGGTCGAGTCCCTGCCGCTCAGCTCGAGCGAGTAGAGCCGGCCGAGGGCGTTCCCGGCTCCTTCACCCGTCGTGACGAAGAAGTACTCGTCGTCCTCGTTCGGGTTGAAGGCACCGTCTTCGGGCCGCGCGAAGATCATCGCGTTGGCCGCGTCGCTCGCAGCTTCGAGCTGAACGTCGTTCAAGGCGCTGACGTTCCCGAGCGAGACCCACTCCCCGTCGATCGACCCGTTCAAGAAGGTCGACTCGCTGTTCTGCGCCAGATTCTTGGAGCGGAACACGTAGAGGTCGCCGCCCACGAGCCCGTTGCGCTCGAGCACGGTCGCACCGCGGCTGCGGTCCTTCTCGCCGACATACATGTAGAGCTGGCTGTTGACCTGCGAGCGGTCCTGGCTCGCCGGGCCGTCCTCCATGCTCATGATCACCGTGTACCTGCCGGTGTCGCGCTGGACGAGCGCGTTCTCCCACGCGAAGTGGCCGAGGGCGGTCA
This sequence comes from uncultured Gaiellaceae bacterium, assembly GCA_963789355.1. Lineage (GTDB taxonomy): Bacteria > Actinomycetota > Thermoleophilia > Gaiellales > Gaiellaceae > Gaiellasilicea. Next base: position 140,045 of record CAWBKK010000004.1, read on the forward strand.
GCCCGTGCGCCTCGTTGTCGAAGACCGCAACGGCGAGGCCGCCCTTGCCGTCGAAGGTGCTGGTGCCACCCGACTCCTCGTTGGCGAGGTAGATCGGCCGGTCGAAGCCCTCCTTCGGGCCGGCGAGCGACGCAGAGCAGAACCGCGCGAAGCTCGGGGTGGTGTTGGCCACGGTCGGGGCCGGACCGACGAGCGTGTCGTCGAGGTAGACCGTGTCGTAGGCGCGCTCGCCCGAGAGCACCTTCCCCTTCTTGTCGAGGATCAGCTTCGAGACGATCGGGCCGCGGTTCAGCGGCTCGCCGAGCACCGGCTCGGACTGGGTGTTGAAGGGGAGCTCGTGGTTCATGAAGAGCGTCGTTTGGCCGCCCTTGCGCTTGTCTGCGCCGAGCCCGTCTGGAATCCCGACCATCTGAAACTGCTTGGCCGAATTGGTGGTCTCGGGAACCGTGTCCCCGACCGAAAGCAGGCGCTGCGTGTAGTAGCCGCCGTCGACGCCGACGGCGTACGGCTTGATGATCGCAATCCCCGCCGCGGCCGCACCCGCGGCGCCGAGCACCGCGACTATCGCGGCGAGAATCGCCTTGTTCCCCTTGAGCATGTTCTCCCCTTCGGTCTGGTTTGACCTGCGGCGGCATCGTCACGCTCACTGGGTTGTGCGTGGTCATCCGCGTGGTGAAGGGGTAGTCTCGATCCGGTGTCCGGACCCCCTACGCCGACGCGCCCGAGTAGCGGCGCAGGCCAAAACCCCACCACCAGCGGGTGACCGCGAGGAGGACGAGGCAGAAGCCGAGCGCGAGCGCGACGGTCGACCAGTCGAGCCGTCCGGTCGCAGCTTCGGCCGGGACCGTGATCGCGAAAGCGATCGGGATCAGGAACGTGACGCCCAGGCGCAGCCAGATCGGATAGATCGAGACCGGGAAGCGGCCCGTCTGGTAGAGGCCGTCGAAGAGCTCCATGATGCTCCAGACGTTGACGATCCAGAACGCGAGCGTGGCGATCACGAGCCAGAAGCAGTAGATCGTGACCGCGCCGACGGCGAGCAGCGCCAGGAACAGCAACCCATCGCCGGCGGTGACCGCGTGGTCGAGGCCGGAGAGCCCGTAGCCGACCACCGCTCCGCCCGAGATCACGTCCACGGCTCGCCAGATCTGGACGTCGCGGATGCTGACGAGCACCTGCGAGTCCTCCGGCTTCGTCAGCGCGAAATCGAGCTTGCCGTCCCGCACCTCCTCCATCAGCCGCTGCATGTTCGGCTGAATCGTCGTCCGGATGACGCCGCCGAGCAGGATCTGGATTCCCAGCACGACCAGCAGCTCCGACTCGCTCCAACCGTTCAGAGCATCCGTCTGCGAATAGACGAGCTTCAGGACGGCCAGCGCTGTCACGACGGACACCGCCGACTGAAGCAACTGGATGTAGAAGTTCGCCCGGTACTGGAGATCGTTCATCGAGCTGACGCGGAAGAAGAGCCAGGCGAGACGAGCCGCTCTCAATTGCCAACCGCCGAATAGCGCCGGACGGCGAAGCGCCAGACCACCATCGTCATCCCGGTCAGGACGACGATCCAGAAGACCTGCATCGCGAGCCCGCCGAGCAACTCGCCCGTGGAGTAGTCGCCGACGAGCGACTGGATCGGGAAGTAGAACGACCACTGAAAGGGCAGGAAGCCCGCGATGTCCTGCGCCCACTGCGGCATGAACTCGAGCGGGACGAGCCGGCCGGAGAGGAGGAGCTCGAACGCGATGAAGAGCTCGAAGATCGCGCTCACCCGGGTCGTCCAGAACGTGATCATCCCGAGCATCGACATGAACATCGTCCTGATCAGATAGGCGCCCCAGATCGCGAGCGAGAAGACGGCGACCTCGAGCAGCGTCGGGTCGAGCGTGGGGTCGAAGACGAGCCAGAGCACGGCCGCGATCGGCAGCCAGAAGATGATCGTCGGGATCTTCCAGCCGGCGAAGCCCGCAACGTCGTCGTGGAGGGGATGGAGTGGACGCAGCAGCGCCGCCGAGAGCTGGCCGTCGCGGATCCGCCACTCCCAGCCGTACGGCGTGAAGACGATGTTCATGTTCCGAACGAGCGTCCAGACGATGTAGTAGGCGGCGATCTGGCCGGTCGTGACCCCCTCCACCTGACCGCCCTGCTGGTCGGCGATCGTCGTCCAGACGACGAGGTAGACGATCGGCTCCGCGAGCATCCCGATCAGCCAGAAGTAGGCTGCCGTGCGGTACTGGAACTCACTCTGGATCTGCGTGCGGCCGCGGGTGAGATAGAAGTCGACGTACGAGCGGATCCGCCCCGCCTCGGCCGTCAGGCCCTCGCTGCTCACGTCTGCTCCTGCGCGAAGACGAGCTCGATCACGTCCTCGATCGGCGGGTCCTCGACGCTGAGGTCGGTCACCTCCTGCTCCGCCAGCAGGCGCGCCGTCACGCGCGCCGTCTCCGCCCGCGGGACGCGCAGCTTGACGCGGCCGACGTCGCTCTCGACCACCTCGCCGTAGGAGGAGAGGTCGGAGACGCCGTCCTGGAGCTCGACGTCGATGGTCTTCCAGGCGGCGAACCTGTCGCCGAGCCGGGCGAGCGGGCCGTCGAAGAGGATCTTGCCGTGATGGATCACGACGACGCGCTTGCAGAGCGCCTCGACGTCGGCCATGTAGTGGCTCGTCAGGAGCACCGTCGCCTCGTAGCGTCGGTTGTACTCGGCAACGAACGTGCGGATCCGCTTCTGCATCGTCACGTCGAGCCCGATCGTCGGCTCGTCCAGGAAGAGAACCTGCGGCCGGTGGAGCAGGGAGCCGACGATCTCGACCTTCATCCGCTCGCCCAGCGACAGTTGCCGGACCGGCTTGCGGACGAGGTCGCCGACGTCGAGCAGCTCGATCAGCTCGTCGCGGATCTGGGTGAACTCGGGCCGGCGGATCCGGTAGATGGCGCGGTTGAGCTCGAACGAGTCGAGCGCCGGGAGATCCCACTGGAGCTGGTTGCGGTTCCCCATCACGAGTGTGATCCGGCGGAGGAAGTCGCGCTCTCGCTTCGAGGGGACGTGGCCGAGCACGTACGCGTCGCCTGAGGTGGGGTAGAGGAGGCCCGAGAGCATCTTCAGCGTCGTCGTCTTGCCGGCGCCGTTCGGGCCGAGGAAGCCGACAATCTCGCCCTGGCCGACCTCGAACGTGATCTCGTCGACCGCGCGCACCTCCCGGTTCGTCCGCTTGACCAGGCTCTTCAGGGCCGAGCGAAGGCCGGCCTCCCGCTCGGGCACGAAGAAGGTCTTGTTCAGATCGTCGACTCGGACTGCGGGCTCGGCCACGCAGAGAACCTAGATGATGCGCCGGTGCGGATCCTGCTCGTCTCACAGATGTACCCCTCGCCCGCGGCGCCCGATTTCGGCGTCTTCGTCCAGGGGCTAGAGCGTGAGCTGACGGCCCGCGGTCACGTGATCGAGCGCGTCGTGCTCGACCGGCGTGGCGGCGGCAAGCTGCGCCACGCGAAGCTGGCGGCCCGAGCCGTGCGAGCCGCGAGGCGCTTCCGGCCGGACGTCGTCTACGCCCACTTCCTCTTCCCGGCCGGCTTCTCCGGGCTGCTCGCCGCGCGGGCGGCGCGGGTGCCGCTGGTCGTCACGGCGCACGGACAGGACGTCGCCAACCTGACCGAGTACCCCTTCGTCCGTGGCCCCGCCCGGCGGGTCGTGAAGGCAGCGGCGACGGTGATCGCGGTCTCCGAGTGGCTGCGCGGCCGGCTCGTGGCGTCGATCCCCGAGGCCGCCGGCACGTCCGAGGTCGTCAACTGCGGCGTCGACCTCGAGCGGTTTCACCCGCTCGAGCGCGCACCCGGCCCGTCGCCCGGCTACCTCTGCGTCGGCTCGCTGATCGAGCGGAAGAACGTCGTCCGGCTCGCGAACGCCTTCGGCCGGCTCGGCGGCGGCACGCTGACGTTCGTCGGCGACGGGCCGCTCCGCTCCGAGCTCGACGGACGTCCCGGCGTCACGGTCACCGGCTACGTCCCGCACGACGCCGTCCCCGGCTACCTCGCTGCAGCCGACGTGCTCTGCCAGCCGAGCCTCGTCGAGCCGTTCGGCCAGGCCGCGCTCGAGGCGCTCGCGTGCGCCCGCAGCGTCGTCGCGTCGCGCGTCGGCGGCCCGCCGGAGTTCGTCCCGGCAACCGCAGGCGTGCTCGTCGATCCGCTCGACGAGGACGCGCTGGTTGCCGCACTACGCGAGGCCGCGGCGCTCCCGGTGCCGAACCACGCGGCCCGCGAGGCGGCCGAGCAGCACGACGTCAGGCGGCAGGCGGCACGGGTGGAGGAGATTCTCGAGCGAGCCGTTCGAGATCGGCGAGCCTGATCTCGACGAGCGGCCGCACCGCGTCCTCGACTCCCGCTTCGCGGGCGAGCGCGAGCGCCTGCTCGTAGCTCTCCCGCGCCTTCTCCGGGGCGACCCCCTGCTTCAGCCGGTTGTCGCCCGTGACGAGCAGGCGCTGGATCTTGGCGCGCGTCTCGTCGCCTGGCGGGGACATGCCCGTAGCCTAACCAGGCGCCACTCCGTTGGTCTCTTAATGCCGAGCGGGACGACGACGACACCGGTGCGGATCCTGATCGCGGACGACCATCGCCTCTTCGCGGAGGCGCTCGAGGCGTTTCTGGCGATCGACGAGAGGATCGAGGTCATCGGACGCGCCTCAGACGGCGAGCAGGCCGTCGCCCTCGTTACCGGGCTGAGCCCGGACCTGGTCGTCCTCGACATCAGCATGCCCGTGCTGGACGGCTTCGAGGCGGCGGCGCAGATCTCGCAGCTCGACGACCCGCCGGCCGTGCTGATCCTCACCGGCTCGAATGCGCCCGAGGACGTCGCTCGAGCCCGCCAGGTCGGCGTCGACGGCTACATCACGAAGGACGCGATCGCCGCGAGCCTCGTCGACGCGATCCTCGCCGCCGCCGGACGTTAGCTACCCTTTCCCACCGTGGTTCCCGTTGCTGCCGTCTTCCAGGTGCTCGTCGCCGTCGCGCTGCTGGCGCTGATCCTGATGCACTCCGGCCGCGACGCCGGCCTCGGCGGCATGGGCTTCACCCCCGCCTCGCAGGGGGGCACGCACATCGTCGAGCGGAACCTGACGAGGCTGACGGTGGTCGTCGCGACGGTGTTCTTCCTCAACAGCGTCCTGCTCTACCGCCTGCTCGCCTAGGGCTACACTGCACCACCCGCGCTGGTGGCGGAATTGGTAGACGCGCAAGGTTGAGGGCCTTGTGGCCTTAGGGCCGTGGAGGTTCAAGTCCTCTCCAGCGCATGCGCGAGGAACGGCCCCCACCCCGGGGCCGTTTCTCTATGCGTAGAGAGCAGCGAGCTGCCCGGGGCTGATGTTCCCGCCGCTGAGCACGAGCGCGATCCGCTTCCCCCGCAGCCGCTCTCGGAGCTTCAATGCGCCCGCGAGCGGAGCCGCTCCGGCCGGCTCGACGAGATTGCGCGTGTGCTCGATCAGGAGCCGGCTCGCGTGCCGGATCTCGTCCTCGCCGACGAGGACGAAGTCATCCAGATGCTCCCAGAGAATCTGCTGGGGGAGCTCGAACGGAACGCGTGTCGCGAGTCCTTCCGCGTACGTCGCATTCTCGGCCTCGACGAGCGCCCGGGCTTGCCAGGAGCGGAATGCCGCCGGCGCGGCCTCCGCCTGCACGCCGATCACCTCGATTTCCGGCCGGATCGCCTTCGCGACGATGCACGCGCCGGCGGCACCGCTGCCGCCGCCGATCGGCACGACGATCACGTCGATGTCGGGACAATCCTCGATGATCTCGAGCGTCCCGGTGCCGACTCCCGCAATCAGGAGCGGCTCGTTGCCCGAGTGGACGTAGCGGTAGCCGTGCTCGGCGGCGAGCGCCGCACAGTGCTCGCGCGCTTCGTCGAAGTCTTTGCCGTGCTCGATCAGCTCCGCGCCCTGCGCCCGCATCGCGGCCAGCTTCACCGGGTTGGCGCCCTGCGGGACGCACACTCGGGCCGTGACGCCATGGAGGCGCGCCGCGTAGGCGATCGACTGGCCGTGGTTGCCCGTTGAGGCGGCGATCAGTCCCCGGCGCCGCTCATCCTCCCCGAGCTGCGCGACGAGGTTGACGCCCCCGCGCACCTTGAACGCGCCCACCGGCTGATGGTTCTCGTGTTTCACCCAGACCTCGGCCCCGAGCAACTCGTCCAGGCCTGAATAGGGATAGAGGGGTGTCGGTCGGAGGTGCGCGCGGATCCGTCGGCGCGCCTCGAGGACGTCTGCAAGCGTGATCGTCGGCCAGTTCACGGTTCCGGCCAGTCTTTCACCTTCCTTGACGTCGTCCGGCAGGATCTCTACGCTTCGGAGCGAACACACGTTCGACAACCCATTTCCGGAGGCGCGATGTCCGCTGCACCCCAGCTCACCGCACGGCAACAGGAGATCTGGCAGTTCCTCGTCGACTACGTCGATCGGCACGGCTATCCCCCGACCGTCCGGGAGATCGGGGAGGCGGTCGGGCTCGCCTCGCCGTCGACCGTGCACGCGCACCTTGCGAACCTCGAGCGCGCCGGGCTGCTCCGCCGCGACCCGACCAAGCCGCGAGCGCTCGACCTGATCGGCCACCGCCGCGAGTCGCGAGCGGAGGAGCCTGCCGCCCCGGAGCCGCAGAAGCTGCCGCTACTCGGCCAGATCGCCGCAGGTGGGCCGCTCCTCGCCGAGGAGAACATCGAGGACGAGATCGCCGTCCCGGAGCCGCTCGGCCGCCGCGCCGACTTCCTGCTCCGCGTCAAGGGCGAGTCGATGATCGACGCCGGCATCCTCGACGGCGACATCCTCGTCGTCCAGCGCGCCCAGGACGCGCGCAACGGAGAGATCGTGGTCGCGCTCGCCGGTGACGACGAGTCGGCCGACGAGGCGACGGTCAAGACCTTCTACCGCGAGGCGGGTCGGGTTCGCCTCCAGCCCGAGAACGACACCTTCGAGCCGATCTACGCCGATCACGTCCAGATCCTCGGCAAGGTCACCGGGGTGTTCCGGAGCTACTGATGACGGTCGCCGCCTTCAACCGCACCCTCGACCAGGAGCTGACCGCGATCGCGCGGGGCGCCAGCTTCGAGTGCCTCGTCTGCGGCGAGTTCCTCCTCCGCCGGCCGGTCGCGCACGCCTGCCTCGAGTGCGGAACGCTTCTCTGCGACGGGCTCGAGATCCCGAAGTCGGAGCTAGAATGGGCGACGCAGGCCGGGTGACCGCGTCGTCTCTTTCGAGAGGCGCCGAGGAAAGTCCGGACACCGCAGGGCAGGACGCTGGGGAAATCCCAGACGGCGAAAGCCGATGGAAAGTGGAACAGAAAGGAAACCGCCGCCGAGGCGTTCTCCGGAGGTCTCGACGGTAAGGGTGAAAGGGTGGGGTAAGAGCCCACCAGCGTCGTGGTGACACGGCGGCTAGCCAAACCCCGTCCGGTGCAAGGTGAAGCAGATCCCGCCGACGCTGCCCGCCGAGGGATCGGGTACACCGCTCGAGCCGTGAGGCAACTCCCGGCCTAGAGGGATGGTCACCCAAGACCGGTCGCGCGCGGAGCTTCCGGGCCCGCCGTTGTCGATGTAGTACATAACGTTGGCGGAGCCGACGAACGCACCGGTGTTCGTCTCACGAATGATCCCACCGACGACAGCCTTGTTACCGTTCACCGCCAGGCACGTGACCTCCGTGCGGTTGATCGTGACCACGCCGTTTGTGCCGAAGATCAGACTCCCGTCCGCACCGCGCCGGCCGCCTCGGACGCCTAGGACGCTGAGATCGCGCGGAACGCCGGCCGGGTTGACGAAATGCCCACCTCCCCAAACTGCGTCGCTGCGCGCCGGGGCCTCTCCGGTGTGGGACGAGTAAGCCGCGCCCGCGGCTGCCAGAGCCGCCGCCGCAGCGGCGGCAATCGCTGTCCTGCGTGACATTGCGCTCCTCCTTCGAGATTTGCCATCCGGAGTCTGAGCGGGGGCTCTAACGGTCTTCTAACGGCGTCGTGACGCTCGTCTTGGGGGGTGGTACCGTCGATGGATGGGGCTGGAGTTCCTGATCCTCGGCCCGCTCGAGGTGAGGCGAGCCGGACTGCGCCTCGACCTGGGTCCGCCGAAGCGGCGAACGCTACTCGCAGCGCTCCTCGTGCACGCCAACGAGGTTGTTTCCCCCGAGCGGCTCGTCGAGTGCCTGTGGCACAGCGAGGCACCTGCGACCGCCCGCGCGGTGCTGCAGAACCACGTCCACGGTCTGCGCGAGCTCCTGGGCGCCGATCGCGTCGATCGCGTCGGCCAGGGCTACCGGCTGGTGGTGATGGACGGTGAGCTGGATTCTGTGCGATTCCTCGAGCTCGTCGAGCGCGCGCGGCCGCCGGACGTCGCCACGCGAGCGGCGCTCCTCCGCGAGGCGCTCGCCTGCTGGCGTGGCGACCCGCTCACGGGGACGCCGATCGACGGCGACGTCCTCCTGGAACTCGACCACCTCGCAGAGCTCCGCCTCGTCGCGCTCGAGCGCCTCCTCGAAACCGACGTCGAACTCGGCCGAAGCGCGGAGATCGTGCCCGAGCTCGAGGCACTCGTGGCATCCCACCCGCTCCGCGAAGGCCTCTGGCGCCTCCTCATGCTCGCCCTCCACCACTCCGGCCGCGACGCTGACGCGCTTGACGCGTACAGACGGGCGCATCGAACGCTTGTCGACGAGGTCGGGCTCGAGCCCGGCCCGGCGCTCAGAGAGTTGCAGCGGAAGATCCTCGTGGGCGACGTCCCGAGTGCGGATGATTTCGTCGACCGCGGCGCCGCCCTCCTTCCGATGGACCGACGAGAGCGCGCGCGCGCTCTCGTCGGCTACGCGACGACGATCGCGCGCCGGGGCGACCTCCCGCGGGCGGAGGCGGCATTCCGGAAAGCCTCTCAGGACGCCGCAGCCGCGGACGATCGGGTTGCGGCGGCACAGGCCGGACTCCGACTCGCGCAGACCCAGATGTACCGGCAGACCATCGGGCTCAGGGAGTACCTCGCCCACGCGCAGGAAGCCGCTGCGGCCGCCGACGAGGCAGGTGACGACGGCGCACTTGCCGAGGCGCTGCGCGCACAGGGACACATGCTGCGCGACCTGGGGCGCGCCGCCGAGGCGGCGGAGGTCCTGCGCGACGCCGCGGCGGCGGCCGTCCGTGCAGGCGATCGGTGGCAGGAGGCGATGGCGTTGGGTGCGCGAGCGATGGCGCTTGCGGTGAGCGCCGCGCCCGCCGACGACGTGATCGCCGAATGCGATCGCGTCTTGGCGACGCTCCGTGACTGGCCCCCCGAGGGGCCAACCGGCCTCTGGACGAGCCTCGGTCTGATGCACACCCATGCGGGCCGACTGGACCGCGCGAGAAAGTTCTTCGATCGCGCGAAGACGGGATCCCAACGCCTCGGCGCCCCGGGGAGGCTCGCCTTCGCCACGAGCTGGTCGGGCTGGGCGGAGCTGATCGTCGGCGATCTCGACGCGGCAGAAGCAGACCTGCAAACCGCTTACGAGCTCTGCCGGGCCTATCCGGTCGCACTCTGTCTTCACGCACCGCAGCTCGGTTATGTGGCTGCCTTGCGCGGGCGCCTCGAGGAGGCGGAGCAGCTCGGCCTCGAAGGCAAACACACGGCGGGAAGCGAGGATTTCACGGCGCAGGTTTCGTGGCGAAGTACCCTCGCGCTCGTGTCATCGTTGCGATCAGACCACGCGCCCGCGCTGGCACTGGCCGAAGAGGCCGTAGAGATCGCCCGCGCCGGCGACTGGACGCTACTGACGGCGGAAAGACTGGCCGACCTCGGACGGACCCTTCGCCGCGCCGGCGACGAAGCAGGCTGTACACGCGCGTTCGCCCAGGCAGCCGCCCTCTACGAAGCAAAGGGGAGCGCCCTGTGCCTCGAGCGGCTTTACAGCTGACTGGTGAAGACAGCGCGCCGATCCGACGCGCTCGAGGTCAGAGCTCACGCCCTGCCGTCCCTGCGCTCGTCTCTCGCGTCGCGCGTTCCGCTCGAGCGACGCTTTCCGATCAGCGCGACACGATCCGCGCCTCTCTCCCAGCCGACCTCCTGCTCGGTTGCACCTCCGCAACGCTCGTGCAAGCTTCGTCCGCGGGAGTCGGGACCGTCGGCACGCTCAACATCCAAATCGGTGTGGGGGCCGTCCTCTTCGCCGCGTTTACGGCTCGGAGCTGGCGATCCACGCGATGAGCATGCGGGCCAAGTACCGGCGGCTGCTACCGGAAGGATGAGGATGGCGAGGAAGACGCATGGTAGGACGAAAAGCGGCGCACCGATCACGGACGAGCTGGTTGCCGAGCTGGTCGAGAAGGCCGAGGTCGGGTACTACGTCGACGAGATAATTCGCAGACGTGGGGGCGTCCCCGATCGGCTCGGCCGCCGCGAGCGTCGAGTCTGTCCGGCTCGATCCCGAGCTGCGCGAGGCGCTGCACGAAGACCCGAGGGCGACACGAGACGACCTCTTCGGTCCGTAAGGCGCTGCGCCGGTACCTCGACGTCGCCTGACAATCGGTTCACTCGGGCGCAAGCTCCGGGCATCACCGGTGCATCACCGCTACAGCATTCTGCGGCTCCTGACGGCACTTTCGGATCGCCTGCCGATACGAGATATCCGAAGCGAAATACCTGCAAAATGCGGCTATCAGCCGGTCCAAGCCGAAAACGAGGACGCAGAATCCGGCTTACAGGCCTGCTAACGAAAAGCCCTGCTTGCAGGGCTTTTCTATGCTCGTCCGCTGTCGCGCCGGGCGCTGACCGGTGCGTGCGAATGTCGGGAGCTGGAGCTTGCGCCGGTAGGCGCCCGGGGTGATGCCGGTGATGCGCTTGAAGAGGCGTCGGAAGGATGCGGGGTCTTCGTAGCCGACTGCGTAGCTGATCGCGTCGACTAGCTCGGTGGTCCGCTCGGGCGGCGCGCTCCGGCGCCGCCCGTTCAGCCAAGCGGGAGCGTCGCTGTGATCGTCGTGCCGCGACCGGAGGGGCTGACGATGATCAGCGTGCCTCCTTCCGCTTCGGCGCGATCGCGCAGCCCCAGCAGCCCGGTTCCCTGCGACGTGTCGGCGCCACCCGTCCCGTCGTCGCTGATCTCGAGCCGGAGACCAGCGTCCTTGCGCTCGACAGTGACGCAGGCTCGGGACGCGTTCGCGTGCTTGACGATGTTCGTGAGGCCTTCCGAGACGATGAAGTACGCGGTCGCCTCGACGTGCTGGTGGAGACGCTCGTCGAGGACGTCGAGCTCGACCGGGAGCGGAAGCCTCTCCTGGAGCGAGACCAGCGCGCCGCGCAGGCCGTGCTCGGTGAGCGCGCCCGGGTGAAGGCCGCGGGCGAGCTCGCGCAGCTCTTCGAGCCCGGCATCGAGCTCGCGAGCTGAGTCGTCCAGCAGCTGGCTCGCCCGGGGCGGGTCCTTCTCGAGCTGCGCCTTCGCGACCCGGAGCAGCAGCGTCGCTGCGACCAGCCGCTGCTGGGCACCGTCATGGAGGTTGCGCTCGAGCCGCCGCCGCTGCTCGTCCCCCGCCCTCACGATCCGGGCTCGCGACGTCTGCAGGTCCTCCCGCGCCTGCGCGCTCGCGACCGCGAGCGAGACCAGGTCGCAGAACGCGGCGAGCCTCACCTCTGCCGTCTGCGGAAGCGGCTCCGCGCCGCCGATCGAGACGGCGCCCCAGAGATTGCCCGCGACGATGATCGGCGCCGCCACCGTGGAGCGGTAGCCGCTCCGCAGCATCAGCTCCGCGAACTCGCCTTCCGTGGCGCCCCAGTCGTCGACGCGGGCCGGCGCACCGGTCTCGCGGGCGCGCCCGATCGACGTGGTCTCGTCCGCGTAGAGTCGCGTCCCGAGCGGGAACGGGTCGATCCCGTCCCGGTTGTGGCGCCCGACGACGGTGGCGGTGTCGTCCCCCTCGTACCGCCAGACCGCCGAGGTGGTCACCCCGAGCACCCGCGCGCATTCGTCGGAGACGGCCATGAAGACACGCTCCGGGCTCGCCTCGGACGCAACGAGCGTTGCCACGCGGCGGAGGGCTCGCTGTTCCTGGGCCAGCTGGCCGACCTCCGCCAGTTTCGCCTCCGGATCGTCTGCGAGCGCCGGCTCGTCCGAGGTGTTCGTCCGGTCGGTCAGGTCGATCCCGGTCGTGACGAGGTACCCGGGTGTGTCCGCAGTCGCGGGGACAAGCTTGTTCGACCAGGCGATCAGCCGCCGTCCCCCGTCCTTCGTCGTCCAGTGGCCGACCTGCGGGCTGGAGTGCTCCGTCTTCCAGATGAACGCGAGCAGCTCGCGAAACGCCTCCCGCTCGTCGCTGGGGATCAGAGCGTCGGCCAGCTCGTGACCGACGACCTCTTCCCGGGAGTGGCCGGTGGCGCGCTCGCACGCGTCGTTGAAGAGCAGGATGCGACCGTCCGTGTCGAGCACGCAGACGAGCGACTGCGTCGTCTCCGCGAGCACGCGGGCGAATTCGTCGCCGAGCTGGAACTGCGTGATCTGCCGCTGCCTCGCCATCTCCCGAACTGAGCCTAGCGGGAGGATTTTGCAACTTCCTGACATTGCCGTTGTAGCGTTGTCCGTGTGCGCGCCCTTCTCTGCCTGGTCGCTCTCGTGCTCGCGGTTCCAGCGGCGGCCGCGGACGATCCTTCGGCCTATGGGATGGCGCAGCGCGGGAGCTTCAAGGTGGTCAGCAACGTCCTGCTCAGCAAGAGCGGGGGTGAGATGAAGGGCGTCTGGCTCGACGGGAAGGTCGGCTGCCTCGACACGCGAACGCTGCGGGTGTCGATCCAGATCGACCTCGTCTCGGCCGCCGGCAAGACGACGAGGATCAAGCGCTCGCGGCAGGGTGCCGTGGACAACTGCGCCGAGGGCGGGCCGAACTTCGGCTTCGACCTGGCCCCGAGGGCGTACAAGATGAGCTGCGCGAACGGCCGCTGGCGTCCGGGCCGATACTCGCTGACGACGAGGACGCTCGACATCCGCTCGGGGATCTCAGCCCACGCGAGTCTCTACCACCAGGTCACGAAGCGCTGCTGAGCTAGGCGCGGAGAACGACTTCCAGCGCGGTGCCTCGTCCAGGGCGTGAGCGGAGGTTGAAGCCGCCGTCGATCGTCTTCGCACGCAAGCGCATGTTCTTCAGGCCCTGGCCGGCCGCAGCACCGTCGCCGCCGAAGCCGACGCCGTCGTCGCTGACGCTGACGATCCGCCGGCCGTGCCGCTGGCCGATCCAGACCTCGGCACGCTGGGCCCCTGCGTGTTTGCGGACGTTGGCGAGGCCCTCCTGGACGATCCGGAACACCTCGATCTGCTCGTCGGGCGCGAGCAGGATCGCCGGGTCGATCTCAACGTCGACCGCGAGCACGCCGTCGGCGGTGAGGAACTCGACGTAGCGGCGCAGGGCGGCGTCGAACGGGGCTGAGCCGCTGGCGGAGGAGAGCGCGAGGACGGCGAAGCGCGCCTCCTGCTGGGCCGCGGCCGCAGCCTCTTTCAGCTTGGGCAGCGTTTGCCGGAGTGGCGCCCCGGATTCGAGCATGCTGGCGTGCGTGGAGACGGCGAAGAGGTACTGGGCGAGCCCGTCGTGGATCTCCCTGGCCACACGTGCACGCTCCTCCGCGACCGCCCGCCCGAACTCGGCGAAGCTGATCGCACGCCAGACGCCGACGAGCAGGAGCCCGTAGGCGAGGAGGCGGAGGAAGTCTCCCTGCGAGACGAAATCGCTCGAGACGCGGGGCGTCAGCACGTAGTGGAGCTCGGCGAAGAGGGTCAGCGTGGCGCCGAGCGCGAGCCAGCTGTCGAGATCCTCGCCCCGCGCCCGGTAGCGAATCCCGAACCCGAGGACGGCGAAGAGCGCGAGCAGCGCCAGGAACGACGTGGCGACGGTGAGCTCGACGGCGCGGGCGCCATCGCCGGAGGCGTCGAGGAGGCTCAGCCGCGCGCCGAAGCCGCGGAGCGGGAGCCACACGGCGAGGAGGGCGCCGAGCAGGACGACGATCCCGGCCAGCAGCATTCGCTTCCTCGCGACGATCCGCGGCGCCGGGACGAGCGGGGCGAGCGCGATCAGCGTCGCCGCGAGCACGCGGGCGGCAATCGCCGCCCAAGCCTCGGGTGCGTCCTGGTTGGAGCCGCCGAGGACCGGTACGACCGAGAACGCGAGCGTGCCCACCCCGGCGACGAAGAATCCGGCGGCGAGCAACAGGTCGAGGACGCGCCCTTCGACCGAGAAGCGGACGGCGGCGAGGATGGCGACGATCGTCGCCGCCAGCACGACGGCGGTGTCGAGCACGAGCCGTCCTTCCGGGAGCTCGTAGGTGTTGCGGAGCACCGGGTTGGTCAGGAAGAGCGCCGTCGCCGACCCCAGCAGAGCGACCAGCAACAGCTCGCCGACCAGCCAGCTCTCGAACGTGTCCTTGGTGTTGCGGTGCACGTCACCCTCATCGGCAGCGAGCGACTTGCCGATGAGTGGGAGATGCCCGAGCGAATCCTCGTCGTCGACGACCATCCCCTCACGCGCGATGCACTCGCGTCGCTGCTGGCGAGTGGTGGCTTCGCCGTCGTCGGCGAGGCGGCGGACGGCGTCGAAGCGCTCGAGCTGGCGGCCCAGCTTCAGCCCGACCTCGTCCTGCTCGACCTCTCCATGCCCGGCCTCGACGGGCTCGCAGCGCTGCCGAGGTTGCGCGCGGCCGCGCCCGGCTGCGAAGTCGTCGTGCTCACCGCCTCGGGCACCGAGGACAACCTGCTCGGAGCGATTCGGGCCGGTGCGGCCGGCTATCTACTCAAGAGCGAGCCGCCGGATCGGATCGTGGCGTTCCTCCGCGGAGTCGCGAACGGTGAGGCCGCGCTCTCGGGCGAGGTCGCCAGGCGCCTGCTCGACCAACTGCGCAGCGGCGGCCGGATCGGCGGCGGCGTCCCGGACGGGATCGCCGGAACGCTCTCGGCGCGCGAGGTCGAGGTGCTGCTCCTGCTCGACGAGCACCTCTCGACCGATGACATCGCCAAGCGTCTGTTCATCTCGGAGCACACCGTCCGCTCCCACGTGAAGAGCATGCTGCGCAAGCTCGGCGTCTCGTCGCGCCGCGACGCGCTCGAGCAGCTCGCACTCGCCCGGCAGTGAGCGCTCGCTAGGAGCTGAAGCCGGCGTGGGCGGCGGCGACGAGGCGCGGCAGCGTCTCGAGGTTGTAGCCGCCCTCGAGCACGGCGGCGACGCGAGGGCCGAGAGCGGCGCACCGCTCGGCGAGCTCGCGGAAGCACTCCTCCGTCAGCTCCATCTCCGCCAGCGGATCGTCAGCGTGCGCGTCGAAGCCGGCGGAGACGAGGACGAGGTCGGGAGCGAACGCCCTCACGCCCGGTTCGACGATGGTCTCGAACGCCGCTCGGTAGTCGTCGTCGCCGGAGCCTGCGGGCAGCGGGACGTTCAGCGTCGACTCGTCGCTCGTCCCGGGACCGCCGGTTCCCGGCCAGAACGGCCACTGGTGGAGCGAGACGACGAGGACGCTGTCGTCGCCGCGAAAGAGTGCATCCGTGCCGTTGCCGTGGTGGACGTCGAAGTCGATGATCGCGACTCGCCCGAGCTCGCGCTCGGCCTGTGCGTAGCGTGCCGCGACGGCGACGTTGTTCAGCAGGCAGAAGCCCATCGCCCGGCCCGCGAGCGCATGATGTCCGGGCGGGCGAACAAGCGCGAAGCCACCCCGGTCGACGGCCTCGAGCGTGATTCCGGCGGCGAGGGTCGCCGCTCGCCACGACGTCTCCGAGCAGACGGTGTCGGCGTCCAGCTGCACGGGCCGATCGACCGCCTGCAGCAGCTCGAGGTAGGCGGTCTCATGCACGCGCCCGAGCTGCTCGAGCGTCGCCTCCCGCTCGACCGTCTCGCCGTCGAGCACGAGCAACCGGTCTTGCCGCTCGGGGTGGTGGTCGCCCGTCGGGTGCAGCCGCGCGAGCGAGGGGTTCGTCAGGAGGTCGACAGCGCCTCCAGCCGGCCGGCGAGGCGTCCGAGCCCCCACTCCTCGGCCAGCGCGGCCGCTCGCTCCCACGTCGGTTCCTGGTCGTCGAGCGGGGGCAGCGGCGCGTCACGATCCATCGTCGCGATGTGCCGGTAGAGCCTGAGCGCGTCCGCCTCGGCGGCGAACCGACCCTCCTCGAGTGCGGCCTCGAGGCTCCCGTACTGGGCGAGCAGCGAGGCCGCGGTCTTGGGGCCGACGCCGCGTGCGCCCGGGATCTTGTCCGAGGGATCGCCGCGCAACGCGATGAAGTCGGGCACCTGCTCCGGCTCGACGCCGTAGCGCTCGCGCACCTCGGCCGGCCCGATCCGCGTCAGCGGCCCGCCGCCCGTCTGCGGCTGCAGCACGGTCGTCCGCTCGCCGACGAGCTGGAAGGTGTCGCGGTCGCCGCTCGCGACGAGCGCCGTCCCGCCCCGCGCGTGCTCGTACGCAGCAGCGGCGGCGAGAAAGTCGTCGGCCTCGTAGCCCGCGTCCTTCGCGAAGGCGAGTCCCATCGCCTCCACGAGTTGCGGCGCCAGGTCGAGCTGGTCGAGCAGCTCCCGGTCGAACTCGCGACCGCTCTGATAGGCGGCCAGCGCCTCGTGCCGGTACGTCGGCACCGTCAGCGTGTCCCACGCGACGAGTGCCGCGCGGGGCGCCTCCTCCTGCCAGAGCCGGACGAGCAGGCCGCCGACGCCGTCGAGGAGGTTTCCGCCACCGCCGTCGGCCCGCCGGATCGACTTCGGCAGGGCGTGGTAGTAGCGGTGCGCGAACGAGTCGCCGTCGACGATCAGAAGCGGCCTCACGCGGAGCGTTCGAGCTCGCCGATCGCGGCCATCAACCGCTCGGTTGCGACCTGCGGCGCATCCTCGCGGCCGACGAGGTCGTCCAGCGGGATCGGCGGCCCGTACGCGACCCGCAGCCGCGCCAGCCGTCCGAGCCTGTCGGTCCCGACGATCCCGACCGGCACGAGCGGCACGCCGGCTTCGAGCGCGATCCGCGCGGCACCGGTGTGCGGCCGGGCCTCGTAGCGCTTCCGCATCCCCTTCTTCCGGCGCGTCCCCTCGGGGAACATGACGACGATGTGCCCCTCGCGGCAGAGTTGGGCGGCCGTCTCGAGCGCAACCGTGTCCTTCTCGCCGCGGCGGACGGGGAACGCTCCGGCGGCGATCGCGAACTGCTTGAAGGGCGTCCAGAAGAGCTCCGACTTCCCCATGAAGCGCAGGTAGCGCCGCGGAAACAGCGACAGGCCGAGCGGCCAGGGGTCGAAATTCGAGTTGTGGTTCGCCGCGAGGACGTAACCCCCGTCAGGCAGGTGCTCGCGCCCGCGAGCCCGGAGCCGGAAGAGGCCGTAGAGGAGCGGCCAGCTCAGCGCTGCGATCGCGAGGTAGACGGGACTCGGACGGGGCGCCATACAAGGAGTATCCCAGCGCGTAGCTAACGTGTCCCGCGCCATGTCGAAGAAGCTTGTGATCGTCGAGAGCCCCGCGAAGGCGAAGACCATCGCGGGCTATCTCGGCCCCGAATACGACGTCGAGTCGAGCATCGGCCACATCCGCGACCTGCCGAATCGGGCCAGCGACGTGCCCAAGGAGCAGCGCGCGAAGTACGGCACGATGG
Organism: uncultured Gaiellaceae bacterium; assembly: GCA_963789355.1. Lineage (GTDB taxonomy): Bacteria > Actinomycetota > Thermoleophilia > Gaiellales > Gaiellaceae > Gaiellasilicea. Next base: position 157,613 of record CAWBKK010000004.1, read on the forward strand.
GCGTGGCGATCGACTTCGGCTTCGAGCCGCTCTACATCGTCGACGCGGACAAGAAGGCGAAGGTCAACGAGCTGAAGCAGAAGCTCAAGGGTGCCGACGAGCTCCTGCTCGCGACGGACGAGGACCGCGAGGGCGAGGCGATCGCGTGGCATCTGCTCCAGGAGCTGAAGCCGAAGGTGCCGGTGCGGCGGATGGTGTTCCACGAGATCACGCGCGACGCGATCCAGCGGGCGCTCGGGGAGACGCGAGAGGTCGACCAGCGCCTCGTCGACGCCCAGGAGACGCGCCGCATCCTCGACCGGCTCTACGGCTACGAGGTCTCGCCGGTGCTCTGGAAGAAGGTGATGCAGGGCCTCTCCGCCGGGCGTGTCCAGTCGGTGGCCGTTCGGCTCGTGGTCGAGCGCGAGCGGGAGCGCCGAGCCTTCGTCAGCGCCGGCTACTGGGACATCAACGGCGTCTTCGACCCGGGCTCTTTCGAGGCCCGCCTCGCCGCTCTCGACGGCAAGCGCGTTGCGCAGGGCCGCGACTTCACCCAGCAGGGCGAGCTCAAGTCGGACGACCTGGCGCGGCTGGACGAGGCGGAGGCGCGCGGCCTCGCCGCCGAGCTCGACGGGCTCACCTTCACCGTCCGCTCCGCCGACGAGAAGCCGTACACGCGCCGTCCGGCGGCGCCGTTCATGACCTCGACGCTGCAGCAGGAAGCGAGCAGGAAGCTCCGCTACACCTCGCAGACGACCATGCGCGTCGCCCAGCGCCTGTACGAGAACGGCTACATCACCTACATGCGCACCGACTCGACCACGCTGTCGGAGTCGGCGTTGACGGCGGCGCGGCGCCAGGCGGTCGAGCTCTACGGCGCCGACTCGATTCCGGAGCAGCCGCGCCAGTACGCGCGCAAGGTCAAGAACGCGCAGGAGGCACACGAGGCGATCCGCCCCGCCGGCGACTCGTTTCGAACCCCGAAGCAGCTCGAGCGAGAGCTGAACCGCGACGAGCTCGCGCTCTACGACCTGATCTGGAAGCGCACGCTCGCCTCGCAGATGGCCGATGCGCGCGGCCTGACGGTCTCGCTCCGGCTCGGCGCGGTCACGCCGACCGGCCGGGACGCTGAGTTCTCCGCCTCCGGGACCGTGATCACCTTCCGCGGCTTCCTGGCGGCGTACGAGGAGAGCCGTGACGACGATACCGAGAAGGAGGAGGAGCGCCCGCTGCCGCACCTGAAGCCGGGCGACGAGTTGAAGGCGCTCCAACTCGAGCCCGAAGGGCACGCAACGACTCCGCCGTCCCGCTACACGGAGGCGAGTCTCGTCCAGGCGCTCGAGGAGCGCGGGATCGGCCGTCCGTCAACCTACGCCTCGATCATCACGACGATCCTCGACCGAGGCTACGTCTTCAAGCGCGGCACCGCCCTCGTCCCCTCCTTCCTCGCCTTCTCGGTCACCGGCCTCCTCGAGCAGCACTTCGGCCGGCTCGTCGACTACTCGTTCACTGCCCAGATGGAGGACGACCTCGACCGGATCGCCGCGGGTGAGCAGGAGCGGGTCGACTGGCTGCGCCAGTTCTACTTCGGCGGCGACGGGGTCGGTGAGGAAGGCCTCCACGCGCTCGTCTCCGACCTCTCCGAGATCGACGCGCGCGCCGTCAACTCGCTGCCGCTCGGCGAGGGAATCGTGCTTCGGGTCGGTCGCTACGGGCCCTACGTCGAGCGCGGCGAAGAGCGGGCGAGCGTCCCGGAGGACATGGCGCCCGACGAGCTCACGCTCGAGAAGGCGGAGGAGCTGCTTGCCGCCCCGTCCGGCGACCGCGTGCTCGGCACGCACCCGGAGTGGGGCACGGAGATCGCGGCGAAAGCCGGTCGCTACGGCCCCTACGTGACGGAGGTGCTGGCCGAAGGTGCGACGGAGAAGCCGCGCACGGCGTCGCTCTTCCAGTCGATGTCGCCGGAGACGGTGACGCTGGAGGACGCGACGCGACTGCTCTCGCTCCCGCGGGTGCTCGGCTCCGACCCGGCCGACGGCGTCGAGGTGACCGCGCAGAACGGCCGCTACGGGCCGTACGTCAAGAAGGACACCGCTTCCCGGTCGCTCGAGAGCGAGGAGCAGCTCTTCGCAATCTCGCTCGAGGAAGCCCTGGCGCTGCTCGCACAGCCGAAGGAGCGTCGCGGCCGCGGGCAGGCGAAGCCGCCGCTCCGCGAGCTCGGCCCCGACGTCGTCAGCGGCAAGCCGGTCGTGCTCAAGGAGGGTCGTTTCGGCCCCTATGTCACCGACGGCGAGACGAACGCCAGCCTCCGCCGCGGGGACGAGCCGGACACGCTCACGATCGAACGGGCCGCCGAGCTGCTCGCCGAACGGCGCTCGAAAGGCCCGGCGCCGAAGAAGAAGCGCAGCGGCGGCAAGCGTTCTGCCGCGTAGTCCGAACGAACGTGCAAACTTTCAGTGCCAACCTGCGTCTTGCTCTAGGAGGGCGCGATCAGACGCGCTAACGTGGCTCGCGCGGAAACCGATTCTCGCCCCTCACCGGAATAGACAACAAAGGCTCGCCGTTTTGAGCTTGTAACAGGTTCGCGGGTCCGGTACCCCTGGCAAGAGCAGGATTGACCGCATATGGTGCGTAAGTTTGTAGCCTCCATTCGACGCTTCGCCGGAAAGGGTTGACGATCGCTTGACGCAGAACCAGCTGATCGAACTGATTGAGTCGGAGCAGGTCAAGGCGCTCGTCGAGCGCTCGGAGGAGCGCGGGGTGATCGAGCCCGCCGAGTTCGAGGCGTTCGTGCTCGAGCACGACCTGAACGAGGACGAAACCGAGCAGCTCACCCGTGAGCTCGAGACCCTCGGCCTGGAGGTCGGGCAGTCGCGTGCGGCGAAGGACAAGGCCGAGAAGGAGGCCGAGAAGGAGAAGGAGGAGGCCGAGCCGGCTCCCGTCGCGGTCGCCACCGGAGCAGCCGACAGCCTGCAGCTCTTCCTCGCCGACGTCGGCCGCCACAAGCTGCTGAACGCCGCCCAGGAAGTGCAGCTCGCGAAGCTGATCGAGCGCGGCGACCCGGTCGCGAAGCGCACGATGATCGAGTCCAACCTCCGGCTGGTCGTCTCGATCGCCAAGGGCTACCGGGGCCTCGGGGTTCCGTTCCTCGACCTGATCCAGGAGGGGACGCTGGGGCTGAACCGCGCCGTCGAGAAGTTCGACTGGCGCCGTGGCTTCAAGTTCTCGACCTATGCCACCTGGTGGATCCGCCAGTCGGTTCAGCGCGCCGTGGCGAACCACGCCCGGACGATTCGCGTTCCCGTGCACGTCGTCGAGCGGCAGCAGAAGCTGTCGCGCGCGGCGCGGCGCCTCGAGGTCGAGCTCGGCCGCGAGGCGACCAAGGAGGAGCTTGCGGAGGCCACCGGCCTGCCGATCCAGCACGTCGATGAGGCGCTCGGCGCCGCCCATGCATCGGTCTCGCTGAACCAGACGGTCGGCGCGGACGACGAGGGCGAGCTGGGCGATCTCTTCGCCGACCGCGAGGCCGCCGACCCGTTCGACGAGGCGGAGGAGTCGCTGCGCAAGCAGGGCGTCCGCCGCGCGCTCGACGCGCTCCCGGAGCGCGAGCGGCGCATCCTCGAGCTGCGGTTCGGCTTCGAGGGAGAGCCCTGGACGCTCGAGGCGATCGGGCACGAGCTCGACCTCACCCGCGAGCGGGTTCGCCAGCTCGAGGGCCAGGCGCTGTCCCGGCTCGCCGCGTTGCGCGATCTCGCCAGCCTGGCTGCGTAACCGCCCTCCAACAGCCGGAGCTTGAAGGAATCCGCCCGGCGGATTCCTTTTCCTGTGCGGGAAACCTGATTTACTGCCGGTGAACCCGGGGGTGCCGGATTGAAAGGAGACACTTTGAGAATCAAGTGGCACAGGCTCTTGATGCTGCTCGTGGTGGCGATGCTCGCCTTCGCGGCCGGCTGTGGCGGCGACGATGAATCGAGCGGCGACGGCAGTACCGGTGGTGCGACCACCGAGGCGTCGGGTGGCGCGGAGGGCGGGACGCTCGTCTTCGCCGGCGCATCCGACCCCGTCGTCCTCGACGGTGCGCTCGTCTCGGACGGCGAGTCGCTGCGGGTGATCGACCAGATCTACGAGACGCTGATCGGCCTGAAGGCCGGGACGACGGAGCTCGAGCCGCTGCTGGCGACGAGCTGGGAAGCGTCCGACGACGGGCTCGAGTGGACGTTCCAGCTCCAGGAGGGCGTGACGTTCCACGACGGCGAGCCGTTCAACGCCGAGGCGGTCTGTTACAACTTCGACCGCTGGTACAACTTCAAGGGCTCGTTCCAGAACCCGAGCGCGTCGTACTACTGGCAGACCGTCTTCGGGGGCTTCGCCGAGACGGATCCGGACAGCGGTGCGCCTGCCGACAGCCTCTACAAGAGCTGCACGGCAAACGGTGAGAACGAGGTCGTGCTCTCGCTGACGAAGGCCTCCTCCTCGTTCCTCGGTGCTCTGTCGCTGACCGCGTTCGCGATCGCGAGCCCGAAGGCGCTGCAGGAGTTCGGCGCCGACGAGGGCACCGTCAACGCCGACGGGATCTTCCAGCCGACCGGCAGCTACGGCACCGAGCATCCGACGGGCACCGGCCCGTTCAAGTTCGAGTCGTGGACCGTCGGCGACCGCCTCGTGCTCGCCAGGAACGAGGACTACTGGGGCGACAAGGCCAAGCTGGACAAGGTCATCTTCCGGCCGATCGCCGACAACGCGGCGCGCCTGCAGGCGCTCCAGAACGGCGAGATCGACGGCTACGACCTGGTCGAGCCGCAGGACATCCCGACGATCGAGGGCGACGAGAGCCTGCAGATCCTGAACCGGCCGGCGTTCAACGTCGCGTACGTCGGGATCAACCAGTCGATCCCGCCGATGGACAAGATCGAGGTCCGCCAGGCCGTCGCGCACGCGCTCAACCGCGAGGAGGTCGTGACCTCCTTCTACAGCGGCCGCGGCCAGGTGGCGAAGCAGTTCATGCCGCCGGAGGTCGAGGGCTACGCCGACGACGTGACCGAGTACGAGTTCGACCCGGAGAAGTCGAAGCAGCTCCTGCAGGACGCGGGGCTGACGCTGCCGGTCAAGGTGACGTTCTGGTACCCGACCGACGTCTCCCGGCCGTACATGCCCGACCCGCAGCGCAACTTCGAGGCGTTCGCCGCCAGCCTGGAGGAGGGCGGCTTCGAGGTGACGCCGAAGTCGGCGCCGTGGCGGCCCGACTACCTCGGTCAGGTCGACGAGGGCAAGACTCAGCTCTACCTGCTCGGCTGGACGGGTGACTACGGTGACCCGGACAACTTCATCGGCACGTTCTTCCAGGACGGTCAGAAGGCCTGGGGGACGATCGCCAAGCCGAACAAGGAAGTCACGGACCTGCTCGACAAGGCCGAGTCCGAGACGGACATCGAGGCCCGGACGGCTCTCTACCAGGACGCGAACCGCGCGATCATGGACTGGCTCCCGGGCGTGCCGTATGCGCACTCCCAGCCCGCACTCGCCTTCACGGCGGGGATCGAGGGCTACGAGCCGAGCCCGGTCTCGCTCGAGTCGTTCGCGACCGTGACCAAGTCGGAGTAGCAGAGGCCCGTTAGAGTCGGCGGACGACATGCTCAGGTTCGTCGTCCGCCGACTCATCCTTCTCGTTCCGATCCTCGTCGGGCTCTCGATCCTGGTCTTTCTCTGGATCAGGGCGCTGCCCGGCGGCCCGGCGCAGGCGCTCCTCGGCGAGCGCGCGACCGAGCAGGCGATCGCCCAGATCGAGCGCGAGTACGGCCTCGACAAGCCGATCTACGTCCAGTACTGGCGCTATGTGAAAACCGTCGGCTCGGGCGACCTCGGGACGTCCGTGACGACGCGCCGTGACGTCACGACGGAGCTGAAGCAGAAGTTTCCGGCGACGGTCGAGCTGGCGCTGGCGGCGATGTTCTTCTCGATCCTGTTCGGGATCCCGCTCGGGTTCTTCGCTGCGAAACGCTACGGCGGCGTCTTTGACAACCTCAGCCTCGTGGCGTCGCTGCTCGGCGTCTCGATCCCCGTCTTCTTCCTCGGGATCATCCTCAAGTACGTCTTCGCGGTGCAGTTAGGCCTGCTCCCCACGGTGGGGAGGATCGACGTCCTGATCGACCTGGAGCACCCGACGAACTTCTACGTCCTCGACGCATTGATCGCAGGCGACTTCAACGCGTTCATCGACGTGTTGAAGCATCTGATCCTGCCCGCGGTCGCGCTCGGCTCGATCCCGCTCGCGATCATCGCGCGGATCACCCGCGCGGCCGTGCTCGACGTCCAGAACGAGGACTACGTGCGCACAGCCCGAGCGAAAGGGATGGCGCCGGGCATCGTCGACCGTCGCCACGTGCTCCGGAACGCGATGCTGCCGATCGTGACCGTGATCGGGCTGCAGGTCGGCTTTCTGCTCGCAGGCGCCGTGCTGACCGAGACCGTCTTCGCGTGGCCGGGAATCGGGACCTGGCTCGTCGACGCGATCGAGAGCCGCAACTACCCGGTGCTGCAGGGTGGGATCCTCTTCGTCGCGCTCGTGTTCGTGCTCGTCAACCTGCTCGTGGACATCTCCTACGGCTTCCTCAACCCGAGGATCCGGCTCTCGTGAGCTTGGCCGAGATCGAGTCTCGCGAGATCCAGCTGGAGCAGCCGCAGGGTCTCTGGAGCGACGCGTGGCACCGCCTCCGCCGCAACAGGGGCGCGCTGATCGGCTTCGGGCTCGTGGCGACGTTCGTGCTCGTCGCGATCTTCGCGCCGTGGCTCGCGCCGAGCGGCCCGCGTGAGCAGAACCTGTCGCTGGTCCGCGAGGGCTGTTGCCCCGGACCCTCGACGGACAACCTCTTCGGCGTCGACCAGCTCGGGCGCGACGAGCTCTCGCGCATTCTCTACGGCGCCCGCTACTCCCTCCTGATCGGCGTCGTCTCGGTCGCTGTCGGGCTCTCGTTCGGGCTCGTTCTCGGCGCGCTCGCCGGCTACTTCAGCGGGATCGTCGACAGCGTGATCATGCGGTTGATGGACATCATGCTCGCGGTTCCGGGCCTGCTGCTCGCGATCGGGATCGTCGCGATGCTCGGGCCTGGCATCTGGCAGATCATGATCGCGGTCGGCGTCGTCAACATCCCCGTCTTTGCGCGACTCCTGCGCGGCGCCGTGCTGGCGCAGCGGGAGAACGACTTCGTCCTGGCCGCGCGGGCGATCGGGGTGCCGCGGCGGACGATCCTCGCCTCGCACATCCTCCCGAACGCGATCTCGCCGGTGATCGTCCAGGGCACGCTCGCGCTCGCGACCGCGATCATCGACGTCGCCGGCCTCGGCTTCCTCGGGCTCGGACCGCAGGATCCCGCGACGCCGGAGTGGGGGACGATGCTGACCGGCACGATCCGCTACCTGCAGACGGCGCCGCACCTGGCGATCATCCCCGGCGTCGCGATCGTGATCAGCGTCCTCGGCTTCAACCTGATCGGCGACGGCCTGCGCGAGGCGCTGGATCCGAAGCTGCGAGGGAGAGCGTGAGCACCCGCACGCCGCTCCTCACCGTCGACGACCTGCACGTCCGCTTCGGGACGAGCCGGGGCCTGGTCTACGCGGTCAATGGGATCTCCTTCGACATCGCCCCCGGGGAGACGCTCGGGATCGTCGGCGAGTCGGGCTGCGGCAAGAGCGTCACCTCGCTGGCGCTGCTCGGGATCCTCGCCCGCAACGGCCGCGTCAGCAACGGAACGGCGATGTTCGGCGGCCGCGACCTGCTGAAGCTGAAGGACGACCAGCTGCGCTCGATCCGCGGCCGGGAGATCGCGATGATCTTCCAGGATCCGATGACCTCCCTGAACCCGGTGCTGACGATCGGGAAGCAGCTGCGCGAGCCGCTCGAGGCGCATTTCGGGATGGACAAGGCCCAGGCCGACAAGCGCGCCATCGAGCTGCTCGACCAGGTCGGGATCCCCGGCCCGAAGCAGCGGCTGAAGGACTACCCGCACCAGTTCTCGGGCGGGATGCGCCAGCGCGTGATGATCGCGATCGCGCTCGCCTGCGAGCCGAAGCTCCTGATCGCGGACGAGCCGACGACCGCACTCGACGTGACGATTCAGGCGCAGATCCTCGAGCTCCTGAAGGCCCTCGTCGCCGAGCGCGACACGGCGCTGATCATGATCACGCACGACCTCGGGGTCGTCGCGGGCATGTGCGAGCGGGTCAACGTCATGTACGCCGGCATGTTCGTCGAGACCGGCACCGCGTCGAGGCTGTTCGCCCAGCCGCGGCACCCGTACACGCTAGGGCTGCTCCAGAGCGTGCCGCGGCTCGACTCCGGCCGTCGCCAGAAGCTGATGCCGATCCCCGGCGCGCCGCGGAACATGCTCAGCGCGCCCAGCGAGTGCCCGTTCGCGCCGCGGTGCCGCTACGAGGTCGAGCAGTCGCGCCAGGAAGTGCCGCCGCTGGAGGAGATCGAGGCGGGACACCAGGTGCGCTGCTTCAACCCGGTCCCGGCGGACGAGTGGCAGCGGCAGCGTCTCGGCGGCGCGGCGTGAACGCGAACGGCAACGCTCTCGTCACCGTCGAGGACCTGAAGGTCTGGTTTCCGATCCGGAGCGGTCTCGTGATGGATCGCCACGTCGGCGACGTGAAGGCTGTCGACGGCGTCTCCCTCGAGATCAAGCGCGGCGAGACGCTCGGCCTCGTCGGCGAGTCGGGGTGCGGCAAGTCGACGGTCGGGCGCGCGCTGCTGCGGCTCTACGACCCCACGGCCGGGAAGATCACCTTCGACGGGACCGACATCACGCACTTGTCCGAGAGCCAGATGCGGCCGCTGCGCAAGCGGATGCAGATGATCTTCCAGGACCCCTACGCCTCTCTCAACCCCCGCCATTCGGTGGGCCGCATCGTCGGCGAGCCGTTGCGCGTGCACGGGCGCGGCGGCAAGGAGCTGGGGAAGACGGTGCGCGAGCTGCTCCAGACCGTCGGCCTCCCGGCGGACGCGACGACGCGCTATCCGCACGAGTTCTCAGGCGGCCAGCGCCAGCGGATCGGCCTTGCGCGGGCCCTCGCGCTCAACCCGGACTTCCTCGTCTGTGACGAGCCCGTCTCGGCGCTCGACGTCTCGATCCAGGCGCAGATCGTCAACCTGATGGAGCAGCTGCAGCACGACTTCGAGCTCACCTACCTCTTCATCGCGCACGACCTCGCGGTCGTCAGGCACATCTCCGACCGGATCGCGGTGATGTACCTCGGTCAGATCATGGAGCTGTCTCCGGCGGACGACCTCTACGACAACCCGCTGCACCCGTACACGATCTCGCTGCTCTCGGCGATCCCGATTCCAGACCCCGAGGTCGAGCGGACGCGCACGTCGATCCTGCTCCAGGGCGACCTGCCGAGCCCCGCCAACCCACCGACCGCCTGCCGCTTCCACACGCGCTGCCCCTACGTGCAGCCGACGCGTTGCCAGGACGAGGAGCCGCAGCTGCGCCCGCTCGACGGCCATCTCGTCAAGTGCCACTACGCCGAAGAGGTCAAGGCCGGGCAGATCACGCCCAAGCAGCGCGAGGCCGTTTTCGAGCCGGGCGCGCAGGAGCCGGCCTACGAGCCGCCCGTCGTCTGATGCTCACACTCCGCGTCCTCAACGGCAAGCTCGAGGGCGAGCCGTGTGTCTATGCGTGGGTCGGCTCGGAAGGCGTCGTCTACGTGGGCGCGACGACGCTCCATCCGGCGACTCGGACGTGGCTCCACCTCCACGACGACGATCCCGACATCGGTCGGATGCGCGCCCGCTATCCCGAGTTGGCGGGCGAAGAGCTCGACGTGCTCGCGCTGCGGCTGCCGCCCGAGGTAGACCGGCAACGGGTGCGCCACGGCGCGGTGGCGCGGTTGGCCGAGCGCGGGTTGCTCTCCGACCGTCACGTCTGCGACCAGCCGCTCCCCGCAGAGCCCACCGCCGAGGCCGATGAGCTCGTCGCTGCGGTCGAGGAGCGGCTGCGGGCCCAACGGGCGGCCGACGAAGTCGAGCACGCAGGTTCTGAGTAGCTAGGCGGCCAGCGCTCTCGGCTCGACGAGCTTGTCGATCAGCCCGTAGCCGAGCGCCTCCTCTGGCGTCATGAAGCGATCGCGGTCGATGTCCTGCATCACCTGCTCGAACGGCTGGCCGGTGTGCCTGGCGAGGATCTCGGCCATCCGACGGGTCATCGCGAGGACTTCCTGAGCGTGGATCTCGATGTCCGCGGGCGTGCCGCGGAAGCCGGCCGAGCCCTGGTGGATCATCATCTTCGCGTTCGGGAGCGCCATCCGCTTCCCGGCCGCGCCGCCCGCGAGGATCATTGCCGCCGCCGACATGCCCATCCCGACGCAGATCGTCGACACGTCCGGCTTGACGTACTGCATCGTGTCGTAGATCGCCATTCCCGCATACGCGGAGCCCCCGGGGGAGTTGACGTACAGCGCGATGTCCTTGTCCGGATCCTCCGCCTCGAGGAAGAGAAGCTGCGCGGCGATCACGTTCGCGATCTCGTCGTCCACCTCGCGCCCGAGGAAGACGATCCGCTCGCGCAGCAGGCGGGAGTAGATGTCGAACGAGCGCTCGTAGCGTCCGTCTGCCTCGACGACCATCGGGATCAATGGGCTCATGCCGCTCCTTCCGATAAAGTGCAACTATTCGGTTGCACACTATACGCAACTCTGAGGTTGCACAAAGGAGGCGGACGTGGAGGTGACGCGGGAGGTCGTGGTCGAGGCGCCGCCGGAGGAGGTCTGGGACGCGCTCACCGATCCGGCGCAGCTCGAGGAGTGGTTCTCGGAGGACGGCGAGGAGCGTGACCTGGTCGTCGAGGAGGTCGAGACCGGCAAGCGGGTCGCCTACACGTGGGAAGACGGCCGCGTCGCGATCGAGATCGAGGAGGTCGGGGACGGCACGCGCGTGATCGTCACCGAGACCGGCGAGCCCGGCTGGAATGCCACCTTCGCGCTGCGGGCGCTCGCGTACTCCTACGCGTGACCGACGTCTTCGACGCGCTGGGAGACCCGACGCGCCGGCACATCGTCGAGTCGCTTTCCCGGCAGGAGGCCTCGGCGACGCAGCTCGCGTCGGAGTTGCCCGTGACGCGGCAGGCGGTCGCGAAGCATCTCACCGCCCTGCGCCAGGCCGGGCTCGTCGACTCCCGCAAGCAGGGTCGCGAGACGCTCTACCGCGTCAACACCGACCCGCTCGACGTCGCCGCGGCCTGGATCGTGCGCGTCGGCGGTGAGTGGGACGCGCGGCTCGAACGTCTGCGGACGCTGGTGACATCGCGGCGTGGCTGAGAGCTGCTTCTGCGCGGTGGCGGTGGCGCCGCTGCACGCGGAGCCCGATCCGGCCTCCGAGCAGGTGACGCAGGCGTTGCGCGGCGAACCGTTGCACGTGGGCGAGCGCCGAGGGGGCTGGGCGGGCGTGACCACGGCGTACGGCTATCCAGGGTGGATCGCCGAGACTGCACTGACGGCCGAGCAGGTCGGGGAATGGCTGCCACCGAGCCGCGACGGCGATCCGATCGAGGAGGCGCGTGCGTATCTCGGTGCGCCGTATCTCTGGGGCGGGATGAGCGAGCACGGGATCGACTGCTCCGGGCTCGTCCACATGTCCTGGCGCCGGCTCGGTCGGCTGGTGCCCCGCGACGCGGATCAGCAGGAGGCTGAGGGACTTCCAGTGGCAGAGCCGTCGTACGGCGACCTCGCCGTCTACGGCGTCGGGGCAGTCACACACATCGCGTTCTGGCTCGGCGGCGGGCGCATCCTGCATGCCGCGGGAGGCCGTGCGGTCGTCGAGGAGCCGGAACCCGCCTCGTTGCGGGAGATTCGACGCGGATTCGTCCGTCTTCTCCCCCGCGGCGGATTACCTCATTCGAGCTAAAGGGCGCCCCCGTCCGAGCCGATGTACGGCACGTGGACGCTGCTGAGCGCGAAGAGATCATGAGCCGCTACCTGGACCACAGCCGCCGTTTCGAGGCGGCCGCGGCCCGGCGGTCGAACGGCAACGCCGAGGTGATCCCGTTCGCCCCGCCGATGCGGGAGCTCGAGCAGGAGCCGACGATGCGTGAGATCGAGGTGCTCCAGCTCGTCGCCGACGGTCTCGTCAACCGCGAGATCGGCCAGCGCTTGTTTCTGTCGGAGGAGACGGTCAAGTCGCACGTCCGTCACCTGCTCGCGAAGCTGCAGGCCCGCAGCCGGGCCCACGCCGTCGCCGTCGGCTACCGCCGCGGCCTGATCGGCTAGCGCCGACTCGGCGGGACCAAAGGAAGAGCCGCGCCTTGCGGCGCGGCTCGGTAAATCTGCTGGGCTGGTTTTCCTCAGTTCCCACACCCTGTGGACAACTCCCCCAAACGAGGGATGCCTCCTGGGCTAGAGAAGGAGAGGATTCGTCGGCTTTACCAGCCTTTGGCTTGACCCGTAACGGCGGCACGGGCCACGAGGCGAAGAACAGACTGACGCATGAGTGACTCCTGTTCGAGGAACTAACGGCTCGGCCAGCATAACCCTTTTGGGGGACATTGCAAGACATGTCAAACAATTCAGCTGCGGTGCTTGATGTGCCCACTCGGCACGACCCCTCGCCCCGGGCGGTCTGGATCTACGCCGGAATTCTTGGCGGGCTCGCCCTCTCCACGACGGTAGGGCTGATCTTGGGCGGCTCGGATGGTATGGGGCCGCCGCTTGTCGTTCTTGGCCTTGCTGCCGCGGCGGCGTTCGCTGAGCGCGGAAGCGTAAGGCTGAGTTCGACGGTTGACGAGTCGATCTCAGCTCTACCAATGCTGTTCGCCGCGGTGCTCTTCGGACCTCTCGCCGCTCTGATTGTCGCGTCGGCTTCAATGCTCGGCGACTTCACGCGGCCGTACCTGCGCTGGGCGATCTACACAAGCAGTCGCGCCATCACAGCGGCGATCGTTGGGGCCGTTGCTCTGACTACCAGCGGGACGATTGAGAACCGCTCGGTCGCAATTGCCGTGAGCACGATCGTTGCGGCTGTCGTGGCGCAAGCGCTAGATGGCTTCTTTGCGTCGATCACGGTCTATCTGCGCGGTCGCGGTGGGGTTGTCGAGACGGCGCGCCTTCTTCTTCCCGTGGCCGCAGCAGCGATTCCGCTCTACGCACCCCTCGTCGCGCTGCTCGCGATCGGCTATGACCAGCTCTCACCCTGGGCAACCATGCTTTTCTTCGTACCGGCCTTGGCCGCCCAGCGTCTGTACACGATGTATCAGGAGCAACGGCATCTCACCGACGGCTTGACCGAGGCAAACGAGCAGCTCGAGCGTGCGAATCTCTCGTTTGCCGCGGCGCTAGTCGCAACGCTTGATGCGCGTGATCAGTACACGGCCGGCCACTCGGCCGCAGTTGCCATCTACTCTCGTGACATCGCCCAGCGGATGGGGCTCGATGAGAGCGAACAGCAGATGGCTCACCTAGCTGGCCTTGTTCACGACATCGGGAAGATCGGTCTCCCCCCAGGGCTGTTGGAGAAGGCAGGCCCCTTGACGCTCGAGGAGCGCCGCGTCATGCAGACGCACTCAGAGATCGGTGAGCGCATTCTGGTCAACGTCGATACGTACAGCGAGATCGCTCATATCGTCCGGCACCATCACGAGCGAGTGGACGGCAACGGCTACCCAGATGGCTTGACCGAGCTGGAGATTCCGCTTCTCGCGCGGATCATTGCCGTGGCCGACGCCTATAACGCGATGACGTCGAATCGACCGTATCGGGAAGCAATGCCCAGCCGAGTCGCTCGAATGCGATTGGCTCAGGCTGTTGGTACGCAGTTCGATACGTCCGTGGTCGCATCCTTCGAAGCGATTCTGGCGACGTCCGATGAGTCATACCGCCTCGGCCGGCGGCGGGATTTCGACCTCGGCCCCCGCGTAGCGAACGAACTGGCCGAAGCTGTCGCCGTGGTTGCCTAGTCACGGCTCAGCTGCGTAGCACGGAGGGCTGCAGCGGCACGCGATCGGACCCCAAGCTTCTCGTAGATGTGGCGTACGTGCACCTTGACGGTAACCGGGCTGATGAATAGAACACGACCAATCTGCGCATTCGTGAGTCCTTGCGCAAGTAGGGCTAATACCTCCTTCTCTCGGGGAGAAAGTGACCTGACAGAGTGTTCGGCTTGCCCGCGGCCGGAGTCGGGCACAAGTTGCCGATCGCCCGCTCTCGTCAGGACGAGCTCAAGCGGAGCATGTTGCTCGCGTTCCTGAAGCAGACAGACCAGCAGCTGCGGGCATCCGCGATACGCGCAAACGAAGGAATCAACCATCCCGGTATGCACAGTGCGTTCCAGGGCAGTCTTTGCGTGAGACAGAGCCACTTCCTGCTGATCCTGATTGAGGGCGCAAACGGCCAAAGCGCAGTTTGCTGTGATGCCGGCTTCGACCCCAACCGAGGCTCTCAATGCAGACTCCGCGACCTGCGCTGAACGTCGTGACTGGCCTAGGCCGGCTAAAGCGAGTGATGTAACACCGAGGAGTTCACCGTGCAGAGAGCGCGTGGCCGTCGTCAGGTCGACGTCGGATTTTGCGAGCGCCTCCTCAAACGAGGCTTGAGCGATGAGCATGCGCATCCTGATCGCCGTAGACGTTTGCAGGGCAGAGACATTGCCAGTCTCCAATGCGCGCTCGTCAGCTTCATCCAACAAATCTGCGCTTTCGCCGTACGCCCTGCGACCGCTGGCGACAAGGGCATGAACAGTCAGGGCGTATGGAACAACGAACTCCAGCCGATACCGCTCAGCCTCCTTTAGCTGTTCGTCCGTGAGGTGACTCGCCTCATCGAAATGCGCCGTCACTGCGAGCGAGTATCCAAAGATATTCCTGAAGGATGATCTCGCGACGGGATCAGTGACAAACCGGAGGAGCTGACTGGCCGCGCGCGCACCTTGAAGATCGAGGGGTGTTCCGAAGCGCGTCGCATATGCGAGCCGCCGATCAGCGAGCAAAACCTGCTCGCTGGGCTCAAGCGGCTGGCCGTCAGACAAAGCATTCAGAGCGGCCTCTGCAAGCGGATCCTCCAACTCGATCATGGCAAGTAGTTCGCCGGACGCCGCCCGCCTCGCGAATCGTGGCTCCGTTGCAAGTGTGTGCGCTTTCTTGTAATACGATCGTGCTTGCGTCTCTCGCGATGCCACATGTGCTGCACGACCAGCAACAAGGCTTGCACGGGCGCTCAGATCGGGATCCGCGGCGAGATCATCTGCAGCCAATGCCGCTAGTGCTTCAGATTCGTAGAATCGGCCTTCCCTAAAGGCGACCTCGGCTGTCGCTAGACGGACAACCGGGGCAGTCGCACGCGAATCTCTAAGCCATGTCGCCAGCGTCGCAGTCCGGCCAGTTGCAAGCAGTTCCTCTAAGGATGACGCAAGAAGTAGCGGCACCAAGTCGTCACGATCGAACTGTCCGATTATCGCAAACGCCTCGTCCCATAGACGGTGAGCAAGAAGAGTCCGAACGGCTCGATCCACGATGCCGGCGAGCGCTCGTGGGCGTTCCTCACGGAGCTTCAACAGAAGGAAGGTTCGAACCAGGGGATGTATATCCAGTCGGCCATCTCCTCTCTCCGAGAGAAAGCCGCAGGCCAGGCCCGTCGCCACAACTCGTTCAGCCTCGTCGGCCTGCACCTGACGAAGTGCGATGTGACGGCCATCTACGTCAAAGAGCGCTAGCTCCGCCAGTCGGCGTCTCATTCGGCGGTCGAGTCGTCGGTATATCTCATCAGCGAAGAAGCCGTAGAGGTGCGGCGCGTCGATCAATCGGGGCGGGGACGCTTCGAGAACCGCGGCAAGCGCTAGGACTGCTGGCCAACCCTTCGCGAGGGTTACCAATTCATTGGTTGAAGGGCGAGCCTTCCCAAGTAGGGCGACCGCTTCTGCGTCACTCATCGCAAGCAACGAGCGATCCACCTCAAAGAGCTCGCCGTACAGTATTCGCCGAGACGATGCCCATCTCGGCCGATCGCGCGTTAGAAGCAGCACGTTTAGCGGAGCGTCGATCAGCAGCGACTCGACGAAGTCCTCAGCTGGTTGCGCGCCGACAATCTCGTGGTAGTCATCGATCACGACCCAAGCGCCCGATGGCCAGCTAGCAAGGTCGGCGGACAGCATCCCTGCCAAAATCCGCGCTTCGTCATGAGGGCGACTTGTGATGGGAAGGCGCTCAACCAAGGCGTTCCCGGCGCCCTCCACGATCTCTGACACCGAGCTTTGAAGCCCCGCTGCCAACGCTGCTACGTCCACCGATGCAGCCGTGGCGGTGTACCACACAGCCTGTTTGTCCTTGAGCCACTGTCGGGCCAGGGTCGTCTTCCCGTAGCCGGCCGGGGCGACGAGCATTTTGATCCGGCCCTGGCTTGCATCGAGCAGGCGCGTGAGGCGGGGGCGCTCGATGATCCTGCGGCGCCTCGTCGTCGGCTCGGTTGCGGTGCCCTTCCCCATGTCCCTCACGGGTGCCACGGACCCGCTCCCAGCGTATCTCGCGCCCGAGGCCGTGAATAGGCGCGCCCGCGACCCCTCAGGAGTCGCGGGCGCGCTGCCGTCAGCTCCCCGACCCGCTGGGGTCGAGGCCTTGTGCGAGAGGGTCCTCGCCGGTGAGGCTCCGGTAGGCAATCGGCAGCTGGCGTCGGCGGCGCACGCCAAGCTTTTGCCGAAGGACGTCGCAATGAGCCTTGACCGTCCTGGGGGAGATGCCGAGCCGCTCCGAGACCTCGTCGTTCGAGCAGCCGGCGGCAATGAGGACGATCACGTCGCGTTGCCGGGGCGTAATCGACGGAACCCTCTCGACCGTTGCATTCGCCATGTCAACGAGGCTACGACCGTCGCCGCGAACGCACCATCGCCCGCCGGGTGTAACCCGAGGCGTACTTCCTACCGAGCGACCGCAGAAGCCACGAACTCGCGCAGCACCGGGATGATCCGCGGGTCGATCGTGTGCGGGAGCGGTGCCTCGTTGTAGGTCACGTCGGCGCCGGCGGCCGTGAGCGCGTCGCGCGCTGCGCGGCTCCACTCGACCGAGATGACCGGGTCGAGCGATCCGTGCGCGATCGCGACCGGAAAGCCGTCGAGGCCGCTCAGGTCGAGCTCGAGACCGTCGACCTCGGGCATGAAGCCGGAGAGCGGCAGTAACGCGGCCGGCCGCTTCGCGACGCCGCGGCCGAACGCGAGCGCGTGGCTCATCACCGCGCCCTGTGAGAAGCCGCCGAGCACGACCGGTTTCGCGAGGCCGTCGAGAAGGTCGGAGAGCGCTTCGAAGCTCGGCCAGAAGGTGTCCGGATCCGGCGTCGGGATCCCGGCGAGCCGGTACCAGTGCCGTCCCGCCGGCGGCAGCGATAGCGGCCCGCCGGGCGTGAGCCCGCGCAGGCGGCGCTCGGGGTCGAGTGCGTCGAGCAGGGGAAAGAGGTCGTGCTCGTCGGCGCCGCGGCCGTGGAGCAGGACGAGCGTTCCCGCCGCCTCGCCCTCGGCCGGGCGCTCGAGGGCGTCGAGAGTCATCCGCGCGGGTTCGGCAGCGGCGTCAGCTTCGGCTCGATCTGCTCCCGCAGGTGCTCGAAGTCGGGCGGCAGCGACAGCCGCTCGCCGAGATGCTCGGGATCCTCGTCGGTGGCGAAGCCGGGGCCGAGCGTGGCGAGCTCGAACAGGATCCCGTTCGGCTCGCGGAAGTAGATCGACTTGAAGTAGAAGCGGTCGATCACCGGCGTCGGCCGGTGGCCCGCCTCCGCGACCCGCTCCTGCCAGGCGTCCTGCTCGTCGATGTTCGTCGCCCAGGCGACGTGGTGAACGGTCCCGGCGCCGGGAATGCCGCGGCCCTCGGGCGCGATGTCGTAGGCGTACCAGCCGCCGCGCTTGTCGCCGCGCACCTCCCACGTGTAGTCGCCGCGGGGCCGGAAGCCGAGCGTGTCCTCGAGCAGCGCAGTGCTCCGCTCCGGGTCGATCGCGTAGGCGCGGACGCCGTCGAAGCCCTGCAACGCGTGTTCGGCGGGAATGTCCGGGTGCTTGGCGGAGAGCGGCTCGTCGTCGGTCTCGACCACACGCAGCTCGTGCCTGACGCCTTCCGGATCCTGGAAGGTGAGGCTCTCGCCGGAGCGGACGACGTCATCCGCCTCGCCGGCGAGCCGCTGCTCCCAGAAGTCGAGCGCGGCATCCGAACCGACCCGCCAGACGATCGTGTGCACCATCCCCGGGCCGGCCCTGCCCCGCGTCGCGCCCGGATACTCGAAAAAGGTGATGTCCGAGCCGGCGCTGCCCTTCTCGTCGGCATAGAAGAGGTGGTAGACGGTCGGGTCGTCCTGGTTGACCGTCTTCTTCACCAGCCGCAGGCCGAGCACGCGGGTGTAGAAGTCGACGTTGCGCGGCGCATCGCCCGTGATCAGCGTGACGTGGTGAACTCCCTCGAGCTGCATCGCTGCATTGTGCAGGCCGCGCGTAGACTCGTGCGGAGATGAAAGTGGGCATCGTCGTCCCGTTCTCGTGGTCCTTCTGGGGCGCGGTCGTGGAGCATGCGGAGCTGCAGGCTGCTGCGCTGCGCGAGCTGGGCCACGATGTGCGCCTCGTGATGGGAAACGACCCCCCGGGCCAGTTCACGCGGGCGCTGCATCCACGGGTCGGCCGCCACGGAGAGCCTCCGCCCGAAGTGATCCCCGTCGGCCGGTCCGTGATCGTGCCGGCGAACGGGTCGCTGCCGAATATCATCCTCAGCCCCCGTTCGATCCTGCGGATGCGGCGCGTGCTCGCCAGCGAGGGCTTCGACGTCCTCCATCTGCACGAGCCGATGACGCCGACGCCGTGCATCGCCGCGCTCGCTCTCTTCGACGGGCCGATGGTGGGCACGCACCACGCGAGCGGCGACCTCGGCTGGATGCGGCTCGCGAAGCCCGTCTGGGGCTTTCTCGAGGAGCGGCTCGACCGGCGGATCGCGGTCTCCGAGCAGGCCCGCGTGTCGGCGCAGCGCTGGCTGCCGGGTGAGTACGAGATCGTGCCGAACGGCGTCCTGGTCCCGGAGGGCGTCGAGCCCGGCGGCCGGGAGCATCGCGTCGTCTTCGCCGGACGCCAGGAGCCGCGGAAGGGCCTGCAGGTGCTGCTGCGAGCCTGGCCGGAGATCCGCAGGCAGACGGGCGCACGGCTGCGGATCGCCGGCGCCGACCCGCTCGCCGTCCGGCTGCTGCTGACGCGACTGCGCGTGCCGGACGACGGCATCGACGTGCTCGGATTCCTCAGCCAGGAAGACCTCACCTCCGAGCTCGCCTCGGCCAAGGCCCTGGTCGCACCCTCGCTCGGCGGGGAGAGCTTCGGCATGGTGCTGACGCGCGCGTTCGCGTGCGCGACACCGGTCGTCGCGTCGGACATTCCCGGCTATCGCGACGTGATCACGCCCGAGACATCCGTCGCAGTCGCGCCGGGCGATCCGGAGGCGCTGGCGGCTGCGGTGGAGGAGTTGCTCGCCGACGAGGCGGGCCGGGTCGAGCTCGGTGCGGCGGCGAGGCAGCTCGCGATCGATCGCTACTCGTGGCAGGACATCGCCCGGCGGCTCGAGCGAATCTACGACTCGGCGCGAGGCGTTCCGAGCCGCGAGCCCGTGGCCGCATGAAGTACCTGCCGCAGAGCCTGTGGCTGCGCGCGCTGCTCGTTCTGCCCCTGGTCGCGGTTGTCGCAGCCTTGCTCTGGTGGCGCGGGCCCGACTGGAATGTCGTCTACCACGCGTTCGATCTCGTCAACTGGGCGTGGGTCGCGTTCGCGCTCGGGCTCAATCTCGTCTCGGTGCTCCTGCGCTCGCTCGCCTGGCAGCTGACGATCAACCAGGCGCTGGAGCCTCCGCAGCCCCGCTTCGACCGGGTCTTCTCGTCGTTCTCGGTCGGGCTGCTCGCGAACGCGGTGCTGCCCGGCCGGATCGGGGAGCTCGCGCGCGTGGCGGTGCTGAGGCGTCACGTCCCGAGGGGGCGCGGGTCGAGCGGCGCGCTCGTCGGCACCGTCTTCGCGCACCGGCTCTTCGATCTCTTCCCGGCGCTCTTGCTGATCGCCTACGTGATCGCAACGGCGAAGATCCCGGGCTGGGCGGTGACGAGCCTCGTGATCGTCTCGATCATCGGCGGCATGCTCTTCACCGTCGCATTCGTGACGGCGCGGCGGCGGCACCGGCCCCTGGATGGGCGCGCGCCCGGTGCGTCGGCTGCTGGCGATGGCCCGGCAGGGCTTGGCGGTGCTGCGCTCGCCGCTGCCGGCGCTCGGAGCGATCGTGCTCCAGTGCGCCGGCTGGTTCATGCAGTTGCTCGCCGTCTACGTGGCCATGCGCGCTTTCGACATCCACGCACCGCTGCCCGCTGCCGGACTCGTCCTGCTGTTGATGAACGTCGCCACGATCTTCCCGCTGTGGCCGGGCAACATCGGCCTGCTCCAGGCCGCCGTCGCGTTGCCGCTCGTCCAGTACGGGGTCGCGTACTCGACGGGGTTCGCGTACGCGCTCGTGCTCCAGGTGATCGAGATGTCGGTCGGCGTCGGCGTCGGCCTGCTCTTCCTCGCGCGCGAGGGCCTCTCGTTCGCGAACCTGCGCGACATGCCCGATGCCAGCGAGGCGCCGGTGGACGACGAGGGGGAGACCCATCCGCCCGAGAGACGCCGTGCGCGCGCTCGCGTGCCCGGCTAGCCTCAAAGGCGTTCTGACGGCGGCCGCGGCAGCCGCGGCGCTGTCGGAGGGGCTGCGCGGAGCGGGTGCCGACGCCGTGGAGCTGCCCGTCGCGGACGGTGGCGAGGGGACCGCCGAGGCTCTCTGGCTGGCCCGCGGCGGCGAGTGGCACGAGGCGGACGTGCACGACGCGTTCGGCGCGCCGCGGCGAGGCCGCTGGCTCGAGCTCCCCGAGGGCACTGCCGTCGTCGAGGCGGCGGCGGCCGTGCCGCTCGATCCGGCCCGGCTCGATCCGCTGGCGGCGTCGAGCCGCGGCTTCGGCGAGCTCGTCCTGGCTGCCATCGGCGGCGGCGCGAAGAGCCTGGTGCTGGGCCTCGGCGGGACGGCGACGATGGATGCGGGCGCCGGCTTCCTCGAGGTCGTCGGCGAGCTGCCGGTGCCGGCGACAGTGGTGTGCGACGTCAGGGCGACGTTGCTCGAGGCGCCACGCCTCTTCGGCCCGCAGAAGGGAGCCGGGCCGGAGGAAATCGCCGAGCTCGAGCGCCGGTTCGCGGCGCGAGAAGAGCTTGTGTTGATTCAACACAAGCCCGGCTCCGGGGCTGCCGGCGGGCTCGGAGCGGCGCTCGCGTCGCTCGGCGCGGAACTCGTTCCTGGGGCTCCGTACGTGCTGGATGCGATCGGATTCGACGCGTCGAGCTTCGATCTCGTCATCACCGGCGAGGGGCGCGTCGACGCCACCACGGCGCTTGGCAAGGCCCCGGGCGAGGTCGTCCGCCGCTCGGCCGGCACGCGTTGCGTCCTCTTCGGCGGCGTTGTCGAGGCGGACGTGCCCGGTGCTGAGACGGTGGTGCTGTCGGGTGACCCCGACCGGGCGCACAGTGACCTCGTCGCGCTGGGTAGAGACTTAGTGTTGATTCAACACTAAGTCAGCGCGCGTCGGCTTCGCGCAGCCGGTGCGCGAGCGCCTGGACGAGCTTCCACGCGATCCGGGCGTCGGTCTCCACGATCGGGCGGAACTCCCAGAACGTCATCGCGTAGGTCGTCATGTCCGTGTCCGCCGTGACGGTGGCCGTGCGCGCGCCCTCGTCGAGCAGGGCGATCTCGCCGAAGTAGTCGCCGGGCCCGAGCGTCGCGCGCTCGTCACCGTGAACCGTCACCTTGGCGGTGCCGTCTCCGATCACGAAGAAGCCGGCGCCGCCGGAGCCCTCGCTCGCGATCGTGTCGCCGGCCTTGTAGTCGCGCTGTTTGAAGGAGTCGGCGATCCGCTCGAGATCGCGCTTCTCCAAGCCGGCAAACAGCGGCACTCGGGACAGGATCTCGGTCGACGGACGAGCCACGACGCGATCCTAACCGGACTCGGCCGCGGGAGGTAGCGGTGCAGCCTCCGAAGCGCGCTGGGCGAGCTCCTCGATCTTCCCCTCGGCGGTCTCGAGCCGCGTCAGGCAGAAGCGCAACAGCTCTTCGCCGCGCTCCCAGAGGACGATCGCCTCGTCGAGCTCCGCCTCGCCTCGCTCGAGCCGCTCGACGATCTGCTCGAGCTCCTTCTGGGCGATCTCGAACGTCAGCTCACTCACCGACATCCTCCACGCGGGCGCCGAACGATCCCTCCGCCAGTTCGACCTCGACGCGTGCCCCCTGCGTCACTTCGGCCGCGCTGCGGAGGACGGTGCTGCCGGAACGGACGATGGCGTAGCCGCGTCCCAGGGTTGCGCGCGGCGAGAGGGCGGTGAGCCGGCCCTCCGCCCGCTCGAGCGAGCTTCGACGCCGCTCCAGCAGGAGGACAGGGCCGCGCCGGAGCCGTTCGCCGAGCGTGGTCACCCGCCGGTGGTCTCGCTCGAGCGTTCGGCGGGCGCCTCGTTCGAGCGCCGAGCGGGTGCGGGCGAGCCGTTCGCGCTCACGCTCCGTCGCGCGCCGGACGCAGCGCTCGAGCGAGCTCCGGGCGCGCGTGAGCTCACCCCGTAGCGCCTCGAAGTCCGGGACGACGAGCTTGCCGGCCGCCGTCGGCGTCGACGCGCGCACGTCCGCCGCCAGGTCGCAGAGCGGCGTGTCCTGCTCGTGCCCGACGGCCGAGACGACCGGAACCGAGCAGGTCGCGACCGCCCGCACCACCCGCTCGTCGCTGAACGGGAGCAGGTCGTCGAAGCTGCCGCCGCCACGGGTGAGGACGATCACGTCGATCCCCGGCTCGCGCGCGAGCGCCTGCAGCGCTTCGACGATTCCGGCCGCGGCACGCGGTCCCTGCACGAGCGTCTCCGCGACGAGCACGCGAGCCGGCGGGAAGCGGGTCTGGATCGTCGTGATCACGTCGCGGCGGGCGGCCGCATCGCTGCCGGTGACCAGCCCGATCCGGCGGGGGAAGCGGGGGAGCGCACGCTTGCGGGAGGCATCGAAGAGTCCCTCGCCGGCCAGCGTCTGCTTCAGCCGCTCGATCGCCGCGAGGTGCTCGCCGACCCCGAACCGCTCGAGCGAGAGCGCGCGCAACCGGAACTCACCCTTCGAGGCGAAGAGCTCCGGACGCCCGAGCACGTGGATCCGCTCGCCCTCGGCGAGATCGAGCTTGAGCGCGTCGAACGTGCGCCGCGGGATCGACGCCGGCAGGCACGCGCCGTCGTCCGGGTCCTTCAGCGTGAAGAAGACGCTGCTCCAGTTCGGGTTACGGCGCAGCTCGGTCACCTCACCCTCGATCCAGAGCGTCGGCAGGCGCGCGAGCCACTCCGCAACCCCGCGATTGAAGCCCGCGACGGTGAAGACCTTCTTGTCGCCGTAGACGAGAGGCTCGACCTTCATCACGTTCGAGCGTAGATGATCGGTCGTGTGACGGATGCCGTCCCGCCGCTCGGTTTCGCGCGCTACGGCGCCCTCTTCCGCGTCCCGCACGTGCGCCGGCTCGTGCTCAGCGGGATGCTCGCGCGGCTGCCGGCGGGCATGATCGGTCTCGCGCTCCTGCTGCTCGTCCGGGAGCGGGGAGGGAGCTACGCGGCCGCGGGAGCCGTCTCCGGGGGCTATTTCGTCGCCACGGCGATCGGCGCTCCCATCTCGGGACGCCTCGTCGACCGTCGCGGGCAGGCACGGATCCTGCGCTCGCGGGCCTTGACCTTTCCGGCTCTGCTCGCCGCGGTGTGCGTGCTGGCGCTGCTCGACGCCCCGCTGGCGCTGGTCGGCGCGACCGCAGCTGCCGCAGGGGCGCTGATGCCCCCGGTCGGCGCCTCCTTGCGCTCGCTCTGGCCCAAGATGTTCGCCGACGCCGAGCTGCGCGCCGCCGCCTACGCGCTCGAGGCGTCGCTGCAGGAGATCACCTTCATCGCCGGGCCGCTACTCGTGGCACTGCTGACGGCGGCTGCCTCGCCGGTGCTCGCGCTTGGCGTTGCCGCAGTCGTTGGCGGCGTCGGCACCCTGCTGATCGCCCTCGCCGAGCCCGTGCGCGCCTGGCGGCCGGAGGAGGAGAGGCACGCCGCATCGATCCTGGGGGCGCTCGAGTCGCGGGGCATCCGGACGATCATCGGCCTCTCCGCCTGCCTCGGCCTCGGCTTCGGCGGTACTGAGGTCGGCTTTCCCGCCTTCGCCGAGCGTCACGGAGGCGCGGAGCTCGGCAGCATTCCCCTGGCGCTCTTCGCAGGCGGCAGCCTCGTCGGCGGGCTCGTGGCCGGCGCTCGGGTGACGATGCGGCCGTTACGTCTGCTGCGCGTCTCCTCGGTCTTGCTCGCCTTCGGCCTCGCTCTGCCGCTGCTCGGCTGGTCGCTGCCGAGCATGGCCGTGCTCGCCTTCCTCGCCGGGCTGGCGATCGCGCCGGTCGTGATGTCGGCGTACGGTCTGGTCGACGCAGTTGCCACTCGCGGCACGGCCACCGAGGCGTTCTCCTGGATCACGACGGCGGTCTTCGCCGGATTCTCGGTCGGGATGGCGCTCGGCGGAACATTGATCGACGCCTACGGCGACAAGGCGTCGTTCGTGCTCGGGACCGCCGCTGCATCCCTCGGCGCCGTGCTTGTGGCGCTCGGTCCCGGCCTGGACGACTAGAGGAGGATCTCAGCGGCCGTACGCGGATCGCACCCCTGGTGGACGAGCTCGACCGCCTCGTGCAGGTCGGCGTCCAGATACGCAGCGATCTTCTCGGCCAGTGGCAGCGGGTACCCGGCTTCGATCAGGACGTGAAGGCGCCAGGACTCGACCTTCGCCCGCTCGCTGCTCCTGTCGATCAGCTCCGTTGTGTCTGCCATGCTGCGCATGTTCGTGGTGCAAGAGACGTTCCCTGCGGCTCGTTGTTAGCTCGGAATTGTCCAGCGACCCCTCTAGACCCGGCGCAGCGAAGCTGCCTCGTCGACGCGGCGATGGAGATCGCTCAGCCGCTCGGCGATCGCCGAGCGCTCGGCTTCCGCCTCTGCCGCGAAGGCCCCGAGCACGCGCCGAAGATCGGCGTCCGCAGCGGACACGCGCTCCTGGAACGAGGCCACCAGCTCCTCGCGCTGGCGCTCGAACGCTGCCTGCGCCTGGCGCTGGCGGTGCTCGAGCCGCTGCTGGCCGGCGTCGCCCGTCTGGGCGAGCCGCTCGGCGAAGACGGCATCGGCCTGGCGCACGAACGTCTCGACGGCGCGGTCGAGCTCACGGGAAAGCCGCCCCGCCGCCTCTTCCCTGGCTGCCCGCATCGTCGTGTCGAACTGGACTCCCGCGGCCTCGGCGTGGCGTTCGGCCTCGCGGGCGATCGCTCGCTGCAGGTGCTCGAGCTGGCGGCGCTCGATGTCGGCGAACGACGCCTCGATCCGCCGCGCCGCCTCCGTCTCGGAGCGTTCGACCTGCTCGGTGAGGGCCTGCTCGCGCCGCCGCAGCCGCTCGGCGATCTCCTCGATCACCCGCCGCCGCTCGCTCGTGTGCGCCTCGAGCTCCTCCAGCGCCTCCGCGACGGCCTGCTGCGCTGCACGCTCGAGCTCCTCCCGGAGCCTGAGCACCGATGCGCGCTGCTCGTCGGAGGTGGCCACGAGCTCCGACGCCTCCGCTTCGATCCGCGCCTCCGCCTCGGCGATCAGCTGCTTCTGGCGCTGCTCGAGCTTCCGCAGCTCCGTCTCGAGATTCTGCTGCGCACGGTCGATGTCGTCCCCCCAGCCACGGAGCCGCTCGTCGACGCGGCGTGTCGTCGCTGCGAGAGCATCGGCGAGCTCGACCCCGGCGGCGCGCTCGCGCTCGGCCAGCTCCTGGCGTCGCTCGTCGGCGATCCGCCGCTCGTCCTCGGCGAGGATCGAGAGCGAGTCGGCGCGCATCCGCGCCAGCCTCGCCTTCAGCTCCTCGGCGCTCGCGGCGGTCTGCTGCTCGACGAGCGCTTCCAGCTCTCGTCGCGCTGCTGCGGTCGGGTCGGCCCGGCGCCTGCGCGCGAGCAGCACCGCCGCGACCGAGAGCGCAAGCGCGAGCGCCGCGAGCGTGAGTGCGACCTCCTCGAGCACCGTTCCATCGTATGCGGACTCCTATGCTGCCGCGATGACGCTGGCCGACGATCTCGAGCGCATCGCGGCGGCGAGCGGTGCCGACGCGGTGCTCGCCGCGGAGGCGCACGCGGGCGAGCGGATCTACGTCTGCGCGTTCGAGGAGGGAGACGGCGGCCGCACCTGGCTCGCGCTCGACGACCACGGCGAGCCGGTCGCCGACCGTCCGCGCGTCCGGGACGCGGTCTCGATCGTCGCGCTCTGCGAGCTCGCGGAGGAGACGGCCGCCGGCGGCGACCTCGACGAGCTCCGCTCGCAGCTGGCCGCGCTGCGCGTGACCGAGAATCCTGCAGGGATCGAGGAGGCGGAGGAGGCGGTAGCGGCGCTGCAGCGCGTGCTCGGGACGCCGCCGCTGCTCGCGACCCCGACTCGCCTCGACGAGATCGGCGCGGCGACGCGCACGCTCGAGATCGCACTCGGCGGCGTCTCGCAGAGCTCGCCGTTCGCAGCCGCCATGAAGGGTGCGAGCGAGGTCGTCGAAGCCCTCTTCGCGGACGTCGCGGGTTCCTACCGGATCCCACTCCGGTAACCTCAGAGCATGGAGGGCAGCGGCTTCGGAGGCTTCCCGTTCGGCGGCGATCCCGAGGATCTCCTGCGCGGGCTGCGCGAGTTCGCCGAGCAGCAGGCCGAGTCGGTCCACGAGGCGCAGCGGGAGCAGTTCGCGACTCTGACCCTGAACACGGCGGTCGAGCTGACCGCGGCGGCGCTGCAGCAGGTGCAGCCGGCCGGCCCGATCGACGAGCAGGCGGTCGCGCTGCGCGACGCGATGCGCGTGCTGTTTCCCGAGGCGGTTGCGCTCGTCAGCGCAGCTCGCCAGGGCTTCATGCAAGAGCGTTAGTCTCTCCCGCCGTGTCTCTGCTCGACCGCGTCGTCGTCACGCTCCTTCCGGCCGTCCCGAAGCGGTTCGTGCGGATGCTCTCGTCCCGCTACATCGCCGGCTCGGAGCTCGAGGATGCGCGCCGCGTCGTCGGCCGGCTGAACGCGGAGGGGAAGCTCGCGACCGTGGACGTGCTCGGCGAGGAGGTCGCGCAGGCGCACGAGGCAGCCGCAATCGCGGCCGAGTACGTCGCGGCGCTCGATGCCTTCGAGCAGGACGATCTCGACGCCAACGTCAGCGTCAAGCTGACGGGGCTCGGGCTCAAGCTCGACTACCACCTGTGCAAGCGGAACGTCGAGACGGTGATCGCCGCGGCCGAGCCCACGAACCGCTTCGTCCGGATCGACATGGAGGACTCCTCGACCACGGACGACACGCTCCGGCTGTTCCGGGAACTGCGCGACGAGGGCCACGCACGCGTCGGGCCCGTGCTCCAGGCTTCGCTCAGGCGGACGGTCGCCGACGCCGAGGCCCTCGCGGGAGCGAGCGTTCGGCTCTGCAAGGGAATCTACGTCGAGCCGGAGTCGATCCAGTTCCGGGACGACGAGGAGGTGCGAGCCAGCTTCATGGACGCGCTGAGAGCTCTCGTCGACGGCGGCTGCTACGCGGCGATCGCCACGCACGACGAGTGGCTCGTCGACGAGTCGATCCGGCTGATCCGGGAGCGGGGCCTGACGCCGGACCGGTACGAGTTCCAGATGCTGCTCGGCGTCCGCCCGGAGCTCGGCAACCGGATCGTGGCAGACGGACATCGCCTCCGCATCTACGTCCCCTACGGCCGCCAGTGGTACGAGTACTCGCTCCGGCGGCTGCAGGAGAACCCCAAAATCGCCGGCTACATCGCCGGCGACTTTGGACGGTCGTTGCTCCGCAGGCGCTAGGCCTTACGGAAGCGGGGGGCCGGGCGCGACGTCGTCTTCCTCGACGACCGTCGTGGTGCGCCGGGGTGCCGCAGCGGTCGTCGTGGTGCGGACGGGGCCGCCCTCGACGTAGGCGGCGCGCCGGCGGAAGCCACCGAAGCTCGACCAGAAGATCAGCGAGAGCACGAGGCCGAGGAGGCCGACGATCATCAGGATGACGCCGATGTTGTTGATGTTCAGGCCTTCGGCTTCAGTCGTGACGCCCCAGGTGAGGATGGCTCCGACTGCGATCAACAGAATGCTGACTGAGATTCCCATATGAAGCCCTTCTCCCCGAACCTGCCGGTTCCTAACCCTGCTCCTTCCTAACCCCCGGGCTTCTCGGCCGCGAGAACGAGGTGGCCGGGGACGTTCGCGTCCTTGCCCGGCCACTCCTCGAGGCCCCGGAGCAGAAGGCCGGCGCCCGCGACCGCGGTGACAAGCTCCCCGAGGCCGACCGACGCGAAGTAGTCCCCGCGCCAGCGGCCGAAGCCGTCGAGCGCCGTGGCCGCCGGATGCTCGTCGTGGAGGAGCAGCACCCCGCCCGGGCGCAGGGCGGCGGCGACCCCGCCTGCGAACGGCTCGGCCGCGCGCAAGCGCCGCAGCGAGCCGTGGCCGAGGTAGACGAGGTCCCAGCGGCCGAGCAGGAGCTCCGGCGGCAGCGCGTGCACGTCGGCGTGCACCCACGGCAGCTCCGGGGCGCGGCGCCGTGCCGACTCGATCGCCGCCTCGTCGTCGTCGACGCCGGTGACGAGCGCGCCGAGGTCGGCCAGGTCGACCGACTCGCGCCCGGTTCCACTGAGGAGATGGAGGACGCGATGGCCGCTCGCCCCTTGCAGTCGCTCCTTGATCCGCTCCGGCATGCCCGGCACCTGGAGCACGTTCTCGGACGTGCGGTGGGCGTCGTCGAAGGCGCGGCGGTTGTGGTCGGTCGGCTCCACGTCAAGCCCTGAGCGAGTAGCCACCGTCGACGATCAAGGTCTGGCCGCGGATCATCTCCGCCTCCGGCGAGCAGAGGAACGTCACCGCCGCGGCGATGTCCTCGGGCGAGACCAGCCGGTCGGCGGGGTTGTCCTTGCCGAAGCTCAGCATCTGCTCCTTGTTCGGGAAGTGGTCGAGCGCGCCCGTGTCGACGACACCGCCCGAGACGGCGTTCGCGCGGATCCCGAGCGGGGCGAGCTCGACCGCGAGGTAGCGGATGAGCGTCTCGAGCGCCGCCTTCGAGGTCCCGACGAGCGAGTAGTTCTCGAGGACGCGCTGCGAGCCGAGGCTCGAGATCCCGATGATCGATGCTCCCGGCAGCATCTGCGGCGCTGTCACCCGTGTCAGCGCCAGCAGGGCACGCGTGTTCGCGGTCATCGTCCAGTCCCAGTGCTTGTCCTCGGTCTCGAGCGCCGGACGGATCACGCCGGTCGCTGCGTTGTGCACCAGCACGTCGAGCGCACCGAGCGTCGAAACCTCTTCGAGCACCCGGTCGGACGAGATGTTGCCGCGGATCAGGATCGCCTCGGCGCCCAGCGCCGCCAGCTCCTCGGCCGTCTCCTCCGCTGCCCTGTCCGAGCGGAGGTAGCCGATGACCACCCGCGTGGCGCCGAGTGCGGCGAAGCGAAGCGCGATCGCCTTGCCGATCCCCCGCGAGCCGCCGGTCACGAAGACCGAGGCACCGCTGAACGTCATGACCTTCGGGGCAGCGGGTCGTAGGCGGGGGCGGAGCTCGGCAGCTCCTCCCACCCGATCCGCGAGCGCGACTCCTTGCTGCCCTGCTCGGCCTTCGAGGAAGCGTGCCCGAGCGCCTCGAGCAGGCGCACCTTTTCCTCGCCGTAGCGGCGCACAGGATGGTCGGACGGGAGGTCGCGGATCAGGTCGCGAACGCGGGCTCGGAGCTGGAACGCGAAATGCGGCGTCGCGGGCCCGACGAGGGCGTCGATGTCGCGGATCGAGGGCTCGGCCATTCGGGCGCAGCGTAACGAGTTCGAGCCTACGTAGGCTCGCGGCATGCGGCGGCCGCTGAGCATCGAGGTGATGTTGCTGACGACGGTCGTGCTCTGGGCGCTCAACCTCACCCTGACGCGCTACATCCTCACGCACGGGTTCGAGCCGCTCGCGTACGCGACCGTCCGCTACGGCGCGGCGACAGTGATCTTCCTCGGGATCGCGGTCGTCGCGGAGCGGACGCTCCGGATCAGGCGTACCGACCTCCTCCTCGTCGTGCTCGCGGCTCTCTGCCTCTGGTTGAACCAGCTGGCGTTCGTCTACGCGCTCGAGGAGACGAGCGCCTCGACGATTGCGCTGATCCTGGGGGCGACGCCGATCTTCGCCGCCCTGGTCGGGCTCGCGTTCGGCCTCGAACGTCTGTCCCGGAGGTTCTGGCTGGCCGCGGCGGTGTCGTTCGCCGGCGTCGGTCTCGTCGCTGCGGGCTCGAGCTCCGGCGTCTCCGGCGACACGCGCGGGACGCTGCTCGGGATCGCGACCGCCGCGACCTGGGCGGGGTACTCGGTCGCGATCGCGCCGCTGATGGAGCGCTATTCGGCCTCACGCATCAGCGCGGTCGTGCTCTCGCTCGGCTGGGTGCTGATCGCGATCGTCGGCGCCCCGCAGGCGCTCGGGCAGGACTACGACCTCGGCTGGACGGTCTGGCTGCTGCTCGCCTTCGCGACGCTCGGACCGCTCGTGACGACGAACATCCTCTGGTTCCGCTCGCTGCACCGGATCGGGGCCTCGCGCGCGACGCTCGTCGCCAACCTGCAGCCGTTCGTGGCCGCTGTCTTCGCCCTCGTGTTGCTCTCGGAGCGGATGACCGTGCTCCAGGTGCTCGGCGGGATCCTGATCGGGGGCGGGATCCTGTCGGCGCGGCGGCGACCATCAGCGCCCGCCTCCGAGTAAGATCCTGCCGTGGCAGACACCGATTTCATGCCCCTGGACGGCTGGGACCACATCGAGCTCTGGGTGGGGAATGCCAAGCAGTCGGCCTTCTGGTACGAGCACGCGCTCGGCTTCGAACGCGTCGCCTACGGGGGTCCGGAGACCGGTGTCCGCGACCGCGCCTCCTATGTCCTCGAGCAGGGCGAGATCCGCCTCGTGCTCACGAGCGGCGTCCGTGGTGACAGCCCCATCGTCGAGTTCGCCGCCCGGCACGGGGACGCTGCCAAGAACATCGCGCTGCGGGTGCCGGACGCGGGGCAGGCGTTCCGGGTGGCCGTCGAGCGCGGCGCCCGCCCGATCGGCGAGCCGCACTGGCTCGAGGACGAGCACGGCCGGGTCGAGCTCGCCACGATCGCGACCTACGGCGAGGTCGTCCACACCTTCGTCAACCGCGCCGACTACGCAGGGCCGTACCTCCCCGGCTACGTCTCGCTCTCGCGGAACGGTCGCGCCGGCAAGGGCGTCGGCCTGATCGCGATCGACCACGTCGTCGGCAACGTCGAGCTCGGGAAGATGAACGAGTGGGTCGAGTTCTACGAGCGCGTGTTCGGGATGACGAACATCGTCCACTTCGGCGACGACCAGATCCAGACCGAGTACTCGGCGCTGATGAGCAAGGTGATGGCGGACGGCAGCGGCAAGATCAAGTTCCCGATCAACGAGCCGGCGGAGGGCAAGCGCAAGAGCCAGATCGACGAGTACCTCGAGTTCAACGAGGGGCCCGGCGTCCAGCACATCGCGCTCCAGTCGCAGAGCATCGTCCAGACGATCGAGACGCTCAAGGACCGCGGCGTCCTCTTCCTCGACACGCCGGAGGCGTACTACGACGAGGTCGAGGGTCGGGTCGGCGAGATCGCAGAGGACTACGGCGACCTGAAGCGGCTGCGGATCCTCGCCGACCGCGACGAGGACGGCTACCTGCTCCAGATCTTCACGAAGACGGCGCAGGACCGGCCGACGCTCTTCTTCGAGGTGATCGAGCGCCACGGCGCGACGACGTTCGGCGAGGGCAACTTCAAGGCCCTGTTCGAGTCGATCGAGCGCGAGCAGGCGCTCCGCGGGAACCTGTAGGCCGGTTTGCTGTCCGACCCGGCGTGAGATAGTCCCGCGCATGGGAATCGGAGCAATACTCGTGGTCATCGGGATCGTCCTCGCACTGACAGGACGGCCCGTGATCGGCATCATCATCGCGCTGATCGGCCTCGCCTTCGGCGGCTTCCGCCGCGGTCGCTGGTACTAGGCCTCAACTAGCCTGCAGGGATGACCCCGCAGCGCCGGACGGCGCTCGCCTCGATCTGCGCCGCCGGCGTCCTCGTCGCGCTCAAGCTCGGCACCGGGCTCGCCAGCGGCAGCCTCGGGCTCGTCTCCGAGGCCCTTCACTCCGGCACCGACCTCGTCGCCGCGCTGCTCACCTTCTTCGCGATCGGCGTCGCGGGCCGGCCGGCCGACCGCGGCCACCAGTACGGGCACGGGAAGGCCGAGCACCTCGCGGCGCTCGCCGAGGCGACGGTGCTCGCGCTCGTCAGCGTGGCGGTTGCCGCGTTCGCCGTGACGCGGCTCTCGGGCGCGGCCGAGAGCGCGGTCGACCCGGCGTGGTGGGTCTTCGCGGTCGTCGGCGTCGTGCTCGCGATCGACCTCGGCCGCACCGTCGTCTCGCTCCGGACCGCGAGGCGCTACCGCAGCGAGGCGCTGTTCTCGAACGCGCTCCACTTCGGGAGCGACTTCGTCGGCACGCTCGCCGTGCTCGCCGGTCTCGTCGCCGCGACGGCAGGTTTCCCCGAGGGTGACTCGATCGCGGCGCTCTTCGTCGCCGCGCTCGTCCTGGTCGCTGCGGGACGCCTGATCAGGCGCAATGTGGACGTGCTCATGGATCGCGCCCCGGCCGACGCCGAGGAGGCTGCGCGCGCTGCGATCGCGGCGATCGAGCCGCCGGTGCAGCTCCAACGGCTTCGGCTCCGCCAGGCGGCGGGACGGACGTTCGCGGACGCGGTCATCTCCGTTCCGCCCGGCGCCGCGGTTGGGCAGGGGCACGCCACCGCAGATCGCGTCGAGGAGGAGCTCGAACGGGCGCTTCCGGGGATCGACGTCGTCGTCCACGTCGAGCCGGGACAGGGGGAAGCGGCCTTGCGCGAGCGCGCCCACGCCGCCGCTTTGTCGGTGCCGCGGGTACGCGAGATCCACAACCTCAGCCTCGTCTCGCTCGACGGCCACACCGAGCTGTCGCTGCACCTGAAGCTGCCGGGCGAGCTCGCGCTCGAGGAGGCGCACGAGATCGCGGAGCGGGTCGAGCGCGAGATCTGCCGCGCCGTCCCCGAGATCGGCTCGGTGCAGACGCATCTGGAGCCGCTGGCCGAGGTCGGCCCGGGCGAGGAGGTCGAGGCGGCCGAGATCCAGGCCGCGGTCGAGAGCGCGGCCGGCGGCCCACCGCGAGAGCTCCGCCTGCTCCGAACGGAGAAGGGCGTCGTCGCGTTCCTCACGCTCGGGCTCGACCCGGGCTCGACGCTCGCCGAGGCGCACGCGCGGGCGAGCGAGGTCGAGGAGCGGCTTCGCCGCGCGCGCCCCGACGTCGCCGACGTGATCGTCCACACCGAGCCGTGATGGATGTGAACGCGTGCCCTCGCGCGTAGAAGAGGCGATGCGGCGTCTACCCGACACCGAGCTGATCGTTCTCGTCCGCGAGGGGTCGAACGATGCTGCCGGCGTCCTCTTCGATCGCTACTGGGAGTACGCATGGCAGTCCGCGTATGCCGTCACGGCCGACCGATCGCTCGCCGACGACGCCGCCCAGGATGCGATCCAGCGAGCATTCGCCGCTCTTCCCCGGTTCGACGAAACACGCCCGTTCGGGCCGTGGCTGAAGCGGATCGCGGTCAACCGCGCGATCGACCTGCTCCGGCGCGGCGGCAGGCTTGTGGCGCTCGACGACGGGCTTGAGGCGACATCCGCCCGGGTGTTCGATGACGACGCCACTAGCCGGGTCGTTGCCGACGCCGTCACCGGCCTCGGGACGGCGAAGCGGGTCGTCGTCGTGTTGCATTACTGGCTCGACCTTCCCCTCGACGAGATCGCGGGCGTTTTGGGGCTCCCCGTTGGCACGGTCGCCTCCCGTCTGAGCCGGGCGCTCCAGGAGCTCCGGCCCGTGCTGGAGGACGAGCGTGTCGTCTGAGCTCGAACGGCTGCTCCGGCAGGCGCGCAAGACGCTTCCGGGGCCCAGTGCTGCGGCGACGAAGCGCGCTCGTGAGCTCGCGCTCGGCGGACGGAAGGGCCTGCTTCGGCGTCGTTCGGCGCAGGCGTTGGCGGCCGCGCTGGTCGTCGCGACCGGGCTCGGGGCCGGACTCGGGGCACTGATCGCCCCGAGCGGCACCGCGGCGTCCGGGCCGCGCGGCGTCGGGTTCCTGCCCGCGCGGGGCTGGAACGTCATTCAGAACGGAGGCGAGGGAACGCAGTCGAACCCGGCCGCGGCCATCGCCGCCAACGTGCCGCTGCTCGCCTCCGACGATCCCGACGGGTTGCCGTACGCGACACTGCAAGCGCTCCCACGGGACGGTGTCGTCATCGTTGCCGGATTCATCGAGCGCGGCGATCCCGCTCCTCGACCCGAGTTTTCCGTCGCGCACTCTCCCGTTGCGAGTGCGAGCAGCGGTGCCGTTCGGCGTCCAGGTTCGACCCGCCCAGCCGCTCGGTCAGTACCAGCTCCGTGCGGCCGTCAACGGCTACAACGTCGATCTCACGCTGTACTTCGGCACGGAGCGACCCTCGTCGAGGCTGCTCGCATCGGCCCAGCGTCAGCTTGATCGTCTCGTCGCTCGCGCCGCTGGTACAGACTCTTTGCAGGTGAGCGAATGGTTCCTGCCGAGCGCGGGAGTGCCCTCGGGCGCGATTCTCGACCGGACGATGCTGTGTGCCGTCGATACGAGCGGCGGTGTCCGGGAGTTCAAGATCATGGCGGCCGCCGGCTACCGGAACAAGGGAGTGTGGGGGCGGCTGCCGTTCGCGGTCGTCTCGACGGGCCGGACGGCAAGTCAGTCGACGATTCTCGACGACTCGCTCGTCTGGGTATCGGCCGGCAAGCCGGCGCCGGCGACCGACTTGATGGATGTGGGTGTGACAGGAACGCGGATACCCGCGCAGCAGTACGGCACGCTGGCCCTGAACACTCGAGCGTGCTCGCCTTCCAGGGCAAGAGTGCCGTTGACCGCGTCCGGCCTGCGCGACGCGGCGCCCGGCCCGCTCGGCGCGGCGTTCGACTGCCTCGCGCCGGCCCGCGTGCTCGTGCGCGTGCGGCTGCTGACGGAGTCGGCATCGCCGCCTCTCTACCGCGACCGCTACTTCACGAAATCGAAGGAGCGGTTCCGCGAGAGCTACGTTGTCGTGCGCACGCTGGCGGGAAAGCAGCTCGCGCTTGCGGCTGCGTTCGACAACGGCAAGGCGCGCTTGCTCACTTCGAAGGGTTGCGTCGACGACTGATGACGCGCCCGACTCCACCGGCGAGAACGCTCGTTCACGTCCTGCTCGCCGGGACCGCCGCGACTGGGCCTCGCCCGCCTGGGCAACAAATCCGCTCCGACGGACGTCTCAGAATCTCATGACGACCGACGGCGCCGGTTCCACGCCCGCGGCAGCGATCGCTGCGCGGCTGCTCGCGAACATCGAGACCGTCGTGCGCGGCAAGACGGAGGAGATCAAGCTCGTCCTGACTGCGCTCGTCTGCGGCGGCCACGTCCTGCTCGAGGACGTCCCCGGCACGGCGAAGACCGTGCTCGCGCGGGCGATCGCCGGCAGTGTCGAGGGCGCGACGAACCAGCGGATCCAGTGCACGCCGGACCTGCAGCCGACCGACGTCACCGGCCTTTCGGTCTTCGACCAGAAGGAGCGCGATTTCGAGTTCCGTCCAGGCCCGGTGTTCGCCAACGTCGTCCTCGTGGACGAGATCAACCGCGCGATGCCGAAGACGCAGTCGGCGCTGCTCGAGGCGATGGCCGAGCAGCAGGTGACGATCGACGGCGTCACGCGCGAGCTGCCCGACCCGTTCCTCGTGCTCGCGACCGAGAACCCGATCGAGCAGGAGGGGACGTTCCCGCTGCCCGAGGCGCAGCTCGACCGCTTCTTCATGCGCACCGCGCTCGGCTACCCGAGCGAGGAGGACGAGCTGCACATCGTCGAGTCGCAGCTGCGGGCGCACCCGCTCGCCACGCTCCGCCCGGTCGTCGACCTCGACGGCGTCCGCGCCCTCCGCCACGCAGTCGAGGAGGTCTATCTCGATCCCGTGATCCGCCGCTGGACGATCCAGCTCGTCCGCGCGACGCGCGAGCTCGACGGGATCGCGATCGGCGCCTCGGTCCGCGGCAGCCTCGCGCTCGAGCGCGCCGTGCGCGCCTGGGCGCTGCTCGACGGCCGCGACTACGTGACGCCAGTCGACGTCGAGCGGCTCTTCCTCCCCGTGACCATGCATCGGATCGTCTTCACGCCGAGCTTCGTCGCGACCGCGCGCGAGATCGGGTGGGAGGCGGCCGCGGCGAGCCTCCGCGAGCAGTGTCTCGCGCTCGCCCCGCGGCCCGGCACGGAGCTCGACGAAGAGCCGGTCGCGCTCGCCGGGTGAGCGCCACCTTCCCGCTGATCCCGCGGCGCCGCGTGCTCGGCCTCGCCTTCGGCGGCCTGCACAGCGCGCGCCGCGGCGCCGGCTCGGACGTCGCCGCTTCGCGGCCGTACCGCCCCGGCGACGACGTCGGCAAGATCGACTGGCCCGCGTCGGCGCGCCTCTCGCTCGCCCGCGGCACCGACGAGTTCGTCGTCCGCGAGCACTTCGCCGAGGAGGCGCCCGCGCGTCGTCGTGCTCTGCGACCGGCGGCCGTCGATGTCGCCTTCGGCGAGCCGTGGCCGTGGCTGGACAAGGCCGAGGCGATCCGCGCGTCGACTCGACTGATCGGCGACAGCGCCGTCGCCGCACGGGGGCTGCTCGGCTACTTCGACGAGGCGCGAGGCGGCGCCATTCTGGCACCCGCCGCGCAGCGAGGGCGAGCTCGGCCGGCTCGACCTGAATCGTCCGTTCGGCGCGCCCGAGGACACCGTCGCCCGCGGGCTGCGGCATCTGATCGAGCATCCGCGCGACCTTCCCGCCGGCACGTTCGTCTTCGTGCTCTCGGACTTCCTCGTGGAGCCGGAGCGGGACGACTGGCTCTGGGCGCTCGAGCGCCGCTGGGAGGTCGTGCCGGTGGTGATCCAGGATCCGGTCTGGGAGCAGAGCTTCCCCGACCTCGGCGGGCTCGTCGTCGCGTTCTCGGCGCCGGACGGCACGGCGGGTGGCGGGCTCGTACGCCTCGGCGAGGGCGAGGTCGACCGCCGGCGCGCGGACAACGAGGCGCGACGCGGCGAGCTGCTGCAAAAGCTGCGCGCACTCGACCTCGAGCCTGTGCTCGTCTCCTCGCACGAGCCCCGTGACGTCCTCCACTCGTTCCTCACGTGGGCCGACCAGCGGCTGTTCACGAAGGGGCGGAGATGAGGGCCCTCCTGCTCGCGCTCGTCGCTGCGTCGTTGCTGGTGCTGTTCGGGGGCTGCGGCGGGGACGAGAGCGAGCCGGCGCCGCCGCCCGGCAGATCGTTCGCGACGAGCCGCTCGCTGACGCCGACCGCGCACCTCTTCGGCGACGTCGTCGAGGCGCGGCTCGACGTGATCGTCGACCGCGAGCGGTTCGACCCCGACTCGGTTCGGGCGACGCTGGACTTCCTTCCCTACCGGATCCAGTCGCGGGGTCAGACGCTCCGCGCGACGACTTCTCGAACTTCACGCGGCTGCGCTGGGAGGTGACGCTCCGGTGCATCACGATCGCCTGCGTCCCGAGCCGCCTCAGCAGCGTGCTCGGCGACCAGGAGGGCCGCGGCGAGCGCCGCACGTACCGCTTCAAGCCCGCTCGCGTCTTTTACGACGACCCGGAGACCGGCAAGGTGAGCCGGCTCAGAGTCGTGGCCTGGCCGCCGCTCGACGCGATCTCGCGGCTCAGTCCCGACGACGCACCGGTTCCCTACTACGCCTCGCTGGGGCCTGGGGGCGAGTTCGGCTCGACGCTCGCGCCCGTCGCGGAACCGTCGTACCGCGTCCCGGCCTGGCTGCTCGCGGGCGGGCTCGTCGCGGCCGCGCTCGCTCTGCTCGCCTTGCCGGGCACGCTCCTGGCGCGGTACGTGCAGAGCCGGCGCCCCGTGGAGGGAGAAACCGGCCCGTCCGCGCTCGAGCGGGCACTTCGTCGCCTCGAGCGGGCGCGCGAGGCCGGCGACGCCGAGGAGCAGCGCGAAGCGCTCGAGGCGCTCGCGTTCGAGCTCGACGGCGACGGGCGCGCGGCACGGGTGCGTGCGCTCGCCTGGCGGCCCGAGCCGCCGCCGGTGGCCGAGACCGCGTCCCTTCTCGCCGAGCTGAGAGGAGCCGATGGCGCTTCCGTTTGAGCTCCGCACGCCGATCCCGACCACCGAGCCGGAGCGCCTGCGCACGGCTGCGCGCCGGACGAAGACGTTGCGGGCGGCGCTCGCGCTCGTGCTCGTCGCCGCGCTCGCCGCTGCCGTTCTCGTCGCCCGCAGCATCGACCCGCGCCACGCCCCGCTCGTCCCCTCGGGCACGACAGGGATGCTCGTGCTCGACCTCTCGGCGAGCGTCTACGAGGACGCGTTCGGCCAGACGATCCGCAAGCTCGCGCGCTCGGGCGAGCGCACCGGCGTGATCGCCTTCTCCGACGCCGCCTACGAGCTGCTGCCGCCGGGCACGCCTGCGCGCGAGCTCCTGCCGCTGCTCCGGTTCTTCCGGCCCGAGACCGCGAATACCTCGGGCGAGCTGCCCGTCGACCCGTGGAAGGACTTCCGCGCCGGCACGCGGATCTCGGAGGGGCTGCGGGTCGCGCACGCGTCGCTCCGCCGCGAGGGGACGACGAACGGCTCGATCGTCCTCGTCAGCGACCTGGAGATCCTCCCGGACGAGGTCGTCCGCCTCAGCGAGGTGGCGGCGGAGCTGCGCCAGGACGGGATCGGCCTCCGGATCGTGCCGCTCTTCCCGACACCGGCGAAGTACGACCGGATCCGGTCGATCGTCGGCGACTCGGCGTTCCTGCGCGAGTCGTCGGCGGCCTCGCCCGTCGCGGCGCCCGAGGGCCGGAGCCTCCGCCACGCGCGTGCCGTGGAGCTTCGTCCTCGTCGCGCTCGCCTTCGTCGCCCTGCTCGCCGTCAACGAGCGGCTGCTCGGGCGGCTGGAGGTGCGCACGTGAGCGGCTGGCTCGCGGAGCTGGGCTCGCCGGCGCTGGGCCGTCCGGCTGGGCGCGGTGCTCGCGATCCCGGCGGCGGTCGCGCTGCTCGTGCTGGCCGTCGACGTGCTCCGCGTGCCGCGCGAGCTCGCCGCCGACGACGTCCGCTTCCAGGCCGGCGCCGCGCGTCCGGCGCTCGCTGTGGGACGACCTCGGCTTCCTGCCGCGCAGCCCCGGCGCGCGGCCTGCTCGGGGTCGAGGACGACGTCGCGCACCGGAAGACGGTCGCGCTCTTCGCGCAGGTGCAGCCCGGGAAGGTCGCAGTCACCTCGCCGGAGCTGGAGGCGCTCCGGGGCCGGGCCCAGCTGGAGGTGACGCTGCAGGCCCGGGTCGAGCGCGAGCCGCGACGCCGGGCGCAGCAGCTGAACCACCTCGG
This sequence comes from uncultured Gaiellaceae bacterium, assembly GCA_963789355.1. Taxonomy (GTDB): domain Bacteria; phylum Actinomycetota; class Thermoleophilia; order Gaiellales; family Gaiellaceae; genus Gaiellasilicea. The sequence continues at coordinate 197,051 of CAWBKK010000004.1, forward strand.
GATCCTGACGATCGGGCGCTTCAGCACCGACGGCCAGGAGGCCACGCAGATCCTGGCGCGAACCGCGGGCGCGTTCCAGAACGCGGTCGAGGTCGACCCGCGCAATCTCGACGCGCTCCGCAACCTCGAGATCCTGCTCCGCCGGCCCGAGGCGGCGCACCTGCCGCCGAACGACCCGAGCCAGGGCGGCGCGCAGGGCCGGGTCTCCGGCCAGGGCCGCGTCGGCAGCGGCTACTGACGTCGTGGACGTGCGCTTCCTGACGCCGTTCGGGGCGCTCCTGGCGGTGACGCTGCTCGTGCCGCTCGCGGTGCTCGTCCTGCGCGAGCGCCGCGCGCGCGCCGTGCGGAGGAGCCTCGGCCTCGCCGCAGCCGCCGCTCCGTGCGCTCGTCCCGCTCGCCGCCGCGCTCGCCGCGGTCGCCGTGCCTGCTCGGGCTCGCCGCGATGCAGCCGATCGTCGAGACGACGAGGACGATCGAGGAGCGGACGGACGCCGAGGTCTTCGTGGTCGCCGACGTGTCGCGGTCGATGCTCGCCTCCTCCCGCTCGGGCGCGCCGACCCGGCTCGAGCGCGCCCAGGCGTACGCGGAACGGCTGCGCGCGCAGCTCCCCGGCGTCCCGGTCGGAATCCTCTCGCTCACCGACCGGCTCCTGCCGCATCTCTTCCCGACCGTGGACGAGTCGGTGTTCCGCTCGACGCTGATGAAGTCGCTCGGGATCGAGCGGCCGCCGCCGGCGCTCTTCTTCTCGACGCGCGCGACGCAGCTGAACGCGCTCGCGGGGATTCCCGAGCGCGGCTTCTTCGCGCGGTCGGCGCGGAAGCGGGTGCTGGTCGTCTACACCGACGGCGAGACGCAGCCCGTCGACGGGGAGCTGACGCGGGCGTTCGCGCGCACCCCGCGCGTGGAGACGCTCTTCGTGCACACGTGGGACGGGGCCGAGCGGATCTACGAGACCGGCGTCGCCGAGCGGGGCTACACGCCCGACCCGGCAAGCGCTGCCGAGCTTCGCCGGGTGGGCGGGCTCGTCCGCGGCCGTGTCTTCGCCGAGTCGGATGCCGCCGCAGCCGGCGACGGCCGCCGCAGAGCTGCTCGGCGACGGCCCGACCCGGGCACGCGTGCTCGAAGGCGAGCGCCGGACTCTGATGCCGTATGCGACCATGCTCGCCCTGCTGCCGCTCGGCTTCGTGCTCCTCCGCCGCAACCTCTGATGCGACTCTGCATGTTCACCCCCGCCGACTCGGAGCTCGAGCGCGGCTGGCCGGGCCGGATCGACGGCGACGCGTCGTCCAGCTCGCGGCGCAGACGCTGCAGTCCTACTTCGCGAGCGGCTCGTCGGCGCGCGAGCACGCCACCTTCAAGCTCGACGAGGTGCGCCTGCGCGCGCCCGTGCTCGAGCCGCCGGCGATCCGGATCTTCGACGACGCCGAGCACGTTCGCGTTCGCGAATCCGACCGCGATCCGCTCGCCGGGTAGCGAGATCCCGCGTCCGGGCGGACCGGCTCGACGCAGCGCAGCGGCTCGCCGTCGTGATCGGCGCCGACGGGGCGATCGGAGGCTGGACCGGGCTCGTCGAATGGCGTGCTCCCGAGCTCGCGCCGGCGAAGGATCGCGACTTCGCGCTCCTGCTCGGGCCGACGGTCGAGACCGAGCTGGCGGACGCGTTCGACTGGGAGAAGGCGTGCGCGCTGGCGGAGGCGAACACGCGCCTCCGGCCGGGCGACCTGATCGCCGGGCCGGTGCTCGAGCTGCACGAGCGGGTCGAGTGCGGCGGCTTCGTCGTCTCGTTCGACGGGATCGGCGAGCTCAGCGCCTTCGTCGCCTGACGGCGGGCCGGGGGTATCCTCAGCCCATGCCCTTCTACCAGCGCCTCGGCGACGTCCCGCGCAAGCGGCACATCCAGTTTCGCGACAACGGCACCCTGCTGACCGAGGAGGTGATGGGCCTCGAGGGCTTCACCGGCAACGAGTCGATCCTCTACCACCTCCAGTCGCCCTGCCGGGTCCAGGAGATCGGCGACTTCGAGCCGATCGTGCGCGAGGAGTGGGTCCCGGAGACCCACCAGCACCGGATGATGCACACCAAGGGCGTCGAGGCCGGCGGCGACGAGGTCACCGGCCGGCGGCTGCTGATGTGGAACGCGGACGTCGAGATCTCGCTCTGCCGCCCGACCGAGCAGATGGACTACTTCTTCCGCAACGGCGAAGGGGACGAGGTGATCTTCGTCCACGAGGGCTCCGGGACGCTCGAGACGATCTTCGGCGACCTGCCGTACAAGGACGGCGACTACGTGGTGATTCCGCGCGGCACGACGTACCGATTCCGGCCCGAGGGTGAGCAGCGGTACCTGGTCTTCGAGACGCCGGGGCTGATCGAGATCCCCCGCCGCTACCGGAACCAGTACGGCCAGATCCTGGAGGGAGCTCCGTACTACCACCGGGACATCCACCCCCCGGCCGAGCTCAACACGCATCGCGACAAGGGCGAGTTCCCGGTCAAGGTGCGCGTGCGGGACGGCTACCAGACCTACCTGCTCGACTACCACCCCTTCGACGTCGTCGGCTGGGACGGGTACCTCTACCCGTGGACGTTCTCGATCCATGACTTCGAGCCGATCACCGGCCGGATCCACCAGCCACCGCCCGCGCACCAGACCTTCGCCGGGCGCAACTTCGTGATCTGCTCGTTCTGCCCGCGCAAGCTCGACTTCGACCCGCTTGCCGTGCCGATCCCGTACCACCACTCGAATCTCCAAAGCGAGGAGATGATCTATTACGTCTCCGGCAACTTCGGCTCGCGCAAGGGCGTGGACGTCGGCTCGGTGACGTTGCACCCGTCGGGCCTGCCGCATGGGCCGCAGCCGGGGCTGGCCGAGAAGTCGATCGGCCTGCACGAGACGGGCGAGCTCGCGGTCATGTGCGACACCTTCAACCCGCTGCGGCTGACGACGCTCGCGCGTGACCTCGACGACGGCAAGTACGCGCTCTCGTGGTACGAGACCGGCGACGAGGCTCCCTCGGACGCCGGCCTCACCTCGCACCTCTAGGGCTTGAAGCTCTTCGTCGACTGGGACGGGACGATCACCGTCCGGGACTCGCTCGTGCAGGTGATCCACGAGTTCGGCGACCCGGCCCTGCTCGCCGAGCTCGAGCCGCGCGTCGGCGTCGACCTGACCCTGCACGACGAGATCGCGCTCGAATTCGCGGCGATCACGGCTCCGCTCGACGAGGTGGTCGCCTGGGTGCTCGAGAACGTGGAGGTCCGGGCGGGTCTGCCTGAGCTCGCCGCGCTCGAGCCGGTCGTGATCTCCGCCGGCTTCCACGAGCTGATCGAGCCCGTGCTGGCGCGGGAGGGCATCGAGCTGGAGGTGCTCGCGAACCGCGTGGAGGCCCGGCCGGACGGCTGGCGCGTCCGCTTTCGCGACGAGGCCGCGTGCGCCAGCTGCGGCGAGCCGTGCAAGCGTGCCGCCGTGACCGGGTCGTTGTACGGCTACGTCGGCGACGGCTACTCCGATCGCTGCGCAGCGCTCGCGGCGGACCGGATCTTCGCGCGCGACGCGCTCGCGCGGCACCTCGACGAGCTCGGCGTCGCCTACGAGGCGTTTGCGGACCTGGCCGACGTTGCGACGGCGTTGAGCGTGGCAGTGGATCGGCCGAGCCGAAGCCGGGGCCGAAAAACGTAGTTCGGCAGCGACCGCGAGTCATCCTCGATCAGGGAGCGAAGCGCCCGGACGGCCGTTGCCGCGATCTCGTCGATCGGCTGTTCCACCGTCGTCAGCGCGGGCTCGTTCCAGTCGGCGGCGTCGATCCCATCGAAACCGACCACCGAGAGCTCGCCGGGGACGTCGATCCCGTGGGCCTCTGCCTCCCGGATGACGCCGATCGCCATCAGGTCGTTCGAGCAGATGATCCCCGTCGGCGGCCCCTGCGGGTGCGAGACGAGTGCGCGGAACGCGGTGCGACCGCCCTCGACCGTGAACTCGGCGTGAGCGACGAGCCCGTCGGGCTCGACACCCGCAACGTTGAGCGCCGCCTCCCGGCCCTCCGCCTTCTCCCGAGTCGGCGCGGACAGCGCGTCTCCGGCCGCGAAGCCGATCCGGACGTGGCCGAGCTCGAGCAGATGCTCGGTCGCCAGCCGCCCGGCTGCCCGCTCGTCGACGCCCACCGAGGTGACGTCGAGTCGCGGTGACGCGCCGTTGACGAAGACGAACCGCGCACCCTCGCGGAGCAGGTGCCGGTAGTGGCGGTGGTCGGAGCGGAGGTCGGTGACCTCGCTCGAGATGAAGATCATCCCTTCGACACGTCGCTCGAGCAGCATGTGCACGTACTCGGCCTCGCGTGTCGCCGAGCCTGCGGTGTTGCAGAGGATCGTCGCGAGCCCTGCCTCGGTGGCGCGGCGCTCCAGCTCCTGCGCGAGGGCGGGGAAGATCGGGTTGCCGAACTGGGGTACGAGCAGCCCGATCGCACCTGTCGCGGTCGTCGTTGCGTGCCTCGGGACGTAGAAGAGCTCGCGCATGGCCGACTCGACACGGCTGCGCGTGTCCGCGCGGACGGCCGGTGAGCCGCTTGCGACCCGGGAGGCGGTTGCCAAGCTGACGCCGGCGTGGTGGGCGACATCGCGAAGCGTTGGCATGTCAGGACGCTGAGAGCGTTTTCAGTGCTTTCTCGGGATTACGGCCGCAGCGCAGGCGCTTGACAGAGGGAGAGGCAGCGGGAGATATTCCTCACGCGTTTCACGAGAATGAAACAGGTTTCAGGCCACGTTGCAACTTCTCAGGGAAGGAAGAGCATGAAGAAGCAGTTGCGGCGCGTCGGACCCGGCGCGCTCATCGCACTTGCGGTTCTCGCCCTCGCAGGGCCCGTCGGCGCGTCGCGCGACGCGGCCACCACCGTCACGATCTGGACGGATGCAGACCGGAAGCCGGCCGTCGACAAGATCGCGTCGGCGTGGGGCTCGTCCCGCGGCGTCAGCGTCGTCGTCGTGCAGAAGGACTTCGGCAAGATCCGCGACGACCTCAAGACGGTGCAGGCTGAGACGGCTCCGGATGTGATCGTCGGCGCCCACGACTGGACCGGCGACCTCGCCGCCAGTGGACTCGTGCTGCCGTTGAATCCGCGCGCGGCCGTGAAGGCGAAGTTCCCGGGGTACACGCTCGACGCGTTCTCGTACGGCACCGCCGTCAAGAAGCTGTACGGCGCGCCGGTCGTGATCGAGAACATCGGCCTCGTCGTCAACACGAAGCTCGCGAAGGTGCCGACGAGCTTCGCCGACCTGCAGCGGCAGGCGCTCGCCTTCAAGCGCAAGAAGGCCGGCAACCTCGGGATCGCCGTCCAGCAGGGCGCGAACGGCGACGCCTACCACATGTACCCGTTCTTCTCCGGGCTGTGCGGTTACGTCTTCGGGAAGAACCGGGCGGGGAACCTCGATCCGTCGGACATCGGCCTGCGGAACGCGGCGTTCCTCAAGAACACGGCCAGGGTCGACACGTGGAACAAGTCGGGCCTCGTCAACGCGAAGGTCGACGACGGCGCCGCGTCGAACGCGTTCCTCACGGGCAAGGCGGCCTTCTGGCTCACCGGCCCGTGGAACGTCCGACCGGATCACGAAGGCGAAGATCTCGTTCAGGGTCGTTCAGGTGCCGGCGATCAACTGCAAGTCGGTGCCGTTCCTCGGCTCGCAGGGCTTCATGGTGACGAAGTTCTCGACGACGCACGGCGTCGAGTCGGCGGCGAAGGATCTCGTCGGCGACTACATGATGCGAGCGGACTCGCAGCTCGCGCTCTCGCAGGCGAACGGCCGCTACCCGGCGAACACGGATGCGGCGAAGCAGGTCAAGAACACGGTGCTGAAGCAGTTCGGCAAGGCCGGCGCGGGCGGCGTCCCGATGCCGAACATCCCGCAGATGGGCAGCGTCTGGTGCGATCTCGGCGCGGCGTGGGTCAAGTCGACGAGGGGCTCCGGCGCCGTCAAGGCGCGGGTGTCGTTCTCGACCGCCGCGCGCAACATCGCGAACAAGATCGGTTAGCGCCGGTCGCAGGAAGGGTGGGGCGTCCGCGGGGCGCCTCCACCGTCGTCACTCGAGCAGCGCCGACGTCCACCGACATCCGCGTGAGCACGACGACAGCCTCCGACGGACCCCCGCAGCGCCGTAGCGACGGCGGCGTGGGCGCTGCCGTCGCGGGCAGTCGCCGGCGCCTCGGGCCCCGTCGGTCTGGCGCTGAAGCTCATCTTCCTCTCGATCGTCAACGCGATCGCGCTCTGGGCGGCAGTCGTTCTCGCCGGCGACCGGAAGTGGGTCGCGCTCGGCGTCCTCTGGTGGCGACGGTGGCGATCGACGCGGTCTACCTGACGCCGCGCCGGCTCTTCCCGCTCAAGTTCCTGATCCCCGGCACGGTCTTCCTGCTCGCGTTCCAGATCGCGCCGATCGTCTACAACGTCGACATCGCCTTCACGAACTGGTCGACGGGACACATCCTGTCGAAGGGCGAGGCGATCGCAGGGGATCGAGCGGAACTCGCTCGCCGAGTCCCCCGAAGGCGTGCCAGTACGCTGATGGCGCCCGGCCCGCGACGCCGACGGGACGCTCGTGCTCGTCCTCTTCGACGAGGAATCGGGCGCCGGGTTCGTCGGCACCAAGGACGGGCTCGAGGAAGCGCCCTCCGGCTCGGTCGCGATCGACGAGAACGGCGAGGTGACCTGCGGCGCCGGAGGGGTACGACGCTCGTTCCCGCAGCGACCAGTTGCTCGCGCTCGACCGGCAGCTCGCGGCGTTACACGGTCCCCGTCGGCGGCGACCGGGCGATCCGGCCCGAGGGATTCGACACGGCGCTCGAGCTGCAACCGACGCTTCGCTACGACCGCGCCGCCGACACGTTCACCCGGATCGACGACGGGGTCGTCTTTCGCAACAACGACCGCGGCTCGTTCGTCGCGGCCGGCGGCGAGGAGCTCGAGCCGGGCTGGCGCACGGGCGATCGGCCTCGACAACTTCGCCGCGTCGTCAACGACCCGCTCGTCCGCGACCCGTTCGTCCGCGTCTTCGTCTGGACGTTCGTCTTCGCCGGCCTGACCGTGCTGTTCTCGTTCGCGCTCGGGCTCTTCCTCGCGATCGTGCTCGACAAGCCCGAAGCTGCGCTTCCAGCGCACCTACCGGTCGCTGCTCGTGATCCCCTACGCGATCCCGGGCTTCCTCTCGCTCCTCGTCTGGGCAGGGGCTCCTGAACGACGACTTCGGCGTCGTCAACAACGTGCTGGGCACGAGCGTTCCGTGGCTCTTCGATCCGAACTGGGCCAAGGTCTCGATCATCCTCGTCAGCGTCTGGCTGACGTTCGCCCTACTTCTTCCTCGTCGCGATGGGCGCGCTGCAGTCGATCCCCGCCGAGCTGATCGAGGCGGCGAAGGTCGACGGCGGCGGCCGCACGCAGATCTTCCGGCGGGTCACGCTGCCGTTGCTGCTGGTCGCGGTGGCGCCGCTCCTGATCGCGTCGTTCGCCTTCAACTTCAACAACTTCGGGAACATCTACTTCCTCACCGGGCGGCGGGCCGCCGTCGAACGACCAGTCCGTCGCCGGCGCGACCGACATCCTGATCACGTACACGTACAAGATCGCCTTCGAGTCCGGGAAGGGACAGGACTACGGGCTCGCAAGCGCCGTCTCGATCCTGATCTTCTTCATCGTCGGCGACGATCTCGGCGGTCTCCTTCTGGCGCTCGAAGTCACTGGAGAACCTGGCATGAGCGACGATCGACGAGCTCGCAAACGTTCGTGGCGCAGCCGAGCCGGTTGCGGTCGAGAAACGCCCCCGCCGCCGGCCCGACCTCGGCGACATGTGGTGGCGTCACCTCGTCGCGATCGTCGCGCTGCTGCTTCGCGCTCTTCCCCGTCGTCTACATCGCGTCGGCCGCGTTCAACGTCGACGAGACGCTCACCGGCACCTCCCTGATCCCACGTGACGTGACGCTCGACAACTTCCGCACGATCCTCTCCGGCACGGTCAACATCGCAGGGGCCGACAACGACATCCCGTACATCGACCTGGTATCGGAACACGCTGGTGATCGCGTCCGCGACGGCGATCCTGACCGTCATGCTCGGTGCCCTTGCCGCCTACGCGTTCAGCCGCTTCCGCTTCAAAGGCCGCCGGATCGGGATGCTGACGCTTGCTGCTGATCCAGATGTTCCCGCAACTGCTCGCCGTCGTCGCGATCTACCTGATCGTCCTGAACACCGGCGACGTGTTCCCGGTCCTCGGGTTGAACAGGCTCACCGCCCTCACCGTCGTCTATCTCGGCGGCGCGATGGGGGTGAACGCGTGGCTGATGAAGGGCTTCTTCGACACGATCCCCGCCGAGCTCGACGAGTCGGCGCGCGTCGACGGCGCCACGCCCTCGCAGGTGTTCTGGGGCGTGATCCTGCCGCTCGCCGCGCCTGTGCTCGCGGTCGTGGCCCTCTTCTCGTTCGTCGGCGTGATCAACGAGTACGTGATCGCGAGCGTCCTCCTCCAGGAGCGCGACAACTTCACGCTCCCGATCGGGCTGCGCTCCTTCATCGACAAGCAGTACGCCGAGCAGTGGGGCATCTTCTGCGCCGGCGTGCTGCTCGCCGCCGTCCCGGCGGTCGTGATCTTCCAGTTCCTGCAGCGCTTCATCGTCTCCGGCCTGACGCAGGGCTCGGTCAAGGGATGAGCTTGGTGCAGTCGCGTTCGCTCGTGGAGACGGCTCTCTCCCAGCCTCACCACGACGGCTCGGAGCGGTACGTCCTCGAGCGGCCGGCGGAGCTCGGCGACACCGTGTCGTTGCGCCTGCGGGTGCCGCGCGGCACCGACGCCGACGGTGTCGTCCTCCGCTTCGTCCAGGACGGCGAGCCGCGCTCGGTCCTGGCGGTCGTCGACGAGGAAACCGACACGGACGTCTGGTACCGGGCCGCGTTCACCGCCGAGAACCCGGCGACGCGCTACCGCTGGCTGCTCTCGGGCGGCACGGCCGGGTACGCATGGGTCAACGGGCTCGGCGTCGTCGGTCACGACATCCCGGACGCCGACGACTTCGTGATCGCGATCGACCAAGGCGGACCCGACTGGCATCTCGGCTCGGTCGCCTACGAGATCTTCCCCGACCGCTTCGCCTCGTCGGGCGACGGCGTCGACGCGCCGGCGTGGGCGGTCAAGCGCGAGTGGAGCGTGCTGCCGACGGGCCGCGGCGCCGAGACGCCCTTCGAGCTCTACGGTGGAGACCTGGCGGGAATCGAGGCTCGCCTCGAATACGTCGAGAGCCTCGGCGCCGACCTTCTCTACCTGACACCGTTCTTCCCGGCCGGCAGCACACACCGCTACGACGCAACCTCGTTCGAGCACGTCGACCCGCTGCTCGGCGGCGATCAGGCGCTCCGCTCCCTTGTCGACGCGGCCCACGCGCGAGGGCTTCGAATTGTCGGCGACCTGACGCTGAACCACACCGGCGTCGGCCACGAGTGGTTCGCGGGCGAGCGCGACTTCTACTTCTTCGACGACGCGCTCCCGCACGGCTACGTCTCCTGGTTCGGCGTCAAGGCACTGCCGAAGCTCGACTGGAGCTCGACCGTGCTGCGCGAGCGGATGGGAGCGGTCGCCCGCCGCTGGCTCGATGCCGGCCTCGACGGCTGGCGGATCGACGTCGCCAACATGACCGGCCGCCATCGCGACGCCGATCTCGCGCACGACGCCGCCCGCGCGATCCGCGCCGTGCTCGACCCGGAGCAGCTGCTGGTGGCGGAGCATGGCCACGACTTCCGGGACGATCTCGGCGGCGGCGGCTGGCACGGGACGATGAACTACTCCGGCTTCCTCAAGCCCGTCTGGCAGTGGCTGCGAGCCGAGCACCTGCCGGACGAGCTCGAGCGTCGCTTCTGGGGCACCCCAGTGGGGCTGCGGCGGCTGGACGGCGCTGCTGTGACGGCGACGATCCAGGCCTTCCGCGCCGGCGTTCCCTGGCAGTCGACGCTGCACTCCTGGAACGTGCTCGACAGCCACGACACGGCGCGCTTCCGCACCGTCAGCGGGTCGCACGGGCTGCACGAGGTCGGGATCGGCCTGCAGATGACGATGCCCGGCGTGCCGATGATCTTCGCGGGCGACGAGCTCGGGCTCGAGGGTGACTGGGGCGAGGACGGCCGGAGGACGATGCCCTGGGGCAACCCGGAGGCGTGGGATGCCCGGTTACTCGAGGTCTATCGCCGGCTCATCGCGCTGCGGCGCTCCTCCGACGCGCTCGCGCGCGGCGGCTGCCGTTGGGCGCACATCGACGCGGACTGCATCGCCTATGTCCGGGAGACGCGCTCCGAGCGGCTGCTCTGCCTCGCGAGTCGCGACGCGCACGCTCCGCTCCGCCTGCCGCTCGCTCTCCTCGGCGCCCGAGCGCTGGAGACGCTGTACGGGGGCGAGCCGACCCTCGAGTCCGGTGACGCCGTGCTCCCCGCCGACGGTCCCTCATTCCACCTCTGGAGGCTCAGCGATGGCTGACGTGACGTTCAACGAGGTCGACAAGGTCTACGACAACGGCGTCCGCGCCGTCGACGACCTCTCGCTCTCGATCGAGGACGGCGAGTTCCTCGTTCTCGTCGGCCCGTCCGGCTGCGGCAAGACGACCGCCCTCCGGATGGTGGCGGGGCTCGAGGAGATCTCGGACGGAACGGTCTCGATCGGCGGCCGGGTCGTCAACAAGCTCTCGCCCAAGGAGCGCGACATCGCGATGGTCTTCCAGAACTACGCGCTCTACCCCCACCTTTCCGTGGCGGAGAACATCGCCTTCGGCCTGCGCCTGCGGAAGACGGCGAAGGCGACGATCGAGGAGCGCGTCAACTGGGCGGCGAAGATGCTCGACCTGACGCCGTACCTCGACCGGCGGCCGAAGCAGCTCTCCGGCGGTCAGCGCCAGCGCGTCGCGATGGGCCGCGCGATCGTCCGTCAGCCGCAGGTCTTTCTCATGGACGAGCCGCTGTCGAACCTCGACGCGAAGCTCCGCGTCCAGATGCGCGCCGACATCGCGAAGCTGCAGCGCGACATCGGCACGACGACGATCTACGTCACCCACGACCAGGTCGAGGCGATGACGATGGGCGACCGCGTGGCGGTGATGAGCGGCGGCGTCCTGCAGCAGGTCGACAAGCCGCAGCGGCTCTTCGACGAGCCGGCGAACCTCTTCGTCGCCGGCTTCATCGGCACGCCGCCGATGAACCTGATCGAGGCGGACGTCGCCGTGGAGGGCGACGACGTGACGCTTGGGGTCGGGCCGCAGCGCCTGCCGGTCGCCGCCGAGGGACTCCGTCGGTACGCGGGGCTGCGCGCGGCGCACGGGCGCCGGGTCGTGATCGGCGTCCGCGCCGGGGACATCCACCTCGCGCAGGACCGGCCCGACCTTCCCTCCGCGACGGCGCACCTCGAGCTCGTCGAGGCGCTCGGCACCGAGTCGATCGCCTATTTCCGGATCGACGCGATGGCGATCTCGGCTGAGGTGCGCGAGGAGGACGAGGACAGCCTCGACGCCGAGGGCGTGACCGCGACGCGGCCGAACCTGATCGTCTCCGTCCCCGCCGGCACCGGCTTCGGATTGAGGGTGGACACGGACGTGCCTTTGGCCTTCGACACCGCGAAGCTGCACGCATTCGACCAGGAAACGGGTGCGCCGCTTCGGTAGCGCAGCGCTCGTCGCGGGGCTTCTCGCAGCGCTCCCGGCGGCCGCCGCGCCGACAGCGACCGCGCCGCCGGCTCCGACCGGCTCGGCGCTCGCGATCCTCGGCAAGGCGCCCACGCGGACGCCGATCGCCTCGCAGCGGATCTACTTCGTCTTCCCGGACCGGTACGCGAACGGCGATCCGGCCAACGACCGCGGCGGCAAGACCGGCCTCCGCGGCGTCACGGGCTTCGACCCGGCCGACTCGGGCTGGTTTCACGGCGGCGACTACCGCGGCCTCACCGACGACTGCAAGACGCCGACGCGAGGGCTGGCGAGGATCGAGGCGCTCGGCTTCAACGCGGTCTGGGTGACGCCTCCTGTGAAGCAGAAAGCGGTGCAGGCGTCGAGCGCGGCCTACCACGGCTACTGGGGCCTCGACTTCACGACTGTCGACCCGCATCTCGGCACCGAGCAGGACTTTGCGGCGTTCGTCGCCTGCGCGCACACGCTCGGGCTGAAGGTCTACCTCGACGTCGTCGTCAATCACACGGCCGACGTGATCCTGCCGACCGGCGGCACGACGTGGATCGGCCCCGAGGACAAGCCCTACCGCGACTGCCGCGGCAAGGTCTTCCAGCCGGCCCGGTACGCGCTCGGGCGCCTGTTCCCGTGCCTGAAGGCCGACACGATGCCGCGGCCGCCGCTCGTGCTCGCCGCCGAGCGCACGGTGAAGAAGCCGGCGTGGCTGAACGACGTGCGCCGCTACCACAACCGCGGCGACGTCAGCTTCGACTCGTGCAGCGAGCTCTGCTTCGAGCAGGGCGACTTCTTCGGCCTCGACGACCTGTTCACCGAGCAACCCTCGGTGGCTCAGGCGCTCGCCGAGCTCCACGCGGACTGGATCCGGAAGTACAAGGTGGACGGCTTTCGCGTCGACACCGCGCGGCACGTGAACAGGGACTTCTTCGCGGTCTGGGTGCCGCGTGTCCGCGCGGCCGCGCGGGCCGCAGGAGTGCGCGACTTCGAGCTCTTCGGCGAGGCGTTCCTCACCAGCGCGATCGACCTCGCGCCGTTCGTGCGCGAGCGCGGGTTGCCGAACGTCCTCGACTTCCCGCTTCAGGACGCGATCGTCGGGTTCGCATCCGGGCAGGTCGGCGCTCGCGGCATCGCCACCCGGCTCGAGGACGACGACTACTTCCAGGGCCCGAGCGGGAACGCCCACACGCCGCCGACGTTCCTCGGCAACCACGACATGGGCCGCGGGGCCGCCTTGATCCGCTCCCGTTCAGGCGTCACGGGTACGGCCTGGCTCCGGCGCGTGCTGCTCGCGCACGACCTGCTCTACCTCCTTCGCGGCGCGCCGGTCGTGCTCTACGGCGACGAGGTCGGTCTCGCCGGCGGGGGCGGCGACAAGGCCGCGCGGCAGGATCTCTTCCCGACGCAGGTGCGGGAGTGGCAGACCGAGCAGCGGGTGGGGAGCAGCCCGATCGGGACGCGCTCGTCGTTCGACGCGGCCGCGCACCCGGTCGGCGAGCGCCTGAAGCGGCTGGGGGCTCTGCGCGACGCGCATCCCGCCCTCGCGACCGGCGCCGGTGTCGTCCGCAAAGCGGCGGGCGGCGTGCTCGCGGTCAGCAGAATCGACGCCGCCGGCCGTCGCGAGTATCTCGCCGTCTTCAACGCGGGCACCGCTCCCGCCCGGATCACCGTCCGCACCGCGACGCCACGTTCGGCGTGGCGGGCGGTCCTCGGAAGCGGAGGCGGGACGAGCACCGCGATCGGCGATCTGACGCTGACCGTGCCCGCGACCACCAGTGTTCTCTTCCGGGCCGAGGCGCAGATCGCGCTCGCGAAGCCGGTGGCGCCGACGCTGAAGGTTGCGCCCGACGACCTCAGCGAGCTGCTCGCGGTGAGCGCCACTCCCGGCGGCTCGAGAACGGTGAGCGTTGCATTCGCGGTGAAGCGCGCGCGGAGTGGCTGGCGGCGGCTCGGCGCCGACGACTCGTTTCCCTATCGCACCTTCGTCGACCCGCGCGACTTCCGGCGCGGCGAGGTGGCGTCACGTGGTCGCGATCGCCCGCGGGCTCGACGGCAGCCTCGCGGTCTCGGCCGTCACCCGGGTCGTCCCGCGCAGCTGACCGTAGGGCCGCCCCTCCTTCGAGGTACCCCGCCCACACTCTGATTACAGGCCGCTGACCGAACCCGAACCCGATCGTCCTCCGCGCCTTACGTGCCGAGCCGATGGTGCTCTCGAGGCAAGCAACCCACAAGGAGGAAAGCACCATGCAGGTCAGCATTCGCATCGTTGCGTTGACTGCGCTGGTCGCGCTCCTCGTTCCCGTTGCCGCGGTTGCGAAGGACGCGAGAGTCAAGGGCCCGACGGCACTCGTCGGCGCCGGCTACTTCGGCGGCGAGCTCGAGCTCGCGCTGGAGGACGGCCAGCGGCCCGTTCGCATCGCCGGGCGCGGCCCCGGCTACATCGGCGTCCTCGACCTCGGCGGCGACCTCAGGATTCGCTGCGTCGGCAAGGGCCGGGTTCAGAAGCAGGAGACCGAGCAGGGGACGGTCCACCGTTGCGCCGGTCGTCAGGGCGGTCAGGTCGTCCTGCTCGGAAGCCACTTCAGCTTCCGCGGCTTCGCGAAGCACTACACGGTGACTCTGCCGGCAGGGGCGAGCGGCACCTGGCACGGCCGTTTCGTCGTCCGTGGCGAAGGCGAGGAACGGAACGCTCCGGAGCGGGCGCCGAAGCCGGCCCGCGAAAGCGAGGAGATCCCCTCGCTCGACGAGCTCGCTGAGATGCTCGGCGCGCTGGACGGCTAGAGCAGGCCTGCTTCGCGCAGCGGTCGCCGGGCCCAGGCAAACCGGTCGCGGTACCACCCTTCGAACGGATGGAGGGTGGTGCCGTTCCTGGACGAGTGGACGAGCCAGCCGCCGCCGAGATAGATGCCCGCATGGTCGACCTGCGCCGGCTTCGACTTCGGCCCCAATGCACCCTGGAAGATCAGGTCGCCGGGCTGCAGGTTCTCGACCTTCTTGATCCGCTGCGCGGGCGGCACCTCGCCCGACATCTCGTAGGTCGTGCGGCCACGGAGAACGGATGCGAGCGCCGACGCGCCGGGAAACGGTTCCAGCTTGAAGACTCTCCAGACGAAGCCGGAGCAGTCGAAGCCGCCCGGAAGCTGCGTCCCGTCCCAGAGCTGTTGCGAGGCCTCCGAGGTGCCGCCCCAGATGTACGGCCAGCCGACGAACGAGACGGCACGCCGGAGGACCTGGCGCTGTGTGCCGGTCAGCTCGGGGAGGACGATCAGCTCGGTCAGCGACCGGATCCGCTCCTGCTCCCAGCCGGAGAGGGCGAGCACGCGCGCGAGCGAGTACGCGGCCTCGGCTCGAGTGGCCGGGTCGGACAGACCGACCTCGAGCGCATCCTCGGCGGCGGGGTGGTTGTAGCGGAGCCCGAGCAGGCGCGCGATCGTCTCCGTGCCCGCCCCTGCCTTCGGCGCGAGCCCGGCGTCGCGGAGCGCGGCCGTGACGGAGCGGGCGGCGTCGCCGAGCCCGAGGAAGCCGACGAGGGCGGCGTCGAGCTCGCGGATGGTGACGGCGCGTCCGGGGGTGGTCAGCGGATAGCGGTAGGCCACCGGCTCCTCTGCGAGCAGTGAGAGCGTCTCGAGCGAGTCCGCCAGCACGCGCTGCGTCAGCGGCTGCCGCGGCTTGAACGAGGCGACGGAGTCGGCGAGCAGGCCGGCCTCGACGACGGCTTCGATCTGCGGCTGCGCCCACGAGCGGTCGGCCGCGGCGGCGGTCGGGACCAGGCAGAAAGCGACGAGGGCGGAAAGGACGACGCGGCGCATCTCCGTCACCCATCGGCAGCAGGGCTTTCCCGCTTGAACGCCGTAGACGGTGCCAGAGTCGTACCAGGGACGATCTGACACGCTCTCGTCTCGTGTTCGTCCCGCTCCCGCAGCCGTACGACTTCGAGGTCTCGACCGCGCGCTTCGACGTCTACGGGCTCGACCGCGCGACCGTCTGGCGCGACGGTGGTATCCACCGCGTCTTCGACGGTCGTGAGGTGCGGATCGAGGCTGCTCCGGGCGGGGTCGACGTGACGCCGCACGACGAGTCGATCGAGCCGCAGCTCCTCCACTTCCTCGGCCTGCCCTTCGACCTCGACGGCTTCACCGCCTGGGCGGAGGCCGAGCCCGAGCTGCACCGACTCACCCAAGGGCTCGCGGGCTTCCGGCCACCGCTGCAGACGAACCCGTTCGAGGCCCTCGTCACCTCGATCACCGCGCAGCAGGTCTCGCTCCAGTCAGCGGCCGCGATTCGGAGCCGCTTCATCGAGCGGTACGGCACGGCCTACGAGCACGCGCACTCCTTCCCGTCCCGGCAGCGCGTTGCTCTTGCGACCGAGGACGAGCTCTTCGGACTCGGCTTCTCGAGCAGGAAGGCCGAGTACGTAGTCGGGCTCGCGCGCGCCGAGCTCGACCTCGACGCGCTCGCGGCGCTCCCGGACGAGGAGGTAACGGCGCGGCTGGTCGCGCTCCGCGGCCTCGGCGAGTGGACGGCCGACTGGTTCCTCGCGCGTCACCTCGCGCGCCCGCACGCCTGGCCGGCGGGTGACCTGGGGCTGCGCAAGGCGGTGGCCGCGTTCTATGGTGACGTGCCCGATCTTCGCGCTTTCGCGCAACGCTTCCACCCGTACGAGAACCTGAGCGCCCACTATCTCTTGACCGGACTTCGACTCCTCCCTCCCGCGTGAACGTCCGCCACGCCAGCGCGGACGACTTCGACGCGCTCCGGGGCCTCTGGGAGCAATGGCAGGCGGCGAGCCCGCCGCCGCCTTCCTGGGCGGACGTGAGCTGGGAGGCGAACGTCGCCGAGTTCGAGCGGGCGCTCGACGCGAACGCGCTCTTCCTCGCGGAGGAGGACGGGCAACCCGTGGGGTTCGTGACCGCGTGGCTGGAGGATCACTTCGCGAGGATCGGCGACCTCTACGTCGCCGAGCCGGGCCGCCGCCAAGGCACGGGCCGCGCGCTCGTCGAGACGGTGATCGAGAACCTCCGCGCCCGCGGCGCGACGCACCTGTTCCTGAACGCGAACGTGGCCGCGCTCGACTTCTACGAGCGGCTCGGCTTCCGCGAGGAATCGCGCAACCTCGTCCTCCCGCTCGAGGTGCGCGAGGTCGGCGCGGGCCGCTCCTACGGCTCGATTCACATCCAGACGGATGACCTCAACGGCGTCGAGCGCGCAGTTCAGCAGTTCGTGCCGCGGCTGCCGGGAGGCTCACGCGGCAGCGAGGTGACGCCACCCCGCAACGGCTGGATCACCGTCTACGACGAGGCCTGCGACCGCGACCCGGCCTCGCTGCGCCGGCTGGCGAAGGAGCTCTCCGAGCGGACGGGCACGGTCGTGCTCGCGATCGGTGTCGAGCACGACCAAGTCGTCCGGTTCGTCCTCCACGAGGCCGGCCGGATCGTCGACGAGTATCTCTCCGTCCCCGAGCACTACGGACCGCTGCCGCCGGGCGACGTGATCGCGCTGGCGGCGAACCCGCGCGTCGTCGCGCGGCTGACGGGCGCCGACCCGGGCGCCGTCCGCGCCGTTGCGAAAACGGCGGCCTCGCCGGCCGAGCTGCCGGCTGCGGCGGCGCTGCTGGCGGCGATCGCGGCCGCGATCGGGCTCGAGGGGGCGGAGCGGGGCTGGGAAGGGTGATCACGCTCTACGACGCCGCCCGGTGCCCGTACTGCGCCCGCGTTCGAATCGTCCTGGCCGAGAAGGGGATCCCGTACGAGACCGTGGAGATCGACCTGACGGATCGCCCGGCCTGGCTCTACGAGCTGAACCCGTCCGGCAAGGTGCCGGTGCTCGACGAGGACGGCTGGATCCTGCCGGAGTCGGCCGTGATCGATGAGTTCCTGAACGAGCGCTACCCCGACCCGCCGCTGTGGCCCGACGATCCCGGCGAGCGCGCGGCGGGACGGCTGCTCGTGTTCCGCTTCGACGACTTCTCGAAGCCGTACTACGCCCTTCGTCGCGGCGAGGAGGGAGCCCGCGAGCGCTTTGAGGACGAGCTCGACTACCTCGACGGACTCCTCGGCGGAACGCCGTGGCTGAGCGGCCGCGACTTCGGGCTCGCGGACGTCGCGTTCCTGCCCTGGCTGCTGCGGGCACGCGACCTGCTCGGGATCCAGCTCGCGCCGTGGCCGGCACTCCACGACTGGGTCGAGCGGGCATGCGAGCGGCCGGCCGTGGCCGCCGAGCAGCTTCTGGTCTCGGCCCTGTGAGCCCGGCCGACGTCGAGCGGGACGAGCTCGCGCGTCGCCTCGGCGAGGATGGTTTCGTCGTCCTCGACGTGCGCAGCTCCGCCGAGTACCTGGGCGAGCTGACGGCGCCGTGCGACCCCCGGCCCGGCCGGATTGCCGGCGCGCAGCACTTCGACCTGCAGCTGCTGCTCGCGCTGACCCCGGACGAGATTCGCGAGCGCCTGGGGCCGCCGGAGGACGTCGAGCTCGTCGCCTACTGCCACTCGGGCTCTCGCTCCGAGCTCGCGACCCAGATCCTCTCCTCGCTCGGCTACCGCGCCTCGAACTACCGCGGCTCGTGGCATGAGTGGTCGCGCGACGATTCGTTGCCCGCCCAGCGGGGATGATCATTGCGTGAGAGTCGGGACGCCGCTCGCGCTCCTCGTTGCAGCCCTGGTCGCCGGCTGTGGCACCGCAGAGAGCGCCGACCAGCCTGACGGCTGCCCGGCCGACCTGACCCCGCTGGTGAAGCCCGACTCGGACGAAGAGATCAGCGTCTACGCGCCGAGCTGGGCGCCCGACGGGACCCGGATCGCGTTCACGACGGGGGCGGATCTCTTCGTGCTCACGCTGGCCGGCTGCGCGCTCGAGCACGTCCGGCCCGAGCAGGACGGGCTGGCGGTCGACTGGCCGGATTGGTCGCCCGACGGGACCTCCTTCGCCTTCGTGGGCGGTCCGGCGACGGCGGCGGAGGGCGTGTACACGATGCGCGCCGACGGGTCGGGCGTCCGGCAGCTCGCAACGGGTTCGGTGCTCTTCCCCGCCTGGTCGCCTGACGGAGACACGATCGCGTTCATCGACGAGCGCATCGACGAGGCGGCCGGGAAGGAGGATCGGAACGTCTGGCTCGTGAACGCGGACGGGTCGGGGCTGCGCCGCGTGACGACGGGCGCGTGGCACGGCTCGGTCGACTGGTCACCCGACGGGGACTGGCTCGTGGCCGACGCGGCGAGTGCCGTCGTCCTCGTCAGACCGGACGGCAGCGACCGCACGATCGCGATCGCCGGGAGTCAGCCGTCGCCCGACTGGTCGCCGGATGGGGAGACGCTGGTGGTGCAGGGCCCGAGGTTCGCGCCCGCGAGTGGGGGAGCTCCGAAGTCCGTGGACTTCGTCGAGGGTGGCGCCTTCGAGCCTGCCTGGTCTCCGGACGGCGAGTGGATCGCCTTCACCGATGGAGCGGGCCCACAGGACCTCTGGATCGCACGGCCCGACGGCGGCGATCTCCGTCAGCTCACACGGGTTGACGAGAGCTGACGGCGAGGAAGCTTGCGCAGAGACGCCGGCCGAGCTCGTTCCACCCCTCGATCCGCTCGCGGGTCGCAGCCCGCAGCGCGGCCGGGTCGGCGACGTCGTCGGGATCCTCGTGGAGCCACGACTCGACCTGGCTCGCCCGCACCTCCGGATGGAACTGGACGCCCCACGCATTGCCGAGCCGGAAGGCCTGCATGCAGACCCGGCTGCGGGCGAGCTCGACGGCGTCCTGGGGGAGGTCGTGCGTGTAGTGGTGCCACTGGAAGGCGTCGAACCGTTCAGGCAGAGCGCCGAGGACAGGATCGTTCATGCCGGTCTCCATCACGTCGACCGGAAGCCAGCCGACTTCGGGCTCGCTTGCCCGGAAGACGTCAGCACCCGCGGCGCGCGCGATCAGCTGCGAGCCCAGACAGACGCCGAGGAGCGGCGTCCCGCGCTCGAGCTGCTCCGCGAGGAAGCTGAGCTCCGGGCGGAGCCAGCCGTGCCGGTCCTCTTCGTCTGGATGCATCGCGCCGCCGAGGACGACGATCGCGTCCGCCGGTTCGCTCGGGAGGCCGTGGAGCGGAAGCTGATGCTCGACGAGCTCGTGGCCGCCCGCCCGGACAGCGTCCTCGAAGACGCCGGGGCCGACGCTCGGGCCGTGCGTGATTGCGAGCACACGCACGGCCCGAGCCGTCCGGCTAGCGCTTCCGCGCCGGGATCACGACGCGGACGGCACTCGTGCGCACCGTTACCGCGGCGCGCGTCGCGCCGAGGCACGGGACGCCGAAGGTCGGCGTGCACGTCGTGGTGCCGGCGGACGCGACCGCTCGTGCCTGCAGGAAGACGATCTGCCGTGCCGCCGTCTGCCTGATCCGGAGCGTGCCGCGGAACCCGGCCGGGGTCCGAGTGAGCGTGACCGACGGGCTGAGGCCCGCCGCGGTCCTGCCGCGGTAGAGCCGCAGCGTCGTCGCAACGCCGGCCGGGAGCTGGGCGGCGCCGGTCAGCGTCAGCGTCGTGAAGCCGCCCGCCGTCCTCAGCGTCGGCCGGCGGAGCGTCAGCGTCCGCGGGAACGCGATCACGGACTGCGCCTCGACCGAGCCGGCCGCATTCGGGCGGCCGGTGTTCGGCGTGTACGGCGTTGCGAGCACGCGCCAGCGGGGCTGGCCGGTGCCGGCGCTCGTGAAGACGTCGTTCACCTTGAAGTCGACCTGGGTCAGCTTGAAGCCGAAGCTCGCGCGGCCGGGCGTTCCGGCCGGGAGGTCCGGCGGCGGCAGGCAGGCCTGGATCGAGGCGGACGCGAAGGCGCTCGCGGAGGCGCCTGCAGCAGGCGGTGCCGCGGGTGCGTCGACGTAGACCGGCAGCTCGAGCGTCTGCCCGGCTGCCTGCAGGATCAGAACCCAGTACGCGGTGTGCGTCGGCGTGCCGGTGCACTGCGTCGCTCCGGCCGTGAGCGGCGTCGGCTGGCCGCCGGGCGCGGAGGTGAAGGTGCCGTTCGCAGCCCGCACCTGGACAGTGCCGGTCAGCGGCAGCAGCGCCCCGCCGAGGTCGGTGGCCGTGCCCTGCGCGGTGACCGTGCCGAGCGTTGTCCCGGCGGCCTGCGCCAGCGACGCCGAGTACCCGGTGGGTGCGTAGAACGTCAGCTTCGCGGTCGGGTCGTCGGTGGCGCTGACCGTGTAGCGGATCGTGACCGAGGTGCGGTCATCGGTGACGCGGAGCGACGGTGACGTGTACGCCGCCAGCGCTGTGCCGGCGCTCGAGAGCGCGAACGCGCCCACGAGGCCGAGCAGGATCATGCGGATCGTCTTGCTCATTCGTTTCTCCCCAAGTTGGTTGTTGGCATGCCGGAAGATCTACCCGCGGGCGTCGAGGAGCGAACTCGCCTTGACCCACTGGCGGTTGTCGTAGCGGTAGAGATAGACCTTGTCGAGCGGGAAATAGCGTGTTTTCGTGGTTTTCAGCGTGATCCCGGGCAGCAGGAACGGGTTGCTCGCCAGGTTAAGATTCTGTGCGCTCCGGAGCAAACTCGCGCGAGTCGGCGTCTTCCCCGCCTGCTTCAGCGTCTCGACGAACGTCCAGGCGACGGTCATCCCGTACCAGTTGTAGACGTCGCTCTGCTTGCCGCGCGGATGGTGCCGCTGCATGATCGTGCGGTAGAGCGCCAGCGCCGGATCCTTGCGCCAGATCGGATCGTTCGGGTTCTTCACGAACGCGACCGAGAGAGCGCCTCTCGTCAATTCGGGAGCGTTCAGCTTCGCGATCGCCATGATCCCGGGCTCGATCGAGATCGAGGCGACGAAGACCTGCGGCTTCCAGCCCAGCTTGTGCGCGCCGGCGAAGCCCTGGATCGCGAACTTTGGCGTCGCGAAGAGCATCAGCGTGTCCGCGCCAGAGCTCTTCAGCTGCGCGATCTGGGCGGAGACGTCCGCATCGGTGAGCTCGTAGCTCTGCTTCGCCACGACCTGAGGGCCCTTGCCGCGGATCGAGCGCTCGAGCCCCTTCGTCATGTCCGACCCGAGCGGCGTCTTCTCGTAGAGGACGGCGATCTTTGCCCCCTTGCGCGTCTGCGCCAGGTGGCGGCCGTAGACGGCACCTTCGCCGACGTAGCTCTGGAGGAAGCCCATCGTCCACGGATAGCGCGCGGGCTGCGAGGACGCCTGAGCGCCGTCCCCGACGAAGAGCTGCGGCACCTTGCGCTGATTCAGGTAAGGCTGGATCGCCGCGTTGTTCGCGGTCCCGACCGAGTTGAAGATCGCGAACACCTTGTCCTGCTCGACGAGCTTCCGCGTCAGCTGCACCGTTTGCACCGGGTCGTAGCCGTCGTCGTAGTAGCGGTACTCGATCCTGCGCCCGTGGACGCCGCCACGGGCGTTGACGTAGTCGAAGTACGCCTTCGCGCCCGGCCCGACGGAGCCGAACGCTGCGGCCTCGCCGGAGAGAGGGACGGTGCCGCCGATCAGGATCCGCTTCGCGCTGACACCGGGGTCGGCGGTCGACGCCGCGCCCGCCGTCGACGCGAGTACGAGCGCGACGAGCAGCGTCGCCCGCTTCATCGCGAGGCGCGCGTTCGCAGGAGCGGCAGGGCCAGCGACACGCTCCGAACGGCGAAGCGCGCGCGCTGCGGGAGCGGCGGCGCCTCGAGGTAGAGCAGGTTGCCGGGATCCTGCGCAGTCGAGGTCGTCGAGACGGTGAGGCGGAGCCGGGCGCCGCGAGGCAGGGTCGTGGCCTGTGAGTTGAGCCGGATCGCCACCGGGGCCGAGCCGTCGCGCGTGGCGGCGGCGCCGCTGGCGACGACCGTGCTTCCTGCGGTCAGGACGGCCACGACCCGCGACCAGCCGCCGCTTCGCGTGCCGCGCAGCGTCACGACCGGGGTTCCAAATGTCTCGCTCGCGCGCGCGAGGGGTCGGCCGAGCGGGACGCCGAGTCGGCCCCCGCCGGCGAGCCGCCTGGCCGTCCGATAGCTCGTGACGGCGCGTTGGGTCGTCGTCGCCGGCAACGAGGCGTAGGACGTGGTGCGCCCGTCCCACGGGTCGTGCGCAAGCTCGACCGGCTTCTCCGACTCGATTCCGTTCGGCAGCCCGCGGAGGTAACGGTCGAACCAGCGGCGGCCGAGTGTGAACGCATACGGGATCTCGGCTGCCGGCATCGCCGCGGGGGGATGGCCGAAGTCGGCGAGGTAGAGCCGCTTCGGCCCGCGCAACTGCGCGTACGTGCTGAGGCCCTCATCGACCCCGAAGACGAAGTCGCGCCTACCCTGCATGACGAGTGTCGGCGTCGACAGCGCGAGTCTCCCGCGCGTCGAGCGGCTGCCGAGCTCGCTGCGCAGGACGGGCATGTTGCGGCTGAGGATCAGGTCGTCCTTCAGCGCCGCGAGGGAGGGGTCAAGGCGGGCGGAGACGCTGTTCAGGAAGCCGACGACCGCACCGGATTTCGAGATCCCGCCCGGCAGCAGCGATCGCGGCAGGTCGCTCCACGTGATCGCGGGCTCCAGCGCTGCGAACGGCACGCCCTCCGCGGCGGCGCGCAGCATCAGGCCGCCCCCGAGCGAGTAGCCGAAGCCGCCGATCTTGGCTCCGTCGACGTCGCTCCGCGCCCGCAGCCAGTCGAAGAGCTCACGTGTGTCCTGGACGGCCCGCGGCCCGTTCAGCGTGTACAGGCCGCCCGACGCGCCGTGCCCGCGAAGGTCGTGCGTGAGCACGGCGTAGCTGAACGGGGCGAGGAACCGTTCGGCGGTGTCGTTCATCGAGATGCCGACGGCATTCAGCATCGTGCGGGACTCGCCGTTGCCGTGGAACAGCATCACGGTCGGCCAGCCTGCTGCCGGCCGTGAGCCGTCCGGCAGGTAGAGCGTGGCGGCGATCTCGACGCCGTCGCTCATCCGGATCGTCAGGTCCTGCTTCGTGAACGCCTGGGCGGGCGAGGCGACGGCGAGCGCGGCGAGCGAGACGACGAGGAGGCGGCGGAGCACGCAGGGACGGTAGCCGACTCCCACCCTCCCTACAATCCCGCAGATGGACGAGCGGCCGATCGGCGTGTTCGACTCGGGCGTCGGCGGCCTGACCGTCTTGCACGAGTGCCTGGTGACGCTCCCGCACGAGGACTTCCTCTACCTCGGCGACGGCGCCCGCCTGCCGTACGGGCCGCGACCGCTGCCCGAGCTGCGCCGCTTCGCCCGCGAGATCGGCACGTTCCTCGAGTCGCGCGGGGTGAAGCTCGTCGTCGTCGCCTGCAACTCGGCGACCGCGGCGGCGCTGCCCGAGCTCCAGACCGAGCTGCGCGTCCCCGTCGTCGGCGTGATCGCGCCCGAGGCGCACGCCGCCGTGCAGGCGACGCGCAACCGGCGGATCGGGCTGCTCGCGACGCAGGCGACGGTCACGAGCGGCCGCTACGAGCACCTCGTGCGCGCGCTCGACGCCGGCGCCGAGGTGCTCTCCGTTGCCTGTCCGCGGCTGGTGCCGCTGATCGAAGGAGACGACCCGTTCGCCGAGGAGACGGCCGCTGCGGTGCGCGAGTACGCCGCGCCGCTGAAGGAGGCCGGCGTCGACACCGTCATCCTCGGCTGCACCCACTACCCGCTGATCCGACCGATCCTGCAGCGCGTCTTCGGGCGCGACGTCACGCTCGTCTTCTCCGCGGACGAGACCGCGCGCGAGGTCGCGGAGACGCTGGCCCGCAAGCGGATCGAGCACGACCCGGCCCGCGAGGGCGCCTACAGCTTCCTGACCACCGGCGACACGGCCGCGTTTCGCGAGATGGGCCGGCGCTTCCTGCAGCTCCCGATCGAGGAGGTCGAGCACGTGGAGATCGCAACACTCGAGGCGGCTGCGGTATGAGCCGGAGTGACGGGCGCCGGGACGACGAGCTCCGCCCGCTCGACCTGATTCCGGACTTCGTCGAGCTCGCGCACGGCTCCGTCCTCTACTCGCAGGGAAAGACACGCGTGCTCTGCACTGCGATGGTCGAGGAGGGCGTGCCCCGCTGGCTCCAGCGCTCCGGCCGCGGCTGGATGACCGCCGAATACTCCCTGCTGCCGGCGTCGACCGGCGAGCGGGTGGCGCGCGAGGCGGCGAAGGGGAAGCAGGGCGGCCGCACCGTCGAGATCCAGCGGCTGATCGGCCGGGCGCTCCGCTCGGTCTGTGACTTCCAGGCCCTCGGCGAGCGGACGCTCTGGCTCGACTGCGACGTGATCCAGGCCGACGGCGGCACCCGCTGCGCCGCGATCTCGGGCGCCTACGTCGCGGCTCACCGCGCCCTCGACCGCTTCGGGCTCTCGAAGGCGCTCTCGGGCCAGATCGCGGCCGTCTCCGTCGGGATCGTCGACGGGCGGCCGCTGCTCGACCTCGACTACTCCGAGGACTCGAGCGCCGAGACGGACATGAACGTCGTCATGACCGCCGACGGCCGCCTCGTCGAGGTGCAGGCGACGGCGGAGCGCGAGCCGTTCGCGCGCGACGAGCTCGACCTGATGCTGGATCTCGGCGCCGCCGGGATCGAGGAGATCATGGCCGCTCAGGACGACGCCGTCGTCGCCGAGCGCGTTGCCTGACCTCTCGACCGCCGAGGCGCTGCTGCGGCTGCTGCTGGCCGCGGTTCTCGGCGGCGCGATCGGGCTCGAGCGGGAGCTGCGCGACCATGAGGCGGGCTTTCGCACGCATCTGCTCGTCTCGCTCGGCGCCTGCGTCTTCACGCTCGTCTCCGCCTACGCGTGGACGGACTGGACGTTCTCGACCGAGTCCGGCGTCGTCTTCGACCCGACGAGGATCGCGGCGCAGATCGTGACCGGAATCGGCTTCCTCGGCGCGGGCGCAATCATCGTCCGCGGCATCTCCGTCCGGGGGCTGACGACGGCGGCGACGCTCTGGGTCGTGGCCGCGATCGGGATGGCCGCAGGAACCGGTTACTACGCCGTCGGCGTCGGCGCAGCCTTGCTCGTGCTGATCTCGCTCGGGCCGCTGAAGCTGATCTCGTCCCGCCTGGTCGCCCGGGTGCGGCCCGAGGAGGCTGAGCTCGCGATCCAGCTCGTGCCCGACGGCGACGGGACGCGGGTGCTGAGCGCGATCGAGGAGCTCGGCGGCCGGATCAGCCAGGTCGAGTTCGGGGACGAGCGCACGATCGACGTGACCCTGCGCGCCTCGCGCCGGGCCGAGTCGGCCCGCGTCGCGGAGGAGGTCAACAAGCTCGACGAGGTCGAGCGGGTGCAGTGGCGGCCCTGAGGGCGAGGCTCGCGTCTGGAAACCCGCACAAGCTCGAGGAGCTGCGGGCGGCCCTGCCCGGGTGGGAGCTCGAGCTGCTCGAGACCGACCGCGCCTACCCGCCCGAGGCCGGGTCGACGTACTTCGAGAACGCCCGCGCCAAGGCCGCCTTCGGGCGGGACGTGGGCGGCGGCTCGGGAGAGTGGACGCTCGGCGAGGACTCCGGGATCGAGGCGGCGGCGCTCGGCGGCCGCCCGGGAATCGCGTCGGCCCGCTGGGCCGAGGACGGCGTCGCGCAGTTGCTGCTCGAGCTCGGCGGGCTCGACGATCGCCGCGCCCGCTATGTCTGCGAGCTCGTCGCGATCGGGCCGGCTGGGGAGGAGCGCCGCGGCACCGGCGTCCTCGAGGGAACGATCGCGACCGAGCGGCGCGGCGACGAAGGCTTCGGCTACGACCCGATCTTCATCCCCGACGGCGAGACGCGGACGGTCGCCGAGCTCGGCAACGCGTGGAAGCGGCGGCAACTCCCACCGCGCCCGCGCCGCCGCCCTCATCGCCTAGTAACAGACTGTTGCTAGGCCAGTCCGGCGATCTCCTCGTCGTCGCGGCGGGCGTACCACCAGTTCACCTCCGCGCCGAAGACGATCGCGTTCGCCATCACGTAGATCCAGACGAGCAGCAGCGCCGACGCGCCGAGGGCCTGGACCGCGATCACCTCGGTCGAGAAGCGGACGAAGAGCGGCAGCACCTGGAACGAGCCCTGCAGGAGCACCGCGGCGAGGGCGGCACCGGGCCAGACCTCGCGCAAGGTCAGGTGCGCATTCGTCAACCGTTCATAGGCAGCGACGAGGAAGATGAAGACCGCGAGCGTCGAGAGCAGGACGGAGAGCCCGTACGCGACGACGGTGTTGCCGACGAAGCCGGGGGCGAAGCGCTTGACGAGGTCGTAGCCGATCGAGCCGGTGACGAGCGCGATCGAGAGGACCACGATCGAACCGGCCATGAACAGCGTCGCGAGGAACTTGCCGCGCAGGAACGAGCGGTTCGGTAGGCCGTAGACGATGTTGAACGCCGACTCGAGCACGCTGAAGAGCGAGAGCGACGTCCAGAGCAAGAACGCGCCGCCGATGATCCCGAGCGTGGTCGCGTTCGACGTGATCGCCTCGACGACCCGGACGATGTCCGTGATCGACTGTGAGGGAAAGAGGTTCTGCAGCTCCCGGACGAGGTAGCTCGACTCCTCTGCCCGCCCGGTGAACCCGAGCAGCGCCAGCGCGATGAAGATCAGCGAGACCGAGGAGAGCAGGCCGAAGTAGGCGATCATGGCCGCGAGGTGCGGGCCGCGATCGGCGAAGAACTTGGCAAGTGGTTGCGCGAACGGCCGTCTCACGCGTGGGAGTATCGTCTGGCCCGTGGATGCCGCGTCCGCTCTCGCCGACCTGACGGAGATCTGCTCGCAGGTCGACGCCGCCGTCGTCCTCGACGCGGAGGGTGCAGTGCAGGCGTCGACGATCGCCGGAGCGCCCGACACCGAGCGGCTTGCTCGGACCGGACTCGCGCTCCTCGAGACCGCGACGTCGCGCTTCGCCAACGGCGCCCGCTCCGTCACGCAGCTCGAGGCGGCGCTGCGCGAGGGCAGCATCTTCGTCGCGCGAGCAGACGGCCTCGCGATCGTGGCGCGAACGAGCGCACAGCCCTCATCCGGGCTCGTCCTCTACGACCTCCGGACCTGCCTGCGCGCGGTCGCCGAGGAGACCGAGCTGGAGCCGGCGGATGCGTAGGCTGCTCGGCCTCGCCGTGCTCGTCGGGGGGCCGCTCTACCTCAGGCGCCGGCGAGACGCGGGCAGGGAATGCGTGCAGCTGCACTTCGACGACGGCTCCGCCGTCACGCTCGCCGACGATGCGCCCGAGGCCGCGCGGCTGCTCTCGCTCGCCCGCCAGGCGCTCTAGTGGACGAGCTCGGGGTCAAGCTGCGCGAGCACGCGCTCCTCGAGGGTGACTTCCTGCTCCGCTCCGGGCGCCGGTCGAGCTACTACCTGGACAAGTACCGCTTCGAGACGCGGCCGGAGCTGCTCGGCCCGCTCGGTGAGCGGCTTGCGGCAGCCGCCCGCGAGCACGAGCCCGACGCGGTCCGCCTCGCCGGCCCTGCGCTCGGGGCGGTCGCGCTCGCGGCGTCGGCGTCGCTTGCGTCCGGGCTTCCGTTCGTGATCGTCCGCGACGCCGCGAAGGAGTACGGCACGGCGAATCGGCTCGAGGGGCCGTTCGAGCCGGGCGAGATCGTCTGCCTGATCGAGGACGTCGTCACCTCCGGCGGCGCTCTCGCCGAGTCCGTCGCCGCGCTGCGGGACGCCGGGCTGGTCGTCCGTAACGCGATCTGCGTCGTCGACCGCGAGGAGGGAGGGGCGGACGCGCTGGCCCGTCTCGGCGTCCGCCTGCGCTCCCTCTACCGGGCAGGGGACCTGCTGCCGGACCCCGGCAGCGCTGAAAATCCGCATGGTTGAGCCACGCCAACCGTTGAGGCAGTCCGAGCATGGTGTTAGGGTTCCCGCGGATTTCCGTACGCCCCACGAACAGAAGGAGTCGCAAGTGACAAAGCAGGAGTTCGTTGACGCGGTTGCGTCCAGAGCGAATCTCTCCCGCCGCGACGCCGGCGCCGCGGTCGACGCGGTTCTCGACACGGTGACCGACGCGCTGAAGAAGCGCGACACGATCACCTTCACCGGCTTCGGCAAGTTCTCGACGAGCGATCGCGCTGCGCGCGAGGGCGTCAATCCCCGCAATCCGAGCCAGAAGGTGCAGATCCCGGCGGCGACCGTGCCGAAGTTCTCGGCCGGGAGCCAGCTGAAGGCAGCGGTCAAGGGCGGCTAGCGAAACCGCAAGACCGGACGTCGAGAAGGCCGCGCAGGCGTCGCGGCCTTCTCTTTGCCGTTGCGGGCGAACATATGTTCGCCTACGCTCCTGGGATGCAGCTCTCCTTCGACGCGGCCGACCGGCTCGTGGAGCTCGTCGAGGCCCGGCACGGCCCGGTGCCGGCCGAGGACGCGGCCCGCTCGCTCTACGCGCTGCGCCACGTTCCCGCAGGCCTCGCGCGCTCGCTCCTCGCCGACGTCGTCGAGGGCGATGCACGGCTCGCGTGGCGCGGCGGCAGCGTCGGGCTCGCCGCACCTGCCGGCGTCGCGCTCGCGCTCGAGGATGCCACCTACGTCGTCTTCGACCTCGAGACGACCGGCCTCTCACCCGGCACGTCCGCGATCTGCGAGATCGGCGCGGTGCGAGTGCGCGGGCTCGAGCTGGCGGAGCGCTTCGAGACGCTCGTCAATCCACGCCGTCCGCTGCCGGCGCCGATCGCGGCGCTGACCGGGATCGACCCCCGCGCGCTGCGGGGAGCGCCGGCGGTGGAGCTCGCCGTCAGGCGCTTCCTCGAGTTCGCCGGCGATGCGGTGCTCGTCGCTCACAACGCCCGCTTCGACCTGGGCTTCCTCGACCGCGAGGTCGAGCGCCTGACCGGCCGGCGGGTGGCGGCGCCCGTCGTCGACACCGTCTGGCTCGCGAGACGGCTGCTCGAGGGGCGGCAGAAGCGCGTCGGCCTCGCCTCGCTCGCCCACTTCTTCGGGACGGCGACGCGACCGTGCCACCGCGCGCTCGCCGACTCGGAGGCGACGGCGGAGATCCTGCTCGCGCTGATCGGCCTGGCGCAGGAGCGCGGCGCCGAGACGGTGGCGCAGCTCGTCGACCTTTCCGCGCCGCGCGCGCGCCGACTCGCCGGCAAGCGCTCGCTCGTTGCGGGCGCGCCGCCGCGGCCCGGCGTCTATCTCTTTCGCGACAGAAACGAGCAGGTGCTCTACGTCGGCCGCGCCCGCGACCTTCGGGCGCGGCTGCGCTCGTACTTCCGCACGGAGCGGCAGCGGCCCGCGGTCGAGGCGGCGCTCGGCGCGCTGGAGCGAGTCGAGTGGCGCGTGCTCGGCTCGGAGCTCGAGGCGGGGCTCGAGGAGCTGCGGCTGCTGCGCGAGCTGCGGCCGCCCGCGAACGCCCGCAGCGCGCGTCCCGACCGCTACGTCTACCTGCGCCGCCGCGGCGCCGGCTGGTGCGTGACCGACACGCCGGGGCCGCACGGACCGCTCAAGAGCCGGCGGCGCGCCCAGGTCGCGGCCCGGGCGCTCGGCGACTGGGACGGAGAGCCGGCGGCCGCCCTGCCGGCGCTGCGCTCGAGGCTGAAGCGACTGTCGACCGAGCTCAGGTTCGAGGACGCTGCGCGGCTGCGTGACCGGATCGCCGCGCTCGAGGACGTCGCCGCGTCGCTCGCCGAGCTCGACCGGCTGCGCTCGCTCGAGCTCTGCCTCCTCGTGCCGGCCGCGGAGGACGGCTTCCAGCGCATGTATCTGGTTGCCGGCGGTCGCGTCGCGGCCGCGCGGACGCTGCTCCCCGGCGACGCCGGCCGAGCAGAGGCCGAGGCGGGCCTCGCCATCGCCGCGCGCGCCGAGCCGTCGCTCGGTCCGGGCGACGCGGACGAGCTGCTCCTGATCGGCTCGTTCCTGCGCCGGCCGCCGCCGGAGCTGCGCGTACTGCCTCTGGCAGACATGCGTCGCGCTGCCTAACCTCTGCCCATGGCCTCGATCGCCACTGCGACCTTCGCCGACCGGCTCGCGGACGCCGTCGAGCGCAAGCGCAGCCAGCTCGTCGTCGGGCTCGATCCGCGTCTCGACCTGCTCCCTGTGGAGCTGCGCGGCGACGCCGTGCTCGGCCGCGCCGAGGCCGCGAACGCGTACAGCCGCTTTTGCTGCGGGATCGTCGACGCCGTCGCTCCCTATGCGGTCGCGGTCAAGCCGCAGATCGCGTTCTTCGAGGCGCTCGGCGGCGACGGGATCGGCGCGTTCGAGCGCGTCTGCGCCTACGCACGCTCCGCCGGCTTGCTCGTGATCGTCGACGGCAAGCGCGGCGACATCGGCTCCACCGCCCGCGCGTACGCGAGCGCGTATCTCGAGCCGCACGACGAGCAGGAGCCGCTCGCCGACGCCCTCACGGTCAACACCTATCTCGGCGGCGACTCGGTCGAGCCGTTCCTGCAGGCGTGCCGCCTGCACGGAGCGGGCATCTTCTGCCTCGTGCGCACCTCCAACTCCGGCGCCGGCGATGTCCAGGAGCTGACGCTCTCCGACGGGCGGCGCGTCTGGCAGCACGTCGCGGCCCTCGTCGGCGAGTGGGGCGCGGACCTGACCGGCGAGCGGGGCCTGTCGAGCGTCGGCGCCGTCGTCGGCGCGACGGTCCCGCGTGCGGTCGCGGAGGCGAGGAAGCTGCTTCCGCGCGCCGTCCTGCTCCTTCCCGGCGTCGGCGCACAGGGCGCGAGCGCGGCCGATGTCGCCCGGGCGTTCACGAGCGGGCCGGCCAGCGCCCTCGTGACGGCGTCCCGGTCGGTGATCTTCGCCTATCGCGGCAGCACCGAGGACTGGCGCGGGGCGGCCGGGGCCGAGGCAGCCCGGCTCCGGGCCGAGGTCTGGTCGGTCTCGGGCTGGTGATGAAGGGCAAGGCCCGGCTCGCGCGGTTCGTCGCTCCTGCCGCCTTTCTGGCCGCGGCCACGATCGCGATCCTGCTCGTGCGCTCCGGCCTGGAGAACGGGGACGCAACGACGCCGGCCACCACCGGCGTGACCACGACTGCCCCCTCCCCGACCCAACCCGGGACGACCGGCTCG
Source organism: uncultured Gaiellaceae bacterium (assembly GCA_963789355.1). GTDB lineage: Bacteria > Actinomycetota > Thermoleophilia > Gaiellales > Gaiellaceae > Gaiellasilicea. The sequence goes on from CAWBKK010000004.1 coordinate 228,606, forward strand.
ACCACGACGACGAGCACCGTCGGCGCGGAGTTCTACGAGATCCAGTCGGGCGACACGCTCGCCGTGATCGCAGACCAGCACGACACGACCGTGGAGCAGCTGCTCGTGCTCAACCCGGAGGTCGATCCGGTGGCGCTGACGGTCGGACAGCGGATCCGCGTCAAGTAACCTGCCGCCGCGTGAGACGGCTTGCTCTCCTGTCTGCGATCGCCGCGACGCTCGCTCTTCGCCGTCGTCGCGGCCGCCGCACCACCAGCCGTCGACGCGGAGGCATACCTCGTCCAGAACTCCGGGACCGGGGAGGTGCTGGCCGCGCAGGACGAGCGCGAGCGCCTGCCGATGGCGTCGATCACGAAGCTGATGACGGCGATCGTCGCGCTCGAGCATGCCTCGCTCGACGACGTCGCGACCATTTCCCGTCGCAGCGCGTCGATCGGCGAGTCGACGATCAACCTCGTCCCCGGCGAGCGAGTGACGTTGCGGGATCTGCTCCGCGCCGCGCTGATCCAGAGCGCCAACGACGCCGCGAACGCGATCGCGGCATTCGTCGGGCGCGGCTCGGTCGGCCGTTTCGTCGACCTGATGAACGTCCGTGCCCGCCAGCTCGGCCTCGCGGACACCCACTTCGCGAACCCGGACGGCCTCGATGCGCCCGGCCACTACTCGAGCGCCGGCGACGTGACGAAGCTCGCCCGGGTGGCGATGAACAAGCCGTTCATCCGCGAGACCGTTCGGCTCGTGACCGCACCCGCCGCCGGCCGGCAGCTGCGCTCGTGGAACGACCTGCTCTCGAGCTTCCCGAACCTGATCGGGGTGAAGACGGGGCACACCAACGGCGCCGGCTGGTCGCAGGTCGCGGCCGCGCGGGGCGGCGGCGTCACCATCTACGCGACCATCCTCGGCGGCGAGACGCGCGAGGGGCGCAACGCCGACCTCTCGCGGCTGCTCGTCTGGGGGCTCTCGCGCTACCGGACCGTGTGGGCGATCGACGGCAAGCGCGTCTACGGCACCGCGCGAGCCGCCTACGGCCGGGATCCGGTGCGGCTCGTGGCCGCCAAGCCGGCGCTGCGGGTGATCCACGTCGAGCGGCCCTTGCTCGAACGCGTCGTCGTTCCCGTCGAGGTCGCCCTGCCGGTCCGCAAGGGCCAGCGCCTCGGCGAGGTCCAGATCGTCGATCGCGGCAAGGTGATCGCGACCTCGCCGCTCGTCGCCGCCAGCGCGGTCGAGAAGCCGGGCGCGCTCGGACGCGTACGCTTCTATGCCGGCCGGACGCTCGACCACCTAGGGGGACTATTCGGATGATCGTCACCGTCACGCTCAACGCCGCGCTCGATCGCACGCTGACCGTCCCCAACTTCCAGCGGGGGCAACGGCACCGGGCGAGCGAGGTGCTCACGCTCGCGGGCGGCAAGGGGATCAACATCGCCCGGGCGCTGAAGCGGCTCGACGTGCCCGTCGTGGCGACGGGTCTCGCGGGCGGCCGGACCGGGACCCGCATCGTCGAGGAGCTGACGGCGGAGGCGATCCTGAACGACTTCGTCCGGATCGGCGAGGAATCGCGGACCTCGACAGCCGTGGTCGACCCGACCGAGAGCTCCTACTCGGAGATCAACGAGTGGGGCCCGAAGGTGACGGCCGACGAGCTCGAGACGCTGCTCGAGAAGCTGCACTACCTCTCGCGCGGGGCCGACTTCGTCGTCTTCGCCGGCTCGCTGCCGCGCGGCGTCGAGGAGAGCTTCTACGCCGAGGCCGTCCGTGATCTCAACCGCCGCGGCGTCCAGGTCATCCTCGACTCGGAGGGGCAACCGCTGCGGCTCGGCACCGAGGCGGAGCCGTGGCTCGTGTCGCCGAACCAGCGGGAGGCCGAGCACGTCGTCGGCCAGGAGCTGGAGGACGAAGAGGACTTCCTGATGGCGCTCGACGCGATCGCCGAGCTCGGCGCCCGCAACGTGCACATCACGCTCGAGTCGGGCTGCTACGCGCTCTTCCGCGAGGATCGTCAGGTGCGCCGCTACCGCGCCAACTCGCCCGAGAACGTCGAGGCGATGTCGGTGGTCGGCGCCGGCGACGTCCTGCTCGCGCAGTTCGTCGCCGCCCACCTCGCGGGCAAGTCCGCCGAGGAAGCACTGAAGCTCGCGGTCGCGGCCGGCGCTGCCTCGACGCTCGCGGTCGGGGCCGGCGTCTTCGACCCGCGCGACGCGGGCCGGATGCTCGGCGCCGTCGAGATCGTCGAGCTCTCTCTCAGCGCAAGCTGAGCACGCGCAGAGCGCATGCTCAGCGCGCGAAGACCCCTGAAAGGGGCCGCTTCGCGGCCCAAGAGCGTCCAATGACGCTGGTAACGTGTGCTCCTTGGAGGGGCAGGAGCTTTCGTACGAGGAGAAGTTCGGCCGTGAAGGCCTCACCTTCGACGACGTCCTGCTCGTGCCGGCCGAGTCGTCCGTGCTCCCGAACGACGTGCGCACGGCGACGCGCCTGACGCGGACGATCGCACTCGAGCTCCCGATCGTCTCGGCGGCGATGGACACCGTCACGGAGGCCCGGCTGGCGATCGCGCTCGCGCGCGAAGGCGGGATCGGGATCCTCCACCGCAACCTCTCGATCGCCGACCAGGTGGCCGAGGTCGACAAGGTGAAGCGCTCCGAGTCGGGGATGATCGTCGAGCCGGTCACGCTCCGGCCCGACGACTTGGTCGCGGACGCGCTCGAGCTGATGGCCCGCTACCGGATCTCGGGCGTGCCGATCACCGACGAGGCAGGCGTGCTCGTCGGGATCCTGACCAACCGCGATCTGCGCTTCGAGTCGAACGTGCGCCAACCGGTCTCGGCGCTGATGACGTCGCGCAACCTCGTCACCGCGCCCGTCGGGACGACGCTCGACGAGGCGAACGAGATCCTGCACCGCCACAAGATCGAGAAGCTTCCGGTCGTAGACGCGCAGGGCTTGCTCAAGGGGCTCATCACCGTCAAGGACATCCAGAAGCGAATCGAGTTCCCGCTCTCGACGAAGGACGAGCAGGGTCGGCTGCGCGTCGGTGCCGCAGTCGGGGTCGGCCCGGACGCCTTCGAGCGCGCGGCGGCGCTGATCGCGGCCGAAGTCGACGTCATCGTCGTCGACACCGCGCACGGGCACTCCGCCTCGGTGCTCGAGATGGTGCGCAGGATCAAGGCCGAGTGGGACGTGCAGGTGATCGCCGGCAACATCGCGACCGCGGAGGCAGCCGAGGCGCTGATCGACGCCGGCGCCGACGCGATCAAGGTCGGGATCGGGCCGGGATCGATCTGCACGACGCGTGTGGTCGCCGGCGTCGGCGTCCCGCAGGTGACGGCCGTGTTCGAGTGCGCCGAGTACGCGATCCGGCACGGCGTCCCGGTTGTCGCCGACGGCGGGATGACGTCGTCGGGCGACATCGCGAAGGCGCTCGCCGCCGGCGCGGACACGGTCATGCTCGGCTCGATGCTGGCCGGAACCGATGAGAGCCCCGGCGACGTGATCCTCGTCCAGGGCGAGCGGTTCAAGGAGTACCGCGGCATGGGCTCGCTCGGCGCGATGAAGGCGCGCTCGTTCTCGAAGGATCGCTACTTCCAGGGCGACGTCGAGGACGTCGACAAGCTCGTGCCGGAGGGGATCGAGGGCCGTGTCCCCTACAAGGGGCCGGTGCAGCAGATCATCTACCAGCTCGTCGGCGGCCTCCGGCAGGCGATGGGCTACACCGGCGCCGCCACGGTGGAGGCGCTCAAGCTCGACGCCCGCTTCGTGCGGATCACGGGCGCGGGGCTGCGCGAGAGCCACCCCCACGACGTCACGATCACGAAGGACTCGCCGAACTACCGGCGCCAATGACCGCCTCGGTGCATCCGCTGCCCCTCCCAGAGCCGGCGCCGGAAGACCGGCCGGTCCTCGTCCTTGATCTCGGCGGCCAGTACGCGCAGCTGATCGCACGTCGCGTCCGGGATGCGCGGGTCTATTCGGAGCTCGTCCCGCACACGATCAGCGCCGAGGAGGTCCGGCGGCGGAACCCGGCCGCGCTGATCCTCTCCGGCGGCCCCGCCTCCGTCTATGCCGAAGGTGCGCCCAGGATCGACGAGGCGCTCTTCGAGCTCGGGATCCCGACGCTCGGCATCTGCTACGGCGCCCAACTGCTCGCGCTCGAGCTGGGCGGGGAGGTCGCGCGCACGGGCGCATCCGAGTTCGGCAAGACCGAGCTCGACGGCGGCGCCGGCGCCCTCTTCGCGGGGCTGCCCGAGCAGCAGGTCGTCTGGATGAGCCACCGCGACACGGTCGTTGCGCCGCCTGACGGGGCGGTCGTGACGGGCACATCGCCCTCGACCCCGGTGGCCGCGTTCGAGGATTCCCGTCGCGGGCTCTACGGCGTCCAGTTCCATCCGGAGGTCGTCCACACGCCGTACGGCCAGGACCTGCTCAAGAACTTCCTCTACGACGTCGCCGGCGCTCCCCCCGCCTGGACGCCGGCAGCCGTGATCGAGGAGCAGGTGGAGCGAATCCGCGCGCAGGTCGGCAGCAACCGCGTCATCTGCGGGCTCTCCGGCGGGGTCGACTCGGCGGTGGCCGCGTTGCTCGTCTACAAGGCCGTCGGCGACCAGCTCACCTGCGTCTTCGTCGACCACGGCTTCATGCGCGCGAACGAGGCGGAGCAGGTGGCCGAGACCTTCGGCGGCCACTTCCACGTCCCGCTCGTCCACGTCCAGGCCCAGGATCGCTTTCTCGCCCGGCTGGAGGGGATCGACGAGCCCGAGGAGAAGCGCCGGCGGATCGGCGAAGAGTTCATCCGCGTCTTCGAGGAGGAGGCGGGAAAGCTCGGCGACATCACCTTCCTCGTCCAGGGCACGCTCTACTCGGACGTGATCGAGTCGGGCGGCACCGACGGCGTCGCGGCGAAGATCAAGTCGCACCACAACGTCGGCGGCCTCCCCGACGACATGCAGATGGAGCTCGTGGAACCGCTGCGCCTGCTCTTCAAGGACGAGGTCCGTCGCGTCGGCGAGGAGCTCGGGATGCCGGAGCGGATGGTCTGGCGCCAGCCGTTCCCGGGGCCGGGGCTCGCGATCCGGATCATCGGCGAGGTCACGCGCGAGCGGCTCGAGATCCTGCGCGGCGCCGACTCGATCATCCAGGAGGAGGTGCGCCGCGCCGGTCTCTACCGGGAGCTCTGGCAGAGCTTCGCCGTGCTGCCGGCGATCAAGTCCGTCGGCGTCCAGGGCGACGAGCGCACGTACGCGTACCCGATCGTGATCCGCGCCGTCACCTCCGACGACGCGATGACGGCCGACTGGGCGCGGCTGCCCTACGACCTGCTCGAGACGATCTCGAGCAGGATCATCAACGAGATCCCGGGCGTCAACCGCGTCGCGCTCGACATCAGCTCGAAGCCGCCGGCAACGATCGAGTGGGAGTAGCGGCGAGACACGACCGCTAGGGTCGCGACGATGGAGAGCCTTCCGATCCGGCGCAACACGATCCTGCTCGCGGCGACGCTGACATCGCTCTCCGGGATGGTGCAGCTCGCCGTCGCGGTCGCGACCGTGACGCTCGTGCTCGTGACCGGGATCGAAGGGATCCTCGGGCTCGGTCCGGCCATCTTCCTCACCGCCGGCGCCCTGGCCGCGCTTCCCGCAGGTCGCCTGATGGACCGGCACGGCCGGATCCCGGTGCTCGCGGGCGGCTGTGTCGCGGGCATCGCCGGCTGCCTCATGACGGCGCTCGGCTGCGAGCTCGAGTCGGCGCTGATCGTGATCGCCGGCTTCGCGCTCGTCGGCGTTGCGCAGGGGACGATCCTGCTCTCCCGCGCGGCGGCTGCGGACATGTATCCGCCCGAGCGGCGCGCGCGCGGGATCTCCTACGTCCTCTTCGGCGCGCTCTTCGGCGCCGCGCTCGGCCCACTGGTCTTCCGGCCGCTCTTCGCCGGGAAGGAGCTCGACACCGAGGCGCTCGTGGTGCCGTGGATCGCGGCGGCCGGGATCATGGTGGTCGGGCTCGTGCTCGTTCTCTGCATCCGGCCCGATCCGCGCACGATCGCGCAGAAGCTCCACTTCGATGCGGGCGGCTCCGAGCACGAGCAGCCCGCGCCGCTCCGCGAGATCATCCGGCGCCCGGGTGTGCTGACCGCGCTCGTCGCCGCGGTCGCGAGCTTCGCCTGCATGGCCTCCGTGATGAACCTGACCGGCTATCTCGTGATCGACCACGGCCACCACCAGGCGGACGTCTTCACGGTGATCAGCCTCCACATCGTCGGGATGTACGCGCTCGTGCTGGTGATCGGCCAGCTGATCGACAAGCTCGGCCGCCGGCCCGGGCAGGTGACGGGCCTGCTCCTGATGGGAGTCTCGACGCTCGGACTGGTCTGGTTCGAGAGCGTCGCCTGGACGTCGGCGTCGCTCTTCCTGCTCGGGCTCGGCTGGAACGTGTCCTATGTCGCGGCGGTCACCGAGCTTGCTGACCGCGCTCTTCCCGCCGAGCGCGGCAAGCTGATCGGGCTCACCGACCAGCTCTCGAGCTTCACCGCAGTCGTGCTCGTGCTCGTCGGCGGGGTCGCCTACACCGAGCTCGGGGTCGAGGCGCTGGCGGTCGGCGCGACCGCCTTCGTCGTCCTGCCCGCGGTCTGGATTCTGGTACGATCCGCCGCCGGCGCACCCGATGTGCGCCCTCTTTCTGTGAAGTGAAGACCTGCTGATTTGAAGACATACAGCGCAAAGCCGGGCGAGATCGCACGCGAGTGGTACGTCGTCGACGCCGACGGCAAGACCCTCGGGCGCTTGGCGACCCAGATCGCCGACACCCTCCGCGGCAAGAACAAGCCGGCCTACACGCCGCACATCGACACGGGCGACTTCGTGATCGTCGTCAACGCGGAGAAGATCGCCGTGACCGGCCAGAAGCTCGACCAGAAGATGTACTACCGCCACTCCGGCTATCCGGGCGGCCTGCGCTCACGCTCGCTGCGCGAGCAGCTCGAGCGGCGGCCCACGGAAGTGCTGCGCAAGGCGGTCAAGGGGATGCTCCCGCGCAACCGGCTCGCGCGCCAGCAGATCACGAAGCTGAAGATTTACGCCGGGCCCGCGCATCCGCACGAGGCCCAGGCGCCAAAGACGTTGGAGGTCTCGTAGTGGTGGAGCAGGCGCAGTATCTCGGCACCGGCAAGCGCAAGACCTCGGTCGCACGGGTGATCCTTCGCCCCGGCGACGGGAAGACGTGGTTCAACGGCCGGACGCTGGAGGACTACTTCCCCCGCGCGACCCACCGGACGCTGGCGCTGGCGCCGCTGAAGACGGCAGGGGTCGAGGGAACGTTCGACATCCGCGTCCGCGTCCACGGTGGCGGGCCCTCGGGCCAGGCCGGAGCCGTGCGCCACGGGATCGCCCGCGCGCTCGTCGAGGCCGACCCGGAGCTGCGCGTGGCGCTCAAGCGCGAGGGCTTCCTCACCCGCGATGCCCGCGTCGTCGAGCGCAAGAAAGCCGGCCTCCACAAGGCCCGCAAGGCCCCGCAGTTCTCCAAGCGATAGTCCCGGCTTGCGTCGGTACTTCGGCACCGACGGCGTGCGGGGGGTCGTCGGCCAGGATCTGACCGTCGAGCTGGTCGAGCGGCTCGGAAAGGCAGCGACGCTCTGGTCCGGTCGCGGGCGGGTCTTTGTCGGCCGCGACACGCGCGGCTCGGGGCCGGAGCTCGAGGAGGCATTCGGGCGCGGCGTCGTCGCGGCCGGCGGCAACGCTGTCCTCGCCGGCGTGCTGCCGACGCCGGCGGTGGCCCTGCTGGCGCTGGATCTCGGTGTCGTCATCTCGGCATCGCACAATCCGCCCGAGTACAACGGCGTCAAGTTCTTCGATCAGCACGGGGGCAAGCTGACCGACGCCTCCGAGGAGGAGATCGAGGCGCTGCTCGACGCGCCCGCCTCTCAGCAGGTTCAGGGGGGCGGTGGCTCGATCGACCGCATCGACGTCTACGTCGACAGTTACCTCGATCACGTGCTCGAGCGCTTCGGCACGGATCTGAGCGGGCTGCGGATCGCCGTCGACTGCGCGAACGGGGCCTACGCCGGGATCGCGCCCGCCGCGTTCGAGCGGCTCGGCGCGGAGGTGACCGCGATCGGAGACGCCCCGAACGGCAACAACATCAACGAGGGGTGCGGCGCCACCGACCTCGCGCTCCTCCAGCGAACCGTCACCGCGGGCGGGCACGACCTCGGCGTCGCCTTCGACGGCGACGGCGACCGGATGCTCGCGGTCGACGGCGCGGGGAACGCGATCGACGGCGACCAGATCCTGGCGATCCTCGCGCTCCACCTCGGCGTCGACGTCGTCGCAGTGACGGTGATGACGAACCTCGGCTTCCACCGGCTGATGGAGGAGCGCGGCGTCCGGGTGGTCACGACTGCGGTCGGCGACCGCTACGTACTCGAGGCGCTTCGCCGCGAGCACGCGATCCTCGGGGGCGAGCAGTCGGGCCACGTGATCTGCCTGCGCGGCCACGTCACCGGGGACGGCCTTGCCGCAGCGCTCCTCCTGTGCGACGCCGTTCGCGGCCGCACGCTCGGCGAGGCCGCGGCCGTGATGCCGCTCTACGCCCAGGCGAAGGAGAACGTCCGCGTCACCCGCCGCGAGGTGCCTCGGGAGGCGCTCGCAGAGGCTGAGCGGCTCAACGCAGAGCTGCGAGGCGCGGGCCGCGTGCTCGTCCGCGCCTCCGGAACCGAGCCGGTCATTCGCGTCCTCGGCGAGGCCGAAACGAAGGCGAAAGCCCTGCAATACTGTGCTAGGATCGCAGCCCTCGTGAAGAGGGAGCTCGGCTAGTCCGCAACGCTGCTGGACGGTGATTGCAGCGGGAGTGTGCCGGGCTCTTCCGCATTCTGGATGCGTTTCAGGTTTCTGCCGGAGAAGGGGGGCTTGCATGTGCGGAATCATCGGATACGTCGGGCCCAGGGAGTGCAAGCCGCTTCTGCTTCGGGGCCTCGAGCGCCTCGAGTACCGCGGCTACGACTCCTCCGGGATCGTGCTCCGCGAGACCGACGGGCTCGAGTACGTTCGGGCCGTCGGCAACCTCCAGTTCCTGAAGGACGCGGCGGGTCCGAACGGCTCCACCTCCACCCACGGCATCGGCCATACGCGCTGGGCGACGCACGGCGCCGTCACCGAGGCGAACGCGCACCCGTTGACCGGCTGCGACGGTTCGAAGCTGTCGATCGTCCTGAACGGGATCGTCGAGAACTACCGCGAGCTCCGAGCGGGTCTGCTGGCGGAGGGTCACGACTTCAGCTCCGAGACCGACGCCGAGACCGTCTCGCATCTGATCGAGCGCCACTACGAAGGCGACCTCACCGAAGCCGTCCGGCGCACGTTCGCGGAGCTGGAGGGCCACTTCACCTTCGTCGTCATCCACCACGACCATCCCGATGAGCTCGTCGCCGCCCGGCACCAGACGCCGCTCGTCGTCGGGATCGGCAAGGGCGAGATGTTCCTCGCCTCGAACGCGGCCGCGTTCCTGAAGGAGACGCGCCAGGTGCAGTTCCCGGACGACGGCGACATCGTCACCGTGACGCCTGACGGCTCGGTCTTCACGCGCGTCGACGGCTCCCGGGTCGAGCACGATCCGGTCGAGCTCGACTGGGACGACGAGGGCGCCGAGAAGGGCGGCTACGAGACGTTCATGCTCAAGGAGATCTACGAGCAGGCCGAGGCCGTCGCGGAGACGATCGGGGACCGCGTCCGCCACGGCACGCTCGTGCTCGAGGGGCTCGGGCACTCCGAGGAGGAGCTCAAGGACCTCCGCCGGATCGTCATCCTCGCCTGCGGCACCGCCTACCACGCCGGCGTCGTCGGCCGGTACGTGATCGAGGAGTGGGCGCGGATCCCCGTCGAGCCGGACATCGCCTCGGAGTGGATCTACCGCAACCCCGTGATCGACAAGGACACGCTCGTGATCGGGATCTCGCAATCCGGTGAGACGCGCGACACGATCGAGGCGATGAAGCTCGCCCGCTCGCTCGGCGCGCGGACGGTTGCGATCACGAACATGATGGGCTCGCAGATCACCCGCGAGGTCGATTCGGTGCTCTACACCCGCTGCGGGCTCGAGGTCGGAGTGGCGGCGTCGAAGACGTTCACGGCGCAGGTGTCGCTGCTCTACCTGGTCGCGCTGAAGCTGGCCCAGATCCGGGGGACGATGCCCGCCGGGGAGATCTCGTTCGTGCTCGACAAGGTCTACGACCTGCCGAAGAAGATCGACAAGTTCCTCGACGGCGACCACCCGATCGAGGAGATCGCGCAGCGGTTCGCGGACAAGCCGTTCTTCTTCTACCTGGGACGCCACATCGGCCTCCCGGTCGCGCTCGAGGGGGCGCTGAAGCTGAAGGAGATCAGCTACATCCCGACGGAGGCGTACTCGGCCGGTGAGATGAAGCACGGGCCGATCGCGCTGCTCGACGAGGACACGCCCGTCGTCGTCGTCGCCACCGACATCCACGTCTACGACAAGCTGGTCTCGAACATCCAGGAGGTCCGGGCTCGCGGCGCCCACGTGATCGCGATCGCCACCGACGGCAACGAGGACATTCAGCACCACGCCGACGACGTCATCTACGTACCGAAGACGCCGAACTTCCTCCAGGCGGTGCTCGCGATCATCCCGCTCCAGTTGCTCGCGTACCGGATCGCGCGGATTCGCGGCCTCAACGTCGACCAGCCGCGGAACCTCGCGAAGACAGTCACCGTCGAGTAACGCGCATTTGGGACGCGAAGCGGCCCCTTCAGCCGTCTGGGCGCGATGAGCGTCCGCGCGAGCGGATGCTCATCCTTGCGCTAGTAGAAGTCGGGGTCCTCGACCGGGTCGTTCCGCTCGACCATCCCGTACTCCATCGCCTTCCAGAGCGCGAAGGCGAGCAGCGGCGGCACGAGCAGCACGAACGGGTTCATCAGCGCCAGCGCGAGCCAGAGGAACGGTGCCGTTGCGTAGACAGTCCAGCGCTGCAGGCGGTCTCCTCGGATCCGCTCGATGCGCTCGACCATCTCGGCGTCAGGCCACGCTCTTCCGCCGCCGCAAGCGTGCGAGCTCGTCGTCGTGGTCGGCGGGGCCGCCGCCGATGACCTCGTCGTACAGGGCTTGCGCGGCGGCGAGCAGCGCGCCCGCGCGTCCCGCGACGTTCGCCTCGCGCTGTGCCAGCGCTCGCTCGCGCTCCAGCAGCTCGGCCTCCAGGGCCGCAAGCTCGTCCAGTGAGGTTCCGTCCGGCTCCTGCAGCGGCTGGGCCATGGGCTCGACCGCGGTGACGGCCTTCGCGAGCGCGACGTCGAGCGGCGTCGGGTCGCGCTCCTCCAGACCGAGGTGAGCGCGGAGGCCGGTGCCGAAATCGGTGATCGGATCATGCATGTGCGTACGTCTGAGACGCCGGATGCAGGGGAAACCTGCGCGGTACGCTTGCTCTGCGTGATCGCCCCTCCCAACTCCACGGCGCGCGTGCGCGTGCAGCGCATCCCCGGAGGCGAGACGGGCGACGTCGTCGCGGTCGAGGAGCCGCTCGAGATCCGGATCGGCGGCACCCCCGTCGCGGTGACGATGCGGACGCCCGGCCACGACGAGGAGCTTGCGCTCGGCTTCTGCCTCTCGGAGGGGCTGCGGCCGGCGGCGGCCCACCTTCCGGACGATCTCGCGGCGAACACGGTCGACGTCGACGCTCCGGACACGGACATCGGCCGGCTGCAGCGGAGCTTCTATACCTCGTCCTCCTGCGGTGTCTGCGGCAAGGGAGCGCTCGACGCGGTCGCGGTCGAGGCGCCCAGGGTCGAGAGCGAGCTGGAGGTCGACGCGGCGCTCGTCGCGCAGCTGCCGGACCGCCTGCGAGCGGGGCAGGCCGCGTTCGACGCGACGGGCGGATTGCACGCGACCGGGCTCTTCTCCCCCGAGGGTGAGCTGCTCTGCGTCCGGGAGGACGTCGGGCGTCACAACGCGCTCGACAAGGTCATCGGTCGCGCGTTCCTCGACGAGCGGCTGCCGCTCTCCGACACGATCCTCTGCGTCAGCGGCAGGCTCTCGTTCGAGCTCGTCCAGAAGGCGGCCGTCGCCGGCTGCCCACTCCTCGTGGCCGTCGGCGCACCGTCTTCGCTCGCCGTCGCGCTTGCCGCCGATCGCGGGATCACGCTCTGCGGCTTCGTCCGCGCCGGCTCGCTGAACGTTTACACCGAGGCGTGGCGTGTCCATGCCTGAGGACCACTTCGGCGAGGACGTGGCCGAGCGGTTCGACGAGAGGTACGGCTACCAGGCCGATCCAGCCGTCGTCGATCCGATCGTCGCGTTCTTGGCGGACCTTGCTTCCGGCGGAGCTGCACTCGAGCTCGGCGTCGGCACCGGCCGGATCGCGCTCCCGCTGGCCGAGCGCGGCGTGCACGTGCACGGGATCGACCTGTCGGAGGCGATGGTTGCGCGGCTGCGTGCGAAGTCCGGTTCGGAGCGAGTCGGCGTCACGATCGGCGACTTCGCCACGGCGACGGTGGACGCGACGTTCTCGCTCGCCTACCTCGTCGCCAACACGATCATGAACCTGACCACGCAGGACGAGCAGGTCGCCTGTTTTCAGAACGTCGCAGCGCACCTCGAGCCGGGCGGCTGCTTCGTGATCGAGGTGCTCGTTCCGGGGCTGCGGCGGCTGCCGCCCGGCGAGGTCTTCCAGCCCTTCGACGTGAGCCCGACGCACCTCGGGTTCGACGAGTACGACGTGGCCCGGCAAGGCCTGGTCTCGCACCATTACTGGATCGACGAGGGCAGGGTCGAGGTGCTGTCGCCGCCGTTCCGCTACGTCTGGCCGTCGGAGCTCGACCTGATGGCTCGCCTCGCGGGGATGAGCCTGCGCGAGCGCTGGGGCGGCTGGACCCGGGAGGCGTTCACGAGCGAGAGCGCGAAGCACGTCTCCGTTTGGGAGAAGTCGGCGTCGACGGGGTAACCGGAGTGTTGCTCGTGGGCGGGCCGTCGACGCGGTTCGGCTCGCCGAAGGCACTCGCCCCGTTCGGCGGCGAGACGCTGGCTGAGCGGACCTGGCGGATCCTGGGCGAGGCGTTCCCCGCCCGGCTGGCGGTCGGGAAGGGCGACGTGGAGCTCCCGTTCGACGTCGTCGTCGAGCAAGCGGAGCCTCGCGCGCCGCTCGTCGGCGTGATCACCGGGCTGAGGCTGGCCGCCACCGAGACCGCTGTGTTCCTCCCGGTCGACTGCCCGCTCGTCACGCCGGCGCTGCTGCGGCAGCTCGGTGAGGCGCGCGCCGTCACGCAGACGGGCCCGCTTCCGGGCGGCTACTCGAAGGCCGACCTGCCCGAGCTCGAGCGCCGGCTCGCGTCGGGAGACTGGACGCTTCGCGGCGTCAACCCGCGCGTGCTCGAGGCCGACACGCGCTTGCTCGCCAACGTCAACACCCGGGCGGAGCTCTCAGCGCTCGAACACGACCTCGCCGCTCTCGACCAGCAAGGGACCTGAGTCCGTCGCGATCTCGAGGCGCCCGTCGCGGGTGATCATCTGCGCCGTGCCCGCGACACCGTCGGCGGTGACGCGACGGCCGCGGAGGAAGTCGCGCGCACCGAGATCCTCGTAGAGCGAGTCGAGCCCGCCGTCCCGCCACGCGTCGTAGCGCTGCTCGAGCTCGAGCAAGAGCCGGGCCAGGATCGGCGCGCGATCGTACACGCGGCCGGTCACCGACCGGAGCGATCCTGCCGGCGCCTTCGTCTCGGCCGGGAGCTCGCCCGGGCGCTGGTTGACGTTGATCCCGATCCCGAGCACGACTGCTCCGTCCTTCAGCTCGGCGATCCCGCCGGCGACCTTGCGCCGGTCGAGCATGACGTCGTTCGGCCATTTGATCTGCGCGGCGAGGCCGGTCGCCTGCTCGATCACGGCCGCGACGCCGACACCGGCCACCAACGTCAGCTCGGCGGCGCGTCGCTCGGCGGGTGGCCGCAGCAGGATCGAGACGAGAATCGACGAGCCTGCGGGCGCCTCCCAGCGGCGACCCATCCGGCCCCGGCCGGCGGTCTGCTCCTCGCAGACGGCGACCGCGCCCTCCGGCTGGGCCGAGTCGAGCAGGCGCTGGGTCGTCTCGCACTCCTCGAGGTAGAGGTACGGCCGCCCGAAGCGGCCGCGCAGCAGCGACTCCACGTGTCCGGGCGCCAGGGAGATCACACGCGCTCGAGCCGCACGGCCGAGACCTTGTACTCGGGCGTGCCGATCAGCGGGTCGCCGACGTCGTGCGTCAGCCAGTTCACGCGCGCCTCGGCGAAGTGGAGCGCCATCCAGACGAGACCGGGGTAGACGCGCTCGGACAGCTTCGCCCGTGCGGTGAGATCGCCGCGCCGCGAGACGAGCCGTACCCACTCCCCCTCCGCAACGCCGAGCGCCGACGCGTCCTCGGCCGCGATCTCGAAGAACGGATCCACCTGCTTGTCGGTGATCCCGGCCTCGCGCATCGTCATCCCGGCCGAGTTGTAGTGGTAGAGCGTCCGCCCCGTGGAGAGGACGAACGGGTACTCGGAGTCGGGCTCCTCGATCGGCGGCTGGTACTCGACCGGATGGAACTTGCCCTTGCCGGACGGGAGCGAGGGATGGCCTTCGTGCAGAAACATCGTCCCCGGGTGGTCCGCATCCGGGCACGGCCACTGCATGCCGTGCTCCTCGATCCTGGGGTAGCGGATCCCGAACCAGTTCGGGCAGAGATCGGCGAGCTCGTTCCAGACGGACTCCGCGTCCGGGTACTCCGGCCAGTCGCAGCCGAGCGCACGGGCGAGGGAGATCACGATCTCGCGGTCGCCGCGTGCGCTCCCGGGCAGCGGCACTGCGGCGCGAACGCGATTGATCCGCCGCTCGGTGTTCGTGAAGGTGCCGTCCTTCTCGGCGAAGCTCGACGCGGGGAAGACGACGTTCGCGTGCCGCCGCGAGGTCTCGTTCAGGAAGAGATCCTGGGCGACGAGGAACTCGAGCTGCTGCAGCCCTTCCTCGACGTGATGTGCGTTCGGCTCGGTCTGGGCCGGGTTCTCGCCGACGAGGTAGAGCGCCTTGATCCTGCCGTCGTGCAGCCCCGACATCATCTGATCGAGCCGGTAGCCGGCGCGCTCGGGCACGTCGGCGCCCCACGCGGCCGCGAACTTCTCGCGCACGTCGGGGTCGTCCCAGGGCTGATAGCCCGGGAAGTAGTGCGGGTTCGCGCCCGAGTCGTTCAGGCCCTGGACGTTGTTCTGGCCGCGAAGCGCGTTCAGGCCGGTCGACTCGTAGCCGAGGTGCCCGGTCATCAGGACGAGGTTCGCGAGCGACCAGATGTTGTCGACGCCGCACGCGTGCTCGGTGATCCCGAGCGTGTAGAAGATCGCTGCGTGCCGCTCGGTCGCGTACTCGCGGGCGGTGATCCGAATGGACTCGGCCGAAACGCCCGTCACCCGTTCGGCGTCCTCGGGGGTGTACCGCGCGACGACCTCGCGCACCGACTCGAAGTCCTCGCAGTGTGCCGCGATGTAGGCGTCGTCCTGGAGCCCCTCCTCGAGGATCACGTGCATGATCGCGTTCAGCAGCCAGACGTCCGAGCCGGGGCGCAGCTGCAGGTGGCGCTTCGCGAGCTTCGTCAGCCAGATCGCGCGCGGGTCGGCGACGACGAGCGTGGCGCCGTTCCGCACCGCCTTCTTGATCCGCAGCGCCAGCACCGGGTGCGCCTCGGTCGTGTTCGAGCCGATCACGAGCAGGAAGCGGCAGTTCTCGATCTCCGGGATCGAATTGGTGGTTGCGCCTCTGCCGAGCGACCTGACCAGGCCGTAGAGGGTGGGAGCGTGTCAGGTGGCCTCGCACGAGTGGACGGAATGGGTCTTCAGCCCCGTCCGGGCGAGCTTCTGGATCAGGTAGTTCTCCTCGTTCGTCAGCCGGGCCGAGCTGAGCACGCCGACGTGCTGCGGCGAGTGGCGCTCCATCACCCCCTTGAGCCCGTCGGCCGCCGTGCGCAGCGCGTCCTCCCACGTCGCGGGATGGAGCTCGCCGTCGGCGCCGCGGATCAGCGGCTCGGTGAGGCGATCGGGGTGATGGACGAAGTTGAAGGCGAAACGGCCCTTGACGCAGAGGTTGCCCTCGTTCGAGACGTACTCCGGCTTCGAGGTCACCTTCACGATCCGCTTCGTCTCGGGGTCGACGTTGAGGTCGAGCTGGCAGCCGACGCCACAGAACGTGCACGTCGTCTTCACCTGCTCCAGCGCGCGCTCCTCGACGCCGGCGTTCTCGAGGAACTTCTCGTAGATCGCGCCCGTCGGGCAGGTCGAGAGGCAGCCGCCGCAGAGCTCGCACTCCGTGTCGAGCCAGCTCTTGCCCCACGTCGGCACGATCCGTGCCTCCGGCCCGCGCCCCTCGAGCGAGAGCGCCGAGCACTGCATCACCTCCTGCGTGTACCGGACGCAGCGGTTGCAGAGGATGCACGAGTCGGGCTCGTAGCCCATCAGCTTGTTCCTGTCCTCGTACGGCTCGCGCTTCGCGTCGGGGAGGAGGAACGGCGCTTCGGCGTCGAGCTCGAGGGCGAGGTCGGTCAGCTCGTTCGGCCGGCCGCCGGGGTCGGCGTTCAGGTGCTCGGAGAGGAGCATCTCCGTCAGCGTCTTCCGCAGCTGCGGGACGTTCGCGTTGGTGGAGACGACCATTCCAGGTGCGACACGCGTGGCGCACGCGGGGAGTGGCCGCGGCGATCCCTCCACGCCGACGACGCACATCCGGCAGCCGCCGTAGGGCGCGAGCTTGTCGTCGTGGCAGAGCGTCGGGATGAAGACGCCGTTCCGCGCCGCCGCATGGACGAGCAGTTCGCCCTCGGAAGCGGTCGCGACGCGGCCGTCGAGCGTGAACTCGATCATGCGGACATCTTCTCGAACAGCTCCGGCCAGTGCGCGAAGGCGTTGCGAACCGGGATCGGTGCCGCCTGCCCGAGGCCGCAGATCGAGGTCAGCGTCATCGCCTCCAGCCATTCGTCGATCTGCCCGCGCGTCATCGTCCGCTCGCCTGCAAAGACGGCGTGGAGGGCGCGGTTGCCGATCCGGCACGGCGTGCACTTCTGGCACGACTCCTCGGCGAAGAAGCGCATCGTCTCGGCGAGGAGGTGAAGCGGCGAGTAATCGCTCGGGAAGACCTGGACGGCCGCCGAGCCGACGCCGCAGCCCCACTCTGCGAGCGCCTCCCTCGTCAAAGGCGTGTCGAGCGCGGCCGGGGGCAGGATCCCGCTCGCGGCACCGCCGGGGACGATCGCGCCCGGCTCGGCCGTGAGCCCACCGGCGTAACCGTCGATCAGCTCGCGCAGCGTGAGGTCGAGCGGCGCCTGGTAGCAGCCCGGCTTGCCGACGGCGCCGGAGACCGACCAGAGGCGCGACGGCTGCCAGCCGCCGCGGAGGATCAGGGCGACGTGGGCGAGCGTCTCGACGTTGTTGATCAGCGTCGGCCGGCCGAGGTAGCCGGACTGGCTCGGGAACGGCGGCTTCAGCCGAGGCATCCCCCGCCGGCCTTCCATCGACTCGAGCATCGCCGTCTCCTCGCCGCAGATGTATGCGCCGGCTCCGATCACGAGCTGGACGGGAAGGCCGCGTACCGCGATCGCCTCCTTCAGCACGGCCCTGGACGTGGCGTACTCCTCGCGCAGGTAGATGTAGGCCTCGTCCGTCTCGCAGAAGCGCATCGCCGCCTCGAGCCCCTCGAGCAGGAGCTGCGGCCGGAGCTCCAGCACGTAGCGGTCCTTGATCGTTCCCGGCTCGCCCTCGTCGGCGTTGACGATCACCACGCGCGGCGAGGGCTCGCTCCGGACGGCGTCCCACTTGCGCCAGGTGGGAAAGCCCGCGCCTCCCATCCCCGTCAGACCCGACGCCTCGAGTCGCGCGAGCACCTCCTCCTGGGTCAGCTCCGGCGGCTCGCGGACGTCGTCGGGGTCGAGCAGGAAGCCGTTCGTCGAATGGGTGACGCCGCCGAGGACGTCGTCGCCGTGCAGCACCACCGGCGCGAGGTCGCAGTGGCCGAGACAGGGCACCTCGATCGCTCCGGCCGCGAGCAGAGCTTGCGGGAGCCGGCGCAGTCGCACACAGGCCCGGTGCAGACGCGCACGGCGTCGACCGGCACCTGCAGGAAGGAGTAGAAGGAGACGACCTCGTGGACGTCGCCGCGCCGCAGGTTCATCCGGTCTGCGAGCGCGTCCGAGAGCTCCGGCGTGATCGGCCCGACCTCCCGGCGCAGCCGGCCGAGGTTGTCGAGCAGCCGCGTCCGCTCCGTCGGCAGCTCCTCGAGCAGGCTCGCGAGGCGGAGCACGTCCACCTGCCGAGTCTAGTCCGGCCGGCGGCGCAGCCTCTTCGTCTGCGAACGCCGCTTCTTCGAGTCGAGCCTCCGCTCGCGGGACGCCTGCGACGGCTTCGTCGCCACCCGGCGCCGCTGCACCTTCAGCGCCTCCCGCAGCTGCTCGACGAGACGCTCCACCGCGAGCTCGCGATTGCGCCACTGGCTCCGTTCGTCCTGCGCGATCGCGCGAAGCGTCGGCCCGGCCTTCGCCAGCACGCGCCGTTTCTGCACTTCCGTCAGCGCCGACGACGCCTCCACGTCGAGGATCGCCTCGACGCGCGTCTCCGCCGTGTTCGCGTGCTGTCCGCCCGGGCCGCTCGAACGCGAGAAGCGCAGCTCGATCTCGGCGAGAGGCAGTAGGACTGAACGTGTCACCCGGATAGCATCCCGCTCCATGGCCGCCATTCTGCTGGACGTCGACGGCGTCCTTCACGTTTCCGGCGAGCCGATCCCGGGTGCAGTGGAGGCGATCGCTCGCCTGCGCGCAGACGGGCACCGGCTCCGGTTCGTCACCAACAACTCGAGCCGGTCGCGGGCGACGCTGGCGAAAGAGTTGAGGGAGCTGGGGATCGAGCTCGAGGACGAGGAGTTGCAGACGACGCCGATCGCCGCGGCCGAGCAGCTCGGCGGCCGCCGCGTCTACGCCCTCGTGATGTCGGCGATCGTCCCCGACCTCGCCGGAATCGAGTTCGTCGGCGAGGGCGCGCACGCCGTGCTCGTCGGCGGCTGCGACGAGACGATCGAGCCGAACCAGGTCTTCAGCCACATGAATCTCGCCCGCGCGTTCTCGGAGATCCAGGCCGGTGCCGAGCTTTTCGCGCTGCACAAGAATCCGTGGTGGCAGACCGCCCGCGGCCAGATGCTCGACGGCGGCGCGTACGTCGCGGCGCTCGAGTATGCGACGGGGGCCGAGGCGAACGTGATCGGGAAGCCGAGCGCGGGCGCCTTCGCGGCAGCGCTCGCCGCGCTCGACGCCGAGCCCGAGCTGACCTGGATGGTCACCGACGACCTCGAGCAGGACGTGCGCGGCGCGCAGCTCTTCGGGATGAAGACCCTGCTCCTGCGGACGGGCAAGTTCCGGCCCGAGGCGCTCGAGCGCTCGTCCGTCGTCCCCGACGCCGTGCTCAGCTCGATCGCGAACGTCCCGGACTGGATCGAACGCTCGTTGTGACCAGGGTCGGGGTGGACCTGATCGAGATCGAGCGCGTCCGCCGCTCCCTCGAGCGCTATCAGGGTTTCAAGGATCGCTGCTTCACCCAGGCGGAGCAGGCCTATTGCGACTCGCGCAAGAACCCGGCTCAGAGCTACGCCGGCCGCTTCGCGGGCAAGGAGGCGGTCGGGAAGGCGCTGGGTTTCGGGGTCGCGCGCGCGTTCGCGTGGAAGGACATCGAGATCGCCGGCCGCCCGAAGCCGTCGGTTCGGCTCTCGGGCCGGGTCGCCGCCTGGGCCGAGCGGGTCGACGCCGGCGCGATCGACCTCTCGATGACGCACTCCCGCGAGCTCGCCTCCGCGGTAGCCGTCGTCGACGATGTTTGAGCCCCTCTACACGGCCGGGGAGGCCCGGGCGGCAGAGCAGGGACACGACGTCGCAGAGCTGATGGAGCGCGCCGGAGCGGCGGTTGCGCGTGAGGTGATGCAGCGCTTCCCGGACGCGCGGCGGATCGCCGTCGTCTGCGGCGGCGGCTCCAACGGCGGCGACGGCCGCATCGCCGCGCGGATCCTGCGGGAGCAGGGACGCGACGCCGTCGAGACGCCGGCCGTCGAGCAGGCGGACGTGATCGTCGACGCGCTCTTCGGTACCGGCTTCCGCGGCGAGCCGCGCGACGAGGCGGCGTCGGCGATCGAGCGGATCAACGCCGCCGGCGCGCCGGTCGTCTCCGTCGACGTCCCCTCTGGCGTCGACGCGTCCACCGGCGAGCTGGCAGGCGACGCGGTGCGCGCGACGCTGACGGTGACCTTTCACGGCCGCAAGGTCGGGTTGGCGGTCGCGCCCGGCCTCTTCCGCGCGGGCGAGGTCGTCGTCGCGGAGATCGGGCTCGAGCCGCTCGAGACCGAGCACAGGCTCGTGACGCCTGCGCTTCTCGCCCTCGTTCCGGCGAAGCGGGCGGAGGACAACAAGTACAGCGCCGGCTCGGTCCTCGTCGCGGGCGGTGCGCCCGGCCTGACCGGCGCCGCCTGTCTCGCGGCCGAGGCCGCCTTCCGCGCCGACGCGGGGTATGTCGCCGTCGCGGTCCCGGTGGAGTCGCTTCCCGTGGTCGAGGCGAAGCTGCTCGAGCCGGTGAAGCTGAGCTGGCCCGGCGCGCTCGCCGCTGCGGAGCGGGCGAACACGCTCGCGATCGGGCCCGGGCTGGGCCGCGACGCAGCCGCGATGCAGCTGCGCGACGAGCTCTTGGCGGCCGGCGAGCATTCGCTGGTCCTGGACGCCGACGCGCTGCACGGGCTCGAGCCGGGAGCCTGGGGGAGACGAGCGGTGTTGACGCCGCACGCAGGCGAGCTGGGACGGCTGCTCGGCGAGAGCTCCGACTGGGTCAATGGCCACCGGGTCGAGGCTGCGCGCCGTTGCGCCGAGCGCTTCGCCTGCGTCTGCCTGCTCAAGGGCGCCGACACGATCGTCGCGGCACCCGGTCAGGGTGTCCTCGTCTCCCTCGCCGGGGCGCCCGGGCTTGCGACGGCGGGTACCGGCGACGTGCTGACCGGCATCCTCGCGGCCTTTCTCGCGAAGGGCCTCGAACCACGTCTCGCCGCCGCTGCCGCCGCAACCGCCCACGGCCTCGCGGCGCGGAGGCTGCCGCAACGCGGCCTGATCGCCAGCGACCTCGTCTCGGTTCTCCCGACCGTCCTCGGCTGAGCCGCCCGGTACCCCTTCCGGGGGAGAGTCCGTCACCCGAATCGGCCGAAACCTACCCGGAACGCGTGACCCCCCTCCCCTGATCTGGAGTAGACGACATGAAGCGAGCACTGATCGGACGGAGCCGGATTCTCGGCATCCTCGTCGTGGCTGCGGCCCTGGCAACGGGCGCCTATGCCTTCACCGCCACGAACACGGTTCCGGCGTCGAGCGCCGGCTCGGGCAGCGGCACGATCAGCGGTTACACGGTCTCCGCGATCGCGTACACGCTGAACGCAACGACGCCCAGCGACATCGACTCGATGACCTTCACGCTGAACGCGGCAGCGACGACGGCGAAGGCCAAGATCGTCAGCGGCTCGACGACGTACACCGCGTGCACGATCGCCGGTGGTGTCAACGTGACGTGCGACTTCAGCCCTGACATCGCCATTACGACGGCAGACCAGCTGTCGGTGATCGCCGCCTCGTAGGCCGCGAAGGATCCGGCCGGGCGAGCGACCGCGCTTCGCCCGGCCCTTCCTTCGACTATCGCATGAGCACGCGCCGCAGCATCGGGATCGTCACCGGCGTCGTCGGGGCCGCCGCGCTCGCCTGGGCGTGGGTGTTCTTCGCGCCGACGCAGGCGGGCGGCGGGACGTCCTACGCGATCATCGTCGGCAACTCGATGGAGCCGAAGCTGCACCGCGGCGACCTCGCAGTCGTCCGCAGGCGCAGCACCTACCGCGTCGGCGACGCCGTCCTCTATGACAGCCGCGAGCTGGGCTCGAAGGTCCTACACCGGATCGTCCGCATCGACGGCGGGCGTTACGTGCTCAAGGGCGACAACAACTCCTTCCTCGACGCCGAGCGTCCGACCGACGAGCAGATCGTCGGCACGCTCTGGGTCACCGCCCCGGCCGTCGGCCGGGTGGCCGAGTGGCTGCGCGAGCCGATGCACAGCGCGCTGCTCGTCGGGCTCGTGACGCTGATCGCGCTCGGCAGCGGCCTCGGTGCGGGCAGCGTAATCCGCCGCGGCGCAACGCCGGGAAGGAGACGACCGCGCCCCCGCGTCGTTCGCTCGCCCGGCGCGCTGCCGGAGATCCCGGCCGAGCTGAGGCCGCTACTGACCGGTCTCGCCGCCGCAGCGGTGGCCTGCGTGGCGCTGGCCGTGACCTCGTTCGGGCGTCCGCTGAGCGGCACCGAGTCCGTGGCGGCGGCCTACGCCCACCAGGGCCGGTTCGAGTATGAGGCCCGTGTCCCGAAGAGCGCGGCCTATCCCGACGGGCACGTCAGCACGGGCGAGCCCGTCTTCCTCCGTCTGGTTCCCCGGCTGCGGGTGACCTTCGCCTACCGGCTCGAGTCGGAGCTGCCGGTGACCGGGAGCGGCCGGATCACGCTTGCCGCGAGGATCAGCGACGGCCGCGGCTGGGAGCGGGTTCTGCCGTTGGCACCGGAGCGACCGTTCACGAACGGCAGCTCGACCGTCTCCGGCGTGATCGATCTCGAGCGGATCGAGCGGATCGTCGAGGAGGTCAGGACGCTGACCGGCGCCGCCCAGGCGGCCTACACCCTCGCCGTGCTCCCGCGCGTCGACTTCGCCGGCCGCGCCGGCGGTGACGCAGTCGCTGGGACCTTCGCTCCGGCGCTCTCCTTCGACGCCGGCGACCTGCGGCTGCAGCCGAGCGCCGGCGACGACGAAGGAGTCGGCCCGTTCGCGCCCCGCGAGCCCGGCAGCGGCACCCGGCTTGCGCCGGTCGAGGTGTCGCTCGGCGCCCTCTCGCTCTCGGTCGCGAGCGCCCGGCGCGTCTCGCTCCTCGGGATCGCCGTCCTGCTTCTGCTCGGCGGGCTCGCTCTCGTCGCGCAGCGCCGCCGTCAGGCGGGGGACGAGCACGAGCGGATCCGGGCTCGCTACGGACACCTCCTGCTCCCCGTTTCCTCGCGAGCCGGCACCTGGGATCAGGTGATCGAGCTGGCCGACGTGGACGCGCTCGTACGCGTCGCCGAGCACCGGGGCAAGCTGATCCTGCACGTCGCCGAAGGGCCGGACCGCGCCTACGTCGTCGAGGACGGAGGCACTGCGTACCGCTACTGCGTGCGCGCCTCCGCGCCGGTCGCAGCGATGGTCTGGGCACCTGCCGCGGGCGATCTCGGCGCGCAGCGATGAGGCTCGGCAGGCTGGCACGCTTCGCCGCTGTCGGGGCGGTCTGCGGACTGGTCCTGATCTCGGCGCTCGCAGCGACGAACTCCGTGCCCGGATCGAACGCCGAGCGTGACGTCAGCACGATCACGGTCGACCAGAAGAAGCCGAAGCCGGCGTGCAACGGGATCACGGTGACGGTGTTGATCACGGGCGGTGGCAACGGCGGCGGCGGCAACGACCTCGTCCTCGGCACAGCCGGGATCAACAGTCCACTGCGCGGGAACGGAGGCAACGACTGCATCCACGGCGGCGGCGGCAATGACCTGCTCCGCGGCGACGCCGGCACGGACGTCTGCATCGGCGGGCCCGGGACGGACACGTTCCACGCGACCTGCGAGACGCAGATTCAGTAGCCACTAGCATCGGGACGTGGCGCGCCCCGACCTGGACGTCGTCACCGGCGCGTTCTCCTACACGGGCCGGGCGATCGCGGAGGTGCTGCTCGGTCGGGGACGCCGGGTGCGAACGCTCACTCGTCGCGACGCTGGCGCAGATCCGCTGGCTGCCCGGGTCGAGCGCGCGACGTTGCAGTTTCGCGACGACCGCGAGCTCCGGGAGAGCCTCGAGGGCGCGGACACCCTCTACAACACCTACTGGGTCCGCTTCGCCCACGGCGAGACCACGTTCGAGCGCGCGGTCTCGAACACCCGCGTCCTCCTGGGCGCGGCGCGCGCCGCCGGCGTCCGCCGGGTCGTTCACGTCAGCGTCACCAAGCCGTCGCTCGACTCGCCGCTCCCGTACTTCCGCGGGAAGGCCCAAGCCGAGGCCGACGTGCGCTCGTCCGGGCTCTCGTACGCGATCGTGCGGCCGACACTCGTCTTCGGGCCGCGCGACATCCTCGTCAACAACATCGCGTGGGGCCTGCGCCGGACGCCGTTCTTTCCGATCGCCGGTGACGGCAGCTACCGGGTGCAACCCGTCTCGGTCGACGACGTCGCCTCGATCTGCGTCGACGCCGCGGCTGTTCTGGACGACGTCGTCCTGGACGCGGCCGGCCCGGAGACGCTCTCCTTCCGGGAGCTCGTCGAGCTCGTTGCGACGGCCGTCGGGCGCAGCGTGCGGATCGCTCACGTCTCCCCGCGCGTCGTCCTGACGGTCGCGCGAATCACCGGCGCGCTGCGCCGCGACGTCCTCTTGACGCCGGAGGAGCTCGCCGGCCTCCAGGCCGAGCTGCTCGTCTCCGACCGCCCTCCGCTCGGGCGCGCCGGCTTCCGCTCGTGGGTGGCCGCGAACGGCGAGAGCCTCGGGCGCGGCTACGTCTCCGAGCTGGCGCGGAACTTTCGTCCCTACGATCCGCTCTGATGAGCCGCTCCGAGATCACGGTCGACCTGGGCGCGATCCGGCGAAACGCCCGGACTCTGCTCGCCGTGCTCGCCGGTGCCGAGCTCTGGGCCGTCGTCAAGGCTGACGGCTACGGGCACGGGGCCGTCGACGTCGGCGCCGCCGCGCTCGGGGCGGGGGCGACGGCGCTCTGCGTCGCGACCGTGCCGGAGGGCCTGGCGTTGCGCGAGGCTCTCGGCCCGGCGCGGACTCTCGTGATGGGCCCGGCCACGAGCCGCGAGATCGCCGACGCCCGCGACGCCGGGCTCGAGCTCGTGATCGCCGACGGCGAGGTTCCCGAGGGGGTACGCGTTCACCTCAAGCTCGACACGGGGATGGGCCGGTGGGGGCTGGCCGAGCTGCCTGCTCCCGGGCGCGAGGTCGTCGGCCTGATGAGCCACTTCGCCTCCGCCGATTCGGATGCCGCCTTCACCGAGCGGCAGCTCGAGCGCTTCGCTGCGGCGACCGCGGAGCTCTCCTTCCTGACGCGGCACATCGCCAACAGCGCCGGTGCCCTTCGCTACCCCGCGGCTCGCTTCGACGCCGCCAGGTGCGGGATCGCGCTCTACGGGATCTCGCCGTTCGGCACCGACCCGGCCGTGGACGGCCTCGAGCCCGCGCTCCGCTGGGACTCGCAGCTGGCCCAGGTGCGCCAGCTACAGCCGGGTGAC
This sequence comes from uncultured Gaiellaceae bacterium, assembly GCA_963789355.1. Classification (GTDB taxonomy): domain Bacteria; phylum Actinomycetota; class Thermoleophilia; order Gaiellales; family Gaiellaceae; genus Gaiellasilicea. The sequence continues at coordinate 253,927 of CAWBKK010000004.1, forward strand.
TCGACCGGCTACGGCCGGCGCTGGATCGCCGAGCGGCCGACGTGGATCGGGATCGTCCCGGTCGGCTACGCGGACGGCTTTCGGCGCGACCTGACCGGGACGGAGGTGCGCGTGGCGGGTGAGCTCCGGCGCGTCGTCGGCACGATCTCGATGGACGCGTTCGCGGTCGAGCTCGACCGCGAGCTGCCCGTGGGGACGCCGGTGACGCTTCTCGGCCACGGCGTCCAGGCGGAGGCGCACGCGCGGATCGCGGAGACGATCGGCTACGAGATCGTCACGGGGATCCGCAGCACTCCCGACCGGGCGCGCCGCACGGCGATTGACGCCTGATACCCCCTGGGGGTACCATACAGGGCCATGGAGATGACCTACACCGTCAGCGGTATGACCTGCGCCCATTGCAAGGCGGCCGTCGAAGAGGAGATCGAGCGTGTTCCCGGCGTCGAATCGGTGAACGCCGACGTCGACAGCAAGCTCGTCGTCGTGCGCGGCGACGCTCTCGAGGACGAGGCTTTGCGCGCGGCGATCGACGAAGCCGGCTACGAAGCGGCGTGACGAGAGTTGCGCTCTTCGTCGCCGGCCTCGCCGGCGTCTTTCTCGCCGCGCTCGCGGTCGGCAACCTGATCGATCTCGAAGACCGGACGCTCGGCGAGGACGCACATGCCGCCGGTGCGGAGATGCTCGCCGGGCTCGCCGTCGAGCAGGACGGCTACCGGCTCGTGCCGGAGCGCGACGCGCTCGTCGCCGGTCGGGCCGAGACCTACGTCTTCCGCATCCTCGGCCCCGACGGCTCCGTCGTCCGCGACTACGACGTCGAGCACGAGCGGCTGTTGCACGTGATCGTCGTCGCTCGTTCGCCGAACCGGGTCTTCCTGCACTTGCATCCGAAGCAACGTCCCGACGGCGCCTGGGCCGTCCCGCTGCGGCTGCCGATCAACGGGTCCTATCGCGTCTTCGCGGACTTCACGACGGGGGGCGAGCGTCGCACCTTGGGGACCGACATCGTCGGCTACGACGGGCCCAATCTCTACGCCGATCCGACCTCGCAGTACGACGTCGACCTCCTGCGCGACGAAGACCGCCTCGAGTTCCGGGTCCGGTTCGCCGGCAATCCCGTCAAGCTCCAGCGCTACCTGGGGGCGCGTGGGCATCTCGTGGTGCTCCGCCATGGCGACCTGGCCTACATCCACGCTCATGCCGACGACGATCGGCTGGCGTTCGACGTCCCCTTCCCGACGAGAGGGCGGTACGCGCTCTTCCTCCAGTTCCGGGTCGGCGGCAAGGTCGAGACAGTCTCCCTGGGAGTCCGGCAATGAGCGTCCAGCGGCTCGAGCTCCCGATCGAGGGGATGACCTGCGCGTCGTGTGCCGTGCGGGTCGAGAAGAAGCTGAACAAGCTCGAGGGCGTGGCCGCCGCCGTCAACTACGCGACCGAGCGCGCGTCGGTGGAGTTCGACGCCGACGCGGTCTCCCCGGAGCAGCTCGTCGCCGCCGTCGAGTCGGCCGGGTACAAGGCTGCGCTGCCGAGCGACGACACCGTCGTGGAGGCACCACGAGATCCGGCGGCTGCGCTCCGGCGACGGCTGCTCGTCTCCGCGGCCCTGTCGCTCCCGGTGCTCGCGCTCGCGATGATCCCGCCGCTCCAGTTCGACGGCTGGCAGTGGCTCTCGCTGCAGCTCGCGACGCCCGTCGTGCTCTGGGGCGGCTGGCCGTTCCACCGGGCCGCGCTTCTGAACGCGCGCCACGGCGCCGCGACCATGGACACGCTGATCTCGATCGGGACGCTCGCGGCCTGGGGCTGGTCCGTCGTCGCGCTCTTCTTCCGCGGCGCGGGCGATCCGGCGATGCGAATGGACTTCGCGCTCGCGTTCGGCGCCGGCTCGGGCGGCGGTGAGATCTACCTCGAGGTCGCGTCGGTCGTCGTCGTCCTGATCCTCCTGGGTCGATACTTCGAGGCGCGCGCGAAGCGCCAGGCGGGAACGGCGCTGAAAGCCCTGCTCGAGCTCGGAGCCAAGGATGTGGCCGTGGTCGGCCCGGACGGCGAGGAGCGGCGCGTCCCGGTCGAGGAGCTTCGGGTCGGCGACGTGTTCGTCGTCCGGCCCGGCGAGAAGGTCGCGACCGACGGCGTGATCGAGTCGGGCCGGTCGTCCGTCGACACCTCGCTCCTGACCGGTGAGAGCGTCCCCGTCGAGGTCGGACCCGGCGACGAGGCGATCGGAGCCACTGTCAACCTCTCCGGGCGGCTGGTCGTGCGCGCAACGCACGTCGGCGCCGACACGGCCGTCGCGCAGATCGGGCGGCTCGTCACCGAGGCGCAGGCGGGCAAGGCGCCCGTGCAGCGGCTCGCCGACCGCGTCTCGGCGATCTTCGTCCCGATCGTGATCGCCATCGCAGTGGCGACGCTCGGCTTCTGGCTCGGCAGCGGCTCCGACCCGGCCTTCGCGTTCGCGGCGGCCGTCGCCGTGCTGATCATCGCCTGCCCCTGCGCGCTCGGACTGGCGACGCCGACAGCGTTGCTGGTCGGGACCGGCCGCGGCGCCCAGCTCGGCGTCCTGATCAAGGGGCCGGAGGTGCTCGAGCAGACCCGTCGCGCCACCACCGTCGTCCTCGACAAGACCGGCACCGTCACCGAGGGACGGATGACGCTCGTCGGCGTCGAGACCCTGGACGGCGCGTCGCGCGCCGATGTGCTCCGACTGGCCGGAGCGGTTGAGGACGCGAGCGAGCATCCCGTCGCGCGCGCCGTCGCCGAGGCGGCGCGCGCGGAGATCGGGGCGCTCCCGGTCGCGACGGCGTTTCGCAATCTTCCCGGCCAGGGCGTCGTCGGCGTCGTCGAGGGGATCGAGGTGACGGTCGACCGGGCCGGCGTGCACTGGGGCGGCGAGCTTCGCGCGCGGCTCGTCGTCGAGGACACTGTCAAGCCGACCAGCGCCGAGGCGATTCGAGAGCTGCAGGCGCTCGGGCTCACTCCCGTCCTACTCACGGGCGACTCCGAAGCGACTGCCCGACGCGTCGCGGACGAGGTCGGGATCGAGCGCGTGCTCGCGGAGGTCTTTCCGGGCGACAAGGCAGCCGAGGTACGGCGGCTGCAGGACGCGGGCGAGGTCGTGGCGATGGTCGGCGACGGCGTCAACGACGCACCGGCGCTCGCGCAGGCGGACCTCGGGATCGCGATCGGTACCGGAACCGACGTCGCGATCGAGGCCTCCGATCTGACGCTCGTCTCCGGCGACCTGCGCGCGGCGGTCGACGCGATCAGGCTCTCGCGGCGGGTCCTGGCGACGATCAAGGGCAACCTCTTCTGGGCGTTCGCCTACAACGTCGCCGCGATCCCGCTCGCGGTCGCGGGGTACCTGAACCCGATCGTCGCAGCGGCGGCGATGGCGTTCTCCAGCGTCTTCGTCGTCTCGAACTCGCTGCGGCTGCGCGCCTTCCGGAGCGTGCGGACGTGAGTGAACAGACGCACGGCTACGACAAGGATGCGATCGGCAAGCGGCTGCGGCGGATCGAGGGGCAGGTGCGCGGGATCGAGAAGATGGTCGACGAGGAGCGCTACTGCATCGACATCCTGACGCAGATCGGGGCCGCGATGACCGCGCTCGAGAACGTCGGCCTGAAGGTGCTGGACGACCACGTCAACCACTGCGTCGCGGGCGCGATCGCATCGGGGGACGAGGCGGCAGTGCGCGCGAAGACCGACGAGCTCCTCGCCGCCGTCCAGCGCTTCGCCAAGACGCGCTAGTGGGCCGCTAGGCCCGGCGCTTGTAGCCGGAGCGGGCGACGAGCCGCGCCGAGAGGCCGGGGAGGAGCGTCTGCATGAGCGCGAAGATCCGGTACCAGCGGGGGACGAAGAGCTCCCGCGTCCCCGCCTCGACCGCGTCGACGATCCGCTCCGCGACGAGCTCGGGGCCGATCACGGCTCGTCGGAAGAAGGCGCTCCGCAGCGCCGTCTGCTGCGGGAACCCCTCGGTCTCGACGAAGCCGGGCAGCACGGTGTGGACGCGAACGCCGCGCCCCGCCAGCAGGCCGGTGAGGGAGCGGGAGAACGCGAGCTGGGCATGCTTCGAGGCGGCGTACGGACCGGCGGGCGCGAACGCGACCACTCCGGCGACGGAGACGACGTTGACGACGTGCGCGCCCGGCTGCAGCCCGGCTTCGAGCGCCCGGACCAGCCAGACGCCGCCGAGGTAGTTCGTCCGCAGGACCGCCTCGATCCGCTCAGGGTCGAGCGAGAGGAAGTCGCCCCGCCCCGGGATGCCTGCGTTGTTGACGAGCAGGTCGACGCGCGGGTGCCGGGCCAGGATCGCCGCCGCGGCCCGATCGACGTCCTCCCGCTCGGAGACGTCGCAGACCTCGATCTCCCCGCCGAGCTCGGCCGCGAGCTGCTCGAGGCGCTCGCGCCGGCGGGCGACGAGCACCGGCCGCCAGCCGCGGCGTGCCAACTCCCTCGCGGTGGCCTCGCCGATGCCGCTGGAGGCGCCGGTGACGACGGCGATCCTCACGTGGCCGTTCCTACGAGCAGACGCGAACGACGCGCTGGGCTTCCGCCTTGAGACCCTTCGCATCGGTGACGATCGCACGGAGCGTATGACGACCCTTCGCGGCGCCGGCTCGGCGCCACGTCGCCGTGTAGATGCTGGAGGAGCCGCGGCGGACGGTCGCGATCGGCTTCCTGCCGTCGAGGAAACGCACCGACCGGACGGCGGAGTTCGATCCCGCGATCACGAGCAGCCGTGGCGCCGCCGTCGTGCACTCGCGGATCTCGGGCGTGATCCAGGTGACCGTCGGTTTGGCGACGACCGTGATCGGTCCGCCGGCAAAGGCGGTGTTGGGCAGCAGCTCGTCGCCGACCGAATCGACGTTCTTGGCCTCCTGGAAGTCCGCGACCGAGGCCTGCACCTGCCGCTTGCCCGCGCGCAGCGCCGGCGCCTCGCGCGGGATCGGGAAGAGCGCGATCCCGCTGGCGGGGTCGTAGACGGTGGCCCCGATCAGGGTCTGGCCGTAGCCGATCACGAGCGAGTACGGGTCGACGCCGGAGCCGAGGTCGATCACGCGGAGCGCGATCGTCGGCCTGCCGGCGGGGACGCGGCTGGTGATCAGGCCGAGCAGCGGCGGCTGGAGGTCGTCCACCCAGGCGCGGAGGACGTAGGCGCCGGCCAGCGAGCGGCCGGTGAACACATCGCGACCCGAGTCGACCGAGACGTAGTACGCCTTCGTGCGCGGGAAGACCGTGCCCGCCGCGCCGATGTCGAGCGGGTAGTCGATCGTCAGGTTGTTGACGTTGACCGGCAGGCCGGCGTACCCCTGGACGTCGTTCTCGTCCGGCGAGCCGAGGAACCACGGGTGCACGAGCGATCCGGGAGTCGAGACGATCACCGCAGCCCCGACGTTCACGGCCGGCTCGTCCAGCCGAATCCGGTACAGCGTCTCACCGCCCGTCTCGCTGACCGGCGCGCCGGCGTAGTTCGGCGCCGGCCCGAAAGCGGCAGCGGGATACTTGTACACCGAGGCGCGCGAGACGCCGCGGCGCGTGTCGCCCGACTGGATCTGCCGCAGCGGGATCACCGGTGCCGATTCGAGCCCCGGACGCGTGACGAGAAATGCGTAGGCGACCTTGCGGGTGATCGAGCCGCGGCGGAGGAGGAGGAAGCCGTACGCCTCGCCGGCGGCCGCATCGGCGGCGGCGCTGGCCCTGACGGGGATCTGGAGGTCGCCGCCGGGAGCGATCGACACCGTGCCGGGGACGACGATCTGAACGCCGCTCGGCTGTGCCTGCGGCTTGACCTCGATCGTCCAGGCGCCGGAGCCGTCGCCGGCGTCCGAGAGCGAGAGCAGCAGCGACTTCGACGTGGCGCCGCGATTGACGTTCAGGTCGCCGTAGGAGAGCGAGACCGGATCGGTGAACAGCTTCGGGTCTGTTGCGGACGGCAGGTCGACCTCGCCGGAGCCGGACAGCAGCACAGGCGCCTCGATCGTCTGCGCGGTGTTCGCCCAGGCGGGCGCCGCCGTCGAGACGAGGGCCGACTTGACCTGAAGCGACGACCAGTTGGGGTGTCGCTGGAGCAGCAGCGCCGCGGCGCCCGCGACGTGCGGTGCGGCCATGCTCGTCCCGTCGAAGACGGCGAACGGCCCACCCGCGTTCGGCAGCGTCGCAGAGAGGATCTGGCCCCCGGGCGCGCCGACGTCCGGCTTCAGCAGGTGGCCGAACGCGGTCAGGCCGGCGGAGGAGAAGCTCGTGACGGTGCCGCCCCGGCCGGTGACGAGCTCGCGTGGGTCGCGGCCGATCCTGGCCGTCGTGCGGCCGCTTCGGCCGGCGAGGAACGCGCGCAGCTGCTGGCCGTCGAGGTCGGCGATCATCCCGCCCGGCACGGCGAGCTGGATCGGAATCGGGTTCGCCTCGCCCGGCCGGTTGTCGACGACGATGATCCCGATCCCGCCGGCGGCCTTCACGCGCGTGCTCTTGAGCGCGAACGTGCAGGTGCCGCGGGAGACCAGGGCGATCGAGCCGTTCAGCGAGCCAGCGGGAAGCGTGGACGGGCCTCCGTCGAGGTTCCCCGGCGGGCCGCAGAGGTCGCGCGCGACCGGCTGACCGTTGGTGCCGACGATCGTGCCCACGTCGACGAGCTGCTGGTCGGCGGTGGCCCAGGCGGCGGGGGTCTTCGGGCCGGCCGTGCGCACGAACGGGATCCGCGAGAGCGGGCCGGGCGTTCCCGGCGCGTTCACCGAGAGGGCGGAGGTGTAGACGTGCGAGTTGGAGAGCGCCGCGACCGAGATCGCGTCGGGGGAGGTGCCGGGAGAGCCGGCCGAGCCGACGCCGTAGTCGTCGCGGTCGTTACCCGCCGAGATCACGGGGACGACGCCTGCGGCGGCCACGTTCCGCACCGCCTCGACGAGCGCGTCGCTGAGCGGATCCGTCTGGGGGCCGCCGCCGGAGAAGTTGATCACGTCCATCCCGTCGCGGACGGCGGCCTCGAATGCGGCCACGATCTCGGGGGTGTTGCCCACGTGCCCGATCGGCGTGGGCACGTTGAAGACGCGGTAGTTGCCGATGTAGGCGCGCGGCGCCACGCCCGAGAGCCCGGCTGTCGCCGGGTGGTCCTCGCCCGCCGGGGCGGTCGTGCCGGCATTCCCCGCGGCGATCCCGGCGACGTGCGTGCCGTGAAACGAGGAGCGCGGGTCGACGGCCAGCTTGGTGCGGTCGTCTGCGCCGGTGCCGACGAAGGAGCGCGCCACGATCACCTTCGGCGACGTCCACTTCGTCCCGCCCTTCGGGAAGCCGGCCGGGTAGCTGTAGCCCTCCGGATTGAAGAACCGGTTCGCCTGGTCGACGCCGTCGTCGACGACTGCGATCTTCATCCCCTCGCCGCTGCCTCCGCCGGCGGCTGCGAGCGCGGAGGCGCCGATCATGTCCGGGCCGCGGTTGAGCGCGAGTGTGTAGCGGTAGCTCGGGTAGAGCTTGCGCGCGAATGAGAGCTTGGCCGCCTTCGCGAGCTCGGTGGCGGGCAGCTCGACGGCGATCCCGTTCAGCAGGAGCGTGTAGTTGCGCTCCACGCTCGCCGACGGAATCGCGCGTTTCAGGGTCGTGGTGGCGGCGCGCTGCGCCCGCTGGAGCTTCGCGACGTAGGCCTTCGCGGCCCGGCTCTGCACGTTCAGCCGGCGCGTCGCGCTGCTGCCCGCCAGCGTGCGGGAGTAGGCGGCGAGAGGCGGCTCCGACAGCGTCAGGATGACGGTGATCCGGCCCTTGCGGTGAGCGTCCGGAATCGTGATCGTTCCGGCGCGGACGCGCGGGATCTGCACCTCGCCGTGGTGCCGCTCGATCGGCTGGAACGCGGCGGACGCAGTGGCCGTGGCGACGAGTGCCACGCCGAGTGCGAGAGCTGCGACGAGGCGGCGCACGGACGGCAGAGTAGCCGTAGGATCGCGATGTGTCACGGTTCGAAGGCAAGCGCGCCCTGATCATGGGTGTCGCCAACAAGCGTTCGATCGCGTGGGCGATTGCGCGGCGGCTGGCGGACGAGGGCGCCGAGCTCGCGTTCACCTTTCAGGGCGAGCGGATCGAGAGCAACGTGCGCGACCTCGCCGCCACGGTCGGCTCCGAGCTCGTGACGCCGTGCGACGTCCGCGCGGACGAGGACGTCGAGCGCGTCTTCGGCGAGGTCGCGGCGGCGTGGGACGGCAAGCTCGACCTGCTCGTCCATTCGGTCGCGTTTGCCGCGGCCGAGGATCTCGAAGGACGCTTCACCGACACGCCGCGCGACCGCTTCTGGATGGCGATTGACATCAGCGCCTACTCGCTCGTCGCCGCCGCACGCGCCGCCGAGCCGCTGATGACCGCGGCGGGGGGCGGCGCGATCGTGACGATGACCTACCTCGGCGGCGAGCGCGCCGTGCCGCACTACAACGTCATGGGGGTGGCCAAGGCGACCCTCGACGCGTCGGTCAAGTACCTCGCGTGGGAGCTCGGCGAGCAGGAAATCCGCGTCAACGCCGTCTCCGCAGGCCCGGTGCGAACCCTTGCGGCCCGCTCGATCGCGGGTTTCACCGAGATGGAGTCGATGTTCGTCGAGCGCGCCCCGCTGCGGCGCCACATCGACGCCGACGACGTCGCCGCGGCCTCCGCCTACCTGCTCTCGGGCGATGCGAAGAACGTCACCGGCACGACGCTCTACGTCGACGCCGGCTATCACGCAATGGGGATGTAGGGCCGGTCAGCCTGGAGCCTCGGCGGGCTTCGCCTCGACCGGCGGCGCCTCGCCATCGTGCGGCGCCTCGATCGTCAGGTTCGGCAGCATCCGGTCGAGCCAGCGCGGGATGTACCACGTCTTCTCGCCCAGGAGCGTGAAGAAGGCGGGAACGAGGGTCATCCGCACGATCAGCGCATCGGTCAGGATCGCGACCGCGAGCAGCAGCCCGAATTCCTTCGGAATCCGGTCGGCGCTGAGGATGAAGGCCGCGAAGACCGTGCCCATGATCACTGCGGCGGCCACGACCACGCGCCCGATCGCCGAGATCCCGTGCTCGACCGCGGCGCGCGTCCGCAGCCCGTGGACGTGCTCCTCCCGGATCCTGCTCATCAGGAAGACCATGTAGTCCATCGAGAGCCCGAACAGGATCGCGAAGGTGATCGGGGGCACGAACGTCTCGATCGGCCCGGTCCTGTCGAGGCCGGTGAGGCCGAGCAGGTGACCCTCCTGCACGACCAGGGTGAGGACGCCGAAGCCGACGAACGCGGACAGGATCGTCGTGATCGCCGCCGTCAGGGAGACGACGATCGACCTGAACGCCATCGCCAGGACGACGAACGTGACGCCGATGACGAAGAGCAGGAACAGCGGCAGCCGCTCCATGATCCGGTCGCCGATGTCCTTGAACGCTGCGGTCTGACCCGAGACGTAGGCGACCGCGTCACTGTCGGCGACGGCGGCCGGGACGACTTCGCCGCGGAGACGATCGACGAGCTGGTCGGTCGCCTCGTCCTGCGGGGCAGACGTCGGCGTGACGAAGACGATCGCCACCGTCTCCGCGTCGTTGAGCTGAGGCTCGCCGACGGACGCGACGCCCGGGAGCTCCTCGACGCCGTCGAAGATCCTCCCCGGCGCGCCCGCGTCGTCGTTGACGTCGACGACGATCGGGATCGGCCCGTTGAAGCCCGCTCCGAACCCTTCCGCGAGCAGGTCGTAGGCCCGCCGGCTCGTCTGCGCGGTGGGCTGCGTCCCCTGGTCGGCGGCGCCGAGGCGGACGAGGGCGGACGTCGACGCGAGCGCGATCAGCCCGAGCAGGACGACCGGGAAGACGACCTTGGCGTTCGCGGTCACGAACCGTCCCCAGCGGGCGACGAGCGTCTTCTCGCGGGCCGCCTCGGAGTCGTCGAGGGGCGGCAGGAACGGAACCTTGAGGCGGTCGATCTTGTGCCCGAGCAGCCGCAGGACGGCGATCAGCAGCGAGTTCGCGATCAGCACCGTCGTCAGGACTCCCAGCGAGCTGCCGATGCCGAGCTTGGTCACGAAGTCGAGCCCGAAGAAGGCCAGGCCGGCGACCGAGATCGCCACCGTCAGGCCGGCGAACAGCACTGCCCGACCGGCGGACGCACCGGCCTCGGCCGCTGCGTCGGCAGGCGAGAGCCCTTCGTGCAGCAGCTGCCGGAAGCGCGTGACGATGAAGAGCGAGTAGTCGATCCCGACGCCGAGCCCGATCATCGAGACGAGGATCGGCGTGATCGTGTTGATGTCGGTCAGCCCGGCGAGGATGAACAGGAGCAGGAACGCCGTCATCAGGGCGACGATCGCGAGCACGATCGGGATGAACATCGCGACGAAGGTCCGGAAGACGATCAGGAGCACCAGGATCGCCGCGAGCAGCCCGAGCAGCTCGGACGTCCCCTGCTCGACCGGCGGGAACTCGGCTTCGCCGTTGTACTCGACCGTGACGCCGACGGGCTCGACGGTCTCGCGGACCGCCTCCTGGACGGCGAGGACGGCCTCGCGGTCCTCGTCGAAGATGACGCGATCGAACTGCGCCTGGCTGTACGCGATCCGGCCGTCGTCCGAGAAGCTCTCGTCCTCGAACGGGTCGGCGACGCTCGTCAGTCCGGCCTCGTCCTCGGTCGGCTCGAACTCCTGCGACTCGAGGCGCGCGATCGCGCTGTCGATCGCGTCCTTCCGCTCCGGCGTGTCGAGCCGCTCGCCCTCGGGGGCGGCGAAGACGACGTTGAGCACGCCGCCCTGCTCTTCCGCGAACTCCGCCTCGATCAGGTCGGTGGCCTTCTGCGTCTCCGAGCCGGGAATCTCGAACTCGTCCTTGAGGCTGCCGCCGACTGTGGCGACCAGGGCGATCAGGGCGGCGACGATGCCGAGCCAGGCGACGACGACGCGCCAGGGATGCGTGGCGCAGGCCCGCGTCCAGCGTGCGAGGCCCCCTGTCGCGAGACGCTCGTGTGCTGCGCGGTGTTCCGTCGGTCTGTCGGCCATGGCGGCGGCTCCTTTGTTGTTGCTTGGTCTCTACGTTAGACGTGCGAGCACAGTCGAACTCATCGTTCACCGCCTCGTAACCACGCGCGGGACGCCGCCGCGGTACTCGACGAGGACGCTGACGCCCAGCTCCTCTGCTCGCTCCGGCAGCTCGCGCGCCGCTTGGAACGCGCCCGGCGGCGCCGAGGTCGAGTACCCGAGCGGCCGCTCGCGCGGCGCCTGCATGGAGTAGTAGAGGTAGATGCTCGCGGCGTAGTCGTCTGGCGCCAGGGCGGGCAGCTCGAGCAGGCGTCCCGGCGGCGCGTCGGCGACCTGCGCGTACACCGGGTTGTCCTCGTCCGCGACGAGCGGGTCGTACAGCGGCACCCAGAGATCCGCCGCGACGACAACGCACGCGACCGCGGCGACGAGCCGAGAGCGGGCTTGTGTTTCTGAAACACAAGCCACCGCGGCCGCCGCCAGCGCAGCCAGGCAGAGGCACGCGATCGGCAGCAGCCGCTCCGGGACGCGGGTTGAGTGAAGGGGTGTATTCCGCCAGAGCAAGCCATATCCGGGCAAGTTGGAACCGAGCGCGAGCAGGCACGGGACGAGCGCGCCGAGCCCGAGCACGAGGGCGAGCCGGCGCCCGGAAGAGATTGTGTTTCTGAAACACAAGCACCCCAGGCCGAGCGCCGCGGCGAGCGGGAGCAGCCACCCGAGGTAGACGAACCGTTCGAACTCGCCCGGATCCCGCGCGAGGAAATCGCCGAAGGTGGCGGAGTAGCGTTCGACCTCCGCATACGGGCGGTCGACCGTGTTGCGGAGCGAGAGCGCCCAGACGAGAAGGCCGGCGCCCGCGCCTGCGCCGGCGGAGATGATCCCGAGCGTCGGTCGGCGTCGAGCGAGCGCATACGCGAGCACGAAGGGGATCGCGCCGAGCGCCAGGTGCACCTGGCCCGAGAGCGGAATCGACGCCAGCGCGGCCGCTGCGAGCCACGTCGACCGCCGCTCGACGCCGTAGAGGGCGAGCGGGAGCAGCATCGAGATCGGCCCGAGCAGATGTCCCGTCGACTGCGCGACGCGGTAGGGGGCGAGCGCGAAGGCAAGCCCGCCCACGAGCGCCGGGCCGAGGCCGAGACCGAGCGCCCGCAGCCAGAGCGCAGCGAAGCCTCCGGCGCCGGCGTACGTCAGCAGCACGAAGACGTTCCAGCCGGCGACGGTGCCGAGGAGCGTGCGCAGCGGCCCGTAGACCACGGCGAACGGCCAGCCCGCGAAATTGACGCGCGGCTCCACCTCCGGCTGGAAGCTGTACGGGTCGAGCCAGGGCGCGGCGCCTCGGGCAAGCTGATGGCCCGGCAGCCAGAGCGTGTAGACCGTCTGCAGGTGGTCGCCGGGCGTGACGCGGCCCTCGCGCGACTCGCCGTAGCCGAGGAAGCGGTCTGTCTCGAAGACCGCCGGCGCCGTCGCCAGCAGGCCGGCGCCGAGGTAGAGGGCGGTCGCTAGTCCCGCAACGCCTGCGCGGCCGCGAGCAGCACGTCGAAGTCGGGCACGTCCGAGTCCTCGTACCGCCACGATCCGAGCACCGTACCCTCCTCATCGACGAGGAACGCGCTTCGCCGCGGCACGCCCTCCATCCAGCGCCACACCCGCGCGGCGCCGAATCGCTTCGCGAGCGATCCGTTCCAGTCCGAGATCAGCTGGACGTCGATGTCGATCGCCTCCTTCCAGGCCCGGTGCGACCAGTGCGAGTCGCGTGAGACGCCGAAGACGCGCACACCCGCCCGCTCGAACTCCGGCCGCCTGTCACGCAGGAGGCGCAGTTCCTGCGTTCAGGTCGGCGACCAGTCGAAGAGGTAGAAGACGAGGAGGACGGGCCCGTTCTCGAGCAGCTCCTCGAGCTCGGCCTCCGCACCCGTGTCGAGCCAGAACACGGCTCGAATCTACTCAGCGAGCCGGAGCACCGCGTCCGCGTGGCGGCGCGCGAGTCCGGCCGGGAGCGCACCCGGTGCCAGCTCGACGACGAAGGAGATCTGGCCGAGGCCGTTCTGCCAGCGCGAGGCGCTGCCCGGCGGCCACTGGAGCGAGCGGTACGGCGCTCCTGCGAGCTGCGCGTAGCGGCGAGCCGTCGCGCGGCTCGGGCCCCAGGCTCGGACGACGGCCTGCGGCTGGTGATACCAGAGCGTCACGTCGGGTCGCAGCCGCAGGATCAGCCTCCGAACGGCTCTCGTCTCCCGCTGCGTCGCGGAGAGGAAGTCACGGTTCAGATCGACGCCGCGGGCATTGAAGCGCGTGTGCCGCGCCAGTCCGTCCGGATTTACGTTCTGGATCACCCAGAGATCGAGCGCGATCGGCCGAGACAGGTCGGCGAGGCGCCGGGTGACGGCCATCCCCGCGCATTCGTCTCCGTGGATGCAGCCGACGACCAGAATGCGTTTCGGGGCGCTCGGCTGTCCGATCCGGAGGGCGCGAAGTGGCCGTCCCTGCTGCGACCGGCCGATCAGCTGCGTCGAGCGCCGGTTCCCGCTGGCCCGGCCGAACGCGGTCAGCCGGACGCTCTCGAGCACCGCCACCGTCTGCTCGCGCACCCGCGCCGATGCTCCGGGGGGAAGCGTCGTGAACGCCTGGAAGACGTGCCCGCCAGACCGGAAGACGACCGAGCCGTCCAGCTGGAGCGGTCTCCCCGCACGCGTGGCGGTGCGATGCCGCATGACCCCGTAGTCGAGGAGCTGGACGCTACTCCCTCGGGTCGAGAAGACGCTCGAGCCGTCCCCGCGCGCCGACGCGCGCCAGGAGGCCGGCAGCGCCAGCTCGTGACCGGCGACGGGGTTCTCCCAGCGCTCCGACTCCTCCAGCGGCAGCCTGACGTGCAGGTGGTCGTCGTGGTGGGGAAGTCGCTGCACGACCGGGCCGGGCCCGCGGAGGCCGACGGTCAGCCCGACGAAGATCCGCCGGGCTCCGGCCGCGGCGAAGCGGTCGACGAGATCCTGGGCCAGGGCCCGGTCGACCTGCGCGACCCGGCGCGCCGCCAGCTCGCGGCCGTCGCGACGCGGGTAGTAGAGGTCGACGTCCAGTCCATTCTGGTGGGAGGCGTGCCCGAGTCCGCCGTAACGGGCTCCGAAGTCGCCGCCGCCCGGCCGGCTGAGGTCGCCGATGCCGACACGGGCTGCGTCCGGGTGCGCGGCCGCGTACTCCTCGAGGACGCGGAGCAGGACGCGCACGAGCCGGTCGGTGCCGACGCGCCGCCACTCCCGGTTCGGCGCCCGGCGGCGAACCGGGTCCCAGGTGAAGAAGGTCTCACCCTCGGCCGGCAGCCGCACACCGCGGATGAGCCGGCCGTCCCAGTAGACGCCTCGCGCCTCCGAATCGCGCCACTCGATCGCCGGTTCGCCTGCCGGAGTCCGGGCCTGCGTCGCGGCAGCGGAGCCCGCCAGCGCGAGTCCGGCGAGGATCAGGGCGCGCAGCACCATCCCTGGATCGTAGGGAACGACCGCGAGCGGAACTGAGCGGTCACGTTCGAGACGGCGCGGATCTGCCGGCGGCCGGACGTGCGGACGAACACGAGCTGATCCGCTTCCGGCCAGCCGGCGGCGAGCCAGCGGCCATCCGGGGAACGAACGGGCGCGTCGACAGCGGCGGACTCCCCGAGCACCTCCCGGATTGCGGCGCCGTCGTCCTGACGGAGAGCGTTCCGGCCGGCGTCCCGCTCCAGCACGGCGCCCGTGTCGACGTTGACCACTCGCACGGTTCCGTCGCGGCGGGCATAGACGAGAACATGCGCCGGCCCGGGTCTCCAGACGGGCGCCCGCCGGGCTGCGCGAGCGTCGAGCGCGCGGTCTCCCTTTCCGTCGCCGCCGACGACGCGGAGCTCCCCGCGGGAGAGGTACGCGATTCGAGTGTCCGTCGCCGTCCCGCCCCAGCGTGGGAAGCGGACATCGGGACGGGCGAGCGACCAGCGCACGTCGCCCTCGGGGGTCAGCGCGACGAGCTCGTTCGCGCCGGGTGGCGACGACGAAGCGTCCGAACGGCGACCACGACGCCTCGCGGTACGAGCCGAGCAGGCGCTTCGAGCCGTCCTGCTCGACCACCCACGCCCCCGAGTCGGCGGTCACGAGCAAGCGCCCCGGAGCCGGCAGTGAGAAGAGCGCCGGCTCGGCCTGCCCCACCCCGACCACCTCGCGGATCTCGTCGAGCACGGCTCGGCCGGGCGGGCTGAGCAGGCCGGCGATCACGACCAGCGCGAGTGCGACCGCCGACGACCGGCTTCCAGGAGCGGCGTCGCGGCCGCGGGTCACGCTCGGCGAACGCGGCGGCGACGACCGCCCACGAGCGCTCGCGCGCCTCGTGCTCCCCCGGGATCACGATCCGCTCCAGTTCCTTGCTCACACCGTCTCCTTGAGCGAGTCGAGCCCGCGGCGCAGGCGCGAGTTGACCGTCCCCCGCGGCAGCCCGAGGAGCTCCGCGATTTCGCCGGGCGTGTACTCGAGCAGGTGGCGGAGGACGATCACGGCGCGGTGATCGGGCGGAAGCGCGGCCAGCGCGCCGAGCACCGACTCGTCGAGTGAGCCGCGCTCCGGCGGAGCCGCGGCGATGTCGAGCAGCTCCGCTTCGCCGCGCAGCTGCCGCGCCCGCGTCCAGTCGATCGCGCGGTTGACGACGATCCGGTGCAGCCAGGGCCCGAACGGCCGGCCGCGCTCGAAGCGGTCGAGGTTGCGGACTGCGGCGAGGAATGCCTCCTGAGCGATGTCCTCGGCGGCAGCGGCGTCGTGGACGACGAGGTAGGCGGCCCGATAGGCCCGCGGCCAGTGCAGCCGGAACAGCGCCTCGATTCCCGAGGCGGACCCCCGCTGGGCGGCGCGCACGGAGGCGCGCTCGTCGCGACCGGCGCCCATCCACCGACTCTACGGCCGTCGTGGGGCGAGAAGTCCGTCACGTGCCGACGATGAAGCACGCGTCGTGGGATGAGCGGGCGACGCGCAGCTCGCGCAGCAAAGCACCGCTCGGGCTGAAGGCGCACAGGGTCCCTCGGGAGAGCGATGGGGAGAGGATCCAGCGATGCCCGTGCTGGACGTTGTAGGAGCCGGCGGGCACGACCGCCGAGTGCAACCGCCTGCCGTCCAGCGCATGCACTCGCAGCACGGCGTCGTCGCCGCTCGTGACGAAGGCGCGATCGCCCAGGAAGGTGACGTGCTGCGGCGGCGCGTCGGCGGCGATCGTCCGGACCAGGGTGCGGCCGCTCGCCTCGTAGATCGCGATCCGGCCGCGGTCGCCCGAGGTGACCCAGACGCGCCTCCCGCCCGGCGTGAAGCCGACATCGTGCGCGAGGAAGGGCGGCCGAACCGTGCCCAGGACGCGCGGCCGCCGCGGCTCTGCGAGGCTGAGCACCACGAGCGCAGAAGCCTTGTTGCCGAGCGCAACCCAGAGGCGGCTCCCGCCTCGGTCGATCCCAAGGTGCCGGCAGGGCCCGTCCACCGCAACCCGTCCGATCACGCCCCGCCCGCTCAGCTCGATCACCGCGACCTCGCCACGTTCCGAGTCCGTCACGTAGGCGAAGCGGCGGTCGGGTGAGACAGCCGTATAGCGAGGCGCGCCGAACTCGCCCGCGACCGGCCGTACGCGCAGGTCGGAGTCGATGAAGGTCATCCGGCCGCCGGCGGTGTGGGCGACCAGCGCGCCCACGGCGCCCACACTCTCGATGCTGCGCGGGTCGGCCGGCGTGCGCAACCGCCGGATCACCTTCCCGCTGGAGACGTCGACGGCGACCACGTGTGCCTCGAGGTCGGCCGTGACGAGCGCGAGGGGCGTGCCGCCGGCCGGCCGCGCGAGCGCGGGTGCGACGCCGAGGACGAGCGGCGCCGCAGCGGCCGCGAGGAAGTCTCGTCGGTTCATATCTCCACTACGGCCGAGCCGCCGGGTGAGGTCCGGGACTTCACGCAGTCCCACCCGCGTAGAGAAGGCAGCGACCACGAAGGAGGAATGCCATGCGCCGCCTCGTCCTGCTCACGCTCATCGCCTTGCTACCCGTCGGCAACGCTGCAGCCAACGGTTGCCCCGCACCCTGCAGTGGCCAGGTCTCGAGCCTCGACGGCACGCAGCTCTTGTTCGTCCAGCCCGCCGGCGTCGGCGGCGCCGTGCACGCGTACGACCCTGCTTCCGGTGGGAGGGTGTTTTCGCTGCCGCCCGGGATTACCTCTGCCGACGGCGTCTCGCACGTGACCGCGAGCGCGCGCCTGCTCGGCACGGTCGTCTCGCGCCTGCGCGTCGCCAACGCCACGGTCGCGAGCTCGATGATCGTCGACGGCCGCTGGCGGCTCGCCGGGGTCTCTCCGAACGGACGTTTTGCAGCGCTCTCGCGGCAGTCGACCAACCGTCGCCGGACCGACGTCACGGTCGTGAACGTCTTCGCGGGCCAGATCGCGCACCGGCTGCGCCTGCGCGGCAACTTCGAGGTGGAGACCGTGTCCCGTGACGGCAAGCGGCTCTTCCTGATCGAGCATCTGCGCTCGACCGGCGCGCCGCGGTACCTCGTTCGGCTGTTCGACCTCTCGCGCGACCGGCTCGCAACGAAGCCGCTCCGCGGGGCGGGGGAGCCGAGCGTGATGGCGGGGCTCGCGTGGAGCGGGATCGGCTCGCCCGACGGCCGCTGGCTGTTGACGCTCTACCTCAGCACCGGCCGCAACGTCGCGTTCGTCCATGCGCTCGACCTGGTACGCAGCTCGCCGCTCTGCATCTTCCTGCCGTCCGGCGGCTCCTTCGACACGCTCAAGCGCTACGGGCTGACGCTCTCTCCCGACGGCAAGCGGCTGTATGCGACGAACGCGGCGATCGGCGCCGTCGCCGAGATCGACCTCGCGACGCGAAAGGTCGTCCGGACGGCGCGCTTCCGCGCCACTCGCGACCTGAGCGGGCCGACTGCGCTCACCGGGACGATCTCGCGGAACGGACGCACGCTCTACTTCAGCCCCGGCCGCGACCTCTGGGCCTACGACACCGCCTACGGGGTCGTGCGAGGGCCGTATCGGACCGGTGCGGCGATCACAGGCTTCGGCTTCGGGGCGGGCGACCACCGTGTGCATGCCCTGCGGGCCGACGGCCGGCTCGTCAGCTTCGAAGCTGCGACGGGGAAGACGTCCCGATGAGCAGCGGAACCCGAAACCGTTCGAGCGGTGTACACCGACTGACAAGCACGAGGAGGATCCCGATGAAGCGTCTCGCCGCTCTGCTCGCATTCAGCTCCGTCCTTGCCGCCTGCGGCAGCACCGTCGAGGCGACCGCGCCCGAGCAGCTCGCGCGCCAGGCTCCGCTCGCCGCGGCTCTGGTCGAGGCTCCGCGAGCCTACGAGCTCCCGGGCGGGATCCACGCCGCCGACGGGCGCACCTACTTCGCGGTCGAGAACCGCAAGCTACTCCGCGTCAGCACGCTGACCGGCCGCGTCACGCGCACGTACCCGCTGCGCGGGGACTGGACGCTCTCGGGGGTCTCCTCGGACGGCGGCTGGGTCGCGCTCCAGCAGCCCGGAACACGGATCCTCGTCCTCGACGCCAACCGCGGTCGGACCCGCGCGCTCACCCTCCGCGGCGACTTCCTGGTGGAGACGGTCTCGACCGCCGGCGACTTCCTCTTCCTTCAGCAGAACTTCGTCGACGGCAGCTACGCGGTGCGCGGCTACGACCTCGCGGCCGGGCAGCTGCTGCCCGGGTCGCTCGGGAGGAAGGGACAGACGGTTCAGATGCAGGGTCTCGCCGGTCAGGTGATCGCTTCGCCCGACGGGCGCTGGCTGTTGACGCTGTACGTGAACACGCAGACGAACACGGCGTTCGTCCACGCGCTCAACCTGATCGAGCGGATCGCGGTCTGCATCAACGTGCCGCCGTGCACCGAGTGCGCGCCGGGTGCCCTGAAGCGCTGGGGGCTCGCGCTCGGACCCGACGGGCAGACGCTCTACGGGGCGAACCCGGCGATCGGCCGGGTCGCGAAGATCGACCTGTCGACCTATCGGGTGATCGCAGAGGGCAGCTTCCGCGCCAGCCCGGGCGGTCCGACCCGGGCGAAGGTCACGGACGACGGGTCCAAGCTCGTCTTCACGAACGGCCGGACGACCTGGTCGTTCGACCCGAACGCCAACCTCGTCGAGCCGGTCGTCTAAGCCGGTTCCGCGGGCACGGCTTCGGTCGCCTTGGCGATCTCCTCGACGACCTCGACGATGTCGCGGTTGGCGTTGAAGACGCGCAGCTGGCGATCGGAGCCGTTGCCGCGCGCGAGGATCTCGCCGATCCCCTCCAGCTCGCGGTCGGAGCCGAGCTCGCGCGCGTGCGGCTGCAGCTCCTTCAGCGTCCGCCGGATCAGCTGCGCGACCGGGATCCGGTTGCGCGCACCGGTGGTGAGGTCCATCACCGGCGCCTCGAGCCCATAGCGCGCCGAGAGCCACTTGTTCTCGGTGGTGAGGATCCGGTGGTAGCTCGGGATCTGCTCGCCGCGGTCGTACTGCTCCGCGAGCTGCTTCACGAGCGCCTGGCAGTACGCGGCCAGCGCGACCGCGTCCTCGACCCGCGTGACCGCATCGCAGATCCGGATCTCGATCGTGCCGAGCCGCGGGTGCAGGCGGATGTCCCACCAGATGTGCGTGTAGTCGGCGATGCAGCCGGTGCGCTCGAGCTGGCCGACCACCTCGGCGTAGTCCGCGTAGTCGCGGAAGCGCGGCGGCGGGCCGGAGCGAGGAAAGGCGGCGAAGACCATCTGGCGGCTGGACGAGAGGCCGGTCGGCTCGCCGCGCCAGAACGGCGACGACGCGGAGAGCGCAAGCAGAGGGCCGAGCTGGGGGAGGAGCCCGTTGACGACCTGGATCGCCTTCTCGGGATCGTCGACGGCCACGTGCACGTGCATCCCGAAGATCAGCTCGCGCCGCGCGATGTACTGGAGCTGGTCGACGAGGTTGCGGTAGCGGTCGCGCGCGGTGATCCGCTGGCGCTCGAAGAGGCTGAACGGGTGCGTGCCGGCCGAGCCGACGCGCATCCCCTGCTCGCGGCCCACCTTGCTCACGTACGCGCGCAGCTTCATCAGCTCCCGCTGGACGTCGCCGGCGTTGCGACAGACGGGGGTTGCGATCTCGAGCACCGACTGCATCAGCTCCGCGTTGATCCGCGGCTCGAGCTCGTGGCCGGAGATCGCCTTGAGGACGGTGTCGATGTGCTGGACGAGGTCGAACGTCTCGCCGTCGAGGAGCATGTACTCCTCCTCGACCCCGAGCGTGTACGGGTCGGACTGGCCAAATGTGTGCTCGAGGACGCTGCCGCCCTGCATCGCCTCTGTGCCCGTGATCGAGTGGGGGAAGATCTGCTTCGTCACCCGAGCACCGCATCCGCTTCGATCTCGACGCGCCAGCGCGGATCGAGGAGCCCCTTGACGACGACTGCGGTCGACGCTGGCCGGATCGTCGAGAAGACCTCGCCGTGCGCACGGGCGATTTCCTCGTAGTCGTCCGCGTCGGTCAGGTAGATCCGCGTCCGCACGACGTCGGAGAAGCCCGCGCCCGCCTCGCCGAGCGCGCCGCCCACGATCTCGAGGCAGAGGCGAGCCTGCTCGTACGCACCGTCCGGCGGATCGCCCTGACGCGGGATCGGCGCCGTGCCCGAGACGTGGACGTTGTGTCCGCTCACGACCGCGCGCGAGTAGCCCACGACCGGCTCGAAGGGCGAATGACCGGCGATGAGGCGGCGCTCCACGCTGGCTAGTATCGCCCGCCGTGGACGCCCTTCGCCGGATCGACGAGTGGCCGTGCGAGCACGCTGCCGCGGGGATCGCGACCGCCGAGACCGTTCTCGCCGAGCACGGCGATACGCGGTATCGCCTCGGCTGGGGCTCGGTGACGAAGCTGCTCACCGCCTACGCGACCCTGATCGCCGCGGAAGAGGGTGCCCTCGACCTGGACGAGTCGGCGGGGCCCGACGGCTCGACGGTTCGGCACCTGCTCGCACACGCCTCCGGGCTCGCCTGGGACTCGCCGAGGCCACTCGGCAAGCCCGGCGAGCGGCGGATCTACTCGAACACCGGGTATCTCGCTCTCGCCGAGCACCTCGCGGCCCGGGCCGAGCTGCCGTTCGCCGACTACCTCCGCGAGGCGGTCCTCGAGCCGCTCGGGCTCGACGCGACGCTCGAAGGCGATGCAGCGGGCGGGATCGTCGGCACGCTCGGCGACATGCTGACCTTCGGCCGGGAGACGCTCGCACCGACCCTGCTCGCGCCGGAGACGCTTGCCGAGGCGACGACCGTTCAGTTCCCCGGCCTCGACGGCGTCCTGCCGGGCTTCGGCCGCCAGACCCCGAACGACTGGGGCCTCGGCTTCGAGCTCCGCGACGGCAAGTCGCCGCACTGGACCGGCTCGCGCAACTCGGCGAGGACGTACGGCCACTTCGGCTCGAAGCCGGGAACGGCGACGTTCCTCTGGATCGACCCCGAGCGGAAGCTGATCGGCGCCTCACTCGCGGACGTCTCGTTCGGCGACTGGGCCGCAACCGCGTGGCCCGCGCTCTCGGACGCGCTACTCGAGGAAGTCGAGCAGTAGCCGGTTGAGCTCGTCCGGCCGCTCGAGGCTCGGCAGGTGGCCGGCGCCCTCGATCGTCTCGAGCCGAGCGTCGGGGAGCTCTTGTACGAGCCGCACCGCGACCGACTCCAGCTCAGGGAGGTCGGCGTCGCCGATCACGACCAGTGTCGCCACGTTCAGGTCGGCCGCGACCGTCTCGGCCGCTGGCTCCGGCCACGTTGTCCGCACATCGCCCTCGCAGGGCAGCTGCTGGTCGTACGAGCGGACCGTCATTGCCACCGTCAGCTCGCGGACCTCGGCGGACGCGTCCGGACCGAGCCACATCTGGGCCTGCTGCTCGGCCGCTCCGATGAGATCGCCGCGCTCGATCAGCGCCTCCTCCTCCGCGAAGCCCGCCTTCGCCGCCTCCGACCACTCGGTCGAGGAGAGTCCGGGCGCGACGAGGACGAGCCTGCTGACGAGGTCTGGTCTCGCGGCGGCGAGCTCGAGCGCGACGCGACCGCCGAACGAGCAGCCGACGACCGTCGCAGGCCCATCGAGCAGGCCCGCGGCAAACCGCGACGTAGTCGACGGTGGGCGGCTCGAGCGCGGCGTCGCCGAAGCCGGGGAGGTCGGGCGCGAGCACGCGGTGGCCCGCAGCCTCGAGCGCCTCGAGCTGCGGTGCCCACATCCGCCGGTCGGCGATCCCGGCGTGCAGGAGCAGGACGTCACTCATCGGCGAACAGCGGCCGGAGCAGCTCGTCGAACGCAGCCTGGTCGCAGCTCGCCACGACCGCGGGCGTCACGGCGCGAACGGATGCCGTCCGCGGGATCCTCATCGCCAGCGCGACCTCGCCGAACGCGTCGCCCGGCCGCAGGATCCGCCGCTCGCCGCGCTGCTGCTGGCTCACGTTCAGCATCCCCGAGAGGACGATGTAGAACCGGTCGCCGGGGTCGCCTTCGCGGACGACCGTGGCTCCCGGCGCCACCTCCTCCCGCTCGAGCCGGGCTGCGAGCTTCGAGAGGTGCTCGCCGGGCAGGCCGGCCAGCATTCCGACGCGCGTCAGCTCGTGGACCGTGGCGGGAACGTGACGCGGGCTCACCGGGATACCGTAGCCCGATGGCCTTCCTCGATGGGTGGCGCGCCTGTCCCCGCTGCGGCGCGGAGGGCGAGCACAGGGGCAATCACTTCGCGTGCCCGTCCTGCGGGCATGTCGTCTGGGCGAACCCGGCTCCGGCCGTTCAGGCGCTCGTCGAGCGCGACGGGCGACTCCTGCTCGGGCGGCGCGCCTACGAGCCGAGCATCGGCCTGTGGGATCTTCCCGGCGGCTTCGTCGAGGAGAACGAGCACCCGCTCGACGCGCTCGTCCGCGAGCTGCGAGAGGAGACCGGGCTCGACGTCGAGCCGAACGCCTTCGTCGGCATCTGGATGGAGCCGGGCTATCTGGGGCGAACCGTTCTCTGCCTGACCTGGGACGCGAGTGTGACCGGCGGGACGGAGCGGGCCGCGGACGATGTCGCCGAGCTGGCCTGGTTCGCGCCGGACGAGCTCCCGCGCGACGACGAGCTCGCGTTCGCCCACTTCCCTGAGCTACTCCGGCTCTGGCGCGCGCGGCACGAGCACGCGTAGCGCCAACGGTTCGATCCGGAACCGAACCGGCGTGTCGAGGTCAACGGGTTCGCCGTCGATCGCCGTCCGCAGCTGCGGTTGCGGCGCTCCGATCTCGAGCTCCGTGCAGGCGCGCTCATCCCAGGTGATCCGCCGGAAGCCGTGCGGGACATAGAGGTGGAGCTTTCCCTCGTCGAGGCGCTCGCGCTCGCCCAGCGAGAGCAGGTCGAGGGTGTAGTCGTTGTTCGAGACGAGGACGAGCCGCGCGCGCACGGGCTCTCCGTCGATCGTGAAGCGCTGGCGGCGCCGCCGGTCCTGCAGCGTCAGGGCAAGCGCGCGGAGGCGAGCGAGCGCGTCACGGCGGCGGCGGTGGTGCTCGCGCCGGTGGACGAGGCGCGCGTAGATCCCGAGCGAGACGTTGTTGAGGAAGAGCCGGTCCCCAGCGCGGGCCACATCGACGCGCCGCTCGAGCCCGTCGTCGAAGGCGGCCAGGGCCGCGATCGGGTCGTCCCGGTCGAGCCCGAGATCGCGGGCGAAGTGATTCCGGGTCCCGAAGGGGATGCAGACGAACGGGACGTCCTGCTCGATCGCGACCTCGGCCACGGCTGCCAGCGAACCGTCGCCGCCGGCCATGCCGAGCACGTCCGCGCCCGCACTCCGCGCCAGCTCCTGGAGGTCGTCTCCGTCCTCGAGGAAGCGGACCTCGACCCCACGGCCCTCGGCGGCGTCGCGGAGCTCTCCCGCGGTCGGAGAATCGGTGCCGGAGCTGGGATTGACGATCAGAAACTGGCTCATCGGGTGGGGCCTCGCCGCCCCGGAAGATAGGCCGTTCGGCCCATGCAGCCCGGGGTGTCCGTGTCGATCATCAGACCCAGATGAGCGAGCGTGGCCTCCATATCATCGAAGACGACCTCTCCGAGACGTGGGTTGAGGACTGGGCGGCGGTCGGCCTGAGCGAGATCGAGGCGCTCCTGGCCAAGCACGCTGCTTTCCTCGGCTTTCTCGAAGAGGCAGTCGACGAGTAAGACCCGGCGTTTGCCGAGGCGCCGAGGCGGAAACGCTCGGCGCAGATGGCGCTCGACTTTCTCTACCGCGGCACGCCCGGTCACCCGCTTCATCCGCCGCTGACCGACGCGACGATCGGCGCCTATACGTTCGCGACGGTCGCAGCCGTGCTGAGCAAGGTCGGGATCGCCGAGCAGGACGCCGCAAAGGGCTGGACGCTGGCGTTGATCGTCGGCCTGGTCTTCAGCGGCCCGACGGCGATCACCGGCTTCGCCGACTGGCTCCGGATCGAGCGCGGCACGCCCCTTTGGCGGACGGCGACGGCGCACATGATCGCGATGCTGATCGCGACGGCGTTCTTCCTGGTCTCGATCGGCGCCGGCTACAGCGACGGGATCGACGGCGCGGTCGGCGACGGCGCCTTCATCCTCACGCTCGTCGGCTTCTTCATGCTCACGGTCGGGGGCTGGCTCGGCGGCACGATCGTCTTCAACTACGGCATGCGCGTGCTGAACCTGGTCGAGGAACCGGCGAGTCGCGCCACCTCGCCGATCCCTCACCCGGAAGAAGAGCGCGCGGAGAACTAGCTACTCGGCCGCAAGCCCGAGCGAGCGCTCGAGCGCGCCCTTCGGCTGGGCGCCGACCGCGACGGCGGCCTGCTCGCCGTCCTTGAAGAGCACCATCGTCGGGATCGAGACGATCCCGTAGCGCTCCGCGAGCTCGCGCTCCTCGTCGATGTTCACCTTGACGAGCTTCACCTCGCCGGCGCGCTCCTCGACGATCTTGTCGAGCACGGGCGCAACTGCGTGGCACGGTCCGCACCACTCCGCCCAGAAGTCGACGATCACGGGCTTGTCGCTCTCGAGCACCTCCTGGGTGAAGGTGTCCTCTTTCACTGCTGTTGCCATTCGGACGTTCCTTTCGCTGGGTACGAAGGCCGGTTCCCCGGCCTCGCTGAATGAAAACGACAAGGGCGGACGGAGTGTTCCCTAGAATCGAAGCGCATGTTCAAGCCCCTTCCCGACAAGCCCGACCACCCTGCGCTCGAGCTCGAGATCCTCGACCTCTGGGAGCGCGAGGGGACGTTCGAGCAGCTGCGCTCGCAGAACGCGGGCGGGCCGAAGTGGAGCTTCGTCGACGGGCCGGTGACGGCGAACAAGAAGCTTGCCGTCCACACGGCCTGGGGGCGGACGCTGAAGGACGTCTTCCAGCGCTACAAGGCGTCCCGCGGCTTCGAGCAGCGCTACCAAAATGGCTTCGACTGCCAGGGGCTCTGGATCGAGGTCGGCGTCGAGCGCTCGCTCGGGCTCAACTCGAAGCGCGAGATCGAGGAGTTCGGCCTGGCCGAGTTCGCACGCCGCTGTCGCGAGGTCGTCGTCCAGTCATCGGCCGACATCACTCGCGGCTCGAAGCGCCTCGGCCAGTGGATGGACTGGGGCAACGACTACTTCACGTTCAGCGACACGAACATCGAGTACGTCTGGCGGATGCTGAAGCGGGTGCACGAGAACGGCTGGCTCTACCTCGGCCACCGCTCGACCGAGTGGTGCCCCCGGTGCGGCACCTCGCTCTCCCAACACGAGCTCTCGCAGTCGGGCGTCTATCAGGATCGCTCGGACCCGTCGCTCTTCGTCCGCTTCCCGCTCCTCGACCGCGCGCACGAGTCGCTGGTGATCTGGACGACGACACCCTGGACGCTGCCCGCGAACGTCGCCGCGGCGGTGCAGCCCGGCGCCGAGTACGGGCGGCGTGAGAACGGCGAGTGGGTCGCCGCCGCGCGCTTCCCGGACGAGGCCTTCGCGGAGCGGAAGCGCGGCGAGGAGCTCGTCGGCTGGCGGTATGCGGGGGCCTTCGACGAGCTCGGCCCGGGTGCGGCGGTCGAGCACCGGGTGATCCCGTGGGACGAGGTCTCGCTCGAGGAGGGAACCGGGATCGTCCACATCGCCCCCGGGGCCGGCCAGGAGGATTTCGAGCTCGGCCGGATCCACGAGCTGCCGGTGCTGATGCCCGTCGACGAGGCCGGCCGCTTCTTCGACGACTACGGCTGGCTCCACGGGCTCTCGACGGTCGAGGCCGCCGACCAGATCGTCGGCTGGCTCGCAGAGCGCGGCTTTCTGGTCCACGCAGGGCTGATCGAGCACCGCTACCCGCACTGCTGGCGCTGCGACACGCCCCTGATCTGGCGGATCACCGACGACTGGTTGATCGCGGTCGACGAGTTGCGCCAACCCCTGCTCGACGCGAACGCGACCGTCGAGTGGACACCCGCCTACATGGGCAAGCGGATGGACGACTGGCTTCGCAACATGGGCGACTGGAACATCTCGCGGCGCCGCTACTACGGGTTGCCGCTGCCCTTCTACCCCTGCGCCTGCGGGCACCTGAACGTGATCGGCTCCAAAGCCGAGCTGCTCGAGCGGGCGACCGGAGGGCTCGACCAGCTCGAGGAACTGCGGCGGCCGTGGATCGACGACGTTCCGATCCGCTGCGAGCAGTGCGGCGAGGACGCGCGCCGCGTCGCGGAGGTCGGCGATGTCTGGCTCGACGCCGGCATCGTCCCGTACTCGACCCTCGGCTGGCAGAGCCCCGAGTACGTCGACGAGGGCTACGCGACGGGCGCCGCCAAGGGGCTGACGACGGCCGACCTGCCCGACCACGCCTACTGGGAGGAGTGGTTCCCGGCCGACTGGGTCTCGGAGATGCGCGAGCAGATCCGGCTCTGGTTCTACTCGCAGCACTTCATGTCGGTCGTGCTGACCGGGCGCGCGCCGTACAAGAAGGTGCTCGGCTACGAGAAGATGCTCGACGAGACGGGCCGCGAGATGCACGGCTCGTGGGGGAACATGATCGAGGCGGAGGACGCCTTCGCCCGCATGGGGGCCGACGTGATGCGCTGGCAGTTCTGCGCCCAGCCGCCCGACCGCAACCTCCTCTTCGGCTTCGGCCCGGCGCACGAGATCAAGCGCAGGCTGCTCACGCTCTGGAACTCGACCCGCTTCCTCATCGACTACGCGACGATCGACGGCTTCCGGCCCGACTACGCGGCGGCGCCGCCCGTGGAGCGGCCGCTCGACCGCTGGCTCGCCGCGAGGACGGACCGGCTCGTGGCCGAGGCGACGGCAGGCTACGAGGAGTTTCTGTCGACGAACGTCACGCGGGCGTTCGAGGAGTTCGTCGACGACGTCTCCAACTGGTACATCCGCCGCTCCCGGCGCCGCTTCTGGGACGGTGATGCGAGCGCGCTCCAGGCCCTCTGGCATGCGCTCGTCCAAGGCATCCGCGTGATCGCCCCGGTGATGCCGTTCCTCGCCGAGCACCTCTGGCAGAACCTCGTCCGCGGTGCCGAGGGCGATCCGCCCGCGTCTGTCTTCCTCGCAGGCTGGCCGGAAGCGCGCGCGACCGATCAGGCGCTGCTCGACGAGGTCGCCGAGCTCCGGCGCGTCGTCGGCCTCGGCCATCAGGCCCGCGCGGCCTCGCAGCTGAAGCTGCGCCAGCCGTTGCGACGTCTCGTCGTCGAGGGCGCACCGCTTGCCGAAGGTCACGCCGACGAGCTCCGCGAGGAGCTGCGCGTCAAGGAAGTCGAGTTCGGCCACGTCGAGACGACCGAGCTGCACGTGAAGCCGCACCTACCGGTGCTCGGCCCGAAGCTCGGCAAGGAGCTCGGCGCCGTCCGAGCCGCCCTCGCGGCGGGTCAGTTCGAGCAGCTCGGCAGCGGGGGCTTCCGAGTCCTCGGCCTCGAGCTCGGGGCCGACGAGGTGCTGGTCGAGCGCTCGGGCAAGGAAGGCTGGGCCGTGGCCTCGGACGAGGGAGTGACGGTCGCGCTCGACACGACGCTCGATCCCGACCTCGAGCTCGAGGGTCGCGTCTACGACTTGATCCACACGCTCAACTCGATGCGCAAGGAGCAGGGCCTCGAGCTGACCGATCGGATCGCCGTCACGCTCCCGGCCGCGGACGCCGAGCTCGTCGAGCGGCACGCGGAGTGGATCAAGGCCGAGGTGCTCGCCGTCTCCCTCGACGCCGACGGTGTCGAGAGCCCGCAGATCGCTCGCGTCTAGGCGCGTCTTTTCAGGGCGTGTCGTAGTACGCTCTCCGCGAGGAGGCGCGATGCACGCGTGCACGCAGTGCGGCGGGTCGATCGGGAGCGCGTTTCGTTACTGCCCCTGGTGCGCGGCGCCGCAGCGCGCGAAGCTCGTCGAGTTCTTCGCCGGCACCGGCACCGAGGCCGGCAAGGCGCTCCGCGTCTCGCGCTACACCGACGAAGGCCACGTGCGCTTCAGCGTCTGGGACGAGAGCGGCGTCGCGGAGGCCGCGGTCTCGGTCGACGAGGCGGAGGCCCGGCGGCTGGCGAACTTCGTCGGCGGCGCTACGACTGAGACTCGGCGAGCGCCAGCTCCCGGCGAAGCTCCACCGGCAGCCTGAAGGTCACGTCCTCGTCGACCATCCGGAACGGCTCGATCCGCTCGACGCCGTGCGCGCGGAACCAGTCGCAGACGCGATTGACGAGCTTCTCCGGCGCCGATGCACCGGAGGTGACCCCGACCGTTCGCACGCCCTCGAGCCACGTCTCGTCGATCTCCGTCTCGTCGTCGATCAGGTACGAGGCGACCCCGCCGGCCCGAGCGACGTCGACCAGTCGGTTCGAGTTGGAGGAGTTGCGCGAGCCGATCACGAGCAGGAGGTCGACCTCGGTCAGCATCTCCTTCACGGCCCACTGTCGGTTGGAGGTGGCGTAACAGATGTCCTCCTTCTTCGGCGCGTGGATCGCCGGGAAACGGCGGCGGAGGACGCCGATGATCTCGGACGTCTCGTCCACGGAGAGCGTGGTCTGCGTGATGTAGGCGAGCCGGGCGTCGGCCGGAAGGTCGAGCGCCTCCGCCTCGGCGACGTCCTGGACGAGCACGGTCGCCGCCGGCGCCTCGCCCATCGTCCCGACCACCTCCTCGTGGCCGGCATGCCCGATCAGGACGACCGTGTAGCCGTCGGCCGCGTAGCGCCTCGCCTGGACGTGCACCTTCGTCACGAGCGGGCAGGTCGCGTCGATCACGTTGTGCCCGAGTTCGGCGGAGGCCGCGTTCACCGCAGGCGCGACTCCGTGGGCCGAGTAGACGATCGTCGCGCCCACCGGCGCCTCGGCCTCGGAGTCGACGAAGATCGCGCCGCGCGCCTCCAGATCTCGGACGACGTGGATGTTGTGCACGATCTGCTTGCGCACGTAGACCGGCGGGCCGTAGTGGTCGAGAGCGAGCTCGACCGTCTCGACGGCGCGCTCGACTCCGGCGCAGTAGCCGCGGGGCGAGGCGAGCAGGACGCGTTCGACCATCGCCGCGATCGTAGCTTTCGCGCGTGGACGCAGGGAAAACGGCCCTGCCGCATCGGGGGGTCGTCGCGACAGGGCCGCCTCCAAATGCTCCCCGCGCGCACGCGGCGGAGCATCGCCCAGTGCAGCCACGCTAATCGTCGCCCGCCGAACTGCCAATAGGCCGCTCGGCCCATCTTTCAAAGCGGGATCGGCGTCTCTATCATCGTGTTCGTCCAGTGAACGCAGAGACTCAGGCGGTGCTGTTCAACGCGGTGCCGTTGCTCATCCTCGCGGCGCTGTATCTGGCCGTGGGCGTCGCGATTGCGCCCTCGCTGTGGCGGGAGCGCCGGCGGGTGGGAGAGGTCGGCTTCGCTGCGGCAACCGTCTTCCCATGCCTCGGCCTGACGGCCGCGATCCTCGGGATCGCGATCCTGGTCGAGGGCGACGGGCTCGCAGGGAATCCCCTGCTCACGCTACCCGCGATCCTGGTCGGCGCGATCCCGTTGGTCGGCGTGCTCCGGAGCTGGGACCAGCGCAACCGGCTCGTCGCCGGGGTTTTGAGCGTCGGCGAGATCGAGGAGCGTTCGCTGCTGCGCGATGGCGAGGCGGCGGGGGTCGACCGGTTCTCGCACCGCCTCCTCGACGCCCCCGATCCGGCCGACGTCGCGACCCTGCTCATGGACGAGTTCGCCGAGGTCTTCGACCTCGAACTCGCGAACCTCGCCTTGCTCGAGGAGGAAGGGCGGGTCGCCGTGCTGGTGGCGGCGCGCGAGGGAGGGGCGGATCACGAAGCGCTCCTCGGCCAGCGCGTTCCGCTCGATCGCGAGCCGTCCGGAATCAACGCCGCGGTCCGGGAGGGAACGGCGTTCACGATCTACGACGCCGACCACTCGGCCGTGGTCAATCAGCGGCTGAACTCGATCGCCAGGATCAAGAGCTGCGTCTACGTCCCCGTGCGCGTCCGGGACCGCGTGATCGGAGTGGTCTTCGGCGCCGTCAGGACGCCGCGCGTGTTCGACGAGGACGAGCTCGGCCGGATGCAGACGTTCGTCGGCGAGGCCGGCCCGGCGCTCGAGCGCTCCCGCGTCACGATCGCGTTGGCCGACTCGCTCGACCGCGAGCGGCTGCTCAGCCAGGTCTCGCTCGAGCTGCGCTCTCGCCGCGACATCGACCAGGTGCTCCCCGCCGTGCTCGGGGAGATCGGCCGCGCCCTCGGCGCGATCCGGTGCTTCGTCAAGCTCGGCGACCCGGACGAGACCTCGGCTGTCGCGGCCGAGTGGGATGCGGACGGCGTCCTCCCGCTCGGCGACGACGTGCGCCTCCCGGCTGCCCACGTCGCCGCGCGCACCCGCCGGACCGTGGCCGTCGCCGACGTTCTCGACGCTCCAGAGCTCGGCGACGTGCGCGATCTCACGGATCGTGGCGTGCGCTCCGTGCTGGCGACGCCGATCGTGATTCAGGACCGCTTGCTCGGCGTGCTCGCCCTCCACCGCGCCCTGGTGGGTTCCTGGAACCCGACCGAGCTCGCCCTTGCCGAGGCCGTCGCCCGCGAGATCGCGATCGCACTCGGAAACGCCGAGGCCCACGAGCAGAGCTCCCGGCAGACGCAGGTCGAGCGCGGCTTCTACCGGATCGCAGCCGTCCTGAGCGAGCCGCTCTCCGAGCAGGAGACGCTCGATGCCGTCGCTCAGGCGGCCGCGGACGCGCTCGGCGGGGACTCGGCCGCTGTGCTCAGGTCCGCCGGCGGCCGGCTCGAGCTGGCCGGCTCGCACGAGCTCGCGGAAGGGCTCGCCGCCCACCTTCGCGAGAGCGCCTCGGCGCTGACTCTCTGCGCGCGCGGCGGCAAGGTGCTCGCGTCACGCCGCCTGGGCGAGGACGATCGCTTCGGCGACGGCCTCGGGGTCGCGGCCGCGGCGGCCGGTCGGGGCTCGCTCCTGGCCGTTCCGCTCCAGCAGCCGGGCGGCAAGGGCTCGGGGCTCGTGCTCGTCTTCTTCCAGGGCGAGCGCGCGTTCGACGACGAGCAGCTGGAGCTCGCGGCGCAGGTCGCCGCCGCCGCCCGCGGTGCGCTCGAGCGCAGCGACCTGTACGAGCGCGAGCGGCGGGCGCGATTCCTGGCTCAGCGCCTCGCCAGGGCGGGCCGCGACCTCGCCCGCGAGCTGGATCCCGACAACGTCCTCGACCAGGCGGCCAGATCCGCCGTCGAGTTGCTCGACGCCGCCGGTGCCTCGGTCCGCGTGCTCGAGGGCGACGAGGTGGTCGTCCGTGCGGCGGCGGGAGCGGGCCAGGAAGACGCGCTCGACACGCGCGCTCCTTCGACCGCGTGGCTCGTCGGCGACATCGTCCAGACCCGCGCGACGCGTGCGATCGCCGAGGTCGGCGCCGATCCCAGGGTTCTCGAGGCAGACGCGATGCTCGCAGCGGGCTACGGGGCCTACCTCGGCGTGCCGATGATCGGGCCGGAGGAGTCGGCGCACGGGATCCTCGCCGTCTACTCGCTGAAGCCCCGGGAGTGGCGGGAGGAGGAGGCCGAGGCGTTGCACGCCCTCGCGGCGACCGCGGCCACCGCGCGCGTGAACGCCGAGCTCTACCAGGGCGTCAGCCACGAGCAGCAGCGCGGCGAAGCGATCCTCGCCAACGTCGCGGACGGCATCGTCGCCGTCGATCGGGACGGCAGGGTCGTGCTCTGGA
Organism: uncultured Gaiellaceae bacterium; assembly: GCA_963789355.1. Classification (GTDB taxonomy): domain Bacteria; phylum Actinomycetota; class Thermoleophilia; order Gaiellales; family Gaiellaceae; genus Gaiellasilicea. Next base: position 285,992 of record CAWBKK010000004.1, read on the forward strand.
ACCCGGCCGCAGAGCGGGTGACCGGGGTGACGCAGGCGGAGGCGCTCGGCCAGACGCCGACCGACGCTCTCGGGCGGCCGCTCGACGCTGCCGGCGGCGGGAGCCACGGTGGCAGCCGTCTGCTCCCGATCCGGCGTGGCGGCGAGGAGGTCTGGCTCTCGCTCAGCGAGGCGGTGATGACCGACCCGGCGGGCGCCGTCGCAGGCCGCATCTACGCGTTCCGGGACATCTCGTCCGAGCGCAGCGTCGAGCAGATGAAGTCCGATTTCGTCTCCACGGTCTCGCACGAGCTGCGGACGCCGCTGACCTCGATCTACGGCTTTGCCGAGACGCTGCTCCGTCAGGACGTGCTCTTCGGCGACGAGGAGCGGGCGACCTTCCTTCGCTACATCGCGTCCGAGTCGGAGCGGCTGACCTCGATCGTCGACCGGCTCCTCTCGGTCGCGCAGCTCGACACGGGCGTGATGGCGGTGCAGCTGGGAGAGACGGATGTCCGGGCGGTCGTCAACGAGGCGGTCCGCACCGCCGAGGGAGCCGACGGCCAGAATGGGCACCGGTTCGTGATCGAGCTCGACGAGGCCTCGCTGGCGGCCGAGGCCGACCGGGAGAAGCTCGGCCAGGTGCTCGCGCACCTGCTCGACAACGCGGTGCGCTACTCCCCGGCCGGTGGCACCGTCACCGTCGCCGCGCGTCGCCGCGAGGACGCGGTCGAGGTGAGCGTCGAGGACGAGGGTGTCGGGATCCCGCACGCGGAGCAGGAGCGGATCTTCCGCAAGTTCTATCGGGGCGATGCAGCCGCGGCAGGAGCGGTCGGCGCCGGCGCGGCGGGGCTCGGCCTCTTCCTCGCCGAGGGGCTCGTGACCGCGATGGGCGGCAGGATCCGCGTCGACTCGAGCGAGGGGAAGGGATCGACGTTCGTGCTCGAGCTCCGGCCCGCGGAGAGTGAGACATGACACGGCTGGGTATGACGAAAGACGCATGACCACCGTGCTCGTAATCGACGACGAGGCGCCGATCCGGCTGCTCTGCCGCGTCAATCTGGAGGCGGAGGGAATGCCGGTGCTCGAGGCGAGCGACGGCCCCTCGGGGCTGGAGGCCGCGCGAACCGGAAGCCCCGACGTGATCCTGCTCGATGTGATGATGCCCGGGCTCGACGGTTGGGGCGTCGCCGAGGCTCTGCTCGAGGACGAGCGCACGGCCGAGATCCCGATCATCTTCCTGACCGCGCGCGCAGAGTTCCGAGACCGGGCCCGAGGGCTCGACATCGGCGGCGTCGACTACATCACGAAGCCGTTCAACCCCGTCGAGCTGGCCCCGCTCGTCCGTCGGCTGCTCGAACGGCTCGAGCGCGGCGAGCGCGACGAGCTACGCCGCGAAAAGCTCACAGAGCTCCGCGGCCTGATGGCCGAGACCTAAGACCCGGCGAAGTCGGCCGTCACGACGATGGCGCCGCTGTGGCCCTGGAAGCTGCCCCTCAGCGCGCCGATCCCGATCCGGTTCCATCCGGGCCGGAGCAGAGTGGCGCGGTGGCCGGGGCTTGCCATCCAGCCGCGCACGATGCTGCGCGCCGACCCGCCGATTCCGACGCCCCAGGCGAGGTTCTCGCCGAACATCGGGCCACGCGCGCCCGACCCGGCGAGGCGCGCGGCCATCGAACCGTGCGTGAAGACGTTCGTCCGGATCATCGTCGCCGTGTAGGAGTGCGCAACGCGGTTGAGCGCGCCGTCGGGCCGGAGCGGGCGGAGGCCGTGGGCGCCGCGAACCTCGTTGACGATGCTCAGCAGGGAGCGCTCACGCTGGTTCATCGCCGTCCCCTGGCTACCGGCCTGCGCGGCAGGAACAAGGGCGCAAATGACCAGAATCAGGCCGAAAGCTGCGCGAACACGTGTTGAAACCTCCAACAAGAGCAGCAGTGTTGCCAACGAGCCGGACGCTGCCGTCACCCGTTTGGGGGATAGGAGGTAAGGAGTCTGTTGGCGCTCAGCGCGCCGTTTGAGCGAGCAGGATTGCGGTCAGGACGATCGCTCCGCCCAGCAGCTGCGCCGTTCCGAACGACTCGCCGAGCCACAGGAAGGCGACGCCGCTCGCAGCCACCGGCTCGAGCATCGCCACGATCCCGACCCGCGTCGCCGAGATGTGGCGCAGGGCTGCCGCGACGAGCAGGAACGTGATCATCGTCCCGGCGACGACGACGTAGAGCAGTAGCAGCCAGACCGGGAGGGAGTGGCGCTCGAGGTGCCCGAGCAGCGAGACGCTGTCGTCGAGCCGGCCGGCCGGGAACCGCCAGACCGGCTGGATGGCTGCCCAGAAGAGCCCCGCGAACAGGAACCCGTACGCCGTCAGCGAGGCGGGATCGCGCCACCTGACCGCGCGTTCGGCCATCAGCACGTAGATCGCGTAGGCGACGGCGGCCGACAACGCCGCCCCGACGCCGATGCGGTCGAGCGTGAGCCCGTTCCACACTTCGACGACCACGGAGAGCCCGATCACGGCGAGGACGAGCGCGACCCAGATCCGCCGCCGGATCTGTTCCTTGAAGACCGCCCACGCCCAGAGCGCGATCAGGATCGGCGCGATGTACTCGATCAGGAGCGCGATCCCGATCGGGAGGCGGCCGATCGAGACGAAGTAGAGCCACTGGACGAGCGCAACCCCCGCGATCCCGAAGACGATCAGGTATGGGAGCTCGCGTCTCGTCAGCCGGAGCGTCTCCCGCCGGGTCAGCGCAAGCACGAGCGCGAAGCCGAGAAACGCGCCGGTCGCCCGCACCTGAGTCAGCTCGAGCGACGAGATCCCGGATTGCAGCACGACCTTCGAGACGGTGCCGTTGAGCGCGAACAAGAGCGCCGCCGCGATCATCATCGCGTAGCCGATCGCGGGTCGCCGCTCACGCCCGGCCTCGCCGGGGATATAGGCGACGTCGGCCACGCCGTCGCGACGCTACCAGCGACTAGTCTCTGCCCGTGAGGGAGCGGCGGCAGGCGGTCGAGATCGTCTTCGACCACGCGACCAAGCGGTACCCCGGCCGTGCCACTCCGGCGGTCGACGACCTCTCGATGACGATCCCGGCGGGCGAGATCTGCTGTCTCGTCGGCCCTTCCGGGGGCGGCAAGACGACCGCGATGAAGCTCGTCAACCGCCTGGTGGAGCTGACGTCGGGCGACGTCCGCGTCGACGGCAAGAGCGTCACGGGCCTCGATCAGACGGAGCTCCGGCGCGGGATCGGATACGTGATCCAGCAGGTCGGGCTCTTCCCGCACCTGTCGGTTGCAGAGAACGTCGCGACCGTGCCGAAGCTGCTCGGCTGGTCGAAGCCCGAGATCAAGCAGCGTGTCGACGAGCTGCTCGACCTCGTCGACCTGCCCGCCCGCGACTACCGCTCCCGCTACGCGTCGCAGCTCTCCGGCGGCGAGCGCCAGCGCGTCGGGCTTGCCCGCGCCCTCGCGGCCGATCCGCCGGTGATGCTGATGGACGAGCCATTCGGGGCTCTCGATCCGATCACGCGCACCCGCCTGCAGAAGGAGCTGCTGCGCATTCACGGGGAGATCGGCAAGACGATCATCTTCGTCACTCACGACATCGACGAGGCGATCCTCGTCGGCGGCCGGATTGCGATCCTTCGCGAAGGCGGTGTGCTCGCCCAGTACGGCACCCCGGAGGAGCTGCTCGCGCACCCCGCGGACGAGTTCGTGGCGCGGTTCGTCGGCGCCGACCGCGGGCTGAAGCGGCTTTCGCTGAAGCGGCTCGGCGACCTCGAGCTCGAGCCTGCGAATGGGGCGGTCGGCCCGCTGGTCGACCTCGACACGACCCTGCGCGACGCGCTCTCGGCGATGCTGAACGCGGGGGCCCGCGCGGTCCTCGTCGAGGGCGCGGGCGGGACGAGGCGCGTGCTCACGCTCGACCGGCTGACGGAGCTCCTCCGCTGATGGCCGAGCCCGTGATCCCGGACTTCGGCGAGGGGAGCGACTGCGTCACCGAGAACCGCACCTTCTGCACCGACTGGGTGCGCGAGAACTGGGATCCCGTGCTGCAGCCGGCGCTCCTCGAGCACATCGAGCTGACGGCGATCGCGGTCGGCATCGGCTTCGCCATCTCCCTCTGCGCCGCCCTGCTCGCGCACCGCCTCCGGTACGTCGAGCGCCCCTTCGCGCTCGCCTCGGCGGTGATCTACACGATCCCGAGCCTCGCGCTGTTCCAGCTCCTCGTCCCCGTCACCGGGCTGACCGTGACCACGGTCGAGGTCGCGCTCGTCGGCTACACGCTCCTGATCCTCTTCCGGAACATCCTCACCGGGTTGCGCTCGGCCCCGCCCGAGGTGCTCGAGGCGGCGCGCGGGATGGGGCTCACGACGACCCAGACGCTCTTCCGGGTCGAGCTGCCGCTGGCGCTGCCCGCGATCGTCGCCGGGCTGCGCGTCGCGGTCGTCTCGACGATCGCGCTCGCGACGGTGGCCGCCTTCGTCGTCTCGGAGGGGCTTGGCGTCCCGATCCTCGGAGCGCTGGCCCTGACCTTCAAGACCGAGATCATCGCCGCCGGCGTGCTCGCGGTCGGGCTCGCGATCCTCGCCGACGGACTGCTCGTGGTCGCTCAGCGGCTGCTGACGCCCTGGGCCTATGCCCGGAGATCAGCGTGAGCGTCTTCATCGACAGCCTCGAGTTCATCGTCGACCAGCGCGAGCTGATCCTGGAGAAGACCTGGGAGCACGTGCTGCTCTCGGCCGCGGCCCTGGGCGTCTCGATCGCGGCCGCGGTGCCGCTCGGCGTCGCGCTGGGGCACCTGCACCGCGGCTCGTTCATCGCCGTCAACCTCGCGAACGTCGGCCGCGCGCTCCCGACCCTGGTCGTGATCGCCTTCGGGATCACGTTCCTGGGGATCGGCTTCACCACCCAGTTGATCGCGCTGGTCGTGCTCGGGGTGCCGCCGATCCTGACGAACGCCTATGTCGCCGTCGACGAGGTCGAGCCCGACGCGGTCGAGGCGGCACGCGGGATGGGGATGACCCCGCTCCAGGTGCTGCGGCGCGTCGAGCTCCCGCTCGCGCTGCCGCTGCTCTTCGCCGGCCTGCGCACCTCGGCGGTGTTCATCGTCGCGACCGCGACCATCGCCGCGGTCGCAGGCGGGGGCGGGCTGGGCGAGATCCTCGTCAACCAGGCGAGCTACGACGTCGAGGGCCTGGTCGGCGCGGCGATCTGCGTCTCGCTGCTCGCGCTCGCCGCCGACGCCGCGCTCGGCCTTGTGCAACGTTGGCTGACACCCGCAGGACTGAAAGACGAAGTGCCGGCGTTCGAACCAGAAGTGCGCCCGGTCGTCTAACCGGGTGAACCACGACAGGGAGGTGGGGTACGTGATCAGGAAGCACAATCGCAGGGCCGCCAAGGCGGCCTTCGCGGTCGCCCTCGGGGTCGCCATCGTGCTCGGCGGAGCCGCCGCGGCACCGGCCGCATCGGCGAAGCAGCAGGCGACTCCGATCATCATCGGCACGAAGAACTTCCCCGAGCAGTACGTCCTCGGGCAGCTCTACAAGCAAGCCCTGGAGGCAAAGGGGCTGCGAGTCCAGTACAAGGAGAACATCGGCTCGACCGAGCTGATCGACGCGTCGCTCCGCAGCGGCCGCGTCACGCTCTATCCCGAGTACACCGGGATCATGCTCTCGGTCACGTTCAAGCGAAAGACGCTGCCGAAGTCGGCTCTCGGCACGTACCGCACGGCAAAGGGGCTGTACGAGAAACGAGGTCAGACACTGTTGAAGGCGACGCCGTTCCAGGACCGGGACGGGATCGCCGTCCTCCGGACGACGGCGTCCAGGCTCGGGCTGAAGACGGTCGGCGACCTCCGCAAGGTCCCCAACCTGACGCTCGCCGCCTTCCCGGAGTTCGAGACGCGGTGGCTACCGCAGCTCGGGAGCCGCTACGGCGTCCGGAACGTGGAGTTCACGCCGCTCGCCGGGATCAGCGCCTACACGTTGCTGAGCCAGGGGAAGGTGCAGGCCGCGGGCATCTTCACGACCGACCCGCAGTTGATCTCGACGAAGTACGTCGTCCTCTCGGAGCCGCGCAACATGTTCGGCTTCCAGCAGGTCGCGCCGGTGCTCTCGAAGAAGCTCGTCAGCGAGTACGGCACGCGGCTGACCAGCACGATCAACCGGGTCAACTCGCTCCTGACCCTGCGCGCGATGATCGCGATGAACAAGGCCGTCGCGATCGACAAGAAGCCGGCCGCCACCGTGGCCCGGCAGTTTCTCAAGGCGAACAAGCTCAGCTAGGACCGTGGCCGGGGCCGTCCGAAAGGGCGGCCCCGCGGTCACCGGACGGGGTCGGTTTGGTAAACGGGGTTTCTTCGACCGACGTCGAGTGATAGACCCGCCGCGACGGAGAAACCCAGAGGGGAGGACTCTCGATGCTGAAAGCTCTGATCGCGTCGGCGGTGGCCGGGCTCGCACTTGCACCGGCCGCTCTTGCCGACGGCGGCAGGGATCGCGACGCCCGCTTCGCGACCTTCAACGCCTCGCTCAACCGCGGCGCGGCCGGGCAGCTGATCACCGACCTGTCGACGCCGGCGAACCCGCAGGCGAAGAACGCGGCCGAGACGATCCAGCGTGTCCGGCCGGACGTCGTCCTGATCAACGAGTTCGACTACGACGCCGGCGGCACCGCGCTCCGGCTCTTCCAGGACAACTACCTCTCGATCTCGCAGAACGGCGCGATGCCGATCCAGTACCGCTATCGCTTCGCAGGCGAATCGAACACCGGCATCCCGTCCGGATTCGACCTCAACAACAACGGGGTCGTCGGCGGCCCCGACGACGCCTACGGCTTCGGCTTCTACCCCGGCCAGTTCGGGATGGCGGTCTACTCCCGCCATCCGATCGACCCGACCGGGATTCGGACGTTCCAGAAGTTCCTCTGGAAGGACATGCCGGGCGCGAGGCTCCCGGACGACCCGGCGACGCCGGCACCGCGGGACTGGTACTCGCCGGCCGAGCTGAACGTCTTCCGGCTCAGCTCGAAGAGCCACTGGGACCTCCCGATCCTGATCGGCAGGAAAGTGGTGCACTTCCTGACGAGCCATCCGACCCCGCCCGTCTTCGACGGCCCCGAGGACCGGAACGGGACGCGGAACTTCGACGAGATCCGCCTCTGGGCCGACTACATCACGCCGGGGCGCGGTCGGTACCTCTACGACGACGCCGGCCGCCGGGGCGGCCTCCGGCCGGGCTCGCTCTTCGTGATCGCCGGCGACCAGAACTCCGACCCGCTCGACGGCGACAGCATCCCGGGCGCGATTCAGCAACTGCTCGACAACAGGCTCGTCAACGACCGCTCCACCCCGTCGAGTCCCGGCGCGGTCGAGCAGAGCAGGCTCCAGGGGGGCGCGAACCTGAACCACAAGTCCGATCCGAAGTACGACACCGCGGACTTCGCAGACGGCGCGCCGGGCAACCTCCGGGCCGACTACGTCCTCCCGCGCAGGAACATGAAGATCGTCGGCTCCGGCGTCTTCTGGCCGCTGATGTCGGACCCGCTCTTCCGGCTCGTCGGCGTCTTCCCGTTCCCGACCTCGGATCACCGGCTCGTCTGGGTGGACGTGAAGCTGCCGGGTGGGCGCGACGACGACGATGACGACGATGACGACGACGAGGAAGAGGACGACGACGACGACTAGTGGGTGACGCTACGCCGCGACTGTCGCGAGGGCTGTTCCGGCCTGAACCGGGCCGGCCTCGTGGCAGTCGCGGCAGCGCGCCTCGTACTGCTCGTTGGCGCCGACGACGATGGTCGCGCCGGAGTACGGAGCGGGCCTGCCATCGACGAGCCGTTGCGTCGTCGTCGCTCCGCCGCCGCACCGGTGGCAGACGGCCTGGAGCTTGTCCGCGAACTCGGCGTGCGCGAGCAGCTCGGGCATGGGGCCGAACGGAAGGCGGCGGAAGTCCTGGTCGAGGCCGGCGGCGATCACCCGCGCGCCGCCGTCGGCGAGCGCGAGCGCTGCGGCGACGAGCTCGTGCTCGAAGAACTGCGCCTCGTCGATCCCGACCACCTCGAACCCGCGCGCCTGCGTCACGATCTCCGCCACGCAGCCGACCGGGACCGCGCGCATCCGAATCCCGGCATGGCTGACGACGTCGGCCACGTCGTAGCGGTCGTCGATCCGCGGCTTGAAGATGACGACGCGCTGCCCGGCGATCTCGGCGCGGCGCAGCCGGCGGATCATCTCCTCGCTCTTGCCGCTGAACATCGGCCCGCAGACGACCTCGAGCCAGCCGCCGCTCTTCGGATTGATCCGGATCACAGTCTCGATCGTAAGAGGCCGGCCGGACGGTTGCACTGCGGTGTTCCGCTCCTCGCAAGACGTGTTTGTGACAGATCGATGACAACTGCCGTCGACCGCTAGGAACGACGCGGCTCACGCATTACGTTGGCTCCGCGGCAGCCGTGAGGTTTGCATCGGGGACGCGGCCTCACGGCGTGCGACCGCAGGAGACCGCGAAAGGGGAGGTTCGACACGACTTTCCGTTCGACGACGTGAGGCAGTAGCAGGGCCCTCTCCAAAGGAGAACAGGATGAGCAAGAAGATCACTCTGAGTTTGATCGCGTTGATCGCGTCGCTTCTGATGCTCGTTGCGGCGCCCACCGCGAGTGCCGGCGACACGCCGTGCACTGGAGCCCTGACGGGAACGTTCGACAACGTTGTTGTCCCGCCTAACGCCCGGTGCACGCTTTCCAGCGCGACCGTGCGGGGGAACGTCAAGGCTCTGGAGAACTCGCAGCTCGTGATCCAAAGCTCCACGATCCACGGCAACGTCGAGGGGGATAAGGCCGACCTCGTCCAAGTCAACTCCTCCACGGTGCGGGGAAACATTACGATCAAGGAGGGAGGCCCGGCCTCGGCTCCATTTCCGGTTGGCACCATTTCCTGTTTCGGTGCACCTGCGACGGTAACCGTCTGCGAAGCCCTCGTCTTGTCGACGACGATCCAGGAGGGGAACGTCCAGATCGAGAAGATGGTCGGAGACGTCGCAGTGTTGAGTTCCAGAGTCCTGAAGGGAAACGTCAAGATCGAGGACAACTCCGTCGGCCTCGAACTGCTCTTTATCGTCAACAACACGATTGCTCAGGACCTCCAGGTGTTTAAGAACAGCGGGACCGCCACGAATAGGTCCGTGACAAACAACACCGTCGGGCAGAGCATCCAGTGCAAGGAGAACCAACTGCCGTTCACCGGCGGTCCGAACACGGCCCCGAAGAAGGAAGACCAGTGCTTCTGACACGCGAAGCTGGGTAGAGGAATGAGAGAGGGCCGGCCGCAAGCGCCGGCCCTTCTCGTTCGCGGGCGTGACCTCAGGTCGGCAGCCGGATCCAGAAGGTCGATCCCTCGCCGGGCCGGACGCGCACGCCGGCCTGGCCGCCGTGGGCTTCGGCGATCCCGCGGACGATCGCCAGCCCGAGACCGGTGCCCGGAGTGGTCGCGTCGAGCCGCGAGAACGGCTGGAAGATTGCCTCCCGCTGGTCGGGCGGAATCCCGCCGCCTTCGTCTGAGACCTCGACCCGCCAGGCGCTCTCCTCCTCGACTAGGTGAAGACGGATCGGACCGTCGCCCGAGGTGTGCACCACGGCGTTCTGGAGCAGGTTGAGGACAGCCTGCGTGAGCCGATCCGGATCGGCCTGGACGGAGGCGTGCTCGGGAACCGCGCCGACCTCCAGACGACCGTCGACGATTGGTGCGGCTTTGATCGCCAGCTCACCCGCGAAACGCCGGAGGGACAGCGGCACGGGCAGGACGAACTGAGGGTCCTCGATCATGGAAAGGGTGGCCAGGTCTTCGACGAGTCGGGTCATGCGTCCGAGCTCGTCGATCGCGACCTCGATCGCCTCGCGCACCACGCCTGGAGGTGAATCCACCTCGAGCATCTCGAGATGCCCCCGTGAGATGGTGATCGGCGTGCCGAGCTCGTGGGAAGCCTCCCTGATGAACCGGCGCTCACGCAGGAACCCCGTCTCCACTCGATCGAGCATCCGGTTGAAGGTCGTGCTCAGACGACCGACCTCGTCCGACCCGTCCGTCTCCTCGATCCGCCGCGTCAGGTCTCCCCCTCGGGAGAAGGCGTCGGCGGTGCGCGAGATCGCTAGCAGACGATCGTGCTCCTGCATGCTCTCGAGCCATCCTCGGTAGGAAAGGTAAGCGAGCACGAGCGGAAGGACGACGAGGACGACACCCATCGGTTCCGTGTCCCAGACGACGGCCGCGAGTACGCCGATAGTGACGTTCCCAAGCCAGTGGAGGATGCTGAGGGCAAGTGTCGGCGTCAGGACTCCCAGGAAGGGCGTTTCCTCAGCCAGCGCGATCACGAGGGCGACCGTCCCGACGTTGACCGCGAAGAACACCGACATGGCGACCGCGGCGGCGAGCCATGCTCGCGGGTCCGAAGAGGCGGACGGTGAAAAGGCCGCGTACACGACCTGGGCGAGTGTGATCCCGACCACGAACTGCCCGAGATTGAACGCGGCCTTGTGTAGCGGGAGTCGGTGCGCGAGCACTCCCACCAGAGCGCCCCCGGCGACGGCCAGCGTGAGCACGCTCGGGCGGACGAGGAGCAGTCCGGCCGCGAACGTCGCCTCGGTGACCGAGAAGTTCTCCGTCTCGGTTTGGTGGCGCCACGGGATCCAGAACTGCTCCGCGAGTGCGACGGCACCTGTAAGCGCCGCGAACGCCAGTACGTCCTTTCCCGTCCACTCGGGAATGTCGGGAACGCGCCAGGCAAGAAAGGCAATCCCACCCAGCGAGAGCGCGGCGATGAGGACTCGGACAAGGGCCGGAAGGCCTCTGTCAGCGCTCATCGCCTCACTTCCAGTACGCGGAGCTCCACGTCTTCGCGGACCAGGTCTTGGCGCCCCAGCCGGAGTCGGACCAGGTCTTGGCGTTCCAGCCCGCGTCAGACCAGGTCTTCGCCGACCAGCTGTTCCCGTTCCAGAGCCCGTCCGACCAGCTCGTCTCGTGCCAGCTCGCCGTCGATCGGAGGTTGGCGTCCCAGGCAGAGCCGAGAACGTCCCGCTCACCGCGGAGCTCCGTCTCGTCGTGGCCGACGTGGGAGAAGCCGCGGGCGAGCTCGAGCGAGCCAGTCCCGCCGGAGGGTTGCCACAACTGAACGGTGCGCGGGGTCGGCAGGTCGCGGGCGAGCTTCAGGTTGAGCATGCCGGAGCCTTGGCAGCGGAGGTCGGGGCCCACAAGCGGCGAGGCGGTTGCGGTCAAGAGCGTCTTCAGCTGATCGGGGGTGATCGACGGCCGTTGCTCGATGATGAGGGCGGCCGCTCCGGAGACGATCGCGGCGGCCTGGGAGGTGCCGCTACCGCGGAAGAAGCGCGCGCGGCCGACCCGAGCCTCGGGATGCGCTCGATCGATCGAGGAGTCGGGGGCGCGTAGGCTGACGACCGACTTGCCGGGCGCGACGAGGTCGGGGTGGCGGCTCCCGTCGCCGCAGCTCGACCACTCGCGCACAGTGTCGTCCTTCCAGTCGTACGTGCCGTTCCCGTCGGCGCCGCCGACCGCGAGCACGAAGGGGTCGTAGGCGGGATTGTTCAGCTTCGCCGAGCCGAAGCCTCCGTTGCCGGCAGCCACCACAACGACGATGCCCTTGCGCCACGCGACCTCGGCCGCGTAGGTGAGCGGGTCGACCCGGTAGTCCTGCTCCCCGTCCGTCCCGAACGAGAGGTTGAGCACGCGGATGTTCAGCCCTTTCTTGTTCCGGTGCTGGACGACCCATTCGATCGCCGCGATCACCTGGGAGACGTCGGTTGCCCCGTCGGCGTCCGCCACCTTCACGCTCAAGATCCGCGCGTCCGGTGCCATGCCGACGAAGTGATCTTGCTCGCCCTTCTGGATGCGAGCCGGCGCGGCGTTGTCGCGACCGGCGATGATCCCCGCCAGGTGGGTTCCATGACCGAACGAGTCGACCCCCTGTATGTCGCCGGCCGTCGCGTCGAACGAGAGGTCCGGCCCATGCACGAGCTTTCCCGGGGCGGTCAGGCCGTCCATCGCAGCCACCCCCGAATCGATCAGCGCAATGTCGACGCCCTTGCCGGTGAACCCGTCGTTCCAGAACTCGCCTGCCCCCGTCACTTCCTGCGCGACGGAGAGCATCGAACCCGGGTCGTGGTCGTGATCCCACCCGTCCAGGTAACCGAGGAGCCGCACACGCGTGTTCACGGTGACCGAGCGCACCCCCTTCGAGGCACGAAGGCGTGCCACAGCGGACGGAGGCACCTTCGCGACGAAGCCGTCGATGAGTTCCAGCCGGCGACCAAGCGTGCCGTGGAGCTCCGCGACCGCGCGTTCAGGTGCGTGGCCTGCGCCGGGCAGCTCGCGCACGATCAGCGAAATGCGTGCGGCAGGCGCAGCGGCCGGCGGCGCGGCGCCGAGAACGAGGCCGAAGGGGATGGCAGCGAGCGCGATCGCCGTCCACCCGATGCAAACGCGCTTTCCGAGAACGAGCTGATGCCGCATGAGCTTCCCTTTTCCGCTGCTGCAGCTGCGGAGTAGCCGCATTGCCCTGCGCTGCATCTTAGGGAGCGGCAGGCCGGAAGGCCAGAGGGTGGTCGGAAACGAAAACGTCGTAAACTCCCCCGTGCAGGGCGAGCGGAGCGGAGGGCTACGTGTCGAGGATCCTCGTGGTGGATGACGAGCCGAGAATCGTAAGCTTCGTCTCACGCGCCCTCAGCGGAAAGGGGTTCGCCGTCGACAGCGCCTTCGGCGGACTGCGAGGACTCGAGCTCGCGCAGAGCGGTCGCTACGACCTGGTCGTCCTCGACCTCATGCTGCCCGATCTCGACGGGGTCTCGGTACTTCGGGGGATCGTCGCGCATCGGCCAGAGCAGCCCGTGCTGGTGCTGTCGGCCGTTCGAGACGTCAATGCCCGGGTGCGCTGCCTCGAGCTCGGGGCAGTCGACTACATGCCCAAGCCGTTCGCCCTCCCCGAGCTCATGGCGCGGATCCGGGCCAGGCTTCGCAAACAGGTGCCGTCAAGCCACTCGCACCGGGAGTGCGATCTCGCCCTCCGAGCGGACGGCATCGTCGTCGACCCACACACGCGCACCGTCGACCGGGGAGCCGGCGCCGTCGTCCTCACGCCGCGCGAGTTCGCGCTGCTAGAGCGCCTCATGCGCGACGACGGGGAGGTCTGTTCGCGGCAGGAACTCCTCGCCGACGTCTGGGGGTACTCGTTCGATCCCGGAACGAACGTCGTCGATGTCTACGTGGGCCGGCTGCGGAAGAAGCTCGGGAAGGATGTGATCGAGTGCGTGCGCGATGTCGGCTATCGACGTCACGTCGCACGAACCGCCGCGACGGTCTTTTCCGCCTGAGGCTTGACTCGGCGCTTGCTACACTGCCTGGCGCGCGCGGCGGCGTAGCTCAGTTGGTTAGAGCAGCGGAATCATAATCCGCGTGTCGCAGGTTCGAGTCCTGCCGCCGCTATTCCTCAGCAGTCTTTCTTCAACCGAAACCGAGAGAACACGATCTAGATGGCAGCCGGAGTTCGAGTCGCGATCACGCTCGCCTGCACAGAGTGCAAGCGGCGCAACTATCAGACCAACAAGTCGAAGCGGAACACGCCCGACCGCGTCGAGTTCAAGAAGTACTGCCGCTGGTGCGGCCAGCACACCGTCCACCGGGAGACCCGCTAGTGGCCCGGGAGACCCGTCGGCAGCGCCGCGACCAGCGGAAGAGCTCCGGTGCCGCGAAGCCCGCGCCGCAGCGCGCTCGTAGCCAGCCGCAGGTGCGCCCCGGCATGCAGCCGTCGTCGACCCAGACGGGGCGGCGCGAGCCTCGCGAACGTGGACGCTTCGTCAAGGAGGCCTGGGCCGAGCTGAAGAAGGTCGAGTGGCCGAGCCGCTCGCAGGTCGTCCAGGGCACCGTCGTCGTGATCATCGCCTGCATCATCGTCGGCACGTATCTCTACGCGGCCGACCAGGTCTTCAAGCCCTTCGTCCGCACCGTCCTCCTGGGGGAGTAGGCAGATGTTTCGCTGGTATGTGATCAACACCTATTCCGGGCACGAGAACAAGGTGAAGGCCAACCTCGAGCACCGGATCGTCTCGATGAACCAGGCTCCGCGCTTCCGCCGCGTCGTCGTCCCGACCGAGCAGGTGATCGAGACGAAGGACGGCCAGAAGGTGCAGATCGAGAAGCGGGTCCTCCCGGGCTACGTCCTCGTGAACATGGACCTCAACGACGAGGCCTGGACGGTCGTCAAGAACACGCCCGGCGTCACCGGCTTCGTCGGCGCCGGCGCCAAGCCCGTGCCGCTGGCTCAGGGCGAGGTCGACCGGATCCTGCACACGGGTGCCGCCGCCTCCGGCGCGGCCCTCCGCTCGCAGGTCGAGTTCACGCTCGGCGAGTCGGTCAAGGTAACCTCCGGGCCGCTGTCGGACTTCGACGGCGAGATCGTCGACGTCAACGCCGACCAGCAGAAGCTGAAGGTGCTCGTCGACATCTTCGAGCGCCAGGTGCCGGTGGAGCTCGCGTTCGACCAAGTCAAGAAGCTCGACTGAGGACAGGAATATGGCGAAGAAGATTCTGACACTGATCAAGCTGCAGATCCCGGGCGGGCAAGCAAACCCTGCGCCGCCGGTCGGCCCTGCGCTGGGACAGCACGGCGTCAACATCATGGAGTTCTGCAAGGCGTTCAACGCCCAGACCGCGCAGGAGAACGGCCGGATCACGCCGGTCGAGATCACGGTCTTCGAAGACCGCTCCTTCACCTTCATCACGAAGACGCCTCCGGCGGCCGTGCTGATCAAGGAGGCGCTCGGGCTCGAGAAGGGCTCGGCAGAGCCGAACCGGAACAAGGTCGGCAAGATCACCCAGGCGCAGCTGCGCTCGATCGCGGAGACGAAGCTCGAGGATCTGAACGCCCGCGACGTCGACCAGGCGATGCTCGTGATCGCCGGTACGGCCCGCAGCATGGGCGTCGAGGTACAGCGGTGAGCGGCGCCCACGGCAAGCGCTACGAAGAGGCGCGCGCCAAGATCGAGCGCGAGAACCTCTACTCGCCGGCCGAGGCAGTCGCGCTCCTGAAGGAGTTGCCGGACGCGAAGTTCGACGAGACGGTCGAGGCGCACTTCCGCCTGGGCTTGAACGTCCGCCACGCCGACCAGCAGCTCCGCGGCACCCTGATGCTTCCGCACGGGACCGGCAAGAGCGTCCGCGTCGCCGTCTTCGCCGAGGGCGACAAGGCCCGCGAGGCCGAGGAGGCCGGGGCCGACGTCGTCGGCGCCGCCGATCTCGCCGCGAAGATCGAAGGCGGCTTCACCGACTTCGACGTCGCGATCGCGACCCCCGACCAGATGGGGAACGTCGGCAAGCTCGGCCGGGTGCTCGGCCCGCGCGGCCTGATGCCGAACCCGAAAACCGGCACCGTCACGTTCGACATCGCCAAGGCCGTCACCGACGCCAAGGGCGGGAAGCTCGAGTACCGCACCGACCGCGGTGCGAACGTCCACGTCTCGATCGGGAAGAAGAGCTTCGACGCCAAGAGCCTGCTCGAGAACTATGCGACCCTGATCGAGGAGATCGTCCGCGCGAAGCCCGCGTCGGCGAAGGGCCGCTACATCCACCAGATCACGATCACGACGACGATGGGCCCCGGCGTTCGCGTCGATCCCGCCCGCGTCCGCGGGATCCTCGAGGAGCTCGACTCCAGCAGTCAAACCAGCACAGTGGAGGCCGTTCCGGCCTAGCTGTTCCAGAACAAAGCCCGTCGCCGAAGAAAGGAGGCAGTCCGCGCGAGTGGACGGAGGTCCTCCCGAGGTGGCGCTCTGAAGGTGCACCCCTTGCCTTTCCGAGCCCGCCTCCGTGCGGGCTCGACCGTTTCAGAGGAGGTGAGAGATGCAGAAGAGTGAGAAAGAACGAGTCGTTGCAGAGCTGACCGAGAAGCTGCGGACGTCGGACACCTTGATCGTGGCCGACTACCGCGGGCTCACGAACGCGGAGATCGACGGCCTGCGCTCGAAGCTGATCGAGCATGGCGCCCGCTTCGCGGTCGTCAAGAACACGCTCACCCGCCGCGCGGCCGAGGCCGCGGGGGCGGACGCGCTGCTCGCGCTGCTCGAGGGCCCGTCGGCGATCGCGTTCGTCGAGTCCGACGGCGATCCCGCCGCGGTCGCGAAGGCGCTTCGCGACGCGGCCACGAGCACGAAGATCCTCGCGATTCGCGGGGGCGTGCTCGAGGGCGTGGCGATGTCGGCCGACGAGGTCGAGAGCCTCGCCAAGCTCCCGCCGGTCGACGTGCTCCGCGCCCAGCTCGTCGGGGCGATCATCTCGCCGCTGACGACGATCGTCGCGCTCGTCACGGCACCCCTGCGCGACCTCGCAGGGCTGATCGACGCCCGGATCGAGCAGCTGCAGGAGCAGGGTGACACGACCGCAGCCGACGCGGCTCCGGTCGCAGAGCCTGCGGCCGAAGAGCCTGCAGCCGAAGAGCCGGCTGCCGAGGCCGAGCCCGAGGCCGACGCGGAAGCAAGCGCAGAGCCCGAGACCACGGAAGAAACCACTGACACGCAGGAGGAGCAGGAGTAATGGCAACGGATACCGCGAAGGTGCTCGAGACGCTCGGCAAGATGACCGTCCTCGAGCTCGTCGAGCTGAAGAACGCGATCGAGGAGGAGTGGGGCGTCACCGCCGCCGCTCCGATGGCTGCAGCAGCACCCGCCGCGGCGGGTGGCGGCGACGGCGCCGCGGCGGCCGAGGAGAAGACCTCCTTCGACGTCGTCATCACTGCGCCCGGCGACAAGAAGATCCAGGTGATCAAGGTCGTCCGCGCAGTCACCGGCCTCGGACTCAAGGAGGCGAAGGACCTGGTCGACGGCGCTCCCGGCACCGTCAAGGAGGGCGTCAATCAGGAGGAGGCCGACTCGATCAAGGCGCAGCTGGAAGAGGCCGGCGCCGGGGTCGAGCTCAAGTAAGACCGGCTACGTACCTCCCCGCGCACTTTGTGCGTTGTAAGTAGGGGTCACCGCCGAGGGCGCCGATTGGCGCCCTCGGCCATTCTCCATCCGTTTGCTACTCTGAGCGAACCATTCGGCCCCAGCCGCGGCTCACGCTTGCGGCGAGGGGTCTGCGTTCGCTACCCTTCTGGGTTGCGCCGCCGTTCGCCGCTTCGCCCTGCCCACAGAATTCGCACGTCGTTATAAGGGAGGCTGTAACCACTTGAGCAGTACTGCTGTCGCGCCCCGTGCGCGCAAGAGCTTTTCACGCCTGAAGCACGTCCTCGACCTCCCCAACCTGATCGACATCCAGAAGGCCTCGTTCGAATGGTTCAAGAACGAGGGCCTGCGCGAGACGATTGCGGACATCTCGCCGATCGAGGACTACACCGGCACGCTGGCGGTCGAGTTCGGCGACTTCGAGTTCGGGGAGTCGCAGTTCACGATCCAGGAGTGCCGCGAGAAGGACCTGACCTATCAGGCCCCGCTCTCGATGACGGTCCGCTTCGTCAACAAGGAGACCGGCGAGATCCGCGAGCAGCGGGTCTTCATGGGCGACTTCCCGATGATGACCGAGTGGGGCACGTTCATCATCAACGGCACCGAGCGCGTGATCGTGACGCAGCTCGTCCGGAGCCCGGGCGCGTATCTGATGGAGCCCAAGGACGCGACGAAGCAGGTCTTCACCGCGAACCTGATGCCGAGCCGCGGCTCCTGGCTCGAGCTCGAGATCGACAAGAAGGGGATCGTCTACGCCCGGATCGACCGGAAGCGCAAGCTGCCGGTGACGACGCTCCTGCGCGCGCTCGCGCGTGAGGACTACAACGACGGGCTCGCCCTCGACTCGAACGAGGACCTGCTGAAGCTCTTCGACAACTCCCCCTTCATCCAGAACACGCTGGACAAGGACACGACCACGCGTGAGGAAGAGGCCGTCGTCGAGGTCTTCAAGAAGCAGCGTCCCGGCGAGCCGCCGACGCTCGACAACTCACGCAACCTCGTCCGCGCGCTCTTCTTCGACCCGAAGCGCTACGACCTGACCAAGGTCGGCCGCTACAAGCTGAACCAGCGGCTCGGCGTCTCCGTCCCCGACGGGACGCGCACCCTGACGACGACGGACATCGTCGCGCTCGTGCGCAAGCTCGTCGACCTGCCGATGAAGCTCGGCGTCGACCTCGAGACGAAGGACTTCGCCGCCGAGGCGGTGCAGCTGAACAGGGACCCGATCCGCTCGGAGCTCGACGAGTACGAGCACTTCGGCAACCGGCGGCTGCGCACGACCGGCGAGCTGATCCAGGAGGCCTTCCGCGTCGGCCTCTACCGGATGGAGCGCGTCGTCCGCGAGCGGATGACGACCGAGGACGTCGACACGATCACGCCGCAGACCATCATCAACATCCGGCCCGTGGTCGCGGCGCTGAAGGAGTTCTTCGGCTCCTCGCAGCTCTCCCAGTTCATGGACCAGACCAACTCGCTGGCCGGGCTCACGCACCGGCGGCGGCTCTCGGCGCTCGGCGCCGGCGGCCTCACCCGCGAGCGCGCGCCGATCGAGGTGCGCGACGTCCATCCGACCCACTACGGGCGCATGTGCCCGATCGAGACGCCCGAAGGCCCGAACATCGGCCTGATCGGCTCGCTCGCCTCGATGGCGACCGTGTCCGAGTTCGGCTTCATCCAGACGCCGTACCGGGTCGTCAAGAACAGCAAGGTGACGGACGAGATCATTTATCTCGACGCCGCCGAGGAGGCCCAGTACACGATCGCGCAGGCTTCCGAGCCGGTCGACTCGAAGACGGGCAAGTTCCTGAACGACAGCGTCCTCTGCCGCTCGAGCCTCGGCGAGGCGGTCACCGCCGTGCCGAAGGACGTCGAGTTCATGGACGTCGCGCCGGCGCAGATCGTCTCGGTCGCGACCGCCCTGATCCCGTTCCTCGAGCACAACGACGCCAACCGCGCCCTGATGGGCGCCAACATGCAGCGGCAGGCAGTCCCGCTGATGATCCCGCAGGCGCCGCTCGTCGGCACCGGCCTCGAGTACCGCGCCGCCGTGGACACGGGCGACGTCGTCCTCTCGCAGGGCGACGGCACCGTGATCGACGTCGACGCCGAGAAGATCGTCGTCGAGGGCAAGGGCTCCCGCGAGGAGTACCACCTGACCAAGTTCATGCGCTCGAACCAGGGCACGCTGATCCATCAGAAGCCGGTGGTCGGCCTGGGTGAGAAGGTCAAGGCCCAGCAGGTGCTGGCGGACGGCTCCTCCACGGACGGCGGCGAGCTCGCGCTCGGCGCCAACCTGATGGTCGCCTTCATGACCTTCGAGGGCTACAACTTC
>CAWBKK010000005.1:0-396333 GCA_963789355.1 uncultured Gaiellaceae bacterium
TTTGAGCGCTGGAACAAGGATCGGGCAGGTCGCGATATTCAGGAGCTCGTGCGTGCCGAGCCTTCATGTATCCGGCGCTGGTTGCCGTCGCGTGCAGCATCGCGCGGCGGCGGCCGGCGCCGTGGCGTCGATCAGCGGACCGACCGGGGTTTCGATCCCGAGGCCGCAGCGGGGCCTCGACAAGCCCGCGTTTGAACGGCGCATAGACGGGCGCGGCAGTGCTGCAGCTGGCAGCCGCCGCAGATGCCGAAGTATCGGCAGATCGGATCGATGCGATCAGGGCTTGGTTCAATGACCGATTGAAGCACATTTCGATCATTATTTATCGCGATTTCTACGCGTTCGTCCGGCAAAGCGAACGGCACGAACGACGCGGCGGCCATCATGTTCGGCGATGCCTTCGCCGCGCGCCCCGAGCGCAAGCGATGGTGACGTCTGCCATTACGGGCGGCTGACGTATTCGAGGAGGCTCGCGATCGACACGAACGGGATGCCGATCGCGCTCGGTGAGGCCGGTCGCGCAGGTCGAGACGGTCGAGACGCCGATCTTGCAGTCGGCCGGGACTGTCGTCCTTGGCGAAGCGCGTCGCGTGCGCGTTGAGCTCGGGCACGAACAGCCCCTTGTCGCCGGCATAGCCGCAGCAGGTGACGAGCGTCAGCACCGACGACCTTCTCGGCGCACGCCGCGGCGAGCGCCTTCGATCAGCGGCCTGCTCCTTCAGCCGCTGCGCCGAGCAGTTGTGATGCACGGCGACCACCGGCAGCGGCCTGGTGATCGTGAGCCGCGGCAGGATCTCGCGAACCAGGAACTCGGCGCTGTCCATCACCGGCGCCTCGCCCGGATGCTCGCGCATGTGCTTGGCGCAGGTCGAGGCGTCGGTGACGACCGGCAGCGCTGCCGGCCTCGGAGAGCCGGTCGAGCGTCTCCCGCGTCGGCCGCCGACGCGCTCGGCTTCCTCCGGGAAGCCCTTGGACTGGAACGGCTGGCCGCAGCAGGCGCCATCGAGATGGTCCGGCACGACCGGATCGAACCCGGCGCGCCGTCAGCAGCTCGAGCATCGCGTCGGTCGCCGGCAGCATGCCGTTCTCGCGCGTCGGCGCGCCGAACATGCGCGTCGCGCAGGACGGGAAATAGACCACGCGCATGTCCGGCATGGTCGCGATGCTGACCGGGATCGATCTCGCCGGATCGTTGCGCAGGTTGGCGCCGCGACGGCTTCGGCGCGCCCGGGCCCGGGCCGCAGCGCGCGGGTGACGCGCGGGACCGCGCCGCCGGTGCACCTTGCGCACGACGCCGGCCAGCGCGTCGGTCGCCCCATCGCCGATGATCGTGCGCGAACAGCGCCTGGGCGCCGACGCCGAGCTTCATGCCGCGTTTCGACGCGCCCGCGTATGGCCGCCGGCCCAGTGGGCGACGTTGCGGCGCTCGGCATCGGTGCGGCGCCGCGCGCGCTCGCCGATCACCATCGTGCCGGTCTCGATGCCGACCGGGCAGCGCAGCGCGCAGACATTGCCGGCCGCGCAGGTCGAGAGGCCCGCATAGTCGAAGCTCTCGTCCATCGCCGCCGAGCCGCTCCGGATCCTCGCCGGTCTCCCGCAGCCGCGCCCGCTCGCGCGTCACGACGATGCGCTGGCGCGGCGACAGCGTCAGGTGCGTCGACGGGCACGCCGGCTCGCAGAAGCCGCACTCGATGCAGAGGTCGACGATCGGGTCGGCCAGCGGCATCAGCTTCAGGTTCTTGATGTGCACGTCGCGGATCGGGGGTGATCAGCACGCCCGGATTGAGCAGCCCCTCGGGATCGAACAGCGGCTTGATCCGCTGCATGATCGCGATAGGCCTTGGCGCCCCACTCGGCCTCGACGAACGGCGCGATGGCGCGGCCGGTGCCGTGCTCGGCCTTGAGCGAGCCGCCATAGCGGATCGAGACGAACTCGCCGAGCGCCTTGCGAGAAGGCGTCGAACTTTTCCGCCGCGCCCGGCTCCATGAAGTTGTCGCTCATCTGGAAATGCAGGTTCCCGGCGAGCGCGTGGCCGAAGATGATCGCGTCCTCGTAGCCGTAATCGTCGAGCAGCTTGCGCATATCGATGACGAAGTCGGCGAGCCTGTCGATCGGCGCCGCGACGTCCTCGGTCAGCATCGAGGTGCCCTTGGGCCGCGCCGCGCCGCCCGAGGCGAAGAAGCCCTTGCGCACGTCCCAGAGCGCGTGGACTGCGCGCCTCGTCGGTCGAGAAGTCGATCTTGGTCGCGCCCTCGCTCTCGAGGATCGCGACGCACTTCGCGACCTCGATCTCCAGCGTCTCCGGCGTCGGCGCCGAGACGTCGATCAGCACCGCCGGCGAGGTCTCGGTGAAGTACGGCACGCAGCGGCGCGATCGCCGGCAGGTGCTCGCACCGTCGCCAGCGCCCGGCGCTCGATGTACTCGGCCGCGGTGACGCCGGTCGTCGTCTGCACGCCGCCATTGGCGAGCTTGCGAGATGGCGCGGGCGCAGGAATAGGGATCGGGGAAGACGACGAGGTCGGTCGCCTTGTGCGGATGCTCGTCGATGGTGCGGTAGGTCACCTCGGAGACGAAGCCGAGCGTGCCCTCCGAGCCGACGATCAGGTGGATCAGGATGTCGATCGGGTCGTGGAAATCGACCAGCGCATTGATCGAATAGCCGACGGTGTTCTTGATCCGGTATTTCTTCCGGATCAGCGCGACGAGCTCCTCATCGGCCATCACCTCGTGATGCAGCGCTGCGAGCGCAGCGAGCAGCGTCGGCATGCGATGTTGCGGAACGCCGCGACCGAGGCCGGATCGCCGGTATCGAGCACGGTGCCGTCGACCAGCATCACCCGCAGCCGCACCATGGTGTGGTAGGTGTTGTAGGCGACCCCGCAGCACATGCCGGACGAGTTGTTGTTGACCACGCCGCCGATCTTGCAGGTCGCCTGGCGACGCCGGGATCGGGCCCGAGCTTCTTGTTGAACGGCTTCAGCGCCCTGTTGGCGTTGGCGACGATGATCGCCGGCCCGAGCGTGACGCGCTCGCCGTCGTCGTGGATCTGCGAGCTTGCGCCAGCCGTCGCCGAGCACGGCGAGCACGCCGTCGGTCATCGCCTGGCCCGAGAGCGAGGTGCCGGCGGCGCGGAAGGTCAGCGGCAGGCTTTCGGCGCGCGCCGCCTCGATCACCGCGCGGACCTCGTCCTCGGTGTTGACGATGACGACGACCGCCGGGACCAGCCGGTAGGAGCTGGCATCGCCCGAATAGGCATAGGTCATCAGCGGATCGGTCATGATCCGCTCGGGCTTGATGATGCCCTGAGCCGCGCGACGACGCCCGCCGCGGCGGCCTGCCGGTCCACCCCGAGGGGCGCCATCTGTTCACAGTCTCAGCCTTCCGACCATAAGCCCGTGCATGTCTAGAAGCTTTCGGCGGGAGTGGGGAGGCTGGATTTAGTCGCACGCTTGACCAGCCGCCCGGCAGGGCGTTTGCTCCCATCCCATGGAGTTCGCGCTGCACTTTCCGGGCGCCGCTCGACCGCCTCGTCGAGTCGATCACCTTCTATGCCGGGCTTTGCGCCCGCGCATGACCGCGAGAAGCTGATCCCGGACGGGGCGATCCAGATCATCGTCGACCTGACCGATACGCCGAAGAAGCTCTATGCCGGCGAGACGTCGCCAGTCGCCGTCGACTTCCGCAAGAGCTGGATTTCGGGGATGCAGCAGCGCTGGATCGTGATCGAAGCGCAGCAGCAGTCCTCGATGCTGGTGATCCGCTTCCGGCCCGGCGGCGCGCTACGCCTTCGTGCGTCACGATGCCGACGGCGCTGACCGACGCGGTCTATCCGCTCGAGGACGTGCTCAGGTCGTGCCGCGAGCTCGCTGCGCGATCGGGTGCTCGCGGCGCCGCACGGTCGCCGCGAAAAGTTCGCCGCGGCGGAGGCGTGGCTGCTCGAGCAGGCGGGCACGGCCCTGCCGCTCAACTCCGCCGCCGCGCATCTCGCGCCGCGGCTCGGCCGGCCCGGACTTCGCGTCCGCGATGCGGTGGCAGAGACCGGCTTCACCGAGCGGCAGGTGCTCAGTCTCTTCCGCCGCTGGATCGGGGTCAGCCCCAAGCAGTACGCCCGCATCAGCCGCTTCCAGCACGCTGCTGCAATCGCTCGCGCGTCATGGCGCCGAGGATCCGGGGCTTGGCGCGCCAGCGCTGCCGCCACCCGACTGGGCCGCGTCGCGGCCGAGACCGGCTACGCCGACCAGACCCATCTGACGCACGAGTTCCACGCCTTCGCGGGCATGACGCCGGGTGCCTATGTCGCGGCGTATCGCGGGCTCACCAACTATCTGCCGATCACGCTCGCCGACTAGGACTTCCGTTTTTTGCAATACGCCTGCGTAGTGCGGGTGCATCGTGATGCGCGACACACAAGGGGGAATCGGACAATGCCTGCAGTCAACTGGCTGGCGGTGATCGCCGCGGCCGTATCGATGTTCGTGATCGGCGGGCGTCTGGTACTCGGTGCTGTTCGCCAAGCCCTGGCAGATGGCCGCGGGTTTCACCGACGAAGCGCTCAAGAACGCGCAACATGCCGATGATCTTCGGGCTCGCGTTCGTCCTCAGCCTGCTGATGGCGGCGAACCTCGCGTTCTTCGTCTCCGGGCGTCGCCGACCTCGGCGCGGTCATCGGCTATTCGGTCGCCGCCGGTCTCGGCTGGGCCGCGTTCGGGCTCTCGGTCGTCGCGCTGTTCGAGCGGCGGCCGCTCACCTACCACCTCATCAACGGCGGCTACCTGACGGTCGCGTTCGTCGTGATGGGGCTGATCCTGGGGCTATGGCGGTAGTCCTCAGCCCACCACCTCGATCGGCGGGCCCGGGAAGGTCGAGAAGCCGGTGATGGCGTTGCCGCCGAGCAGCTCGTTGACGGCGCGGCCGGCCTGGTCGATCGCGGAATGCGCATAGGCGTAGGCGCCGGCGTCGGAGTTGGCGATGGCGATGCGGCCCCAGGCTTTGCGTGCAGATCTCGATCGGCAGCGGTCCGTCGGGCCAGAACTGATCCCAGGGACGCATGTATTCGAGCGCGTAGCCGTGGCTCCAGCGGTTGACGGTGATCGCCTCGATGTCGCGCGCCGCATCGAAGCCGCCGTCCTGAGCGCGCGGTTCAGCAGGTCGCGGAGTTCGCGCTCGAGGTCCTCGAACGGCATCTCGGCGAGCTGGTAGCGGCCCGCCGGCGCCTGCTCGCGCGCCGACATCTTGGGGTCGCCGGTCAGCGGCATCGCCGAGATGTGGAGCAGGATCGGGATCGGCCGGCACGTCGGCGAACTTGTAGTCGCCCATCGACACCGGGAAATCGATGTCCGCGCCGTCGCCAGAAGCCGCCGGGATCGGCGAATCTCGGCCACGCCGAGCTTCGCCATCGCTTCCCAGTTGCGGATCAGCACGTTGGTGTAGATCAGCGGCATCTTGTGCTGGTCGTTGAGCGCGTCGACCTGCTCCTCGCGCGATCTCGTCGGTGAGGAACGGGATCACCCGGTGCCAGCAGGCGAGGACGACCTGCGCGGCGGTCACGGTCGTGAGCTCGTCGCCCTCGGTGTAGGTCAGCGTGACGCTCTCAGCCGTCGCGGGATCGCCATCGTGCTTGACACGGCACGACCGATGAGTTGAGCCGCAGCCGTACGGGCGTCCCGTCGACGTCGAGCTTGCTGTAGTCGACGCCGGTGGTGACGAGGTCCTCCATCGTCGAGCCGGGCAGCGCGTCGGGGATGAGCGTCGCGCACGAGCGAGCGGGCGATGCCGGCGTTGCCGTCGGGGAAGTGGTAGATGTAGGCGTCGGGGTCGGTGAGGGCGAGCCGGCCCGAGGGGCTCATCGTCTTGTAGGGCACCTCGCCGAGGTCCATGCCGGCAAAGCCCGGGTTCCAGTTGCCCCAGGCATCGAGCGCCGTGGTGCCGTCGATCCCCATGCCGAAGTAGCCTTCGGTCGAATTCTGGAAATAGGTGACGAGCTGCGCGTCGTAGCCGCAGATCTTGCGTGAGGAAGTCGGCGTAGGTCGTCTGCGACAGGATCTCGAACTTCTCCTCGCGCGTCTTGCCGGCGAGGTAGTCGGGCGGCGCGTCGATGAGCTCGATGAGGTTGGCCTTGGCGCGTGTCGTTGAGCGGGGTGTTGGGCACCCATTCCGCGGCGACGTCCGTCGCGGGCACCATCACGTCGGTGCCGAACTGCTCCTTGCGGAAGAGCACGCCATCGCCGAGCCCGCGCTCCTCGTGCCAGGTCTGGTCGTAGTAGGTCTCGAACTTGCTGACGTCGATGCCGATGTCGGCGATCGTCTGGGTGACGAGCGGCGACCAGTAGCTCGGCGTCTGCATCGACTGGCTGCCGCCATAGCCGATGATGGTCTTGCCGTTCGACGCGGTGAACTCGTTGCGGCGCGCGTGGCCGCCGAACTCGTCGTTGTTCTCGAGGATCAGGACTTTGCTGTCGGGCCTCTGCTGGCGGAAGAGGTAGGCCGCGGCGAGCCCGGAGATGCCGCCGCCGACGACGACGAGGTCGTAGCTCTCGCCGGTCGCGACGGGCTCGGGCGCGTTGTCCCAGAACGTGCCGTCGCGCAGCGCGTGGCCGACGTTCATGGCGGCGTCTGAGTGACCGCGAAGGCCGGTGATGGTCGGGGGAGCGCCGGGCTGCTCGATCCCGGCCTGGGCGGCGCCCGGGCCGAAGCCGATGCTGGCTGCTGCCGCGCCGCCGATGGTCAGGGCAACGCCGTTGAGGAAATCGCGCCGGCTGATCGGCCGGTCCATGCCCAGCTCACGGTCGCGTTCGGACCATCTGGTCATTCGCCGCCTCCCTTACGAGCCCATCATGAAGCATCGGAAGGGAAGCGGCCTGTTGTCAATCGATTAGAGATCGACGCTGTCGTGCGGTCCGTGCCGGCGGATCTCGCCCGCTGCGTGGCGGAGGATGTCGGCGACGCGGCGCTGCTCGTCCTCGCCGAGCGCGATGGCATCGGCGATCGCGGCCTTGAGGTCGCGCCGGGCGTCGTTGAACTCCGGCACGACGTCGGGCATGTCGCGATCGGGGGACGGTCCCGGGCGGTGGCCCGGACCGGGGCCGTGGCGGTGACGATGAACGTGGACCTCGGCCTCGCGGCGGCCGAACGGCCACTCCTCGGCGACGCGCTCCCGCCATTCGTTCATGCGGGCGCCGGCCTTCTCGAGGAAATCGAGGGTCGACTCGATCGCCTCGCGGTTGTCCGCGAGGTGCGCCCGGCCCTCGTCGGTGATGGTGTAGAGCTTCTTGTTGCCCTCGGCGCTGGCGGTCACGTAGCCCGCCTCCTCGAGGTAGGTCAGCGCCGGATAGACGATGCCGGGGCTCGGGCGAATAAAAGCCCTGCGACTTCTCCTCGATCGCCTTGATCAGGTCGTAGCCGTGGCGCGGCTGCTGCTCGATCAGGTAGAGCGCGACGAGCCGCAGGTCGCCGCTCGCCAGCATCCGGCCGATGCGGAAATTGCTCGCCAAACCCCTCCCAGCCGCGGGCGAAATCCCAGCCGGCCGAACTGCGGACAAACGCTGCGCCATGCGCTCGAACTTGCGCCAGCCGCGCTCCCAGCGGTGGTCGATGATGATCGTGCATAGGATCTGACGCTCTCCGATATATCTTACGATAGCTCGCAAGAGTAGGACGTCGCAGGCCGCGATCGGAACGTCATCAAGATATGCGTCGTAAGATATATCTTAGGTCAGCACGGCGCCATCGCGGGTAGCGGATGCTACCGCGATCGCTGCGATGTACCGCTCGACCGAGGCGGCCAGCCGCGCCTTGGCGTCGCGCTTGCTCACGCGGTCCCACCAGGCGGCGTACATGCGGTCGAAGGCGAAGGGCTCGACCGTCCCGGCGATGCTCGCGGACCTTCCTCGCCGAGCAGCGGGACCAGGTTGGGGTAGGAGTACATGAAGCTCATCCAGCGCGTGTCGGGCACGACCATGATGGTGTCGCCGGTCATCAGCACGCCCTTGCCGTCGGCGCCGTCCGCCCAGTGCAGCACGGCGCTGCCGTCGAAGTGGCCGCCGCAGCGGATGAGCGTGATGCCCTGGCCGAGGTCGAGCGTCTCGCCGGTCCAGTAGTTGATCGCCGGATCCGGCCGCATCGACGTATTGGCGCGTCGTCGGCGTGGAGGTAGATCGGCACGCCCGCCGAGCGCCTCGCTCCATTCGATCATCGATGGAATAGAAGTGCGGGTGCGAGATCGCGATGGCGCGGAGGCCGCCGAGCATCTTGATCTGCGCCACCGCGTCGTCGGTGATCAGCGGGGTGCAGTCCCAGAGCACGCCGCCGCCCGGCTGGCTGATGAACAGCGCCCGCTGGCCGATGGCGATCTGCGGCGTCGCGCCGATGCCGATGAGGTCCGGCTCGAGCTCGCGGATGTCGCTCGTGTGTGCTTTGCCTGCAGCTCCTCGAGCGTCGTCCAGCTCTGGCCCTTGGCGTTCACATACTGCCGCTCGTCGGCGCAGATGGCGCAGCGCGCGGGCGGATCGTCGGACAGCGCATAGCCGACTCCGCAGGTGGTGCAGATGAAGGATTGCATCGGAACTCCTCAGAACGAAAAAGCCCGGCACGGAGCCGGGCTTTGAACATCAGTCACGCGCGGGCCGAACTGTGAGGCCCTCGTTACTCGGCCTTGGGCTCTGCTGCGGTCTCAGCCGCGGCGCTTCGGCAGCGGCAGCAGCGGCGGCCTCGGCGGCATCCTTCGCGGCGAGCTCGGCGGCCAGCGCCTCGGCGGCGGCGACCTTCTCGGCCTCGCGGGCGTCCTTGGCCTCGAGGGCGGCCTCGCGCTCGCCGGCTTCGATCTTCGTGGTGCGGGCGCCACTGGTTCTCGAAGATACGGGCCGACTTACCGCGACGATCGCGCAGGTAGTAGAGCTTGGCGCGGCGGACCTTGCCGCGCTTCATCACTTCGATGCGGTCGATGTTGGGCGAGAGCACCGGGAACACGCGCTCGACGCCTTCGCCGTAGGAAATCTTGCGAACGGTGAAGCTTTCCATGATGCCGGCGCCGGAGCGGGCGATGACCACGCCCTCGTAGGCCTGCAGGCGTTCCTTGTCGCCTTCGCGGATTTTCACCCACACCTTGACGGTGTCGCCATGGGTGAAGTCGGGATGCGTGCGCTTGGCGGCGAGCGCATCGTGCTGCT
The DNA here is from genome assembly GCA_963789355.1 of uncultured Gaiellaceae bacterium. Taxonomy (GTDB): domain Bacteria; phylum Actinomycetota; class Thermoleophilia; order Gaiellales; family Gaiellaceae; genus Gaiellasilicea. The sequence goes on from CAWBKK010000005.1 coordinate 9,167, forward strand.
CTTTATTGAGCTGTTCGATGATGTTGCATTGAGTCCGTTCTGATCTTTTCAAAGGAGCGTTTCGCCGGCTTGTGGCCGATCGCCCGGTCTTGGTTGCACGGAGTTTTATGCATTATTGGCCGAGCCGAAGCTCAAGCGGCGGGGCTATAGATGAAGAATCGGCCCGCGGAGTTTAGGGCCCTGAGGCCCCGTGGCAGACTGGTCCCCGCCGGGAATCCGTGAGGCGACCATCAGCCCCGGTATGAAGCCGGCTAGAGCCAGCCGGCGAGCACGCCGAGGCCGCCCAGCGCGAAGAGCGCCGCCCGCGACCTGCGCCACCGGCCTGCCGTACTTGCCGACGAGCTTCGCCACGCCCATCGCCGCGGCGATGCCGGCCGCAGTGGAGCAGCGCGGTCGCAAGCGATGAAGCCCGAGCGCATACTCGAAGCCCGAGCGCGTCGGCCGGCATCTCGGCGCCGTGCGCGTGGCCGTGGAAGATCGCGAAGACGCCGACCAGCGCCATGGCGGCGGCAACCGGCATGGGCTTGCCCCAGGCCGCGGCGGCGCCGATCACGACGCAGGAGAGCGCAATGCCGAGCTCGACGAACGGCACGCTCGACCTGGCCGACGCCGAGCAGGAAGCCGACCACCATCATGCCGACGAAGCTCAGCGGCACGAGCCACAGCGCCCGGCCGCCGAGGACGAAGGCAAAGACGCCGACCGCGACCATCGCGAGGACGTGGTCGATGCCGCCGATCGGGTGCATGAAGCCATGCAGGAGGCCGGCGGTGTCGCCGTGGCCGGTATGGGCGAAGGCGGCAGTCGGAACGAGGGCAAGCAGAAGGCCGAGAATGAGCGCGCATAATATCTCCTTCGGGACCCACCGTCCCGGTATCGCGTTTACTCGCGACGGCCGGTCTCCTGGCTCCGGGTCCCTCTCCTCCGCCTTCCCAGTCGCAAACCAGTGGCACGCTGGAGGAGTTATGACCCGATACAGTCGCGGGGGCGGCGCCGGCATCAACCGGTCTTCCCGTTTCACCCACCTCGCGGTAGGCACCGTCGTCGCAATCTGTCGCAGGTCTCATCTTTGAGATCAATCGCGAAGCTGCCGCTTTTGCCGCAGGACATCGATCCGCGGAGGGCGTATGCAACCGCCGCGTCATGGATGGGAAATCAAGATGAAGCCGATCGCTGCCGCCGTTGCCCTTTGCCTCTTCACCGTGCCGGCCTTCGCCCATGAGGGCATGCTCCACGACGGCTGCCCCGCGGGGCAGACGTTCAGCGCGGGCGACATCAGCGTCACCGGCGCGTTCAGCCGCGCCATGCTGCCCAATGCGCCGGTCGGCGGCAGGCTACATGACCATCACCAACGCGGGCAGCGCTGGTGACCGCCTGCTCGGCGCAACGACCGAGGCGACGCCGAACGTCGAGCTCCACGACATGAAGGTGACCGACGGCATGATGGAGATGACGCCGCTGCCGGAGGCGGCATCGAGATCCCCGCGGGCGGCACCGTGACGCTCGCGCCCGGCGGGCTCCACATGATGTTCATCAATCCGCACGCCGCCTTCAAGGAAGGCGAGTGCCTCGCGGTGACGCTGACGTTCGAGCAGGCGGGCGAGCTGGCGGTGCAGCTCAGTGTCGGCGCGGTCGGCGCCGAAGGGGCGCCGGAGCACGTCCACAACTATGAGAACGGCGCATCGCTGACTTCTTCGCAGATCGGGACGGCGCGCGCGGGTCAGCGCTTCGGCCTCCGCGCGCCGCCACTTGTCGACCTTGCCGTGGTCGCCGCCGAGTCAGCACCGCGGGAATCTCGCGGCCCTCGAAGATCTGCGGCCGCGTGTAGTGCGGATATTCCAGCAGCCCGTTCTCGAAGCTCTCGTCGGCATGGCTGTCGCCGCGCCGAGCACGCCGGGGATCAGCCGCACCACCGCCTCGAGCAGCACCATCGCCGCGACCTCGCCGCCGGCGAGCACGTAGTCGCCGATCGAGACTTCCTCGAGGTCGCGCGCCTCGATGACGCGCTGGTCGATGCCCTCGAAGCGGCCGCAGACGATCACCGCGCCGGGCCCCGCCGCGAGCTCGCGCACGCGCGCCTGCGTCAGCGGCGTGCCGCGCGGGCGCATCAGCAGTCGCGGCCGCGGATCGCCCTGCGGCGACACCGCGTCGATCGCGGCGGCGAGGATGTCGGGCTTCAGCACCATGCCCGGCGCCGCCGCCGGCCGGCGTGTCGTCGACGGTGCGGTGCCTGTCGGTCGCGAAGTCGCGCAGCTGCGTCGTGCTTCAGCGACCACAGGCCCTCGCCCATGCCGCGGCCGATCACCGAGGCGCCGAGCGGGCCGGGGAAGAGTTCGGGGAAGAGCGTGATGACGTCGGCGGCAAAGCTCAATCGGGCTCCTCCTCGCCCGGCTCGGCCTCGATCGGCGGCTCGATGACGAGATAGCCGTCCTTGACGTGGACCTCCGGCACGACGGCCTTGGTGAACGGGATAGAGGAAGGTGTCGCCCGAGCGCGGCGTCGCGCACTTCGAGGAGGTCGCCGGCGCCGAAGTTGGGCACCGCGATCACCTTGCCGATCACCGTGCCGTCGGCGAGCCGGCGCTTCGAGCCCGATGAGGTCGGCGTGATAGAAGTCGTCGTCGTCGTCGGTCGGCGGCAGCTGCGTCGCGGTCGACGTAGAGCTCGACGCCGTTGAGCTTTTCGGCGGCGGTGCGGTCGGTCGACGCCCTTGAGCCGCGCGACGAGCACGTTGGTCGTGCGCGCGCGCCGCTGCGATCGTCGATCGTCAGCCCGGGCTGGTTCGGTCGCCAGCGGGCCATAGCGCGTCGAGCGCCAGCGGGTCCTCGGTGAAGGACTGGATGCGCACCTCGCCCTTGATGCCATGGGCCGCACCGATGCGGCCCATGAGCAGGCGTTGTCGTCGTGGCGCTGGCTTCCGCGCATGCCAAGGCTTACTCGGCGGCGGGAGCCTTCGCGCCGGCAGCTTCCGGCGGCGCTTCTGCGGCAGCGGCGGCGGCTTCGGCGGCCTTGGCCTTGGCCTCGGCGCGCTCGGTCGCCTTCTTGCCGGGCACGGCCTTCTCCGGGTTGTTGCGCGGCTTCGCGCTTCACGAGGCCGGCGGCGTCGAGGAAGCGCAGCACGCGGTCGGTCGGCTGGGCGCCGACGCTCAGCCAATGCTGGGCGCGCTCGGTGTTGAGCGTGACGCGCTTGCTGTTGTCGGCGAGCTGCGGATCGTAGGTGCCGATCTTTTCGATGAAGCGGCCGTCGCGCGGCGAGCGGGCATCGGCGACGACCACGTGGTAGTAGGGGCGCTTCTTGGTGCCGGCGCGGGCAAGGCGGAGTTTGAGGGACATCAGGTTCAGTCCTTGGGTTGATCTGTTCGTGTTGGTGGTCTATTTCTTCTTCGGCGCGAAGCCGCCGCCGAGGCCGGGAAGGCCAGGGAAGCGCGACGTGCCGCCAAGCCCGGGCAGACGCCCGAGCCGGATTTGAGGAGCTTGCCGACATCGGTCGGCAGCTTTTCGGCGAGTGTCTTTGGGGCGCGGCCTGCTGCGGGATCGACGCGGGATCGATGCCCATCTGGCGCGCCAGCGCTTCGAGCTCGCCGGGTCCATGTTCTCGGGGATCGGGCATGTTGCCGAGGCCCGGCATCATGCCGCCCATCTTGCCGCCGAACATGCCGGCGAGCGAGCCCATGCCGCCCTTGACGACCTTCTTCATCATGTCCGCCATCTGGCGGTGCTGCTTCATCAGCTTGTTGACGTCCTCGACCTTGGTGCCCGAGCCGGCGGCGATGCGGATGCGGCGCTTGGCGTTGAGCAGGTCGGGGTTGGCGCGCTCCTTCTTGGTCATCGAGTTGATGATGGCGATCTGGCGGTCGAACACCTTCTCGTCGACGTTGGCGCCGGCCATCGCCTTCTTCATCTGGCCCATGCCGGGCATCATGTTCATGAGCGAGCCCATGCCGCCCATCTTCTTCATCTGCATGCAGCTGGCTGCGCAGGTCCTCGAGGTCGAAGACGCCCTTCTTGAGCTTCTTCGCCATCTTCTGCGCGTCTTCGGCGGTGACGTTCTGCGGCGGCCTTCTCGACGAGGCAGACGATGTCGCCCATGCCGAGGATGCGGTCGGCGATGCGGCTCGGGATGGAAATCCTCGAGCGCATCCATCTTTTCGCCGACGCCGATCAGCTTGATCGGCTTGCCGGTCGCGGCGCGCATCGAGAGCGCGGCGCCGCCGCGGCCGTCGCCGTCGACGCGGGTCAGGACGATGCCGGTGAGGTCGACGCGCTGCGTCGAAGGAGCGCGCGAGGTTGACGGCGTCCTGGCCGGTGAGCGCATCGGCGACGAGCAGGATTTCGTGCGGGTTGGCGCGGCCTTGATCTCGGCCGTCTCGGCCATCAGCTCTTCGTCGATATGGGTGCGGCCGGCGGTATCGAGGATGAGGACGTCGTAGCCGCCGAGCTTGCCTTCGCGCTGCGGCGCGGCTGGGCGATCGCGACCGGGGTCTTCGTCGGCGACGATCGGCAGCGTATCGACGCCGACCTGCTCGCCGAGGACGCGCAGCTGCTCCTTGCGCGGCCGGGCGGCGGGTGTCGAGCGAGGCGAGCAGGACCTTCTTGCCCTGCCGCTCCTTCAGGCGCTTGGCGATCTTGGCCGGTGGTCGTGGTCTTGCCCGAGCCCTGCAGGCCGACCATCAGGATGCCGACGGGCGCGGCGGCGTTGAGATCGATCGGGACGGCGGTCTCGCCGAGCACGCGCGACCAGCTCGTCGTGGACGATCTTGACGACCTGCTGGCCCGGCGTCACCGAGCGGGTGACTTCGGCGCCGACGGCGCGCTCGCGCACCTGCTCGACGAAGGCCGGACGACTTCGAGCGACACGTCGGCCTCGAGCAGCGCGCGGCGGACTTCGCGCAGCGCCTCGTCGACGTCGGCCTCGCTGAGCGCGCCGCGGCCGCGCAGGCCATCGAAGATTTTCCCGAGCCGGTCGCTAAGGCTTTCAAACATCGTTTCGTTCCCGTCCCGGTTGCGTCCCGGATATGGTTAGTCCATTGTCGCGCCGTCGAACCGGAAAAGCGCAAGCACTTCCTCGACTCGATAGCCAAACGCCAAACACACCCGAGGGCGCATCGCGCTGTCGGGTGTTTGCCTCCGGGATCTCTTTATACCTTTGCGGGTCCCGGTCGGCCGTCAGGGCATCAGCCTTGACGGAAGTCGCGGGTCCTCTACGCGCGCGCTCCCGGTCGAGTCAAGGAATGCCGGTTAACCAAGATCGATCACGGAACCGCGAGACGGGCCGATCCGCTGCGCTATTTAAGGAACTCAGCAAGGCCCGGCCCCTAGGCTTGGTACGCTAATTACTGGACACGCGCATGATCTCGTCACCCTCGCGAAGCCGGACGCGAGCCTCGACGCGCCACTGGGACGAGCTCCGTCCGTTCGCCCACAACGTGTTCCTGCATCCCGCGGCGTTGCGCGCCGCGAGCGAGACGATGATCGCGGTCGATCTACCGTGCTCCTCGCCTGGGACATGAGCGTCGAGCCTGCACAAGCTCGTCGGGCTCTGGGCCGTCCAGGGCAAGCAACTCTTCCTCTGGCCGTTCCTCGAGACGCTGCCGTTCAACTATTCCTTCCTGTCGACCCCGGTGCTCCACCCCGACTATGCCGAGGAGGCGATGCCGGCGTTCCTCGCGGCCATCGCCCGCGAGCAGGTCGCTGCCCAAGACGCTGGTGTTCCGCGACCTCGATGCGACGGGGCGCGAGCATTCGGCGATCACGCAGGCGATCGGCGGATCATGCCGCAGCGTCGAGCTGCGGACCGACCAGCGACCGATCGCGACGCGCGAGGCCGGCCTCAAGCGCTCGGGCTCGACGCGCAAGAAGCTGCGCCAGGACTGGAACAAGCTCACCGCCGCCGGCGACGGTCGAGGTCGTCAATGTGCGCGAGCGCCGGCAGATCGGGGAGGCGTTCGAGAGCTTCCTCGAGATGGAAGCAGAAGAGCTGGAAGGGCGCCGGTGGTACCGCGCTCCTCAGCAATCCGCATGACGCGACTTTCGCGCGGCGCTTCATCGGCGACATGGCGGCGCGCGGCGAAGCCTCGGTTGCACTGCTCAAGCTCGACGGCAAGCCGATCGCCGCGCAGGTGCTGCTCTACTCGGCAACCGCATCGCCTACACCTGGAAGACGAGCTTCGATCCCGACCTCGCGCAAGCTTTCGCCCGGCACGCTGCTCGTCGACAAGATCAGCATCGATCTCTCGACAGCGGCGCAGATCGATGCTATCGATTCCTGCGCCGCGGCGACGGCTTCATGGCGCAGACTCTGGTCGGGGCGGAAGCCGATGGTCGACATGGTCATGTCCGCAACGCCGCGGCAGTCGCCGTCGGATTCGTCGCGATTTCGAGCTACTTCCGCGGCTCGCGAAGGGCTGAAGGCGCTGCGCGACCGGCTGCGCCGCACGCCCACGCCGCGCAGGCCGCCGCGCCGCGCCGCTACTCCGCGCCGCGCGGCTGGCTTCGGCCGCCGAAGCGCCGCCCGCAGCTTCCGCGCCAAGGTCCAGAGCCGATCGTGCTGCTTGATCGCCCGCTTGACGCGCCGCGGCGTCAGGATCGCCGCACCCGCCGCGCCGCCCGCGTAGCGTCAGCGGGATGATCGCCGTCGTAGACCGTCGTCGGCACGGTCCAGTCGTTCTTGTAGTCGAAGTCGCCCAGCCCCATGTCGATGCTCGTGCCGCCGCGCGCCGCGACGTCGGCGAAGAGCTCGTGCATCAGGAGGCCGATGAGGCGGAACTTCGCGACCTCGCCGCCGGCCGTGGCGTTGATGTACTGGCTGTAGTGGTCGCCGCCGAACGTGCCGCAGCGCCGTCGCGACGATGTTCTCGCCGGCAAAGAGCGCGTGAAAGATCAGCGCCGGCCGTGCTCGCCCGAGCGAGGCGATGGCGCCCTCGCGGAAGAAGCGCACGAAGTGCGGCTCGGCGAAGACGTTGGCGATCCCCATCTGCGCGAAGCGGGCGCGCGCGCTGCTCGAGGAAGGCGCGGTGGAAGCGGTCGATCTCCTCGGACGTCGTCGCGCGCCTGAGCACCACCTCGCCGGCCGTCTCGCCGAGCTTGCGCTTGCGGCGCAGCAGGTTGCTGAGCGCGCTTCTCGTCGAAGCCGGTCGAAGCCGCCGCTCGTCGCCGAGCGACGCCGAGGTAGAGGTGGTCCGGCCCGGGCTGGTGCGGAAAGCCGAGCAGCGGATTGTCGATGCCCCGCCCAGGACTCCGGCTGGTCGTAGAATGCGACGAGGTCGATGCCGCCGCCTTGCGCGGCGCAGCCTCGCGAGCAATGTCGAGCAGCCGCTCGCGCGTCAGCAGCGGCGCGGCTTCCGGCGCGACGATGACGATCCAGTCGGAATTGCCGATGTCGGCGCCGATGATCGTCGCGCGGCGCATGCCCCATAGCGGCGCTCGATCTCGAGCGGCAGCAGCGCGACCGGGACGCCGGCCTGCTCGATGACGACGATCGCGAGCTCGTCCGCGTCTCGCGTCGCAGGCGTCGAGCCACGCCGCGATCCAGTCGATAGCGCTGATAGGGCGTCAGGACCGCGTCGCGCTTCGAGCGTCGCGCCAGAGCGGTTCGGCGGCCTCGAGGTCCGTGAGGACGCGCAGCGTCAGCGGCGCAGCCGCTGCCGGCGGTGCGGACGCGGCAGCTGCGTTCCGCCGATCGGGGCCGGGCGGGACAGCGCTGCTGAAGGCATGGACGGGACGTCTCCTCGTCAGGCCCGAAACTAGCCCGTCGCCGGGTGCCGAAATAGCTAATGACCGCCGCCGGACGCGCGCCGCTGTACCTGCGTGGTTAACGAGACTGTGAAGGCCCGCGGCCGGGCGCCGCACTGGCAATTGCGGGGCAGTTCCGCCATATAGGGCCGCAACCGACCCCGACTAGGACCTTTCGCCGTGAGCAGCGTGCCGTTTCTCAAGATGAACGGGCTCGGCAACGAGATCATCGTCGCCGACATGCGCGGCCGTGCGGACCGCGTCACGCCGGCCGCGGCGGTCGCCATCAATGCCGATCCGGCGACCAAGTTCGACCAGATCATGGCGATCCACGATCCGCGGACGCCGGGCACCTTCAACTATATCGAGATCATCAATTCCGACGGCTCGCTGGCCGAGGCCTGCGGCAACGGCATGCGCTGCGTGGTGCAGGCGCTGAGCGCCGAGACCGGGCAGAAGCAGCTTCGTCTTCGAGACGCTCGCCGGCATCCTGACCGGCGAGGAGCACGCCGACGGCCTGATCACCGTCGACATGGGCAAGCCCCGGTTCGGCTGGGACGAGATCCCGCTGGCCGAGGAATTCGCCGACACCACGCGGCATCGAGCTGCAGATCGGGCCGATCGACGCGCCGGTGCTGCACACGCCGTCGGTCGCCTCGATGGGCAATCCGCACGCCATCTTCTGGGTCAAGGACGACGTCTGGAACTATGCGCTCGACCGCTTCGGGCCGCTGCTCGAGAACCACCCGATCTTCCCCGAGCGCGCCAATATCTCGATCGCCCAGGTCGTCGCGCCCGACCACATCATCCTGCGCACCTGGGAGCGCGGCGCCGGCCTCACCGAGGCCTGCGGCACCGCCGCCTGCGCCGCCGCTGGTCAACGGCGCGCGCACCAAGCGCACCGGCCGCAAGGCGACGGTGACCGCTGCCCGGCGGCGACCTCATCGTCGAGTGGCGCGACGACGACCATGTGATGCTGACCGGCCCGGCCGAGCTCGAATTCTCCGGCACGCTCGATCCGGCGACCGGCGCCTGGTCGCGCGAGCGAGGACGTCGCCTGATGGCCGTCGAGACGCTGACCTTCGGCTGCCGGCTCAACGCCTACGAATCCGAGGTGATGAAGGCCGAGGCCGAAAAGGCCGGGCTCGCCGACGCGCTGATCGTCAACACCTGCGCCGTGACCGCCGAGGCGGTGCGGCAGGCCAAGCAGGCGATCCGCAAGGCGCAGGCGCGACAATCCCGGAGCGGCGGATCATCGTCACCGGCTGCGCGGCGCAGACCGAGGCGCGCAGCGTTCGGCGACATGGCCGAGGTCGACCTCGTCATCGGCAATGCCGACAAGATGAAGGCCGAGAGCTACGAGCCGATGGCGTTCGGCGTGCCGCTCAACGACAAGGTCCAGGTCAACGACATCATGACGCGTGCGCGAGACCGCCGGGCCACCTGATCGAGGGCATGGACGGCCGCACCCGCGCCTTCGTCCAGGTGCAGAACGGCTGCGACCACCGCTGCACCTTCTGCATCATCCCCTATGGCCGCGGGCCGTCGCGCTCGGTGCCGATGGGCGCCGTGGTCGAGCAGATCAAGCAGCTCGTCGGCAACGGCTATCGCGAGGTGGTGCTGACCGGCGTCGACATCACGTCCTACGGCCCCGACCTGCCGGGCACGCCGACGCTCGGCAAGCTGGTCCAGTCGATCCTGCGCCACGTGCCCGACCTGCCGCGGCTGCGCATCTCCTCGATCGACTCGATCGAGGCGGATGCGGCGCTCTATGACGCCATAGCGTCGGATCGCCGGCTGATGCCGCATCTGCATCTGTCGCCTGCAGTCGGGCGACGACATGATCCTGAAGCGCATGAAGCGGCGGCACTAGCCGCGCCGAGGCGCTCGAGTTCGTCGGCAAGCTCCGCGCGCTGCGGCCCGACATGGTGTTCGGCGCCGACATCATCGCCGGCTTCCCGACCGAGACCGACGCGATGTTCGAGAACACGCTGCGCATCGTCGAGCGAGGCCGACCTCACCTACCTCCACGTCTTCCCCTATTCGCCGCGCCCGGGCACGCCGGCCGCGCGGATGCCGCAGGTCGACAGCCGCGTGGCGCGCGAGCGCGCGGCACGGCTGCGCGCGAAGGGCGACGCGCAGTTCGCCGAGCTTCTGCGCCAGCCGCGTCGGGCGAGATCGAGACCGTGCTGGTCGAGCGCGACGGCCTTGGCCGCACGGAGCAGTTCGTGCCGATCGCGGTCGGCGGGCTTGCGCACCGGGCGAGATCGTCCCGGTCGCGCAGTCGTCGGCGTCGACGGCCGAGCGGGCTGCGTCGGCGAAGCCGATGCCGGACGGCAGCCTGATGGCCGACAAGAAGCCGGGCCTCCTCGACCGCCTGCTCGGCGCGAACGCAGCCGCCGCCGGTCATGCCGCCGCCGATGCCCGAGCCGGAGCGACGCCGCCGAGCGCACGAGCCGCCGCCCGGCCCGCCCGAAACGACGCCCGACTACGTCGAGCAGGTCGAGGCCGGCAGCCCAGGCCGCCGCGCCGCCAGCCGCCGCGCGAAGTCAGAGCTGGTTCGCAGCGGCTGCGCGGCGGGCCTCAAGCGCTCGTCCGACCAGCTCACCGCCGGCATCACCGCGGTCTTCACCAAGAAGAAGCTCGACGCAGGCGACGCTCGACGAGCTCGAGGACCTGCTGATCCAGGCCGATTTCGGCGTCGACATGGCCGACGACGCGTCACCGAGGCGCTGCGCCGCGACCGCTTCGACCGCGACATCACGCGCCGAGGAAGTCCGCGCGCGTGCTCGCCGCCGAGGTCGCGAAGGTGCTCGGCCCGGTCGCGCAGCCGCTCGCGATCGACGCGGCGCAAGAAGCCGTTCGTCATCCTGATGGTCGGCGTCAACGGCACGGGCAAGACCACGACCATCGGCAAGCTCGCGCAGCAGCTCTGCGGCGCGAGGGCAAGTCGGTGATGCTGGCCGCCGGCGACACGTTCCGCGCCGCCGCGATCGAGCAGCTGCAGGTCTGGGGCCAGCGCACCGGCGCGCCGGTCGTCGCGCGAGCCAGCCGGCTCCGACGCCTCCGGCCTCGCCTTCGAGGCGGTGACGCGGGCCAAGGCCGAGGGCACCGACGTCCTCATCATCGACACCGCCGGGCGGCTGCAGAACCGCGACGAGCTGATGAGCGAGCTCGAAAAGATCATCCGCGTGATCAAGAAGGTCGATCCGACCGCGCCGCACGCGACGCTTGCTGACGCTCGATGCCACGACCGGACAGAATGCCCTCAATCAGGTCGAAATCTTCGGCAAGAGAGCCGGCGTCACCGGGCTGGTGATGACCAAGCTCGACGGCACGGCGCGCGGCGGCATCCTCGTCGCCATCGCGCAAGAAGTTCGGCCTGCCGGTGCATTTCATCGGCGTCGGCGAAGGCGTCGACGATCTCGAGGCGTTCGCGGCGGCGGATTTCGCCGCGGCGATCGCCGGATGGAGAACTAGATGACGACGACGAGACCAAGCCCGCCGACGAGGTGAACTGGGACGAGCTGCGGCCGCAGCTCATCAAGCTCGCGCTCGAGCTCGGGCCGCTGATCGTCTTCTTCATCGTCAACGCTCGGCGAAGCTGGCTCGAGCGAGCCCGCTGCTTCGTCATGGTTCGCAGCCGATCATCTTCGCGACCGCCTGTTCATGGTGCGCGATGGTGGTCTCGCTGCTGCTCAGCTGGCTGCTCCTCAAGACGCGTCGCCGTGATGCCGCTCGTCACCGGCGTCGTGGTGCTGGTCTTCGGCGGCCTGACGCTCTGACTTCCAGGACGACGACCTTCATCAAGATGAAGCCGACGATCGTCAACTCGCTGTTCGGCGCGGTGCTGCTCGGCGGCCTGCTCTTCGGCCAGTCGCTGCTGCGCTACGTCTTCGGCGACGTCTACAAGCTCAAGCCGCAAGGGCTGGTGCATGCTCACCTGGCGCTGGGGCCTGTTCTTCTTCGTCCTCGCCGTCGCTCAACGAGGTCGTCTGGCGCGACTTCTTCGACACCGACACCTGGGTCGCGTTCAAGGTCTGGGGCATCATGCCGCTGACCATGGTCTTCTCGATGCTGCAGCTGCCGGTGCTGACCAAGTACGCGCCCGACCCCGAGCCGACCCGACCGCCGGTCGATCCGCCGACGCTGGAGCGCTGCCGAAAGTGGCCATCGGTCCGCCGATCAGTGCGGTGGGCCTTAGCTCGACTTCAGTGCCGCTTCAGCAGCTCGTCCCGCGTGACGTTCAGCGTCAGCCGTCGCCGGAGACCGACGCGATCTGCTCGGGCAGTCACGTAGCGGTCGGCCGCGAACAGCCCGCTCGCGTCGACGCGCACGAAGCCCTGCTGCAGCAGCCGCGCGCGCACTGCCTCGGGCAGCTCGTCGGGCGCGAACGACCTCGGCGATGTTGTCGATCAGCGATTGTCGCTGCGCGCTCGACGGTCGCTCGAGCGTCGCCGCCTCGACCTCGGGCGTTTCCGGGTCGTCGTCGCTCGAACTTGCACGCCAGTCGACCTTGCCGATCTCGTGGTGGCTCGCTGTCGAAGACCTTCATGCCTTCGTGGACGCTCTGAGCGATGCCGTTTGCATCTGATCCTCCTCCATGGCCGCGGTGCGGCCTGAGAGGATCAACGGCGAGAGGTGCCGCCGGTTCCGCTCAGCTGCCCGACGCTGCCTTCTCGATCGCCGGGATCACCTCCGCTCGAGCGCTTCGGCCATGATCGGGCCGACATGCTTGAAGCGTGATGATGCCCGTCGGCATCGACGACGAAGGTCTCGGGCACGCCGTAGACGCCCCAGTCGATCGAGACGCGGCCGTTCGCGTCGGCGCCGATCGCGTCATAGGGGTTGCCGAGCTCGGCGAGGAACGCCGCGCGCGTTCTCCGGCGCGTCCTTCTGGTTGATGCCGAACGAGCCGGACGCCGGTCTGCGGCCTTCAGCGCCTCGAGCAGCGGATGCTCGTCGCGGCAGGGGATGCACCAGCTGGCGAAGACGTTGACCACCGTCACCTCGCCCTTGAGCGCCGCCGTATCGAAGCCCGGGACGCCGAGGCCGTCGACCGCGGGCAGCGCGAATGCCGGCGCCGGCTTGTCGATCAGCACCGAGCGGACGAGGCCGGGATCGCGGTCGATGTTCATGGCGAAGACGGCGACGAGCCCGACGAGCAGCGACGAGCGGCAGGACGAAGCAGCAGGATGCGGCGTCAAGCGGCCGGTCGCCGGCCGAGCGGCGGCGGATGCCCGGCGCCTCGAGCGCGGCGAGCCGCGCCTCGACCCGCCGCGCGTCCCAGCGACGACCCAGGCGATCAGCGCCGGCGACAGCACGGCGACGCCGGCATAGGCCCAGACGATGAAGACGGCATGCGGCCCGAGATCGATCATTGCGCGCCCCTGCCGCGCGGCCTGCCGCGACAGCGTCTCGGCGCGGCGGCGCAGGATCTCGGTGCGCATGCGCGACGAGGTGCAGCGTCGAGGAACAGCAGCGTGAAGGCGAGGATCATCACGCAGCAGCGGCGTCAGGATCGAGCCCGGCATGCTGCGGGCCGCCGACGCGGTGAAGACGCTCGCCGGCTGGTGCAGCGTGTTCCACCAGTCGACCGAGAACTTGATGATCGGGATGTTGACCGCGCCGACCAGCGTCACGATCGCGACGATGCGCGCCGGCGCGCAGCTGGTCGTCGAAGGCGCGCCACAGCGCGATGATGCCGAGATAGATGAAGCAGCAGGACGAGCGTCGAGGTCATGCGCCCGTCCCATTCCCAGAACGTGCCCCAGGTCGGGCGGCCCCAGAGCGAGCCGGTGAAGAGCGCGAGCGCGGTGAAGATCGCGCCGAGCGGCGCCGCCGCCTTGCTGCGCGACGTCGGCCAGCGGGTGCCGCCAGACCAGCGTGCCGAGCGCGGCGACGGCCATCACGCCGTAGACGAACTGGCTGAGCCAGGCGTTGGGCACGTGGACGTACATGATGCGCACGGTGTCGCCCATCTGGTAGTCCGCGGGCGAGTTGAAGAAGGCGAAGTAGAGCCCGACGGCGAAGAGCAGCGCGGTGAGCACCGCGAGCGGCACGACCAGGGGCCGCGACCAGCGCAGGAACTCGCCCGGGATGGGCGAGGCGGCGAGAACCAGTTGGGCTTGCTTGAGCGGCGGCGTCGACGGTCATCGGCGCTGGCTCTAGTCCTCGGCCGTGCGCAAGGCAAGCGCGGCGGCGAAGGGCGAAAAGGCGACGGTGACACGAGGCTCAGCGCGGCGAGGAACAGCAGCGCGCGCGCCCGCCGGATCGGCCGCGGCGATCGCGCCGACGCCGAAGATCAGGACCGGGATCGCGAGCGGCAGGATCAGCACCGGCGCCGATCAGCCCGCCGCGCCGGAGCGCCACGGTGACCGCGGCGCCGATCGCGCCGAAGCGCGACCAGCGCCGGCGTGCCGAGCAGCAGCGACAGCACGGTCTGCCAGCCAGGTCGCCAGATCCATCGACAGCAGCAGCGCGAGCAGCGGGGCTCGCGACGATCAGCGGCAGGGCGGTGAGCAGCCAGTGCGCGATCAACTTTGCGGCAACGATGGCCTCGAGCGGGATCGCGGCGTGGCGGAAGCAGGAGCAGCGAGCCGTCCTCGTGCGTCGGCGCGGAACAGCCGGTCGAGCCCGAGCAGCATCGACGAGGAACGCCGCGATCCAGACGATGCCCGGGCGCGAGCCGCGCCAGCAGCGCGCGGTCGGGGCCGATGGCGAAGGGCACGATCGCGCCGACCATGACGAAGAACAGCACCAGCGTCAGCGCATCGCCGCCGGCGCGGAAGGCGAGCTTCAGGTCGCGGCGCGATGAGCGGCGGCGAACGGCGCTCATGCGCGCCGCGCCCGAGCGCCAGGCGTCTCGACGCGCGGCCGCGCGAGGCGCGAGGTCGTGGTGCGTCGCGACGACGGCGATGCCGCCGCTGTCGCAGATGCTCGGTCGATCAGTCGCGCCGACCAGCGCCTCGCCGTCGGCATCGAGCGCGGCCGTCGGCTCATCGAGCAGCCAGATCGGGCGGTCGGCTGACCAGCAGCCGCGCCAGCGCCAGCCGGCGCGTCTGGCCGGCGGACAGATGCCCGGCCTCGAGTCGGCTCGAGCCCGCCGAGCCCGACGCGCTCCAGCGCCGCGTCGATCGCGAGCGCCGGTCGCGCCGTTGACGGCGCGCCCAGAAGTCGAGGTTCTCGCGCACGCGTCAGCCGCGGCTTGATCGCCGGTCTGCATGGCCGAGGAGGTGCAGATGCGCGCGCCGGGCGCTCGTCCGCCGTCGCGGCAACTCGACCTGCCCGGCGTCGGGCCGGACGATGCCCGCCAGCGTCAGCAGCAGCGTGGTCTTGCCGGCCCCGTTCGGGCCGCGCAGCAGCAGCACGCTCGCCGCGGCGCGACCGCGAAAGCCGAGCCCGGCGAACAGCATGCCGCTCGCCGCGCTCGACGGTCAGGCCGCGACACGCAGACGGCGCGCGGCGGCAAGGGCTTGGCGGCTGGCTCATGGCCGCCATGTCCTATTGAACGGCCAAGTCACGGCTGGCAAGCGCCGAACGTGATTTCTCTATAAGCCGCGCATAGATTGGAATCGCTTCCAGCCTAGCGCCCTTGCCCCCGGTCTCGCCGGCCCGCTTCCGGCCGGCTGCCGCGGTGCCCGCTAACGCCAAGCGACAGGCGGCCACCGTGACCGCATCCCTCAACAGCTTCAAGTCCAGCTCCACCCTCACGGTGCGGGGACAAGACCTACACCTATTTCTCGCTTGCCGAGGCCGAGAAGAACGGGCTCGACGGGCATCTCGCGGCTGCCGCACTCGATGAAGGTGGTGCTCGAGAACCTGCTGCGCTTCGAGGACGGCCGCACCGTCACCGCGAGCCGACATCCACGCGATCGCCGACTGGCTCGACGACGCGCACCTCCGAGCACGAGATCTCCTACCGCCCGGCGCGCGTGCTGATGCAGGATTTCACCGGCGTGCCCGCCGTCGTCGATCTCGCCGCGATGCGCGACGCGACGGCCAAGCTCGGCGCCGATCCGCAGAAGATCAATCCGCTGGTGCCGGTCGATCTCGTCATCGACCACTCGGTGATGGTCGACAGCTTCGGCACGCCGCTGTCGTTCCGGCAGAACGTCGAGCTCGAATACGAGCGCAACGGCGAGCGCTACGAGTTCCTGCGCTGGGGCCAGAAGGCGTTCGACAATTTCCGCGTCGTGCCGCCCGGCACCGGCATCTGCCACCAGGTCAACCTCGAATATCTGGCGCAGACGGTCTGGACGCGCGAGGACGAGGACGGCGAGATCGTCGCCTATCCCGATACGCTGGTCGGCACCGACAGCCACACGACGATGGTCAACGGCCTCGCCGTGCTCGGCTGGGGCGTCGGCGGCATCGAGGCCGAGGCGGCGATGCTCGGCCAGCCGATCACCATGCTGATCCCCGAAGTCATCGGCTTCAAGATGACCGGCAAGATCAACGAGGGCATCACCGCGACCGACCTCGTGCTGACCGTCACCGAGATGCTGCGCAAGAAGGGCGTCGTCGGCAAGTTCGTCGAGTTCTACGGCCCCGGCCTCGACTACCTGAGCCTCGAGGACCAGGCGACGATCGCCAACATGGCGCCCGAATACGGCGCGACCTGCGGCTTCTTCCCGGTCGACCGCGACACGCTCGACTATCTGCGCACCTCCGGCCGCGACGCGGACGCGCGTGGCGCTGGTCGAGGCCTATTCCGAGGCGCAGGGCATGTTCCGCGACGACAGCTCGCCCGATCCGGTCTTCACCGACACGCTCGAGCTCGACCTCACCACCGTCGTGCCGTCGCTCTCCGGCCCCAAGCGCCCGCAGGACCGCGTCGTCGCTCACCGATGCCGCGCCGAAGTTCGCAGGCGCTGAAGGATCGCCGGCGGCCGCAAGGACCGCACCAAGCTCCCGAGTCCGGGGCGAGAGCCGCTACGTCGACGAAGGCGCGACCGGCGTCGACGACATTCCCGAGGAGCGCCGCGCTGCGCGGTGAAGGGCGCCGACTACGGCTCGACGACGGCGACGTGGTGATCGCCGCGATCACCTCCTGCACCAACACCTCGAACCCATCGGTGCTGATCGCGGCCGGCCTCGTCGCCCGCAAGGCGCGCGCGCAGGGGCTCACGGTCGAAGCCCTGGGTCAAGACCTCGCTGGCGCCCGGCTCGCAGGTGGTCACCGACTATCTCACCGCCGCCGGGCCTCCAGGACGATCTCGACGCGCTCGGCTTCAACCTCGTCGGCTATGGCTGCACCACCTGCATCGGCAATTCCGGCCCGCTGCCGACGGCGATCTCCGAAGGCCATCAGCGACAACGACCTCGTCGCCGCCTCGGTGCTCTCGGGCAACCGCAATTTCGAGGGCCGCGTGAACCCGGACGTGCGGGCCAACTATCCTCGCCTCGCCGCCGCTGGTCGTCGCCTACGCCTCGCCGGCTCGATGAACGTCGACCTCACCACCGAGCCGCTCGGCACCGGCAAGGACGGCAAGCCGGTCTACCTGCAGCGACATCTGGCCGACCAACCAGGAGATCGCCGAGATCGTCCGCACGCACGTCACGCCCGCAGATGTTCCTCGAGCCGCTACTCCGACGTGTTCAAGGGCGACGAGCACTGGCAGGGCATCGCCGTCGAGGGCGGCGAGACCTATGGCTGGAACTCCGGCTCGACCTATGTGCAGAACCCGCCCTATTTCGAGGGCCTGACGATGGAGCCCGACGCCGGTCACCGACATCGAGGATGCGCGCATCCTCGGGCTCTTCCTCGACTCGATCACCACCGACCACATCTCGCCGGCCGGCTCGTTCAAGGCCGACACGCCGGCCGGCAAGTACCTCGTCGAGCGGCAGGTCGCGCCCACGCGACTTCAACTCCTACGGCGCGCGCCGCGGCAACCACGAAGTGATGATGCGCGGCACCTTCGCCAACATCCGCATCAAGAACCAGATGGTGCCGGGCATCGAAGGCGGCTTCACCAAGGGCGCCGAACGGCGAGGTCATGCCGATCTACGACGCGGCGATGGCCTACCAGAAGTCGGGCACGCCGCTGGTGATCTTCGCCGGCAAGGAATACGGCACCGGCTCGTCGCGCGACTGGGCGGCCAAGGGCACGCGCCTGCTCGGCGTCCGCGCCGTGATCGCGCAGAGCTTCGAGCGCATCCACCGCTCCAACCTCGTCGGCATGGGCGTGCTGCCGCTGCAGTTCGCCGAGGGCGAGAGCTGGCAGACGCTCGAGCTCGACGGCACCGAGACGGTCATCGATCGACGGCCTCACCGACGCTGACGCCGCGCTCGACGGTCGACGGTCAAGATCGTCTGCGCCGACGGCCGGATCGAGGAAATCGTCGACCCGCTGCCGCATCGATACGGTCAACGAGCTCGACTACTACCGGCACGGCGGCATCCTGCACTACGTGCTGCGGAACCTCGTCGCGGCTTAGCGGCGCGGACCCTCGTGGTTCGCCAGCCTCACCATGAGGGCCATCGAGCCCGCGCACGCGAAGGTGAAGTCACGTCTCAGAATGAGACTCGTCCCGTCGCACGGAGAGTCGCGTTGCCGCAATCAACCCGTGACTTCACGGGCTATCGCGCCGATTTGACTCGCGCTGTGCCAAGGCACGCTGCCTAAAAGATCGCATGTTTTTGCGCCGCTCTTATCGCGGCCGCCGGCATTGCGCTGGCGATCCAGAGCCCGGCCGTGCCGGCGGGCGAGATCAAGCAGAATCCCAAGGCCGTGCTCGAGCTGTTCACCAGCCAGGGCTGCTCGTCCTGCCCGCCGGCCGACGCGCTGCTCGACGAGCTGTCGCAAGCAGTCCGACGTCATCGCGCTCGCCTATCACGTCGACTACTGGGACTATATCGGCTGGCCCGACACCTTCGGCAGCAAGGCGCAATTCCGACCGCCAGCGCGACTACGCCACCGCCTGGGGCTCCTCGCGCATCTTCACGCCGCAGATGGTCGTCAACGGCACGCGACGGCGTCGTCGCCTCGCGCGAAGCGACGATGTCGGCGCCGCTGTCGGCAAGGCCGGGCTCGACGCTGCCGGTCACGCTGACCGCGCAGGACGACATGCTCGAGATCACGATCCCAGCCCGACGCCGCGCTCGGCGACGCGATGGTCTGGCTGGTCAGCTTCCTCGACCGCGCCGACGTCATGATCGAGCGCGGCGAGAACGAGGGCAAGACGGTCGCCTATTCGCAGATCGTGACCGGACCGGCAGGTCCTCGGCATGTGGGAGCCGGGGACCGGCGCCCATTTCAAGCTGCCGCTCGCCGAGGTGCTGGCGTCGCCCGCCAACGGGGCGTGATTCTCGTCCAGCAGGAAGAGGCCGGGCTTCCCGGCCGCATCCTCGGCGCCGCGAGCTTCCTGCGCTAGACGCGCCTCTGCATTCCTGATGCGATTGAGTCTCGGGCTTCCCGCGCGCTAAGCCTCGCCCGAAAATGCTGAAAGCTCCCGTCTGCCGAAACAGACGGGAGCCCCAAGAATGACTGGTGCATGTAGGGGGCGGCCGGCAACCGAGCATCATGGTTTGGGGGCTCGGTCAGCCCGGATGCCGGCCACTGGAGGCAATGGTAGATTTGTACCGCCGCTTTCGGGCGCCATAGCGAAGAGATTGTGGCGGAATTGCGGAAATAGATCGCCATAATTGCCCCAATCCCGGGCCGCCTGACGCTTGCATCGACCCCGGATTCCCGCAATCATGACGTCTGCGTGAAGGAGGCGGAATGGCGGAAGAACCATCGCAGCAGGGGACGGCCCGCTTGATCGAGTTCGATCTACCGGCGGGGCCAAGCCGGACCGTCCCCAGAGAAAAAACTCCCCCCGCTGTGAGCTTCGACCGGCGCGAGCTCGGCGCCATCCTCGACCTTTATGGCCGCAAGGTCGCCCAGGGCGAATGGCGCGATTACGCCATCGACTTCCTGCGCGAACGCGCCCTGTTCTCGATCTACAAGCGCGCCTCCGAGCGCCCGCTCTACGTCATCGAGAAGAGCCCCAAGCTCCGCAACAAGCAGGGCCAGTACATGGTGATGAGCCAGGACGGGCGGATCCTCCGCCGCGGCCATGACGCTCACCGCCGTGCTGCGGGTCGCTGGAGCCCAAGCTCGCCCTCGTGACGTGATCCGCGTCCGGCCCGCGGTCGAGGCCGACATCCCGGCGATGAGCGCGGTGCTGACCGCGTCGTCACCGAGCTCTGCGGGGCGGACCATCACGACGATCCCGCCAACATCGCCCAATGGGTCAGCAACCGGACGCCCGAGGGCGTCGCGGAAAATGCTCGGCAATCCGACCGGCAGAGCTTTCTCGTCGCCGAGCGCGACGGCGCGCTCGCCGCCGTCGGCGCGGTGAACCGGGACGGCGGTCGTCATCTTCAACTACGTCTCGCCGGCGCATCGCTTCCAGGGCGTCAGCCGCGCGCTGCTCGCCGAACTGGAACAGACGCTGCGCGACTGGGGCTTCGCCGAAGGCAAGCTCGTCAGCACGATCACTGCCCACCGCTTCTATCTCGAGGGCGGCTGGATCGACGACGGGCGCGCCGCAGATCGACGGCTTCTCGACCAGCTACCCGATGCGGAAGCGCGCTATAGTCGGCATCGGGGTTTGTCGTCCATCGGGAGAACCGTTTGGCCTTCATCTGGCACACCGTCTCGCCGCCGCTTAGCGCCTACGTCAACTGCCTCTACCTGGCGGATGAGCCCGCGCCTTATGCGCGCGACGCGATCTTCCCGCTGCCGGCGATCGACGTGAAGTTCAGACTTCGGCGAGCCCTGGCGCGTGCTGGGATAGCGGCGCGGCCGACACGATGCGCGACTTCAGCTGGGTGCCGGCATCTGGAACCGCCATCTGTGATCGAGTGGCCCGAGGCGGACGCAGTTCCTCAGGCATCAGCTTCAAGCCGCTGGGCGCCTTCATGCCGCTCGATGCCCGGCGAAGTGATGCGCAACGAAGTCGTGCCGCTCGACGCGATCTCGGACCGCGCGGCCGAAGCTGCGGATCGGCACCGACGTGCGCGACGATCCGCGAGCGCTTCGAGAATCGCGGAAGAGATCGTCGATCACGCGGATGCGCGACGGGATCGTCGAGCTCAACGAATCGTCGCCTACGTCGTCGAAGCAGATCAGCGTCCGGCACGGCGAGGTCGGATCGGCACCCTGCTGCGACGAGTTCGGCGTCACCGGACGCACCGGCCTCACGCTATTCAAGCGCATGGTAGGCTGCACCCCAAGGAGCTCGCGCGGCTGCACCGGTTCGAGCATGCGCTCCACAGCATCGACGCCGACAGGCCGGTCGACTGGACGGCGGTTGCGCATGAGAACGACTACTTCGACCAGTCGCACTTCATCCACGACTTCGAGGCCTATACCGGGCTAGATCACGAGCGCCTACCTCAAGCTCCGCCGCAGGGCCGCGAGAAGCCGAACCACGCCTCGATCCTCGGGATGCCCGCCGCAGGTTAAATTCCTACAAGCGCCACAGCCCTGCGACCCTATCCAGAGCGCCGCGCGGCGAACGGTTCGCCGCTCAAGCTGGAGGCGAACATGGGAGGGCTCACTCGCCGCGAACCTCCTGGCCGGAGCGACAGCGCAAATGGTTGCACCATCACCCCGTTCAAGATCGACGTGCCCGAAGCCCAGCTTCAGGACCTCAAGGACCGTCTCGCGAACACGATCCTCGCCGAGCGAGATCGCCGATCGCCGGCCTGGAGCTATGGGCCCGACCAGCGCCTACGTCGACGCGCATGCTCGAGCGGCTGCAGAACGGCTACGACTGGCGCGCCCACGAGGCTGCGATGAACCGCTGCCCGCAGTTCACGACCGAGATCGACGGCCAGACCATCCACTTCATCCACGTGAAGTCGAAGGAGAAGAACGCGACCCCGCTGCTTCTCATCCACGGCTGGCCGGGCTCGATCGTCGAGTTCCTCGGCGTCATCGACCCGCTGACCGATCCCGTTGCGCATGGCGGCAAGGCGAGCGAGGCCTTCGACGTCGTCATCCCCTCGCTTCCCGGCTTCGGCTTCTCGGGACCGACGCACGAGCCGGGCTGGAACCATCGGCGCATCGCGCGCGCCTTCATCGAGCTGATGGGTCGGCTCGGCTACGACCGGTTCGGCGTGCAGGGCGGCGACGCCGGCGCGATCATCGGGCCGCGAGCTGGCGCGCATCGCGCCGGACAGGGTCATTCGGCATCCACGTCAACGCGGCGACCATGGGCTTCATCCCGATGGGCCCGATCCCCGACGAGGAGCTCGCGACCTTCAACGAGCGCGAGAAGGTGCGCGTGCAGCGGCTGCAGCGCTTCATGGCGGAACACTTCGCCTTCAACGTCGTGCACTCGATGCGGCCGCAGGCGCTCGGCTACGCCATCTCGGATTCGCCGGTCGGCCTCCTCGCCTGGCTCAGCGAACTCTTCACGAGCTTCGGCGACCGCGTCGACGCGGTCGACGCCGACGACGTTCCTCACCAACGTCGCTGGTCTACTGGTTCACCGGCACCGCCGCCTCGTCGCTGCGCATGTACTACGAGGCGGCGCACGATCCCGAACGCCTGGGCCCCGAAGGCGAACTCGGGCGTGCCGACGGGCGTCGCCGTGTTCGGCTTCGACGAAGTGCCGATCCGCCGCTACGGCGAGAGCTCGAACACCATCGTGCGCTGGACCGAGTACGACGTCGGCGGCCACTACGCGGTGCTCGAAGTGCCCGGACGTCTGGGTCGGCGATGTGCGGGCGTTCTTCAGCCGGGATCCGCTAGACGGCCTGTCATGCCGATGCCTTCGGCCAGAAGCGGTGCAGCGGCGTGCAACGGCGACGCCGCTGCATTGACCTTTGCGCGAAGCGCGCTTCGTTGCGCGCCTCGTTCGCGCAGCACCTCGTGCATGCGCGTCTGCCATCGCCGGACCGCTTCGCTGGTGAACGTAGCTCGACGACATCGCCGTCCACCCGCATGGTCACCGAGACCTTGGGGGTGTCCGCGCTGTCGGTCGTCCGCCTCGGGCTGTGGGCATGGGAATGCCGCAACTCCGCGAAGAGCTCGCTCGCAGGACGGAGCGCCGTTGATCTCCTCGTCCGGTAAGCGCGGAGCATTCCGGCGTCGTGGTCGGGTGGCGGCGGCTGGAGCTTGCGCTGCAGATCCACATAGTCGACGTGGCGTCCTTCTCGTGCGCTCGCGTCGCGCTTGAGGACACGGAGCGTCCCAGTCGCGCGGTGCCAGCGCGACGCAGTACGGCTTCGCCGTCCATGCGTCCGAACGCGACGAACGCGCCGCTCGCCATAATCGAAGCGTAGCGTCATCTTCGCAGACGACCGCCGGACCAATCGATCTCAGTAGACAATCGGTCGAACCCGATGCCGTGCTTGGCGCGGTTCTCGGCGTTCTTGGCTTCGTCCCAGACAAATGGGTCCATCGGCCAATTAATGTACGTACAATAATTGCCCGCAAGCCAGCGATCGCCTACGTGTCGTCCCGTCATGCCGACTCACAGCGCCCGCTGCATGTGCACGATGTCGAGCCAGCGGTCGAACTTGAAGCCGACGCTTCGTAGCGGCCGACGATCGCGGAAGCCGAGCTTCTCGTGCAGCCGGATCGAGCTCTCGCCGACTCGGCGGTGATCACGGCGATCATCTGCTTGAAGCCGAAGGCCCGGGCGTCGGTCGATCAGCCGGCTCGAGCAGCGCGCGTGCCGATGCCCCTGCCCCTGCGCATCGGGCGCGCAGGTAGACCGAGTCCTCGCAGGTGAAGCGGTAGGCCGGCCGCGGCCGGTAGATCGAGGCATAGGCGTAGCCGATGGCAGCTCGCCGTCGCGCTCGGCGACGATCAGCGGATGGCCGAGGTCGGCGATCTGGCCGAACTTCTCGCGCCATGACGGTCTCGCCCGGCGGCTCGGTGTCGAAGGTCGCGATCGAGTGTCTCGACGTAGTGGCGGTAGATGGCGGTGATCGCCGGCACGTCGGCCCAGGCGAAGGGGCGGATGACGAGCGTCGGACACAGGGAGCTCCGGACAAAGCGAAAGGGCCGCGGTCTTGCTAGACCGCGGCCCCGTCAACTTCCAATCAGACTTGCTGATTGCTCGGCTACTGCTTACTCGCGGTTGCCGAACAGGCGGAGCAGCATCAGGAACAGGTTGATGAAGTCGAGGTAGAGGCTCAGCGCGCCCATGATGGCGCCCTTGGCCAGCACCTCGGCGCCGTGGCCGACGTCGTAGCTCTCCTTGATCTTCTGCGTGTCGTAGGCGGTGAGGCCCACGAAGATCAGCACGCCGATCGCCGAGATGGCGAAGTCGAGCATCGAGCGACTGCAGGAAGATGTTGACGATCGACGCGATGATGAGGCCGATCAGGCCCATGATCAGGAAGTTGCCCATGCCGGTCAGGTCACGCTTGGTGGTGTAGCCGTAGAGGCTCATCGCGCCGAAGGTCGCGGCGGTGATGAAGAACACCTTGGCGATCGAGGCGTCGGTATAGACCATGAAGATCGAGCTGAGCGACAGGCCCATCACGGCCGCGAAGGCCCAGAACACGATCTGCGCGGCGCCGACGCGAGAGCTTGTTGATGCCGAAGCTCAGCACCAGCACGAAGGCCAGCGGCGCGAGCACGATCACCCACATCAGCGGGCTGGTGTAGAGCAGCGTCGCCCCAGCGCGGTCGAGCCTGGCCGTCGGCGATCGACGGCGAGCGTGGTTGCGCGAAGTAGGCGACGAGGCCCGTCACCACGAGGCCGATGCCCATGTAGTTGTAGACCTTCAGCATATAGCTGCGAAGGCCCTCGTCGATGGCCGCGGCGGTTCCGGCCCGCGCGGCAACTGTCGGACGGTCGAATTCAGCCATGTCGAAATTCCCTTTCCTGGCGACGCAGGCGGCGCTCCTCGAAGGCACGCCGCCTTGGCGCACAATATGGCGGCGCGACCCTTGCAAATACAAGGGATCGCGGACCGCCTTGCCGAACCGTAATGTCGCAGGATTCCAAGGGTTAGCCAACGTCTTCGCCTCAACGGCAAGCGCCGCTGCGCATCGGACGATGCCGTTGGTCGTTGCGGGCGCAGCCGCCGCCGCTAGGGTTCGATCGCGGGTAGGCGAATCGGGTCTGACGCCCGGAGAGGAGGGTCCAATTGCCCAGACTCTTTACCGGCCTCGAAATCCCCGCCGAGGTCGGCCTTTGCCCTCTCGCTCAAGCGCGGCGGCCTCGCACGGCGCGCGCTGGATCGACCCGGAAAACTACCACATCACGCTGCGCTTCATCGGCGACGTCGACCACCCGATCGCCAACGAGGTGACCGACGCGCTCGACCGGCTGGCCAACTCCGAGGCGTTTCACGATCAGGCTCAGCCATCTCGGGCTCGTTCGGCGGCGACAAGCCGCGGGCGCTCTATGCCGGCGTCGAGAACAACGCCGGCGCTGCAGCGGCTGCAGGCGGCGCAGGAGCGGGTGCTGCAGCGGCTGGGGCTCGAGCCCGAAGGCCGCAAGTTCACCCCGCACGTGACGCTGGCGCGGCTGCGCGGCACCGTCGGCCGAGGATCTGGCGCACTTCATGGCCTTCGCCGGGCGCTTCGAGCCGCTCGAGTTCCCGGTCGGCCGCTTCGTCCTGTTCTCGAGCCGGGATTCGGTCGGCGGCGGGCCCTATCTCGTCGAGCAGACCTATCCGCTCGCCGCCTGACCGCCTCGCGCCCGTCGCGGCGTTAACCTTTCGTTAACCATAGCCGGTCCAAACAGGCAAAGCGCCCGAACGCCGCGCCAAATTGCCGACAAGATTGCCGCTATGGTCACCAATTAATTCAAATGCGCTGCCGCTTTGAGACCTTGGTAACCATGCGCTGGCACGATGCCGGGCGCGCGGACCGCGACGAGCGCAACCATCGAATGAGGATGTTCCGGCGATGACATCATCACCGTCTCGGGCTCGCTGCAGCCCTCGTCATGGCGCTCGCCATCGGCGCGGCGCTGCGCCGGCGTCGCCCAGGCAGATGCAGAACCTCGGTACCTTCAAGGCCTGGACGGCCTGGAAGGGCACCGATGCCAACGGCGCGATCTGCTACATCTCGAGCCAGCCGCAGAGACAGCGAGCCCGAAGAGCGTCGAACCGCGACCCGATCCACTTCCTGATCATCCACCGCAAGGGCCTCGGCACCAAGAACGAGGTGCAGACCCTGATCGGCTATCCGTTCAACAGCGCCAGCTCCAACGCCACGCGCGACGATCGACGGCAAGGCCTACCCGATGGTCACCGAAGGCGAAGCGGCCTGGCTCGCCAGCACCGGCGACGAGCCGGCGTTCGTCGACGGCGCTCAAGGCGGGCACGACGCTCGTCGTCAAGGGCACCAGCCAGCGCGGCACCAATACCACCGACACCTACGCCTCGGCGGCGTCACCGCCGCGATGGCCGAGATCGACAAGGCCTGCGCCTGACGGGCGCAGCCGTTCTGCCGTGCCGCTGGCGTTGTGCCTGGCGCGCTGCTAAGACAACCGCGCGACACGGAAGGCCCTGCCATGATCACACCGCGCCCTGCAGCTGGCCGCCGCTCGCCGCTCTCCGCTGCTCCTCTGCCGGCACCGCCGCGGCCCAGTCGGTGCGGCTGATCGGGGACTTCCGCGACTGGTCGGCCTATTCGGCCACCGAAGGCGCCGGCGCGCTCTGCTTTGCGCTGACCAAGCCCACGGAGGTGACCCCGACCCCCGACGGCTTCACCGAGGCCTATCTCTACCTCACCAACCGCCCGGCCGAGAGCGTGCAGCAACGAGTTCAACCTCGTCGCCGGCTTCACTTTCGCGCCCGACAGCCCGGCGACGGTGACGGTCGGCGGCCAGAGCTTCGAGCTCTTCACCGAGAACGACGCCGCCTGGCTGCTCGACCCGGCCAGAACGACAACCTCGCGGGCGCCATCCGCGCCGGCTCGACGCTCGTCGTCGACGGCACCTCCGACAAGGGCATCAAGATCACCGAGACCTTCTCGCTCTCCGGCGCCACCGCCGCCAGCCGGGCCATCGACGGCGCAGCGTGCTGAGCTCGCTGGCCTCTGGGGCGACTGCAGCGTCGCCCTTGCTTTGCGCGACCCGGCGCGCACTATGTTATGGCCCGCGCCCTGACATGCCCGGAAGCGACGCCGATGACGCATCGCCCTCAACCTCGACCACGCGGCCACTGCCGCGCGCGCCTCGCGCGCCGGCAAGACGTCGCTCGTCGGGCTGATCGCGGCGGCCAAGCTGCCGCTGCGCTGATCGGCGACCGGCATCGAGCGCGCGCGAAGCCAAGATGCGCGCCAGCCAGCTCTGGAACTGGATCTACTCACCACGGCGTCACCGATTTCGAGCGGATGACCAACATCGGCAAGGGCACCGCGCCAGACTGCTCGCCGACACCTTCCGCATCGACCGGCCCGAGATCGTCACCGAGCAGGTCTCGAGCGACGGCACGCGCAAGTGGCTGTTCCGCTACCGCGACCCGAGCAATCCGCTGCTGCCGCCGGTCGAGATCGAGACCGTCTACATCCCCGAGGAAGACCGCGGCACGCTCTGCGTCTCCTCGCAGGTCGGCTGCACGCTCACCTGCTCGTTCTGCCACACCGGCACGCAGAGGCTGGTGCGCAACCTCACCGCCGGCGAGATCCTCGGCCAGATGCTGATGGCGCGCGAGCGGCTCGGCGATTTCCCGGGCGGCGTGCGGCCCGATGACGGCGGCCTCGTGCCGGCGCCGCGCGGCTCGGGCGGCTCCGAGGCGACAGCCGCGCCATCACCAACGTCGTGATGATGGGCATGGGCGAGCCGCTCTACAATTACGACAACGTCAAGCAGGCGCTGCTGATCGCCTCGGACGAGACGGCATCTCGCTGTCGAAGCGCCGCATCACGCTCTCGACCTCGGGCGTCGTGCCGTACATCGAGCCGGCCGGCCGCGAGATCGGCGTCATGCTCGCGATCTCGCTCCACGCGGTGCGCGACGACCTGCGCGACATGCTGGTGCCGATCAACAAGAAGTGGCCGCTCAAGGAGCTGCTCGACGCCTGCCGCGACTATCCCGGGCTCACCAACGCCCGCCGCATCACCTTCGAGTACGTGATGCTCAAGGACATCAACGATTCCGACGCCGACGCGCGCGAGCTGGTGCGGCTGCTCGCCGGCATCCCGGCCAAGATCAACCTGATCCCGTTCAATCCCTGGCCGGGCACCAACTACGATCTGCTCGTCGTCGTCGCGCATCGAGCGCTTCGCCGACATCGTCAACCGCGCCGGCTACGCCTCGCCGGTCCGCACGCCGCGCGGCCGCGACATCTTCGCCGCCTGCGGCCAGCTCAAGAGCGAGACCGAGCGGCTGACGAAGAAAGAGCGCGACGCGCTCGCGAACGCCTAGTTTCGCGTCTCCGATCCCGACGCTTCAGTCGGCCATCCTCTCCCGCAAAGCGGTGGCGGGGGCGGATTGGACTCAGCGTGCGGTGCCGCCCCCTCCACCATGCTTCGCATGGTCCGCCTCCCCCGTCGCAACGCGACAGGAGGGGATGGCGACTGCTATTCGCCCCTGATCCAGTCCACCCGGGTCCGTCCGCGCCCCTCGTCGGCCAGCACCTTCGCCAGCGCCGGCAGCAGCACCTTGAGCTCGCCCTCGAGCGTGAACGGCGGGTTGACGACGATCATGCCGGTGCCGTAGAGCCGCGGCGGCGTCGAGGGCGCGCGGATCGTCAGTTCGGCGCGCAGCATCTTCGGGATCCCGGTCATCCGCAGCGCCTCGGCGAAAGCCATCACCTCGCGCGGCTCCTTGAGCGGATACCAGAGCGCGTAGATGCCGCCGGGCCAGCGCTTGTGCGCCTTGACCAGCCCGTCGACCAGCCGCTCGAACTCGCCCGTCCTCCTCGAACGGCGGATCGACCAGCACCAGCCCGCGCTTCTCCTTGGGCGGCACATGCGCGCCGAGCGCCAGCCAGCCGTCGAGCTCGATGACGCGCGTCTGGATGTCGCCGGCGAACAGCGTCGCCGAGCTTCCGCTCGCGTCCTCGGGGTGCAGCTCGATCGCCGAGCAGCCGGTCCTGCGGCCGGAGCAGTTTTCGCGCCAGCAGCGGCGAGCCCGGATAGGTCGTGAGAGCTCGCCCTCGCGCTTCTCGGCCGTGACGACGTCGAGATAGGGCTCCGCCAGCGCCGCGGCGGCCGCGGCAGCCCGCGCGTCGATCAGCGCGCGATGCCGTCCCTCCATTCGGGCGAGCGCTGCGCCTCCTCGCTGGTCAGGTCGTAGCGGCCGATCCCCGCATGCGTGTCGATGACCCGGAACGCGCGCGTGCTTGAGCTTCAGGTACTCGATGATGCGCGTGAGGATCAGGTGCTTGACGACGTCGACAAAACCGCCGGCGTGGAAGGCGTGGCGATAGTTCATCAGTGCCGCGCCTGCGCCGTCAGGATCATCGCGGCGAAGGCGGTGAAGATCCCGGCGAAGCGCCCAGTTGATCGTCCGCTCGACCCACTTGGTGCTGCGGAAGGCGTCGGCGATCGAGCTGCGCGAAGTCAGACGGTCACGATCATCAGCGGGATCGAGATGACGATGAACTCGGCGCCGAGGAAGAACAGCTTCTGCGGCGCCGCCGGATCGTGCGCGTCGACGAACTGCGGGCAGGAACGTCACGAAGAACAGGACGACCTTGGGGTTGAGCAGGTTGATGCCGACGCCGGTCAGGTAGCTCTGCCAGAGCGTCGGCTCCTTCCTCGGCCGCGGCGATGCGGATGCCGCCGCCCTTGGTCGATCGCCTGCCAGGCGAGCCAGATGCAGATAGACCGCGCCGGCGATCTTGAGCGCGAGGAACAGCGGCGGCGCCGCGACGATCAGCACCGAGATGCCGAGCGCGGCGAGCGTCGTATGGACGACGATGCCGGTCATCGCGCCGAAGCCGGTGGCGATGCCGTGCCAGAACCCGTGGTTGATGGCGCGGCTCATCTGCAGCGCCATGTCCGGCCCCGGCGTGATCGCGAGCACGAAGGCCGCGAGCGCGAAGGCGAGGATGACGGAGAGATCGGGGACGAAGGCGGGCATGTCGCACTCCGGAGTTCGGCGAGGAGCCGTAGCAGCGCCGCGGGCCTCCTGCAATCGCGCCCCGTTGCGCCGCCGCCCGTCCTCTGCTTAAACCCGCGGCGACTTGGCCCGCCGGGCCGCAAACCAGCTTCGGGCGCTATGAGCAAAGACATCAAGAAGATCGTCCTCTCCTATTCGGGCGGGCTCGACACCTCGATCATGCTGAAGTGGCTGCAGGAGAACTACGGCTGCGAGATCGTGACCTTCACCGCCGATCTCGGGCAGGGCGAGGAACTCGAGCCGGCGCGAAGAAGCGGCCTGCTGATGCCGGGCGACCTCCGTCGAGCGAATCGGCGGCTGCCAGCGGCCGAACAACGGATCGTCGCCGCCCTTCGAGCTGAAGTGGTTCACGATCGCGATCAGCGTCTTGTCGTTCCACGTGAACTCACCCGCAAGCGGCTTGCGGGTCGCCACCCAGGCCGGGTTGAGCGGGTCGACGCGGCCGGGGCTGAGCGTCAGGTGCGCCCTGCCGTCTGCACGGAAGATGCCCGTCGGGGTCGTGGCGTCGCCGCCCGGCCGGTCGACGAACGCGAGCCCGCGGTCGGGGCGGAAGAGGAAGCCAACGCGGATATTGCCGCCGGGCTGCCCACCGTCCTGGTTGTTCTGCGGATCGATCTGCCGGTACTCGTATGCCGGCCCGCCCTCGGCGACGATGGCCGAGATCAGCGCATTCCACGAAAGGTTGGCGGCAGTGGTGCCGTCGTTCAGCCCGCCCGTGTTGTCCTGCATCTCCTCGATCCCGATCAGATCCGGGGAGCGCAGGTTGTCGACGATGATGGCAGCGAGCCGCGGGATCGTCGGCGCGTCGGACGGGTCGAGGTTCTCGACGTTGAATGTCGCGACGCTCAGCTCATTCTCAGCGGCCGCCTGCGTCGTCTCGCGCTGGAGACCGCCGGAGACAGCCACGGGCGACATCAGCGGGAGCAGCTCGAAATTGCCGAAGTCGTAGCTCAGCACGCCGACCGTTGCGCCCGGGAACGAATCGCCCACGTGGACATCAGGCGTGGGTGCGAGCACGTCGTCGAACTGGAGCCGCTCCGGATTGAAGTCGGTCGCGGAGATCACGACGCCGCCATGGACGGTGCGCGGTCCGGCGTTGACGCCGTTGTCGCCGACGACGAAGACCTCGCCGAAGTCGTTCGTCGGACCGACGGCGACTGCGTCGTTCACCTGGAGGCGCATGCCCTCGAGGCTCTCGTAGAAGTCGATGCCATCCTGGGCCGGATCGAAGACGCCCTCGTCCTCGACACTTCCCGTCACGTCATCCTCGATCACGGTCGCGGGCGGCACGCGGCCGCCGACGCCGACGACGGTCGCGCCGATAGCCGGTCCCGGACCGGCCGGGTAGACGGACACGAACTCGAGCTCGGTAGTCGTCAGGTTGTCCGTGCTCGCACCGCCCGGTCGGAACTCGGTGATCCGGCCGGAAACCGTGACCGCCGTGCCCAGCGCCACGGCCGGCGCCGACGCCGTGAAGACGAAGATCGCCTCTGACGTCGCGTCGTTCACGTCCGGACTCGAGTCCTGCATCCAGAACCCGTTGTTCCGCACAGCCGTGACGACGCCCGGCACGAAGGACGTTCGCTGCCCGGCGTAGGGCGACAGGTGGGCGGCACCCTGGATGTCGTGGATCCGCAGCGTCGGAGCGACGGTGGTGAAGGAAAAGACGTGGTTTACCGCCATCGTGTTCGGCGGATCGTCGGGATCGACATCCTCGACGCCGTTCTTGTCGACGGTTACGGTGCAGGTCTCCGCCTGCGCGAAGTCAGCGTCCGGATCGAGGGTCGCGCTCGTCGAGGTGCTCGAGAAGGCGAACGAGTGGGCTCCGCTCGCGGAGCACGAGATCGAAAACGCCGCGGCGCTCGTTGTTACCGGCTCGCTGAAGGTGACCGAGACATTTGCGTCCAGCGCGGCGTCGACCGCATTGTTGTCGGGATCCGAGTCCGTCACGCTGGGAGCGGCATCGCCTCCGGTGTTGATCGCGTGGCTGCCGAGGCCGCTCGAATCGTCATTCGCGAAGCCGTCCCACTCGGCGGCCGGACTGAACGCGTCTGCGCCGTTGGGGTCGCCGGAGGTGACGGTCGGCTTGCGCCGGAGAGTGTTGTCCATCGTACTCGCGAGGCCTGTTCCCCATTCCGCTCCGGGGTCGAAGCCGATCTGGCCGATCACGTCGACCACCGTCGTCCCCTTGCGGAGCACGACGGCATCGTCGCCGTTGAACCAGCCGGAGCCGTTCGTCTGATCGGCCTGCGCGAGGATCGCGGCGTTCGCAGCGCTCTGAGCGACGACGTAGACGTCGCCATGCGCGACTGTCCCCGTCAGGTTGATGGTCAGCGCCGCAGCGCCGCTGCCGTTGAAGAACATCTGGACGTTGTAGCCCGCTGTCGCAAGGTTCACTGTGGAGCCTGTGCCGTTGTAGATCTCGAGCGCCTTGTTGTTGCTCGAGCCTTCGATGTACTCCGACAGGAACAACTCCGTGGGGCTCGCTGCCTGCGCCGATCCCCCGCCGGCAACGACGGCGAGCAGCAAGACGAGACCGAGCACGAACGGGTACGGACGAGCTTTCACTGGCGCAACCTCCCCATAGGAAACCCCCTGATCGAGCACCGGCTCCCCGCCGGCCGCGCACGAGTGTAACCGGCCTTTCCGGCCGTGCCTAGTCACTCCGGAGCGGGATTCGACTTCCTCACCACTCGTAGGCATACTTCGACACGTTCCCGACGTAAGGAGGTTCGAGCAGATGACTGATCTTGCCCCCTCCGCCCTCAGAGCTCCGCGGCTCTAGGGACGTCGGTCGACACCTCCGGCAGCTCCTGAGTCCGCGCCTCGCGCGCCCGCACCACTCCCTTCAACTCAAGGAGCCTCGCTTGTACGCACTGCACGACCTCGGCTGGACTGACAGCCACACAATCGAGTTCGAGCCCCATGCCGCCGCCGGCTTGCTGGCGGCGCGCGTCGCCGCCCAGCATCGCGGCGCCTACGTCGTCTTCTCGGAGCTGGGTGAGCTGCGCGCCGACATGGCCGGCCGGCTCTCGCACGAGGCGAGCGGCTCGGGCGACCTTCCCGCCGTCGGCGACTGGGTCGCGATCGCCGCCCGCCCCGACGAGGCGGCGGCGACGATCCAGCACGTCTTTGCAAGACGCACGAAGTTCTCGCGCAAGGTCGCGCTCGACGCCGCCGAGGAGCAGGTGCTCGCAGCGAACGTCGATGCCGTCTTCCTCGTCATGTCGCTGAACGAGGACTTCAACCTCCGCCGGCTCGAGCGCTACATCACGATGGCGTGGGAGAGCGGCGCCCAGCCTGTGGTCGTGCTGACGAAGACCGACCTCTGCCCGGACTGGGAGCTACGCGTGCTCGAGGTCGAGTCGATCGCCTTCGGCGTGGCAGTGCACGCGGTCTCGAACATCTCCGGCGAGGGGCTCGAGCTCGTGCGCTCGCACCTGTCCCCCGGCCGGACGATCGCCCTGCTCGGCTCGTCGGGCGTTGGCAAGTCGACCCTCGTGAACACCTTCGCCGGCGAGGAGTTGCTCGCGACCCAGGAGATCCGGGAGGACGACGGCGAAGGCCGGCACACGACCACGCACCGCCAGCTCGTCCTGCTTCCCGGCGGCGGGCTCGTCCTGGATACGCCCGGTATGCGCGAGTTGCAGCTCTGGGAGTCGTCGGACGGGATCGCCGAGACGTTCGCGGATGTCGAAGAGCTCGCGACGAAGTGTCGCTTCTCCGACTGCGCTCACGGGACCGAGCCGGGCTGCGCCGTGCAGGCGGCGATCGAGGACGGAACCCTCCCGTTCGCGCGCTGGACGAGCTACAAGAAGCTGCAGCGGGAGCTGGCCCACCTCGAGCGCCGACTCGACAAGCGCCTCCAGGCGGCGGAACGCAAGCGCTGGGCGAAGGCCGGCGCCGAAGGTCGCGCCAACATGCGGGCGAAGGGCCGCCGCTGACTTTCACCGGCCGGCGCTCCGGCCGGCCGGTGAAAGTCGTCTCGTCCAATCAGCCGTTCGCAGCACCCTGCGTGACCGTGGCCGTGAACGCCCAATCGGTAGCCGCGTCGTTCGTGTCGGCACCGTTCGGGAGCCGGGCCAGCGAGCCTGCGACGGTGTTCGAGTCGGCCGTCGTGGCGGGCAGCATCGTGCCCTCGACGAGGTTGTACGTCGCAGTGCCGATCGTCGCCGCCTCGATCGCGCCTTCGTAGGAGAGCGCGTCGAGCAGGGCTCCGCCGGCGCCGAGCAGCGCCACGCCGTCCGGGGCGCCGTTCTGCGGATCGACCTCGACGACGTGGTACGCGCCGGCAGCGAGCGTCCCCGTCAGCGTCCGGCGCAGGTACTCGTCACTGCCGCCGCCGTCGACGAGCACGAGCGCGACCCCGGTCAGGTCGGCCGCGCCGTCGCCCGCATTGAAGATCTCGACGAAGCCGCCGCTGTCGGCTCCGACCTGGTCGTAGTCGATCTCGTTGAGCACGAGCCTCGCCGTCCCGGGCGGCGGCGGAGGCGGCGGCGCCGAGCCGTCTTCGCACGTCAGCACGATCGCGCCGTCGATCTCCGTCTCGACGGAGACCTCTCCCGGCGTGTCGGCGCTCGTCGTGCAGGCGATCCCGTTCAACGCCTCGATCGCGGCGATCGAGCCGCCCGGGCCCGGAGGGCCGGCAGGCCCGGCCGGACCCGCCGGACCGGCAGCGCCTGTCTCGCCGCGCGGGCCGGGCGCGCCCTGCGCGCCCGCAGGCCCGGGAGCCCCGTCGGCGCCGTTCTGACCGTTCGCGCCGGCAGGACCGGCTGGCCCGGCTGGGCCTCTGGTGTTCCAGCTGAGCGCCTGCTCTGCCTTCTTGCAGGCCTTGCCCGGCGACGGGATGAGCAGGTAGCCCGACTTGTGCCGGCACGCCTTGATCACGCCGTCCTCGAGCGTCAGGTCGAGCCCTGCGGTCGCGCCGCCGACTGTGAGGGCGAGCGCGATCACGCCGAGCGCGACGGCGCGCAGGGTCAGCCTTCGAATCCGTAGCTTCATCGTTCCTCCTCGTGGGCTTGGGAGGAGACGTGATAGCCGCGGCCGCGAGCGGCGCCTAGTGTCCGAAACGGCCCGACCCGCCCGAAGCAGACGGGTCTGCGCGCCAATTTCCACACACTCGACACACTTCCGTGATCGAGCTCCGCTTCCACGTCCCCGATCCGCGCCGTCGCCTCGCCGCCGTCCGCCTCGCCCACCAGCTGCGCGAGCGGCTGCCGCACGAGCTGATCCGAAACAGTCGCGCCTGGGAGTTGACCGCGCCCGCCCCGGACGTCGCGCGCTTCGAGTACCAGCTCGAGCTGATCGACAAGCAGGGCCGGAGCGAGTGGATTCTCGACCCCGGCAACCCCAAGCGGGCATCCGGCCCGTGGGGCGACAAGTCGGTGTGGGAAGAGCCGGGATACGAGCCTCCCGCGTGGGTCGACGAGAAGCCGATCGGCAAGCCGGAGCGGGTGACGATCTCGAGCCGGCTCCTCAAGACCGAGCTCCCCGCGCTGATCTGGGCGCATCCCGGCGCGACCGAGCGCAGCCCGCTCCTCGTCGCGCACGACGGACCGGAGTACGTCGAGCACTCCGCACTCCTCACCTACCTCGGCCAGCTCCCGCCGCTCCGCGCGGCGCTGATCGGGCCGATCGATCGGAACGAGACCTACTCTGCCTCGGCGCGGTACTCGCGCGCGCTGGCCGAGGAGATCCTCCCCCAGCTCCCATCCGCCCCTGCCACGATCGGCCTCGGTGCGAGTCTCGGTGCGCTCTCGCTCTTCCACACGCACCGCCGCCACCCCGAGAGCTTCGACGCGCTCTTTCTCCAGTCGGGCAGCTTCTTCCGCCGCGCGGAAACGTACGAGCGAAGCTTCCCGCGCTACGAGCGGATCGCACGCTTCGTCGGCGGCGCCCACCGAAACCGGCCGGAACGGACGATCCCGATCGTGCTCACCTGCGGCTCCGTCGAGGAGAACCTGCCCGCGAACCGCGCACTCGAGGAGTCGCTTCGCGCCCGCGGCTACGACGCCCGCCTGCACGAGTTCCGCGACGGTCACAATTGGGTCGCGTGGCGCGACTCCCTCCACCCACACCTGCTCCGGCTCCTGCAGAGGCTCTAGGCGGCGTAGGCTTGACGGAGCCGCCCAGAGAGCGTAGATGGCGGCTTAGCCGCCGCCGGGAGCGGGAACAGTGAACCGGCGCCACGTCTCGCTCCACTCCCCCGCGATCGGCGCCGACGGCAGCGTGATCGCCTACGGCCACTGGGGCCGGCCGCTGCTCGCGTTCCCGTCCCAGCAAGGGCCGGCTTGGCAGTACGAGGAGCGCGGGATGGTCGACGCGCTTTCCGGCCCGCTCGAGGAGGGGGGCGTCAAGGTCTACGCCGTCGACAGCTTCGACTCGGGCAGCTGGTACCGCGAGGGAATCTCGCTCGAGGAGCGGTCGCGGCTGCACGGACGCTACGAGGACTGGATCCTGAACCAGGTCGTGCCGTTCGTGCAGGCCGACTCGGACAGCGCCGAGATCATGGTCACCGGAGTTAGCTTCGGCGCCTACCACGCAGCCAACTTCGCACTCCGCCACGCCCATCTCTTCCCGCTCGCGATCTGCCAGAGCGGCGTCTACGACGTCTCCGTCGTCGGTGGCGGCGAACGCGGCGACGCGGTCTACTTCCAGAACCCGGCCGACTACGTCCAGCACCTCGGCGGCGGCCACCTCGACTGGCTCCGCGGCCACGTCAACCTGCTCCTGATCGCCGGCCAGGGCCAGTGGGAGGACACGACGGGCGCGCTCGAGAGCACCCGCAGCTTCGCCGGAGCGCTCGCCGAGAAGGGGATACCCCATGAGCTCGACCTCTGGGGTCGCGACTCACCGCACGACTGGCCCGCGTGGCGCGCCCAGATCGCGCATCATCTCCCCCGCTTCCTGTGACAAGCCACTCTCATCTGATCGGCCTCCTGCTCGGGACCGAGGAGGACTGGCCGCGGGCCTTCGAGCACCTGCTGGCCCAGGTCGGCCCGATCGAGTACGGCGGCGAGACGCACGAGCTGACCACGGAGCGGATCAAGAACGAGCCGTTCGACCTCCGCTCGAAGCCGCGCTACTCGCTCGTGATCGACCGGCTCGGCTGGTGGTACACCGTCCCGCGCGAATGGCTGAAGAAGGTCTCGCTGATGGACGACGTCTACCTGCTCA
The DNA here is from genome assembly GCA_963789355.1 of uncultured Gaiellaceae bacterium. GTDB lineage: Bacteria > Actinomycetota > Thermoleophilia > Gaiellales > Gaiellaceae > Gaiellasilicea. Next base: position 46,112 of record CAWBKK010000005.1, read on the forward strand.
ACAACCCGTTCACCTTCCAGGCGATGGAGAAGCACTCGGCCTACTGCGCGATGATGCGGCTCGGCCTGAACGTGCCGGCAACGTGGCTGATCCCGCACAAGAGCCCGCCCGCGAACGAGCGGTTCCAGCCGACCGCGGAGCGCTACAACCTCCCCTTCGACCTGGAGGAGATCGCGGCGAAGGTCGGCTACCCCCTCTACATGAAGCCGTTCGACGGCGGCCAGTGGGTCGGCGTCACCCGGATCCGCGACGCGATCGAGCTGCACGCCGTCTATGACACCTCGGGCGAGCGGCTGATGCACCTGCAAGCGTCCGTGGAGGACTTCGACGTCTTCGCGCGGAGCCTCTCGATCGGCGCCGAGACGATGGTGATGCACTTCGAGCCCGACCGGCCGATGTACGACCGCTACCAGGTCGACCACGACTTCCTGTCGGCGACGACGGGGGACGAGGTGGTGACGATCAGCCGGCTCGTCAACGCGTTCTTCCGCTGGGAGTTCAACTCGTGCGAGACGATCGTGAAGGACGGCGTCGCCTCGCCGATCGACTACGCGAACGCCTCCCCCGACGTGGCGCTGACGAGCCTGCACTACTACTTCCCGTGGGCGATCCGCGCCCTCGTGCGGTGGAGCGCGTTCTGCTCGGCCACCGGGAGGCGGATGCGAATCAACCAGTCGACGCGCGACTACTTCGAGATCGGCGATCGGGAGGACCTGACGTACGAGCACAAGCTCGCGGAGTACCGGCGGCTTGCCGACGGCTACTTCCAAGTCCCCGAGTACGACGAGTTTTGCGCGACCGCGTTGCCGCATCTCGACGAGATCCTGGTCGACTGGGTCGAGGGGCCGGACTTCGACCGGCTGCTCGTCGACACGGTCACGTCGACGTTCCCCCACCACGAGCACGACCACTTCGTCGCCCACTACCGCGGGTTGCTCGCGGCGTGGGCGAAGGATCAGCGCGCCGCCGCGTGAGCGAGCACGTGCTCGAGCGGACACAGGTCGTCCCCGTCCCGATCGAGGAGGCGTTCGCGTTTTTCGCCGATGCCCGCAACCTGGAGCAGATCACTCCGCCCTGGCTCCGCTTCCGGATCGTCGAGGCGCCGGCAGAGCTCGGCGTCGGCGCTCGCCTCCGCTACCGCTTGAGCCTCTTCGGGATCCCGATCCGTTGGCGAACCGAGATCGTGGCGTGGAATCCGCCGCGCGGGTTCGTCGACGTGCAGCGACGCGGCCCCTTCCTGCTCTGGGAGCACACCCACCGCCTGACGCCGGTCCACGGCGGCACCGAGATCTACGACCACATCCGCTACCGGCTCTTCCTCGGGCCGCTCGGCGAGGTCGTGCGGCGGCTGCTCGTGCGCGGCTGGGTCGAGGGGATCTTCGACTATCGCGCCGGCGAGGTGCCGCGCCTGCTCAAGCCAGCGCCTGCCGCGCAGCCTCGTCGAACGAGGTGAGCTCGAGCGGGAGCAGCTCCCGGATCCGCTCCTCGCGAGCGATCGTCGGGTTCCGGAGGCCTTCCACGAGCGGCCGCGCGACCGACGCGTTCACGGGCGTGACGAGGTTCAGCCAGAGCGAGGACAGGTACGGCGTCAGCACCGCGACCTCGACGATCAGCGGCTTGCGTCCGAGCAACCCCGCGATCCGCTCGATCATCTGCCGGTAGGTCATCACTTCAGGCCCGCCGACGTCGAACCCCTCGCCGGTAGCGGCCTCGTTCCCACAGACGCCTGCGAGGTAGCGGGCGACGTCGTCGAGCGCGATCGGCTGCGTCGGGGTCGAGACCCAGCTCGGCGTGATCATCACGGGCAGACGCTTGACGAGACCGAGGATCGTCTCGAACGCAACGCTCCCCTTCCCGACGATCATGGCGGCGCGCAGGGTCGTCACCGGCACCCCGGCCGACGCGAGCCGCTCGCCCGTTTCGCGACGGCTGCGGAGGTGCGCGGAGGCATCCGGATCATCCGCGCCGAGGCCGCCCAGATAGACGATTTGCCCCACGCCTGCACTCGCCGCCGCCCGCGCAACGGCTTCCGCCGCGGCCCGATCCTGCTGCTCGAAGTCGCGTGCCCCGAGCGAATGAACGAGGTAGTAGACGACGGCGGCGCCCTCGACAGCCTCGTCGACGCCCGCGCCGGTGGCCGCGTCGGCCACGACCCAGTTCGCGCCGTCGTCGTCTCGCGGCGATCGGGAGACGGCCGTCACATCGTGCTCGCCGAGCAGCGGGACGAGCGCCCGGCCGACGACGCCGGTCGCGCCGAAGACGGTCACCTTCACGCGGCTCGACTCCGAAGCAGGAGGTCGAAGTAGCGGCGGCTGACTGCGGCGTGGAAGGGGCTCTGGCCCTTGAGGTAGAGCGTTCCCGTCCACCACGGCGCGCCCGCGCGCGCGGCCAGCCGCGGCAGATACTCGGCGACGGTGACGCTCAACTCCTGCTGCTCGCCCTCGGGCTGCTGCGTGAGCGTCACGGAGCCGCCGGCGCGAAGCGCCAGAAGCCCGCCGCGGATCTCGTGCCGGCACGAGACGAGACCGCCCTCGGCGATCAGCTCCGGGGGCCCGAACGTGAGCAGCGTCGCGCCGCCGAGCAGCTTCAGCTTGCCGCCGCCTCCGGTCCAGCTCGCACGCACGCCGCCGCGCGTGAAGCGGTCGACCGCCTGCCAGTAGGTGACGCCGAGCGTTCGGGCGCCCGCCTCGGAAGCGTCGACGACAGGCCCCGGCACGAGCACCCGCTGGCGCGATTCGAACCCGCCAGACTCGAGGACGCGCTCGTTCGTCTCCCAACCGTTCACGCGGCCACGGCGATCGGCTCCGGGTAGTCGGGGGTGCCCATCTCGGGGACGTAGCGTCTCACGTACACGCCGTTCGGGTCGAAGCGCTCCGCCTGGCGCTGAGGGCTCAACCGCCGGTAAGGGCGCGAGTCCGTCCCCGTCCCCGCGACCCACTGCCAGTTTCCCGTGTTGTTGGCGACGTCGCCGTCGACGAGGTGCTCGAAGAAGTGGTCGGCACCGCGACGCCAGTCGATCCCGAGGTGCTTCGTCAGGAAGGAGCCGGTGACGAGGCGGGCGCGGTTGTGCATGAAGCCCTCGTCCAGCAGCTGGCGCATCCCCGCGTCCACGAGCGGGTAGCCGGTGCGCCCCTCGCGCCAGGCGTGGAAGCCCTCGTCGTCGTCGCGCCAGGCGGCGGCGCGCGGCCGCAGGTCCTCGTGCGCGATCCGGGGTTGTGCGGCCAGCAGCTGGTGGTTGAAGTCGCGCCAGCAGAGCTGCCGCACGAACGACTCCGAGCCCTCCTGGTCGAGCGCTCGCGCCACCACCTCGCCGGCCGAGACACAGCCGAAGTGGAGATAGGGCGACAGCCGCGAGGTCGCGTCCGCCGCGAGATCGTCGGCGAGCTCCTCGTAGCGCGCGAGCCCGCCGTCGAGCCATGCGGCGAGACGCCCGCGCCCCGCGGTCTCGCCCCCGGCCGGCAGCCGGGGAGCGAGCTTGCCTGTCAGGAGCTCCAGCGTGGGTGGCGCGCCGACGTCGAGACCATCGGGAAGCTCGATCCGCTCGGGGGCCGGCAGGACGTCACGGCGCGGCTCCTCCCGCCAGCGTCGCCAGAAGGGAGTGAAGACCCGAAAGTGGTCGCCTCCGACAGGGGCAAGGTCGCCCGGCGGGACGACGGTGACGCCCGGGAACGCCTCGAGCTCGAGGCTGGACCCGGTGAGAGCGGTGCGCAGACGCCGTTCCCGCTCCTGTGCGTAGGCGCTGACGTCCTCGCTCACGAAGACCGCATCCGCCTCGGCCTCGAGCGCGACCTTGACGGTCTCGCCGACGACGTTCCCGCGCCGGACGACAAGCGCTCCGCCGCGCTCGCGCAGCGACCGGTCGAGGTCGCGGAGAGCGTCGACGAGGAAAGCGAGCCGGTTCGGAGCGCCGAAGGCCGTCAGCACGGCGTCGTCGAGCACGAAGAGAGGGATGACGCGCTCCGCCCGCTCGAGCGCCGCGGTCAGGGCGGGATGGTCATGGACCCGCAGGTCGCGGGTGAAGAGGACGACCGTGGTCCGACGCCGATGTTTCCCCATCAATGGACAAAGGGTAGACAAAATTCAACGCAACCAAGGAGGACGACATGGCCAGGATCGAGGAGTCGATCGACGTCGAGGTACCCGTCGAGACCGCGTACAACCAGTGGACACAGTTCGAGGAGTTCCCGACCTTCATGGAGGGGATCGAGAAGGTGCAGCAGGTCGACGACACGCACCTGCGCTGGATCGCCGAGTTCGGCGGCAAGCGCGAGGAGTGGGATGCCGAGATCACCGAGCAGCACCCCGATCACCGGGTGGCCTGGACCGCGACGAGCGGCAAGGGCAACGCCGGCGTGGTCACCTTCCACCGGATCGACGACGCGCAGACGCGCGTGATGGTGCAGATGGACTGGGAGCCCGAAGGCGTGACCGAGAAGATCGGCGCGACGCTGGGCATGGACAGCCGCCGGGTTCAGGGCGACCTCCAGCGCTTCAAGGAGCTGATCGAGAAGCGGGGCGACGAAACCGGCGCGTGGCGCGGCGAGGTCGAGAATAAGAGCGACTGACCCGGATCTGCGCGCAGCGCTCGCGGGTGTGACGGCGGCGGCCGCCTGGGCCGCCGCCGAGCCCGCGCTGCGACGGCTGTTCCGGACGCCGTATACGGACGTCCGCCTGCTCGGAGCGCCGCTCTCGCGCCGGCACTGGCGCCTCGCGGGGACGGCAATCCACCTCGCGAACGGCGCCGCGGCGGGGGTCGCGTTCCGGCGGCTCGGACTTCGAGGCTGGAAGGCCGGGATCGTGGCTGCGCAGATCGAGAGCGCGGCACTCTGGCCCGGGATGGCCGTCGTCGACCGGTTCCATCCCGACCGGCGCAGCGGCGCGTGGCCGCCGTTGCTGCTCAACCCGCGCGTCTTCGGCCAGGAGGTCGCGGCACACGCGATCTTCGGCGGCGTCCTCGGCGCATTCATCAGCGACTAGCCGCTCTCGTCCGCGGCCGCCAGACGCGGCCGCGGACGAGAGCCGGCGGCTAGTTGCACCAGTCGAACAGCTCCGGGTTGGTGAAGTGGAGCCGGATCACCGTCGAGAGCGGCAGAAACGACGGCGAGGGCAGATCGGTGTTGATCGCGCCCTCGCTGCCGCCCGAGTCGGAGTCGATCGTGTCGTAGTCGACCTGACGGCGCGCAGCGGCGACGAGCAGGTCGTTCTGAACCAGGAACTGCACTCCCGCGGCAACGCAGCGGACGCCGCGAAGCGCGTCGGCGTTACGCGGCGAGGCACCGGCGGCCGGGACGAGCGCGAGCACCGCCGTTGCGGCGATCGCGAGGGTCAGAGCGATCTTTCTCAGCATCACGTTCTCCTTCCTAGGTGGCACTCGGCGGGACGAGCACGGTGTCGATCGCGTGGACGATGCCGTTCGATGCCTTGAGGTCGGCGACGATCACGCGCGAGTTGCCGTTGAGGACGAGCTTGCCCCCCTTGATCGAGAGCGCGATCTTCTCGCCCTGGACGGTCTTCACGGACGCCTTCTTCTTCGCAGCAGCGATCGCCGCGGTCGCGGGCACACGGCTGCCGAGCACGTGGTAGGTCAGCACCTTCGTCAGCAGCGCCTTGTCGGTCGTAACCGCCTCGTACGTGGCCGGCGCGGTCCTCTTCAGTTTCGCGAAGGCGGCATTCGTCGGTGCAAAGACCGTGTACGGGCCCTTGGCGGAGAGCGTCTTGACGAGACCGGCCTGCTTGACGACCGCGACGAGAGTCGTGAACCGCTTGTCGCCGGCGGCGACGCCGACAACCGTCTTGGTGGCTGCGGACTGCTCGGCCGGCGCCGCGGGGGCGGCGGCGGTGAGCACGCCGGCACCGAGTGCCGTCGCGAGGAGTAGGGCGAATCGTTTCTGCATGGGGCTACCTCCGGGTAGTTCGGGTACGGGACGACTGTGGTACGGCGAGACCGCCGGGTTGGATCAGCGGGACTGATCGAGATTCCCGGCGCCGGCGTATCACCCCCTGTGAGCGTCTACGCCCTACCTGCGATAGTTCGTCCGATGCCCGAGTACGACGAAGATGCGGAGCTTCTCCACCGGATCGCCGAGCACGACACGGAGTCGCTGCGGGCGCTCTACGACCGCTACGGGACGATTCTCTTCGGCATGGTCTACCGAATGCTGGGCGACCGGCAACTGGCGGAGGACTGCATTCAGGAGGTCTTCGTGACGGCCTGGCGTAACGCCGGGCGCTACGACTCGAGGCGAGCGAGCGTGACCACGTGGTTGTTTGCCATCGCCCGGAACAAGGCGGTCGACGCTCTTCGCTCACGTTCCCGGCGTCGCGCCGATCCGCTGCCCGAGGACTGGTCGTCGGACGAGTCGCCGGATGCCGCCGAGATCGCCGCAGCGGCCGAGCACAGCGAGAGCATCGCTGCCGCGCTCGCCGAGCTCTCCGAGCCCCAGCGTGAGGTGCTCTCGCTCGCCTACTTCGAAGGCCTCACGCATGCAGAGATCTCCGAGCGCCTCGCGGTTCCGCTCGGGACGGTCAAGGGACGGATCCGCCTTGCCCTCGAACGCATGCGGGCACTGGCGCCGAAGTACGCCTTCGAGACGGAGACGAGACAATGAGGAACGACGAGCGGGACCTGCTGGCAGGGGAGGCGCTCGGCGCCCTCTCCCACGACGACGCCACGCGGGTCGCCAGGCTGGTCGCCACGGACCGCGCTGCCGCCGAGGAGCTCGAGACGTACCGCGCGACCGTCGCCGCGATCGAGGCCGGCGTCGCCCGAGAGAAGCCGTCGGACGATCTCTTCGACCGCATCCTCGCCGAGGTCGAGCCGGCACCGGTCGCCGACCTCTCCCGCCGCCGGCGCGCCCGCTGGACGCCTCGGCTTGCCGCCGCAGGACTCGCGGCCGCGGCAGCCGTCGTGCTCGCGTTCGCCGTCTTCACCGGCGGGCGCGGCGAGCCCGACGCCCGAGCCGCGGTCGCGGGCACACCGGATTTCGTCGGCGTCACCGGCGAGGCCAGCCTGTACGCGCCCGGGCGCAGCGAAGGGCTGCTGGTGCTGGAGCTCGAGAACGTGCCCGCGCCGCCGAGCGGACATCACTACGAGGTCTGGGTGCTGCGCGAGGAGGGCGGCGGCGCCATGGAGGCGGTCGGCTCGTTCACCCCCGCCGGCGACGACGCCAGCCTCGAGTTCCGACTGCCCGGGCCGGGCGACTACCGCGCGGTCGACGTCTCCGTCGAGCCCGACGGCGGCCCCGCCGAGCACTCCACCGTCAGCCTCGCCGGCGGCAGCTTCGGCTCCTAGACCAGCGCGGCGACCGCGGTCGGATCGACGCCGGGCACATCACCCGGATCGGCGCTTCGCGGGAGCCAGACGACGAACGTCGCGCCCGCGCCCGGCTCGGAGAAGACGTCGACGGAGCCGCGGTGGGCCTCCGCGATCTGGCGGACGATCGCGAGCCCGAGCCCGCTGCCTCCGCCCGGCCGCGAGCGAGCGTCGTCCGCTCGCCAGAACCGGTCGAAGATCCACGCCTGCTGCTCGGCCGCGATTCCAGGCCCGTCGTCGGCGACTGCGAGCCAGGCCCAGCCGCCCATGTCTCCGTGCGAGAGCCGGACGGTCGAGCCCTCCGGCGCGACCCGAACGGCGTTGTCGAGCAGGTTCGTCACCGCGCGCTTGAGGACGTCGCGGTCGCCGTGGACGACCCGGCCGGGTACGCTCGCCGTCTCCAGCGCGACACCGCGCGCGGTCGCCGCCGCGGCGAACTCCTCCCGCGCGTCCTCGAGCAGGGCGCCGAGCGGGACCGGCTCGCGGCCCGACGCAGGCGCATCGAGTCGGGCGAGCGCGAGCAGGTCGTCGGTCAACCGCGCCATCCGGTCGATCGCGCGCTGGATCACGCCGGCCGCGGTTGCCCGGCTCTCCTCCGTCGCTTGAGCGTCGGTGAGCGCGAGGTCCAGGTTCGCCTTGATGATCGCAAGCGGCGTCCGCAGCTCGTGCGAGGCGTCCGCGACGAAGCGCCGCTGCGACGCGAACGCCAGGTCGAGCCGGCCGAGCATCGAGTCGAACGTGTCCGCCAGTCGCTTCAGCTCGTCGTCGGGGCCGTCGAGCTCGATCCGGCGCGAGAGCTCGCGGGCCTGGATCTCCCTCGCGACGTTCGTGATGTGCGCGATCGGCGCAAGCACGCGGCCGGCGATCACCCAGCCGACGGCAAGGCTCGCGACGAAGAGGGCGCCGAGGGCGCCGAGCGAAAAGGTGCGGAGGTTCCGGAGCGTCCGCTCGTTCACCTGCTGCTCGAACGCCTGCGCGTCGACGAACGTGCGCTCTTCGGTCTGGGGGCCGTCGTTGACCGGCACCTGCTCGACGACAATCGACTGCGACACCGGCTCGTCACGGAGGCTGAGCGAGAGGCCGAAATAGAGGCTGGCGACGAGCACCGCCGCGACGAGGAAGAGGACCCCCGAGTAGAGGAGCGTCAGCCGGACTCGAATCGACCGCAGAAAGGCCTTCACGCGTCCTCCCGCAGGCGGTAGCCGGCACCCGTCACCGTCTCGATCGGGTGGCCGGCAAGCTTGCGCCGCAGCGTCATCACCGTCACGCGGACCGTCCGCGTCAGCGGGTTGGCGTTCTCGTCCCACACATGCGTGAGCAGGTCGAACTCGGAGAGCGCCTCGCCGGGGCGCGTCATCAGATAGCGGAGGAGCGCGAACTCCTTCGGCGTCAGCGCGAGCGGCTCGCCGTCCTGGGTCGCCTCGTGCCGGGCCGGATCGAGCTCGAGCGAGCCGACGCGGAGCGGCGCGCGGCCGCTGTCGCCGTTCCGGCGCAGCAGCGCCCGGGCCCGTGCCGCCAGCTCGCCCAGCTCGAACGGCTTGACGAGATAGTCGTCCGCCCCGTCGTCGAGCCCCGCGATCCGGTCGTCGATGCCGCCGTGCGCCGTCAGCATCAGGATCCTTGGCTGCGGCGCTCCGTCCGGGCGCTCCTCGGCCCGGATCGCGCGGCAGACGTCGCGCCCGCCGACCTCAGGCAGGCTGAGGTCGAGGCAGATCAGGTCGTAGGGATAGACGCGCGCTTTCAGGAGCGCCTCGTCGCCGGCGTGGGCGAGATCGACGGCATACCCCTCGCGGCGAAGGCCGGCGGCGATCGCCTGGGCCAGGTCCTGCTCGTCCTCGACGACAAGTACGCGCATCGGCACGGGCATTCTAGACGCGATCCTATACGCTGCTTGGCGATTCGCTTATAAGCGTATTGCTAATTAGTGCATAGATCAATTCTCCAAATAGGGTATGATCGTTGAGTGTCGGTCCGAAATCCGTTCAACTTCGGCGATCTGGCCCTCGACGCCACCTTCACCGACCGCGACGACGAGCTGCGCGAGCTGAAGGCGGACATCCGGAACGGGCTCAACGTCGTCGTCTTCGCACCCCGCCGCTTCGGCAAGACCTCACTGGTTTTGCGGGCAGCGCAGGAGCTGGCCGGCGAGGGCGTCCTGATCGCGCAGGTCGACCTGATGCAGACCGCGACGAAGGAGCAGCTCGCCGCCAAGCTTGCCGCCTCGATCTACGAGAACATCGCCGGACCGCTGCTGCGTGTGCGCGACCGCGCGGCGCAACTCTTCCGTGGGCTCCGTGTCACGCCCGTGATGACGCTCGATGCGGAGACCGGCGCCGTCCGGTTCAGCTTCTCGGCCGGCCATGCCGCCGAGGACGTCGACGCGACCCTGGAGCGAATCCTCGAGCTGCCTGCCGAGCTGGCCGCGGAACGGGAACGCACGGTGGCGCTGGTCTTCGACGAGTTCCAGGAGGTCCTCGAGATCGACCCGCGCTTGCCCGCGCTGATGCGCTCGACCTTCCAGTCGCAGCAGAACGTCGCGCACATCTACCTGGGCAGCAAGCGCTCGATGATGGAACGGCTCTTCAACGACGTCAACGAGCCCTTCTGGCGCAGCGCCAAACAGGTCGAGCTCGGCTTGATTCCCCGGGAGCCGTTTGCGGCGTTCATCCGCGAGCGCTTCGCGTCGACGGGCAAGGGCGTCTCGGACGAGATCGTGAGCGCGATCCTCGACCGCACCGACGGCCACCCGTATGGGACGCAGGAGCTCTGCTACGCGCTCTGGGAGGAAGTGGACGAGGGTGCCATCGCCGGGGCGAGCGAGCTGGAGCGAGCACTCGACCGCGTCCTGAGATCGGAGAACGCCCACTTCACGCGGGTGTGGGAGAACGCGTCGAAAAACCAGCGCCAGGTGCTGCAGGCACTCGCGCAGGAGCCGCTCCATGCCGTCACGAGCGAGGCATACCGGCGCCGCCACGGTCTGCCGGCGCCGTCCTCCGTGCAGAAGGCACTCGACCGCCTCGTCGCCGAGGAAGTCGTCGCGCGAGCAGGGCCTGGTGCATACCGGATCCTCGAGCCGTTTCTCAGCGACTGGATCCGACGCTCCGCGACCTAAGAGCTTTGCTGCGGAACAGATCGCCGCCCAACGACACACGGGACACGTCGACAGCGACCGTCGGCACGTCCTACGAAAGAAACCTAGCCGCCGCACAGGTTGTACCCCGTGGCGGTCAGGTGTCACTATCCGAAGCGAAGGGGGAGCGAGGATGCGAGTGTGGATCGTCGGGATAGGTCTCGTTGCGCTCGTCTGGGCGCTGGACTTCGGCGGCCCAGGTTCGGCGACCGCCTCGCCCTCGGGAACGAAAGCGGTCACGGTGCCTCAGATCACGGTCGGCCAGATCAGCTACCGCGGCGCCTACCTCAGATTCAGCGTCGGCGGTACGCAGCACTTCAGAAGCTGGGTCGAGTACGGCCCGTCGAGTACATACGGGTCGACGTGCTGCGACAACGTCAGCCAGGCAGGTGACTACAACTTCGACATCGGGCTCACCAATCTGCAGGCCGGCACGAGGTACCACGTTCGCGGGGTCGCTATCGACGGGATCGGCTACGACGGAACCAGGAGCTACGGCCCGAGCGTGACCTTCACGACCAAGGCGGCCGAGCCGCCGACGTATGTGAACATCCAGACGGTCTGGAACAACGACTGCTCGTGCGTCAACGTTCAGGGAGAGCTGACCCTCAACGGGGCCGACACGACAGTCCGGTACGAGTACGGCACCAGCGCCCAGCTCGGCAGCTCGACCGATCCAGAGACAGTCGAGGCGCAGTCCTTCGGCGGCGGGATCCTCATCAACGGGCAGATCCGGAATCTTTCGGCGGGAACGACCTACTACTGGCGCGCCGCCGTCGAGAACGCCGCTGGGGCGAACAGAACGGCGATCTCGACGTTCACGACCGGCGTCCCTCCGCCACCGCTGCCCCCGCCTCCGACGACGACAGTCCCGCGGGCGCCGGCACCGGCGCCGATGCCCACTCCGGTTCCGGCACCGGTTCCAATTCCGCTGCCGCCGACGCCGTTGGCGCCGCCTGCGCCGCCCGGGCCGAAGCTCGTGGCGCGACCCACGGTCACCGGCACGGCACGGATCGGTCGGCGTCTCGTCGGGCGGGTCGGTAGATGGACTTCCGGGTCGCGACTCGCCTCGCTGCGCTGGGTCGGCTGCAAGGCGGGCGGCTGTCGCGTCGTCGGCCGGCAGCGCACGATCGTGTTGCGTCTCGGCCACGTCGGGATGCGGCTTCGATTCGAGGTGCGGGTTGCGGGCGCGAACCGCAGCGCGACGGGCATGTCGGCGTGGTCGGCGAAGGTTCGTCGCTGACCCGGCGCCGGCGGCTAAGCGTCTGCGGAGGGGGTGCATGCGGAGAGCTGGGGCCAGGGCCTGATTCTTTGCGTTCCGAGATGTCGGGAGAAGCCCGGGCCGTCGCCGAGCCGTTCCTCCCCGACTGGATCCGCCGGTCTGCGAGCTGACTCCGCTTTATCCGGGCTTTACCGCGGCGCTGCTTGACTGGCGGCACGTAACCCGCGAGCAAGGAGCGTGCCGTGAGCGAGACCACCGTCGAGGAGCAGCGCGAGCTGCTCGAGCAGGCTCTCTTCGAGATCAAGCGGGTGATCGCCGGCCAGGACGGAATGCTCGAGCGAGTGCTGGTCTGCCTCCTCGCGGGCGGGCATCTCCTGATCGAGGGCGTGCCCGGCCTCGCGAAGACGCTGACGATCAAGACGACCGCGCAGGTGCTCGGCGGCAGCTTCCAGCGGATTCAGTTCACGCCCGACCTCGTCCCGTCCGACCTCGTTGGCACGCGCATCTACCGCCCCGGCACGGGCGAGTTCGACACCGAGGTCGGCCCCGTCTTTTGCAACTTCCTGCTCGCAGACGAGATCAACCGCGCCCCCGCGAAGGTGCAGTCGGCGCTGCTCGAGGTGATGCAGGAGCGCCAGGTCACGATCGGGCAGGAGACGCATCCTGTTCCCTCGCCGTTCCTCGTCATGGCGACGCAGAACCCGATCGAGTCGGAAGGCACCTACCCGCTGCCCGAGGCGCAGGTCGACCGCTTCATGCTCAAGATCCTCGTCGGCTATCCCGAGCACGACGAGGAGCTGACGGTCGTCCAGCGGTCCCTCGTACCGCCGCCCGAGCTCCGTCGCGTGCTCGAGCTGGAGCAGCTGCGGGAACTCCAGGCGCAGGCCGCGGCGGTCTACGTCGACCCGGGCATCATCAGCTACACCGTCCAGCTCGCGACCGCCACACGCGAGCCGGCGACCTACGGGCTGGCCGAGATGGCGCCGTTCATCTCGTTCGGCGCCAGCCCGCGCGGGCCGATCAGCCTCGTCCAGTCCGCCAGGGCGCTGGCGTTCATCCGTGGCCGCGACTACGTGGTCGCGCAGGACATCGACTCGCTCGCGAAGGACGCGCTTCGCCACCGGCTCGTGCTCAGCTACCAGGCTCTCGCCGAGCAGGTCGACGCCGATCGAATCCTCGACGCCGTGCTCGCGAAGGTGACGGCACCCGAGCTCGAGGTGGGCAGAAGAGAAACCGCCGCTTGACGGTCGCGCCCGAAGCTCACCCTCGCTCGCCCGACCGTCCGGGCCCGGGGCCGCTGCCGGAGACGCTGCTCCGCGCGCTCGACCTGACGATCGGGCGCCGAATCGAGGGGATGCTCGCGGGCGATCACCGCTCGTCGGTGCTCGGCCAGGGCAGCGAGCTGGCGCAGGTTCGCCCTTACATCCCGGGCGACGACGTGCGGCGGATCGAGTGGAACGTGACCGCGCGGACGGGCGAAACGCACGTCCGCGTCGACCTGGCCGAGCGCGTGCTCGTGACCTGGCTGGCGCTCGACGTCTCGGCCTCGATGTCGTTCGGGACGGCCGAGCGGCGGAAGGCGGACGTGGCGGAGGGCGTCGCGCTCGCGCTCGGGCACCTCGCCAGCCGGCGCGGCAACCGGCTCGGCCTCGTCGCGTTCGGCGACGAACGGGCGCAGGCGATCCCGCCGCGGGCCGGCCGCGCCGGGATGCTCGGGCTCATGCTCTCGCTGCGGCGCGAGCCGGTGCTCGAAGGCGGCGGCGCCACCTCGCTCGGTTCGGCGCTCGGGCTCGTCGCGAGGATGGCTCGGCAGCGCTCGCTGGTCGCGGTGGTCTCGGACTTCCGCGGCCCGCGCGACTGGCGTCCCCCCTTGCTCCAGCTCGCTGGCGGTCACGACGTCCTCGCCGTCGAGATCCGCGATCCTCGTGAGGAGACGCTGCCGAACGTCGGCGAGCTGCGGCTGGTCGATCCCGAGACCGGTCGCCAGCTCCGCGTCGACACCGCGAACGCGAAGCTGCGCGAGCGCTTTGCGGCCGCCGCCGCGGCGGAGCGGGCCGAGATCGCGGCGGAGCTGACCTCGCTCGGCGTCGGCCACATCGTCCTCTCGACCGAAGGCGATTGGCTGCGCCCGCTCGCGATGCACCTGCGCCGCCGCGGAGGCCGGCGATGAGCTTTCAGTGGCCGCTTGCGTTGCTGGCGCTGCTGGCCGTCCCGCTGGCGCTCGGCGGCTACGCGCTGCTGGAGCGGCGCCGGCACCGCCAGGCCTCGGTCTTCGCGTCCCCGGCCCTCGTTCCGAATCTCGTCGGTCGCAGCCCCGGACGGCTCCGCCACCTTGCGCCTGCACTGGCGCTGCTGGCTCTGACCGCGCTCGCGACCGGGCTCGCGCGCCCACACGCATCCGTCTCGGTCCGGCAGGAACAGGCGACGGTCGTGCTTGCGATCGACACGTCGCGCTCGATGGTCGCCGCCGACGTCCCGCCGAGCCGTCTCGCGGTCGCGCAGCAGGCCGTCCGCCGCTTCCTCGGCAAGCTCCCGGAGGGGTACCGCGTCGGCATGGTCTCGTTCGCTCAGAGCGCGCAGACCGTGCTGCCCGCGACGTCCAACCGCGCCGCCGCGCAGGCCGCGCTCCGGAACCTGCGCACCGGCGACGGCACCGCGCTCGGCGAAGGGATCGCCCGGGCGATCCAGGTCGCGCAGCGAGTCCCGGCCGAGGAGGGGAAGAAGCCCCCAGCTTCGATCCTCGTGCTCTCCGACGGCGCCCAGACGCAGGGCGTGCTCGAGCCCCAGGCCGCCGCGAACCGGGCGAAGAAGCTGAGGATCCCGGTCTACACGGTCGCGTTCGGGACGGAGCAGGGCGTGGTCGAAGTGGTCGACGACAACGGTTTCACGCAGCGAGTCACGGTGCCCCCCGACCCGCCGACGCTGCGGAAGGTGTCGCAGACGACCGGCGGCCGCTTCTACGCAGCTCCGGACGCGGCGCAGCTGAACGCGGTCTACGAGGAGCTCGGCTCGCGGATCGGCAGCGTCAAGAAGGAGCGCGAGATCACCGCGGGGTTCGCCGCGGGGGGCGCCTTCCTGCTCCTCGCCGCCGGGGCGGTCTCCGCCTTCCTCTTCGGGCGGCTCCCGTGAGGCGCCGGCTGGTGCTCCTGGCCGTCGTTGCCGGAGTCGCAGCCTTCGCCCCGGCGAACGCGAGTGCCGGGACGGAGTGCGACGGGCTGATCGTCTGCATCCCCGTGAAGGGCCCGTGGGTGCAGGTCCCCGGCGGTGGCACGCCGACCTACTACCAGCTCTCCTGTCCCGGGCGCGGCCAGGTGATCGCCGGCCTCGACGCCGACCGCGCCGGCCCGCTCGAGCTCTCGTTCCTGGGCATGCTCGGCGGCCCGGTCGGGCCCGGCTTGACGACGGGCCGCTCGGCCGTGTTCGTCGCGCGGACGAGTCGCTCGCTCGCGAGCTTCCGGCCGCTGCTCGGCTGCATCCCGGCCAGCGGCGGCGGCGGGCGCGCGCGCACCTCGTACGAGCCGAAGCGGAAGCTGATGGCCGCGGCACCGGTCGAGGCCACCATCCGCCGCGTCAAGAACCTCCGCCTGAAGGACGCCCCGAGCGAGCGGGCCGCGCATGCCTGTCTCGCCGGCGAGCGCCTACTTGCCCAATCGGCCGCAGTCGCCTTTCGCCAGAACAAGCCACTGGCGCTCAGCGCGCTCGGCTCGGTCCGGGCGAGCACCCAGCGCGCCGGCGGGCGCGTCCGCGTGAGCGTCCGCTCCGGCGTCACGCGGCCAGAGGGTGTGCGCGTCGAGCTGCAGATCCACGCGATCTGCGTGCGGGGGCCGAGCTGAGCTTCGCGACTCCTCTCCTTCTGCTCGGCCTCCTGCTGCTGCCGCTACTCGTGCTCGCCTACCGCCGGCTCGAGCGCCGGCCGAGCAAGTTCGCCGTCCGGTACACGAACCTCGACGTGCTCGCGAGCGTCGTCGGCAGCACGCGTTCCTGGCGTCGCCACGCCGGCCTCGCCCTTTTCCTGCTGGCGCTCGCCACGCTCCTCGTCGGGTTCGCGCGGCCGAGCATGAACCGTCTCGCGGACCGCGAGGAGGCGACGATCGTGCTCGTGATCGACGTCTCCGGCTCGATGCAGGCCGAGGACGTCAAGCCGACGCGGCTCGAGGCGGCGCAGAAGGTCGTCCGCGGGTTCCTCAAGGACCTGCCACAGCGCTTCAAGATCGGCGTCGTCGCCTTCTCCGAGACCGCCGAGGTCGCTGCACCCGCGACCGACGACCGCCAGCTCGCGATCGACGCGATCGACTACCTCTATCCACAGCGCGGGACTGCGATCGGCGATGCGATCGCCCGTGGAGTCGAGGTCGCGCGGGCGGCGGACGCGGGCGAGGGCGGCGTCGCGCGCCCCGCAGCGATTCTGCTGCTCTCGGACGGCTCGCAAACGGAGGGGATCCTGCTGCCGCAGGAAGGCGCGGCCCGCGCGAAGTCGTTCAAGATTCCCGTCTACACGATCGCGTTGGGGACGCCCGAAGGGATCGTCGAGTTCAATCGCTTCGGCGGCACGCGGATCATCCCCGTCCCGCCCGACCCCGCGACGCTGCGCCAGATCGCGACGTCCACGGGCGGCCGCTTCTACGAGGCCAAGAACGTCCCCGATCTGCGCGAGGCATACGAAAAGATGGGGTCGCTCGTGAGCAAGGTGGAGCGAAAGCAGGAGGTGACGTTCGCGTTCCTGGCCGGTGGCCTCGTGCTTCTGCTCGCCGCTGCCGCGATCGCCGTCGTCACCTTCCCGAGGCTGCCGTGAGGCTGCTTGCACTCGCTCTGGCGGCGGCCACTCTGGCCGGCTGCAGCGGCGATGAGGAGAGAGCAGCTCCCGCAACGACCGCGACGACCGCGACGCAGACGGTCACCGTCCGGGAGTCGACGCCCGCGGAGACCACAGCCGCGCCCGACCGCGCCGGCTCGCTCGCGGAGGCGGTTCAGCGGGTGCTCCCCTCGGTCGTGAGCGTGCAGACGAAGTCGTTCGGAGGCGGCGAGGGCGAGGCGTCGGGCGTGATCCTCCAGGCGGACGGCCTGATCCTGACGAACAACCACGTCGTCGAGGGCTCGACGAGCGTCTCGGTGTCGTTCAACGACGAGACCCACACCAAGGCCCTGCCTGGAACGGTGATCGGGACGGCGCCCGAGCGTGACCTCGCCGTGATCCGCGTCGAGGCCGACGACCTCGTCCCGGTCGAGCTGGCGCGCTCTTCCGGACTGCGCCTCGGCGACGCGGTGATCGCGATCGGCTTTCCGCTCGGCCTCGGCGGCCCTACGGTCACGTCCGGGATCGTCTCCGGGCTCGACCGGACGATCGAGGGCCGCAACGGCGACCTGACCGGCCTGCTCCAGACGGACGCGGCGATCAACCCAGGCAACTCGGGCGGACCGCTCGTCGACCGCTCGGGGCGGCTGGTCGGGATCAACACCGCCGGGATCCGGCAGGAGGACACGGAGGGCATCGGCTTCGCGATCGCGATCGACGAGGCGCTCCCCGTGATCGCCCGGATCAGCGACGCGCCTCCCGCCACCGATGCCTGGCTCGGGATCTCGTTCAGCTCGGTCGACTCCGAGTCGGCGGCGGTGCAGCTCGGGCTCGACTCCTCCACCCGCGGCGCCGCCGTCACCGTCGTCTACCCGGGCGGGCCCGGCGAGAAGGCCGAGCTGGCGGTGGGCGACGTGATCATCGCCGCCGACGACGTCCCGATCCGGAACGCGAACGCGCTCGCGAAGCTCGTCGCCGAGCGCAAGGTCGGCGACGAGCTCGACCTCGAGCTGATCGACAGCCGCGGCCCGCGCCTCGTCACGGTCAAACTCGCGCGGAGGGCGCCCGGCGCGCTACCGTAGGGCTCGTGAGTCCCAGGCGTCCCTCGGGTCGACGCTTCGCCGCCTTTTTGGCCGCCCTGACGCTGGCCGCGAGCGCCTTCGGCGCCCTCGTGCTGCCCCGATTCGCCGATGCCGAGCTGCCCGCCTCGATGAAGGCCAAGCCGACGCTCGTGCAGCAGAAGCTCGAGGACGACCGCTGCCGCGACCGGCACGTCGAGGAGACCGATCTAGCTCTGCAGGCGCGCGCGTAGCTCGTCCGGCACGGGCACGCTCTCACCGCGCTCGTAGTCGTACGAGACCAGGACGCTCTTCGCCTCCGCGACGACGCGTTCGCCGGCCGAGATCACGTGCGCGAGATCGAAGCTCTTCGTCCCGATCCGCGCGCAGCGCGTGCGCACCTCGACCTCCTCGCCGGCTCGGAGCTCGGAGCGGAAGTCGATCTCGACCCGGGCGAGGATGAAGTCGATCAGATCGCCGAGGACCCCGATCCGCGCCTCCTCGAGATAGGTCGAGTAGACGGCGTTGTTGACGTGCCCCATCGCGTCGCAGTCGCGGAAGCGGACGCGGTCCCGGTGGACGTGCGGGAAATCAGCCAACGATCGTCGCCCGCTGCACCCCCGGGTCGCTGAAGACGTCGAGGTCGTCGCGGCTCGTCGAGGAGAACTCGGAGACGACGGCGCCCTCGGGTCCCGCCTGGAAGGAGTGCAGCGTGTCCGGCGGGATCGTCTGCTGGTCGCCCGGACGAAGGACGATCTCACGGCCGTCCACCCGCAGCGTCACGAGCCCGCGCCGGCAGCGAAACGTCTCCTCCTTCCCCGGGGTGCCGTCGAACGGCGGGTGGCGGTGCTCCGGGCAGGTCTGGCCGGGATAGAGGACGAGCTCCTTGGCGCAGTAGCGATCGGTGTTGACGTAGACGAGCAGCATCAGGCCCTGCTCGCGAAACCGCGAGAGCCCGAAGTCGGAGACCTCGATCGCGTCGCGCTCGGCGTCGGTGAGCACGATCCCGGCGGCGGCGAGCTCGTCGGCTGCGTGTCGCTGCGCCGTACGTTGTGCCTCGTGGGTGATCATGCTCACGATCGTACGACCCACGAGGAGGTTGCATGACGCAGCAGCACAGCGCCGGCGGGCGGAGGCTCGCCGGAGCCCGCCCAGGAGCGGAGGCGGCGGCTTTGCCGGCGCCGGAACGGGAGTGGTGGCGAAGCGCCGCGTTCTACCAGATCTACGTCCGCAGCTTCCAGGACTCGAATGGCGACGGTGTCGGCGACCTGCCCGGCATCCGGTCGCGCCTGCCGTACCTGCAGGAGCTCGGGATCGACGCGCTCTGGCTGACGCCCTTCTACCCCTCACCTCAGACCGATCATGGCTACGACGTCGCCGACTACGTCGACGTCGATCCGCTCTTCGGCACGCTCGACGACTTCGACGCGCTCGTCGCCGACGCGCACGAACGCGGGATCAAGGTCACGATCGACATCGTCCCCAACCACACCTCCGACCAGCACGAGTGGTTCCGAAACGCGATCGCCGATCCGGGCCATCCCGACCGGAAGCGCTACATGTTCCGCCCCGGCAGGAACGGCGGCCCGCCCAACGGCTGGACATCCGCCTTCGGCGGTCCGGCCTGGTCGCTCGACGAGCGCTCGGGCGAGTACTACCTTCACTTCTTCGCGCCCGGGCAGCCCGACCTCGACTGGCATCACGAGCCGGTGCAGGAGAGCTTCGAGGAGATCCTCCGCTTCTGGCTCGACCGCGGCGTCGACGGCTTCCGGATCGACGTCGCGCACGCGCTCTTCAAGGACCAGGCGCTGCCCGAGATGGTCGAACCGGAGCCGCGGCCGCCATTCGGCGACTGGCTTTCGGCGTTGATGCAGCCCGAGCTGCACCCCCTCTTTCGCCGCTGGCGCCAGATCGCCGACGAGTATCCCGGCGACCGGATGTATGTGAGCGAGATCGTGATCGAGAGCCAGGAGAAGATCGCGAGCTACGTGGAGCCCGACCAGCTCCATCTCTCCTTCAACTTCGGCTTCCTGTACGAGCAGTGGAACGCCGAGCGGATGCGCGCGACGATCGACTGGTCGCTGGCGGCTCTCGGCGGCGTCGGGGCACCCGCGGCGTGGGTCCTCGAGAACCACGACGTCACCCGCCTCCCCACCCGGTACGGCAGCGGCGAGATCGGCAGGCGACGCGCACGCGCGGCGGCCCTGCTGCTCTTCGGGCTTCCCGGCGCGTCGTTCGCCTACCAGGGCCAGGAGCTCGGGCTCGAGGAGGTCGACCTTCCCGACGAGGTGCGCGAGGATCCGGTCTTCGTCCACACCAAGGGCGCCCGGAAGGGGCGCGACGGCTGTCGGGTGCCCCTCCCCTGGACAGCCGACCCGCCCACATTCGGCTTCTCCGACGGCCGGCCCTGGCTGCCACAGCCGCAGGACTGGGGGAGGCTGTCGGTCGAGGCTCAGGAGCGGGATGAGAGCTCGATGCTCGCGCTCTACCGCTCGGCGCTCCGGCTCCGGCCGCGCGACGGGCGGTTCTCGTGGCAGGAGAGTCCGGCGGGAACGATGATCTTCGACCGCGGCGACCTGACCTGCGCTGTCAACGTCGATGCGGCGCAGCTGGCGCTGCCCGACGGCGAGCTCGTGCTGGCAAGCGAGCCCGGGATCACGACATCACTGCCCCCGAACACCGCAGCATGGGTGCGGAAAGGAACGGCATGAAGACCTCCCTCGGAATCTGGGCGTTCGGCAACATGGCGACCCGCTTCAACGCCGCGGGCTACAAGCCGGAGCTGACCGGCAAGTCGACCGCGGAGAAGGTGCGGACCGCCGTCGAAGGCCTCGGCGACCTGATCGACGACTACGAGTTCCACTACCCGCAGGAGCTCGCCCCGGAGAACCTCGACGAGGTGCGCGCCGCCCTCGACGGACACGGGATCTACTGCGTCGCCAGCGGGCTCCACCTCGACTCGCGCTTCAAGAAGGGTGCGTTCTGCTCACCGGACGACGCGACGCGCGAGGAGGCGCTGCGGCTGACCCGCGAGGCGATCGACCTGGCCGGCGAGACGGGTGCCCACATGATCATCTGGCCCGGGATCGAGGGCTACAACTACCCGTTCCAGACGCCGTACAAGGAGTCGTGGGCGCGGTTCATCGACGGCGTCGGCCAGTCCGCGCAGCACGCCAAGGAGCGCGGCGTCACCGTCTTTCTCGAGCACAAGAACTCCGAGCCTGCGATGAAGATCCTGATGCGCAACATCGGGATGACGCTGCACGTGATCCACTCGCTGCGCCGCGAGGGGATCGACAACGTCAGCGTCAACATGGATTGGCAGCACCTGTTGATGAACGGTGAGAGCCTCGCCGAGTATGCGGCGCTCCTCGCGGCCGAGGATCTGCTCGGCCACCAGCATGCCAACGACGGTTGGGGCACGTTCGACGACGACAACATGGTCGGGACGATCCGGTTCATGGAGACGATCGAGCTGGCGGTCGAGCTCCGCCGGGCCGGGTACGGCGAGGGCGGCGAGCGGCTCGGCTTCGACCTCTATCCGTACACCGAGGACGCCGTCGGAGCGGTCGAGCGGAGCGTGCTCCAGTGGCGCTTCATCGACGGGGTCGCCTCCCGGATCGACGACGGAGAGCTCCGCGCCGCGCAACAGGAGAAGGATGCGGTTCGAGCCTACGAGCTCGTTTACGCAGCGCTGGGCGCCTAGCCGCGGATGACAGCGCTCGTCGGAATCGACGTCGGCACGAGCGGGGTCAAGGCGATCGCGATCTCCCCCACCGGGGAGGTGCTCGCCCGGGCCGAGCGCGAGTACCCGCTTTCGACGCCGCGGCCCGGCTGGGCCGAGCAGGACCCCGACGACTGGGCGCGGGCGACAGAGGCAGCGCTCGCCGAGCTCGGACTCGAGCCGACGTCGCTCGGCTACACCGGCCAGATGCACGGGCTCGTCGTCCTCGATGCGGCCGGCGACGTCCTTCGTCCGGCGATTCTCTGGAACGACCAGCGCACCGGCGCGGAGTGCGCCGAGATCGAGGAGCGGCTCGGGCTCGAGCGGCTGATTCAGCTGACCGGCAACCGCGCGCTGACCGGATTCACCGCCCCGAAGCTGCTCTGGCTCCGGACGCACGAGCCGGAGACGTTCGCCCGGATCCGGCACGTCCTGCTGCCGAAGGACTACGTCCGCTTCCGGCGCACGGGCGAGCGCGCGATCGATGTCGCGGACGCATCGGGGACCCTCCTCTTCGACGTCGCCAACCGCCGCTGGAGCGACGAGATGGCCGAGGCGCTCGAGCTTCCGCTGGAGTGGCTGCCCCCCGCCTACGAGGCGACCGAGATCGGAGGCGCCGGGGACCAGGCGGGCGGCGCGCTCGGCGTCGGCATCGACGCGCCCGGTCCGCTCTCGGTCGTGCTCGGCACCTCGGGGGTCGTCTTCGCCGCACTCGCCGACTACCGGCCCGAGCCCGAAGCGCGGCTGCACACCTTCTGCCACGCCGTCCCCGGAACCTGGCACGCGATGGGCGTGATGCTCTCGGCCGCAGGCTCGCTGCAGTGGCTCCGGCATGCGCTCGCCGGCCCGTCCTACGACGATCTTCTCGCCGAGGCGGCCGGGTGGGATCCCGGCACCGAGGGTCTCCTCTTCCAGCCCTACCTCCAGGGAGAGCGCACGCCGCACGCCGACCCCGACGCCCGCGGCGCGTTCGTCGGCCTCCAGCAGCGGCACGACCGCGGCGCGCTCGTCCGAGCCGTCCTCGAAGGAGTCGCCTACGGCCTGCGCGACTCACTCGAGCTGCTGCGCGCCGTCGGCGTCGACGCGCAGGTCGGCCGCGTCTCCGGCGGCGGCGCCCGCAGCGAGCTCTGGCTGAAGATCGTCGCGTCCGTGCTGGGGCTGCCGCTGGAGCGCACGGAGGCCGAGGAGGGCGCCGCCTACGGCGCAGCGCTCCTCGGAGCGGTCAAGGAAGGCGTCTTCGCCGACGCACACGAGGCCGTCGCCGCGACCGTTCGCGTCCGCGACCGGGTCGAGCCCGATCCCGCCTGGCAGGCCGCCTACGAGAGCGGCTACGCGCGCTACCGCCGCCTCTATCCGGCGCTACGCTCGCAGCCGTGAGCGACACGCTCGTCTTCATCCCGGCCTGGAACGAGGAGCAGAACCTCGCTGCCGTGCTCGACGAGCTGCGCCGCGAGCTCCCGGACGCAGACGTGCTCGTCGTCGACGACGGCTCGACCGACCGCACCGCCGGCGTCGCGCGCGAGCACGGCGCCGAGGTGCTGTCGTTCGGCGAGAACCGCGGCCTGCGCGCCGGGATCGCCGCGGGCTACACGTGGGCACTCGAGCACGAGTACGCGTTCTGCGGCCGCGTCGACGCCGACGGTCAGCACCCGGCCGGCGAGCTCCGCCGCCTGCTCGAGCTCGTCCAGTCGGGCCGAACCGATGTGGCCGTCGGCTCCCGCTTCGTCAGCGGCCCCGGCTACAAGCCGTACCGGTACGAGCCCGAGGGGATCCGCAAGCTCGGCACCGGGCTCCTGCGCCGCTCGATGCGCGTCGCTCTCGGCCGCCCGTTCAACGACGCGACGAGCGGCCTCTACGCGGCCTCGGCGAAGGCGCTGCCGGCGCTCGCGCGGCCGTACGAGAGCGGCGCGCCCGAGGTCGAGGCGGTGCTGCGCCTGCACGAGGAGGGCCTGCGCGTCGAAGAGGTGCCGGTCGACATGCGCGAGCGCGCGAGCGGCGAGTCGAAGCTGAAGGGGAAGAAGGCGTTCCTGCTCGTGGTCACGGTGATCGGGACGCTGCTCGGCGCGAAGCGGCTCCGGCGGCGCCGTGACTAGGCTCGTCGCCGTCCTCGGCTACTCGACGCGCAGCGGCGACGGGCTCCATCCGATCTGCGCCGCCCGGCTGGAAGCGGCTGCGGGTGTCGCGGGCGACGCGACCGCGGTCCTGCTCTCCGGCTGGTCGCGGCGACGGCACCGCCCGTCGGAGGCGGAACTGATGCGGGACGCGTGGCGTGGCCCGCAGGTGCCGCTGCTCGCAGAGGTGGACGCGCGCACGACGGCCGGCAACGCGCGCGCGGTCGCCGCGGCGGCGGAGGAGGTGGGCGCGGACGAGGTCGTCCTCGTCACCTCGTCGTGGCACGCGCGCCGCGCCCGCTTGCTCGTCCGCGCCGCGCTCGGCACCGGGGTCGGGCTCAGCGTCGTGACGCCGACGCCGACGCGACCGCCGCACCTGATCGGCCGCGAGCTTGCCTGCCTCCTCCCCGCCTTCGCGCTCGCACGGATACGGGCTAGCCGACGGTGAGCGCCAGCACTGCTTTGGCCGTGTGGAGCCGGTTCTCCGCTTCGTCCCAGACCGCGCTGCGCGGGCCGTAGAGGACATCGCCTGCGATCTCCTCGCCCGGGTGGGCGGGAAGGCAATGGAGCACGATCGCATCCCGGTCGGCAAGCGCGAGCAGGTCGGCGTCGAGCGAGTAGCCCGCGAAGGCGCTCACACGCTGCGCGCGCTCGGCCTCCTGGCCCATGCTCACCCAGACATCGGTGACGAGCACGTGCGCGCCCTCGGCCGCTACGCGCGGGTCGCGCACGACCCGGATCGACGAATCGGGGGGCTCGTAGCCGGCCGGGGCGGCGCAGACGAGCTCGGCGCCGAGGAGCGCACACGCCTCTGCGAGCGAGACACAGACGTTGTTGCCGTCACCCACCCAGGCGACGCGCACGCCCTCGAGCGTGCCGAAACGCTCGCGGATCGTCTCCAGGTCGGCGAGCGCTTGCAGCGGATGCGCCGCGTCGGTGAGGGCGTTGAGCACCGGGATCCCGGAAACGCCGGCGAACGTCTCCACCTCCGCGTGCTCGTGGGTGCGGATCGCGATCGCATCGAGGTAGCGCGAGAGCACGCGCGCCGTGTCCTCGATCGACTCCCCGCGCGCGAGCTGGAGCTGCTCGCCCGGGAGGTAGAGGGCCGTCGCGCCCAGGTGGGCAGCCGCGACCTCGAGCGAGACGCGCGTCCGCGTCGAGTGCTTGCGAAAGAGGAGACCGAGAGTGCGTCCCTCCAGCAGCCGGTGCGGCTCGCGCACGCGCTGCATCGCTTTCAGCTCGTCGGCACGATCGAGGACGGCCTCGAGCTCGGCGGCCGTCCAGTCGCGGATCCGCGTCAGCGAGCGGCCGTGCAGGTCGAGCGAGAGTGCTGCCGGGAGCGCCACTACGTGTCTCCCTCCAGATGGTGGCGGAGCTGGTCGGCCAGCTCGGCGGCGCTCGTGCCGTCTCGGGCAGCCAGGAAGATCGTGTCGTCCCCGGCGATGCAGCCCGCGACCTCAGGGAGCGCGACGTCGTCGAACGCGATCGCGACCGCGTTCGCGCACGCAGGAGGCGTCCGCAGCACGACGATGCTGCCGGCGGGCTCGAGGGAGACGACCCAGCGCCGCAGCGCCGTCGTCAGCTCGCCGAGCCGGTCGAGATCGGCGGCGCCGGGATGGGCGTAGACGAGCCTGCCGCTCTCGCCGCGGACCTTGACGAGGCCAAGTTGCGCGATGTCCCGCGAGACGGTCGCCTGGACGGCGTCGAGACCCTCGTCGCGAAGCGCCTCCACGACGTCGCTCTGGGTCGAGAGCTCGCGCTCGCCGACCAGCCGGAGGATCGCTCCCTGGCGTTCGAACTTGTTCACGTCAGCACCTCCTCGAGCAGGGACAGGCCGGCCGCGACCTCGTCGGCGGTGATCGTCAGCGGGGGCGTCACGCGCAGGACGGAGTCGCCCGCGGTGCCGACGAGGAGTCCCGCCTCGAGCGCCGCGGCAACGACCGAACCGGCGGGACGGTCGAGCTCGGCACCGAGCATCAGCCCCCGCCCGCGGACTCCATACACGCCCGGGAGCGCGGAGAGCCCGGATGCGAGCGTCGCGCCCTGCGTGCCGACCGAGGCGAGCAACGGCTCGTCCAGCGTCTCGACGACGGCGCAGGCGGCGGCGCAAACGACCGGGTTGCCGCCGAAGGTGCTCCCGTGATCACCCGGCTCGAAGCCTTCGGGCGCGCTGTCGGCGACGAGCAGCGCGCCGATCGGAAGTCCACCGGCGAGCCCCTTGGCGAGCGTGACCGCGTCGGGTCTGACGCCGAGCTGCTCCCAGGCGAAGAAACTGCCGGTGCGGCCCGCGCCACACTGGATCTCGTCGAAGATCAGCATCGCGCCGTGCTCGTCGGCCAGCGCGCGGGCGGCCGCGAGGAAGTCGGCGTTCGCGGGATGAATCCCGCCCTCACCCTGCACCGGCTCGATCAGGATCGCGCCCGTGTCGGGCCCGACCACGGCCGCGAGCGAGTCGGCGTCGTTCAGCTCCGCGAACCGCACCGCCGGCGCCAGCGGCTCGAACGCCGCACGCTTCCCGGGCTGGCCAGTCGCGGCGAGCGCGCCGTGCGTCCGGCCGTGGAAGGAGCCCTCGAGCGCGACGACGACGGGCTTCCCCGTCGCCTTCCGCGCCCACTTCAGCGCCGCCTCGATCGCCTCCGCGCCGGAGTTGCAGAAGAACGCCCGCGCGCCGCCGAAACGGTCGGACAGCAGCTCGGCGAGGCGGAGCATCGGCTCGGTCGAGTAGAGGTTGGAGGTGTGCCAGAGCGCGTCGAGCTGGCGGTGCGCGGCGGCGACCGGTGCCGGATGGCAGTGGCCCAGCGAGACGACCGCGATCCCTGCGAGCAGGTCGAGATACCGCTTGCCGTCCGCGTCCGTCAGCCACACGCCCTCACCGGAGACGAAGGTGACGTCGTGGCGCGCGTACGCCGGCAGCAGCGAAGCCGTCGAGAGCAGCGATGTCACGCGACCACCGCCGTCGCGCCGATCATCGCGTCCACGCCGCCCCGCGTCGCCAGGACGGCCGCGTGCAGCTTCGGCACGATCCCGCCGCCCAGCTCTCCGGCCGCGAGCAGCCGCTCGGCCTCGCCGACCCGGATCGTCGAGGCGACCGCGCCGCCGAGCAGGAGGCCCGGCACGTCGGTGACGAAGAGAAGCTTGTCCGCGCCGAGGCCGACCGCGAGCGCCGCCGCAGCCTCGTCGGCGTTGACGTTCAGCGGCCCGGCGGCGAGCGGCGCGACGACCGGGATCAGCCCGGCGACCAGCGCGTCCTCGATCGCCGCGGGCGACGACGGCAGCGGTGAGCCGACGTGGCCGAGCTCGGCAATGCGCACGGCCTCGAGGCCGATCTCGTCGCCGAAGAGCGGCACTGCGCGGGGCCCGATCGCCGCACAGACGTCCGCGTTGACCACGGCCAGGGAATCGCGCACCACAGCCAGCGCCGCCGCGCTCGTCACCCGCCGACCGTCGACGAAGCGCACCTCGAGCCCCGCACGCTCGAGCTCGGCCGAGATCTGCGGCCCGGCGCCGTGGACGACGCACACGTCGTGTCGCTGCGCCAGCGCGAGCGTCAGGGTTGCCGCCTCGCTCGCAACCGCCCCGCCGACCTTGAGGACGATGCGGGTCACGTTCGGTAGTCCGCGTTGATGCGGACGTAGTCGTAGGAGAGGTCGCTCGTCAGGTAGCTCGCGGTGCCGTCGCCGAGGCCGAGGTCGAGCTCGATCCGGCAGCTGCCGTTCGAGACGTCCGGCTCGACGCCGAGTGGAACGCCGCGCTCGAGCACCATCGTGCCGTTGTAGGAAAGGGTGATCTTCGCCGCGTCGACGGCCGCGAAGCCGCCGTTGTGCGGCGCCGAGCCCGCAGCGGCCAGCACCCTCCCCCAATTCGCGTCGTGCCCGAAGAGGGCGGTCTTGACGAGCGGCGAGGTGGCGATCCGAGACGCGATCGCGCGCGCCTGCTTGCCGTCGACGGCACCGCTGACCTCGATCTCGGCGAGCACGGTTGCGCCCTCTCCGTCGGCGACGATCTGCTCCGCGAGCTGCTCGCAGACCCGGCCGAGCGCGAGCGCGAAGGCGGTGTCGGACGCCGGCGTCCGCTCGATCCCGCTGGCGCCGTTCGCGAGCAGGCAGACGGCGTCGTTCGTCGAGCACTCGCCGTCGACCGAGATCGAGTTGAAGCTGCGCGCCACGGCCGGCCGGAGGAAGTCGATCGCCTCGCCGGGCTCGAGCGGGTAGTCGGTGGTGACGACCGCGAGCATCGTCGCGAGCTGCGGGTGGATCATGCCCGAACCCTTCGCCATCCCGCCGACCGTGAAGCCGTCGAGCGAGACGGACGCCTCCTTGGTCTTCGTGTCGGTGGTGAGGATCGCCTCCGCTGCGTCAGGCCCGCCCTCGGCGGAGAGCCCGGGCACCGCGTCGCGGAGGCCGCCGAGCACCTTCTCGAGCGGGAGCAGCGCGCCGATCACGCCGGTCGAGAGGATCAGCACCTCCTCGGCGTAGAGGTCGAGCAACCGCCCGGCCTCGGCGGCCGTCGCGAGCGCGTCGAGCTCGCCGCGCTCGCCGGTGGCGGCGTTCGCGACGCCAGAGTTGATCACGATCGCCTGTGGCTCGCTCGTCGCGAGGTGCTCCTTGGAGACGACGACCGGAGCCGCGAGGACCTGGTTGACGGTGAACATCGCCGTTCCCGACCGCGGGGACGGTCGAGCGGACGACGGCAAGGTCGAGCCCCTTGCGCCGGATCCCCGCGTGGACACCGGAGGCGGCGAAGCCCTTCGCGGCGGTGACGCTCATACCAAGACTCCGGTGAGCCGCAGCCCGGCCGTCTCGAGCAGGCCCAGCGCGAGGTTCGCGTTCTGCACGGCCTGGCCGGCAGCGCCCTTGCCGAGATTGTCGAGCGCGCAGACGACGATCCCCGTCCCGGTCGAGCGGTCGGTGAAGACACCGATCTCGGCCCCGTCCGTGCCCTGGACGCGCGAGAGCTCCGGCGCGATTCCCTCAGGCAGCACCGACACTGCCGGCGACGTCGCGTACGCCGCCTCGAGCGCGTGACGGAGATCGGCAGTCGGCGTCACGTAACAGGTCGCGAGCAGGCCGCGCTTGACCGGGAGCAGGTGCGGAACGAAGCAGACGGGGAAGCCGAGCGCCTGCGCGATCTCGGGCGCGTGCTGGTGCGAGCCGACCTTGTACGGGGAGACGTTCTCGAGCACGGAGGTCGCGTGCGAGGACGCCGTCAGCGTCCGCCCCGCTCCCGAGACGCCCGACTTCGCATCGACGACGATCCCCTGCGGCTCGATCGCGTCGACGAGCGGCGCGAGCGCGAGCAGCACCGCGGTCGCGTAGCAGCCGGGGTTCGCGATCAGCTGCCTCTCGGGCGGGAAGAGCTCCGGGATCGCGTAGCTCCAGCCGCCGAGCGAGCCGGGGTCCGGGTGGTCGAAGCCGTACCAGGCCGGATAGAGCGAGGCGTCGGTGAGCCTGTGCGCTCCGGAGAGGTCGACGACAACGGCGTCGGCGGGCGGCTCGAGCGCGGCCGCCCGCTGGTGTCCGAGGCAGCAGAAGACGAGCTCTGCAGCGGCCGCGAGCGCCTCGTCGTTCGGGACGAACGCGGGCAGCGAGCCGTTCAGCCGCGGGTCGAGCACGCTTGCAGGCGAGCCCGCGAGCGAGTCCGAGCCGAGCGCGACGAGCTCGAGCTCGGGATGGGCGAGGACGCGGTCGAGCGTCTCCTGGCCGGAGTAGCCCGAGGCGCCGAGAATCGAGGTCGCGATCGCCATGTGCGTATTATGCATGAACTGTGAGTAGTATGCAGGTCATGAACGCGCACTTCGTGCTCGAGGACGGCACCGCCTTCCCCGGACGCTCCGTCGGCGCACCCGGAATCGCGGCGGGCGAGGCCTGCTTCACCACGGCTTCGGCCGGGTACGAGCAGGCCGTCACCGACCCGAGCTACGCGCGGCAGGTGCTCACCTTCGCCTCCCCGCTCGTCGGCAACTACGGCGTCGACGACGCCCTGCTCGAATCGGCCCGGGTCTGGACTGAGGGCGTCGTGATGCGCCGCGCCCGCCCGGCGTGGTCGGGCTGGCTCGCTGCGCAAGGCGTCGTCGCGCTGGAGGAGGTCGACACACGCGCGCTCGTCCGGCGCCTGCGCGAGAACGGCGCCATGCGCTGCGCCCTCGGCACGGCGCCGCCGGCCGAGCTGCACGCTCGCGCGCTCGCGCAGCCTCACCTCGACTGGCCCCGGATGCTCGAGGAGCCCGACCTCGCCTCGCCTCCGCCCGCGCTCGAGACGTGCGTGAGCGAGCCGTTCACCGTCGGCGCCGGCCCCCGTGTCGTCGTCCTCGACCTGGGCTGCAAGCGCTCGATCGTGCGGCGTCTCGCTGAAGCGGGCGTCGAGGCGGTCGTCGTTCCCGGAACCTGGGACGCCGCCGCCGTGCTCGAGCTCGACCCCGCCGCGGTGCTCGTCGGCAACGGGCCCGGCGACCCCGCCCAGCTCGACGGGCCGGTCGAGACCGTCCGCGAGCTGCTCGGCCAGGTGCCGCTCTACGGCATCTGTCTCGGCCATCAACTCGTCGGGCTCGCGCTCGGACTGGAGACGTTCAAGCTCCCGTTCGGCCACCGCGGCGCCAACCACCCCGTCCGCGTCACCGGTACGAAGCGGGTGCTCGTCACGGCCCAGAACCACGGCTTCGCGGTTGAACCGGGTGATCCCGCCGAGGTCAGCCACGTCTCGCTCAACGACGGCACCGTCGAAGGGCTTCGCGGCGACGGCTTCGAGACGCTCCAGTTCCACCCCGAGGCCGCGCCCGGCCCCCACGACGCCGTCCCCTTCTTCGACCGGATCGCAGACGCTTGCCGAAACGTACGGATCTCCGCAGCGTCCTGATCGTCGGCTCGGGGCCGATCCGGATCGGCCAGGGCTGTGAGTTCGACTACGCCGGCGTCCAGGCGTGCCGCGCGCTGCGCGCCGAGGGCTACCGCGTCGTCCTCGCGAACTCGAACCCCGCGACGATCATGACCGACCCCGAGTGGGCCGACGCGACCTACCTCGAGCCGCTCGACGCACCGACGCTCGCCGAGATCATCGGCCGCGAGCAGCCGGACGCGCTCCTCCCCACCCTCGGCGGCCAGACGGCGCTGAACCTCGCCGTCGAGCTGGCGGAGAGCGGGGTGCTGGCCGAGCACGGCGTCGAGCTGATCGGGGCCGACCTGCATGCGATCCGCACGGCCGAGGACCGGTCGCTCTTTCGCACCGCGATGGCGGCGGCCGGGCTCCCCGTGCCGGCAAGCGTCGTCGTCACCTCGCTCGAGCAGCTGGAGGAGTGCCCCGTGCCCGCCGTCGTGCGCCCGGCCTTCACGCTCGGCGGGCGGGGCGGCGGGATTGCGCGGACGCGGGCGGAACTGCGCGCGCGCATCGAGCACGGGCTCGCCGCGAGCCCGATCGGCCAGGTGCTCGTCGAGCGCTCGCTCGAGGGCTGGCAGGAGTTCGAGCTCGAGGTCGTCGTCGACACGGCGGGCAACTGCATCGTCGTCTGCTCGATCGAGAACCTCGACCCGGTCGGCGTCCATACCGGCGACTCCTGGACGGTGGCGCCGCAGCAGACGCTCCCGGACGGAGAGCTGCAGCGGCTCCGCGACGCCTCCTTCGCGTGCGCCCGCGCGGTCGGCGTCGCGACCGGCGGCGCCAACGTCCAGTTCGCCTATCAGCCGCGGACACGCGAGCTGCAGCTGATCGAGATGAACCCGCGCGTCTCGCGGTCGTCCGCCCTCGCGTCGAAGGCGACGGGCTTCCCGATCGCGAAGCTCGCTGCGCTGCTCGCGGTCGGCTACACCCTCGACGAGCTCCCGAACGACATCACCGGCGTCTCCAGCGCGGCCTTCGAGCCGGCGCTCGACTACGTCGCGGTCAAGGCGCCGCGCTTCGACTTCGCGAAGTTCCCCGGCAACCCGCGCGAGCTCGGAACGGAGATGCGCGCGGTCGGCGAGGCGCTCGGGATCGGGCGGACGTTCCCCGAGGCGCTGCTGAAGGCGCTCGAAGGCGTCGAGGCGGGCGACGCGCTGCCGGAGATCCCGGGCCTGCATCCGTACTTCGCGGACGAGCTCGCGTCGATCGAC
Organism: uncultured Gaiellaceae bacterium; assembly: GCA_963789355.1. GTDB lineage: Bacteria > Actinomycetota > Thermoleophilia > Gaiellales > Gaiellaceae > Gaiellasilicea. The sequence goes on from CAWBKK010000005.1 coordinate 77,542, forward strand.
GCCGCCGAGCAGGAGCTCGCTCGCCACCGGCGACGTGGCCGCGGCGAAGCGCTTCGGCCTCCCGGACCCGAGGATCGCGCGCGTGTTGGGCATCGCGGAGGCGGAGGTGCGGGCGCGCCGTGGTCTTCCCGGCAGGCTCGCCGTCGATTCGTGCGCGGGCGAGTTCGAGGCCCGGACGCCGTACTACTACCTCGCCCATGAGCAGGGCGACGGAGACGAGACCGCCCCGGGCGCGATCGTCGTGCTCGGGTCGGGGACGAACAGGATCGGCCAGGGGATCGAGTTCGACTACTGCTGCGTCCGGGCGGCGCAGGCGTTCCGCCGCCTCGGCCACGAGGTCGTGCTCGTCAACTCGAACCCCGAGACCGTCTCGACCGACTACGACACCTGCGACCGCCTCTACCTCGAGCCGGTCACGCTCGAGCACGTCCTCGACGTCGTGGCCCTCGAACAGCCGATCGGGGTCGTCGTCTCGCTCGGCGGCCAGACGCCGCTCGCGCTCGCAGCCGGCCTCGCCGGGGCGGGCGTACCGCTGCTCGGCGACCCGCTCGGCGCGATCGACCTCGCCGAGGATCGCGGCCGCTTCGGCGCCCTGCTCGCGGAGCTCGGCCTGCGGGCGCCCGCCTGGATACACGCTCAGACGACGGCGGAGGCTCGCGCCTTCGCGGAGGAGATCGGGTATCCGGTCCTCGTCCGGCCCTCGTACGTCCTCGGCGGCCGGGGGATGCGCGTCGCCCGCAACGCGGAGGAGCTCGAGCTCGATGCGCCCGCGCTCGTCGATCGGTTTCTCGAAGGGGCGCTCGAGCTCGACGTGGACGTTCTCTGCGACGGCGACGACGGCTGGGTCGCCGCGATCGTCGAGCACGTCGAGCGGGCGGGCGTCCACTCCGGCGACTCGGCCTGCGTGCTCCCGGCGCCGACGGTGGGCGAGCGGATCGAGCTGGAGCTCAGGGAGCTCGCGTCGACGCTCGTCCGCGGCCTCTGCGCGCGCGGACTGCTGAACCTGCAGCTCGCGCTCCATGAAGGCGAGCTCTTCGTGCTCGAGGCGAACCCGCGCGCGTCGCGGACGGTGCCGTTCGTGTCGAAGGCGACGGGGATCCCGCTCGTCGACCACGCGTGCCGCCTGCTCCTGGGCGAGTCGCTCGCCGAGCTCGACTTGCCCGAGCGCGCGGTGCCGACGCGAGCCTGGGCGAAGGAGGCGATCTTCCCGTCGGAGCGCTTCAGCGGCGCTGCCGACCGCGGCGTCGAGATGCGCTCGACCGGCGAGGTGATGGCGAGCGGCGCGACCCCCGCCGCCGCCTATCGCCGCGCGCTCCAGGCCGCGGGGCGAGCGCGTCCGGTGACCGGCGCGGGCACGCCGCTGCAGGTCAGCTAGCCGGCCACGGGGGCGGCGCCTGCTCGAGCGTCTCGAGCCCCGCCCAGTCGTCGCGGTGCGGCGTCCAGGCTTCGATCACCGCGGCGCCGGCCGCTCCGACTCGCACCTCGTGAGGAACGCCACCCGGAATCTCCCACGTCCCGCCCGGACCGACCTCCCGCTCCTCCCCGCCGACCTGGAACGTCAACGATCCCGAGACGCACACGCCGATCTGCTCGTGCTGGTGGCTGTGCTCGGGCACGACGCTCGACGGGTCGAGCTCGATGAACGCCATCGTCATCCCGCTGCCGCCGACGACGCGGGCCGCGACGCCGTCCCAGATCCGCAGCCGGGCGATCTCGGCGAGGTCGGCGAACGCGCTCACGGCCAGATCCTAGTATCCGTGCCATGGCGGAACCGCTGGAGAAGGAGACCCGGAAGCTCTACAGCCTGCCGCTGGGCGAGTTCACCGCGGCGCGCAACGCCCGTGCGAAGGCGCTGAAGCAGGACGATCCCGAGCTGGCGGCGGCGGTCGCGGCGTTGCCGAAGCCCTCCGTCGCGGCGGCCGCGCTGAACGAGCTCGTCCACGAGGATCCGTCCGAGGTGCGCGCGCTGCTCCAGTCGGGCAAGCGCCTGCGCCAGGCCCAGGAGGCGGCGGTGGCCGGCAAGAAGGGCGCCGACCTGAACGAGGCGATCAAGGAGCATCGTGGCGCGCTCGACCGGGTCCAGCGGGATCTGCGACGGCGCAAGCTGAGTGGCCCGACGCTCGAGAAGGCAACCCAGACGCTGCGGGTCGCGTCGCTCGATCCGGAGCTGTGGCAGCTGCTCGAGCGAGGGCTGCTGCACGAGGATCTGACCGCGGCCGGATTCGGGATCGATCCGGCGCTCGTCCCGGCCCGGCCGAAGCAGAAGGCGAAGCCGAAGCCGCCCCCGAAACCCAAGCCCGATCCGGCGGCCGAGAAGAGGCGTCGCGAAGCGCAGGAGCAGCTCCGCGCGGCGGAGGCGGCCGTCCGCGCCGCGGAGCGCGAGCTCGAGCGGGCGCGCCGGCGCGCGGAGGAGCCGTGATCGGACGAGCCGGGATCGCCGTGGGCGCGGCACTCGGGCTCTGGGCTCTTCTCGTCCGCGGCTCCCTTGGTCTCGACCTCGGCGTCGGGCGCCGGCTGCGACCGCTGGGACCGATCACCGTCTCGATCGGAGCGCCGCGCGAGACGGTCTTCGACGTCATCTCCGCGCCCTACCTCGGGCGCACGCCGAAGGCGCTCGGCGAGAAGCTCCACGTGCTCGAGCGCGGCAGCGACATGGTTCTGGCCGCGCACTTCACGAAGGTCAAGTGGCTCGTCGCGACCACCGTCGAGACGGTGCGCTTCGAGCGGCCGTCGACCGTCCACTTCCGCCTCGTCCGCGGGCCCGTCCCGCACGTGATCGAGCAGTTCGTGCTCCAGGAGCGGCCGAGCGGCACCGAGCTCGAGTACCACGGCGAGCTCGGCACCGACCTCTGGGCGCTCGGGAGCTGGTGGGGAACGAAGGTTGCCGGCCGCTGGGACGCGGCGGTGCGGTCGTCGCTCGAGGCGGTGAAGATCGAGGCCGAGCGGCGCGGGGCTATCCGCTGACCGAGGGGTACTGCGGGTCGAGCCGGCGCAGCGCCTCGACGAGCACCGTCGCGACGGCGTGGTTTCGAACCCAGTTGCGATCCGCCGGGATCACGTACCACGGCGCGGCCTCCGTCGAGGTCTCGGTCAGCGCGTCCTCGTAGGCGGCCATGTACTCGGCAAAGCGGCGGGTCGTCTCCTCGTCCTTCGGGTTGTGCTTCCAGAGCTTGGTCGAATCCGAGACCCGCTCGGCGAACCGTTCCTTCTGCTCCTCCGGCGAGACGTGGAGGAAGCACTTGAGCACGGTCGTCCCTTCCTCCGTCAGCAGGCGCTCGAACTCGACGATCCGCTGCGGGCGACGACTCCACACCGCCTCCGGGGCGAGCCCGAGCACCCTCACCGTGGCGACGTCCTCGTAGTGCGAGCGGTTGAAGATCCCGATCATCCCGCGGGCCGGGCACTCCGCATGCACGCGCCAGAGGAAGTCGTGTGCGAGCTCGACCGGCGTCGGCGCCTTGAACGACGAGACCCGGCATCCCTGCGGGTTGACGCCGGTGAAGACACGCCGGATCGTCCCGTCCTTGCCTGACGCATCGAGCCCTTGCAGGACGAGGAGGACGCTTCGCGTTCCCTCGGCGTAGAGCCGCTCCTGCAGAGACGCGAGCTCCTCGTGCAGTGCCGCGAGCTGGTCTGCGGAGTCGTCCTTTCCCGGCAAGCCGAGGGTGTCGCGGGGGTCGCGCCCGACGAGCCGTGCGGCCGAACCGGGTTGGACGACGAGCGCGTCGAGCACTGGCCCAGCCTACTTCGGGGGCGGTACAGTCGGCAGGGACTTCAGCAGGCGGACAGGAGGAAACCATGGCACTGTCACTCGGCGACACCGCACCCGACTTCGAGGCCGACACGACGGACGGCCGGATCAGCTTTCACGACTGGATGGGCGACTCGTGGACAGTCATGTTCTCGCATCCGAAGAACTTCACGCCGGTCTGCACGACCGAGCTCGGCTACATGGCTCAGATCAAGCCGGAGTTCGACAAGCGCGGCGTCAAGATCATCGGGCTGTCGGTCGACCCGGTCGAGCGCCATCCCGACTGGGCCAAGGACATCGAGGAGACGCAGGGGAGCGCCCCCAACTACCCGATCATCGGTGACTCCGACTTCAACGTCGCGAAGCTCTACGGGATGCTGCCGGCGAGCGTCGAAGGAGACCCGCTCGCGCGCACGCCGGCCGACAACCAGACCGTCCGCAACGTCTTCGTGGTCGGGCCGGACAAGAAGGTGAAGCTCGTCCTCGTCTACCCGATGACGACCGGACGCAACTTCGACGAGGTGCTGCGCGTGATCGACTCGCTGCAGCTGACGGCGAAACACAAGGTCGCGACCCCGGTGAACTGGCAGCAGGGCGACGACGTGATCATCGCGGGATCCGTCTCGGACGACGAGGCGAAGGAGACGTACCCGGACGGCTGGGAGTCGCCGAAGCCGTACATCAGGATCGTGCCGCAGCCTCGCTGAGCGCAGGTTCCACGAGCCGCTCTCCCGAGATGCGGTCGAAGTAGTGGAAACCTGCAGGATCGACGGCGAGGCGAAGCGAGGCGCCGACCCGGGCGGCCGTCGCGGGATTGACGCGGGCGGTGAAGGTCATGCCGTCCCGCGCGATCAACGTCTCTTCCTGGTGGCCGGGCGCACGCTCGTCCGTGCTCGCCGCCGTTGCGTCGACACGGAAGCAGACGTGCGCGTCCGCGCCGACGTCCTCGAGCAGGGTGACGTCGACATCGAGGTGCGGCAGCGAGGGGTCGGCGAATGCAGCGTCCTCGAACGACTCCGGCCGGATGCCGAGCACGACCTCCGCGCCCCTCGTCTTCGGTCGCTGCTCGGACGGGACGGGGATGCGGTGCCGCCCGAACTCGACCACAGTGCCGTCCAACCGCGCCTCGACGAGGTTCATCGCGGGTGAGCCGATGAACGACGCGACGAAGACCGTCGCCGGCCGGGAGTAGAGCGCCTTCGGCGTGTCGACCTGCTGGATCCGTCCGCTGCGCATCACCGCCACCCGCTGCCCGAGCGTCATCGCCTCGACCTGGTCGTGCGTGACGTAGACGGTCGTCGCGCCGAGCCGCGCATGGAGGCTCGCAAGCTCGGCCCGCATCCCGACCCGGAGCTTCGCGTCGAGATTCGAGAGTGGCTCGTCCATCAGGAAGGCCTTCGGCTCGCGCACGATCGCGCGACCCATCGCCACGCGCTGGCGCTGCCCACCGGAGAGGGCGGCGGGCCGTCGCTCGAGCAGCTCGTCCAGCCGGAGCAGGCGGGCGACGCGCTCGACCCGATCGTCCGTTTCCTGCTTGCCGACACGGCGCACCTTGAGGCCGTAGCCGAGGTTCTGGCGCACGCTCATGTGCGGGTAGAGCGCGTAGCTCTGGAAGACCATCGCGAGGTCGCGGTCGCGCGGTTGCAGATCGGTGACGTCGCGCCCGCCGATCAGGACCGCGCCTGCGTCGACGTCCTCGAGCCCGGCGATCAACCGCAGCAGCGTCGACTTTCCACAGCCGGAAGGACCGACGAGGACCATGAACTCGCCGTCGGCGATTCCGAGCGAGACGTCGTCGACCGCGGCCGCGTCTCCTCCGAATGCCTTCGTGATTCGCTCGAGCACGATCTCAGCCACCGGCGCGGTCCCCCCTCACGCTGCCATCGGCTCGAGCCCAGGGCGGAGGACGAGCCGGATCTCGAGCCGGTCGTCGAGCACGACGATGTCCGCGTCGCCGCCCTGCCGGAGCACGCCGAGACCGGGCTTGCGGGCCGCGCGCGCGGGGACGGCCGTGGCCGCTGCGATCGCGTCCACGAGCGGGGCACCGAGGGCATGCAGGTTCCGAACCGCCTGGATCATCGTCACGACGCTGCCTGCGAGGACGCCATCAGCGCGCCGGGCGACACCGTCGCGGATCTCGACCTCGACGCCGCCGAGCCGGCAATTGCGGTCGTCCGTGCCCGCGGCGGCGATCGCGTCGGTGACCAGCGCGACGCGACCCGCCGCGGCCCGCCAGACGACCTGAGCGGTCTCGGAGGCGAGGTGATGCCCGTCGAGGATCACCTGGACGATCACGTCGTCACGAACGAGCGCGGCGCCGGCGATGCCCGGGTCGCGGTGACCGAGCGGCCGCATCGCGTTGAAGAGGTGGGTAACGGTGCCGACACCGCGGTCGAACGCCGCGTCGGCCTGGCCGGCCGTGGCGTCGGAGTGCCCGCACGAGACGACGATCCCGCGGCCCTGAAGCAGGTCGACGAGCTCGAGCGCCCCGGGCAACTCGGGGGCGAGGGTGACATACGTGACCGGGCCGGCTGCGAGCAGCCGCTCGAGCAGGCCGCTGTCGGGATCCTGCCGCGAGGTAGCGGGATGTGCCCCGAGCCGATGCGGGGAGAGGAACGGGCCCTCGAGATGGACGCCGAGGATGCGCGGTCCCCCCGCTTCGAGGGTCGGCACCTCTCGCAGCGCCGCCACCAGATCCTCCTCGGGCGCGGTGATCAGCGTCGGCTGGTACGCCGTGACGCCACCTTCGAGCAGAGCTTCGCCGGCCGTTCTGTAGCCGGCCGCATCGGCCGAGGCGAAGTCGACCCCGGCGTAGCCGTTCACCTGCAGATCGACGAATCCCGGCGCGGCGATGCCCCCGCCGGGCTTCGGCGCGAGTCCCACCGAGACGATCCTTCCCTCCTCGACGTCGATGTCGCCGCGGAGCAGCTCACCATCGACGATCGCGGCCTCGACCCCGAGCCTCACGGTGCGGAGTCCTCCTCGAGCGCCCGGCGGACGACGCCGCCCGCGGCCACGAGCCGGGCTCGCGCGCTCGCCGCTTCGAGCCCCGAGAGGAGAGAGACGATCGCGACCTTCACGTCACCCGCAGCCGACTCGAGCGCTGCATCGACCTCCGCGTCCGGGGCGCCGGTCGCGATCACGACGGCGCTCCGGGCCCGGTTCCGCAGCTTCTCGTTGCTCGCGACGACATCGACCATCAGGTTGCCGTACGTCTTGCCCAGGCGGATCATGGTCACGGTCGAGATCGTGTTCAGGAGCAGCTTCTGGGCCGTGCCGGCCTTCATTCGCGTCGAGCCCGCGATCACCTCAGCTCCGACGACGACCACGACCTCCTGGTCGGCGAGCCGCCCCAGCTCCGACTCGTCGGCGCAGACGAGAGCGACGGTCAGTGCGCGAGCGTCACGCGCTGCGCGCGCGGCACCGGTCACGTACGGCGTGCGCCCGCTCGCCGACAGGAGGACAACGGCATCGCGTTCCTGCACGCCGGCGGCGGCGATGTCGCGCGTGCCCGCCACGTGATCGTCCTCTGCCGCCTCCTGCGCCACGGCGAGCGCGCCGACGCCGCCCGCCACGAGCACGACGACCTGCTCCGCCGGCACGCCGAACGTCGGGCCGCACTCGGCCGCGTCGACCGCGGCGAGCCGCCCTGACGATCCGGCGCCGACGTAGATCAGCCGGCCGCCCCGCCCGAGCCGCTCGGCGATCGCGTCGATCGCCGCCGCGAGCGGACCGGCGGCGCTGCGGACCGCAGCGGGAACGCCCGCGTCCTCGTCGTTGATCAGCTCGACCAGGTCGAGCGTCGAGCGCAGGTCGAGGTCGGAGCGGCCTGCGACGTGATCCTCGGTGACGGGCTGACCGGTGTGCATGGTGCCGGAGTGTAGTACCAGTCCTCACCACATTTCAACAGAGTGGTATTGACCACTCGCGCTCAGCTCGACTAGGATGCGGTTCGCAATGACGACGCCGCAGCGGATCACGAAGCAGAGCCAGACGCGCGAGCGCGTGATCGACCTGATGGAGCGGTTCGGGGTCGGCAACGCGATCCCCTCCGAGCGCCAGCTCAGCGTCGACCTCGGCGTCTCGCGCCTGACCGTGCGCGCGGCGCTCGACGATCTCGTCCGCGAGGGCTATCTCGTCCGCCGGCGTGGCAGCGGCACCTTCGTCCGCGAACCGAAGATCGCGCAGGAGCTGACGATGACGTCGTTCAGCGAGGACATGGTCCAGCGCGGCATGCGGCCCGGGAGCAAGACCCTGTCGCTGACCGTGACGACCGCCGGCGCGTACCTCGGCCGCTGCCTGCACGTGTCGCCCTCGGAGCGAATCGTGATCGTGAAGCGGCTCCGGCTTGCGGACGGGGAGACGATGGCGATCGAGACGCTGCACGTGCGGGAGTCGCTCGTGCCCGGGCTGAGTCCGACCGACCTCGAGGAGCACTCGTTCTACGAGTTGCTCGCGAACCGCTACGGGGTGGTCACCGTGGGCGGCGTTCAGACGATCGAGCCGACCGTGACGAACGAGGAGGAGTCGTCGGCGCTCGGCGTCCCGCTGCACTCGCCCGCCTTCCTCTTCGAGCGAACGACGCGGGCCGAGAGCGACGAGATCGTCGAGTTCGTCCGCTCGATCTATCGCGGCGACCGCTACCGCCTCGTCACCGAGCTGAACCGACGCGACCGCGCAGGCGCGACGCCGGTGTTCGTGCTGCGCGACGCAGGATGAGCGTCGCTCGCCTTCGGCTCGCTCCCGTGGGGGAAACCATGTTTCCCCCGCGAGCCCCCTTCTTCTGCTTTGTGGGGGAACTTCCAAGTTCCCCCACACCCCCTCAAGCTCATCGGCCAGAGGCCTGCCGATGAGCGCGCTCCTCGAGCCGCAGCCCGCGCCCGGCGAGCTCCTCCTGAGCGAGATCCGAGAGCAACCGGCCGCGCTGGAGCGGCTGCTCGAGCACGACAACGAGTATGCGGCCGTGGCCGAGGTCGCCCGCAAGCGCGGGCTGAGCCTCGTGCGGATGGTGGGGCACGGGTCGTCCGACAATGCGGCGTCGTACGGTGTCTATGCCTTCGGCCTGCTGCCGCGCTGGACCGCGCTCCGGGACTCGATCTCGCTGTCCGTCTACTACGGGGCCGAGATCGACCTCCGCGGCTCGTGCATCGTGGCGCTCTCGCAGTCGGGCGAGACGCCCGACGTGCTCGCCTACGTCGAGCGGGCTCGTGCCCGCGGCGCACTCACGATCGCGATCACGAACGACCCCCAGTCGGCTCTGGGGGAGGCTGCCGAGCTCGTGCTTCCGCTGGCCGCCGGGGCGGAGCGCTCGATCGCAGCGACGAAGACCTATACCGCCCAGGTCGCCGCCCTCGCGCTCCTGGCCGCCCATGCTGCCGGCCGCGGGCCGGCGATCGGCGACGGCATCCGTGCCGTCGCAGCCCAGTTGGACGACGCCATGCCGGCGCTCGAGCGGCGACTGGCAGAGGTCGCGGTCGCCTTCGCGTTCGTCGGCCGGATGTTCGTGATCGGGCGCGGGCCCGAGTTCGCCACCGCCCGCGAGATCTCGCTGAAGCTGCTCGAGACGTGTCGCGTCGCCGCGGAGCCGCTGACCGCCACGGATCTCATGCACGGCCCACTCGCCGCGCTCGACGGGCTGTTCCCGGTCTGGACGATCGGCTCGGACGACGAGAGCCTGCCCGCGGTTCGCGACGCTGCGGCCCGCGCCTGCGCCGCCGGGGCGACGCTTGTCGCGAGTGGGCCGGCAGCACGCGAGATCGCCGGGGCCTCCTTCACCGTGCCCGTTCCCACGCCGGCCGTGACGCTGCTCTCGCCGCTGCTCTCGGTCGTCCCGGGGCAGCTGCTCGCGTGGGCGCTGGCTCAGGCGAAAGGGCTCGATCCTGATCGTCCGAACGGTCTCAGCAAGATCACGCACGCGCTCTAGGCACCTGGTCAGTACCAGTCTCGCGCTCATTCCTGGCGCCTCGGGCCGCCGAGTTCCCAGAGGTGCCTCGTCAAGCCGTTTACGACCGTCGCGAGCGGGCGCAGACGGCCCTTGACAGGACCGATTCAATGTGCGAGCCTCCGCCTGATCGTAAATTGGTCAAGACCATTTCGGCGGCAGCCTCTCCAGTGGAGCGCTCCTGCCGACGCGAGGAGGAGGTCTCGAATGAGACTACGTTTGTTCGCAACGGCCGTGCTCGTGATCGCACTTGCGATCGCGGCGGCCTCAGCGACCGGCGCGTCGCAGGCGTCGCCGGCACGAGCCCAGGCCGATGCGCTCACGGTCTGGCTGATGGGTGACGCCCAGGCCAACTGGCCCGAGGCGGTCACCGCCGCCAACCAGTCGTTCAGGAGCCAGCATCCGGGCGTCGACGTGAACGTCCAGTACCAGAGCTGGGGCGACTACAAGACGAAGTTCGAGGCGACGCTCTCGGCCGGCAGCGGCCCCGACGTGATCGAGTTCGGCAACACGGACGTGCCGAAGTACAGCTCGGCCGGAGCGCTCGCTCCGCTCACTCGCTCCGACTTCCCGAACTCCGGGACCTGGCTGTCCGGCCTGACCAAGGCGGGGAGCTACAACGGCAAGCTCTTCGCGGTCCCGTACTACGCCGGCGCGCGTGGCGTCATCTACCGCACGGATCAGTACAAGGCCGCGGGGATCACGAAGATCCCGAAGACGCTCGCCGAGTTCAACGCTGCCAACGCGAAGCTGATGAAGCAGTTCGGCGGCTCCAAGAACCCGACCTACTCGGCCGTCTACTTCCCCGGCCGCTACTGGTACGCGGCCATGTCCTTCGTCTACGACTACGGCGGACAGATCGCGAAGACGCGGAACGGCAAGTGGGTCGGCACGCTGCACGAGCCGCAAGCCCTCTCCGGCCTGACCGCGTGGCGCAACGTCGCCCGGAGCTACTCGCGGGCGAACAAGACCGGTGACGAGGCCCATCCGCAGCAGGCGCTCGTGTTCGCCAAGGGCAGTGTCGGCGCGTTCGTCGGCAACGGCTGGGAGTGGCCGTACGCCCTCGATCCGAAGCTCGGCAACCCCGCCCTCGCGAGCAAGATCGGCGCCTACCCGATGCCGAGCCACACCCCGGGCAAGTACATGCCGACCTTCCTCGGCGGCTCGAACCTCGCCGTGCCGGTCACGAGCAAGCAGAAGGCGTTTGCGGCTGACTGGATCGCCGCGTTCACGAACACGCAGAACATGACCCGGATGGCCACCGGCGGCGGCGTGATTCCGAACACGACGAGCCTGGCCCGGATCAACGCCTCCAAGCCGACGCTGGCCCCGTTCGCCGAGGCGGCGAAGTACAGCTGGTTCGTCCCCTCGACCCCGAACTGGGCCAACGTCGAGAGCGCGAACGTGCTCCAGAGCATGCTCAGCGGAATCCTCCGCAATCCCTCGAAGACGAAGGAGCTCGCAACCGCAGCCAGCGCGCGGATCACGGAGATCCTGAACGCCCGCTGAACCCCCGCTCGTGAAAGACCAGTCCGCCGTTCCCCTCCCCCTCGAGCCGGCCCTCGCGCCGGCTCGAGGGCGTCGGCGGATCCGACCGGTTCGCCAGGTCACGCCCTATCTGCTGCTGCTCCCTGCGCTCGCCGTCATCGTCGCAGTGCTCGGCTATCCGCTCTACCGGCTCGTCACGCTCTCGTTCCAGGAGTACGGGCTCCCCGAGCTGATCGCCCACGAGGGACGGTGGATCGGGCTCGACAACTACACGGAGATCCTCGGCGACCGCTGGTTCTGGACCGTGCTCGGCCGGACGGTGGCGTTCACCGCCGTCACGGTCGGGCTGACGATGGTCTTCGGAACGCTGATCGCGCTGCTGCTCGCGCGCCTCGGGACGTTCATGCGCCTGCTGATCACGACGGGCCTCGTGCTCGTCTGGTCGATGCCGCCCGTCGTCGCTGTGAACATCTGGAGCTGGATGATCGACTATGAGTTCGGCGTCCTCAACTGGACTCTCGCGCAGCTCGGCTTCGACTCCTACGCGCACCACGACTGGTTCGTCAACCCGATCGAGGGCTGGGCGATCATCACCGCGATCATCGTCTGGGGCGCGATCCCCTTCGTCGCGATCACGATCTTCGCCGGCCTGACGCAGGTTTCGGGGGAGATGGTCGAGGCGGCGTCGATCGACGGGGCGAGCGCGTTCCGGATCTTCCGCGATATCACGCTACCGATCCTGAAGCCGATCTTCGTCATCCTCGCGAGCCTGTCGGTGATCTGGAACTTCCAGGTCTTCAGCCAGATCTGGATCATCCGCAACGCCCGGCCCGAGGACGACTACTTCGTGCTCAGCATCTACTCCTTCGTCGAGTCGTTCAACACGAGCCAGTACGGGCTCGGCTCGGCGATCGCGCTCGTGATGGTGCTGGCGATGCTCGTGGTCACGTTCATCTACATCCGCCAGATGGTGCGGCTCGGGGAGATCGATTGAGCGCGCCTGCAGAGCTCGCTCCTCCCCCGCGCCGTCGCCGCCGGCGCAAGCGGACCGTGCAGCGGATCGGCCTCAACCTCCTCGGGCTCGCCGTCTTCGCGCTCATGACGTTTCCCGTTTACTGGATGGTCTCGACCGGGTTCAAGCAGGGCAACGATGTCCTCTCCTTCACGCCCCAGTTCATCCCGACCAACCCCACACTCGACAACTTCCGCGACGCGATCGACCGCGAGCTCTTCTGGTCGAGCGTGCGCAACAGCCTGATCGTCGTCGTCGCCGTCGTCGTCGTCTCGGTCGTGCTGGCGTTCCTGGCGGCGCTGGCCCTCGCCAAGTTCCGCTTCCACGGCCGCAGCGCCTTCGTCGTGATCGTCTTCGGCGTCCAGATGGTGCCGCTCGCGGCGTTGGTGATCCCGCTCTACATCACCTTCAGCGCCGTCCACCAGGTCGACCGGCTCTCCGGCGTCGTGATCGCGTACGTCGCGCTCGTCCTGCCCTTCTGCGTCTGGACGATGCGCGGCTTCATCGCCGGGATCCCGAAGGAGCTCGAGGAGGCCGCGATGGTCGACGGCTCGACGCGGCTCGGCGCCTTCGTCCGGATCCTGCTGCCGCTCGTCGGCCCCGGTCTGGTCGCGACGTCGATCTTCGCCTTCATCCAGGCCTGGAACGAGTACATCATCGCCTACGTCCTGCTCTCGAGCGCGGACAAGCAGACGATCACGATCTGGCTCGCGAACTTCACCACCGGCACGACCCGCGGTGTCGACTGGGCGACGCTGATGGCCGCCGCAACCCTCACCGCCCTGCCGGTCGTCCTCTTCTTCATCCTCGTGCACAGGCGGATCGCCTTCGGCCTCACCGCCGGCGCGGTCAAGCAGTGACCGAGCTCGACCGGCTGGCGGCCGCCTGTCTCCAACCGAGTTTCCCGGGCCACGTCGTTCCGGACTGGGTCGCGCGTTGGCTGGAGCGCGGGCTCGGCGGGATCACGCTCTTCGCCTACAACGTCCGCGACCCCGAGCAGCTGCGCGAGCTGACCGGCGCCCTCCGTGCCGAACGGCCCGACCTGCTGATCTCGATCGACGAAGAGGGCGGCGACGTGACGCGGCTCGAGGCGATCCACGGCAGCTCCTATCCCGGCAACGCGGCACTCGGCTTCGTCGACGACACGACGCTGACGGAGGAGGTCGCCGCCGCGATCGCCGGCGAGCTCGCCCGCGCCGGGATCAATCTCAATCTCGCCCCCGTCGCAGACGTGAACAGCAACCCGAACAACCCCGTCATCGGCGTCCGGAGCTTCGGCTCCGACCCCGACCGCGTCGCCCGGCACGTGCGCGCGTTCGTGGCCGGCACACAGCGGCAGGGGGTCGCGGCCTGCGCCAAGCACTTCCCCGGGCACGGGGACACCTCGACCGACTCCCACCGAGAGCTTCCCGTCGCGACCGGCGACCTCGACGCCGCGCTTCTCCCCTTCCGCGCCGCGATCGCTGTGGGGGTCCAGGCCGTGATGGCCGGCCACCTCGTCGTCCCTTCCCTCGACACCGTGCCCGCGACGATCAGCCGGACGATCCTCTCCGAGCTGCTGCGGAGCGAGCTCGGCTTCGAGGGAGTGATCATGACCGATGCGCTCGAGATGGCCGCGGTAAGCGAGACGGTAGGTCTGGAGGAGACCGCGGTGCGAGCGTTGAGCGCGGGTGCCGACTCCCTCGGTCTCGGGCACGACCTGCATGAAGAGGCCGTCGAGCGGGTTCACGCCGCGATTGTCGCCGCCGTCCGCTCGGGCCGCCTCGCGGAGGACCGTCTGGAGGACGCTGCCGCTCGCGTCACCGCACTCTGCGGCTGGACGTCCCCGAGCGAACATGGCGCTGCCGACCGACGTCGCGGCGCGGAAGCCGCCAACCGTGCCCTCGCGCTGTCAGACGCCATCGCCATCGCCGGCCCGATTCTCGTCCTCGAGCTGAGGCCGGAGGCGAACATCGCGGCGGGCGAGGCCCGACACGGGCTCGCCGACGTTCTCACCGACGCCGTCTCCCTCCAGCTCCGCGAAGCCCCGGCCGATCTCGGCGCGCTGCTCGACCAGCACGAAGGCCGAAGGCTCGTCGTCGTCGCGCAGGACGCGAACCGACACACGTGGCAGGAGGAAACCGTCGCCGCAGCCGCGGCGCTTCGGCCCGATCTCGTCGTCGTCGAGACAGGGCTGGCCGGTCCCCCGCTCGAGGACGTGCGCACGATCGCGACGCACGGCGCGGGACGGGCGAACCTGGCAGCCGCAGCCGCAGCTCTACGCGGCTCGGACGGTTGAGTGGAGCTAGGCGGGCTCGAACCGCCGACCTCCTGGGTGCGATCTCGTTGCATCCTGTTTCGGTTGCTCGCCAAGCGTTGTCGTTTGGCTCGCTTGGGCGGTTTCCCGGTTTCCGCCTTAGCCACTGTCGCCATCGATTGTGGCTGGTCTTTGACCGCGACTTGACCAAACCAGCCTGCGGGGGCAAGAGAGGTGACCGCCGTGGGTAGCGGCAGGCGGTCCGGTGCGATTTGGTCTTGGGCTTCTCCAGGAGCCGCCATGGGGTGATGTGGCTGTTCTAGCCATCCTCCAGAAGTCGGCCTTGTCGATGGGGTCGCCGGGCGATGCGCCCTGCCTTTGGTTGCATTCTTGTGGGGGCATCACCACCCACTTTCAAGAGGTATGCGGAGACGGCTCGCCTCGCGCGCACGTCCGCACAAACGTGCGGACCTAGCCGCATTGCAAGCACTTTCCAGAGCAGGCACGCCGCTTCCTAAAAGCGCGCCCTCGTTCGATTCCGAGCGGGCGCACTCTGCGGACGCCGCAGTCAGCCGCACGAGTTCGTGACCCCGGCCGTCGTCGCGGGCGCACGGGGGGTCAACCGGGTAGTTCACCCGCCGCGTACGCCGCGCTACGTCCTCTGGCCGACGGCGAGTAGGTATTCCTTCTCGAATCGTGCTCGGTCCGGCGTGCCTCGGTTCCATTCGTCGCAGAAGGAGTCGAGCGCGTCGTCAAACTCGGATTCGCGGCCGTCCTTGGCGGCGTTGGCGCGCGTCGCGATCGTCGGGCCGTAGTAGTCCTTGAAGTGCTCGCCGTAGTTGCGTGGACGCTCGAAGGCCGTGATCTCCAGCACGTCGCGCTCGAGCGTCCGCCACTCGACGCGGTCGCCCATCAACTCGCGCAGGTGATCCTCGCTGCCCCAGAGCGGGGGCGGCTGCGCGCCCGGCGGAGGCGGCGCCGCGAACGGGCCCATCGTCCGGAAGAGCGCGCCGAGCATGCCCTCGGGCGTCCAACTCAGGAGTCCGATCGTCCCGCCGCGACGGCACACGCGGATCAGTTCGTCCGCGACCGCCTGGTGGCGCGGCGCGAACATCGCGCCAATCGACGACATCACGACGTCGTACGACTCGTCCTCGAAGGGCAAGTTCTCCGCGTCGGCCTCGACCCACTCGAGTTCGACGCCGGCCGTCTCAGCGCGCCGCCGCCCCGCCTCGAAGAGCTCCGGCGTGAGATCGCTCGCCGTAACCGAGGCTCCGCGCTCCGCTGCCGGGATCGAAGCGTTGCCGGTGCCGGCCGCGACGTCGAGGACGCGCATCCCGGAACCGATCCCGCACGCCTCGACGAGTCGTGGCCCCAACGGCAGCAGGAACGTGTCGACCATGGTCGGGTAGTTCCCCGAAGCCCACATGGCGCGATGACGCGCCTTCAGCTCGATGTCGGGAGTGATGGCTGACATGGCCCTCCTTATTGGTCTTCAAACCGAATCGGTCTATCCGTTGCCGCCGCATCTAAGAAACGGAGTGTTCACCGGATGGAGTCGAAGTTAACACGGCCGCCGAGCCCAGGTCGCTGGGGCTCACTCGGGTCTCGTCCCGTCGGTTGGCTGGCTCGCCGCCGCGAGCCGTTCTAGGCGCGCGGGGCGTTTCTGCATGTCTTACGATGCTCCGCGATGCGGCTAACGCGGTGGATGCGCGCGTATCTCGTCGCCGCGGGCGTCTTCGCCGTCCTCGCCGGGACGCTGCTCGCGCGCGGCGCCGGGCACACCGATACGCGCTTCGCGTGGACGATCGAGTCGGAGCTGACGACGGCGTTCCTCAACGGGATGTACTGGGCTGCAGCCGTTCTGCTACTCGTGTCCGCCCGCGAGCGGCGCTGGGCGTCGGCGAGGTTGGGGGCCTACGCCGGGGCGCTCTTCATGGCGCTTCTCCTCGTCGTGATGCTTGTCCACTTCGACCTCCTCCACACCGACGATCACCGATTCCTCGTTTCGTCTGGCGCCTGGGGATTCCTCACCTCGTACGCAGTCCTCCCAGCGCTCGGCGTGGCGGCGATCGCGCCCCAGCTGCGCGGGTCGGACGCGCCCTTGCCCGGCTCGGCGCCGATCCCCACCGCGGTGCGGGCGCTGTTCACATTCCAGGCTGCGGCCACCGTTTCCTCCGGCGCTGCGCTCTTTCTGTTCGCGACGCGCGCGGATACGCTGTGGCCGTGGGCGCTGACGCCGATCGGCGCGCGTGCGATCGGGGGTTGGGTGTTCGCGCTCGGCGTGGTGTCGGCGCTCGCAGCGCGCGACGCTGACTGGCGGCGCGTCCGGTCGGTCGCCGCCGCGTATGCGGCACTTGCCCTCCTCCAGGCGAGCGCGCTCGCGCGGTTCGGCGACGAGGTCGACTGGAGCCGTATCGCGGCATGGGTCTACGTCGCCGTGCTCGCGAGCCTCGCAGGCGTCGCCGTCGCCGGTGCCGCTCGCTGGCGTGGCCGCCGCCATCGGGCGGGAGCCCGGTCGGCCGCGCACCCCGTATGAGACACGTTGCCGACGACGTCTTCCAGATCCCCTGGTTCACTACGTTCTTCAGCGCGTTCCTCGTCGGGGATGTCCTCGTCGACTCTGGGACGCGGCTCGCAGGCGGCATCGTGCTCCGCGCCGTCCGCGGTCACCCGGTGCGCGCGCACGCTCTGACCCACGTCCACCCCGACCACTCGGGCTCGAGCGCGCGTGTCTGCGAGACGCTCGGCGTGGCGCTCTGGTGCGGCGAGCGAGACGCCGCCGCGATGGAGCAGGGGATGACGAACTACCCGAAGAGCGTTCTCCACGATCTCTTCGGCACGCTGCGCGGGCCTGGCCGCCTCGTCGACCGGCGGCTGCGCGAGGGCGACGATCTCACCGCCGGGTTCGTCGTGCTCGAAACGCCCGGCCACGCCCCGGGTCACCTCTCTTTCTGGCGCGAGTCGGACCGGACCCTACTCGCCGGTGAAATCGCGTGGAACTACGGTCTCGAGCGACGACCGCTACTACGGGAGCCACTGCGGATCTTCAGGGGGGACGCGGCGGGGCTCAAGCGATCCGCGCGGAGGCTCGCCGCGCTCGACCCCGCAATCGTCCTTGTCTCCCACGGTCAACCGGTCAGCGGACGAGCGTTCCGCGACTTCGTCGCGCGGCTACCGTGACACTCCAGCCACCCCGGCCGCTCGCTGCGGGACGCCGGCGCCGATTATCCGCTGTCGAGTTCAGTCGACACGGATCGCCGACCTGGTCGGCAGGACGAGGAACGACAAGTCGCCGTCGATCGCGCGAAGGTGCCGGCGCGGGGAGCGAAGCTGATCAAGCGCCACCCCCCGAGGTCTCCTAGAGTAGGTACGTGCGGGTTACGAAAGGGCGTGTACCTCCCGAATCGCGCCTGCCGGGGGACATGCGCGCGACGCTTCTCGTGGTCGCCGCGCTTCTCGTGCTCGCGGGGGTTTCGACCTTCGTCTTCGCAGACCGCACGGATGACCTCTTCGCGTGGACGATCCAGCCGCCGCTGACGGCGGCGTTCATGGGCGCCGGCTACTGGGCCACGATCGCGCTCGTCGTTCTCGCCGCCCGCGCTCCGACTTGGGAGCACGCCCGGATCGCATTTCCGTCCACGAACCTCTTCGCCTTGCTCGTCCTCGGGGCAACAGCCCTACATTTCGACCGCTTCCATCAGGGACGACCGATCACCTGGGCGTGGATCGCGATCTACATCGCCGTGCCCGTCCTGCTTGGGTTCTTCGGCATCCGCGAGGCTCGTCGCAAGGGCCATCGGCTCGTGCGCACCGCTCGGATGCCGCTCTGGGCGCCAGTGCTCTTGGGAACGCAGGCAGCGGTCATGGTCACCTTCGGGGTGGCGCTGTTCGCCGCACCGGAGACGTTCGACATCGTCTGGCCTTGGCCGCTAACGCCGCTGACAGGGCGCGTCGTCGGTGCCTGGCTCGTCGGTCTCGGGCTCGGCGCAGCGCACAGTGCACTCGAGCGCGACTGGCGGCGCGCCCGACCTGCGGCCGCGACGGCGATGCTGTTCGGAGCGCTCCAGCTGGTCGCCCTCGCACGATACTCTGAGACCGTCGACTGGGGCGACGGCCGGACGTTTGCGTATGTGACGATGCTCGGATTCATGCTCGCGCTGGGCGGTGTTGGCGTCGCGTCTGGGCTTACCACGACGCACGACGTCGAGGCGCGGCGCGCGTCCGCGGCCGACTCCTGAGCGTCTGGATCAAGTTCGACCTCGGCGGCGACGGCGCGTTGGTGATTCTTGCATGCCTATCTCCTCCCTCGGTCATCGATCCGCTCTGTCACCCGGGGGTGCTCTCTCTCTCGGCTCGTCAGGTGCGCGCCGGGTGGTGGGCGGCAACCCTGGGTCGCCGCCCACCATTGCCGTCAGGCTTTACCGGCTCAGGTTGACCGGGAAGGACACGAGCCGGCGGGTGGAAATGCCGCCGAGCAGGCTCTCGCCAGGCTTGCGTGCCCGTGCGAAGACGACGAGCAGCTGCTGCCTCGGGGACGCCGGGTAACCGCTCTGCCGGTTCATGGTCAGCGTCGTCCAACCATCGGTGCCCGTGGGCTGCTCCGTTTCGCTGAACTGCTCGAACGGAACCGCTGTCCCGTAGACGAGCGCACCCTGAACCGCGCGACCGCCACAGGCGGAGACGTGGAAACGTACCGTCAAGGTGCCAACCGAGCCCCCGACCGGGGACGGGGAGATGCCCTGGCCGTCAATGACGAGCCGCGCCGGTGGGGAGACCGACGTCACGGCGATAGGTCCTGTGCCGGCAGGGCAGCCGGTTGCCGGAGCCGGCGGCGGCGCGACAGCCCTATCCGCGACCACAGCGGTAGGCGTCGTCGTCCGGGCGGTAGCACCATCGCTATTCCTGGCGGTGACACGAACCCGAATCGTGTTTCCCTCGTCGGGGTTCTTCAAGGCGTAGGTCTTCTCGTTCGCCCCACCGATCGCGGAGCAACTGCCGCCATCCCTGTCACAACGCTGCCATTGATAGGCGAACGTAATCGGAGCCGGACCTGTCCAGGTGCCGTTGTTCGCAGTCAGCGTCTCACCCTCGCGGGCTGTTCCGGAGATCGTCGGCGGTGCGGTGTTGACCGGTGCTGCCTGACTGGCCGCCGAACCGACGCTGGCCAGCGCAACCGCAAACGCTGTCATCACCAACAAGACGAGCGATCCCGCCAGCCACGATTTCTTGTTTAACATGTCGCCCCTTTTCGGTAAACGTCATCGAACGATGACCGTCTCGATATAGGCGCTCATTCCAGAGAAATGTTGGACGACATTCAAACCTTCACAAAGCGAAAATGCTTTGCTCATTTGTGGCTGCAAGGTCTAGCTCGATTTCAGCAGCTTTGCGAAGGACTGCTGCTGGCTTGCGCCGCTCGTACGCCCTGGAGTGCTCGACGGTATGCACCGTACGGGGTTGCCCTGCCCGGCTCCCCGCCCGGTGGCAGACCAAGGGTTCGCGCTCGATGACCCCCGTCTCCGGAGCCGAACCCTCAAGCCTGAACCCCGAAGCATTCGACCCTACGGCGCTGGCTCCAGGTCGGATACGCGAGTCTAAGACGTGCGTCCCCTTCACCACAGCACGCTCTTCTCCGACCAGGGCCCGCATCCCTTGGATGCTCCCGGAGCCTCGATTTGGTGAGTCCGGACAGGAGGGTTATCGTCGCCGGATGAGCCGGATCGAGGCGCGCCTCGAGGATCTGGGGCTGACATTGCCCGCCCCGATGAATCCTCCGGGCAACTTCAAGCTGGTCAACGTCTACGGCGACCTCGCCTACATCTCGGGGCACCCTGCGATCGACGGCTCGACCGTTCTTGCGCAGGGTGTCGTGGGTCGCGACTTGACAGTCGAAGCAGGGTACGAGGCAGCGCGGCTGGCTGCGCTATCGATCATCGCGTCGCTCAAACACGAGCTCGGCGATCTCGACCGCGTCAAGAGCTGGCTGCGGGCCGTCGGCTACGTCCAGAGCGCGCCGGAGTTCCACGACAACGCGAAGGTCGTGAACGGGTTCAGCGACCTGATCATCGAGATCTGGGGTGAGGCCGGACGGCACGCCCGCTCCGCGCCCGGGCAAGGGCCTTCGCCGCTGAACGTCCCGGTCATCATCGATGCGATCGTCGCCGTTGCCGAGTAGGTGTCATGAGGCGACGCCGACCATGTCCGTCCTCTTCCAATTTCGGAACATGCCGCACGAGGAGTCACTCCAACGCGCAAGTTCGGGAGCGGTTTGCTCTCAGTGACGCAGTCGTGGCGATCGGCGATCGGACGTGGTTTCAAACGTCCCACGCCGGCGTGGAGATGGACCTTCTCGACGGCACGGCGGACCACGCCGGGATTCCCTCGCTCAGCCCGCCTGCTTCCGTCTTCTATTACCTTGTCGATGCGCCGGAGGAACCGCTACTCGCGGTTGCGAGACATCCCGGGCCGACGGCCTCACCGCCGGATCATGCCGCGCGATCCCTCAGCCGCGGCGATCGAGGTGGCCCATTTCGTCCGCACCGGCTGAAGGGACACCGCCCTCAACTTCTTACGCGGACTGCGGCGGGTTCACTTGCGTCCCGAGCCTCCAGTTGAGCTTCTGCCACGTCGAGCCATCGATCCACCGCGTCCAAGGCCGCGATCGCGTCCTGCCGTGCTTCGTCGGTGAAGCAGTTCGCGTAGCTGTAGTCGCACATCGCGCAGACCCTGCCGGCAAGCTTCTCGCGTTCCTTTCTCGCGCAACGGCTATGGCGGTCCCTGAGAGCAATCGCTTCGCCTTCGCCCGCGTACGCGCGCCTATGAGCACGTCATTCCAGTCGACCTCTATCTGACGGAGCACGTTCTTCCGCTCACCCTCGACCCAATGGTAGACGTCGACTATCCAGGGGTAGTCGCTGCCGTCGGGCCGAGCGAGCAAGACAACCGGGGTGTCAAAGGAGCCCGCTCCGGAGCGGATACCCCATCTGTTCGTCCGAAGTCCATCCGCTCGGGCGAGAGCCTCCACTGCCTCATACCAATCGGTCAGTTCAGGCCCGAAGGAACTCATCAGCGACCAGTTTTCGACCGCGCCATTCCGAAGCAGTTCGTCGTAGCTCTCGGCTGGCTTCACCCAGTAGGGATCGGCATCAATCCACGAACCGTGAGTCCGGAAAAACGAGCTGATCCAGCGCGGCGTTCCGTGTCGCGCCCGTGAGCCCGCAACCTCACTGTCGTCCGCGCGGCGCTCGCGTCGACGCTCCCTCAGTTCCGTTTGCAGGGGTAGGGCGGCTATCGCACCCCCACGACGTGGCCGAACTTGCGCACGAGGGCCATGCCGGCGGGGATGACGGTCTCGCCGACAGCGGGACGCTCGGACACCGGCGAGCTCTCGCGCTTCAAGAGCAGAACCTCGGCGAGCGGCTCGGCGGGCTCGACACCAGGGCTCAGCACGCTCACTCCGGTGACGATCGCACCCGCGACGTGGGCTCACAGTCGCTCGCTTGAGAAGGCCGCCGGCTCGACTCGCCTGAGGCGCGCAGTTCGCGGCGGGCGCGCGGCAAGTCGTGTCGCGGCCCTGACAGTCACTGAGGCTCGCTGGACGGCGGGCGGGCCCTCTCTCGGCCCGCCCGCGTTGGTTTTTTCAGTCGTCGTCGCGGTCCTCGTCGCCGCGACGCGCGTTGGCCAGGAAGTGCTGGCGGCCGATCGCGCGGGCGATGCGGGGGAAGTGCTTGGCGGTGTCGGTCATCGTGGTGCGGTAGTGGAGGCCGCCCCAGACGCGAGCGTTTTCGACGTCCTCGACGAGCTCGTCGAGGGTCTCGTAGGTGCGTGGTCCGCCGGCACCGGGAGCCAGGCTCGTCATTACGAGCGGCACCTGCTTCGTTCCGAAGTAGTTGCGCAGCGACTCGGTTAGGGCTGCAGTGACGCAGGCGTGGCCGGACGGGTACTCCGGATGGTTGCCGGTGATGAGCGGCAACCAGGTCGGGTCGGCCGTGGTGGCCGGGTTCCCGTCGGTGTCCGCCCGCTGGATCGCGTGGTTGGGCCGCCAATGCGAGTAGTGGTACTTCGCTTCCCAGCAGGAGATCATCGTGTCGGCTGTCGCGACGTTGACGTATCCGAGCAGTCGCGCGGACTCGCGCAGATCGAGGCCGCGGGTCTTCGCGAGGTCACGGAGCGTGCGGTTGAACTGGAAAAACGTCTGCTCTGTGTGGAAGCGGACGGTCTCGGTCTGCAGAGTCGACCGGTCGGTGCTCATGGCGCGGCCGTACCTTTGCACCTCCGCTACGTCCTTGGCGTAGCGCTTGCTCGTCAGTTCGAGCGGGCCTTCTGGCCGGTAATCGGAGGGTGAGGCGTACGTGAACGGCCGCACGAACGGGAGCTTCACGTCGACGGGCGGCGTCGCCGCGATCGGCTCAAACACGCCTGGCCCCGGCGGCTTCTGCACGTAGGCGACGACGTCGTCGAAGCGGTCGCCGGTTCGCATCGCGAGCATGCCGGCCGCGGCAGCAGCGCCCACGGCCTTGCCTGCGTCCTTGGCGGGGCCGTCGGGAACAGACGCCATGTACGCGGCGTAGGCGGTTTCGACGGCGGGCGCCTGCCCCGGCACGCGCGCGACGAGCACGTCCCGAGCGGCCTGCGCAACGGCTGCATCGGCGGACGAACCCGGTGGCGCGGTCACGCCGGTCGCGAACGGCTTCAGGCCGCCCTCGACGGCGGCGACCGCGTCGTACATCGCGCCGTGGACCATGCCGCCGAGGACGGCGCTGCTGGCTGGCGGGCGCCCGACCACGATGGCGTTCGCGGCGATCCCGCTCCAATGGACGACAGCGTTGTCGGTCGCCACGACCGAGGGCGCGGCCGAAGTGCCAGCCGGCCCCATGGCCAGCACCGCGACGAGCGCAAGCATCGCGGCAAGGCCGAGATGGATTCTCATGATCGATCTCCTTTCGAAGGCGCCGATCGCCGTGACTGCCGTCGTGGCGCGGACGCGGTTGCGACTGCGTTTCACTTCCTCCTCCTTCTCGTCGGTCGAGACCTGTTGCGAGGCGTCGTGGGCCGGTCCGCCCACGGTTCGCGCGGCGGCGTCGGCGCCTCCAGCTCTGTGCGACACGCGAGCAGCAGAGCCTCGTCGGACGTGAGGGCCATGCTGTGCTCCTCCCACGCGTGTCGCCGGACTTCGGCGACGAGCACGTCCTCATGCTCGGCGCGGACTTCGAACCCGCACTCGCAGCGAAGCACTCTCCCCTTCGACTCCACGCGACGAGCGTAGAAACGCGCCCCTAGATGGAGGCAAGATGGCAGCAAGAGCGTGCCTAGCGGATCGGAGCTGAAGGTCTTCCTCGTCGGCCGGGTTGCCGTGGAGGCCGCCGGCGTGCTCATGGACGAGGAGCGTTTCCCGGGGCGGCAGGGGCGGCTCCTCTTCGCCTGCCTGGTCGTCGAGCAGGGCAGACCGGTGCCCCGAGGCGAGCTCGCGTACGCGTTGTGGGAGGATGCGCCTCCTGCGACTTGGGAGAAGGCGCTGACCGTGCTCGTGAGCAAGCTGCGCGGGCTGCTGGCGGATCTCGGCGTGGACGGCACGAAGGTTCTGACGAGCGCGTTCGGGTGTTACCGGCTCAACCTGCCCGTGGGAACCTGGGTCGACGTGATCGCCGCGGCCGACGCCCTCCGGGAGGCGGAGGCAGCGCTGGACGCGGATGCCGAGCAGGCGAGGACAACCGCTCTGCAGGCTGCGTCACTGGCTCGGCCGACCTTCATGCCGGGAGAAGACGGGGCCTGGGTCGAAGCGAAGCGGCATGACCTTCTAGAGACCCGGCGGAGAGCGCTCGGCTGTCTTGCCGAAGCGTGCCTTCGGTTAGGCGACGAGGCCGAGGCGGCCAAGTGGGCCGAGGAGATGATCGGGCTCGAGCCTTACCGCGAGACCGGATACCGGCAGTTGATGGCTGCGCACGCGGCCGCGGGGAACCGAGCGGAGGCGCTTCGGGTCTACGAGCGGTGCCGACGGCTCCTCGCGCGCGAGCTCGGCGCCTACCCCTCGCCCGAGACCGAATCGATCTACCGCGAGCTGCTGCGCGCACCCGTTTCGGAGGTCCCGGCGGCCTCCCTTGCGGCCAAGGCTCCCGCGGGCGAGCCGGAGTTGGAGCGCGCGGGCACTGGGACGGCGCCTCCGCCGCTCGAAGTTCCTCGCCGGGACGGAAGAGGACGGCGACGCCGGCGCCTGCTCGTGGCGCTTCTTGGCGTCGCTGCCGTGACGGCCACCTCCGCCTACCTGATGACGCGGGACACGCGATCCCTTGGCACCGCGCAGCACCCGATCACGATCTACACGCCCTGGCTCAAAGGCGATCCCGAACACAGCGCCATGGTCGAGGTCCTGCGTGCGTTCGAGGAGACCACAGCGCTCGAGACGGAAACCGTCGATTTCGAAGACACCCGCATCGTGCCCGGCTACCGTCCGTCCGTCGGGTTCACCCAGGGCCCCGGCCAACTGGGCGAGTACGTTCGCGACGGGACGGCCGAGCCGCTCGCGGCGCTCGGAGTGACCGATGCCGAGGTGGCACGCGCGCTGGGTAAGTCCTGGATCAAGCTTGGAACCGTCAACGGCCACATCTACGGACTTCCGCTCGCGACGACCTCGAAGAGCCTCGTCTGGTACCGGCCTCGGCAGCTGCGGCGACTCGGGCTGCGACCTCCCCGAACGTGGGACGAGCTCGTGTCGGTGACGGAGCGCCTCTCGCGCGGCGGGCGGAAGCCGTGGGCCCTCGGCGGGTCCGACTCCTTCACGCTGACGGATTGGTTCGAGAACATCTACATCCGCACCGAAGGACAGTGGAAGTACGACGGCCTCTTCGCGGGCAAACTCCCCTTCGACGACCCGTCCGTCATTGCGGCGTTGAGGCGCATGACGACGCTGCTCAACGAGAACTACCTCGCCGAGGGAGTCAAGGGGGCGCTTACGACGCCCTTTCTCGGTGCGGTAGAGGCCGTGTTCGGGAGCAACCCAAACGCCGATCTGCTCATGGAGGGCGGTTTCGTCGGCAGCTTCGCGCTCGCGCTCAACCCGCCGCCGGTGCCCGGAGCGACGATTGCCGCAGCTCCCTTTCCGAGCATCGACGGCCGCTTCGGCAACCCGGTCATCGCCGGAGGCGACTTCCTGGTGGTGTTCGACGACCACGCCGCAGTGCGGAGGCTGCTCGCCTACCTGATGTCACCGGGCGCCGCCAGGATCTGGGTCTCGCACGGAACGGTCGTGTCGACGAACAAGCTCGTCCCTTTGAGCACGTATCCCAACGAGATCGTGCGAACGGCCGCGCGCCAGGTGATCAACGCGCGGGTCGTTCGCTTCGACGGCTCTGACCTGCTGCCGGGGTCGTTGGCTGATGACCTGGGTCGGGTCTTACAGAACGTGATCCGCCGTCCTGCCGCGGCCCCGAAGCTGATGAAGGAGTTCCAGCGAACGGCCGAGCGCGCGTTCGACAACTGAATCCAGATCGATCGGCCACGCTAGACGGGGGCGCACCGAACATCCGCCCACCTGTCGGGAATAGCTCACGGCTCCCGCCGACGACCGAGCCGCCGTCGTAGAAATAGCTTCTCGCTGCCGACGTGCGCGCAAACGCTCCCACGCATCCTTCGACCTCTAAAGAACCTCCGGGTGACGCGTAGGAGATTCACAGGTCCGACAGCTCACAATCACCCGGGGAGCAGCAAGTCGAGGCCGAAGCCAAAGACTACTAGGCGAACCCAGGATCACACACCGGACAACGGCTCCGACGACGGCTTCCTGCCAAGCATCTCGCATCACGAGAGCCACCTATTCCACTGGCGTTACAGCGTTCGGGAATGACGCCTGAGCGATGGCGTTCGCGAGGCCAGCCCGCGTTACGTCAGCAGCGGCGCATCGCCCACGTTTCGTAGAGGCTCCCCTTTGTGAGGGGACTTCGTTGCTTGATCCACGAGTCGATTGCGTCGAACCGCTGCCGATGCTCTGCGCTACTGATCTGTTCTCGCGCGAGCGCAGCGTCCAGACGCGTGAGAGCAGCGTGTAGATCATCCGCCATCCGGAGGTCTGGCTCAGAAGGAACCTGGGGCTGCTCCACGACTCCCGAATGCTAACGACACCCTGCGCAGGCGCGACGATTTCAACGGACACACTGCGCGCACAGTCGCGTGGGCCAGCGTTCCGGAATGTTCCCCGAGCAGACAGCTGCGTCACTCGAATCCGGCGAGCAGCATCCGCAGGCGGAGCCCGACGCCTTGGAGATGCTCCTCCCGGTACGGCGCTGGGAGGCCCGACGCGAAGCGGTGCCAATTCAGCGCCCGGCAGATCCAGCCGAGACGGAGGGCGATCTCGTGGGCTGCCTGAAGCTCTGACCATGCGGCGAAGCCGCGGAACGGCTTGACGTAGGCGTCGCGGTACGGAGCGAGGTCCTCCGAACCCTCAACGTCGTCGAGCCCCCAGGCGAGCTGGCCCTCGAGCGTCACCGACATGCTGAAGAAAGGGTGCGAGACGCAGGCGTCGCCCCAGTCGAAGAAGAGATAGCTGCCCTCGCGGACGAAGACCTGGCCGTCGTGAAGGTCGTCGTGTTGGATCGTCTCGGGCACGCCCGTCGACGCCAGGCGCTCGCAGAGTTCCGCGATCGTCGGAACGAGCGCTCGTAGCCGGCGGTTCTCCTCGTCCGTCAGCGTGTCGACACGGCTGATCAGGTCGTCGTATTGGCTTGCGAGCGTCTCGAGCCGGCGGTCGGGAAGACCGAGGCCGAGGAGCCGATCGCGGTCCTCCGCCATGTCGATCTGGAGCCGGCCGTAGCGCGGCAGGACATGCAGCCAGCGGCCGAGGTCGCGTTCGCGCTCGATTACCTCGCGCAGGCGCTCGCCGCCATTGGCCATGAGCATCCAACCACGGTCGACGTCGGTCGCGAGCAGCCCGGGGACGAAATCCGGTCGGCGCGCGGCAAGCAGGCCCACGACGGCGGCTTCGTACGCCAGCAGCGGAGTATTTGCTTTGAACCACACGTCTCCACTTGTTGTCGGGATTCGCAGCACCGTCGCCCACGGCCGGATGTGTGGCTGCTCGACGGTACCGGTCGGCTGGAGGCCCACCTCCTCCAGTTGCTGAGCGAGCCAGTCTTTGACGCCAGCGAGCCAGCGAGCGTCGGTCCAGGTTTCCACCGGCCGAGCGTACTGGTCGTCCGATGGGCCCAGTGTTCGGGAACGTCCCCTGAGGATCTAGACGACGAAGGTCACGTGGGTGGCGTCAGGCGGCACACTCGCGGTCAGCAGCTCCCGAGCGAAGCTCCAAGTCTCTTCTGCGGTGAGGGTGGAGAGGTCAGCGAAGGCTGGGAGCAGAATCTTCTCGTCCGGCGTCATCCGCGCCAGTTCGATGCCGAGGATCGCTCGGCCCTCACGTCCGTCCGCATCGACCTGCGCGAGGGCCTCATCGACGCGAATCCATTCCTGCGTGTTCGCCGTTCACGGGCCGGAGGCTAGTGCAAGGGCGGTGAGCCTCGCCTGGGCAAGCGTCCGGGAATGTCCCCTGAGCGGGTCCGCGGGCTAACGGTTCAACGTGTGAGCATCGCGGCGGCGATGTAGAGCTCGCGCCGCGGATAGTCGAGCGTGAGTACGGTGTGCTGGAGGAATCCGTTGCCGAGATTTCCGAGCGCGCGGGTCGGATCCCCGTCCGGCCGCGGCAGGAAGACCGTGGTAACCCGACTGAGCTCGACATCCCCGAGCACGAGCGAGTCGACTACACCCTCGTGTGCGACGATGTGGCCGCGCGCACCCATGGATGCCCGCGGCGTCGCGCTGGCGAGCGCCTCAGCAAGCCCGAGCATCTCGACCGATTCCAAGTAGATCCCAAGCGTCAGGCTTGAGCCTGTGTCGAGCACGAGCGGCACGCTCGCAGCGTTTACCTGCACAGTGACGACCGGGGTGAGGTCGGTGGCGCTCTCGATGTCAGCACGCACGCCACGTTCGAACCAGAGAGGGTCAAGCCGGACCCGCCGATTCGGGTAGTCGATCTGCACCACTCGACCCTCGAAGAAGCTCTGTCCGAGGATCGCGTGCAGCGGCTGGTTCAGCTTCGACCCGAGCGGCGAGAGATCGAAGGCGACCGCCTCGATGTCACCGACCTCGAGCTCGCCGAGCCGAACGTCCGGGAGTTCCGAGGGGTAGAAGGTGGCGACCTCGCTTCCTGCACCGGCTGCCTCGCCAGGTACATCGTCGCGGACGCGCAGGCCGAGCTCGCGCGCGAGCGTCAGGTCGACAACCGATGGTGCGACCGCCGTGTCGAGCAAGCAAGCAAACGGTCCGCGACCGCCGATCTTGATCCCAGCGACAACCTGATTCTCGACGAGATCGAACGGAACATCCATCGCCGTCACCCTAGAGTTCGCGCCCCTATGCTCCCTGACGTGACGGAGGTTCCGCGGACGCATCCTGAGTTCGTTGACTGGCTCGTAGCCCGCCACCCCGATCTCGCTCCAATCCTGGAGGAGCACCTCTCCGACAACGACGAGTTGCTTGCGCATCTCCTTTTCGGAGACGTGACTCGATGCGCCGCTGATCTCGCTCGCCGCGCAGCAGCGGAACCGGAAGCCGACGCGCACCTGCGCGGTCTACTCGAAGACCTCGACTCGGCGCTCCTTGCCGACGGCGAGGACGATCCGGTAGACAATCTCGTCTGGGTCTCCTTCGTGGAAAACGCACAGGGTGTAGCCGGAGACGCCGAAGAACCGCTACGTGACCGGCTGCGGTCGTTCCCGAACCTCGCTCGCGCCCTTAGCCACTACGAGTAAGCGCCTCCTCGCTCGCTTGCGCGAGCGTCCTCTCGCCAGAACCTGCTACTGGCCCGGTTGCTACTTACAGGCGGGGGAATTGGGGTGACCGAGACATGACGCCGTCGGGCCTGGCCGACGCCCGAAGCCTTGTGTCTCGCCGCAGACGGTGATACCCGCGCGCGGATGCTCTCAACGTCGACTCATCCGCCCACCGTGAGAACAGAGAAGCGCGCGGATTTGACCACACTTTGACCAAGCCCGACAACCGCGCGCTGAACCACACAGGCCTGGAAGCACAAAGGCCCTAAATGCAGGGCCTTTGCCGATGGAGCTAGGCGGGCTCGAACCGCCGACCTCCTGGGTGCGATCCAGGCGCTCTCCCAGCTGAGCTATAGCCCCTCGGCCGGGGATTGTAGCGTCAGTTCAGGGCGGCGACCAATGCCTCCAACGTGGTCTGATCCCAGCCGTTGATGAAGTCGGCGTGCGTCCCGAAGCGGCCGGATGCCTGAATCGGCCGGCCGTTGTCGGTCGCCGGGTAGAGGAAGATGAGCACGAGGCTCGGCAGCGCCACCGGGTGCGAACCGGGGCAGCGCCCGCTCGTCGAGTAGGCGAGGTGCCGCTGGTGATTCGCACTGTCGACGTCGCGGCCGTTCCAGCAGTTCGGGAACGTCGCGCGCAGGTGCAGCGCCCGATCCGACGGGCACCTCAGCACCGAGGCCGAGCGCGGCGCGGCGCCGAACCCGCCACAGGCCCAACCGACGACGGAGAGCGGCTGCGGTCGCGTCGCCTTCGAGTTGCCGGCGATCATCTTCAGGCCCGGTGGGAAGGCCTGCACTGGCCCGGCCGTCCGCCGCACGTAGTAGCCGACCCCCACGAGTGGACGCAGCGCGCGTCCACCGTCGAAGAGCGTCGGCACCCAGTACGCGGACGCGTCGCCGATGTCCTCGCAGCTCGTCTCTCCTCCGAGGAGCGATGCGGGAGTGGTGTCGGCATCGACGGCTCGGTTGCCGATGTAGGTGTGGTTGTGTGACTTGCCGGGCTGCCCGGGCAACGCGATCGGATCGTCGTTGTTGAGGTGGCTCACACCGCAGCCGATCACGAAGTAGGGGCCGCCGGGGAAGCGTGCCGGATCAGGGTCGGAGGCAGCGCGCACCGCGAGGGCCGGCAGCGCCGTCACTCCGGCGAGAAGAAACGCGCCGAGGACGAGCAAGTGTGACGTGCGCAGCTTCAACCGCCCTCCGATCAGTCTGCGGCGATTGTCACACAGCCGGGATCAAGAACGGGTCAAGGCGGCACGGGCTGCAGCGACTCGAGCCGGTCGATCCCGGCCATCTTCGGGAAGAGACGCGGCCAGACGAGCGCGCAGAGGATCGTCACCGAGCCGCCGATCACGACCGCCGGGACGGCGCCGATCAACGCTGCCGCGGCCCCCGACTCGAAGGCGCCCAGCTCGTTCGAGGCGCTGATGAAGACCATCTCGACCGCGTTGACGCGGCCGCGGAGCGCGTCCGGAGTCGCGAGCGCGGTGATCATCGAGCGGATGTTCATGCTGATCATGTCGACGAAGCCGCCGACCGCGAGCGCCGCGAACGAGAGCGGGAAGGAGTGCGAGAGCCCGAACACGACCATGCTCGCGCCGAAGATCGCGACCACGATCAGGAGCTTCCGTCCCGCCATCCCCTGCAGCGGTCGGCGGGTCAGCATGATCCCGGCGAGCAGAGCCCCCACCGCCGGGGCGCTGCGGAGCACGCCGAGCCCGACCGGCCCGACCTCGAGGATGTCGCGTGCGAACAGCGGCAGCAGTGCAACGGCGCCACCGAAGAGCACCGCGACCAGATCGAGCGAGATCGCGCCGAGCAGCACCGGCGTCCGGCGGACGAATCTCAGCCCTGCCAGCAACGAGCCGAGCCTCGTGCCGACGATCTCCACCGGCCCCTGCTCGACCACGCGCGGCCTGATCGGGACTGTCAGCAGCGCCGCCATGAGCATCAGCACCGCCCCGATCGCGTAGACGGCCTCGGGATCGATCGCGAAGATCAGGCCGCCGATCGCCGGCCCCGTGACGACCGACGCCTGGCTGACGGTGGAGCGAAGTGCGAGCGCACGGGTGAGCAGCCGCAGCGGGACGAGCGTCGGCCACATCGAGCGGATCGCGGGATTCCCGAGCGCGGCCGAGGAGCCGCTCGCAAACGAGAGCGCGAGAAACGGCCAGAGCGAGTCCGCGCCGGAGAGGCTGACGAGCAGCAGCAGGATCGTGATCGCCGCGTCGATCAGGAGCGAGGCGATGTAGACGAGCTTCCGGGGGAGCCGGTCGGCGATGGCGCCTGCGGGAAGCGCGAACAGGAGCAGGGGCAGGAACTCCGCGAGGCCGACCAGCCCGAGGTGCAGTGGGTTCCGCGCGATTTCGTAGACCTGCCAGCCGACCGCGACAAAGACCATCTCGCGCCCGAACCCGTACGCGATCGAGGAGCCGAGCAGGCGGGTGTAGTCACGCTCACGCAGGACCGTTGGAAAGCGACGGCGCATCGGCCAGCGAGGGTATCCCTACGATGCGACCGTGCGTGCGGTCGTGCTCGACGCAGACGGACAGCCCCGCCTTGCCGACGCGCCTGCGCCGTCAGAGCCGATGCGGGTGCTCGCTTGCGGGCTCTGCGGCTCGGACGTGGAGAAGTTCGGCGCCGCACCGGCGGGAGCCGTGCTCGGGCACGAGGTGGTGGCTCGCCGCGCCGACGGCGCACGCATCGCAGTCATCCATCACCTGCCGTGCGGCGAGTGCGAGCGCTGCCTGGCCGGCCACGAGTCGACCTGCGTCTCGTTCGCGGCGCCGACGATCGTCCCCGGAGGCTTTGCGGAGGAGATCGAGACCGCAGACGGCGTCGAGCTGCCTGACGACCTCGACGACGCGGTCGGCACCTACCTGGAGCCGCTCGCGTGCGTGCTTCGCGGAGCCGAGCGCGTCGCGAGCGGTCGCGTGCTCGTCGTCGGCCAGGGCTTCGTCGGCCGGCTCTTCGCCGAGGTTCTGCGGGCGCGCGGCGACGACGTCTTCGTCAGCGATGCGCGGCCGGAGCGCTCGGGCCGCGAGCCCCACGGTCGGGTCGACGCGGCCGTCCTCTGCGCTCCCGCCGCGCCACTCGCAGCGGTGGCGCCGGGCGGCACCGTCCTTGTCTTCTCCCCCGCCGCTCCCGTCGACCTCGAGCTCGTCTACCGCAGCGAGCTGACCCTGACCGGCTCCCGGTCGGCGACACCGCGGCACCTGCGCGAGGCGCTCTCGATCCTGCCCCAACTCGACCTGCCCGAGCCGACCGTGCTCCCGCTCGACCGCTTTGCCGAGGGGCTCGAGAGCTACCGCTCCGGCCGCGCGCTCAAGGTCGTCTTCGCACCGTGAGAGCGCTGCGGTTCCATGGGCCCGGCGACCTCAGGCTCGAGGAGATACCGCGCCCGGAGCCGGCGCCGGGCGACGTGCTCGTGCAGGTCGAGGTCGCGCTCACGGACGGCACCGACCTGAAGACGTTCCGCCGCGGCCATCCCGTCCTGCTGCAGGAGCTGCCGAGCCCGTTCGGGCACGAGTTCTGCGGATTCGACGTCGCCACTGGGCGGCGCGTCGTCGCCGCCAACTCGGCCGCGGGGGACGAGCGCAGCGGGCCGCTCCGGCTCCTGAACGGCGCTTACGCGGAGCTCCTGCTCGTGCCCGCCGCAATCGCCGAGGTCAACCTCCACCCCGTCCCGGCCGGGCTCGAGTCCGAGGTCGCGGCGATGGTGGAACCGCTCGCCTGCTGCCTCCGCGGCGTCGAGCGCGCCGACATCCAGCCCGGAGACCGCGTCGCGATCCTCGGGGCCGGCCCGATCGGCTTGATGTTGAGCGCCTGCGTCGCGGACGCGGGCGGACGACCCGAGGTCGTCGGCGGCCGGGCTGAGCGCCGCGCGCTGGTGCCGGAGTTCGGCGGCACCACCGGCGACGGCGGCGGCGCCGACGTCGTGATCGAAGCGGCGGGAACCGACGGGGCCTGGCAACGCTCGCTCGAGCTCGTCCGTCCGGGCGGCACGGCCCTCTATTTCGGCGGCCGCGAGACCGGCGCTGCGCTGCGGGTCGACGCGTACCGGCTCCACTACGAGGAGTTGACGCTGCGCGGCTCCTTCCACCATGCGCCGCGCCACGTGCGCGCGGCGCTCGCGTTCCTCGCGAGCGGCGCGTATCCGTGGCAGCGGCTGATCACGCACCGCGTCCGGCTCGAGGACGTGCCCGCGTTGCTGGCCGACCCGCCACGCGACTACCTGAAGGCGGCGGTGGTTCTCTAGCGCTTGACGAGCTTGACGACCGTCGCGCCGAGACCGGCTGCGCCGGCGAGCGCCAGCGACGCGAGGTTGGTGGTCGCGCAGGTGCGGCAGGCGTTGCAGCACACCGCAGCCATCGGCGCGTGCTCGCCGTACTTCCCCGCCGCCTGGACCAGCTTTCCCTGCCAGACCGCCTTCATGCGGGGAATGGTACTAGGCGAAGAGCGTCAGGGCGGGCTCGCGCTCGCCCCGGAGGACGGCGAGGTCGACCTCGACGCAGCCGATCCCGCGGGACTCGGCGAGCGTCACCGCCTGCGGCTTGAACGACTGCGCCGCGAGGATGCCGCGGCAGCGCTGCTTGGCGGGGTCGGCGCGGATGAAGCCGAGGTAGCGCGTCAGCTGCTCGACCGCCTCGATCGTCCCCACGCGCTTGATCTCGACAGCGACCCAGCCGTCGTCGCAGTCGCGGCACATCAGGTCGACCGGGCCGATCTCGGTCATCCACTCACGCCGGTCGAGCCGCAGCTCGGCCTCGAGCCAGGCCGGTGCGGCTGCGAGCGCCTCCTGCAGATGCTTCTCGACGCCGTCCTTCTCGAGCCCGGCGACCTCGTCCATCTCGTGCTCCTGGTCGGAGAGCACCTCGGCGATCCGGATCTCGAGCCGGTCTTCGGTCTTTCCGGCCCGCTTGCGAACGACGATCAGGCCGTCGGACTCCTCGATCACGGTCGGCGGGGTCATCCAGTTGCTCGGGCGGTAGCCGCCGCTGTCGGCATGGACGAGCACGGAGCCGTCGGATTTCAGCAGCAGCAGGCGAACCGCCTCGGGCAGGAAGGCATCGAGGCGGCCGGTGTAGACGACCTCGCAGCGGGCGACGAGCAGGCGCATCGGCCGCTCAACCTACTGTCCCTTTCGGACGGTTCGTGTCAGAGACGACTCTGGCACGAGCCTGGCAGGAGTCCGAGCCGAGTCTGACATCGACATGGCCGCGTTGGACGGGTCAGCGGCGGCGGATCAGGGTGACGCCGTCGCGAACGGTCAGCTGGACGGCGACGACGCGATCGTCGGCCGCGAGCTTGTCGTTCAACGCCGCGATCAGCTTCGTCGTCTCGTCGGGCGGATCGAGCACACGGCCGCTCCAGAGCGTGTTGTCGATCGCGATCAGCCCACGTTCGGAGAGCCGCGGCAGCACGGCCTCGAAGTACGGGTCGTAGTTCTCCTTGTCCGCGTCGATGAAGACGAAGTCGAACTCGCCCTCGAGCTTCCCGATCGTCTCGAGCGCCGGGCCGAGATGGAGCGTGATCTTGTTCCCGTCCGGACTGCGGTCGAAGTAGCGCTGCGCGACCTCGGCGTGCTTCGGCTCGATGTCGAGCGTGTCGATGTGGCCGTCCGGCGGCAGCGCTGCAGCCATCGAGAGCGCGGAGTAGCCGGTGAACGTGCCGATCTCGAGCACGCGCTTCGCACCCGTACCGGCGACGAGCAGCTCGAGGAAGCGACCCTCGATCGTCCCGGTGAGCATCTGCGGCGCCGCCATCGTCGCTTTCGTCTCCGCGGCCAACTCGGCGAGCAACGAGTCCGGCGCGGTCGTGTGCTGCGCCGCGTACTCCTCCACCGGCTCGTCGACGATGAAGCTCAACGCTCCACCCGGGAGCCGCCGATGATCGCCTCGCGGCCGTCGCCGAAGCGCACCATCGCCTTGCCCTTGCCGTCGTAGTCGGGTGACCAGACGACGAGTGTCGCGTCGTCGCCGCCGACGCGGACGGCTTCGTCGATCGACGCCGCCTCGCCGCGCCAATAGCGGACGAACGGGTTCTCCTCCCACTCGCGGCCGATCGTCGTCTCGTCGGTGTGGCCGGGCAGGACGCGCACCTCGTGCGGGAGCGTCATCAGCACGTCCATCACCGAGCCACGGATCGGAGCAGCGTCGGGGCCGCCCCCGACCGCGTCCTTGAAGAGGATGTCGGCGGTGAAGGCGACGGTCTCGTTCACGACGAACGCCAGGTGGTCGGACGCATGCCCCGGAGTCTCGAGTGCCTCGATCGTCAGGCCGCCGGTCTCGAGCGGGCCCTTGACGATCTCGAGCCCGTAACGCTCGACGAGCTCGGCGTCGCCGGCGACGTGATCGGCATGCGAGTGGGTCGTGAGCAGGTGCGTGACCTTGAGGCGCTCGCGCTCGACGACCTCGTGGAGTGGCTCCAGCGGCGCGCCGCTGTCGACGAAGACGGCGGTTCCGCCCGGCTCGTCCGCGAGCAGGTACGCATTGGAGAGCCAGTCGGGATGCATGCTCCGCTCGATCAGCACGGCGAGACCGTACACCGCGAGAAAGGATCACGGCCGCTGTGGCCTCTCTCCCTATGAGGCGCGCGCGCTCGAGTCGAGCCGCACGCGCCTTGGGCCTCTTCCTAGGGCGTGGGCGGCAACGTCGGAAGAGGCAGCGAAGGAACCGGCACCGGCGGAGCGCTAGCCCCAGCGGCGCCCGCCGCGCCGGTCGGGTCGACAGGCGCCGGCAGGGACGGAGCCGCGGGAAGCGGCACCGGACCGGCACCGACGGCCGGAACCGGAGCCGAGACCGGCGGAACGTGAACCGAGGCTACGGGCGGGGCGGGAACCGACACGGCAGGGGGACCCTGCACGGGGACGACCGGCGGGACCTGCACCGGCAGGGTGGGCCTCACCGGGACCGGCGCGGCCGGCGGTGCCGGGAGCTCAACGGGCGTGGGCACCACCTGGGAGCCCATGGTGACGGGAGCCGCGGCCAGCTCCGGTGCGGAAGCCGGCTGCGGGCTCCCCGCGCTCGGAGCTCCGGCCGAAGGATCGGTTGCGGGCGGGGCCGACGTCGGCGCCGGGATGGCGCCGGGCCGCGACCGTGGCGCCGGCTGGACTCTCGGGGCGGCGCGGACCACCACCGGGGACGCCGCAGTTCTCTTCGGACTCCTGGCAGCTGCCGAGCTGGCCACCAGCCTTGCGCCAGCCGGTTTCGCGCTGTGCGAGACATCGGACTTCGCGGCACCAGCGGGCCGCTCTCGTTGTTCCGCTTGCGAAGTCGGGACTGCGACGCTGGCTCCGGCCACCGTCAGCGCGGCGGCCCCGACCACACCGGCGGCACGCGGCGTCAGCACGGTCAGCTCGACCCGCGACACCAAGCCGGCGAGCCAGCCGGGGAACGGCGGCAGGAAGCCACCGGTCCGCTGGATCGCCACGGTCGGCGGCTCCAGCTCCTGACGCAGCGAGCGACGCGCGCGGAAGAGCAACATCTGCACCGAGCCCACTGTCGAGTCGACCTCGTCGGCGATTTCCTCGTAGGAGAGGCCGACGATCTCGCGCAGGACGAAGACGCGCCGCTGCTCGGAGGGCAGCGCTGCGAGAGCCTCGGCGAGCGCCTGCGCTTGCTCGTGCGAGAGATCGGCTGCCAGCGGAAAGTCGGCGTCGTCGAGCGTCTCCTCGCGCGGACGGCGCTGCGCGGTGCGGAAGCGGCGGCGGCGAACGTTCTCGGAGATGGCGAGCAGCCAGGCGCGCGGCGATCGCGGCTCCGTCCCTCCGAGCACGGCTCGATAGGCGTCGACGAAGGCGGCCTGCGTCACGTCCTCGGCATCGTGGGCGTTGCCGAGCTCGCGCAGCGCGGCCCGATAGACGTCCTCGTGATGCCCCCGATAGAGCTCTTCGAAGGTGAGGTCCACGGCGGCACGAGGGGGACTGACGCGAGTCGGGGCCATTCTCCAGAGATAACGGCCGCGAAGCCCGGGGAGATGCGGGGTCAGCGCGTCGGTGAGAAGACGCCTCGACGTCCGCAAACGGCGAGAATCGCGCGATGCGCGTGGCCCTCGTCGTCCTCGTCCTGCTCGCGGCCGCACCCGCGCAGGCCGGCGTCCGCGTCGTGCCGCCGTTCGACCCGGCCGAGTACGCGGGCCGGGCAGCGGTGGGGCTGCTCGTGCCTGGTGCTGGCCCGACCGTGACGCGCGAGTCCGCGCTCGCGGCGCTACTGCGGGGAGAGCTCGAGCACGACTTGCTCGGCGGAGTCGCAGACGGGGAGAATCGAATCGAGCTCGGGGCGGCCGGCGGGCCGGACATCCTCGTCTCGCTGCCGCCGCCGGGCCGCAGCGACAACGACGTGCGGTATCCGATCGCGCTCCTCGGCGAGCGCGGCCTCCTCACTTCCGACTCGACGCGGCTCGACGGGCTCGTGTCGATCACCGACATCGCGACCGGCCGCCTCCGGGTCGTCGGCGGCGACGACCCGGCCGCTGCGTTGCGGACACTCGACGCCCGGATCGACCGGAACGACCGCCGGCGCCTCCCACTGACGATCGCGCTCGCGGCCCTGCTGATCGGACTTGCGTTCGTCCGCCCTCGTTACGCGCTCCGGGCGCTGCTCGTGGTGCTGGCGGCGAACCTCTGGCTGAGCCCGGTGCTGGCGCTCGTCGCCGGGCTGGCCGCGCTGCTGCTTCCGCTCGGCTGGGCGTGCGCAGCGATCCTCGCCGCCTATCTCGCCTCGATGGGACTGGACGCCGAGACGGTCGCGCTCTCGCCGTTCGGGCCCTCCCAGGCCGGCCGGTTCTACGGCGTCAACAATCTGCTCGAGACGATGCTGCTCGCGCCGGCGCTCGCCGGAGCGGCGATGCTCGGTCGGGCTGGCGTCCTCGTCGCGGCGCTCGCGTTCGTCACGATCGGAGGCAACCGGTTCGGCGCCGACGGCGGCGGGATCGTCGTCCTCGCCGTCTCGTATCTCGTTCTCTGGCTGCGGCTGCGGGGTGAGCGCCCGACGTGGCGGCTCGCCGGAATCGTCGCCGCCGGTGCCGTCTCGCTCGCGCTCGTCCTGCTCGGGATCGACGCGGCAACCGGGGGATCGAGCCACGTCACCGCTGCCGTCGGCGACGGGCCGGGGGCCCTGGCGAGCGACCTCGCCGACCGGATCGAGCTGTCCGTCCGGCGTACGGCGGCAACTGTGGGTGCGATGGCGGTGGTGCTCGGATCGCTCGCGATCCTCGTCGCGGTGGCGCTTCGCGCCCGGCGCGGCGCGGTGCTCGACGCGTTCCTCGTCGCCCTCGCCGTCTCGGTCGTCGTCAACGACACGCCCGGTGATGTCCTGGGCGCGGGCGCTGCGATCGCGATCGCACTTGCTCGACACACACCCGAGCACGGCTGGTTAAGCTCTCCGCCAATGCGCCGCGTGGCCTTCCTGCTCGTTCTTCTCGCACTCTCGCTCGGCCTCGCCGGCTGCGGCGGCGGCGAGGAAGTCGGTGCGACACCGGAGACGATCGAGGGAACGCTGCCGGAGGTGACGACGTCGGAAGAGCCCTCTTCCACGCTCGAAGGCGATGCTTCAGGTGGGGCGATGGTCTTCAGCTCGGCCGGCTGTGGCGGCTGCCATACGCTCGAGGCGGCCGGCTCGTCGGGCAGCGTCGGCCCCAATCTCGACGAGTCGCAGCCCGACTTCGCGCTCACGATCGACCGCGTCACGAACGGCCAAGGGGCGATGCCGTCGTTCGGAGACCAGCTGAGCGAGCAGGACATCGCCGACGTCGCCCAGTACGTCGTCGAGTCGACCTCCTGAGGCTGCCCGAAGGCTTTCCCCGCGACGTCGCCGCAATCGCGTGCGACCTCGACCGGACGCTGATCTGGAAGGACGGTGTCCTGCAGCCGCGGACGATCGCCGCGCTGAGGGCCGCCCACGCGGCCGGGATCCACGTCGTGATCGCGACCGGCCGGATGTTCCGCTCCGTGCTTCCGTACGCGGAGACGGCCGGGGTCGAGGCGCCGCTCGTCTGCTACCAGGGCGCCGCCGTCGTCGACCCGTCCACGCGCGAGTGGCTGCTGCACGAGCCGATCCCGCTGGAGCTCGCGCGCGAGGCGATCGGCGCGGTCGAGGAGAACGGGTTTGCGCTCAACTGCTACGTCGACGACGACCTCTACGTCGCCGAGGTGACGGAGAACGCTCGCTCCTATGCCGACTTCCAGAGCATCCCGCTGCACGCGGTCGGCGACCTGCGCGGCTGGATCGAGCGACCGCCGACAAAGCTTGTCGTCGTCGACGATCCCGCTCGCCTCGATGCTCTCCGCCCCGCTCTCGAGGATCGGTTCGGGGAGCGCCTCTTCATCGCCAAGTCGCTGCCCCACTTCCTCGAGCTCGCGAGCCCGGCGATCTCGAAGGGAAGCGGGCTCGCGTTCGTCGCCGAGCACCTCGGCTTCGCGGCCGAGCGCACGGTGGCGTTCGGTGACGGTGAGAACGATCTCGAGCTGATCGACTGGGCCGGTTTCGGAGTCGCGGTCGAAAACGCGCACGAGGCGCTGCAGGCCCGCGCCGATTGGATCTGCCCGTCCGCTGAGGACGAGGGCGTCGCGCAGGTGCTCGAGGCCGTCCTGGAGGGGTTGGCGGAACGTCGCTCGCTGACGAGGCCGTGATGCTCGCTTCGAGGCAAGGACGCAGGGAGCGCCGATAGCATCGCTATCGGCGTGACTGAGGACGCTGCATCGGGGCGAGCAGCGCGGTCTCGTCGGCTCAACCGATGTTTCGCCAATCCCTCCTAGACTCCCGCGCATGATCGACCTCAAGGCCGCGCGCAACGACCCGGACGCCACCCGCGCGGCGCTGGCGCGCAAGGGCGCCGCCGAGACGTTCGACGCGCTGCTCGCCGCAGACGAGCGCTGGCGTGTGCTCGTGCCCAGGCTCGACGAGCTGCGCGGAAAGACCAAGCTGAAGGGCAAGCCGTCACCGGAGCAGCTCGCCGAGCTGCAGCAGGTGAAGGAGCAGCTACGCGCAGCGGAGGAGGAGTACGCCGCGGCCGAGACGGCCCGTGACGAGCTACTCGCGCAGGTGCCGAATCCGCCGCACGAGTCGGTGCCCGACGGAGCCGACGAGGAGGACGCGGTCGAGATCTCGCGCTCGGGCGAGCCGCCGCAGCTGGCGGACGTGCGCGAGCACACGGAGGTGGGACGCTTCGACATGGAGCGGGCTGCGCGCCTCTCGGGCTCGCGCTTCGGCTACCTGATCGGCGATACGGCGCTGCTGGCATTCGCGCTCTACCGGGCGGCTCTCGACCACCTCGCGACCAACGGCTTCACGCCGGTGTTGCCCCCGGTGCTCGTGCGGGAGGAGGCGATGACGGGAACCGGCTTCTTCCCGACCGAGCGGACGAACATCTACGCGCTCGCCGACGACGACCTCTACCTGACCGGCACCTCCGAGGTCGCGCTCGCCGGCCTGCACATGGGCGAGATCATCCCGGCCGAGGAGCTACCGCTCCGCTACGCCGGCTTCTCGACCAACTTCCGCCGCGAGGCCGGCGCGGCCGGTAAGGACACGCGCGGGATGTTCCGCGTCCATCAGTTCAACAAGGTGGAGATGTTCGTCTACACGACCGTCGCGGAGTCGTGGCCGGAGCACGAGCGGCTGCTGGCGCTGGAGGAAACGTTCGTGCAGATGCTTGGCCTGCCGTACCGTGTCGTCAACGTCGCCGCCGGCGACCTCGGTGCCCCAGCGGCGAAGAAGTTCGACATCGAGGCGTGGTTCCCGTCGCAGGAGCGCTACCGCGAGATCACATCCTGCTCGAACACGACCGACTTCCAATCGCGACGGCTCGGCATCCGCACCCGCGCCGAGGGTGGAATCGCCCCGGTGCACACGCTGAACGGGACGATGGTCACCGACCGCGCCCTGCTCGCGATCCTGGAGAACTTCCAGGGCGACGTGCCGGACGCGCTCCGCCGCTACGGCGCCCCCGAGCGCATCTCCTCGACGTAGCGCGTCCGGTTCGGCGACGCCTCCGGCCGACCGCTGCCGCCCGCGGTCGGCCGGAGACTCGCCGAGTCAGGAGCTGTCCCCTGATTGTGGTCTGATTATCCGCCCGGGCGAAGCCGCCACAAGCTGGCCGCCGGGTAGGTTCTCGGGCAGGATGCGCCGCGGGCGGGGTGCCGGAGCGGTCGAACGGGGCGGTCTTGAAAACCGTTGGGCGTGCAAGCGTCCCCTGGGTTCGAATCCCAGCCCCGCCGTGAGTTTCCGCACGACAAGCCACTTAGGCATCCACGGCGGCAGCCCGCGTTCTCCGCTCAAGTCCGCTTAAGACAGCTGGTCTGTGGCGCGCACTGGCGCGCAACTGGCGCGCAGCGTTGCCCGGCGTAGGCCGCGTTCACCGTGCGCAAAGTGCAACCGGGAGCGCCTCATTCGAACCGAGCGCGCAGATCCACACGCCCGAGAAACCGATCCCCGCCAGTCTGAGCCAGAAAGGCTTGCAAACTGCGGGTTTTTTAGGTGCGGAAGGGCGTGGGCGGGGTGCCGGCCGCGGGAGCGGAGTAATAGGCTTCCGGGGATCGGGAAGCGGGGGATCGCCCGCACTCACGCCTCGCGGGTCTCGCTCATGGCGTTCGGGCGGAGGTGAGGGGCACTACTTTCGCGAGAAACGGGGTGAGGGGGAACTCAGAGATATCTAGTCAGGGTCGAGCAAGGTCGTGCCACCGCAAGTTTAATTAGGTAATGAGGAGGATGCATGATCGGCAAGTCAGTTCGTTCTCTAGCATTGTTGGGGGTTATCGCAACGTTGGCGTTCGCGCCTGGGGCAATGGCTGCCCCTGCTGCTGCCTGCGATAATCGAGTCAATAATACTCAGGCAAAACTTCTGGAGTGCGTCACACTTGAAGGGGTCCGTGAGCATCAAGCTGCCCTCCAGGCAATCGCTGACGCCAATGGCGGTACGCGTGCCTCAGGTACTCCTGGCTACGAGGAAAGCGTTGAATATGTCGTCGAACGAATGACCGCGGCGGGCTACAACGTCACGCTTCACAGTTTCCCGTTCCTATACACACCGCCGGCAACGCTCCGACAGCTAACGCCAGTCAATGCAACCTATCCCACGGGCGCATTCACTGGGACAGGCTATGGCGAGACAACTGCCACGGTGACGCCCATCGACATCAATCTTGTGAGTCCGGCCACGGCTACCAGTGGGTGCCAGGGAGCCTTTACAGAGGCTTTCGTTGGCGCTCCCATCGTTCCCGACCCAGGCGGCCCGGACGACTTTGCCGGCTTCACCGCAGGGAATATTGCGTTGGTTCAGCGTGGATCATGCAGCTTCGGCCTCAAAGCGAAGAACGCTGAAGCCGCTGGCGCGTCTGCAGTGATCATCTTCAACCAGGGCAGCGACCCGACTCGGTTCGGTCTCATCGTCGGAACGCTCGGCACGGGCGTAACCGTGACTATCCCAGTGGTCGGCGCATCCTTCGCCGACGGGCAGACGCTGGCGCAGCCGGGTTCGACCGCTTATATAAAGGTTGATCCACCACGCACCATCACGGTCAACAACGTCATCGCCGAATCCAAGGGTGGTGACCCCAATAATGTCGTGATGGCAGGAGCTCACCTGGACTCAGTGCAAGCAGGGCCTGGAATCAATGACAATGGATCCGGCTCCGCCGCGCTTCTCGAAGTTGCCGAGCAGATGGCAAAGGTCAAGCCACGTAACAAAGTCCGCTTCGCATGGTGGGGCGCCGAGGAAGCCGGTTTGGTCGGTTCAACGGCCTACGTAAATAGTCTCAGCCAGGCAGACAGAGATAAGATCGCGCTCTATTTGAACTTTGACATGGTGGGTTCTCCAAATCATGTCTTCTTCATTTACGATGGCGATAACTCAGATGGCGTCGGGGCGCCTGCCGGCCCCGCGGGTTCAGCCGCGATCGAAAAGACGTTTGAGCGGTACTACAACAGTGTCGGTGTGCCATTCAAAGGCACCGACTTCTCCGGCCGCTCAGACTACGGCCCCTTCATCGCGGTGGGCATTCCCTCCGGCGGTCTCTTCACCGGCGCCGAAGGAATCAAGACCCCAGCCGAAGCCGCGATCTGGGGTGGCACCGCCGGGCAACAATACGACCCGTGCTACCACCTCGCTTGCGATACCTACAACAACGTCAACCCTTACGCGCTTGATACCAACTCGGATGCCATCGCCTATGCCGTACTCCAGTACGCCATGAACACAGGCGATGTCAACGGCAAGAAGGGGAAGGGGAACTTCAAGGTCGCTCCGACGGAGTTGCTGCCAGCCACCTAACAAGGAAGCCTGCTGACTGAGGAAGCACCCACGCTCATCTGAGCGTGGGTGCTTTCCTGTACGGCCGCCGTAGCGCCCATATCGGTCAACCCCTTGACGGTGCTCAGGTCATCGCCCCGTCGCGTGTAGGCGGTGGGCGAGGTCTTGTACATCGATGCGGCGAGTCACCGAGCCGGGCTCCGCCGAGGTCGGGGAGGATGCGTCCGCGGAGTGCTTGCTCATAGCCACGAACGACGGAAGCTTGTATGGATCGCCGCTCCGGTTCCTGATCGGCCCTGGCTTAGCGTCATGGACGCGATGACCTCATCTCCGAACAACTCCGCTGCGGGCCGCTCATCTGGTGATCGACTGGCGCAATCTGGTGATCGACCGGCGCGCAACTGGCGCGCCGCAGAGAGGTGTCGGAAAACGCAACAGTTGTTTGCATTTCCCCGTTAGCGCCCCTTCGTCGCGTAACAGCGCAGACGTCCTAGCCCTTGCGGAGGACCCGGAGGCGGAGTGCTAGCTTCCCGCTCTTGGCACAGTCAACCGTCACCGGCCAGCGGCCGGGATTGGTATTCGTTCCTACCCGCCACCGCCAGGTAATCGTAGCCCCGGTCTTCGCTCCTAGCCCTTGAGCGCGAGAAGTCACCGTGTCGTAGACGACTTTGATCGTGCAGCGAGCGCGGGGTGCGACGGTGACGGTTAGCGTCGCCTGGTCACCGGCTCGCACGGTTCCCGTGAATGTCTGCTTGCGTACCGCCGCGCTTGCAGTTGCCACGAGAATCAGTGCCAGGGCTGTACCAAGCATCATCGCCCGCACGAGCGTTCCTGCACGCGTCAATTCTCGCACCCCTTTCCGTCCTTGTTCCCGTCAAGCCCATGTGGATCGGGGCTCGGGACGTCATGCCGAACGGTGAAGTTCTTCTGTGAGAAGTCGGAGCAGTTCTTGTCGGGAGGCGGCGGCGGGATGCAGAAGTCGGGATACGAGGCATGGCAGTTCGACGCCGGCGGCGCCGGAACATCGGTCTCGTCAGTGTCGCTTGAACTTGTGCAGCCGGGATCGGTCGGATAGTCGATCTTGCCGTCCCCATCGTCGTCGGCACCGTTCGAGCACGCATAGCTCGGGGTCGTCGTCGTCGTCCCCGTGGTGGTCGTAGGAGTCGTCGTCGGCACCGTCGGTAGCAGCGGCACGATTGCGGTTGTCGTCGGG
Source organism: uncultured Gaiellaceae bacterium (assembly GCA_963789355.1). Taxonomy (GTDB): domain Bacteria; phylum Actinomycetota; class Thermoleophilia; order Gaiellales; family Gaiellaceae; genus Gaiellasilicea. The sequence goes on from CAWBKK010000005.1 coordinate 122,242, forward strand.
ACTGGCGTCGTTGGAGCCTTAGGCGGCGCAGGCCGGTGCCGGCGCCCGGCCCCAGCATGACCGTCCCGCCAGAGCAGCTCCCAAAGCCCGACCCGCTTCCCCCGAGCGCCTCTTTCCGCAGCGCGATACGCGCCGACGCGTAGGAACGGGCGGCCGCCGAAGACGTAGACTGTCGCATAGCCCGTAGCCACCATCCGCCTGCCTAGGTCTGACCCGCCCGGCAGGGTGACGTAGGCGAGGAGTCGCTTGAAGCGATCTCGCGTCGCCTGCGTCCGATCGCCGACGAGCGCGACCGTCTTTCCTTGCGCGAGTCGCCTGGCAGACGCTGTTGCCTGAACAGCGCAACGCTCTCTCGGCCTCATCTCGGGCGAATCAATGCCCAAGACGCGGACCCGTTCGCGCTTGCCGCCCGGAAGGCGTACGACGAGAGTGTCACCGTCCACGACCGACGACACAACGCCCGTCGCGCTGACAGCCGGAGACGCCGCGGCACTCGAACCCGCGTCAGACTCAAGCGAGGTGGCCGCCACGAAGCCGACCACGGCGAAACCACAACAGAAAAGCAGGCGACGCAGCATGTTTTATCCCCTAGAGCCGATCCGCAGTTAAGCCCTCGCACCTTGAACGCGAAGCGCGCGGAAGAGTAGCCGCAAAGCGCACAAACTGCAGATTTCTTTCTCAGGCGTCGCGAGGCCTGGCAGGCATGCGGGCAGACAACCCGAGACAAAATGCGTTCACCGACGCTCGTTCTTCTGCCTAGGCTTGGCTATGTCGCGCGTTTGGATCTCCGTAACCGCACGAGCTGCCACAAGCCGGCAACGGTATACCGAGTTAATTCGTAAGCGCGAGTATTACCCTGCTTCGACCGTAAAGCCCTCGGTTTTGCGCTTAGCCATGCGGTTTGTGGCTCAACGAAGCCCCAGATTCACAAAATTGCCGCTGATTGCGTCCTTTGGTTCGAAACGGGTCACCGGATCGTGATTCAAGATCCCCGGCCTCGGCTCGGCCGGTTAGCGCTCGAGTCCGATGATCTCTCGCTAGGTGATGCGCAGCTCGCCGCGGCCGCGCTCCAGGCGCTACCCCGCCGGCCGGACTCGTCCCTACGGATTTTGACGGAGCTCAGCCGGTAGACGCTGGCGCGTCCGAGCGAAACTCGCGGTGGCGCAGAGCGCGCAGATCAAGTGAAGGTCTTTCCCGTCCCACCAATAACGCCAACCCAGTGCTTCCGCGTCAGCCTCGCGGACGGGCCAGCGGCAGTTCGCGCACTCGATGAGGGGATCGGCCTGGGCGATTTTCCCTGAGATTACGGGCCAGCTCCCGCTTGACGGTATGCCTCGGACGGAGTTGACCCTCGACGCTTCATTCAACGGCTGCGTTGCCCCAATGTCCGCCGCCGAAGCAGAGCCAAGGGCTCGCGCTCGCCGAGTCATCACCACGAGCGCGAACCCTCAGCCTGAGAACCCCGAAGGATTCGACCCCTGCGCGGACGGGACCGCCCGTCCCGTCCACTCTTTTCAACGGCTGTGCGTCGAGAGCGGATACGCGAATCTGGGTGGATTTCTCGACTCCTCGACTGCCCGTAACCGGCCACGCGTCCCCGGCGTTATTTGTCCGATTTCGTTGTCTACGAGGGAGGTTCGTCGTGAGCAACTATGACGACGAGACGGCTGTGCGGCCACCCGTGCACCAGTCTCCGCAGTACCACCAGTCGCAGGTCCCGCAGCAGCAGTACCCGCCGCAGGGCTACGGCTACGGGCCGCCGCCGTGGGCGATGCGGGCTCGCCGCCGGTACCCAATCGAGACCAAGCCATTCTTCCTCACCAGCGAGTTCGTCGGAGCCGTCCTGGCGATCGCGGGTATCGCGATCACGGCCGCCTCGTCCGACTCGTTCGGTGCCTGGCGAGCCTGGATCCTCATCACCGCTGTCACGGTGGGGTACCTAATCAGTCGTGGCATCGCAAAGTCGGGCACGCGCTCACACGCTGACGATCCGCGTGAGAATCTCGACCTCAATTGGGGCGGCGGACACGACAAGAACGGAAACAGCTGAGGCGCACCAAGGAAAGGGAACCGTCCGGTGGCAGGCGGTTCCCTTCCTCCTCCTCCGCTAGTGGCCCCCGCGTCCGTCGAGTGAGGCTCCAACTCCGACGGCCAGATGACGGGGGTGCCTCCCCCGCCCGCGCCGATCCCGTCCCGGTGCTGACGAACGAGTATCTGGCGCGCATTCTGGCGCACGCCAATAACGATCGGCGGTAGCACCGGGTTCCAGGACGGTCCTTCTAAACCGTTGGGCGCGCAAGCGTCCCCTGGTTCGAATCCCAGCCCCGCCGTTCGGCGGCGCGCAGAGACGCTACGAGGAGGACGGCACCGCCCGTACGTCGTCGTCTGGCTCGAGCGCAGGGTCCTCGACGCCGGCGATGCGGTACGCGTCTGCCTGATCGAGCGTCTCCTGCTCCAGGAGCGCGCGGGCGAGTGCGTCGAGTCGGCCGCGTTCGCGCGCGAGCAGGCCGGTGACCTCGCCCTCGGCCGCCTCGACGATCTGCCGCGTCTCCTCGTCGACCCGTTCCAGCGTCGCGGGTGAGGCGGGTGTCGAGCCGGGCAGCAAGAGCCCGTCCTGGGGGCCGTCGGCGATCGCGAGCGGGCCGAGCTCGTCGCTCATGCCCCAGCGGGCCACCATCCCGCGCGCGATCCTGGTCAGGTTCTGGATGTCCGACTCGGCGCCCGTCGTGGTGTCGCCGTACACGACCTGCTCGGCGACGCGGCCTCCCAGCGCCACCTTGATCCTCGCGACGAGCTCCTGACGCGAGTAGCCGTACCGGTCGGTCTCCGGGGTCGAGAGCGTCACGCCCAGCGCCTGCCCTCGCGGGATGATCGAGACCTTGCGGACGGGATCGGCGCCCGGCGTGAGCATCCCGACAAGCGCGTGGCCCGACTCGTGGTAGGCCGTGCGCTCCCGATCGGCGTCCGTCATCACGATCTGGCGCTCGGCGCCGAGGATGATCTTCTCGATCGCATCCGTGAAGTCCCGTTGCTCGACGGCAGCGTGACCGCGGCGAGCCGCGAACAGCGCGGCCTCGTTCACGATCAGGGCGAGGTCTGCGCCCGTGGCTCCCGGCGTCGACGCGGCGATCTGCTCGAGCTCGACGTCAGGGCCGAGCGGCACCGCCCGCGTGTGGATCTCGAGGATCTTCGCGCGGCCGTTCTTGTCCGGCGGCTGGACCGCGATCCGGCGGTCGAACCGACCCGGGCGGAGCAGGGCCGGATCGAGGATCTCGGGGCGGTTCGTGGCTGCGAGCACGATCACGTTCGTGCCGGGCTCGAACCCGTCCATCTCGGTCAGGATCTGGTTCAGCGTCTGCTCGCGCTCGTCGTGCCCGCCGCTGATCCCGCCGACGCCGCCGCTGCGGGAGCGTCCGATCGCGTCCAGCTCGTCGATGAAGACGATGGCGGGAGCGCTCTCCTTCGCCTGCTTGAACAGGTCGCGCACGCGCGACGCGCCGATGCCGACGATCGCCTCGACGAACTCGGAGGCCGACAACGAGAAGAACGCTGCCTCCGCCTCCCCCGCGACCGCGCGCGCGAGGAGCGTCTTCCCCGTCCCCGGTGGGCCGTAGAGGAGCACCCCGCGGGGAATGCGGGCGCCGAGCCGGCTGTAGCGCTCCGGCGACTTGAGAAAATCGACGATCTCGACGAGCTCCTGCTCCGCCTCGTCGATGCCGGCAACGTCGTCGAAGGTGACGCGCTGCTGGCCGCTCCGCTCGAGGCGGCGGGCCGTCGACCTGCCGAAGCCGCCGAGGACTCCCCCACCACCCCCAGCCTGTCGGCGTGACAGCCAGATGAAGAACCCGACCAGAACGAGAGCAGGGAGCAGGCCGAGGAGAAGGCTCAGCAAGAAACTGCGGCCCGAATCCGGCGCGCTCGCGTTGATGACGACCTCCTGCTCCGACAGCAACGCGGTCAGTCCGGTGCGATCGATGAACGCCGGAACCTGCGTCTTGAAGCGCTCGACCTGGACGGGCTTGTCCTCGCCCGGTGGGTCGTACGACATCGGCTTCTCCAGCTCGCCCTCGATCGAGTCCTCCCGCGACGTGATCGCCTCCACGTTCCCAGCCTCGACCTGCTCGAGAAAGAACGGCTGATACGGCACCCGCGGACGGTCCGGCGGGGCGCCGGTGAGAAAGGAGATCAGGAGGTTGAGGACGAGGAGACCGGCAAAGAACGCGAGCAAGGCTCTGCTGCGTGGAAACATCGGCGGCTTCGCCCGCTGCTCCCCGCGGCCGTCGGGCGCCGGGTCCACGCGCCAGCCGCGGTTTCCATCCGGTGGCGGCCGCGGTGGCGTCGCTGCGGGAGGTTGATCCGGCACCTACGACAACCTTAAGCAACCCGCCGCGCTGCGTAAATTGCCGCGTCGACTCATACGCTGCGCGTCTACCGCGACGAGAGCCAGGCGTGGACGAACTGCACGGCCATCGCACCCTCGCCGACCGCGGTGACGCAGCGCTTGGCGGAACCGGAACGGACGTCACCGGCGGCGTAGATCCCCGGCACGCTCGTCTCGAGCAGGTCGTCCGCGCCCGCGGCGGCGCCGGTGAGAACGAACCCGTGCTCGTCCCGGGCAACGACGGCACCCAGCCAGTCCGTACAGGGGAGCGCGCCCAGGAAGCAGAAGAGAAACGAGAACGGCAGCCGCTCACCGCTCGTCAGCGTCACCGCGGCCAACGTCCCGTCCTCGCCGTGGAGCTCTGCGATCTCGCTGTCGTCTCGAACGGCGACGCCGGCCCGGTCGAGCTCCGGAATCAGGTAGGCGGACATCGTCTCCCGGAGACTGTCTCGGCGATGCAGGAGCGACACGAGCGCTCCGGACCGCGAGAGCCAGACGGCCGCTTGACCCGCAGAGTTGCCGCCGCCGACGACGGCGACGCGGGAGCCGGCACACAACCGACCCTCCGGAGGCCCGGCCGCGTAGAAGACGGAGAGGCCGTCGTACGCCGCCAGCGCCGCGACAGGGAGCCGCCGATACTCCGCACCGGTCGCGAGCAGGACCACCCGGGCAGCGATCTCATGACCCTCTTCGAGGCGGACGACGTGACGTTCCCGGCCCGGCTCGAGCGCGACGGCGCGGTACGGCGCCGCGGTGCGCGCGTCGAACTTGCGCGCCTGCGTGACGGCCCGGCCGGTGAGCTCGGCGCCGGTGATCCCGGCCGGGAAACCGAGGTAGTTCTCGATCCGACGGGACGAGCCCGCCTGTCCGCCGAGCGCGGTGCCCTCAACCACGAGCGTGTCGAGGCCTTCCGAGGCCCCGTAGACGGCGGCACCGAGGCCTGCTGGTCCGCCACCGATGACGACCAGGTCGACCTCTTCCACGGCCGCAAGCTCGAGGCCGATCCCGAGCGCCCGCGAGACCTCGCCTCTGGACGGAGCGCGGAGCTCGGTGCCGCCGGGAAGCCGGACGAGCGGCACCTCGCCGACAGCGGGCGCAGCGTCTGACCAGGTATAGGGGAGGTGGTTGCTCCGGGCGAAGTCGAGCAGCTGCATGGTCGGCACGGATGAACGCGGGCCGACGATCTCGAGGCCGATGCCGTCGACCTGCTCCAAGGCCTCGCGTCGCTCCATGAACGTGGCCAGCACCAGGTCGCTGAGCGGTCCATCCTCGAACAGGAGCGCGCGCAGCACGTCGCGCTCGACCGAGACGTACCGCAACGGCTTCGTGACGACAGCCGTTACGAAGACCGTCTGGCCGGTGAGCAGGTTCAGCTCCCCGAGGAACCCGCCTGCCCCGTGGCGGATGATCTCGCTGCCCGCCGCGTCGATGATCGCGACCTCGCCGGCCTCGATCGCGATGAACGGATAGCGCCGATCGCCGACGCGATAGAGGACGTCGCCGGCCTGCGCCGTGCCTTCCTCGCCCAGTTCGCGAAGCCGCTCCAGCTGCGACGTCGAGAGCGCCGGGCTGGCCGGAGGGCTGTTCCCGGCCCGGACGCTCACGTAATCGCCTCCAGCAATGACAAGCGGATCTCCTCCGTGGACAAACGCGTCGATGACACGGTGCCCCAGCGCCTCCATGGTCGCGCCCGTCGCATGCCCTGGTCAATGCCTACGGCTGGGCCTAGGGTCCACCCAGGCAATTGATCACGCTCGACCTACTCGCCGTACCCGTTGTCGGCGCGCCGATGGCCGGCGGCCCGACCACGCCAACGCTCGCCGCTGCGGTCTCGGAGGCGGGCGGCCTCGGCTTCCTCGCCGCCGGGTACAAGACCGCCGAAACCGTGCAGGCTGAGCTGGCAGCGGTGCGCGCGAGGACCGCGCGCCCGTTCGGCATCAACCTCTTCTACCCGACGCGCGACGTCATCGACGAGGCCGCGATAGCCGCTTACGCGGGCAGCCTGCGCGGCGAGGAGGAGCGCTACGGCGTCGGCGTCGGCGACCACTCGTGGAGCGACGACGAATGGGACGCGAAGCTGAACCTCGTCGCCCGCGAGCGCCCGGACGTTGTCTCGTTCACCTTCGGCTGTCCCGACCGAGAGATCGTCGAGTGGCTGCAGAGCTCCGAGATCGCGGTGTGGGCGACCGTCACGTCGCTGGCCGAGGCGAGAATCGCGCTCGCTGCGGGTGCCGACGCGCTCGTCGTCCAGGGCGCGGAGGCCGGAGGTCACCAGGGCTCGTTCCGCCAGCACGACGACGAGCCGGTCTCGATCCTGACGCTCCTGCAGCTGGTCGCTGCGATCACCGATCGACCGCTCATCGCAGCAGGCGGGATCGCGACGGCAGCCGGAATCGCCGCGGTGCTTCGCGCCGGCGCTGTCGCGGCTCAGGTCGGCTCGGCGCTGATGCTCTCCGAAGAAGCCGGAACGAGCGAGCCCCATCGAGAAGCACTGCGCCGCGATGCGCCGACCCGCCTGACCCGAGCGTTCACCGGCCGCCGCGGCCGCGGGATCGTGAACCGCTTCATGCTCGAGCACGACGGCGACGCACCCGCGGCGTATCCCGAGATCCACTCGCTGACAGCGCCGCTGCGCGCGAAGGCACGCGCGCTCGGGGACGCCGACGGGCTGAACCTCTGGGCCGGGCAGGCATACCGCCTCGCCGTCGAAGCACCGGTCGGCGAGATCGTCGAGCGCTGGCGAGCCGACTTGGCGCGCTTCGGAGCGCCGGTGACCAGACGCGAACGCTGAGACGGGCGCCCGGACTCGAAGGGTCACGATGACCCGGACGGAAACGGGCTCTTCTTCGCTGCAAGCCCGTTGTACGCTTGACCTCGGGATGAAGGGACAGAGGCCCGGGCACCGCGACCGTCTGCTCGAGCTCGACGAGGTCGAGCGCCGACTGAAGCCGTTTGGGCGCCGGTACCTGGGCGTCCGCGCGATCCCGCTCGACGCGCTCGTCGGCACGGACAGCCGCGCCAGCTCCTTCACCCGCGACTTCCGCCCGTTGCACGCCTTCAGCCGCGACCGGCTGCGCTCGCTCGAGGGTGCGTTTGCCGACGGCGCCTTCCCGCCGATCGTCACGGTCAAGCTCGGCGAGGCGTACTTCGTGATCGACGGTCACCACCGCGCCGCCCTCGCGCGGCGCAGAGGCACAGAGACGATCGACGCCGACGTGACCGAGCTCATCGCGCGCGTTCCTCTCCCGGCCGGGGCGGACATGCTCGACGTCGTCCTCCGGGAGCTCGAGCGGATCTTCCTCGAGGACAGCGGGCTTGCCCAGGCGCGCCCCGGCATGCGCGTCTCGGTCAGCCGGCCCGCGAACTACCTCGAGCTCCTGGAGAACATTCAGGTGCACGGCTACCACATGATGCGAGAACACGAACGCGTGCTCGAGAACGCGGAGATCGCTGCCGATTGGTGGGACGCGATCTACACGCCGACGCTCGCGGCGATCGACCGCCTGCAGCTCGGCCGCCCCGATCGGGACGCCCCGCCCGGCGACCTGTTCCTCGTTCTCCACCGGCACCGGCGGGACGCGTTCCCCTCCACCGGCTGCCCGCACCTCGCGCAAACCGTCGTCTCGGTGATCGGCGACCCAGGGCCGCGCCGCCGGCTCCGGTGGCCGGGCCGCGGGACGCGTTCGCCGGCCCAGCACTAGGCGTTCCTCCGCGGCATCGCCGTGGGTTGAATCCCCGCGGCGCTGCATTACTTGCGAAAGTAAAGCGACAACTGCTATACAGGTTGGGCGTCAACCATCACGAGCGGCAGAGGGAACTGGCCCGTCGACGCCGCAGCAACCGGGGCAAGAGCCTGTCAGGTGCTCCATCCAGCGCGAGTCGGGACCTCCGGAACCGGTAAGCGGAAGATGGGGACACGCAGACCTCGCCGCCGGCGAGGGAACGAGGCCTCCGGATCCCGGGGGCCTTCGCCGTCTCCGGGGCAGAGCGAAGGGACGTGGTGGAGCTGAGCGAAGCGGGAGCGACACGCAGATCGGCCGAGAAGCCGCCGCCGACGCTCGAGCTCGTCCTCAAGCGCAACTCCGTCGAGCGGATCAAGCGCGAGAAGGACCCGCTGGGGATGCTCGGCGAGCTGCCGGCGCTGATCGCCGCGGGCTACGAGCAGGTCCCCGAGGAGGATCTCGTCCGGCTGAAGTGGTGGGGGCTCTACCACGACAAGCCGAAGATCGGGACGTTCATGCTCCGGATCAAGCTGCCCGCGGGCCGGGTGACGCCGGGGCAGCTGCGGGTCGTCGGCGAGCTCTCGCTCCGCTACGGGAAAGGGTCCGGCGAGCTCTCGACGCGGCAGACGATTCAGCTCCACTACCTGGAGCTCGACTCGCTGCCGGAGGTCTTCCGCCGGCTCGACGACGTCGGCTTGACGACCGTCGGCGCCTGCGGCGACGCCGTCCGCAACGTGACCGGCTGCCCGGTCGCCGGCCTCGCGCAGGACGAGCTCTTCGATGTCTCCCCCGTCGTCGAACAGGTGACCGCGTTCTTCTACGGCAACCCGGACTACTCCGACCTGCCGCGCAAGCACAAGATCACGATCTCGGCCTGCGCACATCGCTGCAACGCGCCGGAGATCAACTGCATCGCGCTCGTGGGCGCGCTCCGGGACGGGGAGCCCGGCTTCGCCGTCCTCGTCGGCGGCGGGCTCTCGTCGGTGCCCAGGCTTGCGCGCGACCTCGGCGTCTTCATTCGGGTGGACGAGGCCCTGCCCGTGCTCTGCACGCTGCTGGACGCGTGGAAGGAAGATCTGCGCTACCGCGTCTCGCGCGTGAAGGCCCGGATCAAGTTCATGGTCGACGATCTCGGGCCGGCGGGTATGCGCGCCGAGGTCGAGCGGCGACTCGGCTACGCGCTTCCGGACTTCGAGCTCGACGCCCCGCCGCCCCTCACCGATCACATGGGCGTCCAGCCCGAGCATCAGGAGGATCTCGTCTCGATCGGGGTGCCGGTGAAGGTCGGCCTGCTCTCGGGCGAGCAGATGGTCTCGGTGGCGGAGCTCGCATCGGAGCTCGGTCGGGACGTGCGCGTGACGAGGCAGCAGAACGCCGTCCTCACGTCGATCTCGACCGCCGACGTCGAGCGCGTCGGCGAGCGCCTCGCGGAGCTCGAGCTGCCGCTCACCGGGAATCCGCTCCGTGCCGAGGCGATCGCCTGCACCGGCGAGCCGCACTGCAACTTTGCGGTGACCGAGACGAAGTCGCGGCTCGACGTGCTCGTCGAGCACCTCGAGAACCGCTTCGGCGAGGCGCTTGCCGGACTCAAGCTGAACCTCGACGGCTGCCCGCACGCCTGCGCGCACCACTGGGTCGGCGACCTCGGCTTCCAGGGCTCGACCGTGCGCAACGAGGAGGGCGTGCGCCGCCAGGCCTACGATCTCCTCCTGCGCGGCGGCCTCGGTCCCGACGCCGCGATCGCGCGCCCGGTCTTCCGCCGGGTCCCGGCCGAGGAGCTGGCGGAAACGGTCACCGGCTTGCTCGAGGGGTGGCTGCAGCAGCGCAAGGGCCCGGAGAGCTTCAAGGCGTTCTGCGACCGCCTGAGCGACGACGAGCTCGGCCTCCTGGCCGGGCGCGAGCCGGCGAGGAGCCGCAAGGAGGAGGTGGCTGCGTGAGTACCGAGCTGCTGGACGATCTCGAGGCCGGCGAGCTGTCGGTCGAGTTCGAGGGCGAGGAGCCCGAGGCCGTGCTGGAGTGGGCGCTCGAGCGCTTCGGCGATCGGCTCGCGATCTCGACCGCGTTCCAGGAGGGCGATGTCGCGCTGATCGACATGGCCTACCGGATCGACCCCAAGGTGGCGATCTTCTCGATCGACACGGGGCGGCTCCCGACCGAGACGTTCGAGCTGATCGAGACCCTGCGCGAGCGCTACCCCGGTCTGGCGCTGACGCTGCTCTCCCCCGACGCGCCGCAGCTGCAGCGGCTCGTCGACCGGCATGGCCCCAACCTCTTCTACCGCTCGGTCGAGCAGCGCCTCCTTTGCTGCAACGTCCGCAAGGTGCAGCCGCTGACCCGGTACCTCGGTCTGGTCGACGCATGGGTCACGGGCCTCCGCCGTGATCAGTGGGCGGGGCGGACCGACATCCGCAAGGTCGAGATCGACCACGACCACGGCGCGATCGTGAAGCTGAACCCGCTCGCGGAGTGGACGGAGGACGAGGTCTGGGACTACGTCCGCGCCAACGACGTGCCCGTCCATCCGCTCTATGCGCAGGGCTACACGTCGATTGGCTGCGCGCCGTGCACCCGTCCCGTCGCGGAGGGCGAGCCCAAGCGCGCCGGCCGCTGGTGGTGGGAGTCGGGCGCCCCCAAGGAGTGCGGGATGCACTGCGCGATCGAGACGGGCGGCTTCGAGCACGAGCTGCACGCGATCCTCGGCAAGGACGCGGATGCCTGAGGTGGCGGTGAAACCGGAGGAGCGGGACGTCGCTCTCGGAGAGGTGCAGGCCGTGCTGGCGGCCGCCCGCGACGAGGACTACCGCGCCAAGCTCGTCTCGCTCGCGACCTCCGTCGAGCGAGGCGAGCTGGCCGGGGACGAGGCCGCAGAGCTCGAACGGGTGCTCGAGCTCGGGCTCCAAGCCGGCCGGATCCGGGCGCTCTACGGCCCCGGCGGCGAGCAGGCCGCGCTCCGGCTCTTCCGCAGACTTCCCGCCGGCGCGGGACTCGCCGAGACGGCGCGCTCGGTCTCCGCGGCTCTGGCGACGCTGAACGGCCGCCCGCTCGACTCGTTCCGGATCGAGGTGATCGGCCCCGGTATGTACCGGATCGCCCTGGTCGCCGGCGGCGCCGAGGCCACGGTTCGGCTCGACCGGAGCGGCGTCCAACTCGCCTCGATCGGTATCTGATGGACGAGAGGCGTCACTACATCGCCTGCATCGAGCTCGAAGGCCGGAGCGTGCTCGTGGTCGGAGCGGGTCGGGTGGCGCACGAAAAGATCCTCGGCCTGCTCGACTGCGGCGCGGCGGTGACCGTCGTCGCGCCGGAGGTCGCCCCCGAGGTCGCGGCGCTCCCCGTCGAGCTGCGGCGCCGCCGCTACCGGCGCTCCGACCTCGCCGGCCGCTATCTGGTGGTCGCCGCCACGGCGGACACGGGCGTCAACCGCCGCGTCTTCGCCGACGCCGAGACGCGATCGCTCCTCTGCAACGTCGTCGACGTCCCCGAGCTCTGCTCGTTCATCCTCCCGGCGCTCCACCGTCAGGACCCGATCACGGTCGCGATCTCGACCGGCGGCGCCTCGCCGGCGCTGGCGCAGAGGCTCCGCGACGAGGTCGCCGGCGTCGTCCGGCCCGAGCACGCGGTTCTGGCCGTACGGCTGCGCGAGTTGCGGCCGTGGGCGAAGCAGCACCTGCCGACCTACGAGGCGCGGCGCGACTACTTCGCCGGGCTCGTCCGGGACGAGCTCGGATGACCGTCTACCTCGTCGGCGCCGGTCCGGGCGATCCCGGCCTGATCACGGCTCGCGGGCTCGAGCTCGTCCGGTCGTGCGACGTCCTCGTCCACGACCGGCTCGTCGCGGACGAGCTCGTCGCGGAGGCGCCCACCCACGCGCACGTGATCTCCCGCGACGGGCTCGACCAGACGATCCTGAACGACCTGCTGGTCGACTACGGACGAACCCGTCTCGACGTCGTCCGCCTGAAGGGCGGCGACCCGTTCGTCTTCGGCCGCGGCGGCGAGGAGGCGCTGGCGCTGCGCGCCGCCGGGATTCGGACCGAGATCGTGCCCGGAGTCTCCTCGCTCGCCGCCGTACCGGCTGCGGCGGGGATACCCATCACCCACCGGGGAGTCTCCGACCGGGTCACGATCGCTAGCTGCCACGGCGCCGACGGCAGCGACGCGGAGTACGCCCGACTTGCGGCGAGCGGCGGCACCCTCGTTCTCTTCATGGGACTGGGCCGCGTCGAGCGCGTCGTCGAAGGCCTCCTTGCGGCCGGCCTTGCGCCGGAGACGCCCGCGGCGGCGATCTCACGCGGGACGCTCGCGGATCAAGTGGTCGCAAGAGCCTCGCTCCGGCAGCTTGCGTCCGCGACCGCGGGGCTTGCCGGCCCGACGTTGCTCGTCATCGGCGACGTCGCCGCGCTGGAGCTAGGCGAGAATCGAACAGCCGAGGCCGCCACGGCGCTCGAGCCGGCGGCGCTGAGCTCGTGAGCCGCGGCTCGGTTCGTCGCGTCTAGGTCGAGGAGCACCCGAGCCGTCGGCCGCGTGCGCACCGCCACCCGCCGCCGTCCATCACCGATACGTGCCGACCGGCTCTCGCGCGTCTCCGACCTCTGCCGATCGGCCCAGAGGAAGCCACTGGAGTGAGTCTCGAAACTCCTCGGATGCTCGGGCGAACGCTTCCTCGATCTGCCGCCGCCCTTCGTGGAAGTGCGCCCAGCCCTCGTAATGGACGGGGATCGTGACCCTCGGCTTCAGGAGCTCGTAGAGCTCGACTGCGTCGCCGCCGGTCATCGTGTAGTGCACGGGCCCGGTGATCGGAAAGCGGACTCCGCCGAGATGCAGCAGCGCGACGTCGACCTCGAGGCGGTCGGCCACTTCACGGACGCCGTCGTAGAGGACGGTGTCGCCCGAGATCCAGAGGACGCCGTCGCGCTGGCCCTCCCAGCGCAACGCGAACCCGACGACATCTCCGGCCAGAGGCTTGCTCAGGGGCGGGCCATGGCGGCACGGCGTCGCCGTGACTTCCAGCTCGGGACGCCCCGCCGCGGTGAACACCGTCGAGCCCCAGGGAGCAAGCCCCCGCGCCCGACCTCCGAGCCGTCGCGCTCCGGCCACGGTCGTGACGACGCCTCCCGCCGAGGGAAGCAGTGCCCGACCCGCCACGTCGAGGTTGTCGTCGTGGTGGTCGTGCGTGAGGAGGACGAGGTCAATCGGCCCGATTTCGTCCGCCGGGATCGCCGGCCCCGCGAGCTTGCGCGACCCCGTGCCCCAGCCGAAGGCATAGCTTCGGCCGGGGCTGTCGAACGTGGGGTCGGTGAGCAGGCGCCAGCCGTCGATCTCGATCAGGACGGTCGGGCCTCCGATGTGCGTGAGCCTGATCGACATCGGTCAGCCTCTGGCCGGAACCGCCCGGCCGGCGAGCCAGGCCGAGGACTGCTCGACCGCCCACGTGAGCGCGTAGTCGGCCACCTCCTCCCAGCCTTCCTGGGCGGGCATGAGGTGCGCCATGCCCTCGAACTCCTTCAGCTCCGTGGTCGTGTTCGACTTGTAGTGCCTCGCGTTCGAGCGCTGGACGCTCGGCGGCATCAGGTGGTCCTCGCTACCCGAGAGGAACAGGAGCGGCGCACGCTCGTCGTTCCGGTAGTCGACGTAGGTTGCGTCCTTACCGGGGTGGATGTTCGCGAGCACGCTGCCCCAGAAGACGTTGCCGGACGCCGGGATGTGATATCGCTCGTAGAGCCGGCGGGCCTCCTCCTCGGTGAACGTGTTCGTAAACGCGTACTGCCACTGCTCGAAGGTGAAGCCGACGGCCTTGTGCCGGTTGGCCGGGTTCCGGAGAACCGGGAACGTCGACTTGATCTGCGACAGCGGCACGACCTTGACGCCCTCCGTCGGCGCGGAATTGATCGCGACGCCGGCGGATCCGTAGCCCCGGTCGAGGAGGAGCTGCGTGAAGACGCCTCCGGCGGAGTGGCCCATCAGGATCGGCGGCGTCTCGATCTCGCCGACGACGCTCTCGAGTCGCTCGACAACCTGTTCGACCGTTAGGCTCTCGATCGGCGTCGGATCGGCGTTGAGGGCCTCGACTTCGACTTCGAAGCCGGGGTACGCCGGGGCGATCACGCGATAGCCGCGGCTCTCGTAGCGCTCGATCCACTGTTCCCAGCTGCGTGGCGTGACCCAGAAGCCGTGGATCAGGACGATCGTGTCGGGGGTCGACCTGCTCATGCGGTGTCCTTTCGGGAGGAGGTGCCGACGAGCTCGGGCCGGTCGGCCGTGTCGGCGAGGAAGGCGAGCAGGTCGCGTCCGAGCTGCTCCTTGTGGGTGTCGGTGATCCCGTGCGGGGCGCCGGCATAGACCTTCAGGACAGCGCCTTCGATCAGCGCCGCCGACGCCTGTCCGCCGACCGTGAACGGCACCACCTGGTCGTCGTCGCCGTGGATGACCAGAGTCGGGACGTCGAACTTCCGGAGGTCGTCCCGGAAGTCCGTGGCCGAGAAGGCGGCGATGCACTCGAGCGCATTCCGGTGGCCAGACTGCATGCCCTGGCTCCAGAATGCGTCGCGGATCCCCTGCGAGACGGTCGCTCCGTCGCGGTTGGCACCGAAGAAGGGACCGTCGGCGAGCTCGCGGTACAGCTGGGCGCGGTCGGCAATCGACGCCGCACGGATCCCGTCGAACACCTCGATCGGGACGCCGCCAGGGTTGTCGTCCGTCTTGAGCATGAACGGCGGCACGGCCGAGATGAGTGCGACCTTCGCGACCCGGTCGGTGCCGTAGCGCCCGATGTAGCGAGCGACTTCGCCGCCGCCGGTGGAGAACCCGACCAGGACAAGATCCTGCAGGTCGAGCGTCTCGATCAACGTCGCCAGGTCGTCGGCATATGTGTCCATGTCGTTGCCTGTCCACGTCTGGCTCGAGCGGCCGTGTCCGCGACGGTCGTGCGCGATGCAGCGGTATCCGTTCGACGCCAGGAAGAGCATCTGTGCCTCCCAGCTGTCGGCGTTGAGCGGCCAGCCGTGGCTGAGCACGACCGCCTGCCCCCTCCCCCAGTCCTTGTAGGAGATCTGGGTGCCATCGCTTGTGGTGACAAAGCTCATCGCATCTCCTTCCTGCAGGGTCGGCTGACGATCGCGCCGACGCTACGGCCCGGCCCCTGGGCCTCGCATCCGTGGAACCACCCTTCGTTTCGACCGAGAAGGCGGGGGGAAGCCCGCAGCGCATCAGTGGTCTCACTGAGTGGCGTGCGCCTTGCTCCGCAGGCAGCAGGTCTGTAGAACGAAGAGGACGCGACGAGAGGCGGACGTGCCGACCCCAACCCTGCTCGGCCGCGAGGCCGAGCTCGAGACGATCGATTCGATCCTTCGCGACATCGGTTCGGGCGGCGGCGCGCTCGTGCTGCGCGGTGACCCTGGGATCGGCAAGACATCGCTGCTCGAGTGGGCTGCGCGTCGCGCGGAGCAGCTCGAGGTGAACGTGCTGCGGACCGCAGGCGCTCCCTCCGAGGCACAGATGGCGTTCGCAGGTCTGCACCGGCTGCTGCGTCCCCACTTGGCACGCCGAGACGACTTGCCCCCGCCGCAGCGCAACGCGTTGTCGATTGCGTTCGGCCTCTCGGTCGAAGCCGAGCCGGCGGCGCCGCCCGACATCTTCCTGATCGCGCTCGCGACGCTCGATTTGCTGGCCGACGCCGCCGCCGGCTCACCTCTCCTGCTGCTGGTCGAGGACGTTCACTGGCTCGACGCTGGAACGGCCGAGGTCCTCGCGTTCGTCGCCCGCCGGATCGAGCTGGAGCCCGTTGCCCTCCTCTTCACGCATCGAGACGACGAGGAAACGCCATTCGACGCAGCCGGCCTCGCGGAACTACGGGTTGGCGGCTTGGACGAGCGCCGGTCCGCCCAGCTGCTCGACGCCGTAGCGCCGAAACTGCCGCGCGAGACGCGCCAACAAGTGCTGGAGACGGCGTCCGGCAACCCGCTGGCCTTGATCGAGCTCTCGCAGGCGAGCGCCTCGCTCGAGCTCGATCTCCAGGTCGGGCTCGCGCCACTGCCGGTGACGGAGCGGCTCGAGCGCGCGTTCTCGGACCGGCTGCCCGCGCTGCCGGAGCCGACCCGCCTCCTGCTCCTCGTCGCCGCGCTCGACGAGGGAGGCGGCCTCGACGCCCAGCTCGAGGCCACGGCGATGCTCACCGACCTTCCTGTTACTCCCCAGACTCTGGGGCCGGCGGAGGCGGCCGGCCTCGTCGTGATCGAGGACACGGCAATTCGATTCCGCCATCCGCTCGTTCGCGCTGCCGTCGCCGGTGCCGCTCTCACCACGACCCGGCAAGCGGCGCACGCGGCGCTCGCGGACGCACACGCCGGTGACGTCGATCGCAGCGTCTGGCACCTGGCTGCATCCAGGAGCGGCCCTGACGACGACGTGGCTGCAAGGCTGGAAGCGGCCGCCGAGAGAGCGTTGGGGCGCGGTGCACCGGCCGTTGCCGCGGCGGCGCTCGAACGTGCGGCGCTTCTCAGCGAGTCGTCGGTGCGGCGGGGCCGCCTCCTCGTGCGCGCGGCAGAGATGGCGTTCGAGCTCGGGCGCTACGAGCGAGCGCTGCGGGTGACCGACGAGGCGCGCGCGCTCGAGCTCGAGCCCGACGACCGGGCTCGGCTCATGTTCATGCTGGAGTCCGTCAACGAGGTCAGCTGGTCCGGAGCTGCGCGCGTCGCCTCCTTCGCCGAGATCGCGAACGAGATGACGCTGGCAAACGAGCCCGAGCGGGCACTGAGGGCGCTTCAGGCGGCCGGGCTGAGGTGCTGGTGGGGCAATCCGGACCAGGAGACGCGCGACCTCGTTGTCGCTGCCGCCGAACGAATCCCCGTTCCCGAGGCTCATCCCGCTCTCCTCGCCGTGCTTTCGTTCGCGGATCCAGTCCGCCGGGGCGCCGTCGTGATCGAGCGCCTCGAGCGCGTCCCGCCGGATTCGACCGCCGATCCCGAGGCGATGCATCTCCTCGGCACCGCCGCCACCGCAGTGTTCGCCTTCGACAGGTCCGCGGTCTTCCTCGACACCGCCGTCGAAGGGCTCCGGCGGCAGGGACGGCTCGGGCTGCTCGCGCAGGCGCTCGTCTCACAGTCGTGGGCGGCCGTGCACCTCGCGATGCCGACACTCGCGGTCTCCGCCGGGGAAGAGGCGGCGCGACTCGCGCCCGAGACGGGGCAGCAGCGGTGGGGCCTTGCGGCGGACCTTGCGGTCGCCACGATTGCCGGGGAGCGCGGCGATGTCGAGCGCGCTGAGGCGCTCGCGGCCAGAGCCGAGGGGGTGCTCTTGCCGATGGGAGCGCAGCCGATGCTCGCGCTCGTACAGTTCGCCCGAGGCCGAGCGGCCGTCGCGCACCATCTCTATGACGAGGGACTGGCACTCCTCCGCCGCACGCTCGACCGGCACGACGTGGCGTACCACCCGTTCGTCGGCGCCTGGGCGCTCCCGGATCTGATCGAAGCAGCCGTTCAGTCGGATGAGCGCGCCGAAGCGGAGCGCTACTTCGGCGAGCTTGAAGCGCTTGCAGCAGCGACCAACGCGTCCTTCCTCCGTGCGACCGAGCGCTACGCCTACGCGATCGTGTCGGGGGACGAGGGGGCCTACAACGATGCCCTGAGCAGCGATCTTCGCAACTGGCCCTGCTTCCACGGACGGCTGTTGCTCAACTACGGCCGCTGGCTGCGACGGAACAGGCGAATAGCGGAATCGCGCGCGCCGCTCCGTGCGGCGCGGCAGAGCTTCGACGCGCTCGGGTTCGACAGCATGGCCGAGACTGCGCGGCAGGAGCTACGCGCGTCCGGCGAGACGAGCATGCGGCGAACACCAGACGTCCGCGATCAGCTCACGCCGCAGGAACTTCAGATCGCCGAGATGGCGGCGGACGGCCTCAGCAACCGGGAGATCGGCCAGAAGCTCTACCTCTCCCACCGCACCGTGGAGTCGCACCTGTATCGGATCTTCCCGAAGTTGGGAATCAGCTCGCGGGGGCAGTTACGGCTGGCGCTGCCGGATGCGACCCCTACCTGACCGAGCGGAGCAGCAGCGGGGCCCCGCTGCTGCTCCGGTACGTTCGCGTGCGCTAGACCGACACGCCGTCCGTTACTTCTTAGCCGTTGCCTTCTTGCGCGGCGAACGGCTCGGCTTGGCACGTGAGCCGTTGCCGTTGGCGGTCTCGCCGGTCGGCTCCTTCGGCAGGCCGGCCTGCTTGCGGAGCTTCTCCGCTATCGCCGCGATCTCCTCGGGCGCGTAGTCGGGGGCGAACACGGCCGGCTGCGAGGGCAGGTCGTGCGCAGGCACGCCTTCCGGAGCCTCGTCGACGACCTCGAGCTCCTCTCCCGTCTCCGGGTGCGGGCCGTTGAACACGGCCGCCAGCTCGAGGTAGTCGCTCGGCGAGAAGCGGTAGAGCTTCAGGTGCTCGCCACGCTTGATGTGCGGCTTGCACTCCGGGATCTTCTCCGTCGGGATCCGCGGCGCCGGGAACATCTTCATCAGGTTCGGCGCCGGTCAGGTTCTCGATCGCCCGCGCGTAGGCCACCTGGTGGACGCCGCCGCGGACGAGCAGGAAGCCCGTCAGCGCCCGCGCCGCGGGATGCTCGACCATCTCGTAGACCTTCAGCTTCCCGTTCCGGGCGCCGGTCTCGAGGAAGAAGTTGTGCGTCAGGTCCTCGACGAGGTCGCCGGACGAGAAGACGTAGTCGCCGTTCCAGGGGCGTCCCTGCGAGTTCTGCGGCAGCGCGCCCTGGCCGCCGACCAGGAAGTGGTGCGGATTGCCGATGTCCTTGAGCGCCTTCAGCGGGCTGCCCGGTCCGCGGCCGTTCGGCGTCGTCGTCGGTGTCGCGCCGGTGAGCATCGTGTTGATCGTCTTCGCGACCAGCTCGACGTGGCCGAACTCCTCGGCCGCGATGTTCGCGACGAGGTCGTAGAACGGCCGTGCGCCCTGCTTGTTGCGGAAGTTGAACGACTGGAACGTGTAGTTCAGGAACGTGGACATCTCGCCGAACTTGCCGCCCAGCAGCTCCTGGACAGCGGCAGCGCCGGCCGGATCCGGGTCGGACGGCGGCGGCAGCTCGGTCTGAATTCGTTCGATGCGGCGAATCATGAAAAGACCCCTCTTCTTAGGTTCTCGAGCGTTTTTCGATCGGTGAGCGAGGGCCGGGCTGGCCGAGAGCCCGACCCTCGACTTGCCTGTGTGACTACGAGCGCGTTGCCGTCAGTGCGAGAGCGAGGAACATGCCGACGACGAGACCGCCGGCGCCCGCGAGCATCGTCGACCAGGTGCCGGCGTGCGTCGCCGCCTGGGTGGCGTGTGCGCCGGCTTCCGTGGCGGCCTGAACCTCCATCGCCTTCTTCAACTCCTGGATCTCCTGCTCGACGTCCATCTCGGCCGTTCCGTTCTTCGACTCGGTCATCGTGCTGCTCATGTGCGTCCTTTCGTGGGCAGAGGGCTCCAGGCCCTGCTGCGGATGTGTAGTTCCGGTGATGGCTGTGGCCGCAATCCGGCCACCGCCAGCAGTTCGACTTGACTCAGCGGGGTCTCCGTGCTACTTGCCCTGACCCCAGCTGAGGTCGAGATGCTCACGCGGATCGTCCGCGTGCGAGCGAGTGCCCGACTTCGCGATCCCGCGGCTGATCATGTATGCGCCGGTGATCGCCGAGATCAGAATCCAGGCACGCCAGGCCCCGAAAGCATCCGACGAGGCGGCGGTGATCGCGATCCCGGCAATCGCCAGCACCGCTCCCACGAACTCGCTCGTCAGGAAGAACGGCTTCGTCTCGATCGGGTAGGAACGGCGCGGCCGCTGCCACTGCTGCTGCTGATGGCCGTAGTACGGCACCTGCTGCGGATGACCCTGGGCGTACTGCGACGCCATCCCGGCTCCGTCGTGCTCTCGAGTCGACGTGGCCTGGTGGCCGCCCCGCTCATCGTCGAAATTCGACATGGATCTAGACCCCCTTACTCGTGAACTTCTGGGCGCGGCTCAGACTCACCAGGCGTCACTCGGAAAAACTCCCTGAGGGACGGAGGGGTCTCTGCGTCGCGCGCCAGAAACTCGGTTGCACACCGCGCTTGGTCGCGGCTGCTCCTATCTACCGGCCGAGTTCTTCTTCGGACGGGCGAATCCGGAAGGCCAGCGTTTCTTGGGCTTTCCCATCGCTCATTCTGTGTGCCCGCTCGTCGCCTTGGCCAAACAGTGTCCAAGACGGCGGACGTCGGTCCCGGGGGTTTGGGATCCGCCGCAGCCGGTGATCTGGCGCTGACGATGGCAGACCTCGATCGGGCGGACAGAACGGCGGAAGTGTCGGCGCGGAACGACGCGTACTTCCGCGACGCGAATGAACGAATCGACGAATTCGTCCAGTCGGTCGAGGGCATCGGGGACGAACCGCTGCCGTTCCTGTGCGAGTGCGCGGACGTCGGGTGTACCGCAATCGTCAGGATCACGGGCGCGGAGTACGAAGCGCTGCGCCGGAACCCGGTCGGGTTCGCCACCGTGCCTGGCCACGAGAGCGACGAGGACTGGGCAAGACTGGTCTCGGAAAACGAGCGCTACGCGATCGTCGAGAAGCTCGGGGTCGCCGCCGAAATCGCAATCGACCTCGATCCCCGCGCGGAGCCCGATGAACGAGCGTAAGCGTCGGATCGGTGAGAACGAGGCGATCTTCCGCAGCGTGAACGAGCAGGTGCGCACGCTCACGGCGACGCTTACGTCCTCCGCCGGGGCGCTGAAGGTCGTCTGTGAGTGCGGCGCCCGCAGCTGCACGGAGCAGTTCGAGATCGAGGCCGCCGCCTACGCCGACGTTCGGGCGGACTCGACGCTGTTCGTCGTCAAGCCGGGCCACGATCTTCCCGAGTCGGAAACCGTCGTGGCGAAGAACGAGATCTTCTGGACTGTGCGCAAGGACCCCGGCCTTCCGGCTGCCATCGCCCGCGCAACCGACCCCAACGCCTAGGTGCCGTACTTGGAGCCGGGACGAAAGCGCGGCCGACCTCGGCTTTCTGCCGCGCGGCTGCTCTGGCTCGTCGCGGCAGGCGTCGCGCTCGCGATCGCAGTGCAGCTGATCCGCTGAGTCAGACGGGGAGTGCCGCGCCGTCGGGCCTGCGGCCGGCCTGAAGGCGCTCGACCGCCTCGACGAAGTCGTCGTGCGTGACGGAGGGTGTCTCGCTGTCGTCGCCCTTCCTCGCCATCGCCGCCAGCGCGGCCTCCTGCGCGAGCGACTTCAGATCGGCCGGCGAGAATCCCTCGGTCGACGCCGCGAGCTCCTCGAAGCGGACGCCGACCGTCGGCATCCGCGCCGTGTGCAGCCGCAGCATCGCGAGCCGTCCCGCCTCGTCCGGGAGGCCGAGAACGATCGTCCGCGAGAGCCGGCCACCGCGCAGCAGCGCCGGGTCGAGCTGGTCGGGCCGGTTCGTCGCACCGACGACGAAGACGCCGCGCTGGCCGGCGACGCCGTCGATCTCGGCGAGCAGCTGGTTGACGTGGCTGTCGTGGACGCCGAGCGACTCGCCGCGGCGGCCGGCGATCGCGTCGATCTCGTCGATGAAGACGATCGACGGCCGGTTCTCGCGCGCGCGCTCGAAGAGCTGGCGGATGTTCCGCTCGGACTCGCCGACCCACTTGCTGATCACGTCGGCGCCGGAGATCGGATAGAAGGACGCGCGCGCCTGGGCCGCGAGCACCTTCGCGACCGTCGTCTTGCCCGGTGCCGGGCGGCCCGGCGAGGAGGAGCCCGGTCGGCGGGTCGACGCCGAAGCGCTTCGCCGACTCCGGATCCTCGATCACCGCCTGCAGCTGCTGGAGCTGGGCCTTGATCTCGTCGGCCAGGATCAGCGAGTCCCAGGTCCAGTGCTCGACGGTCGGCCGGTCCTGACCGCCGTAGCGCTCGATCGCGGCCAGCAGGTGCTCGGTGTCGAGCTCGAGCTGCTCGCCGGTCTGCGTCGCCTCCCGGAAGACCTCGAGCGCGGCGGTGTCGACGATCTTCGCGATCGCGGCCGGCGTCATCCCCTCGGTGCGAGGCACGAGCTCGTCGAGGTCGATCGTGTCGGCGGCCGGACGGTCGTCGAGCTCGGCCTGCGAAGATCGCGCGACGCGCCTCCGCGTCGGGGAGGTCGATCCGGATGTGCCGGTCGAAGCGGCCCGGACGGATCACGGCCGGGTCGAGGTGCTCGATCGAGTTGGTCGCGGCCATGACCAGCAGCTCGCGCTCGTCGCGGTACGCCTCGAGCGAGGTGAGCAGCTGGTTGACGGTGCGCCGCGACTCCTGGTCGGGCGTGTTGTCGCGCCGCTGCGCGACCGAGTCGAACTCGTCGAAGAAGAGCAGGCAGGGCAGGTGCTGGAGCGCCGTCTCGAACGCCTTCTCGATGTTCCGGGCCGACCCTCCGACGAGCGACGCGACGAGGTCGCCGGTCGAGACGTGCATCAGGCTCAGCTCGTACTCGCCCGCGATCGCGCGCGCGAAGAACGTCTTGCCGACACCCGGCGGTCCGTGCAGGAGGATCCCGTTCCAGTCGATCCCGTAGCGCTCGGCGTCGTCCGGGTGCTCGAGCATCAGGCCGACCGTGTCGCGCACCTCCTGCTTCAGCTGCTCCATCCCGCCGACGTCCTCGAACGTCGACAGCTCCTCCGGCGGCTCGACCTCGAACTCGCCGCTGCCGTCGCTCGGCATCCCCATCCCGCCGAGCATCCCGAACGGGCTCTGCTTCGACGGTGCTCCTCGGACGCGTTCTCGACTTCCGCGCTTTGCGCCGGGGCTCACCCTCGTTCGGTGGGGGCTCGGCTTCGGGCGCGGCAGGCTGCTCGCCCGTCATGTCGATCCACTCCCCTGTCTCGGGGTCGATCCGGTAGGAGCGTGTCTCCATCCCGCGCATCAACTCCTCGAGGATCCCACCGAACGGCAGTCCGGACAGGGGCGAGACCGCGTCGCCGCCACCGTTCGAAGACGATTCCTCGAGGCGTCGCTGCTCCTCCTCGTAGGCGCGCTGCCGGCTAGCCCGCGCCATGCGGCCGACGAGGCTCATGACGAGCACCAGAAAGAGCAAGAGGAGCAGAAGCGAGAGCATGATCGGAACCGTTATCTGTCCACGTCGGCGCCTGGGGAAACCCATCTGTGCGAGCGCAGTACGCCCTGTGACGTCCGGCAGCCGGGCCGGACCGGCCTACCCGGCAGCCTCGTTCGGATTCTCCTCGGCCGCGAGCGTGAGCGAGGTCGAGCGCACCGTCTCGAAGTGCTGTTGCTGAATCGGACTCGAACCAGTCTTGATCAGCACCGGTGGACGCCGTAACCACAAAGCCCGCGCCGTCGTTATTGGGGCGATTTCGTCGTCTACGAGGGAGGTTCGTCGTGAGTAGCTATGACGATGAGACGGCTGTGCGGCCACCCGTGCCTCAGCAGCCTCCGTTCCACCAGTCAGCCGCGCAGTACCAGTATGGGCCGCAGGGCTACGGCTACGGTCCGCCACCATGGGCGATGCGGCTCCGCCGGCAGTACCCGATCGAAACCAAGCCGTTCTTCCTGACCAGCGAGTTCGTCGGGGCCGTCCTGGCGATCGCCGGCATCGCGATCACCGCCGCGTCCTCCGACGCCTTCGGGGCCTGGCGGGCCTGGATCCTGATCACGGCGATCACGGTCGGCTACCTGGTCAGCCGTGGGATCGCGAAGTCAGGCACGCGTTCGCACGCTGACGACCCGCGCGAGAACGTCGACCTCAACTGGGGCCGGGGACAGGATCAGAACGCGCAGTAGCCGGGGCCGTGAGGAAGGGGAGCCAGGTCGAGAGGCTTCCCTTCCTGCGCCGGCTCAGGGCTCGAAGACTCGCGGCGCGACCAGTGCCTACCGGCTACGGGGGTCGAGCCGTTCGACGTAGGCCGCGGCCTCACCCGTCTTGCGAACGATCCAGTACGAATTCTCCTCGGCGACCAGATCCTCGATCTCCGGCGTGTAGTGGAGCGGGAGCACGACGAACTGGGCCGGATCCGAGCGGATGCTCTCGTACACCTGCAGGGGGAGAACCACTCGGAACGTGCAGTCGGCGTTGGCGCACTCGCAGACGAATTCGTACGGGACCTCGGGGCCGAGCTGGTGGGCCACCGCCTCGACCCGCTCGTTCACCTCTCGGAAGAGCGCTTCGTTCTGTGCCATCCGTCGTTCGCGTTCGTCCACGCAGCCAGAGTAGACGCCAAGACGACACGTTCGTGCTCCGATCGGAACGGTCGCAGCGTCAGGCGACGCTGCGACCAGTATCCGAGCTCGCCCCGAGCCCGTCAGTCGTCGGAGCCGTCCCCACCTCCCGCCTTCCAGAAGGTGTAGTCGGTGGTGTAGGGGACGGCGACGGTGGTGCCGGGTGTGCACGCTCCGGCCGGAGCGACGCCGCCGGCCGTGTTCAGCCGCTGCACCCACGACGTCCGAGCGAGGCGGTCACCGTCAGCGCCGGCAGTGGTCGCGACGGCCTCGAGCAGGAGCTCGGGGATGTTCCCCGTCCCCGCCGGCACGGACACCCTCCGTGCGGCTTCGACGGAGCTGCCGTCCTTATGCTCCCAGACCGGACGACCGGTCGCGAAGTTCAGGTAGTGGCTGCCGTTCGGCTTGCGGGCGCGACGTTCCTTGTAGAGAGCAGCCTCCGGATCGGTGAACAGCCAGGTGCCGTTCGCCTGGCACGCGTACTTCTGAACGCCGATCGCGTGCACGGAGAGGAAGAGCTTGCTGTTGGGAGCGTACGTCCGCGGGTCGAGCGGGTCGCCCGGCGCGGTCTCCGGGGCCGGGCGCGCTGCCGCCGCGGTCGCGACGACGCCACACACGGCCAGGACGGCCACACAGGCGGACCTGAGGCGGGTCAGCCGTGATCTCGTACTCATTCTCGTCTCCTCTGTCGGCCACACGACCATTCGTGCGGGCTGCGAGGACGCTATGACCGCCCCGGCTCGGCGTCATCGGTGCCGACTACCTGTCTTCGCGCGCGTCCATACCTATGCCGAGGACGCCCGAGGCTCGTTCGCGCGACCTCTTTCTCGCTGCAAACCTGGCCTTTCGACCAACTGTTGCGACGACCCGAACTGATCTACCGTTGAGAGGTCCGATGTGGCCGGAATCCGCTCCTCTGCGAGTCGTCATCGCCGATGACGACGAACACTACGCCGAGCTGATCGCGGCGCTGCTCCACGACCGGCGCGAGCTCGAGGTGATCGGAATCGCGAAGGACGGTGAGGAGGCCGTGCAGCTCGCCTGCTGGCAGGACGCGGACGTCGTCTTGATGGACATCGACATGCCGCGCATCGACGGAATCGTGGCGACCCGGCTCGTGCGTGAGGCACGCCCGCGGATGTGCGTGATGATGCTGACCGGGGCCGACCCGGAGCGGATCCAGGACGCGCGCGCAGCCGGCGCCGTCGGGTACATCAACAAGCTCAACGCGCCCGCCGACCTCGTACCCGCGCTCCTCGCGCTCTGCGCCGCACCCGCCTGAAGTCCTGGCTGCCGGCCACCCCCTTTCGGGCCATTGCGGAGCCGCTCGGTGTCGGCTACCTTGCCCGATCTTTGAGCTTCCGTCCGCCGCCGGACGGAGGTGTGTCACGTGCAGCGCTCGGCCGGATCGAGCACTCGGCGTGACGCAGGGAAAAGGGGGAATCTGAACATGAACGAGCTCTTCAGACGTTCACTCGCTCTCGCCGTCGTGATCGCCGCGATCGTCGTGGCCCTACCTGGAAGCGGGCCGGGATCCCCGGCGACCGCCGCCGCCGCAGGCGACTGCACGCCGGGCGCCGACTGGGGCACGCTCCGCACGGACCTCGCGACCCAGGTCGCTCAGCTCGTGAATCAGCACCGCGCCGCGCTCGGCCTGACGCCGTTGACGGTGACGACGCCGCTCACGAACGCCGCGGTCTGGAAGTCCCGGCACATGGCGCGCTACCAGTACATGCAGCACAACGATCCCGCGCCCCCGGTCGCCCGCAGCACCGGCGAGAGGCTGCTGGCGTGCGGCTACCCGACCACGACAGCCGGCTGGGGCGAGAACATCGCCTACGGCTACGCAAGCGCAAGCGCGGTCATGCAGGGCTGGCTCAACTCGGCCGGCCACCGCGCGAACATCGAGCGGGCAACGTTCCGCGCGATCGGCGTCGCCGCCGCCGCGACGAGCACGGGAACGCTGTACTGGACGCAGGAGTTCGGGACCTCGACCACGGGGGGAACGGCCCCGCCGCCTCCCCCGCCACCGCCTCCGAGCTACGCCTGCTCGAACGGCAGCGACGACGACGGCGACGGCAAGCTCGACTACCCCGCCGACCCCGGCTGCACCGGCACCACCGACAACGACGAATACAACGCACCCGCGCCTCCGCCGCCCCCGAGCTACGCCTGCTCGAACGGCAGCGACGACGACGGCGACGGCAAGGTCGACTACCCCGCCGACCCCGGCTGCACCGGCACCACCGACAACAACGAGTACAACGCACCTGCACCCCCGCCGGCGCCGACCACCTACGCCTGCTCGAACGGCAAGGACGACGACGGCGACCGCAGGACCGACTACCCCGCAGACCCGGGCTGCTCGAGCCCGACCGACAACAACGAGTTCAACTGGTGGTTTCGGGCGCTGACGAACTAGGACGCACGCGGGGCTGCCCCTGGGCGCCCCGCGTGCGCACGGCGTTCCGGCTCGAGCGGGCTGGAAGCACGGGATCGCCGGCTCTACGATGGCTGCATGGATGGGGTCTCCGCACCGGTCGACGCACGCCATAAGGCGCTGCTCGACGCCTTGCCCGACCTGCTCCTGCGGCTGCGGGCGGACGGCACGTACCTCGAGATCGGCGGCGACACGTCCAGGCTGGCAAACCCGCCGGAGCACGTCGTCGGCTCGACAGCGCACGAGCTCCTGCCCGCGGAGATCGCCGATCGCCTGATGCACTGCGTCCGGGCCTCGCTCCAGCAGGGCACGCTCGCGACGGTCGAGTACAGCCTCCGCACCCACCTCGGCGAGGAGCGCGAGTTCGAGGTGAGGGTGGCGCCGGCGGGGGCGGACGAGGTCGTCGCGGTCGTCCGGGACGTGACGGATCTCCGCCGGGCGATGCGCGACCTGACGGACTCCCGCGCCCGGATCGTCGTCGCCGGCGACGCCGAGAGGCGCCGGATCGAGCGGAACCTGCACGACGGCGCCCAGCAGCGGCTCGTGACGGTCGCGCTTCATCTTCATCTGATCAAGCGGCGGCTCGAGACCGATCCGGCCGAGGTGTCGCAGCTGGTCGATTCGGCGCAGACCGAGCTCGCGCTCGCACTCGACGAGATCCGCGAGCTCGTCCGCGGGCTGCATCCGCGCCTGCTCAGCGACCGCGGACTCGAGCCCGCCCTCGCGGGGCTCGCGGAGCGCGCGGTGCTTCCGGTCGAGATCGTCGAGACGCCGTCGGAGCGCCTGCCACCGCCCGTCGAGGCCGCCGCCTACTACCTCGTCGCGGAGGCGCTCGCAAACGCCGGAAAGCACAGCGAGGCCTCGCAGGTGAGCGTGCGGGTGCGCGTCGACGAGGCGTGCACGACGGTCGAGATCGTCGATGACGGCGTCGGCGGCGCCGACCCCGAGAGCGGTTCCGGGCTGCGCGGCCTTGCCGATCGCGTCGCCGCTCTCGGCGGCGTCCTCACCGTCGCGAGCGAGCCGGGCGCGGGCACGTCGGTGCGGGCCGAGCTGCCGCACGAGAATCCCAATCAGTAGCCGCCCGAGCGGCAGAAAGGGAGGTAGGCCATGGATCGAACACCCGTCCAGAACGTCGCGCGACTGCTGGGAGTCGTCTTCCTGCTCGTCGGCGTCGCCGGCTTCATCCCCGGCGTCACGACCGATCTCTACGACGGACTCGAGTTCGCGGGCGACGACGGCACCGCGGAGCTCCTCGGCCTGTTCGAGGTCAGCGTCCTCCACAACATCGTGCACGGGCTCTTCGGTATCGCCGGGCTCGCGCTCGCGGCCACAGCAGCCGGGGCGCGGAACTTCCTCATCGGGGGCGGCGCGATCTATCTCCTGCTGGTCGTGATCCAGGCGGTCGGCGCCGGCGACTGGGTGCCGCTCGTCGGAGCCGACCTGTGGCTGCACCTCGTGCTCGGCGTGGCGCTGATCGGTCTCGGCGTCGCGACGACACGCCAGAGCGGGGCGAGCAGCGGCGATCTGACGCGTTAGCTCGAACGTCGATCGGCTTCGCAGGGAAGGGCGGCGCTTTCACAGCCGCCCTTCACATTTTTCTTACTCGAAATCGATACTGAATCACTCAGGTGGGTGGTGACCCCCAGGTGCCGACTGCCGACGTAAGTCGAAGACGTCACCCGAACAGGGAGTTGCCTCCATGCGCTTTCGCCTTGCCGTACTCATCGCTGTCCTCACCGTCGTCGCCGTACCGGCTACCGCGTCGGCGTCGGAGATCATCGACCGCAACGCCAACGATGTCTCCTTGAAGGTGGCGCAGAACGGCCAGGCGCTCGTCAGCTACAACGCTCGCGGGAAGCGCTGGAACGTGCTCGCCTGGGGCGCGATCAACGCCGTCCATCCGAGCGCGGGCGGCAAGCAGCTCGAGTTCAAGCTCGACTACTCCGGTGGCTACGGCACCTACAAGCGCGACGTCTGGAAGACCTTCAACGACGCCTGCCGCCCCTACGACGGGCCGAACCTGAAGTGGTTCGTCGCCGGCTGCAAGGCGGCCGACGGCTCCTACTGGGCCCTCCAGTCGTGGCAGCGGGCGCTCCCGAACTACGGCCTCAAGGCGACAGCCAAGCAGTCGGTCTGGGAGCTGCGGCTCTCGCACTTCCGGGGCGCCCTGCCCGTGCTCGACGTCCAGCTGAACTGGGCCTACCGCAAGTTCCACCACATCTTCGGCTCGTTCACCTACCTCGGCCGGCCCGTCCACGGCTTCAAGTCGACCCCCTCCGGCGTCCCGCTCGACACGTTCGGCCGCAACCTCTACCTCGACACGTTCGACTCGGCCTACGGCAAGGGCTGGCTGCGCGAGAACAGCTTCCTGATGCACAAGGGAACCGGGAAGTTCTGTTACGGCTTCTACCGCCACGGGAGCAGGCCGGAGGGCCACGGGACCCGGTACCGCGCCACGATCATCGGCCCGGGCGTCCTCCCGGACATCTACTGGGAGGCCGACGCGCTCGGCGCGTACGACAAGGCCTTCGACCTGCAGATGCACGAGACGCAGAAGCAGTTCCTCGCCGGCGACCCGCTCTGCAAGGCCGTCTGAGCCGCTAGCGCGCGTACCATCGGCGCCGTGTCGAGCGGCGAGCAGCTGAGAGCGGCGATGCGGCGATACCCCGCCGGCGTCGCCGTCGCCACGGTCGAGGTCGACGGGACGCGTCTCGGCCTCACCCTGTCGTCGCTCGTCCCGCTCGCGCTCGAGCCGCCGCTCGTCGGGATCTCGATCGCCCGCCAGGCCGCCTTCCACGAGCTCCTCCGCGAAGCCGGCGGGTTCGCCGTCTCCATGCTTGCAGGCGACCAGCTCGAGCTGGCACAGCACTTCGCCCGTGGCGTGCCGCCGATCGCGATGTGGCACGGGCTCGACGTCCGCGAGAGCAGCCGCGGCCCGCTCCTCCACGGCTCGGTCGGTTGGCTGGAGTGCGAGCTCGGCGGGGAGCTCGAGGCCGGCGACCACACGTTCTTCCTCGGCCGCGTCGAGCGCGCCGAGCCCGGGCCCGAGAAGCCGCCTTTGCTGCGACTCGGCGGCGACTACCGGCCGGCATGATCGACGCCGTCGTCTTCGACCTGGACGGCGTCATCGTCGACTCCGAGCAGGTCTGGGACGACGTCCGCGAGCAGCTCGCCACGGAGCGCGGCGGCCGCTGGCACGACGGTGCGCAGGCGGCGATGATGGGCATGAGCTCGCCCGAATGGTCGGCCTACATGCACGACGAGATCGGGCTCGAGGAGTCGCCCGAGGAGATCAACGCCGAGGTCGTCCGCCGGATGCTCGAGCGCTATCGCCATCGGCTGCCGCTGATCGACGGCGCCGTCGACGCGGTGCGCCGGCTGGCGCCGGAGTTCCGGCTCGGTGTCGCCTCGTCCTCGAACCGGCCGCTGATCGCCGCGGTGCTCGAGCACGCAGGGATCGCGGGGCTCTTCGATGCCGTCGTCTCGTCGGAGGAGGTCGCGGGCGGCAAGCCGGCCCCGGACGTCTATCTCGAAGCGCTGCGTCGCCTCGCCGTCGAGCCCGCCCGCGCCGCCGCGATCGAGGACTCGTCGAACGGGATCCGCGCCGCCCACGCCGCCGGGATGCGCGTAATCGCGCTCCCAAATGCCCACTACCCGCCGGCCGGGGCTGCACTGACGCTCGCCGACGTCGTGATCGCGTCGCCGGTGGAGCTGACCCCGGAGCTCGTCCGAGGGTAGGCCGGCCGAACGCGATCGTCCGCCCTCAAGTTGAGGGCCCTGGCGAACGATCACTGTCAGGTGGACGAGCGCCTGTACGCACACCGCTACCGCCAACTCGTCGAGCGCCTGCCCGGGATCGTCTACCGCGCCTCGATCCGCTCCGGCGACTGGCACTACGTCAGCCCCGCGATCGAACGCGTCCTCGGCTGGACGCCCGAGGAGTGGCGAACGCACGACGCGCCCTGGGGTACGAGCGTCCATGAGGACGACCTCGAGACCGCCCTGAGGCAGGAGGAGCTGGCACTCGAGACCGGGTTCCTGCGCTCCGAGTACCGCCTGCGGCGCAAGGACGGGGGGATCGTCTGGATCCGCGACGAGGCGACACTGCTCGAGGAGGCCGGCGAGCCGCAATGGCACGGGATCCTCACCGATGTCACCGAGCAGCGGACGCTGGAGAACCGGCTGCGGCAATCGCAGAAGCTCGAGGCGGTGGGGCAACTCGCCGGCGGGATCGCACACGACTTCAACAACCTCCTCGTCGCGATCAGCGGCTACGGCGAGCTGGCGCTCCTGCGGGCCGGCGACGATGAGGACCTGCGCCACGACCTCGCTCAGATCGGGGTGGCCGCCGACCGCGCCCGCGACCTGACCCAGCGCCTGCTCTCGTTCAGCCGCAAAGAGGCGCGCACGCGTGAGACCGTCGACCTGAACGACGTCGTCTCGTCGACGCA
Source organism: uncultured Gaiellaceae bacterium (assembly GCA_963789355.1). Taxonomy (GTDB): domain Bacteria; phylum Actinomycetota; class Thermoleophilia; order Gaiellales; family Gaiellaceae; genus Gaiellasilicea. Next base: position 153,418 of record CAWBKK010000005.1, read on the forward strand.
TCGGATGCTCCGGCGCGTGCTCGGCTCGAACCTCGAGCTCGTCACCGTCCTGGCCGAGGAGCCGTGCCCCGTCTCGGCCGACCCGACCGAGCTCAACCAGTCGCTGCTCAACCTCTGCGTGAACGCCCGCGACGCGATGCCGCAGGGCGGTCGCCTGTCGATCTCGACCGGGATCGAGCGGCGTGGATCCTCGGTGTATGCGTTCCTGCGCGTCGCCGACACGGGCGCGGGCATCGATCCCGACTTGGTTCCGCACGTGTTCGAGCCCTTCTTCACCACGAAGGAGACCGGCCGCGGCACGGGACTCGGCCTCGCGATGGTGAATGAGTTCGTCGCGTGGCTGCGACGGGATCGTGGATCTCTCCACGAGCCCCGGCTCGGGAACCTCCGTCACCCTCCTGCTGCCACGAGTCGAGTCGGTGGCCGCCGCCCCGGTGGGGCGGCGGGACTCGGAGCCGAGCGTGGGGACCGAGACGATCCTCCTGATCGAGGACGACGACGCCGTCCGCGAAGTCGCGCGCAGAGTCCTCGAAGGCGCCGGCTACACGGTCGTCGTGGCGCGCTACGGCTCCGAAGCGCTGGAGCTGGCCGAGGAGGATCCTTCGATCGGCGCCGTCCTCAGCGACGTCGTCATGCCCGGGCTCTCCGGGCCCGAGGTCGTCGGCCGCCTGCGGGCGCGCCGGCCCGAGCTGGCCGCCGTCTTCATGTCGGGTTATGCGCCCGAATCGGAGGGGTCGCTCGGCGGGGCCGACCTGGTCCGGAAGCCGTTCACGGCACGACAGCTGCTCGAGGCGTTGCGCACGGCAATCGACGCCAAGTCGGCGCTTCCGGCCTAGACCCGGCCCAGCAGGACGCAGCCGTTGTGGCCGCCGAGGCCCATCGCGTTCGAGAGTGCCACGTCGAGCGCGACCTCCCGGGCCTCGTTCGGCACGTAGTCGAGATCGCACTCCGGATCGGGGGTGCGGTAGTTGATCGTCGGCGGCAGCAGCTGGTGGTGGAGCGCGAGCGCGCACATCATCGACTCGATCGCGCCGGCGGCCCCGAAGCAGTGCCCGGTGACGGACTTCGTCGAGGAGACGGCGAGCGTATGGGCGTGGTCGCCGAAGACCTGCTTGATCGCGCGGGTCTCGGCCGCGTCGCCGAGCGGCGTCGAGGTGCCGTGCGCATTGATGTAGCCGACCCGTTCCGGCTCGACCCCGGAGCGCTCCAACGCAGCCCGCATCATCCCCGCAACGCCCGCCGCCCCGGGCTCGGGCTGGGCCATGTGGTGCGCATCGTTCGAGGCGCCGTAGCCGAGCACTTCCGCGTAGATCGTCGCACCGCGCGCCTGCGCCGAGTCGAGTTCCTCGAGCAGGAGGATGCAGGCGGCTTCGGACATCACGAAACCGGCCCGCGTGGCGTCGAACGGCCGCGAGGCCCTCGTCGGATCCTCGTCCTCGGCGACCAGGCCGCGCATCGCGCAGAAGCCGGCGAGGATCAGCGGGTGGATGCACGACTCGGTGCCGCCCGCGAGCACTGCGTCGGCGTCGCCCCGGCGGATCAGCTCCGCGCCCTCGCCGACGGCGTGCGAGCCGGTCGCACAGGCCGAGACGGGGGCGTAGTTGGGGCCCCGGAGCCCGAGCGAGATCGCGATCTGGCCGCTCGCCGAATCCACCAGCACACTCGGGAGGAAGAACGGGGACACTCGATCCGGGCCGCGGTCGCGAAGGATGTTCTGCTGCTCCACGATCCCGGGCAAGCCGCCGATCGCCGAGCCGACGACGATGCCGACGCGCTCCGGGTCGATCCCGTTCAAGGCCCCCTCGCGCCAGGCCTCCTGCGCCGCTCCGACCGCGAGCAGGACATTGCGTTCCATCCGGCGCGCCTCTTTCGCCGGCGCGACCGACGCGGTGTCGAATCCCTTCACCTCACCCGCGATCCGGACGGGGAACTCGCTCGCGTCGAAGGCCTCGATGAAGCCGATACCACTCTCGCCGGCGACGGCCGCCTTCCAGGTCGAGGGCGCATCGAGCCCGATCGGCGTGATCGCGCCCAGGCCGGTGACCGCGACGCGCCTCATCGCGTCATCGTACGGCGCATCGCGAACCTGCCGACAGCGCGGCCCCGGTAGCGCGCGACGCCGTTCCACCAGCCGCCGTCACCCGGCTCGACCGCGTCGACGAGACCACGCGTGAGCAGCCCCCGGTAGCGGAGCTCCCGGCCGACGACGTCGAACGGCGAGTGCAGCGGCCCGAGCATCGTCTCGCCGCTCCCGGCCTCGATCCGCTTGCGGACGCCGTAAAGGGGCGGCAGCACGCCGCTGACCCGCCGCACCTCCCACTCGCCGTCGAGCTCGCCCATCGCAGTAGCCTTGCAGACGTGCCCGGCCCGAACGTTCCCTTCCCGCCGATGGAGGCCGAGCTCGTCCGCGAGCTGCCCGCCGGCGAGGGCTGGCAGTACGAGCCGAAGTGGGACGGCTTCCGCGGCGTGCTCGAAAACGACGGCGGCGAGCTCGCTCTCTGGTCCCGCAACGAGCGTCCGCTCCTGCGCTACTTCCCCGAGCTGTCCGCACTCGGGGAGCTGCTCCCGCCCCACTCCGCACTCGACGGCGAGATCGTGATCGCGCGCGACGGCGTGCTCGAGTTCGACTCGATGCAGATGCGGCTGCACCCGGCCGAGAGCCGCGTCAAGAAGCTCGCCGCCGAGATCCCCGCGATCTTCATCGCCTTCGACCTACTGCTCTGGGACGGCGAGCCCGTCCACGAGCGCCCGCTCGAGGAGCGGCGCGCCGAGCTGCTGCGCCGCGGCGACGGCTTCTGGATCTCCCCCGCGACGACCTCGCTCGACGCCGCCAAGGCGTGGCTCGACCGCTTCGAGGCCGCCGGGCTCGACGGCGTGATCGCGAAGCGCCTCGGGCTGCCCTATATGCCCGGCTCGCGCGAGGCCGTCGTCAAGGTGAAGGAGCACAAGTCGGCCGACTGCGTCGTGATCGGCGTCCGCTGGAAGAAACGGCCGGAGAAGCTCGCCACGCTCCTGCTCGGGCTCTACCGCGAGGACGGCGAGTTCGACTACGTCGGCTCGGCCGCGATCGGCGCCCGCAATCACGACGAGATCGCCGCCCGCGTCCTCCCGCTCCTCGACGAAAGCTCCGACCGGCGCTTCTCGGAGCCGAACCGCTGGGGCACCGAGGGGCTCGAGGAGACGCCGCTTCGCCATCAGCTCGTTGCGGAGGTGCGCTACGACAAGGTGCAGGGCAACCGCTTCCGCCACGGGACGAAGCTGATCCGCTTCCGCGACGACAAGGATCCGGCGCAGTGCACCTGGCGCGAGGTGAGGCCGCCCCGGCGCGCCGACGATCCCACCGTCGAGTCGCTTCTAGAATCGGGCGCATGAGCGATTACACGAAGAAGAACCTCAAGGACGACGTCGAGAACGTGGCGCCAAAGTTCGGGATGCCGGCGGAGATCGAGGCGCGCTTCGCCCGCCGGGAGCTCGGCGGCGAGAAGCTCGGCGTCAGCCACATGACGCTGGCGCCGAACTTCCGCGTCCCCTTCGGGCACCGCCACGCGCAGCAGGAAGAGGTCTACGTGCTCGTCTCCGGCAGCGCCCGGATCAAGCTGGACGACGAGATCGTCGAGCTCGCGCCCTGGGACGCCGTCCGGATCGGCACCGGCACGATGCGCAACGTCGAGGCAGGCCCAGACGGCGCCGAATACCTCGCCTTCGGCGCCGGCGACGACCCGCAGGACGCCGAGATGGAACCTGGTTGGTGGTCTGAAGACACCTAGGGCGAAGTTCAGGGTCGAGTCAGGGGCCTGCCCGATACCGCCCGCGCCCGGCCGCCCGCAAGCTGTGAGCATCCACTTAGGAGGCTCACCATGTCCGACACGATCACCGAAAACACATCCATCCCCGAGGCGGCGCCGAGGCGGCTCGTCCGCGTCGACGACGGCCGCTGGCTCGGCGGCGTCGCGGCCGGTCTCGGCCGTTACTTCGACGTCAATCCGCTCGTCTACCGGATCGCGTTCGCCGCGCTGGCGCTCGCCGGCGGCACGGGTCTGCTCCTCTACGCGGCCGCGTGGCTCGTGATGCCGAACGAGACGAGCGACGACTCGATCGCCGTGGTCGCGCTCCGCGAGCACCGCGACCGGCCCTGGCTCCTGCTCGGAGTCGGCCTGCTCTCCTTCGCCGGGATCCTCGCCCTCTCCGAGGCGAACTTCTGGCCCGGCACCGGCAACGTCTGGCTCGGAGCACTGCTGATCGGAGCGGCGATCCTCTGGTGGCACGTCGGCAGCCGTGGTGACCGGCCTCGAGCGGCGCGTGCCGTCGCGTCGTCGGAGCCAGCGCCGCCGCCGGAACCGCGGCGGCCTTCGTTGCTCTCCCCCGTCCTCGGCGCGCTCCTCGCGATCGCAGGTCTGCTCGGTCTGCTGGCCGTGCTCGACGTCTACGAGGTCGACGTCGCGGTTGCGCTGGCCGTGGCCGTCGCGATCGTCGGCGCAGCGATCGCCGTCGGCGCCAGCACCGGTCGACGCGTCGGCGCCCTCGTCTTCCTCGGGCTTGCGCTGCTCGCGAGCTTCGGAGTTGCAGCGGCGACGCCGGTCTCGGTCACGTCCGGCATCGGCGAAAAGCTCGAGCGTCCTGTCGCCGCAACCGAGCTCGAGAAGTCGTACGAGCTCGGAATCGGAGAGCTGGCCGTCGACCTCTCCAGCGTCGAGCTGCGATCCGGAACGACCGAGGTCGACGTCCGCGTCGGGATCGGCGACGTGATCGTCACCGTGCCCGACGACGTCACGCTCGAGATCGACGCTCGCGCCGCGATCGGCGAGGTCGACGTCCTCGGCGACCACGACGAGGGCACGGTCGCCCGCAAGCGCGTGACGATCGCGAGCTCGATCGCCGGCGCACCGGTGCTGAAGATCGATGCCGATGTCTCGCTAGGGGCGATCGACGTGCGCCGGCCTTGAGCTCGGCGCCGTATCGCCCGCTCTCGCTGCCGCGGATCCGGCGCGCTGACGACGAGCGCGCCGTCGCCGGTGTGTGCGCGGGCATCGGCAGGAGCCTCGGCGTCGACGCGACCCTGCCGCGGCTGACGTTCGCCCTGCTCGCGTTCGCGGGCGGGGCGGGCATCGTCGCGTATGCCGGCGCGTGGCTCGCCATCGCTCCCGAGCACGGACCGCCGCCGTCAGCGCGACGCCGCCTCCTCGGCTTCGTCGCGCTGGCGGTGGCCGGCGCGATCGCTCTCCGCGGCTTCGGCTTCTCCGATTCGCTGATCTGGCCCGCAGCGTTCTGCGGAGCCGGGATCCTGCTCGCGCGCGGTCGCAGCGGCGTTCCGGTGATCGTGGGCCTCTCGCTCGTCGCCATCGGCATTCTCGTCTTCGTCGACCAGAACGCGAGCGACTCCGGCCGCGACGCCGCCTTCGAGTCGAGCGCGGTCGCGATCGCGCTCCTGCTGATCCTCGGCCCCTGGGCCTGGCGCCTGGCCGCCGAGCGCGACTCGGAGCGGACGGGTCGAATCCGCTCGCAGGAACGCGCCGAGATGGCGGCGCGCGTCCACGACTCCGTCTTGCAGACGCTCGCGCTCGTCCAGCGCGAGTCCGGCGATCCGCGCCGCGTCGCCGCGCTGGCCCGGCGCCAGGAGCGGGAGCTGCGCGGCTGGCTCTACCCCGATGCGCGTGCGGAAGGCGCCAGCCTCGCCTCCGCGATCGAGACAGCCGCCGCGGAGGTCGAGGAGCTGCACGGGATCCCGGTCGAGCTCGTGCGCACCGGCGACCTGCCGCTGGACGAGCGGGTCGAGGCGCTCGTCCTGGCCGCCCGCGAGGCGATGGCGAATGCCGCGGAGCACTCGGGCGCCGAGGAGGTCTCGGCGTTCGTCGAGGTCGGAGACGCCGAGATCGCCGTCTACGTGCGCGACCGCGGCTCGGGCTTCGACCCGGAGCAGCTTCCCGATCGCTCTCACGGCATCGCCGACTCGATCCGCGGCCGCATGGAACGCGCGGGCGGCAGCGCGGTGCTGACCTCGTCGCCGGATGGCACCGAGGTCGAGCTGCGCCTGCGGAGGCCGTCGTGAAACGCCGCGTGGTACTCGTCGACGACCATCACCTCTTCCGCTCGGGCGTCCGGGCCGAGCTCGGCGATGCCGTCGAGATCGTCGGCGAGGCCGGCTCGGTCGCCGAGGCAGTGCCGCTGATCCGCGAGCTCGACCCCGACGTGGTCCTGCTCGACGTCCACCTCCCCGACGGCGGCGGCCACGCGGTGATCGCGCAGGTCGCGCCCGAGCGCCCGGGCGTCCGCTTCCTGGCGCTCTCGGTCTCCGACGCCGCCGAGGACGTGATCGACGTGATCCGCGCCGGTGCCCGCGGCTACGTGACGAAGACGATCTCCGGCGCGGAGCTCGTCGACGCGATCAACCGCACCGCGGAGGGCGACGCGGTCTTCTCACCGCGGCTCGCCGGCTTCGTCCTCGACGCCTTCCGCTCCGGCGAGGCGGCCGTCGACCCCGAGCTCGACACGCTCACCGCCCGCGAGCGCGAGGTGCTGCAGCTGATCGCGCGCGGGTACCGCTACAAGGAGATCGCGGCGCGCCTGCACCTCTCCGTGAAGACCGTCGAGTCTCACGTCTCCGCCGTCCTCCGGAAGCTGCAGCTGTCCAGCCGCCACGAGCTGACCCGCTGGGCGGCGGAGCGCCGGCTGATCTGAGCCAAGTAGCGGACTGCTACCGGGCCGGCTTCTTCGCGCGGGACGGCTGCACCCGCTTCGGCTCGCCCGGCATCTTCGGGAACTGCGGCGGATAGGGGGCCTCCCCCTCGCCGGCAGCCTCCTCGCGCTCGACCCACTCGAGCAGGACGCCGAGATCGCACACCGCCTCGTCGATCCCGGCCTGCACGTCGCCGAGCTCTGCGAAGCGCGCCGGCATCGTCGCGAGCGTGAAGTCCTCCGTCTCGACCTCAGGGAGCTCGTCCCAGGTCACGGGCGCCGAGACGGTCGCATCCGCCCTCCCCCGCACCGAGTACGCGGACGCGATCGTGCGGTCGCGGGCGTTCTGGTTGTAGTCGATGAAGACGCGCTCGCCGCGCTCCTCCTTCCACCAGGCGGTCGTGACGAGGTCGGAGCGCCGCTCGATCTCGCGGGCGAACGCGAGCGCGCAGCGGCGCACGACAGGAAACTCCCACCTCGGCTCGATCCGGCAGGCGACGTGGATGCCGCGGTTGCCGGAGGTCTTCGGCCAGCCCGTCCAGCCCATCTCCGCGAGCGTCTCGCGGACGACCGCGGCGACTCGCTTCGCATCCTCGAAGGACGTGCCGGGCTGCGGGTCGATGTCGATCCGGAGCTCGTCGGGACGATCGACGTCGGCGCGCCGCGACGGCCAGGGATGGAAATCGACGACGGCGAGGTTCGCGGCCCACGCGACCTGCGCCACCTCGGTGACGCAGAGCTCGTCCGCGTGGCGCCCGGACGGGAACGTCACGCGCGCCGCCTCGACCCATTCTGGCCGCTTCTCCGGCACCCGCTTCTGGTAGATCATCTCGCCCTCCACCCCGTCCGGGAAGCGACGCAGCTGCGTCGGCCGCTCGTAGAGGGCGCGCACGATCCCCTCGCCGACGGACAGGTAGTACTCGACGAGGTCGCGCTTCGTCTCCTGCCGCGCCGGAAAGAGCACCTTGTCCGGGTTCGTCACCTTGACGGTGCGATCGCCGATCTCGAGCTCGATGAAGGGGGACGCCATTTGCGGGAACCGTACCCCTGCGTGGTACGTTCGAGGCCGTTTTCGCAAACCGGGACACCAGAGGAGACAAGGGCATGCGCAAGGTTCTGATTCCACTCGGCGTGGTCGCGCTCGCGATCGCGGCGGCGGCCGTCGGCGGCCGAGGCGAAGTGGCGGCTGCGGCACCCGCGAGCTGCGCCAAGGCCAACCTCGACCTCGTCAAGGACGGTCAGCTGACGATCGGCACCGACAACCCGGCCTTCCCGCCGTGGTTCGCCGGCGGCGAGACGAAGGGGCGGCCGTGGAAGATCAACGACCCGGCCAAGGGCAAGGGCTTCGAGCCGGCGGTCGCCTACGCAGTCGCGAAGCGGCTCGGCTTCGCGAGGAGCGAGGTCGTCTGGGTCTACTCGCCGTTCAACAAGACGATCGCGCCGGGCAGCAAGGCATTCGACTTCGCGATCAACCAGGTCTCCTACACGCCGCAGCGGGCGAAGGCGCTGGGCTTCAGCGCGGGCTACTACTTCGTCAACCAGTCGATCGTCGGCGTCAAGGGGAAGCCGATCTCCTCGACGCGCTCGATCGCGGGCCTGCGGCGCTACAAGCTCGGCGCGCAGCTCGGGACGACGAGTTACCAGTACATCGTCGCGAACATCAAGCCGAGCCGGTCGGTTGCGGTCTACGACACGAACGACGCGGCCGTCGCGGCGCTCAAGAACGGCCAGATCGACGGCCTCGTGGTCGACCTGCCGACGGCGTTCTACGTCACGGCGGTCCAAGTGCCGAACGGGAAGATCATCGGCCAGTTCCAGGCGAAGGGGACGCAGGAGCGCTTCGGAATGGTCTTCCGGAAGGGCAACCCGCTGGTCGGCTGCGTCAACAACGCGCTCGCGCAGATGAAGCGCACGAACGTGCTGAAGCGGATCCAGCAGATCTGGCTCGCCAAGGTCACCGGCGCGCCGGTCCTCAAGTAGCTGGGCCGAAGCTCGAAGATCCTCGGGGGTGGCGGCGCGGGTCGCGCCGTCACCCTCGCGCTCGTCTCGACGTTCGTCCTCTTCGCGGCGCTCGTCTACGGGATCACGCACGCCCCGAATTGGCCAGAGGTCAAGGCCGCCTTCTTCGACTGGGACGCATACCGCCGCTCCTTCCCGGGGATCTCGCGCGCGTTCCTCCTGAACGTGAAGATCTTCTGCATCGCCGAGGCGATCATCCTCGTCACGGCGCTCGCCCTCGCCGTCCTCCGCAGTCTCCCCGGCCCCGTCTTCTTCCCCGTCCGAATGCTCGCGATCGCCTACGCCGATTTCTTCCGCGGCGTCCCGACGATCCTCGTGATTGCACTGCTCGGCTTCGGTGCGCCGGCGCTCGCGATCGAGGGAGTCCCGACCTCGACCACGTTCTGGGGCGTCGTCTCGCTCGTCCTCATCTACACCGCTTACGTGTCCGAGGTCTACCGCGCGGGGATCGAGTCGGTGCATCCAAGCCAGGAGGCGGCAGCGCGCTCGCTCGGGTTGACCCGCGGCCAGGCGCTCGCGGCCGTCGTGCTCCCGCAGGCCGTACGGCGCGTGATCCCGCCGCTCCTGAACGACTTCATCGGCCTGCAGAAGGACACGGCGCTCGTGGGGATCGTCGGCGCGGTCGAGGCGTTCAAGCAGGCGCAGATCGAAGTCTCGGCCGACTTCAACTTCACCCACTACCTCGTCGCCGCGACGCTCTTCGTCGCGATCACGATCCCGCTCGCGCGCTTCACCGACTGGCTCGTCGCCCGCGACCGGCGCAAGCGACAAGCGGGGAGCCTCGTGTGATCGAGATCGTCAACGTCTCGAAGCGGTTCGGCAAGAACGAGGTGCTGCGCGGGATCGACCTCGACGTCGCCGAGCACGAGGTCGTCTGCCTGATCGGCGCGTCGGGCTCGGGAAAGTCGACATTGCTCCGCTGCGTCAACCTGCTCGAGCCGGTCGACGAGGGTCGGATCGTCGTCGCCGGGGAGGAGATCACGGCGCGCGGCGTCGACGTCAACCGGATCCGCCGCGGGATCGGGATCGTCTTCCAGGCGTACAACCTCTTCCCGCACATGAGCGTGCTCGAGAACGTGACGCTCGGGCCGCGCAAGGCGCTCGGGCTCTCCCGCCGCGAGGCGGGCGAGCAGGCGACCGAGCTGCTAGCCCGCTTCGGTCTCGGGGACAAGCGCGACGACTACCCCGACCGGCTCTCCGGAGGACAGCAGCAGCGGGTCGCGATCGTGCGCGCGCTCGCGATGCGGCCCGAGGTGATGCTGCTCGACGAGGTGACGAGCGCGCTCGACCCCGAGCTCGTCGCCGAGGTGCTGCGCGTGATCCGCGAGCTCGCCGAGGGCGGGATGACGATGCTGATCGCGACCCACGAGATGGGCTTCGCGCGCGACATCGCCAGCCGAGTCTGCTTCCTCGACGCCGGCGTCATCCTCGAGGAGGGACCGCCGGCCCGGATCTTCAGCTCCCCGGAGCAGCCGCGGACGCGCCAGTTCCTGGATCGGATCATCGAAGCGGGACGCTTGTAGGCCTACAATTCGAGCGTGCTCGAGAACAACACGACCACCGACGTGACGCTGGAGCCGCTGGACGACTGGATCGTCGTCGAGCCGCTCGACGACTCGGAAACGGCGAGCGGCCTGATCGTCCCGATCAACGAGGGCGCGCAGACGCGCCAGGCGATCGTGGCGGCGGTCGGGCCCGACGTCGAGTCGATCGATCCCGGCGACAAGGTCCTCTTCCCGCGCGAGGCCGGCTACGAGGTTCGGCTCGCGCGCTCCGCCCACCGCGTCCGCCTGCTCAAGCGCGAGGACCTGCTCGCCCGCATCCACGACTAGCCACCAGCTCTTCGCGCCACGTTCCTTGCGCAAGTAGTACGAGGCGGGAGCGATCCGCCGCATGGATCGAGCCCCCGCCTCGTTTGAGCCCGTCGCCCCGCCGCCCGGGGCTACGAACTAGTAAGGCCATCCTGGTCGACGCGGCCGCTTGATTCCATCCCTCAGGCTGAGTTGACCGCGCTACTTCACTTGAACGAGGGATTCGGCGCGTCTGCTCCCCGGACGATGAACTGATCATCAAGCTCAGCAACGTGGGAAGCCGCAGCCCACCGTGCCGAGTCTCGAAAGACCGTGAGAGGCGCATTTCCCAGTGCCGGCTCGCGGTCTTTCGCACGTCTGGAGACAGAAACCAAGAAGGCCCGCCGCCCGCGGGCCTTCTTGCTTCCAGCGGAGAGGGAGGGATTTGAACCCTCGACACGCCTAACGACGCGTAACGGTTTTCGAGACCGCCGCATTCGACCGCTCTGCCACCTCTCCGAGCGACGGACAGCGTAGCGTCCCGCCGGAGGCGGCTCCGCCTGCCGCAGGCGGGGCCGGGTCACGGACGCGAGAGCGGAGAAGGAGGGATTCGAACCCTCGACGCAGGTTTATACCCACGTAACGCCTTAGCAGGGCGCCGCCTTCAGCCACTCGGCCACTTCTCCGGGACGGCCATGGTATCGCACCGTTCCGGCCGGAAATCCCCCTTCGGAGGCATGACCGGAAGCGCCGTCGGCACGACCATGCGACTGCCGGATTTCCCCCTTCACTTCCCCCGGCACCTGCGGCGCCCGTTTTCTGCGGCAACAGAGAGCGGGCGCTTCGCTTTTGGGCTCCTCGACCGTAACCCGAGCCTCAAGGTCTGGCTGCGGGAATGCCGAAACAAAGGGGCATCGGCGTCGCCGTTACCGAACCCATCTCTCCGGAGCTCGCGCTCGTCTGCCCTGAACTGCGCCGACGGGCCCTCGAGCTCCTCCCGGATCTCGATCCGGACGCGCTGTTCGTGGTCGAACCGGCGCCCGCCCGCGAGAGGTCGCCGCTGCCGCTCGCACTCGCCGCGTACACGACCGAGGCGCTTCTGGTCGGAGCGCTGCGAGCCGCGGCCGTGACCGCAGTGATCGCCGGGACGGCCTTCTTCCTTTCGTGGTGAAGACGCGGCGGCGGAGCAGGATCTGCTCCCGCAGATCCCGCTCCTGCGCAGGCAGCGGAGAGGGCGGGATTTGAACCCGCGACACGCCTTTCGACGCGTACGCGATTTCCAGTCGCGCTCCTTCGGCCGCTCGGACACCTCTCCGGGCGCGGCACAGGGTATCGAGGAGTGCTACTGAGTGGACTCGACGACGTACGCGGCCACGTCCTGGATCTGCTGCTCGTCGAGCGACTCCGAGAACGCCGGCATCCCGCCGAGGCCGTTCGTGACGCGGTCGACCACGAGCTCCTGATCGGGTTGGCTCTCGTCGAGGTTCGGCCCGATCTCGCCGGAGGAGCCGGCCGCCTCGAGCGTGTGACAGCCTCCGCAACCGGACGACGCGAAGATCGCTTCGCCGGCGGCCGCGTCGCCCTCCGACTCACCGGGGGCGGATTCGGTGGGGGCGCTCTCCGTGGGAGCGGTCTCCGTCGTCGTCGGCTCCTCACCCGTCTCGCTCCCGTGCGTCTCCGTGGCCTCGGCCCCATGGGCCTCTTCCTCCTCCTTCGCAAAGAAGACGACGCCCGCCATGGTCCCGATGAAGAGCAGCGTCGTCACGAGCACGAAGAGGCCGAGCCGATTCCCGGGAAAGTTCGGGTCGCGGCGCGGGAAGACGAACGACGAGAGCAGCGCGAAGACGATGAACGCGCCGGCGAGGGCGCCGAGCCCGATCTTGCCCCCCGTGGTGATCGCGAGCAGCACGGGCCGGAACCTATCAAGTGGCCGACTCGCGGCTAGCGGTTCCTGGGGGCCCGAGGCTGCGCCGGAGGCCGGCTCCGCCGGCCGGGAGGCGCAGCCGGCCAGGGATCGCTAGACGCGCTCGAGCGGGGCCATCGTGAGGCCGAGGTCCTTGAGCTGTTCCCAGTAGAGCTCGGCCCGCTCCTTGTGCCCCGACCAGACGACGGCGCGGCCGCTCGAATGGATCCGGTTGGCGAGGCTCATGCCCTGGTCGAAGCCGACACCGGGCAGCACCGACGAGAGCGCAAAGGCAACGCCGTCGAAGGTGTTGTGGTCGTCGTTGAGGACGATCACCCGCCACGGCGTGTCGAGATCGCCGCCCGGATCGCCGGCACGCGGCTTCCGAACCGGTGTCACGGTCGCCGGGCCCATCGCGGAGGACGGTAGCAACGGCGAGATAGGCTTCTCCGCCATGAGTCCGGAAGAGCGACTCGAGCGCTATGCCCGCCTCGCCGTCGAGGTCGGGTCGAACGTGGGCGAGGGCCAGGTCGTCTGGGTGATCGCGCTCCCCGAGCACGCACCGCTGGCGCGCGCGGTCGCCCGGATCGCGTACGAGAACGGGGCGCGGTACGTCGACGTCGACTACAGCGACCAGCACGTCCGCCGGGCGCGGATCGAGCTCGCCGGCGAGGACACGCTCGGCTGGACGCCTCCCTGGACGCTCGCGAAGGTCGACCACATCGCCGAGCAGCGCGGCGCTCTGATCCAGATCGTCGGCGACCCGGAGCCGGAGCTCCTGGCCGACCTCGACGGCGCCCGCGTCGGCAAGACGCGGATGAAGGAGCTGGCGGAGCGCTACGTCAAGGCGACGAATCAGCGCCTGATCAACTGGGCGATCGTCGCGTATCCGAACGAGGGCTGGGCGACCTCCGTCTTCGGCGAGCCCGACGTGGAGCGCCTCTGGGACGCCGTCGCCGACGCGACCCGTCTGAACGAGCCCGATCCGGTCGAGGCGTGGCGCGCTCACATCGGCACGCTGGTCGAGCGCGCGGAGCAGCTGAATCGGCGGAGGTTCGACAGCGTCCGCTTTCGGGGCTCCGGGACGGATTTCACCGTCGGCCTGATCCCCGGTGCGAACTGGTGCACCGCTCTCGACGAGACGGTCGACGGCCGCCGCCACGTCGTCAACATGCCGACGGAAGAGGTGTTCACGAGCCCGGATCGCCGTCGCACGGAAGGCGTCGTCCGCTCGACGAAGCCGCTGGCGCTCTCGGGCAACGTCGTCCGCGACCTCGAGCTCCGCTTCGAGGGCGGCCGCGTGGTCGAGGTGAACGCGAGCTCGGGCGCCGACCTGATCCGCGAGCAGATCCGTCAAGACGAGAACGCCTGCATGCTCGGCGAGGTCGCCCTCGTCGACGGCGACTCCCGCGTCGGCCGCTCCGGCCTCGTCTTCCTGAACACCCTCTTCGACGAGAACGCGAGCTGTCACATCGCCTACGGCGCCGGCATCCTCGACGCGATCCCGGACGGCGACGGCAAGAGCGAGTCCGAGCTGGAGGAGCTCGGGTTCAACACCTCCACGATCCACACCGACTTCATGATCGGCGGCCCGGACATCGAGGTCGACGGGATCGCGACTGACGGGTCGGCGGTGCCGATCCTCCGCGAGGACGTGTGGCAGCTCAGCTGACCGGCGGCTGCGGGTGCGGCGCCGTCCGCTTCGAGGTCGACGAGCCGTTCGTCTCCGCGAACTACTGCCATTGCACCCGCTGCCAGCGGCGAACCGGCACGGCCGCCTCGGCCAACGGCCGCATCGCGCCGGGCTCGTTCCAGCTCGTCGCAGGCGAGGAGCACCTGCGCTCGTGGGCGCCCGCAGGAGGAGCAGAGAAGGTCTTCTGCGGCGTCTGCGGATCGGCGGTCTTCAGCCGCCATGCCGGAGAGGTGCTCGGCGTCCGCCTCGGCGGCATCGACGGCGACCCGGGGATCGCGCCGCAGTGGCGCCAGTACGTCGCCTACGCCGCGAGCTGGGAGGAGATCCCGGACGACGGGCTCCCGCGCTACCCCGACGGCAAGAGCTAACGCCCGGTCGCGCGCTCCGTCGTTGTGCTGCTTCAGCGGGGGGCGTTCACGTCGCCGGCTCCGGTCAGGCGAGACCGCGGCACCTGGGAGGGAATCCTTAGCGCTGCTTCCTTCCGGACCTGACGCGGTTCAGATGCTCCCAGTGCGCGGAACCCGACCATCGACGCCACGTGCGCGAAGCCTGATCCCGTTGAAGCCGCCCTCGGACGGCGTTCGGTCCCGCTGGAGCGGATGTCGGGTTCAGGGAACCGCTAACTCCCCACCTAGCGCGACCGGGCGAGAAGGAGCCTAGCAGCGCCGCTATCCTGTGCACGTCCCGGGCGCATAGCTCAGCGGGAGAGCGCTCGCTTCACACGCGAGAGGTCCCTGGTTCAATCCCAGGTGCGCCCACTGATGGATGGGTCTTAGGGGCTATCGCCCTCGAAGATCCCGGTCCCGTACGCGAGTACGACCGCCTGCACCTCGAGCTCGCCGTCGGACACCTGCTCGTCAGGGTCCCAGAAGGCGCCGCGCTCGAGATCGATGCCCACGCGGCCGCCGGCAAGGTCGACCTCCTCGACGAGACGAGCGACGGCACCGACGTCGACGATCGGGTCGTCGCCCCGGGCTCGGGGTCGTCCGCACCGGTCCTCGTGCTCGAGGCGGATGTCGGCTTCGGCCGCCAAACGGGCCTTCATCACCTCGGATTCCTGGTCGCAAGCAGAGCCGTCGTGCGAGAGGCACACCGGTGGGCAAGCGCACACGAGGCCGTCATCCTCGACGAGCCGCAGGAGTTCCCCCCGTACGGGGAGCACTGTTTTGCGACCTACTGGCTCGATCCTCATGGCTTCAAGCTCGAGGCCGTCTGCCATACCCCAGAGGTGTGAGGCGGAGGGTTGTAGTCTCAGCCCGTGGAGATCGCGACCGAGGCGTACCTGTACCGACCCGAAGAGAGCGAGCTCCGCTGGATGGGAGCGACGTCCACCTGGTTCCTGGCCACAGGAGAGCTGACGGGAGGGGCGTTCGCCCTCGTCGACGAGCGGGCGAAGCGTGGCGAGAGCGTCCCTCTGCACAAGCACCCGGACGACATGGAGTCCTTCTACGTGGTCGAAGGCGAGATCACGCTGTACATCGGCGACGCGCCCGGGGTTCGAGCCGGCGCCGGCTCGTTCGCACACCTCCCGGGCGGGACCGTTCACGGCTTTCGGATCGAGTCGGAGACGGCCCGGTACCTGATTCTCACCACGCCTCGACATGGCGAGTTCTACCGCGCCATCACCTTGCCTTCGCGCGCAGAGGGCTTGCCGCCACTCGAGTCGATCGAGGGGCCGCAGATCAAGGAGGCCAGCAAGGAGTACGGCATCGAGTTCGTCGGGCCGCTGCCCGACGTGCGCTGAATGGGCGGAACGGCCTCCTGGCTCGGAGACTAGCCCTGACCCGAGCGGGGCCTGGTGCGTGCCAGGCCCCGCTCGACCCACGGTGCGCTAGGGGGTCGGCACCGGAGCCGGCGTCACAGCGGTGGCGGCTCCTGTCGCCGCGGGGGGCTCGGTGCTTCCGGTGTCGAGTCGGAACGGCGGGTAGGTGTCCGTCATGAGGCCTGCGTAGGCGATGACGCGGAAGACCCAGCGGTTCAGGCCGAGGACGAAGTCATGGAGCGACTGCGGGTAGCGGCTCGTGAAGAGCAGGGAGAGGCCGGCGAAGAGGACGAGCAGCCCGATCAGGCCGCCGGCGGCGGCGTAGAGGACGCCGTCGCCCTCCCCGTTCCAGGCGGACCAGGCGCCGCCGGTGAAGATCGCGACGATCAGGTAGTGGGGGATCACGAGCAGCCACCACTTGACGAGGACGAGCCCGCGCGAGAGCCGCTCCGGATACTCGACCTGCAGCCGCGCCGGGTAGTTCGGGTCGTCGGCGAGCGAGAACGGCGGGTACCTGTCCGTGCCGAGGGCGCTGTAGGAGTAGAAGCCGACCCGCCAGGTCCAACGGAGGACGCCGACGTTGAAGTCGAAGATCCGTCGCGGGTAGCGGCCGGTGAAGAGGATCGCGACGCCTGCGACCACGGTCGAGACGGCGAAGCCAATCCAGAGGAGGACGAGAACGAGGAAGTGCGGGAGTGCGAGCAGCCACTTGAACAGCCACTGCCAGCGCCCCACCTCCGGATCGAGCTCGCCGGTCAGGCGCAGCGGGAAGGCGGTTGCCGGGAAAGTCATTTGGTGCTCCTTTCGGGTCTGTTGAGATCGTCGTACGTTGTACGAAGAACGTACTCGTACGGTGTACGATCCGCTAGTGGGGCTAGCCGTACTTCTTCGCTGACATGACCAGAACCGAACGAGCAGCCAGGTCGACCGAACGGCTGAGCGCTGAACGGGTGCTGCGCGCCGCCCTCACCCTGGCGCAGCGCGACGGGATCGAGTCGCTGACGATGCGCAAGCTCGCCGATCAGCTCGGAGTCGGCGCGATGACCCTGTACCACTACGTCCCCAACAAGGAGAAGCTCCTCGACGGGATGGTCGACCTCGTCTTCGCCGAGATCGAGCTGCCGACCACCGACGTCGACTGGAAGACGGCACTGCGTCGGCGCGCGCTCTCGACCCGCGAGGCGCTCAACCGCCACCGGTGGGCCGTTGGGCTGATGGAGTCACGAACGACGCCGGGCCCTGCCAGCCTCCGGCTCCACAACGCCGTCCTCGGTTGCCTTCGCGAAGCCGGGTTCTCGATCGAGATGACGGTTCAGGCGTACTCGGTCCAGGACGCCTATATCTACGGCTTCGCTCTGCAGGAGAAGAGCATCCCCTTCGAGACCGCGGAAGAGAGCGCCGCGGTCGCGGAGGAGCAGTACCGGGAGTACGCCGCACTCGCAGGCGAGCGCCACCTGGGCGAGCTGGCGGTGGAGTTCCCCTACCTCGCCGAGGTCGTGGTCGGCCACGTCGCCAAGGTCGGATACGACTTCGCGTCCGCCTTCGTGTACGGCCTCGACCTGATCCTCGACGCACTCGAGCAACGGCGCGACACGGCTTGAACAGTCGCCTGCCGACACGGTGAGCTGACGATCTACTCACCTGATGGGCCTGCAACCTCGGAGCGACGGCCGCGCAAGGTGACTTCGACGTCCTCTTGAACGAGGTCGGCGTTGATGGCGATCGCGGCCGCCGATCCGGCGCCTGCTGCGGTGATCACCTGAGCGCGAGGGTCGACCACGTTGCCGGCCGCCCAGACACCGGGGGTGCTCGTCCGGCCGGTGGCGTCGACGGTGACGAAGCCGTCTCGGTCGACCTCGCAGCCCAGGCCAGCAGCCAGACCATCGGCGTGAGGCACGTTGTTCGGCCGGATGAACACCGCCGTCCGCGCGACCACTTCACCGTCTGAGAGCTCGACGCCGGTCAACCGGCCGGCCTCGACCACCAGCCGTGCGATCTCGCCGCGAACGACCCGAACGCCGCGCGCCTCGAGTTCGGCCTCTTCCGCGGTCGTCAGTTCGTAGGTGTGGACGAAGAACGCGACGTCGTCCGACCACTGCCGCACCAGTTGCGCGTGCTGGACGGAGCCGGGGTGGGTTCCGAGTACGCCGATCGGCTGGTCGCGGACTTCCCACCCGTGGCAGTACGGGCAGTGCAACAGATCTCTCGCCCACCGCTCGCGGACTCCAGGGATCTCAGGCAGCTCGTCGCGCACACCGGTCGCAATGAGGATCCGCCGCGCTTCCAAGATGCGGCCGCCGGCGAGACGAACCACGAACCCAGCTTCGATCCCGACCACCTCGTCCTCAACCAACTCCACCCCGTAGCCGGCCACCTCATCCCGTCCCGCAGCCAAGAGATCGGCCGGAGACATCCCGTCGCGGGACAGGAACCCCTGCATGTGCGCCGCCGGAGCGTTCCGTGGCGCGCCCGCGTCGACCACGGCGACCCGGCGCCTAGCCCGGCCGAGCACGAGAGCCGCGTTCAGGCCGGCCGCACCACCGCCGACCACCACCACATCACGGACAGGCACATTCAATCGCCTACCCGGCCTGAGGGGCGGCCGGGCGGGCAGGCGCCTCGGCCACGAGAGGCGATGGTTCGACGCGAAGGAGTCGTGCGGCCCAGTCTGGGAGCCACCAGTTCCAGCCCCCCAAGAGGGCGACCACCGCCGGCGCGAGGACGCCGCGGATGATCGTGGCGTCGATCAGAATCCCGCCGCCGAGAGCGGTGGCGAAGATCTTGGCCTCGGTGCCCGGCTGGAGGGCGAAGGCGACGAACGCGAGGAAGAGGATCAGCGCCGCGCTCGTCACGAGGCGGCCGGTGCGGCCGATCCCCTCGACCACGGCTTCCTCGGTCGATCCGGTGCGGTCGTACGCCTCCCGCATCCGGCTGATGATGAAGACCTGGTAATCCATCGAGATGCCGAAGAGGAATGCGAAGACGACGACCGGCAGCTCGACGTTGATCGCCTGCGTCGCTTCGATCCCCCAAATCGCCTCGGAGCCGAAGCCCTTCTGGTAGACGAGCACGATCAGCCCCCACGCCGCCGCGACCGAGAGCAGGTTCAGAAGTACAGCCTTCAGCGGCAGGAGCAGCGAACGGAACGCCCGCGCGAGCAGGATGAACGTCAGGATCGAGATCAGCGCGACCATCAGCGGGAAGTTGCCGTAGACGACCTCGAGGAAGTCCGCACCCTGCGCTGCCTCACCACCGATCGTCACCCCGGGCAGCGCCTGCGCGTCGACACGCAGGCGGTCGAGCGTCTCTCGTCCCGCGGGCGAGTTGCCATCCGTAGTCGGGATCACCACGACGACTGCCGTCCCCTCGCGGCGCCAGTCGGAAGGTGCTGCCGCGCTGCGGACACCATCGACCCGTGCGAACGCCTGCGCGACATCGGCGGGGTCGCCCGAGCGAACGAGCGCGTCGAAGGGCGAGAGCGGTCCCGTGCCGATGCCGGAGTCCACCAGGTTCTCGAGGCCGCCCCGTGCGGGCCCTTCCTTCGAGAGCGACGCGGCGAGCGGGTTCCCGAGCTGGATGTTCGCGGCCCCAACCACCAGCGCCACCAGCACAGCGGTCGACGTCAGGGCAGCCGGCCAGCGGTGGCGCACGATCAGGCGCGCCCACGCCGACCAGCCACGACTGGCCTGCGCATCGCGTCGATTCCGAGGCCAGTCGAACTTCGGCCCGATCGTCGCCAGCACGACCGGCAACAAGGTCACGGCCACGGCGACGCTGACCAGCGCGATCATCAGCCCGGCGACGCCGATGCTCCGCATGAACGGCACCGGCAGGACCAGCAGCGCGAGCAACGAGATTGCCACGGTCGTGCCGCTGAAGACGACCGCTGTACCGGCGTGCTGCATCGCGATTCGGACCGCCATCTCGTTCGTCACGTCCGGCCGCTGCCGTTCCTCACGCCAGCGGACGACGACGAGGAGCGCGTAATCGATCGCGATGCCGAGCCCGATCAGGGCGACGAGGAACTGCACGATCACCGAGACGTCGGTGACGCTCGCGAGCGGCCAGACCAGCAGGAACGTCGTCGGGATCGCGACCAGCGCCATCAGGAGCGGCACAAAAGCCATGAACGAGCGGAAGACGAAGGCGAGCACGAGCAGCGCGCCCAGCGCCGCCACCAGCGTCCCCAGCACGACGCCGGCGCCGGCGCCCTCGTTGTCCCCGGCGGAGGCGCGGAGCGCGTCGAGCCCCGTCACCTCGACGGCCGATCCGCCGACGGTGATGCCCGAGAGAGCGGCTTGCGCAGCTCGAGCCTCCTCCTGACCGGGATCGACCCCGCCCTCCGCCGGGATGTAAACGAGCGCGAACGTCGTGCGGCCGTCGTCGGAGACGAACGCCCGATCGCCGGTCGAGGCAAAGGAGGCGCTCATCGACTCCGGCAGCGCCGCCTGCACCTTCGCGAGCGCCGCATCGAGCTCCTCGCGCACGCCGGGCGAGTCGACCGTCTTCCCCTCCGAGAGCGTCACCACGGGCACGATCGGCGCGACGTCGCCACCGGCGCCGTAGATCTCGGCGAGCTGCTCGTTCGTCTCGAAGCCCTCGCGTCCGGGGATGTTGAACTGCTGCGACAGGGAGTTGCCCGCCGGGCCAATGGCTGCGACGGCGGCGATCCAGATCACGAGCCAGAAACCGAGGACGAGCAGCTTGTGGCTCAGAACCCAGTCGGTCAGCGCGGCCATCGAGCCGCTCGCTGAACCGCCGTCGGTGTGAATGCTCCGACCCCTCAAAGTGACCCCTCTCCTGGTCGAGCCGACGCGGAACGCACTGGGTGGTCAGTGCTCCTCAGCGTCGAGGGGGCCCGCGCGGGCCAGCGTGTGAACGTGTTCGGGCAGCCTACGGCATCGAAGTCATGGTTCGCAAGCCGCCTTCCTGACGTCGCCCCGGCCGCGCTACGACTCGGCTGGTTCGCTCCGGTAGCCGATGCGCTCGTGCCGCAGCGCGGCGAGGAAGAGGCACCCGAAGGCAACCGTTCCGAACGGGAACGGATGCCCGCCGAGCGCGACGATCGCCGGAGTCAAGCAGGGCGGATTCGGCTCGTGCGACCAGGCTCTACGCGCCCTGAGAGATCGCCACGATGGCCGTGCTCAGCATCGCCGCTTCGGCTTCGGATTCCGCGATCCGGCCGGCTTGGATCTCGTGGCTGGCGGTGTGCACGATCGCGCGGATGACCGCGAGGTGCCAGGAGATGGGGAGATCGCTCCGGAAAGCACTCTGCTTCTGGCCGCGTTCGATCAGAGGCTCGAGCTGGTCGAGCATGGGGACGTGGCGCCGGTGGAGTTCCTCGGCGGAGAGCCGCGCCGTGTTGAGTGCGAGCAGACCGTGGAACTGTGCGAGTTGCTGCCAGGTGGCTCGGAGCACTCGCTCCAGCGCCTCCACCGGCTCGCCGCGCTGGGGCTCGGCGGCTCGCATGGCGTCCGTGACCTGCCCGACCGCGTATTCCATGACCGCGTCGAGCAGAGCCTCGCGCGTCGGGAAATGGACGTAGATGGTCGCCCGGACAACGCCGGCCCGGCGAGCGATCTCCGACATGCTGCTGTCGGGATCGCTCGCCAGCGCTTCGAGCGCGGCGTCGAGGATCGCGGCGACGCTGCGGTCGGCGTCGGCGCGCCGGCGCTTGGGGGCGGGCGCCTCGGGGGTTCGTCTTCTTCGCCATTAGTGCGTCGGCATCGCGGTCGGGTTCAGCCGCAGCTTGGGAACGAAGTGGCGTGCCCGCGGCAGGACTGCCAGAGCTACGAGGCTTCCGACACTAGCGAGCGCTCCGGCTGCGATGAACGCGTTCGCGATCCCTGAGGCTGCGTGCGGGCCGGCGAGGGCGCCGCTGCCGGCCGCGATCGTCGAGAAGATCGCGACGCCGACGGTGCCGCCGATCTCGTGCCCGGTCGAGTTGAGGCCGGAGATCATCCCGGTCTCCTCTTCGCGAGCGCCGGTGAGGATGGCGATCGAGACGGAGACGACGGCGATCCCGAGCCCGAATCCGGCGACGAGCATGCCCGGGAGGACGTCGGCCACGTAGCTGCCATCCTCGCCGACGTGGGCGAGCAGGGTCATCCCGGCAGCGGCGACCAGGAAGGCGCCGGCGAGAGGGCCGCGGACGCCGTGCTTGCTGACGATGTGGCCGGACGCGTGCGCTCCGACTCCTGCCGCGAGCGCGAGCGGGATGAAGGCGAGGCCGGTCGAGAGCGGCCCCCACCCGAGGACGTTCTGCAGGTAGAGCGAGCTGAGCAGGAAGAGCCCGAAGATCGACCCGGCCGCGGCGAGCATCAGGAAGAGGCCGCCGCCGACTGCGCGATCGGCCAGCCGCTCGATCCGCAGGAGCGGTGTCTCGGTGCGCCGCTCGAGAGCCGCGAAGGCAACGAGGCCGGCGAGACCGCCGAGACCGAACATGTGAGTCTGGGCCGACGTCCAACCCGCACCCTCGGCCTGCGTGATCGCAAAGACGATTGCTCCGAGACTCGAGGTCGCGAGCAGTGCGCCGCGGAGGTCGAGACCTTTCCAGCGGGGCTTCTCGGTGTCGGCGGGGATGACCTTCCGTGCCGCGATCGCAAGAGCGGCTGCGACGGGGAGGTTGACGTAGAAGATCATCCGCCAGTCCGTGAACTCTGTCAGAACCCCTCCGACGAGCACGCCGATCGCGGCACCTGCGCCCCCGACCGCGCCCCAGGCGGCGAGTGCCTTCGCCCGCTGGGTGCCCTGGAAGGCGGAGATGATGATCGCGAGCGCTGCCGGCGAGAGCATCGCCGCGCCGAGACCCTGGCCCGCTCGGGCTGCGAAGAGAGCACTGGCGGTGCCGGCCAGCGCGGAGGCGAACGAGGATGCGGTGAAGATGCCGAGGCCGGTCATGAACATCCTGCGTCGTCCGAGCAGGTCGGCGGCGCGGCCGCCGAAGAGGAGCAGGCTGCCGAAGATGAGCGAGTAGCTCGTGATCGTCCAGCTGATGCTCGAGCCACTCAAGTCAAGGTCTCCCGCGAGGCTCGGCAGCGCGATGTTCACCGCAGTGATGTCGAGAATCACCATCAACTGCGCGATCAGCAGCACGAACAGCAGCAGCCCGCTCTTCATACCTTTGGGGGCATCTGGGCTGGTGGGGCGGTGGCGCAGGCCGTGGCCGCGCTTGGATGTTGCAGAGGCGGACTTGCTCCTGTGGGTCATGGCGCTCTCCTTAACTCAGACAACACTGTCTGGACTACTAAAGCAGACACGAGTGTCCGATGTCAAGGGGTACGTGAAATCCGGTGACGCGACTCCGTCGTAGCATCGGAGAGGAATTGGTTGATCATCACGATGATCGGGGAGGTCGAGTCGTGACCGAGTTGCAGCGGTATCTGGCCGAGGAAGTCGCCGAGGATCATGCGGACGGGCTCGTCTCCCGGCGGGAAGCACTGCGGCGGTTGGGACTGCTCGGGCTGGGAGGCGCTGCGGCCGCATCGTTGCTCGCGGGGTTCCTCGCCGACGAGGCGAGAGCCAGGGTCCCGGCCGTGCCCAGGGCCGAAGCGGCCAGCCGCGGTGCGGAGGACATCGAGGTAGCGGCGAGACCGACTCGTGAGATCGTCTTTCGCGGTCCGGGGGGTCGGAAGCTGATGGGTTCGTGGGCGACGGCGGCGCGGCCCAGGGGTGGCGTGCTGGTGATCCACGAGAATCGTGGGTTGAACGACTCGATCCGGACGATCGCCGGCCGTCTTGCCGCAAGCGGGTATTCCGCGTTGGCGATCGACCTGTTGTCGGAGGAAGGCGGGACCGGGTCGTTCTCGGACGAGTCGGAAGCGATGGCGGCGCTCGGAGCGGCTTCCCCGTCGCGATTCGTCGCTGACATGAAGGCGGGAGTGACGGAGCTCCGCCGTCGGGTCCCGGGGAAGAAGGTTGCCGCGACCGGGTTCTGCTTCGGTGGCGGGATGACGTGGCTGTTGCTCGCCTCGAAGGAGTCGCGGCTGGCGGCAGCCGTGCCTTTCTACGGCCCCTTTCCCGAGGGCGGGAACCTCGCAGGCTCCAAGGCGGCGGTGCTGGGGATCTACGCCGAGTTCGACTCGAGGGTCAATGCCAGCCGCGCAGCTGCGCGTGCGGCGCTGCGGAAAGCGGGACTCCGGCATCAGATCGTCACGTATCCGGGCGTCGATCACGCGTTCTTCAACCCGACGGGGTCGCGGCACGATCCTGCCGCCGCTGCGGCCGCCTACCGCAAAATGCTGACCTGGTTCGGGACGCACATGGGGAGCAAGTAGGCGGGGGCGGCTGACAAGATCCCGGCGTGGCGGCGGCGGACGTGGTTCGAGAACGGTTTCCAGAGTCATTCGCGCTCTACGACGAGCTGGCCTCCGGGCTCCCCGAAACGTCGCTCGCCTCGCCGCTCCCAGGTCTGCCCTCGAACGCGATCGGCGATCAGCTGTGGTGCGTCGTCGGGGCGCGGGAAAGCTTCGCGCGCGCGATTCGCTCAGGCGAGTGGCAAGGCTTCTCGTGCTCGCTGAGCGCCGCCGAGACACGCGAGCGGGAAGCCATCGTTGCTGTTCTTGCTCGCTCCGCGCAGGCCGTCCTCGAAGCGATTGACGTCGTCGACTCGGACGACGACACCCGCTGGCGGCTCTCGCTGCGCCTGCTCGAGCACGAGGCGGCTCATCAGGGCCAGCTGATCCGGTACCTCTACGGCCTCCGGCTGCCGATTCCCACCGGCTGGAAAGAGCGCTACGCCTTGGACTGAGCGAGCCGGCGCAGCGTCCGCTGCGCGCGCTGCTCGTCGAGCACCGGCCGCACGCCGTCGATCTTCGCGGGAACGAGTTCCGTCCAGCGCACGCCTCGCGCATCGAGACCAAGGGTGAGAACGCCCGTCGCGGTGGTTCCGGCCGAGTTGGCGGCGAAGACGAAGTTGCCGAGGCTCCACGCGACGACACGCCGGCCGCGGCGCTCGAGCGGCTGCAGCACGTGCGGGTGGGCACCGAGAACGACGGCCGCTCCGGCCTCGAGCGCAACCGCCGCGAACGTGCGCTGACGACCGTCCGGGGTTTGGGCGAGCTCCGTCCCCCAGTGGAAGTAGACGACGACGAGGTCGGCCGACCGCCGCGCTCGCCTCACGTCCGCCGCGAGCTCCGCCCTGGCCGGCGCCGCACCCGGTTTCGACGGGGTCGCGTCGAAGCCCGACGGCCGGATGTCCGAGTACGCGAGGAAGGCCGCCCGGAGGCCACCCACAGTTCGGATCACGGGCCGGCGAGCCGAGTCGAGGTCCCGCCCGCCACCGACCGGCTCGATCCCGCCGCGCCTGAGGTGGCGGAGGGTGTCGAGGAACGCGTCCACGCCGAAGTCGAGCGAGTGGTTGTTCGCAACCGAGACGACGTCCACTCCGGCTCCCGCGAGCCCTCTGACCGATGTCGGGTCGGCGCGGAACGTGTACTCCTTCGGCTCGGGTGTCCCGCGCGTCGAGATCGCGCACTCAAGGTTCGCGATCGCAATGTCCGCCGCGCGGAGCAACGGCGCAGCCGACGTCCACAGAGAGTCCATTCCGTGCGATCCCGTCGAGCTGGCGTGAACGCCGAGATTCACGTCACCGACGGCCGCGACGACGACCGGACGGACGAGGAGTCGCGGTAGCACGACTCGTCGGCGCGCGGTCACGAGCACGAGCCGATGTGATCCAGAGCGCAACGGCGTGCGGAACGAGAGTGAGAATCGTCCCAGGCGTCCTGCGCGGGCGCGTGCGGCTTGCCTGCCGTCCACCGACAGCCGGATCACTTCGCCCGCCCCACCCCAGCCGTCGAGCCTGGCCCGAACACCGGGAGCGAGCCACGGTGCGAGCGGCTTGGAGAGCCGCAGCGGTGCCGGCTCGTCGGACGCCGCCTCCGCCGGCCGGATCGACAACCCATTGCCCGCGGCCAGCAACGAGCCCACGAGCACCGTTGCCAGCCCCGCAGCGGCGACGCCACGTTGCCGAGACCGACTCATTCCCGTCATTTCGGCGTCGGCGACCGCAGCCCTCGGAACGCAATCGCGCTCGACTAAGATCGACCAAGTGACCGCGCTCTACCGCAAGTACCGGCCGCAGGACTTCGACGACGTCGTCGGCCAGGAGGCGGTCGTGCGGACGCTGCGGAACGCGATCGAGCTGGGTCAGCTCCGGCAGGCGTACCTCTTCGCCGGCCCGCGCGGGACGGGCAAGACGTCGATGGCCCGGATCCTCGCCAAGGCGCTCAACTGCATGGCGGGGCCGACGGCGACGCCGGACAAGGTCTGCCACGCCTGCGTGGCGATCGCGAACGGCAGCTCGCTCGACGTCGTCGAGATGGACGCCGCCTCGCAGCGCGGGATCGACGACATCCGGGAGATCCGCGACCGCGTCATCCTCCAGCCCGCCGAGGGGCGCTACAAGGTCTACATCCTGGACGAGGCGCACCAGCTCACCGACGCCGCCTGGAATGCGCTCCTGAAGCTGATCGAAGAACCGCCGCCGCACCTCGTCTTCGTCTTCTGCACGACCGATCTGGCGAAGGTTCTGCCGACCGTCCGCTCGCGCTGCCAGACCTTCGTCTTTGCACGGCCGCGGCTCCCCGAGCTCGTGCGAGTGCTCCGGCGGATCGCCGACGCCGAGCAGGTCGACGTGCCCGACGCAGCCCTGGCGCTGATCGCGCGCGGTGGCCGCGGCTCGTTCCGCGACGCCGTCTCGACCCTCGACCAGCTCGCGTCCGCGACCGGGAACGCGATCGACGTCCAGTCCGTCCTGCAGCTCCTCGGAGCGGTCGAGGAGGACGCGCTTTTCCGCATCTGCGATGCGATCGTCGACCGGGACACGGCCGGCGCGCTGACCTTCCTCGAGGAGCTCGCAGAGCAGGGCCAGGACCTGGGGCGGCTGGTCACCGACCTGCTCGAGCACCTGCGGCACCTGCTCCTCGTGCAGCACATGGGCCACGTGCCCGACTCGCTCCCCGTCACCGACGAGACGCGCGAGCGGCTGCGGGAGCAGGCGAACCAGCTGCCCGCCCCGACGGTCCTGCGGCTCTGCGACCTGCTCGCGGTCGCCGTCGAGGACTCACGTCAGGGGGCCGATCCGCGTCTCCCGCTGGAGCTCGCGCTCGTAAAGGTGACGAGCCCGGGCTCCGATCTCTCGCGCGAGTCGCTGGCGTTCCGGGTCGACCAGCTCGAGCAGCGGCTGACCGGGACGCCGGTCGCGCCACCGGCGGCTCCCGCCGCTCCGGCTCCCGTCGCGGCCACCGAGCCCACACCCGTCGCTCCTCAGCCGCCCGTTCCGGAGCAGGGGGCGCCCGCAGCGGCAGCCGAGGGGCCGCCGCTCGCGCTCGACCAGCTGCAGGATGCCTGGCAACGCACCGTCATTCCCGCCGTCCAGTCGCGCTCGATCCCGGTCGCGTCTCTCCTCGGCGAGGCATATCCCGCCGCGCTCGAGGGCGAAACGCTGACGCTCGAGTTCCCGGCGACTGCCGACTTCCACCGCCGCCAGGCGGAGGAGCCGAAGAACGTCGGCGTCATCCACGACGCGCTCTACGAGGTCACGGGCCACCGCCTGACCGTCGCGCTCGCGCTCGGCGACACGGAGGCGCCCGACGACGCCGCGGACGATCCCCTGTCGGAGGAGGCATTCATTTCCATGTTCAAGGACGAGTTGGACGCCCAGGAAGTCGAGGAGCCCAGATGAGCAAGTTCGACGTGAGCAAGCTGATGCAGCAGGCGCAGCAGATGCAGTCCCAGATGCAGCAGATGCAGGAGGAGGCCGCGAACGAGGTCGTCGAGGCCTCCGCCGGCGGTGGCATGGTGACCGTCCAGGCCACCGGCGGAGGCGAGATCGTCGCGATCACGATCGATCCGAAAGCGATCGATCCCGACGATCCCGAGATGCTGTCCGACCTGATCCTCGCCGCCGTGAACGAGGCGCTCCGGAGCGCGAACGCGCTGATGGAGTCGAAGATGCAGGGGATGCTCCCCGGCGGCCTCGGCGGGTTGGGCCTTCCAGGGATGTGAGTGGCCGGGCCGCGACCGCGGCCCCTTCAGGGATCTTCCGCGCGATGGGCATCCGCCTCTGCGGATGCCCATCTTGCGCAGAGAGTTAGGCCGCTCCGGCCAGACGCTCGCGTGACGGCAGCGGCTCGGTGCGGAGCTTCTCCTCGAGGCGACCGAGCGCGGTCGTCTCGAGCTGGCGGATCCGCTCGCGCGTGAGCCCGAGCTTCTTGCCGATCTGCTCGAGGCTCGCACCCTCCTCGCCCTGGACGAAGCCGAAGCGCAGCTCGAGGACGAGCCGCTCCCGCTCCGGCAGGTCCGCGAGCGCCTCGCGCACGCGCTGCTGCTCGAGCGAGAGGTCGGCCGACTCGATCGGATCCTCCGCCGTCCGGTCGGCGAAGAGATCGCCGAGCTCCCCGTCGCCGTCACCGATCGTCTGGTTCAGCGAGACCGATGCCTCGACCGCGTCGAGAGCCTCCTCGACGTGGTGCTCCTTCAGCTCCGTCGCCTTCGCAAGCTCCTCGATCGTCGGCGCACGGCCATGCGTCGCCTCGAGCTGCTGCTTTGCGCGGCGCAGCTTCAGCCGGCGCTCCTGCACGTGCACCGGGATCCGGATCGTGTCCGACTGGTTCGCGACCGCGCGCTGGCAGGCCTGGCGGATCCACCAGGTCGCATAGGTCGAGAACTTGAAGCCCTTCCGGTAGTCGAACTTCTCGACCGCCCGGTTGAGGCCGATCGTCCCGTCCTGGATCAGGTCGAGCAGGGGGAGGCCGTGGCCCTGGTAGCGCTTGGCGATCGAGACGACGAGGCGCAGGTTCGCGTTCGTCATCCGCTCCTTCGCGACCTGGTCGCCCTTCTCGATCCGCTTCGCGAGCGCGACCTCCTCAGCGGCGGTCAGCAGCTCGTGGCGGCCGATCTCGTTCAGGAACAGCTGCAGGCTGTCCGTCGTCCCGGTCGGCGCGGACGGACGGAGGTCCAGCCCCGCCTCCGCGTCGTCGGGGGTCTCCTCGATCTCCACGTCGGCCGCGCCGAGGGCAGCGCGAAGCGCCTCGACAGCCTCCTCGTCGAGATCGTGCTCGACCTGCAGCGCCTCGAGCTCGGCGGTGGCCACGCTTCCGCGCTCCTCTGCGTCGTGCAGGAAGGCGGTGATGGCCGAGTTCAGTTCAAGGGCGTCAGTGCCCAAAGCTTCATCCGTGCGCAAGTCTCCTCCAAGGTGTTCGGGTACCAGCCGACACAGTCGTCGCGGCAGCCTCACGGGCCGCCGGGTGCGTCGCTGCCAGTTAGAACGCCGGCTGGCGCCTATTCATTTCACCAAATCGTCGATCTCTACACATCCTTAACGTTTTACGCAGCAATCCGTTCCGTCTCGGGAACCCGTTCAGGCGTCGGACGGGGCGCGGGCTGCGGCACCGGACGCAGCTTCGGACGGCGCCGCAGCTGCAGGATCACGACCGCCGAGACGACGAACCCGGCGCCGAGCAACTGGACGGCCCCGAGCCGCTCGCCGAAGACCAGCGCCGACAACGCGATCGTCACCGGCGGCTCGATCGTGCCGAGAATCGTCGCGCGCGACGGGCCGATCCGGCGTACGCCGCGCGAGGAACGCCGCCACCGGCAGGACCGTCGCCACGAGTGCGATCGCGGCGATCACCAGCAGCGGCGACGGGCCGACTGCCTCGAGCGAGCCGGTCGCCACGCCGCCCAGGGCAAATGCCATGGCAGCGCCCGCGCAGAGCATCGTCGCCAGCACGAGCGGCTCGGTCGTGCCGAGCATCCGGTCGGAGACGAGCACGTAGGCGGCGTAGGCGACGGCCGCGGCGAGCGCCAGACCGATCCCGACTGGATCGAGCGCCCCGCCGACACCGCCCGCGAGCACGAGCACGACCCCGGCGAGCCCGATGGCGAGCGCCACGATGCGACGCCGCGAGGCCCGCTCGCGCCGCAGCAGCACCGCGCCGGCAACCACCAGCGCCGGGTAGCTGCACATCAAGAGCGAGGCGAGCGAGACGTCGATCCGCTCGAGCGACGCGAAGAAGAGGCCAGTCTCGAGCCCGTAGATCGTCAGGCCGAGCACGAACGGCGGCAGCAGGGTGCGAATCGGCGCGGACGCGATCGCCCTCCGGGCGAGCAGCGCGAGGACGCACGCAGCGAGCGCGAAGCGAATCGCCCCGACCGAGGCCACGCCTGCACCGCCGTCGAACGCAAGCTTGACGAGGACGGGCTGGAGCGCGAAGGACCCGCCGGCGACGAGGCACAGCAAGACGCCGAGGCGCTCGGGTGACGGAAGACGGAACATGAGCTCACCGTAGGGGTGCTCGATCCCAAGGGATAGACTGACTTCTCTTGAACTTCCATAGCAAACCCCTATGACTCTGCAGCAGCTCTCCTACTTCCTCGCCGCGGCCGAGCACGGCTCGTTCAGCCGCGCCGCCCGCGCCCTCTACCTCGCGCAGCCGTCCCTCTCGGAGCAGGTCCGGTCACTCGAGGCGGAGCTCGGCGTCGAGCTCTTCGTCCGCGTCGGCCGCGGCGTCGTCCTGACCGAGGCCGGCCGCGCCTTTCGGCCCGAGGCCGAGCGCGTGCTCGCGGCGGTGGGGGGAGCACGCGAGGCGGTCGCCGACGTGCGCGAGCTCGCCGGCGGCACGCTCAGCATCGGCATGTTCGGGACGGCATCGGGCTTCCTCCTCTCCCGGCTCGTCGCCGACTTCCGCTCTCGCCATCCCAACGTGCGGCTGCGGCTGATCGGCCAGAACTCCTCCGAGGTCGCCGAGGACGTCCGCCGGGGCCGGCTCGAGGCGGGCCTTGTCGTACTGCCGGTGGACGACGAAGGGCTCGAGGTGCGCCCCGCCCGGCGCGAAGAGGTCGTCTACGTCAGCCGCGAGCCGGAGCGCGTCCGCGAGCCGGTCACGATCGAGCGGCTCGCGCAGGCGCCGCTGATCCTCTACGACGCCCGCTACGGCTGGAGCGATCCGACGCGCCGCCAGCTGCAGGAGCGAGCCCAGCGGGCCGGCGTCCAGCTCGAGCCGGTGATCGAGATCGAGGACATGGACGCGGCACTCGAGCTCACCGTCTCCGGGCTCGGCGACACGATCGCCCCGAAGGCCGCGCTCCAGCACCGTCCCACCTTTCGCAAGCTCGGAGCGGCGTCGTTCGCGGAGCCGCTCTACGACGACTTCGCGTTCATCAGCCGGCGTGGCGCGCCCGTCTCACCTGCTGCCCGCGCCTTCCTGGAGCTCGCGGAGCACCGACTCGCCGAGTTCGGGGAAGGAGTGCTTTACGCGGGCGTCGCCGGCGAAAGCAGCTGATCAGGCATCGATGATCGTCGCCCGGACGGGCGGATGCAGGCCGCTCCAAGCCGCCAGGTAGAGGTCGAGATCGCGCCGGGCGCGCGCGCCGTCGGAGACGCTCGGCACGACCACATCCACCACGGAGCCGTGGACGGACTGCGTCGTGCAGAGCGCCCGGCCGAGAAACTCGACCAGGTCCGGCACGAGAGCCGGCTGGCTGACCTGGATCCTCACTCCCACAGGTTCGCGCCGGGAACGGCCGCGGGAAATAACCGAAAGTGCAGACCCGCACAAACCGTTCGAACCACCCCGTTCAGACCGACGGCCGCCCCCCGACCAAGAAGGGGCGGCCGCCCGCGCGACAATGACGTCGCTGCACGCATGATCGGCGGTCGGGACGAGCGCTTCGGACCCCCGAAAGGGTGACGGAGGCGCCCACGGCTTGGTCCCCCGGAGCACCTCGTCACCCGCGGGCGCTCGAGCCGCAAGCGGACCGATCGCCCGTGACATGCGGAACGGCGGCCCGCCCGCATCTCAGCTCGACGGTACCGCATGGACTCCTCAGCGTCCGCTGGCCGAACGGGGGGACACATTTGACCCACGCGAGCGTCGTCCCACCCGATTCTCGGAAAACTATACGAAGGTTTGGGCAGAAACCGTTGTAGTTTTCCACAACCTGCAGTACATTCGATAGACCCTCTTATGGGGAGATGGGTGAAGCACCTACTCGGAAGGCGGCCCTTTCGTGTTTACAGCGACACACACTGCGGTCCTTCTGGACCGGCAGCCTCTCTGGCTCGAAGCAGTCGAGTTGGTACTGGGGAGAATCGACGTCAGCGTCGCGGGCAAGGCGACAGCGCCCACGCCAGCGCTCGAGCTGGTCGGCGCACGTCGTCCGGACGTTTTCGTCACGGGGATCGAGATGGACGAGGGCGAGATCGACGGGATCGAGTGCGTCAGGCAGGCACGGGCGCTCGTCCCGAGCGTGCGTGCAGTCGTGCTCTCGGCGCACACGGGGACCGAGTTGATCGACCAGGCGCTCGACGCCGGCGCAGTCGCATACGTGGTCAAGAGCGCCCACCCGGACGATCTGGCCTCGGCGATTCGCCAGGCGTTCCAGCACTCTGTCTACTTCGCGGGCGCACGCCCGGCCCGAGCCGCGACGTGGCCGGTCGCGACGGAGAGCAACGAGGCGTCCGATCTGACGCGACGGGAGCGGGAGATCCTCCAGCTCGTCGCCGAGGGACATTCGAACGCCAAGCTCGCAAAGATGCTCTGGGTCACGGAGCAGACGGTCAAGTTCCACCTCTCGAACGTGTATCGCAAGCTCGACGTCTCGAATCGCACCGAGGCGGCCCGCTGGGCGCAGTTGCACGGGCTGCTGCCCGCCAACGGGCGCGGGCTCGAGGATCAGCGCACGCGTCTCGCAGCCGGGTAACCGGCGGCGAGGCGCACACGCGCCTCTCACTCCCAGGCCCTTCACGTCCGAATTGGACGGCTAGGCTGCGGACGTGCTGAGCCCTGCGGTGGACAATCTCGTCGCGCAGCTGACGCGCCTGCCGGGGATCGGCTCGCGCACTGCGCAGCGGCTTGCGTTTCACCTCCTGTCGACGCCCAAGGACGAAGCGCTGGCGCTGGCGACGGCGATCGAGGAGGTGAAGGAGCGAGTTCGCTTCTGCCGCTCGTGCGGCAACCTGACCGAGGAGGAGCTGTGCGCGATCTGCCTCGACCCCCGGCGCGACCGCACGGTTGTCTGCGTCGTCGAGCAACCGGTCGACGTGATCTCGCTCGAGCGCACGCACGAGTACCGCGGCCTCTACCACGTGCTCGGAGGCTCCCTCTCGCCGCTCGACGGGGTCGAGCCGGAGCACCTGCGCATCGACGAGCTGCTGCAGCGGGTCGCGCAGGGCGAGATCCGCGAAGTCGTGCTCGCGACCAATCCGAACATGACCGGCGAGGCGACGGCGGCCTATCTCGCCGACCGGCTGCGCGACCGGGCCACCGTGACTCGGCTCGCGAGCGGCCTTCCCGTCGGTGGCGACCTCGAGTACGCCGACGAGGTCACGCTCGGCCGGGCACTCGCCGGCAGGCGCGCGATCTAGCGGCGGGATTTTCCCGCAAAGAGCGAATTTTTCCCCGACATCGACTTGACCGGGTGCGGCGAGCGCCCGTAGATTCTTCCCATCTGAACCGACGGGCCTTCGGGTTCGTCGGTTCAGTGTTTTTTTGAGGCCGTTTCGAGTCGTCTCCGGGCCTCCACTACACTCGCCGACAGTGACCGCGATCGAGTACGAAGTCGTTCCGGCCGTCGACGCCGACGCTCCGGCGCCGCAGCTCGGAACGGTGGTGATGAAGTTCGGTGGAACTTCCGTGGGCGATCCGGAGAAGCTGAAACGGGTCGCCGCGAGACTCGTCGCCGCGCGCGACGAGGGACATCGGGTCGTCGGCGTCCTCTCCGCGATGGGCCATACCACCGACGAGCTGCTCGAGCTCGCCCACCGGGTCTCGTCGACACCGCACCCGCGGGAGCTCGACATGCTCGTCTCGGTCGGCGAGCGGATCTCGTGCGCGCTGGCGGCGATGGTGATCCACGACCTCGGCCACGAGGCGATCTCCCTGACCGGCTCGCAGGCGGGCATCGTCACCGACACCGTCCACGGCAAGGCGAAGATCGTCGAGGTCCGCGCCCGCCGGATCCACGAGGCGCTCGACGAGGGCACGATCGTGCTCGTCGCCGGCTTCCAGGGCGTCTCGACAGCATTCGAGGTGACGACCCTCGGCCGCGGCGGCTCCGACACGACCGCCGTTGCGCTCGCGGCCGCGCTCGGCGCCGACTTCTGCGAGATCTACACCGACGTGAAAGGGGTGTACTCGGCCGACCCTCGGCTCGTCTCGGACGCCCGCCCGTTGACCCGCGTCAGCTTCGACGAGATGCTCGAGATGGCGTCCTCCGGTGCTGGCGTGCTGGCCACTCGCTCGATCGAGGTCGCTCGTAGTCACAATGTCCGTCTCCACGTCCGTTCGACCTTCGAGGAAGGAGAAGGGACGTGGATCCAGGAGGAGGACACCGAATTGCTCGAGAAGGCCCTCATCTCCGGCGTCGTGCACCAGCGCGAGGAGACGGTGTACCGCGTCGACGGCGCCAAGCCGGCGCAGCTCTTCGGCGCGCTCGCGCAGGCAGCGGTGAACGTGGACACGATCGTGCAGACGAACGCCGAGATCGTCTTCTCCGCCCCGGTCGAGGACAAGGCGGATGCGGCGCGCACCCTCGACGGCCTCGGCGTCGCCTGGACGTCCCGCGACGACCTGGGCAAGGTCAGCCTCGTCGGCGCCGGGATGAAGAGCCACCCCGGCGTCGCCGCGAAGACGTTCGCCACGCTCGAGCAGGCCGGGATCGAGGCGGCGATCGTCTCGACCTCGCCGATCAAGATCGCCTGTCATGTCCCCTCCAGCGACGTCGACCGGGCCGTGCAGGCTCTCCACGAGGCGTTCGAGCTTGCGTAGGCGTCTGCCACAGCCGCGGATCGGCGTCATCGGCGCCACTGGCGCGGTCGGGACGATCACGCTCGAGCTGCTGCGGGAGCGCGGCTACGACGACGTCCGGCTGTTCGCGTCCGCGCGCTCGTCCGGAAAGGAGCTCGGGGGCACGATCGTCGAGGAGGCGACCCCCGACGCGCTCGCAGCGGGTGACCTCGACCTCTGCCTCTTCTCCGTCGGCACGTCAGCAAGCCGCGAGCTCGTCCCCCACGCCGTGCGCGGCGGTGCGATCGCAATCGACAAGTCGGCGGCCTACCGGCTCGAGCCGGGCGTCCCGCTCGTCGTTCCGGAGGTGAACGGGATCCGCGCGGCCGAACACGACGGCATCGTCGCCAACCCCAACTGCTGCGCGATTCCACTGACGGTCGCGCTGAAGCCGCTCCACGACGCGGCCGGGCTGATCCGGGTGCGCGTCTCGACCTACCAGTCGGTGTCCGGCGCGGGCGCGCAGGCGATGGAGCAGCTGCGGTCTCAGTCCACCGACGAGCTCGACCTCCGGATGGACTGGAGCTTCGACGGCGTCGAGTTCGAGGAGGAGGAGAAGCTGCGTGAGGAGACGCGGAAGATCCTGGAGCTCCCCGCGTTGCCGGTGAGCGCCACGTGCGTCCGCGTGCCGGTGCTCGTCGGCCACGCAGAGGCGGTCTGGCTCGAGACGCGGGAGCCGCTGTCGGCGGAGGCGGCGACGTCGATTCTCGGCAGCGCCCCCGGAATCAGGCTCGAGCAGTTTCCGACGCCGGGCGCCGCCGCAGGCGGCAACGAGGTGCTCGTCGGCAGGATTCGCAAGGACCCGACGGTCGAGCACGGCCTCGCGCTCTTCCTCGCCGGCGACAACCTCCGCAAGGGCGCGGCGCTGAATGCGATCCAGATCGCGGAGCTGCTCCTCGCCCAGGAGCGCGTCGCAGCCTAGTCCCGAACCTCGATTTCCTGTCCGAAAGTTGGCAGACGACCACTCTATGATCGGACGATCGCTCCTCTCGTCCTAGCCCTGCTGGTCGCGCTGACGCTCTCCGCCTCGACGTCGACGGCCGCGACAGCGAGGCCGGCGACCCTCCTCGCCGTGGGCGATGTCGGCAGCTGCGGCTCCGAGGGGGACGAGGCGACTGCAGCGCGGGTCGCGGGCATCCCCGGCACCCTCGCCCTGCTCGGCGACATCGCCTACAACGAGGGCAGCGACGAGGACTTCGCAAAGTGCTACGCGCCGAGTTGGGGCCGCTTCCGCGCGCGCACCCGACCCACTCCCGGCAACCACGAGTACAGGACTGAAGGAGCCGCGGGGTACTTCCGCTACTTCGGAACGCGTGCCGCCCCGCCCAACGGCTGGTACGACTACCGGCTCGGCGCCTGGCACATCGTCGTGCTCAACAGCAACTGCGACCACGTGGGCGGTTGCGAGGCCGCTTCACCTCAGGGACGCTGGCTGCGCCGTACGCTCGCGGCGAACAAGGCACGATGCACGCTTGCGTACTGGCATCACGCCCGCTTCTCGTCCGGCCAGCATGGCGACGACGACGAGATGGAGCCGCTCTGGCAGGCGCTGTACGCCGACGGCGCCGACGTTGTCCTCTCGGGCCACGACCACATCTACGAGCGCTTCGCCCCCCAGACCCCCGACGGACGGGCCGACAGCCGACGCGGCATCCGCGAGTTCGTCGTCGGCACCGGGGGAAAGAGCCACTACAAGATCCGCGACCCTGCGGCGACCAGCGTCGTCCGCAACAACGACACGTTCGGCGTCCTGCGGCTGACGCTCCATCCGACTCGCTATGAGTACCGCTTCGTCCCGGCGGCCGGCGGCACATTCACGGACTCCGGCCGCGGCACGTGCCACTGACCTAAACCACCAACCTGTCCGGGCGGCCAGTTCCGGCGCAGCAGGCAGAAACCTACGATGGCGTTCGATGGGCCTGCGGCAACGGGGATGGGAAGGCAAGCGCGGCACCGTGCCCGCGCCCGCTCCGCGCGGGACTTCGAAGCGCTTTCTTGTCACCGGGTGCGCCGGGTTCATCGGCTCCCACCTGTGC
This sequence comes from uncultured Gaiellaceae bacterium, assembly GCA_963789355.1. Taxonomy (GTDB): domain Bacteria; phylum Actinomycetota; class Thermoleophilia; order Gaiellales; family Gaiellaceae; genus Gaiellasilicea. Next base: position 190,084 of record CAWBKK010000005.1, read on the forward strand.
GAGAGCTTGCTCGAGAGCGGACACCGCGTCCGCGGCGTCGATGCGTTCACGGACTACTACGAGCGCGCGACGAAGGAGGAGAACCTCGCCGGCTCCCGGCAGCACGCGGGGTTCGAGCTCGTCGAGACCGACCTCTCCACCGCTCCCCTGGACGAGCTGCTCGACGGCTGCGACGGCGTCTTCCATCTCGCAGCGCAGGCGGGCGTGCGCGGGAGCTGGGGGGATACGTTCGCCGGGTACGCGCGCGACAACGTGATCGTGAGCCAACGGTTGTTCGAGAGCTGCTCGGATGCCGGCCTCCGGATCGTCTGGGCCTCCTCCTCGTCGATCTACGGCAACGCCGAGCGGTACCCGACGACCGAGTCGACGCCTCCGCAGCCGCTCTCGCCCTACGGCGTCACGAAGCTGACCTGCGAGCAGCTCGCGAACGCGTACCGGCACTCGGCCGGGCTCGACTCCGTCGCGTTGCGCTATTTCACCGTCTACGGTCCGCGGCAGCGGCCGGACATGGCCTTCACCCGCGTCGTGCGCGCCCTCGTCGCCGACACGCCGTTCCGCGTCTTCGGCACCGGAGAGCAGTCGCGCGACGTCACCTACGTCGCGGACGCGGTCTCCGCCACCATCCTCGCGATGGAACGCGCCCCGTCCGGGCGCGCGTACAACGTCGGCGGGGGAAGCGAGACGTCGCTCCGGGACGTGCTCGAGCTGCTGCAGGAGCTGAGCGGACGGCGCTTGCAGCTTCTCTACGAGCCGGTCGCAGCGGGCGATGTCCGCAGGACGGCTGCCGACACCTCACTCGCCCAGCACGAGCTCGGCTGGGAGCCGTGCACATCGCTTCGGGACGGCCTGCTCGCACATCTGCTGTGGGGCGGGGCACCCGAGGCCACTCGTTCGCCCGCGTCGGCCTCGGTCGCGGCCGCCTGACACCGGTTCACGCGGTCGTGCGCGCGGCGCCACGACGGGAGAACCTTGCCGCCAGCCGCCAGAGCTCCCCGCCCGCATGCAGGAGCTCCCGCCCGCGTGGCAGCAGCTCACGAGCGGTGACGCCGAACGCACGGCTGAACAGGATGCAGGCGGCCAGACCGCCGGCCGTGTAGGCGAGCGTCGATGCGATTGCGGCGCCGAGTCCGCCGTGACTCGGGATCAGGATCAGGTCGAGCGCGAGCGTGGTCGCAAAGGCGGCCGCGGCGGCAATGCTCGACCGCCCCGGACGCCGCTGGGCGATCAGCGCGTTCGAGAACAGCTTGAGCGTCAGAATTCCGAGGGCGCCGAAGGCGAGCACGCGAAGATCGTCGGTGGCGCCACGGAACGCCTCTCCGAAGGCACCGACCACGAGCAGGGGGGCGGCGGCGACCATCGCGAGCGTGCAGACCGCCGTGATCGCAACGCCGACCCGAAACACTCGGGCGGCCCGTCGGGCGGCCTCGGCCCGCCCGGCGCGCACGAGATAGGGCCGCTGCACGATCGTCAACGCCGTCGGCAGGTAGAAGAGAATCTCGCTGAAGGCGACCGCGATGCTGTAGAGGCCGAGCTCGCGTGAGCCGGCCAGCGCGCCGACGAACCACTGGTCGGCGCGGTAGTTCCCCGCCATCAGGACGCGTCCGGGGTGACTCCTCAGTCCGAAGCCGAGCGTGCGCCGCGCCATCGGCAGGCTGGGGGCGCCGAACCCGGCCCCGCGCCGCGCGACGTACCAGCAGAGCAGGAGTGTGGCCAGCGCGTGCGCGAGCACCCAGGTCACGAACGCGCTTGCGACCGTGAGCTCGCCGGTTGCGGCCAGCGCGAGGTTGACCACGACGCCGAGCGCAGGCGGGAGTAGCCACGCGAGGTTGGTGATCCCGAAGCCGTAGTCCGCGCCGATCAGGAACTTGAGGTAGATCTTCAGGATCAGCGCGGGGATGATCGCGACGGCGAGCCACCGGAGAGCCGGATCGGTCTCGCCGAAGACTCCGGGGGCGAACGCCAGCACGACGATCAGCAACAGGGACGCGAGGCCGCCGAACAGGACCGCGAGCAGCAACGAGTTCGTCGCCAGCGCCCTGCGCGCAGCGGGCTCGCGGCCGGCGAAGTTCACGTTCGCCTCGTCGATCCCGAGCAGGGCGAGACCCGACGTGAGCATGGCGATCGTCGTCAGGAGCGCGATGTCGCCGCGCCCCGCCGGCCCGAGCCCCCGCGCGACCACGAGCACGCTGACGAAGGAGAGCACGGCAACGGCGAACTGCGTCGCGAACGTCGCGACCGCCGCATTCGCAAACCGGGGCGGCCGGCGACCGTCGACGTTCATCACTGCCCCACGATAGGCCAGAGGTTGGGGGCCGTCCACGCGACGGACGGGCGGGAAGTGTCGAAATCGCGCGTTTTCTCACCTATGGTCTGAGCGAGTCGACGTTTGTCGGAGAGGAGACCGCACCACTTGCATCAGGCAGGGTTCATCACCGTGGCACGGCGCTGGTGGCCGGTCATCCTCCTCGCGGCGATCGTCACCGGGGTGACGGCCTACCTCGCGGCCTCGCGCGTCACGCCCACGTACGAGGCGCAGGTCACCCTGCTGACGGGGCCGATCAACACGGACTTCGCCACGCTGCGCGCCTCGGGGGATCTCGCGCGCACTTATGCCGAGCTCGCGACGAGCGGACCGGTGCTGGCCGGCGCGATCGAGCGCCTCGATCTCGACACGACGGTCGAGAAGCTGCGCCTCTCGGTGCGAGCCACGTCGAACGACGTCACGCGACTCGTCCGCATTCGCGTTCGCGACACGGACGGCGCCAAGGCGGCCACGATCGCCAACGAGCTTGCACGCCGGATGACAGGGCTGACGCAGCGCGTCCCGCGCGAAGCCGTCGAGCTCGTGGGCGGCCTGCTCCGCCAACCGGAGATCGCGGGGCTGCCCCCGGAGACGCGGCAGCAGGTCGAGACGGCGGCGGGAAGGCTCCTCCGGCAACCCCTCCAGGGGCGGCTCGAGATCGTCGACCCGGCGATCCAGCCCGAGGTTCCGGTTGCGCCTCGCGTCTCGCTGATCACGCTGCTCGCGACCCTGGCCGGCCTTGTCGGCGCCTCGATCCTGGTCCTGATCAAGGAGTTCTCGTCGGACACGGTCGAGGGGGAAGAAGACCTCGCAGAGCTGACGAAGCTGCCGCACCTGGGCTCGATCGGCCCGCTGCGTCGCCGCCTACCGGCTCAGGAACGAGGCGTCGTCGTCGAATCGGCGCCGTCATCCGTACCCGCGAACGACTATCGCCTGCTGGCGACCCGGATCGGGTTCCTCGACGGTGATGAGGACGAGGCCCGGACGATCCTCGTCGTCGGCTCGGACGAGAAGGACGGCGGCGGTACGGTGGCCGCGAACCTCGCCGCGGTCCTGGCCGCGGGGAACCGGCGCGTGACGCTCGTCGACGCGAACGAGGCCCAACCGGAGGTGACGAGGCTCTTCGGCCTCAACGGAGAGCCGGGTTATGGCGAGCTCGTCTCACGCCAGGACAACGTCAACGGGATCGGCGTCGAGCGAAGCGAGGGTCTGTTCGTGCTTCCACGGGGCGGAGTCACCGACGAGCTGCTCCTCGATGTGCCGCGGGCGCGCAAGGCCCTCGAACACCTTCTCGGCGAGAGCGACCGGGTCGTCCTCGCCGCACCCTCGGTGGAATCGTCCCAGAGCACGCTCGTCTGGGCGCATGTCGTGGATGCCACCGTGCTCGTCGTCAGGCGCGGCAAGAGCAAGCGGGACACCGTCGCCGAAGCCGTCCAGGCCCTGCGCCTGTCCGGGGCCCGGATCGCCGGCTCGGTGATTCGGGACGGTCGAGCCGCGCGCTGACCCTGGACTTGCGGACCGTCCTCTAGTGTTGAAGCTTCGTACGACAGCGGTTGCAATGTGTACGACCCCCTAGTTGAAATGGAGTTGAGATGAAGCGCGCTCTGATCACGGGCATCACCGGACAGGACGGCCAGTACCTCGCCGAGCTGCTGCTGGAGAAGGGCTACTCCGTCTATGGACTGATGCGCGGCCAGGCGAACCCGAAGCAGGAGCTCGTCGCGGCGGAGATTCCCCAGCTCGAGTTCGTCCAAGGCGACCTCACGGACCAGGCCTCGCTGATCAGCGCGATCCAGGAGACGCAGCCGGACGAGGTCTACAACATGGGGGCGATCAGCTTCGTGCCGATCTCATGGAAGCAGCCCGAGCTCACCTTCCAGGTGACCGCGGGCGGCGCCCTGCGGATGCTCGAGGCGATCCGGATCGTCGGGGGCGAGGGCAGCAACCCGATCCGCTTCTATCAGGCCTCATCCAGCGAGATGTTCGGCAAGGTCCGCGAGGTCCCGCAGACGGAGCAGACGCCTTTCTACCCGCGCAGCCCGTACGGGGTGGCGAAGGCGTTCGCGCACTACCTGACGATGAATCACCGGGAGAGTTACGGAATCTTCGCGACGAGCGGAATCCTCTTCAACCACGAGTCGCCGCGGCGCGGGCTCGAGTTCGTCACGCGCAAGGTCACGAACGGCGTCGCCCGGATCGACGCCGGCCTGCAGGAGTCGATCTCGCTCGGGAATCTCGACGCCGAGCGCGACTGGGGATTCGCAGGGGACTACATGCAGGCTGTCTGGCGGATGCTCCAGCAGGATGAGGCGGACGACTACGTGATCGCAACGGGAGTCGCCAACTCGGTCCGACGTCTCCTCGAGCTTGCGTTCCGGAGCGTTGACCGCGAGCTCGAGTGGTCCGGCGAGGGCGTCGACGAGATCGGCCGCGACGCGAGCTCGGGGCAGCTGCTCGTGCAGATCGACCCGCGCTTCTTCCGCCCTGCCGAGGTGGACTCCCTGATCGGCAACCCGACGAAGGCGAAGGAGAAGCTCGGCTGGGAGCCGGAGACCGACTTCGAGGCCCTGATCGCGATGATGGTCGAGCATGACGTTCGCGAAGCGAGCGCGAAGCGCGTCTCGCTGCAGTAGCCTCGACTGTCTTTCGGCAACCTCTCCCCATTCGGCCAGTAGCCGCTCCGACGGCATCCCGAAAGAATGCAAAGCAGTGTCGGAGAAGAGATCAACCGTGCGCGCGGCAGCGGGCGCTGTCTGCATTGCTGCGCTCCTCGTCCTCGTGGTTCCCGCAAGCGTCGGGGCCGTGGCCGGCGATGTCGGCTACCGCGGTGCCTCGACGGCAGGGATCGACAACAGCGCTCCGACGGGGTCGAAGCCGGAGAGTCGGCTGTGGTTCAACGACGGCTCCTGGTGGGGCGTCCTTTTCGACACCCCGAACAACCAGTACCGGATCTTCCGGCTGGACGAGGGGAGCCAGAACTGGGTCAACACGGGCGTCGCGGTCGACGGGCGCAACCAGAGCCGGAGCGACACGCTCTGGGACGGGACGCATCTCTATGTCGCCTCGCACATCTTCGTGAACAGCAGCGGCCCAGCGGGCCCGGGGCAGGAAGCGCGTCTGTACCGGTACAGCTACGCGGCCGCCACCGACACCTACTCGCTCGACGCCGGCTTCCCGGTCACGATCGCCGACTCGAAGAGCGAATCCCTCGTGCTCGAGCGCGACTCGGCCGGAAAGCTCTGGGCGACGTGGGCTCGCGGCAGCCAGGTCTGGGTCAACCGCACCGTGGGCGACGACCTCACCTGGGGCGAGCCCTTCGTGCTCCCCTTCCCCGAGGCGAGCGACCTCTACTTCGACGACCTCGCGTCGATGATCTCCTTCGGCGGCAACCGGGTCGGCGTGATGTGGAGCGACCAGATCGACGACGCCTTCTACTTCGCCGAGCACGTGGACGGCGCTCCGGATTCCGAGTGGACGATCCGCACGGCCCTCCAGGGACCGGACCTCGCGGACGACCACGTCAACCTGAAGACCGACTCGGCCGGCCGCGTCTACGCCGCGGTCAAGACCTCCCAGACGACCACCGGCTCGCCGTACATCTATCTGCTCGTGCGCGACGCCTCCACCGGGGCCTGGACCAATCACCTCGTCGGAGTCCGCACCGATCGCCACACCCGCCCGATCGTGATGCTGGACGAGAGTGCGGGCGTGGTCATGGTCTTCGCGACTTCCAGCGAAGCCGGGGGCTCGATCTACAAGAAGACCTCCGCGCTGAATCCGATCTCCTTTGCGCCCGGGAAGGGCACCGTCTTCATCCAGGACGGCGCCAGCCCGGACATGAACGACGCCACCTCGACCAAGCAGTCCGTCTCCCAGGCGACCGGCCTCGTCGTCCTCGCGTCCAATGACACGACTCAGGAGTACTGGCACAACTACGACTCGCTCGTCCTCGACAGCGACTTCGTCGCCGACCGGACGTCGGGCGCGGCACCCCTGACGGTTGCGCTGACGGACGCCTCCCAGGGCAACCCCAGCAGCTGGAGCTGGGACTTCGGCGACGGCACCCCCGCCTCCACTCAGCAGAACCCCCGCCATACCTATCAGGCCCCGGGCACGTACACGGTCAGCCTCACGACGACGACCCCCAACGGCGCGACCAACACCGAGAGCAAGACGCGTTTCATCTCCGCGCTGCCCTCGGTCACCTACACGCCGACCGACGACTCCTGGGTCCGCTCGACCACGCCAACCTCGAACTTCGGCGCTCAGCCGATTCTCTCGCTCAAGGACGGCGGCACGACGGCGGCGTCCCACCGCACCTACGTCAGATTCGACGTGTCGGGGATGACACTGCCGGTCGTCGAGGCGAAGCTTCGGTTCTTCGTCTCCGACGGCGGCAGCGACGGCGGCAGCGCCTATCTCGTCGACGGCGCCTGGACCGAGCAGACGCTCAACTGGGACAACGCGCCCCTGGTCACCGGCACCCCGCTCGGCACGGCCGGAGCGGCCGTCCTCGGCGAGTGGGTGGAGATCCCGATCCCGGCGAGCGAGTTCGCCGCCGGCGACGGCGTCTACGCCTTCGCGATCACGAACTCGAGCCTCGACACGGTCACCTACAGGAGCAAGCAGGCCGTCGACCCGGCCCAGAAGCCGCAGCTCGTGCTCGGCGTCCCCCCGGCCCCGGTCGCGGACTTCACGGCGGCGTCCCCGACGGGGACGATGCCGCACGCGGTCACGTTCGCCGACGCCTCGTCGGATGCAACGAGCTGGAGCTGGGACTTCGGCGACGGCACCACCTCCACGTCGCAGAACCCGAGCCACACCTACACGGCGGCCGGGGTCTACACCGTCAACCTCATCGCCTCCGGTCCCGGAGGGACGGACGGCGAGACGAAGGTGGGCTTCGTCACCGTCACCCCGCCCCCGCCCGTCTCCGGGTTCTCCGCAATCGGACGCAGCGGCAGCGTCCCGCACACGGTCGCCTTCACCGATCTCTCGACCAACGCGCCGACGAGCTGGAGCTGGAGCTTCGGCGACGGCGGCACGTCCGCGGCGCAGAACCCGAGCCACACCTACACCGCAGCCGGTACGTACACGGTCACCCTCACGGCGCGGAACGCGCACGGTGAGGACGTCGAGGCGAAGGTCGGCTACGTCACGGTCACGCCGCCCCCGCCCCTCTTCGCCCAGTTCTCGACTCCGACGCGGAACGGATACGCCCCGCTCGCGGTTGCCTTCACCGACCTCTCCACCGGTCGGCCGACGAGCTGGAGCTGGAACTTCGGCGACGGCACCACGTCGACCGCACGCAACCCCGTTCACACGTACGGCACGAGCGGCGCGTACCGGGTGACGCTGACTGTCAGAAACGCGTACGTCGCGGCAGACTCAGAGGTGAAGTTCAACTACGTCGTCGTCGCGGCAGCACCGACCTTCACGATCGGCGCAACCCCGAACCCCCGGATCATGCGCAGGAATCAGAGCAGGGACGTCGCCGTCTGGGTCTCTCCGAATGCGACCCTGCGAGGCAACCTGAGCTTGTCCGTCTCCGGTCTGCCGGCGGGCACCACGGGAGTCTTCACGCCGAGCTCGTTCAACATCACGTCGAACCAGACGAGGAGCTCCACGCTCAGGATCACGACGAACGGATCGACTCCGTACGGCGACGTCACGTTGACGATCAGGGGCACGGCCGGCTCGGTCGTCCGGACGCAGACGATCGTGCTCAGCGTCCGTCCCTGAGCCCAGCCGCCTCCTCAACGTCCGGCGGCGCGCGGATCCCAGGCGGGGTCGATCGCGAGCGGGCCTGAAGCGCGCGACCGGGCGATCGTCCCCCACTGCACCAGCTTGTAGTTCTGGTTCCCCCCGGTGTTGGTGTTGTCCTGGACGACGAAGACGCCTTCGGGGAAGCGGCTGCCGAGGCCGAAGTTCGTCACGTCGATGCCGTCCGTGGCGGTGACCCGGTCGACTGAGCCTGCCGCGACGGCGAACGTCAGCACATAGGCGTTGGCGCCGCCGCGCTCGTAGACGACGTACGAGTCGTTGCCCTGGCTCGACGCCAGCAGATAGCCGCCACCGGCCGAGGTCGTGTACAGCGTCAGCCCTTCGACGTCGGCGACCAGGCGGCCGCCGCCCACCGCGTCGACCTGCGTCCTTGCCGAGCCGGCGCCCGGCTCGGCGCCGTACTTCCAGATCGCCACGTCCTCCTCGCCGACGAAGAGCGTCCCGGCCTCGTCGTCGGCGACACAGCCCTCCGTCTGCCCGCCGACGTCGAAGGTCCGCACCTGGCGCGCGTCCACGCGTCCGGCGCCGGCGTCGAAGAGCTCCCACTGGCGGACGGCTCCGGACGAGTCGTTCGTGAACACGTAGTACACGCCCGTGGCCGCGCTTCGGTACATGCAGAGCCCGTACGGCTCCGGGGACATGGTGATGACCCGGGCCGCCACATCGACGAGCCCCCTCGTGGTCGGATCGACCCGGTAGAGCGCCAGGCTGTTGTGCGTCCGGTCGCTGGCGGCTGCGAGAGCCACCGATGCGCCGGCGAGGCGGAAGTTGTAGCGGAGGTCGACGTTGTTCATGTTGCCGTCGGGGCGATACGAGAGCTCGGTGCCGGCGAGGTCGTAGACCGCGATCCCACCCTGCTTGTCGGTTCCGATGATCACGCTCTGCTCCGGATCCGACGGATGGATCCAGACGGCCGCGTCGTCGGCTGCGTCGCCGCCGTGCGGCACCTGCTGCGTCTCGGCGGCTGCCGTCACCGGCACGGGCGTCCCGGGCGGGGGCGGCTGCGGCGGAGCTGTCGTCGTGGTCGTCGCGGTCGTCGCGGGAGGTGGAGGCGGAGCGGTCGTCGTCGCGGTCGTCGTCGTCGGCGGCGGCGGGGGCGGCTCCGAGTCGGTCGCAACGACGAGCTGGGGACGCGTCGTTCCCTCCCGCGAGTACGTCTCGAGCGCATCTGTCGAAATCGATGCGAGCGCGAAGGTATAGGTGCCGTTGCCCACGACCGCAGCCGTGACGTCGACCTCGAGCCACCCGTTCGCACCGACAGCGCCGACGTCGGCGAGAACGCCGGTCGTCGCAGGCTTGTTGTTCCACGTGATCGTCCGTTCGCCCCACCCGTTCGCGGCCGCGCGGACGGCTGGACCGTCGACCGTTCCGTTGACGGCGAAGAGGCGCAGACGCGCGGACCGAACCGGGCCGGTGGTGCCCGCGACCGTGAAGCGGAGGAACGCCTCTTCCACGGGCGACCCGTCGCTCGCAAGCCGCGACGACGTCCCGAGGTTCGTGGTCGGACGCGCCTTCTCGACGCGAGCGTCGGCCTCGGCGGCGAACGTAGCTGCCGTCGCTGCACTCGCCTCCGTGGACCCGTCGGGCCAATGCACCGTCCTCGCCGCTGCGGCGAGGGCGAGTACCGCGACGACGCCGATCGTCGCGATCAGCAGCCGTGCGAACGCCAACGTGATCGCTCGGGGCACGCCCCCTCCTCCTTTCGCCGGCCCGCCGCTCGTGGCCGACCGCGAACGCTACTGGCTGTCGGAACGGCCTGCAACGAGGAAGCGCGCGAAAAAACCCGCAACGTGCTAGCCGGAAGTTCAGCGACGACCCGCCGAACTGGACCCACGGCCCGTGGGCGTGGCCGGGACGCCGTTCTAGCATCGATCCGTATGCACGGCCGTTCCCCGCCGACGCCCTCTGGGCGCGTGTCTCTCCGCGTTTCCCTCACGCTGAAGCTCGTGGCGGCGGTCGTCACCGTCGCGGCGCTCGCGGGCGGGAGCGCCGCCGCCGTCGGGGACATCGGCTACCGCGGCCCGCACTTCTCCGGCACCGGCACCCAGATCACCGGCGCGAAGCCCGAGAGCAAGCTCTGGTGGAACGACGGCACCTGGTGGGCCGTGATGTGGGACGAGCCGAGCCAGGACAACTTGATCTTCCGGCTCGACCAGAGCTCGCACGCCTGGGTCAACACGGGCACGGTCGTCGACAGCCGGTCGGGCACGCGGGCGGACGTGCTCTGGGATGGAACACGCCTCTACGTCGCGTCGCACGGATACAGGAACACCTCGCAGGTGGGCTTCGCCGCGCATCTCTACCGCTTCACGTACTCCGCGACGACGAAGACGTACTCGCTCGAGACCGGGTATCCAGCCGTCATCAACGACTACAGGACCGAGACGCTCGTGCTCGACAAGGACTCTCGAGGTCGCTTGTGGGCGACCTGGGTCCAGGATCAGACGGTCTACGTCAATGCGACGACCACGAACGACAGGACCTGGGGCGTCCCCTTCGCGCTCCCGGTCGCCGGCGCAACCACGCTGAACGCGGACGACATCTCGTCGCTCGTCGCCTTCGGCGACAAGATCGGGGTGATGTGGTCGAACCAGACGGCGTCGGTCATGTACTTCGCGGTCCACAACGACGCCGACGCTCGGACGATCTGGCGCCCGTCCGAGGCCGCCGCCAGTGGCGCCTTGTCGGCGGATGACCACATCAACCTGAAGGCGGACAGCACCGGCCGCGTCTTCGCGGCGGTCAAGACCAGCGCGATCGACCCGGACGCCGCACTCGTCCAGCTGCTCGTCCGCGACCCGGCGACCTCAGGGTGGTCGGCGTACGTTTACGGCCGCAAGAGCGACCATCACACACGTCCGATCGTCCTCCTCGACGAGATCGCCGGAACGCTGCACATGTTCGCCACCTCGGGCGAGGAAGGCGGGACGATCTACCGCAAGAGCACGCCGATGAACTCGATCTCCTTCCCCGCCGGAATCGGAACGGCATTCATCCGCGACGCGGCGAGCGGCGACGTCAACGACGCGACGTCCACGAAGCGGTCCGTGAGCGCGACGACGGGCATCACGGTGCTCGCGTCGGACGACACCACGGGGCACTTCTGGCACAACGAGATCTCCGGAGCCAGCGCGCCGGCGCTGACCGCCGACTTCACCGGGACTCCCGTTTCCGGAGCAGCGCCGCTCGCGGTCTCGTTCACGGACGTCTCGAGCGGCACGCCCACGAGCTGGAGCTGGGCCTTCGGCGACGGGACGACGTCGACAACGCAGAGTCCCTCCCACACCTACTCCGCGTCCGGGACGTACAACGTCACCCTGACGGTGACCGACAGCTCGGGGACATCCTCGACGCGCACTCGCTCGAGCTATGTCGCCGTCGGCGTCCCGCTCCCCCTCGTCGCCGACTTCACGGGCGCGCCGCCGTCGGGTTCCGCGCCGCACGCGGTCTCGTTCACCGACGCCTCGACGGGGAATCCGACCACGTGGAGCTGGAGCTTCGGCGACGGCACGAGCTCGAGCTCGCGGAATCCTGTGCATACCTACGCCGCTGCGGGTTCCTACACCGTGACGCTGACCGTGGGGAACGCGGCCGGCGCCACCAGCACCCGGACCCAGGCCAACTACGTCTCGGTCTCGCCGCCCACGCCGCCGACCGCGTCGTTCAGCATCTCGCCCGCATCCGGCGCCGCTCCGCTCGTCGCCCGCTTCACGGATACGTCGACGGGGAGCCCGACGAGCCGAACGTGGGACTTCGGGGACGGGACGGCTCCGTCCACGGAACAGCATCCGACCCACACCTATGCGAGCGCCGGGTCGTACACCGTGACCCTGACCGTCACGAACTCCGTCGGCAGCGATACCGAGACGCGCTCGGGCGCCGTGACCGTCGATCCGCCTCCGGCTTTCCGGCAGTTCACGCCCGTGGCGGACTCGTGGGTGAGCAAGACGTCGGCGTCGTCGAACGAGGGGAGCGACACCGCGCTCCGGGTGAAGTTCGGGGGGACCTCCGCGACCTCGAAGGTGTACGAGACGCTGCTCAAGTTCGATCTTTCCGGCCTCAGCGGCGCCGTGTCCTCGGTCAAGCTCCGGCTCTTCGTCCTCGACTCGGGTGCAAACGGGGGCACGGTTCACGCGACGTCCAACGCCTGGACGGAGACGGGCGTCACGTGGGCGAACGCACCTGCCGCCACGCCGGCTGTTCTCGCCACGGTCGGTGCGACCACGATCAACGCGTGGAAGGAGGTCGACCTTCCGGCCGGCGCCGTTGCGGCAGGTGGGACGTACTCGCTGAAGATCCGTGTCGCCTCGGCCGGCGACGGCACGACCTGGTACTCGAGCCGCGAAGGGACGAATGCACCGCAGCTCGTCGTTGCGACCCTCGCGCCGCCCGCGCCGCCCCCGTCCGCGTCGTTCACCGGCTCGCCCAAATCCGGCTCCTCCCCCCTGACGGTCGCGTTCACCGAGACGTCCACCGGCAACCCCACCAGCTGGACCTGGGGATTCGGGGACGGGACGACGTCGACGCAGCGGCATCCGGTTCACACCTACGTCGGCGCCGGCTCGTACACGGTCACGTTGACCGCCACGAATGCTGGGGGCTCCCACACGACGACGTTCACCAACTACGTCACCGTCTCGCCGCCACCACCGCCGGCAGCGGCGTTCACGGGCACGCCGACGGCGGGCGTGGCACCGCTCCAGGTCGGCTTCACGGACACCTCCACGGGTAGCCCGACCAGCTGGAGCTGGGACTTCGGCGACGGCGGGACGTCCACGCAGCGAAATCCCTCCCACCTCTACGCGACCGCGGGCAACTACACGGTCACGCTGACGGCCACCAACGCCGGCGGCAGCAACACCGCGAGCTATCCCGCCTATGTCACGGTCGCGCCGCCACCGGCGCCGTCGGCGTCGTTCACGGGAACGCCGACGTCGGGCACCGCGCCGCTGCTCGTGTCCTTCACCGACACATCCACCGGCGGTCCCACGGGCTGGACCTGGAACTTCGGTGACGGGACGGCCTCCACGGAGCAGCACCCGGCTCACACCTTCACGACCGCCGGCACGTACACGGTCACGCTCACGGCGACCAACGCGACCGCCGGCGACACGCTGCACCGGACCGGCTACGTCGTCGTCTCGCCCCCGGCGCCCCCAACCGCCTCCTTCACCGGCACGCCGACGTCCGGGGTCGGGCCGCTGAACGTCGGCTTCGCGGACACCTCGACCGGAACACCGACGACGTGGGCGTGGAGCTTCGGCGACGGAGCGACGTCGACCGAGAGAGACCCGAGCCACACCTATGCGGCCGCCGGCACGTACTCCGTCGCCTTGACGGTGACCAACGAGGGCGGCTCCGACACGCGCACGCGTCTGGACTACGTCACCGTCTTCGCACCCGGAAGCACCATCTTCAGCACCGTCGCGGACGCGTACGTGAGCTCCGCGACGCCGTCGACCAACTACGGCACGAGGCCGACGCTCCGCGTCCGCAACCCAGGTGCAAGCGGCGAGTGGTTCATCAGCTACCTGCGCTTCTCGGTTCAGAATCTCGGCAACCAGGTCGTCGACGCCAAGCTGCGCCTGTTCGTCGCCGACGCGGCGACCAACGGCGGCAACGTCTACACCGTGGCCGACAGCTCGTGGACCGAGGCGGGGCTCAACTGGAGCAACGCGCCGCCCCTCGGCGCGCTCCTCGCCAACGCCGGCCCGACCCCACTCGGCGCGTGGGTCGAGATCGCTCTCCCGGCGAGCGCTTTCACTGCAGGCAACGGCTCGTACACGTTCGCCCTTCGTAGCGATCGCCCGGCGGACGGGACGGCCGGCTTCAACAGCCGCGAGGGTGTCGGCGGCAGCGTGAACGCGCCGCAGCTGATCGTCCGGACCGGCACGACGGCACAGCAGCTGACGGCGTCGCTCACCGGCACGCCCACCTCGGGCACGGCTCCGCTCGCGGTTGCCTTCAGCGACACCTCGACCGGCAGTCCGACGGCATGGTCATGGAACTTCGGCGATGGATCGACCTCCACGCAGCAGCATCCCGCGCACACGTACGCGAATGCCGGCACGTACTCGGTCACGTTGACGGTCTCCGGCGCCGCCGGCAGCGACACCACGACCCGGTCCGGGTACGTCGTCGTCACGTCCCCGACGGCGGCGCTGTCCTTCGTGCCAGTCGCCGACACGTATGTGCGCTCCGGGGCCCCGACCGGGAACTTCGGAGCCGCGGGCACGCTCCGCGTGAGCTTCGGCGGGGCGACCGCCGAGACCTACCGAACCTACGTCCGCTTCAACGTGACGGGCCTCGTCCAGCCCGTTGCGACTGCGACGCTGAGGCTCTACATCGTCGATGCCGCTGCCAACGGCGGCAACGTCTACACCGTCAGCGACAGCGGCTGGAGCGAGACGACCCTCGTCTGGAACAACGCTCCGGCCGTCACCGCCCTGCTCGCGAACGTCGGCGCCGCCCCGCTGAGCACGTGGGTCGACGTCGCGCTCCCGGCGAGCGCGTTCGCGGCCGGCAACGGGGTCTATACGTTCGCCGTCCAGAGCGACAGCGCGACGAACGGGACGGTCTGGTACGCGAGCCGCGAGACGGCGACCGTGCCCACGCTGACCCTCACGCAAGCCCCGTAGTCCCGACTGTCGTCCGCCCCGGTCTCTATCCTGCTCGGGTCGACTTCCGAGCACAGGGTGAAGGCTCCGCCTGCACCGATCTGACGCGGGCGCCTGCCGCAAACGCTAGGAGAGACCTCTGCCGAATGAACACCGAGAAGAGTCGGGCTCGGGCCGTGGGGGCGCACCACGCCCCACAGTCCGAGAAAGCACGCTAGGGTACCCCGGTTCAATCGATACACGGGGATTCACCTCGATTCGCCACAGCTTCGCGTCCCTGCGGAGAACGATTTCTTCGTTGCGGGGAGCATCACCGGGCGCGAAGGCTCTTTCCAACTGTCAGCACTGACCGTTGTCAATCCGTTTGCCCACACACACCAGCACATGGTCCTCAAGGATCGGGCACGTGGTGCCGATCGTGAAGGATCACCTGTACGTGAACTACCCGCTCGCGGGTCGTCCGGCACAAGAGCCGTACCCCCCTCCGATTCGCAGCGCCGTCCTCGACGCGACTCGAAAGGTGGTTGATACCAATGCTTGTTGAGACACTACGCGGCGCGGGCCGTGTGAAACCAGGGCTCGTCGCCCTGTTCGCATGCCTGATCGCCGTCGGCATCGCCGCGGGCGCAGGCGCGCCCGAGGGCATCACCGCGCCCGATCCCGTCACGTGCTCCGGGTACCCGGAGCCGCGCGTCTTCCTCGAGTCGCAGGCGTGGTGGGCCGACGACGAGGTGAGCGCGGACGGCGGCACGAAGCACGTTCACTCCGGCGTGTGCATGCCGCTGAATGGAGTCGTGTCCGGCAAGGTCACCTTCGACGTCGTCTCGAAGCTGCACAACTATCAGGGCTGGAACCTCCGCTTCGTCCGGATCCAGTCGGCCACGGATCAGGGCGGGGTCGACAACGTCGTGATCACGAGCCCCGGCACTGTGTGCAACTCGCACGACTGCACGTTCGTGACGCCGATCACGATCGACACCGACGCGCTCGCCACCGGCCGGCACGAGTTCCGCATCCACTCGGAGGCCAGGCCCGGAGTCGGGAGCGCGCCGAAGAACCTGGCGACGAACGGCTGGCAGGTGTGCATCCGCTCCTGCAGCGGAGTCACTCCGCAGGCCACCGACAATCCCGAGGGCCGCGGCTGGTACCACACGGAAGCCGGGTCGGACAAGGGATACGTGAACGGCCGCTTCAACTCGCAAGCGGAGTTCCCGTGGCAGGCCGACAAGGGATTCGTTCCCGTCTCGGGCCAATGGTGCCCGCCGGTGAGGATTCTGCGCGGAGCCGGCGACGACAGCGTCGATCGCTCCCGTGTCGTCGTCGATCCGGACTTCCACGCGGGCAAGCCCGGCATCACCGTCCTCGACCAGCCCGGTTCGTTCGAAGGCCGGGCGTGCGTCGACACCACGAAGCTTGGGAACGGCCAGCACAAGCTGGTGCTGATCGCACACACGGGGTCGGAGTTCGCCGGCCAACTGGCGGGCGTCTTCGTCGTCCCGTTCGTCGTCGCCAACGGCGGCACGCCGCCGCCACCGACGACCACGACGACCACGACGACGACACCGACGACCACCACGACGACGACCACAACGGGAACGACGACCACGGGCACGACCACGACCGGGACGACGACGACCGGGACGACGACGACCCAGCCGCCTCCTGCCGATGTGCCGCCGACGGTGTTGGTGATGAGACCGAGCGCCGGCCAGACGGTGAGCGGGATGACGACGCTCGACGTGAGCGCGTCGACCGACACGATGCGCGTTGCGTATCTGGTCGACGGTGTCATGGTCGCGGAGGACACGTCGCGTAGTGACTTCGCCGAAGAATGGAACACGTCGTCGGTCGCCAACGGCCTCCATCGGGTCGTGGCCCGAGCCGCCGACGCGGCCGGCAACAGCACCGACTCCGAGCCGATCTCGTTCAGAGTCCAGAACGCCGCTCCGACAGGCGCGAGCGTCGTGGTCAAGAACCCGGCGCCGGATACGACCATCAACGGCAAGATCCGGCTCGATGTGACCACGACGGGTGACATCAGGCGCGTCGAGTACCTGGTCGACGGGATCCGCGTCGCGTACGACAACACTCCGACGGACTTCTCGGAGGATTGGACGTCGAGCAAGGTCCGCAACGGCGAGCACGTCCTGAGCGCCCGCGCGCGCGACGCCCGTGGCACCTGGCATCAGTCGCCGGGTGTCAGGATCATGGTTCTCAACTAGCGAGCTCATCCGGGGAGGGTTGACGGCCGCAACGGCCTCGACCCTCCCCGGGCTTCGAACCTTTCGCGGTCGCTAGCCGCGGTCCACCCGAGCCCAGACGGCCACGTGTCGGCCGCCGGCGAAGTTGCGGAAGCCGGCAAGCGTGGCGAGATTCATCCGGCAGAAGTAGTACGGGAGGTACAGCACGGCGCTGCGGCGACCAAGTCGCTCGGACACCCAGCCGCCGACCGCGGCGGCGTAGAACGCGCCCTGGGCCAGCACGAGCCCGAGAGCCCACGACCGCGACGGCGAGAGCAGCACGCTGGCGAGCACGATCGCGGCGAGTGCGAAGGGCACGACGGGACGGAGGAACTTGTGCGAGACGACCCGCCACGCGAGCCCGGGTTGCCGCCGTGCGAGCGCGGGCAGCAACTGGACGAGCGCCTGCCAGCGACCGGTCGTCAAGCGGGAGCGTCGGATCGCTTCGTCCCCGAGCGTCGCCGACGCGCGCTCGAGCGACACCGCGCGGCGCGCGTAGACGATCCGCCAGCCGGCGAGCCCCGCGGTCAGCGCCTGGACGAAGTCGTCGTTCATCGTGCCGGGCTTCGCCGAAGGGAACGACTCGCGGCGGAACGCGACGATCTCGCCCGCGGCTCCCGGAACCGATCCCGAGGCGGACTCCCAGCGCTTGATCTTGTCCTCGTAGCGCCAGTAGAGCCCCTCCGCGCGGTCGAGCGGCCGTCCCGTCCCGTCGTCGATTGCCTTGCGGCCGGTCACGACTCCGACCGACGGGTCGGCAAAGGGCGCGACCAGCTCGCGGAGCGTCTCGCGGGTGTACGCGTTGTTGGCGTCCGAGAAGAGGAGAATCTCTCCCGTCGCAGCGGCTGCGCCGCGGTGCATCGCGGCGAGCTTCCCCGCTCTGGCCGGGTCGAAGAGCACCCGGACTCCCGGAACCCTCGACGCCACGGCCTCGGTCGAGTCCGAGGAGCCGTCGGCGACGACGATCACCTCCAGCGCCTCCGGTGGGTAGTCGAGCGACCGCAGGTTCTCGAGGCGAGCGCCGATCACCGACTCCTCGTTGTAGGCGAGCACGATCACGCTCAGGCGCGGAGTGGCGTCGCAGTCGGAGGCGATCGGACGTGGGCGGAAGCGCGCCAGCAGCGCCACGATCGCCGGATAGCCCACGAAGACGTATGCGACGAGCGCAATCGCCGCGACCAGCAGAAATGTCAACACCACTCTTTCGACCCTAGCTCCGTCTCCGAGCCGCGTCGAGACGAGAATCGAGCGCCGGCGCGATCCCGCCTTTCGTCTAGGATCGCCCGATGCGGCGCCCGAGCCAGGGACGGCGGTCGTTGTCCGCACGCGTCCTCAAGCGCACTCTCCTCGTCGTCTCCGGCACCTCGCTCGCCTGCGTCGGGGTGCTGTTCGCGGCCCGCGAAGGTGCCTCCGAGGCGGTCGCCGCCGCCGCTGTGTGCGAGCGCCCCTACTCCGACTCGAGCCCGTGGAACACGCGGCTCGGGCCCGAGACCCGGTACTCGCCGCAGAGCGCCCAGTACGTGGCGGCGATCGACGGCGAGCTCTCATCGAGCCCCGATCAGTACACCTACCCGGTGTTCGAGGTCACGAACGCGACGCCGCTCCAGAAGGTCACGATCTCCGGCTGGTTCTCCAACGTGACCGAGAGCGGGCGGAAGATCAGTCGCCAGCGCGAGGGGTCGGTGCAGGTGCCGGTGCCGGCCAACGCGGAGGCGGCTGCCGGAAGCGACGCTCAGGTGATCCTGATCAACCGGACGACGGGCGACGAGTGGGGAGCGTCGCACTTCGAGCGCCGGTCGGACGGCACGTACTCGGCCTGGAACGTGTACCGGTACAACACGAGCTGGGACGGCGTCCCGCCCGACGGCTTCATCAACCGCGGCGCCGGCGTCACGTATCTCTCGGGCCTCGTTCGCCCGTGTGAGCTCGCCCGCGGCCGGATCGACCACGCGCTCGCCTTCGCGTACGACTTCCCGACCGACCAGTTCGTCTTCCCCGCGACGAAGTCGGACGGCGACAGCCGCGGCGCTCCCGACATGCCCGAGGGCTCCCGGCTCCAACTGGATCCGAAGCTGAGCGCGGCACGGATCCGGGACTGGGGCTGCACGGGTGCGTGCTTCACGATCGCGCGGGCCCTGCAGCAGTACGGCATGTACGTGATCGACAACTCGGGACGGCCGAAGCTGATGCTCGAGTACCGAGGAACCGCGCGGTGGCCCGAGTCGATCGGGTCGAAGACGGTCAAGCCGATTCCGTCGTCGGCATTCAGGCTCGTCGAGGGCTGCACGATCAGGGGCACGGGCGGGAACGACCGCCTCGTCGGCACTCCCGGTCCGGACTACTTCTGCGCACTCGAGGGGAACGACACGATCGTGGGCCTCGGCGGCGACGACATCGTCTACGCCGGCGGCGGCGCCGACCGCGTCGAGGGCGGCGCGGGAAACGACCGCATCTACGCAAGCCTCGGCGCCGACGTCATCGGCGCGGGGCCGGGCGACGACATCGTCTACGCGAGTGCGGGCGCCGATCGCATCCTGGGCGGACCGGGCAACGACCAGATCTTCGCTCGAGACGCCCTGCGCGATCGCATCGCCGGAGGCGCCGGCCGCGACCGGGCGACGGTCGACCGGGGCGTCGATGTCGTCAGCGAGACGGAGCGGGTCGGCTAGCTGCAGCCTCAGCCCGTAGTGGTGACGACGAGCTGCGGTGGATTCGCGCCTTCGCGCGAGTAGATGTTGACGCCGTCCGTCGTTGCGGTGGCGAGGGTGAACGAGTACGTGCCGTCGCCCGTCACGGCAGCGGTGACGTTGAACTCGAGCCACGTGTTGGAGCTGACCTTGGCGTAGTCGCCGAACGCGGCAGTTCCCCGTCCGGGCCGCGTGCTCCAGGTGAGCCCACTCTCCGACCACGCATTGGAGCCCGTGTATAGCGCCGGTCCATCGTTCGTCCCCGAGTAGGCGAACAGCCGCAGCGTCGCGCGCGTGACCGTGCCCGCGAGGCCGGAGACGGCGAAGCGCACATAGCTCTCGACGTCGGGGTCGGCGGCTCCGTCGGCGCGCAGGTACGACGTGCCGTAGTTCGTCGTCGGGTTCGCCTCCTGCACGCGCGCGTCCGCCGTGGCGATGAAGGTCCGCACCGGCTCGGGCGCGCCCGTCGTCGCGCTCGCCGCGTTGCTCGGTCCTGAGACGTTCTCGGCCTGGTCGCGCGCCCGCACCACGTAGGAGTACGTCGTCGCGGGCGCCACTCCCGGGTCCGAATACGCGGTCACTGCTCCGAGCGTTGCGTACAGCGTCCCGTCGCGGTACACGTTGTAGCCGGTCACCCCCACGTTGTCCGTCGCCGCCGTCCACGCGAGGCCGACGCTGGCGGAGCCATTCGCGGTCGCGGTCAGGCCCGAGGGCGGCGAGGGAGGCGTTGTGTCGCTGACGGCCGCGCAACCGCCGGACCCGGCATCGGTGAAGCCCGACCCCGGAACGGGCACGAACGCCCACTCGTAGCCTGACGAGCGCAGCGTCAGCTTGAGGACACCGTACGTGCTGGAGTTCCGCACCTGCGAGCCGGTGGCCGTGGAGCCGAAGCCGCGCAGAGGCGCTCCGCCCGAGCCGACCACGAAGTTGCGGACGCCGCGAGTCGTGTCGACGGCGCCGGCCGCATTCAGTTGCGCCAGCCGCTCGTAGTTGTGCCAATGGCCGGTGAGCCAGAGGTCTCCCGAGGCCTCGTAGAACGCCTGGTAGAGAGCGGCGGTGTTGCTCGCGGACCCTGTCGAGGAGAACCGGGGATGATGCGCCGTCGCGAGACGGCACGTTCTTGGGTGCGCGGCGAGGTCCGCCCGCAGCCAGCGCTCCTGCTCTGAGCCGGCCCCACAGGGGACAAACGTGCAGTTCGTGTTCAACGTATAGACGCGCCATTCGCCGACGTCGAAGGCGTAGTAGCCGCGTGACGGATCGCCCGCGGCGGCGCCGAAGTACCCGTAGTACCCGCTCGCACCGGCGGTCTGATATTCGTGGTTTCCGACAGTCGGGCTGGTGATCGCCCGATGACGCCCCCACGTCGGGGCGTAGTAGCTGGCGAACTCGGCCGCCGTACCATTCTCATAGACGGCGTCGCCGAGCATCAAGACCCACGTCGGCTGCATCCGGTCGATCACGCCGGCGGTCGCCTCGTCCGAGCTCCAGTTGCCCGCGACGTCGCCGCCGACGGCGAGGACGGGATCGGCGACGGCGGGCGGGCGCGGCGGGGCGACACCGATCACGGCAGTCCGTGCAGTCTCCGCCGTCGCCGAGCCGAACGCGTTCGTTCTCGTGACCTCCGCAGCAACCTGCGCGCCGGCATCCTCGGGGCGCAGCACGTAGGTGGAGCCGGACGCGCCGTCGATCTGCGTGCACCCCGAGAAGCCGCAGCGGAGCCAACGACGCTCTGAGGCCGTCGAGCTGCCGCTCCAGACGCCGTCGTCGAGGAGCAGGAGCTGCCCGGCCTGGGCAGGCCCGAGCAGGGTCGGCGGCGTCACGTTCGCCGGAGGAGACGGGCCGGTATCGACGACGAGCTGCGGACGGTTCGTGCTCGCTTCACGCGAGCTCATGTTCGTCCCGTCGCTCGAGCCGGTGCCGAGGACGAAGTCGTAGGTTCCGTTGCCGTTGACCACCGACGTCACGTCGAGCTCGATCCACGAGTTCGGCGCCACCACGCCGACGGCGGCGAGGGCCGAGCCGATCCGGGGTGGCCGGTTCGTCCAGGTGACTCCGGCCTCCGTCCAGGCGTTCGACGTCAGGTAGACGGACGGCCCCTGCACCGAATCGCTGGTGGCGAAGATCCGGAGCGTCGCCCGCGAGACGGCGGTGGAGACGCCGGTGACCGTGAAGCGCAGGTAGCTGTCGACGTCCGGGTCGGCCCCGCCGTTCACGCGCAACGACGAGGAGGTGCCGTAGTTCACGCCCGGATTGGCCTCGTCGACGCGAGCGTCGGCGACGGCCGTGAAGGCAGTCGTGGCCGCGGCGGCGCGCTCCGCAGTGGCCGCTGCGCCGAGAGCACTCAAGAGTGTCAAGACCAGGGTGGCCGCGAGCGGCAAACGCATTAGGCCATTCTCGCGACCGGGCAGAGCAGGAGGAACTGTCCAAATGGGGGGTCCTGGGCCGCTCAACCGGGTCGACCCGTGAGTTGTGCCCCTTCAGGTCGTCGACGATGCTGACGGGGAGAGGATGATGGCCAAACCGGTACCGACGCCCCGCGCGTCCGGCGGATGAGCACCGCGGCAGCGTCAGCGGCGGGCCGCCGCGCGCTCTATCCGTATTTCCTCGGCGGGTCGGTGGGCGCCATGGCCGCCGGCGCAATGATCGGGCAGCAGCCCAAGGCTGCGGTCGCGATCGCGCTCCTCGGTCTGCTCGCGCTCGCGCTCACTGCCTGGCCCGACGGCGTGGCGCTGTTCGTGATCTGGGTCACCTACCTGAGCGTCGCGCCCGTCGCGGTCAACTATCACCACGCCCCTGTGGCTCTCGGACTCGCAATTCCGTTGCTGCTCGTGATCCCCGTCGCAAACCAGCTCCTGCGGGGACGAGAGCTGATCGCCACCCCGGCGTTCGTCCTGATCCTGGCCTTTCTGCTCGTCCAGCTCCTCTCGACGATGCTGTCGATCGACATCGACGCCGGCTGGGCGAAGGTGCTGACCTTCGGGTTCGAGGGCGTACTCGTCTACTTCCTGATCATCAACGCGATTCGAACACCGGCGCTGCTGCGCCAGGCGATCTGGGTCCTTCTCGCTGCGGGCGCCAGCCTCAGCGCGCTGACGCTCTTCCAGCACGTCACGAGCACGTATGCGACCCCCTACGGCGGCTTCGCCCAGGTCGGACGGGACTACCTGGCCGGGCGCGTGGACGAGCCGCGGCTCTCCGGCCCTCTCGGTGACCCGAACTACTACGCGCAGATCCTGATCGTCCTCGCTCCACTCGGCCTGATGCTCAGCGTCGGCGTACGCTCGCTCGCGCAGAAGGTGCTGGCGTTCTCGGCGACGGCGCTGATCGCGGCCGCGGTCGCGTTCACCGCGTCGCGCGGCGCCGGCGTCGCGCTGCTGCTCGTCGTGATCCTGATGGCCGCCTTCCGGTACATCCCGGGCAAGCACGTGCTCCTGATCGCCTTGGGGTTGGCGATCCTCGTCACCGCCGTCCCCAACTACCGCGACCGAGTCTCGACGCTGATCAACGTCGCCGGCGCGAGCCAAACGGGCCCGAGCCGCTACGAACGCGGAACCGACCTGTCCGTCCGCAGCCGCTCGACCGAGATGGTGGCCGCCGCGCTCGTCTTCAGCGACCACCCGATCCTCGGCGTCGGCCCGGATCAGTTCCCGCTCTACTACCAGGAGTACGCCGGCAAGACCGGCGGCGAGGTGCACGAGACGAACAAGTTCGGCGCCAGCAAGGGCGAGGCGCCGAAGCGCGAAGCGCACAACCTCTTCCTCAGCATCGCCGCCGACCTCGGGCTCGCCGGGCTTGCGGTCTTCCTGGCGCTGATCTACATCACCGGGCGCGATCTCGTCCGCGCCCGACGGCATTGGCTCCCGCGCGATCGCGCCCTCGCCAACATCGCCACCGGCTTCCTGCTGGCGCTCGTCGCCTACCTCGTCACGGGAATGTTCCTGACGCTGGCGTTCGAGCGCTACTTCTGGCTTCTGCTCGCGCTCGCCGGCGCCACGTCGGCGATCGCGCGGAGCGAGAAGAGCGACGCCGAACGCGCTGTCAGCGCGCCAGCGACGAGCGGATGAACGCGGCGATCCGGTCGAGCTGAGCCTCGAGCGTCTCGCGGGCCGCCGCCGCGAGGCTCTCCTCGATCAGCCGCCTGCGTAGCTCCGGCTCGGCCGCGAGTCGTCGCAACGCCGTCGCTGCAGCTGCGGCGTCGCCTGGAGGGACGAGCAGCGCGCTGCGGCCGCCTCCAACCGCGGCCGAGACGCCGCCGACCTCCGTCGCCACGATCGGGAGCCCCGCGGCCTGCGCCTCCACCAGCACCTGAGGCAAGCCTTCGGTGAGCGAGACGTGGAGGAACGCATGACTGCCGTGGTACTCGCGCCAGAGCGCGTCCCCGTTCGCAACGTAGCCGCGGAGCTCGACCGCGTTCTCGAGCCCGAGCTCCGCAACGCGCCGCGCCAGCTCGGGCAGGAGCGGCCCCTCTCCGACCACGACGAGCCGCCAGCGCGGATCGCCCTCCCGCAGGAGGCGGACGATCTCCGGCAGCAGGAGCGGGTTCTTCTCGGCGTCGACCCGTCCAACCGTGAGCAGGCGCAGTGGGCCGTCCCATGAGCGACCCAGGGCGTCGGCCGGGGAAGCGAGCTCCTGCGCCGTGATCAGCGAGAAGCCCGTCGAGAGCGTCGGTGCCGCGCCGCCGTGGTAGCGCTCGGCCAGCGCGTCCCCCACCGCGATCGTCGGAGAGCGGCGAGCGAGGAGCCGAAACGCCGCGTCCAGGGCGTGGGCGACGGGAACCGCCCAGAACCAGCGCCGGCTGGGAAGCCGGTGAGCGATGTAACGCGGGTAGTCCTGGCGGACGCCGAGGACGAGCGGCTTGCGCCGGCGCCGCGCCTCGATCGCAAGCGCGAGTGCGATCGGATGCGGCCCGAAGATCCAGACCGCGTCGACGTTGTCGAGCTCCCGCCGGAAGACGGCGACCGTCCGACGCAGCGCGCGCGCTTGACCGACGAGGGCCGTCACCTTCGGGTAGTGGGGAAGCGCCACGAAGCGGACGCCCTCGTCCGGCACCAGGTAGTGGCTCCGGCCCGGCTCGGGATCGAGCCGCCCGAACAGCACGACCTCGTCGACGCGCGGCGGCAGGGAGGTCACGAACCGGACGAACGCCTGGTGGGTCGAGAGCCGCTCTCCGTCCGAGCGGTAGGAGAGGTCGGAGTAGATGCCGAGCCGCATCCGTTACGTCCGCGGGCGCAAGCGCTCGCTCAGCTTCCGGGCCAGCTTGCCCGGAAGCCGGAGCAGGTCGACGAGACCGGGCCGGGGATCGTCGCGGTCGAGGATGTCGTAGCCGTCGGCGGGGACGAAGAGGCGCAGCCCGACCCGGATCGCCGCCGGCCTGGACGGAGTGGCGATGAACGGATACCGGCGCGCCTTCCGGAGCACGGAGCCGATCCACACCACTTCGAGCTCGACGTTGCGGGAGCGAACGCCCACCGGGTACGCGACCGCGGGGGGGCGGTCGGCAGGAGGCGCGCCGTCGAGGAGCAGGTCGACGAGGCGGAGCGGGAAGTCGACTCCGCTGCGGAGCGCGAGCGGCAGCGAGCCCCAGACGCGGCCGTTGATCTCCATCAGCTGGGGCCCGCGGGATCCGAGCTTGAACTCGACCATGGCGAGACCCGTCCACCGCAGCTCGCGGAGGAGGCGGACTGACTGCTCGTACAGCACGGGGTCGAGGGCGACGCTGACGCGGAAGGAGCTGGCGCCGCCGGTGATCGGGACCTCTCTGAGCCGCTTGTGCTGGAACGCAGCCAGCGGCCGGCCCTCGTGGACCAGGAGCTCGACGCCGTGCCCCTCCCCGGCGTAGTACTCCTGGAGCAGCACCGGGCAGATCCCCTCCAGCTCCCGCATCGTCGCGTCGAGCTCTGCCGGGGAACTCGCGTACGAGACGGACAGGCTGTCGATCCGGCCGTCGGCGCGAACGACTCTCGAACTCTGCGGCTTGAGCACGATCGGCCAGCCGATGCCGGCGGCAGCCTGTGCCGCTTCGGCGGCGCCGGCGACGGTGGCCGTTCGCGGCACCGGGATCTCGAGTGCTTCGGCGAGCGCGAGCGTCGCGTTCTTGTCGCGGGCGATGGCCAGCGCCTCGTTCTCGGCAACCGCCAGCTTGCACACGGCCTCGAAACGGCTCCGCTCGCTCGACAGCGGCGTGATCACGTCGTCGGTGACGGGGAAGAGCACGTCGATCTTGCGCTCCTCGACCGCCGCGAGCAGAGCCTCGACCATCGCCGGAGCGTCGTCCTCCGGCCGCGGATAGACGAACGTCCCACCGGCGTACCGCGAGTAGAACCCCGCGCTCCGGCGTGAGGAGCCCGCCGCGGTCACGTGGTGGCCGGCGCGGCCGAGAGAACGGATGATCGAGATCGCGCTACCGAGGTGCGCGTCGGTTACGAGAACCCGGGCCAAACCTCAGCCGGTGGGCGGCGTCGGAGTCCGGCTCGCGGCGAGGTCGGTGACGAGCCGCGCGACGTCCCGCACGACCTCGTCCACGGGGCGCGTCGCGTCGACGACGGCAAAGCGGTCGACGAGCTCGCCGAGCTCGAGATACTCGCGCCGACGGCGCTCCAGCAACTCGATCGTCCCCTCGCCCTTCCTCGCGAAGAGGACGTCCGCGGGCGCGTCGAGATAGACGACCAAGTCGGGCTTCGGGTACAGGCGCGAGAGGACGAAGCCGTGGATGCGGCGGTCGAGCCGGCGGCGCTCGCTCGGCTCGCGGGCGACGTCGTAGTGGTAGAAGTCGGCGAAGTAGTGCCGGTCGCAGAGGACGACCCGTCCGCGCCTCATCTCGGACCAGGCAAGCGTCTGCCGGTACCACTCCTCCGCCAGCTGGTTCACCAGGCGCAGGGAGAGGCGAAGGGCTTTGAGGGGCCGCCGCGCCCGGCTGCCCGTCCCGGAGTCGCGCAAGCGCGAGTCCGAGGGACCGCGCGTATCCGGCGGGGCGCCCAGCGCGCGCTTGACTCGCCGCAGCGCCCGCGTGGTGGGCAGCATCGCGCTGCTCGAGTCCAGGCTGACGCCGAGATAGAGGTAGCGCGCGGGGATCGGGAGCGTCGTCTCGAGCAGCCTGGCAACGGTGGTCTTGCCTGCCCCATCGGGCCCGACGAGGGCGACGCTGAACATCTTCATGCCCTTCATCTAGCAGCAGCGCTCGATCGCGTCCAGAAGGGCCGGAAAGCGGACGGGATAGGGGTGGGAGACGAGCTGCGCAGGCTTGCCGGCGAACGCTCGCTCCAGGAGGTCTCGCTCGAGGTCGGCGGAGGCTTCGATCACGGGACTCGGCGAGCCGGGAAACGCGAAGCGGAATGCCTGGTAGTAGGCGAGGAGCTCGCGACGCTCGTAGCCGAGCGAGAACACCATCCGCCGCGCGACTTCCCCCGGCTCGATCTCGCTCACGACCACCTCCGACGAGGCATGGGACACGACGAACACGAGCCGGTCGAACGACATCGACGTCGCCCGTCTCGCTCCGAAGAGGACGGCCGGCTCGAGGTCGACATGACGCTGGGTGTCGGCCAGAGCGCGCACCCGGTGGAGACGGCCCGTTGCCCGCAGCACCCCTCCAACTCCCCCCAGCGCCCCCAAGCGCAGCCGTTCGCTCCGGCTCAGGCGACTCCGCAGCTGAGGCTGCTCTCGCAGATGCCAGTCCCAGACGCGAATCGGTTCCGGGATGCCGGACACGCGGCTTCCGTCGCGATCGATGTACACCCATTCGTCGCCGACGTACGTCGCGCCCGCGGCGGCGCACGCGAGCAGCGCCTCGGTCTTGCCGCCCTTCGACCAGCCCGTCGCGACGATGCCAACGCCCTTGTGGACGAACGCCGACGCGTGCAGGGGCAGGATCCCGCGCGAGAGAACGGCGAGATTGAGGAGGGGGACGAGGAGAGGCACCGCCGGGACCCCGTGCTCGCACACGATCTCGCAGCCCGCGCCCGCACGATCGAGAGGGATCTGGACGCGGGCGGGAGCCTTGTGCTTGCCGCGGAGGACGAGGAACCCGGTCTCGGTGAACCCCGCCTCGTTCAACCCGAGATACCGGGTCTCGCCGGAGGGCGGCAGGCGGTCGACGAAGCGGACGACGATGTCCGGCGTCCGCTCCAGCGGGTGGCGAATCGGGCCGAGCTGACGTTCAACCGCGGCCGCGTCGCCATTCGACGCGTCCAGCAGCCGCACGCCCGCGATCCCTGCGAGCTCGAAGTCGATCGCGCCGGGCGGGCCGGCGAGCGGGCTCTCGGGACGGCGTTCGATCACGATCTCGGCCACCTCAACCTCGCCCGGCCCAGACCGGCGCGGACGCGTTGCGACCACGTGGCCGGCGCAGCCCGGCCCAGCCGAGCAGCTGAGCGCGAATCAGCGCGGAGCTCGATCGCCGACCGACGTTGATCCTCCGCAGCCGCAGCAGGTCGGAGCGGTCGAGATCGTTGAGCCCGCGCCCGGTGGTGAACGCCAGCTCGTACCCGGTTTCGGCAGCAATCCGCACGACCTCGTCCGAGAGGCCGCCGCCGGGATAGGCGAGCACAGGCGGCACCGAACCGAGCTCGCGCACGAGATCCACCGCAGAGCCCGCGAGCTCGTCGCGAACGACCTGCTCGGAGACGCGGTTGAGCAGTGGGTGAGTACGCGTGTGCGGCGCCAGCGTGACTCCCTCGGCGGCGAGCCTGCGCAGCTCGTCCCAGCCGAGCACGGTCTTGGTCGGAGTCCGGCCACCGAGCTCGGCGACCAGCCGGTCGACCGCGCCCAGCGCCTCGGCGTGCGGGAGCGCCGACAGCTCTCGCCGCAGCACTGCGACCGCGGCTTCACGCTCGCGCGCGCTGCCGAGAGGGAGCCGCCCAACCGGCGTCGCGACGCCGTCGGCATCCGTCGCGGAGACCGCCTGGTGGACGCGATCCCACCAGAAAGCGCGTTCGGGGTCGCCGGGATAGGCGGTGGGGACGAAGAGCGTCACCGGCAGTCCGAGCCGGCGCAGCACCGGCCAGGCGTGCTCGGCGAAGTCCCGGTAGGCATCGTCGAAGGTGAGCAGCACGGCTCCGGCGGGCAGCTCGCCGTCACCACGGGAGGCCGCCAGCACCGCGTCGAGATCGACAACGGGCCGGCGCTCGAGCAGAGCCTCCAGCTGCGTCTCGAACTCGTCCGGCGACGCGCTCACGAGGGCAGGGTCGAGCTCCGGCCTGTCGCCGGGATCGGCGACGCGGTGGTAGGTCAGCGTTGCGAGCAGGCGGTCGCGAGAACGGTCGACGCGCTCGAGCAGCGAGACGAGCTCAGCGAACGCCCTGCTTCGCGCCGCCCCACGGGCGGCAGACTTCAGCCTCGGTCCGCCCAATGTGGAGCCGCCTCCAGACACATCGGCACATTACGCACCGGATCGGCTGAAGACAGCCACGACGGTGAGCATCAGGATCTTCAGGTCGAGGCCCAGCGAGAAGGTCCGCACGTAGGAGATGTCGAGCCGCAGCCGCTCGTCGAAGCTCATGCAGTTCCGGCCCTTGACCTGCCACAGGCCCGTGATCCCCGGCCTCACCTCGAGCCGCTCCGTGTGCCAGAGGTCGTACGTCGACGCGGCGAACGAGGTCGGCCGGGGGCCGACGAGCGACATGTCGCCGCGGATCACGTTGAGGAGCTGCGGGAGCTCATCGAGGCTCGTCTTGCGGAGGAACTTGCCCACGCGCGTGATCCTGGGGTCGTCGATGATCTTGAAGTCGGGCGGAGCGAGGATGTTCAGGTGCTGGAGCGACGCCTTGAGCTCTTCGGCGTTCCGCACCATCGTCCGGAACTTGAGCATCCGGAAGCGGTTGCCGTGCAGGCCCGTCCGCAGCTGCGTGAAGACGACCTTGCCCGGCGACTCGATCCAGATCGCGAGGGCGCAGAGGAGCAGGATCGGGACGACCAGGGGCAACAGGAGACCGCTGAGGAGGAGGTCGATTGCCCGTTTCGTCCAGCGAATGCGTCGCGGGGCAACGCTCACGAGCCGCTCTCGGACGGCAAGCCGGCCGGCAGGCTCTCACGGCGGACGCGCGTCACGCGCAGGAGGCGGTCAACGAGCGACGATTCGTCCCCCTCCGGCCGAGGTTGACGCAGCGAGAAGACGCCTTCGATCGAGGACCTGTTGCCGGCGACCGCGTCGAGCAGCGCGCCGCTCGTCAGCCCATCCTCGGGAAACGCGGCGATCCTGACCTCCAGCTGCGCGAGCAACTCCGGCTCCGCGTCGACAAGCCTGGAGACGAGGACCTCCGCACCCGCTCGACCCGACTCCGGCAGCAGCACGAGCATCCGCCCGTCGGCGATCCAGCTGCAGTCGACGTCCCGCGTCAGAGCCTGGACCGTCGTCAGCAGCTCCTCGCCGATCACCTCTTCGTGGTCGCGCGGCCCGAGCCAGAGCAGCGTCAGGTCGTGCCGGTACCTGCGACTCCGGTTCAGCTCGCGCCGAAACTGGGCCCAGGGATCGGCCGGTGTGACGCGGTCGTCGGCGGTACGGCCGTTGCCGTTGTGGTCGGTCCGAGTGCTATCGATCTTCACAACTCGTTCATATTAGGACCGTGGACGTGCCCCGGTAACTGCCCCGTCGGTCAGTCTTCTGGGCAGGGTTCCTACGTTCGCGACGCGGAGGGCTTCAGAGTTCTGGCCGAAAGTCGAGGCCTGCGAAAAACCCTGGTGATCACGGCCTTTGGGGCACGGGCGCCGGCGCGAACGCCGCCTTCACGGCCCGCAGCACAGCGGCACGCTTGCCCTCGACGACCGGGACGAGGCCGCCGAGCTCGAGCCGGGACAGCTCCACACGGCCCTGGGCCCGGACGGACGTGAAGCCGAAGTCGGCGAGGAAGTCCCGCGGGAAGACGGTCCGGTGGACGAGAAAGCGCTCGTAGGTCGACTCGCCCTCCGGGTACCGGTAGGCGAAGGCCTCGAGTGCCTTCGCACCCTTGTCGCGAGCCTCTCCGATCGCGGCCAGGAAGAGCGACTGCTCCACCCATGGCGTCGCCGCCGAGACGACGTAGACGCAGGTGACGAGCACTGCGTCGTCGGACGGCGGGCCTGCCGGAAGCTCGGCGGCGCGCGGAAAGAGCCCGGCCGGGCCGTACTGAATCGAGCCGAGCAGGCGCCCGTCGTCGTCGCGGTAGAGGGCGCCCCAGGCTCCCCAGTCGTCCTCGGTGCGCTCGATCCAGCGCTCCTTCGACGCCGTCCGGCCGCCGCGGGACTGCCACCAGACGCACGTCTGGCAGACGCTGGGCGCACGCTCGAGCGTCGCGCCGGTCAGACCGGTGACGCGCTGTGCCACTCCGCCACGATCACGTCGACGGTGTCGGGACGGACATCGGCCATCCGCGCGAGACAGTCGGCAACGTGTGCCTGCACCGCCGCCCCCACGCTTCCCGCGTTCGCGCCCCACTCGAGCACGAGCTGCAGCTCGACCCCGACACGCCCGTCCTCCCGCGCGACCTTGACGCCGTCGTTGCGGCCGACGAGGCCGTGAACGCCGCGCACCTCGCGTGCGGCGTCCGCCGCGTAGCGCGCGAGCACGTCCGGCGAGATGACGGAGTGACCTTCCACTAGCTCGATTTTAGAACCAGCTCGGTCACTTCGGGCCGGGCAAAGAAGCGCAACGGGACGAAGGTCGTCCCGAGCCCGGGCGAGACGTGCAGCGTGACGCCGGCGCGGCGATAGATCCCTTCGTTGAGGGGCGCCCGTAGATGGGCGAAGCGGACCTTGCCGCCGGGGTACGGAAGCGCGATCTGGCCGGCGTGCATGTGGCCGGAGAGGACGAGCTGGTACCCCGGTGCGTGCAGGCGCGGGTAGTGGTCGAGCAGGATCCGGAACGCCGCCGCCTGGTCCGACGCCGGCGCGGGCCCGAAAGCGAGCGGGGCAACTCCCGCAATCTGGATGCGGACGCCGCGGAGCTCGATCGTCCGCGACTCGCCGACGAGCAGCGTCGCCTGCAGCCCCTCGAGCGCCGCAGCGCGCGAGAACGGATCCCGCGTGACCGCGACATCGTGGTTGCCGAGCACGACGAAGGCATCCAGGCCGGCGAGCGCCTCGTCGAGCAGGCGCCGACCGCGCGGATGCGAGATCAGGTCACCGGTGACGACGACGAGGTCCGGCCGGCGCGAGCGCACCCAGTCCGCGGCGCGGCGACCTGCGACGGCGCCGCGCGACACCGGCCCGAAGTGGAAGTCGGAGAGGTGCGCGATCCGGAGCCCGGCGAGCGCGGTCGGCAGCCCCTCGACCGGCAGCTCGAGCACGCGCGTCCGGAGCCAGCCGGCTTCGAACCAGCCGTACGCCAGGGCCGCTGCCGCCAACGACCGAGCCGGCGGCCAGCCAGATCAACATGGTCTACCACCAGCGTTCTCGGCGCTCTGGCGCGTGGCTGAGCGTGCGCGGCCGGAGGAGATAGTGCGCGAGCACAGATCCGCAGAGCCGCGTGCGATCAGGCACGCGAGGCCGGCGGAGCCCGGCTCTGCCGGGCGGGAGCCGGCCGGCCAGAGTGTCGAGGGAAAGTTCAGGGCCGGCGCCCCCCAGGATCACCGGCCCCGAAACCGCCCCTCCAGACATGAAGACGCCAGGCCGGCCGGAACCTTGCGGTGACTGTCGTTCTCAGACGCTGAGCTTCTCGAGCACCGGGTCGACCGAGACGACGTGCCGCTTGAACTTGAGCTCGGCGTCGGTGAGCCCGGCGGCGACGCCGATCAGCTGCGAGAGGTGCAGGATCGGCATCTGGAAGTCCTTCCCGGTCTGCTTCTTCAGCTTCGACTGCCAGGCGTCGAGCGAGAGGTGGCAGAGCGGGCACGGCGTCACGATCGCATCGGCGCCGGCCTCTTTCGCCTGCTCGATCGGCTGGATCAGCTCGCCGAGCGCCGTCTCCTCGCGCGCCTGGATGATCGGGAAGCCGCAGCACTTGATCTTCGCCGGATAGTCGATCGCCTCGCCGCCGCACGCCTCGATGATCCGCTCGAGCGAGGACGGCTTGTCGGGATCCTCGAACCCGAGCAGCTTCGACGGGCGCAGGATCTGGCAGCCGTAGAACGGGGCGATCTTCAACCCCTTGAGGCCCTTGTGCGCCGCGCTCTGCAGCAGCTCGTATCCCTCGCCGGCGGCGACGAGCCAGAGGAAGTGCACGACCTCGACCTTGCCGGTGTAGACCGGGACGCCGACCTTGTCGAGGTTGTCGTTCACCCGCGCCAGCAGCGCCTCGTCCCCCTGCAGCTGGTGGTTCGCCTGGCGGAGGTTGAGCGTGCAGACGTTGCAGACCGTCATCAGCGTGTCGGCGCCGGTCGCCTCGGCGTAGGCGAGGATGCGAGCGTTCAGGTGCAGGTAGTAGTCCGGCTCGGCCTCGTGGATGTCGCCGGCGCCGCAGCACGTGACCGTCTCCAGCTCGAGCAGCTCCAGGCCCACCTTCGGCGAGAGCGCCTGGGTCGAGATGTCGAGCTCCTTCGCGCTCAGCGAGGCGAGACAGCCCTTGTAGTACGCGACCTTCCTCACGCTCCGCCTCCCGGCTTCTTCGTCGGCGCTTCGCCCGGCGTGACGTCGGCCTGGTCGCGGCTGCCCATCCCGTGCTGGCTGCCCTCGCTCGTGTGCTCGATTCGCGAGAGCGCCCGCTCGCCCTGGACGATGCCCATCGCGCCCTGGCGATCCTGCTGCTTGACGAGGTCGTAGAGCGCACGCGACTCCTTCACTCCCTCGGCGACATGCGGCGGGAAGGGCGGCGGCACCTTGCCGTGCTTCAGGAGGCCCATCGCGAACTTCATCTGGCTGATCGCCGTGACGACGCCTTGCGTCTTCGGGACGAGCTCGGTCTCGCGGAGCCAGCCGGTCGTCTTCGCGGAGGTGACGAACCAGTTCGCGTGCTTCGCGCCCATGTCGTCGTCGATCCCTTCCTTCATCGCCTCGGCGCCGAGCTTCGCGATCGCATCGCGCGGATCCACGCCCTTGGGGCAGCGCTCGTTGCAGAAGTAGCAGCGCGTGCACTCCCAGATCCCGTGCTCGCCCGAGTACTCGTCGAGCCGCTCCGCCTTCGCTGCGTCACGCGGGTCGCCGACGAAGCGCATTCCCTTCGCGAGCGCCTGCGGACCGAGAAACTCGGGGTCGGACTCCATCGCGTTGCACTCGGAGACGCAGCAGCCGCAGTTGATGCAGAGCGACTCCTTGTGGATCACGTTCATCCGCTCCTGCGAGATCACGTGCTCCTTGCCGTCCCCCGGCTGGTTGTAGCCCGGCTGCAGGTAGGGCTTCATCGCCTTGAACTTGGCCCAGAAGGGATCCATGTCGACGACGAGGTCCTTGATCACCGGCAGGTTGCCCATCGCCGAGATCACCGGGACTTCGCCGGCGCTCGCGATGTCGTACATCCGCACCTTGCAGGCGAGCACGGCGGCGCCGTTCATCCGCATCCCGCACGAGCCGCAGATCATCATCCGGCAGCTCTTGCGATAGGCGAGCGAGCCGTCCTGCTTGTCCTTGACGATGTCGAGGCAGTCGAGCAGGGTCGCCTCCTCGGGGGCGTCGAGCTCGTACTCGCGCAGCGCCTTGTCGCCGGTCGTCGCGTCGTAACGCCAGATCTTCAGGCCGACCTGCATCGTCTACGGAGCCTCCTCGTCGTCGCTGGTGCCGCTTTCCATTTCTCCCGCGAAGAGCGCGTCGAGATCGTCGACCTGATCGGCCGGCGGAGCCTGCACGTCCACCCCGATGCCGAAATCGAAGAAGTCGATCGAGACCGGATCCGAGTCGATCACGACGCGGACGCGGCGCGCGAGGCCGGCGTCGTCGATCCAGATCTCGACGGGCTCGAGCTTCCGTACGCGCTCGTCGAGCTCCCTCCGGAGCGCCGCACGATGGCGCTCCGGCGCGGTCTCGATCAGGCGCTCGAGATCGAGCGTGAGCCGGTACCGGTCCGTGGGAACACCTCGCACGGCCTCCTCGCCGAGCGTTTCGACGTCGCCGCCCACCTTCTGGAAGCCGGCGAGAAGGCGGCCCGGATCGATGAAGGGGAACGGGAAGAGCAACGTGTCGAGCGTGACGTCGTCGTCCCGGTCGTACTCGAACTTGATCCACGGTTTCGGCTTCTGCTCGCCCTCGACGGCCCCGCCGAAGATCGCCGCGCCGACGTACATCGTCCCGCCGATCACGCGAAACGCTTCCTCCTGCCCGCCCGGCCAGTCCTTTGGGGCCTTGTCGAAGCGGAAGCTCGCCAGCTTCCGCTTGTGGTCGGCCACACCGCTCATGGCGATCGGCTCGCCCTCGTCCGTGCCGGTGATCTCGATTCGGGAGCTGCCGGACTCGGCGGTCTTCGCAACGGCGGCCGAGATCTCCTCGGCGGCGACGGGGTCGGAGGCGCCACAGCCGGCGAGCGCGGGGAGCGACAGGAGGGCGAGCACAAGTAGGCGGCGCATGCCTAGTACTTCCTCTCCTCGGGGAGATACTTGGTGAAGCGCACATCCTTGTACGAGAGCTCGGGGCCGCCATCCTTCCAGCGGGTGATCGAGTGCTTCATGAAGTTCTCGTCGTCGCGGGTCGGATAGTCGTGCGGGCGCGAGTGGGCGCCCCGGCTCTCCTTGCGCGCGATCCCTGCTTGCAGCATGCACGAGGCGACGTCGAGCAGGTAGCCGAGCTCGATCGCCTGGGTCAGGTCGGAGTTGAAGACGTCGCCCTTGTCCTCGACGACGACGGCCGGGTAGCGCTCGCGCAGTCCCTCGATGATCTCGATCTGCTCCGCCATCTGATCCTCGCGGCGGAAGACGCCGAAGTTCTTCAGCATCGTCTGGCCGAGCTCGTCGCGGATCTGCCACGGCCGCTCCCCCTCGGTCCGGCCGAGCAGCTCCTTCAGCTCGCGCTCCGCGTCGCGGGTCGCCGACTCCGGGACGGTGACGGTCGTGTTCGCGAGCGCCCACTCGGCGGCGGCGCGGCCGGAGCGACGGCCGAACGTGATCGTCTCCATCAGCGAGTTGCCGCCGAGGCGGTTGGCGCCGTGGACGGAGACGCACGCGACTTCCCCCGCCGCGTAGAGGCCGGTCATCTCGGTCAGCCCGTCGGTGTCCGTCTCGACGCCTCCCATGTGGTAGTGGGCGCCCGGCCGGACGGGGATCGGCTCGTGAATCGGGTCGACGCCGGCGTAGACCATCGCCAGCTCGCGGGAGCCTGGGAGGCGGGTGAGGATCCGCTCGGCGCCGAGGTGGGTCAGGTCGAGCAGGACGGAGCCGTTGATCCCGCGGCCCTCGTCGATCTCGGTCTGCTCGGAGCGCGAGACGACGTCGCGCGACGCGAGATCCTTGGCGGTCGGCGCGTAGCGGACCATGAACTGCTCGCCCTCGGAGTTGCGCAGGACGCCGCCCTCGCCGCGGCAGCCCTCGGTGATCAGGATCCCGCTCGGGTACATCGTCGTCGGGTGGAACTGCATGAACTCGATGTCCTTCAGCGGCAGTCCCGCGCGGAGCGCCATCGACATCCCGTCGCCCGTGCACGCGTAGGCGTTCGTGGTCGCGCGGTAGAGCCGGCCGACGCCGCCCGTCGCGAGCAGAACGGTCTTGCCGCCGAGCGCCTTCAGGCCGCCGTGGAGGAGATCCCAGGCGATCACGCCCTGGCAGCGGCCTTCGTGCTCGACGAGCTGCCAGGCGAAGTACTCCTCGTAGACCTTGATCTCGCGCTTGACGAGCTGCTCGTAGAGCACCTGGATCAGGACGTGTCCCGTGATGTCCGCGGCGTAGACCGTGCGCGGAGAGCCGGCGGCGCCGAACGGCCGCTGCGCGAGCTTGCCGTCCTCGGCCCGCGAGAAGACGCAGCCCCAGTGCTCGAGCTGGTAGATGTCGCCCGGCGCCTCGCGGGTGAAGATCTCGATCGAGTCCTGGTCGCCGAGGTAGTCCGAGCCCTTGACCGTGTCGAACGCGTGCGTCTCCGGACTGTCCTCGGCGGAGTTCCCGAGCGCCGCGTTGATCCCGCCCTCGGCCGCTCCGGAGTGGCTGCGCGTCGGGTGGAGCTTCGAGACGATCGCGACGTCGGCGCCCGCGTCGTGGGCCTCGATCGCAGCGCGCATGCCAGCGCAACCGGCGCCGATCACGAGTACGTCGTGCTTCGCGTCCACCTGGGCTGACGCTACCCGAAAGGCCGCAGATCGTGCGCAGCCATGCGGCTGTCGATCATTCGCCCGCCGGCCAGTGTTCGACCACGAGCTCGGGCATCGGAAAGCGCTTCGGATTCCCGGTCGCGAGCGTCGCGCCCGCTCCGAGCGCTGCGGCGCCGATGAGGCAGTCCGCCTGCGTCAGCGTCACGCCCTCGGCGGCGAAGTCGCGCCGCCACCGACCCGCACGAGCCCCCTCCTTGGCGCCGAGCGGCGCGAGCCGAAGCGAGCCGAGCAGGCGATCAACGACGGCTTCCTCCGCCGCTCGGGCACCTCGCCAGATCTCCTCGACGTTGATCGCGCACACGTACGGAACCGGCTCGTCGGCGCGCAGCTCGCGAAGCCGCTCGGCGGCGGCCCTGCCGCGCAACACGTCGATCAGGACGGTCGTGTCAAGGAGCAGGGGCGGCATCAACCGACGCGCGCCGCGTCTCCGCGACGCTGCGACTCGACCCAACCGGCGGCGTCCTCGTCCCACTCGTGCCCGTCGGCCTCGATCCCCCCGAGCGAAGCCATGATCTCGTCCCATCGCCGTTCGTCGTCGAGCGCCCGCTCCAGCGTGCGTGCGATGAACGCGCTACGCCGCCGCGGTCCGACGCGCCGATCGATCTCGGCTGTCAGCTCGTCCGAGATCTGAATGTGCAATCGCATGTGCGTAACTTAGCACACAGACCACCCGAAATGGACTGACCGGCTGGTGGACGACCTGCGGCGCCTCGGCCCGGTCGAGGATCGCACGCGTGAGCCCGAACCGCCGCTGCTCACACGTCAGGAGCAGAGTGAGCCCCTGAGCGAGGAGTCCGAGCAGACCGCCGGCTCGCGGCGGCGCGCGCAAAGCTCGGAGTCGCGACGACCGCAGAGGCGATCGTCACGGCCGCGAAGCTCTAGCTCCGGGGGCCGCCCGCGACGATGTTGTCGTCGGCCTTGAACTTCGCGAAGTTGGTCCGGAAGAGCTCAGCCAGGTCGCGTGCCTTCGCGTCGTATGCCTCGGGGTCCGCCCAGGTCGAGCGCGGGTCGAGCAGGCTCGCGTCGACGTCCGGGACCTCGACGGGCACCTCGAAGCCGAAGAGCTCGTCGGTCCGGTAGGAAACGCCCTCGAGCTCGCCGGAGATCGCAGCACGCAGCAGGGCCCGCGTCGCTGCGATCGGCATTCGCTCGCCCTCGCCGTACGGCCCGCCCGTCCAGCCCGTGTTCACGAGCCAGACCTTGGCGCCGTGCTCGTCGAGTCGCTTCGCCAGCAGGCGCGCGTAGACGACGGGGTGCTGCGGCAGGAACGGTGCGCCGAAGCAGGCGGAGAAGGTCGGCTGCGGCTCCTTGACGCCGATCTCGGTGCCGGCGAGCTTGGCGGTGAAGCCGGAGAGGAACCAGTACATCGCCTGGTCGCGCGTCAGGCGCGCGATCGGCGGCAGGATCCCGAACGCGTCGGCGGTGAGGAAGATCACCGACTGCGGGTGGCCCGCGCGCTTGGCCGGCAACGCGTTCGCGATCTGCTCCAGCTTGTACGCGGCGCGCGTGTTCTCGGTCTTCGAGCCGTCGGCGAGATCGACCACGCCGCGCTCGTCGACGGCGGCGTTCTCGAGGATCGTCCCGAAGGTGCGCGTCATCCGGTAGATCTCCGGCTCGGCTTCGGCGGAGAGGTTGATCACCTTCGCGTAGCAGCCGCCCTCGAAGTTGAAGACGCCGTCGTCGCCCCAGCCGTGCTCGTCGTCGCCGATCAGCGATCGCTCCGGATCGGCGGAAAGGGTGGTCTTGCCGGTGCCGGAGAGGCCGAAGAAGATCGCCACGTCCTCGTCGCTGCCGACGTTCGCCGAGCAGTGCATCGGGAAGACGCCCTCGAGCGGAAGGCGGTCGTTCATCAGCGTGAAGATCGACTTCTTGATCTCGCCCGCGTAGAACGTGCCGCCGATCAGCACCTCCTGGCGCGTCGGGTGCAGCACCACGAAGGTGCCGCTGCGTGTTCCGTCGGCCTCCGGGTCCGACTCGAGCGCGGGCGCGTGCAGGACGAGCGCTTGCGGCTCGAAGTCGCGCAACTCGGCCGCGGT
Source organism: uncultured Gaiellaceae bacterium (assembly GCA_963789355.1). Classification (GTDB taxonomy): domain Bacteria; phylum Actinomycetota; class Thermoleophilia; order Gaiellales; family Gaiellaceae; genus Gaiellasilicea. Next base: position 228,878 of record CAWBKK010000005.1, read on the forward strand.
CGGGTCGATGAACATCGTCCGCGCGAAGAGCGCGTGGTAGGGGTAACTCGTGACCACCCGGACTGCGATCCGCTGCTTGGGATCGGCACCTGCGAACGCGTCGACGACGTAGAGGTCGTCGCCGCCGCCGATGTGCGCGGTCACCTTCTCGCGCAAGCCCTCGAAGTGCTCCTCGGAGATCTCGGCATTGACGTCGCCCCACCAGATCCGCTCCTCGGAGCCGGGCTCCCTGACGACGAACTTGTCCTTGGGCGAGCGGCCCGTGTGCTTGCCGGTGTCGACAGCGAGGGGCCCACCTTCGGCGATCCGGCCCTCGTGGCGCTCCAGCGCGTCGGTGTAGAGCTGGGACGTCGTCGGGTTCCAGTGAACGGTTCCCGTGGGCTCGAGCCCGTGAACTGCCAGGCCTGTGCGTGACTCGGTCGTCGCCATGCCGCGGGAGATCTTAGTGACGTCCGCTCGGTATCGTCGAGCGATGGCACGCGCTCGCGACCTCGGGATCGAGATCGGCCGCTTCCCCGCCGGTCGGGCGAACGCGATCACCGACGTCCCCGGCCTGAAGGTCGGTCACAGGACGCTGATCGAAGGCGAGGCCGTTCGCACCGGCGTGACCGTGGTCGTTCCCCCGGCGGAGCCGCTCTTCGCCGGGTCGCACACGATCAACGGCAACGGCGAGCTGACCGGGCTCGAGTGGATCCGCGACTCCGGAACGCTGACCACGCCGATCGGGCTGACCAACACGCACTCCGTCGGCGTCGTCCGTGACGCGCTGATCGCAGCGGCGAATCCCGGCGAGTGGGACTGGAGCCTGCCGGTCGTCGGCGAGACCTGGGACGGCTTCCTCAACGACATCAACGGCTTCCACGTCAAGGCGGAGCACGTGCTCGCAGCGCTCGCGGCGGCACACGACGGCCCCGTCGAGGAAGGCGCCGTCGGCGGCGGCACGGGGATGGTCTGCCACGGCTTCAAGGGCGGGATCGGGACCGCGTCACGAGTCGTCGAGGACGGCTGGATCGTGGGCGTGCTCGTGCAGGCGAACCACGGCCGACGGCCGCGACTGAGGGTGAACGGCGCGCCCGTGGGCGAGCGGATCGGCCCCGACGCGGTCCCGCTGCCGGCGAGTGGCGCCGGCGAAGGCGCGGGCTCGATCATCGTCGTGATCGCGACCGACGCGCCGATCCTCCCGGGGCAGTGCGAGCGTGTCGCGCGCCGGGCCGGCTTCGGGATCGCGCGAACCGGCGGGATCGGCGAGCGCTCGAGCGGCGACTTCGCGCTCTGTCTCGCCACCGGCAACCGCGACCTCGTCCCGGACGGGCCGGAGCTGCCGCTGCGGATGCTGAACGACACGCGGATCGACGCGCTCTACGAGGCCGTGATCGACGCGGTCGAGGAGTCGATCCTGAACGCGCTGCTGGCCGCGGAGACGATGACCGGCCGCAACGGCAACACCGTCCACGGCCTTCCGCACGAGCTGCTGCTGCAGGCGCTTCAGGCGGGCTCGAGCACCACCTCGTCGACGTAGCACCAGATCCAGTCCTCGCCGGGCTCGAACGATTGCACCAGCGGATGCGAGCTCGCGTGGAAGTGCTTCGTCGCGTGGCGGTTCGGCGAGCTGTCGCAGCAGCCGACGTGCCCGCACTCGAGGCAAAGGCGAAGGTGGAGCCAGCGATCGCCCGTCTTCAGGCAGTCCTCGCAGCCCTCCGCGCTCGGGGTGACGTCCTGGATCGTGCCGAGGTGAGTGCAGCTCATCGTAGAACCTCCTCGGTGTCGCGGGAGACGAGCGCGGTGTAGCGCCCGCCTGCGGCCAGCAGCTCCTCGTGCGTGCCGATCTCGGCGACTCGGCCACGGTCGAGCACGACGATCTGGTCGGCGTCGCGGACGGTCGAGAGCCGGTGCGCGATCGCGATCGTCGTCCGCCCCTCGGCCAGCCGTTCGAGCGCCTCCTGGACGGCGCGCTCGGTCTGGGTGTCGAGCGCGGAGGTCGCCTCGTCGAGCACCAGGATCGGCGGGTTGCGGAGGATCGTCCGCGCGATTGCGATTCGCTGCCGCTCTCCGCCAGAGAAGCGGTAGCCACGCTCGCCGACGACGGTGTCGTACCCGTCCGGCAGACCCGCGATCAGCTGGTGGATCTGTGCTGCGCGCGCGGCCTCCTCCACCTCCTCGTCGGTCGCCTCGGGACGGGCAAAGCGGAGGTTCTCGCGGACCGTCGCGTGGAAGAGGTACGTCTCCTGGCTGACGACGCCGACGGCGTTCGACAGGGACTCGAAGGTGAGCTCGCGCACGTCGGCCCCGTCGATCGTGACGCCGCCGCGGGTGACGTCGTACAACCGCGCGACGAGGTAGCCGGCCGTCGTCTTCCCGGAGCCGGTCTCGCCGACGAGCGCCGTCTTCGTCCCGGCCGGCACCTCGAACGAGACGTCTTGGAGCGTCCAGTCGGCATCGTCGTAGCGGAACCAGACCTGGTCGAAAGTGACATCTCCGCGCGGACGCTCGAGCGTCCGCGTCCCCTCCTCGATGTCGACGGGCTGGTCGAGATACTCGAAGACCCGGTCGAAGAGGGCGAGTGACGTCTGGACCTCGAGCCCGACGCCGAGCAGCGAGCCGACCGGGAAGAAGAGGCGCGCCTGCAGGGTCGTGAAGGCGATCACAGTGCCGATCGAGACGGCGCCGGCGTAATGCCCGGCGAAGAGATAGACGAGGGCGGGCATGACCGCGAAGGAGGTCTGGATCGATGCCATCATCCAGCGGCCGGTCATCCGGCTCCGCACCTCCAGATCGGCCAGGCGGGCAGATTCGCTCTCGAAGCGGGTCGCCAGCTCGCCGGCCCGGCCCATCGTCTTGCCGAGCAGGATCCCGGAGACCGAGAGCGACTCCTGGACGAGGCTGGAGATGTCGGCCATGGACTCCTGCCGCACCTTCGCCACCTTGCGGCGCTGGTCGCCCACTCGCTTCGTCAACCAGACGAAGAGCGGCAGCAGTGCGAGCGCGAACAGGGTCAGCCGCCAGTCGAGGACGAACATCGCGACCACCGTCGCCAGGACCGTCGTCACGTTGGACACGATCGACGTCGCGGTGGAGGTGACGACCTGCTGAACCCCGCCGATGTCGTTGGCGAGCCGCGACTGCACCTCCCCGGTCCGCGTCCGGGTGAAGAAGGCGAGCGAGAGCCGCTGCAGGTGCTTGTAGACCGACGTCCGCAGGTCGTGCATCACGCGCTGGCCGACCTGGTTCGAGAGCAGCGTCTGGATCACCCCGAGGATCCCTGTCACGATCGCGATCGCGATCATCGCGGCCACGAGCACGTTCAGGAGCCCGAGGTCGCGCTCGGGGAGCGCCGTGTCGAAGACCTCCTTGATCAGGAAGGCCGGGATCGACCCGAGCGCGGACGAGACGACGATCAGCGCGAGTACCCCTCCGAGCCGGGCCCGGTAGGGACGGAAGAGGACGGCGATCCGGCGCAGGTAGGCCCGCCGGACGCCGGGGTCGGCCGGCCGCTCCGGCGGCTCGTCGTAGTCGAACGCGCTGGCTCGCCCTCGTGGCATCCGTGACAGCGTACGGACCGACTACCGGGCTGCGTCGACCCGGGCCTGGAGCTCGGTGGTGAGCCCCTTCGCGGCTGCGACCGTCGCCCGTCCGCGCTCGACCGGGATCGGCTCGCCGACGAGGAGGCGAATCTTCGGGAAGGCGACCCGGCCGCGCGACAGAGCCCGCTTCGTGCCGACGATCCGGACGGGCACAAGGGGCGCGCCGGTCGCGAGCGCGAGCCTGGCGGCACCGCGCGTCCAGGCGCCGCCCTGCACGGTTCCCTGCGGGAAGATCGCGACGCTCTCGCCGGCGCGAAGCAGATCCTCCGCCCGTCCGACGGAGAGCAGGTCGCGGCGGTCGCGCCGGATCGGGATTCCGCCCAGCGCGTCCATCAGCCAGGCGCCGGGCGGGTAGCGCCAGAGCTCGACCTTGGCGAGGAAGTGCAACGGCTGGCGCGCGACGAGCGCGAGCAGCGGCGGATCGAGCATCGACTCGTGGTTCGCCGCGACGATCACGGGGCCGGGCGGGACGGTGCCGACGATCTCGATCCGGTAGAGCAGCCGCGCGAGCACGTGCACGAGCCGCCGGATCGCGAGATAGAGCCCTACTTGCAGAAGCGCTCGAGCTCCTCCGCCACGAGCTCGGCCCACCGGCCGGCCCGCGGCATCGGGACGGTGCCGCCCCACGGGGCCCGGAGGGCGATCGGGTGGATCGCGCCCTCGATCACCGTTCGCTCGCCGTCGACCCCGCGCGCCAGCGCCCGCTCGAACCCGCGCTGCGAGAGTTTGGGGCTCACGCCCGGGATCCCGGGCAGGCCGCCGTCGAGCGAGCCGTGGAAGACGGCGAGGCGGCGGCCGTCGAGCGGAGCGAGATCGAGCTCGGAGTAGAGCCAGGGGGCGAGCGCGATCACGGTCGAGACGGCGGGATCGGCCGCGGCGTGGACGGCGACTGCTCCGCCCATCGAGAACCCGAGCAGCGCGACCTCGGCCGCGCCGGCCTCGCGCGCGACCGCCACCGCCGCGCGGGCGTCCTCGACGCAGAGGCCGAGCCTGCGCCACGACTTGATCCGGTAGCGCACCTCGAGCAAGGGGAGCTCGGGCAGGCGGCGCGAGAGCCGGTGCACCAACCACTCGATCGAGGCGCTCCACGTCCCCGGCACCTCTCTGGCGGTGCCGCCGTTGATGCACACGACCGCGCACGGTCCGGGCGTGCCGGTCCAGCGGGCTTCCGCTCCGGTCGCGAGCGCGAAGGGCATCAGCGGGCTACCGGACGATGAACGGGCGGCTGACGAGCATCGAGCTCCGGCGTGGATTCATGCTCGCTCGGAGTCGCACCGCGTAAACGTAGCGGCCGGGCTTCAGGCCGCGGCGCGGGAACACAACCCTGGGATTCCAGCCGGCCCGCACGCGGCCGATCGTCGTCGTCACGGCACCCACGGCCCGCTTCGACGCGAGCAGGCGGACGGTGGTTCGGGGCGTCGCCGCAGGGAAGATCGCCGCCACGTACGACGCCTCTTCGGCTGCGGTGACATTGAAGCCCCAGCTCTTGCGCAGCCGCGAGGAAAGCCCCGACCCGGCTCCGAACCGGGCTCGGGATCCGATCACGTGCGCCGCATGGCGCCAGCCCACGTGCTTGCCCGCGCAGCCACGCTTCGCTCGCGCCGCGGCGGCGCGAACCGCTGCGTACGCCGGCCGGACCGAGCCGTCCGCACGTCTGACGCCCGACTGGTACCGCTCGAGGTCGGCGTCGTCGCGCAGGTGCAGGAGATACAGCGCCGAGATACTGCGGTCGCAGGCGGCGATCCCGATCACCTTCGCGTAGTTGTCGGCCTGCGCCTTCTCGCTCGTGACCGCCGCCGTTTCGCGCCCGTGGTACGCGGACTGCCGTGCCGCGGGGACCGCGGCCTGCCAGCCGATCTCGTCGATGCGGAGCTTCAAGCCCTGCTCGACGGTCGGCTGCGCGGTCCCGGCGAATGCGTCCCACACGGCCTGCTTGATCCGCACGAGATTGACAATTCCCGCCCGCGGCCAGCGGTCGCCCGCGAGCGCGGAGTCACGGTCGGAGCGCGGATAGAGGTGCAGGCCGAGCTCGTCCATCAGCGGCAGCGTCCGTCCGCTCGCGCGGTAGGCGGCACCGAGGTCGCGGAGGAAGCGGACCGGCGAGGTGGAGGCGTTCGAGGGCGCCAGCGGCAGGTCGTTGCCGCGACCGGAAAGGCCGAGACCGATGACGCGAATCGACGGATCGACCGCTTTCAGGGCGTCGTAGGAGCGGGCGAGTAGGTCGACGGAGGCGGCTGCGGCGAGACCGCGGCCTGCCGGCGAGAACTGAGGCCTCGAGAAGCGGGGCTGATTCGGCTCGTTGCCGACGACGAACTCGCGCACCTGGGGGTACGCCGTCGCGAGTCGGGCCAGGAAGGCGGCGAAGCTCTCGGCCGCGCCGGGAGTCGATGAGATCGCAGTCGGGCTGACGGGGAAGACGTGGAGCACGACGCGGATTCCCTTGAGAGTGGCCACGGGCAGCGCCCGGTCGAGAAACGCCCGCTCGAGAATCGCCTCCGGACGGTTCGCATCCCAGTGAACCGTGATCCTGTTCTCGGTCCCGCCGGCAGCGCGCAGGTCGTTGAAGTACGCGGCGCCGCCGTCGTCCGCGTACTTGCCCGCATCGTCGGCGAAGCCGAACCGCGCAGCATCGGCCCCCGACGCGACGCCCAGCGCAGCGCCGAAAACGGCGGCGCGGAGCAGCCAGCTCTGTATGTTCGCCCGTTTCTGCATCAGCCCTTCCGACCCCGAAGCGCCGCAGTATGGCAGGAACGCAGGACGGTGGCGGGAAAGCGCCCCAGATGACGACGCTCGCCGCGATCGACCGCTTCCTCGCCTCGCCGGCCCTCGCAGAGTCCACCCGGCGGGCGTACGCGTCCGACTTGCGCAGGTTCGAGGTCTGGCTCCGGGGCCACGAGCTCGCCGTCGACGACGTCGACGTCCGCGTGCTCGTCGACTACGCGTCGGAGCTCGGGCGCGCCCGCAACGGGCTCGCGCCGGCGACGATCGCCCGCAAGCTCGCGGCCGTCCGCTCCTTTCTCCGCTTCACGCTCGGGCCGACGCGCGTTCCGGACGCGTCGCTGGCGCCGCGGCGGCCGCAACGACTGCCGGAGGCGCCCAAGCGCGAGGAGATCGAGGGACTGATCGACTCGGTCGGAGGCGACGGCGCGCTCGGCCTCCGCAACCGAGCCCTGGTCGAGCTCGTCTACTCGGCCGGGCTCCGGAGCGCCGAGGCGGTCGGGCTCGACCTCGGCGACGTCGACTTCGAGCAGGAGCTCGTGCGCGTGCGTGGCAAGGGCGGCAAGGAGCGGGTCGTCCCGCTCGGGGAGGAGGCCGCGCACGTGGTCGCCCGCTACCTGCGCGAGGCACGGCCCGAGCTCGCGCGCGGCGCCGACGATGCGCTCTTTCTCTCGACCCGCGGCAGAAGGCTCGACACGAGCACCCTTCGGCGGTTGCTCCCTCATCCTCATCGTCTTCGCCACTCCTTCGCCACTCACCTGCTCGAAGGCGGCGCCGACCTGCGCACGATCCAGGAGCTCCTGGGCCACTCGTCGCTTTCCACGACGCAGGTCTACAGCCACGTCGACGCCCGCCGTCTGCGCAAGGTCTACGACTCCTCCCATCCCCGTTCATAGAGGGGTCTGCCCGGCCGCGCGGAATCGGGAGCGGCCGTGACGACGCGCCCCGACCCCGAGCTCGACGGCTTTCTCGCGCTCCTCGCGACCCGGCGGGCGCCGCGCACCGTGGACGCGTACCGCCGTGACCTCCTCCAGCTCTCGCGCTGGCGCAAGGGACCGGTCGCGCAGACCACGACCGAGGAGCTCGAGCGCTGGCTGGCAGAGATGCGGGCTGCCGGGATCGCGGCGTCGACGGTCGCACGCCGTGTCGCCGCGCTCCGCTCCTTCTTCCGGCATCAGCTGCTGCTGGGCGACCGGGAGGACAACCCTGCCGCGGCGCTACACCTGCCGAGGCGCGCCCGGACGCTGCCGCGGACGCTCTCGCCGGGCGAGGCGGAGCGCCTGATCGACGCCGCCAACGGGACGACGCCGCGCGCGATGCGCGACCGCGCGCTCGTCGAGCTGATGTACGGCGCAGGCCTCCGCGTCAGCGAGGTCACCGGCCTTCACCGCCGCTCGGTCGATCTCGAGGAGCGGCTCGTGCGCGCACTCGGAAAGGGCTCGAAGGAGCGGCTCGTCCCGCTCGGCCGCCCGGCGGTCGACGCGCTCCGCCGGTACATCGCGATGGGCCGCCCGCACCTCGACCGACGCAACCGTCCTGAGCTCTTCCTGAACGCGCGCGGCGGCCCGTTGACGCGCGCCGGGGCGTTCATGATCCTGCGCCGCCTGGCTGAGAAGGCCGGGCTCGAGCCGAAGCGAGTCCATCCGCACCTGCTGCGACACTCCTTCGCGACGCACCTGCTCGAGGGAGGCGCGGACCTGCGGAGCGTTCAAGAGATGCTCGGGCACGCCGACCTCTCCACCACAGAGCTGTACACGCACGTATCCGATCGACGCCGACGGGAGTTGTACTTCCAAGCGCACCCACATGCGCGCAGGGGTACGACTCTGAAAAGGACGTTTTCCGATGACGCTTGACCCCCAGCTCGTCACCTTCGCAGCCCTCGCCATGGCGATCGGCTGGACGATGGTCTTCTCCGGCGTGAAGAAGAACATGCTCGAGCTCAAGCGCAAGCGCAGGGTCTGCCCGTCCTGCGGCCGCAACATCCCCGGCGCCGTCTGCACCCAGCACTGACTTCCGATTTAGTTGCTGACAGCAACTAAGTCGGCGAGCGCGCGCTCGCGCTCCGGCATCGGATCGACGAGCGTGATGTGCCCGAGCTTGCGGCCCGCCCGCGGCTCCTTTCCGTAGAGGTGCAGGTGCGCGCCTGGAACGGCCAGCACGGCGGCCGCTGACGGCACCCGCCCGACGAGGTTGAACATCGTCGAGGCGCGACTCACGGTCGAGCCCAGTGGCCAGCCGAGCACGGCACGAAGGTGGTTCTCGAACTGGCTCGTCGCGGCGCCCTCGATCGTCCAATGGCCCGTGTTGTGGACGCGTGGCGCGAACTCGTTCGCGAGCAGGCGGCCACCGACGTCGAAGAGCTCGAGCGCGAGCACGCCGACGTAGCCGAGCTCGTCGAGCAGCTTCGTCCCGTACTCCTCGGCCTCGGCCTGAGGCGCGCTCGGAGCCGGGGCGCGCGACGTGCGGAGGATCCCGTCCTGGTGGACGTTCTCGACGAGGGGATAGAAGCGCGTGTCGCCGTCGGCGCCGCGGACGGCGAGCAGCGAGAGCTCGCGGTCGAACGGGACGCGTTCCTCGAGGACGTGTCCGGGGACAGTCCTCGGACGTGTCTCCACCAGACGCTGTCCCTTCCCGTCGTAGCCGAGCCGCCGCGTCTTCAGGATCGCCGGGAACGCCTCGACCTCGTCGTCGAGCTTCGGGGTCGGGATCCCGAGCCGGCGGAAGAGCTCCTTCTCGACGAGCCGGTCCTGTGATGCCTCGAGCGCGGCTGCACCCGGGATCGCGCCGATCCGTCGCGCCGCCTCGACCGGCACGTTCTCGAACTCGTAGGTGACGGCAGCGGCGCCGTCTGCGAGCCGGTCGAGCAGCACCGGGTCGTCGTACTCGCCGACGAGCAGCTCACCCACTTCTGCGGCGGGCGCGTCAGCGGACGGATCGAGGAAGCGGAACGAGAGCCCGAGCGGGATTCCCGCCAAGGCGAGCATCCGCCCCAGCTGCCCTCCCCCGATGACGCCGACGATCGCCAAGTAACGGACTGCTACTCGGCCGGGTCGGGATTCGCGAGCACCGACTCGGTCTGCTCCTCCCGCCAGCGCGCCAGCCGCGCGCGGACGCCCTCGTCCGAGCGCGCGACGATCGCAGCCGCGAGCAGAGCGGCGTTGACGGCGCCGGCACGGCCGATCGCGAGCGTCCCGACGGGAACGCCCGCCGGCATCTGCACGATCGAGAGCAGCGAGTCCATCCCCTTCAGCGTCTTCGACTCGACCGGCACGCCGAGCACCGGCAGCGCCGTCTTCGCCGCGGCCATGCCGGGCAGGTGCGCCGCGCCGCCCGCGCCTGCGATCAGCACCTGCAACCCGCGCTCCTCCGCCGAGCTCGCGTACTCGAAGAGCAGGTCGGGCGTCCGATGGGCCGAGACGACCTGCTGCTCGAACGGGACTCCGAGGGCCTCCAGCGTCTCGCAGGCGTGCCGCATCGTCTCCCAATCGGAGCGCGAGCCCATGATCACGCCGACTGAGCGGGGCTCCCCGCGCACTCCGACGCTCGTCACCGTGTGTTGGCGCGCTTCTGGAGCGCCGTCGCGACCGCTTTGGCGGTCTTGCGCAGCTCGCCGTCCTGCTCGTCGTCGTCGGCGAGGCCGTTCAGGACGAGGATCGTCTCGCGCTGCGGCGAGCCGTTCTTCAGGCAGACGATCGCGAGCCGGCGCACGGCGACGTTCGCGTCGTTCGTCGCCAGCTCGTGCAACATCGCCCGCATCGAGTTGACATCGCCCGGATGGTCTCGCGAGAGCCCTTCGAGGGCGATCAACGCCGAGCCGCGGGCGGCGGGGCTCTCGTCCTGCAGCCCCCGCCGGACGAGCTCGAGCTTCTGGCGGAAGCGAAACTGCGCGATCGCACGGTAGGCCTGCGCGCGAACGCGGTAGTCGGAGCTTCGCACGGCGTGCTCGAGCTCCCCGTCCCACTCCTGACGCAGCGTCGCGAGCGCCTTCTGGTCACCGGCGGAGGCGAGCTCGTCGGCGCGAGCCGCGGCCTCGGCGAGGGTCACGAGATCGACGAGGCCGGGCGGGCGCCGGGGCCGACGTAGCGCGCCGACGGCCGCACGAGCCGGTTCAGCTTCTTCTGCTCGAGGATGTGCGCCGACCAGCCCGCGGTGCGCGAGCAGGCGAACATCGCCGGCGCGAGCTCTGGCGGGATCCCGGCCACGTCGAGGACCACCGCCGACCAGAACTCGACGTTCGTCTCGAGCGGACGATCGGGCGACTTCTGCCGCAGCGCCTCGAGCGCCGCCGCCTCGAGCTTCTCCGCCACGTCGTAGCGCGGGGCGCCGAGCTCCTTCGCGGTCCCCTTCAGCAACCGCGCCCGCGGATCCTCGGCGCGATAGACCCGGTGGCCGAAGCCCATCAGCCGCTCGCCGCGCTCGATCAGGCCCTGGACGTACGACTCGGGATCGCCGGACTCAGCGGCCGCGTCGAGCATCGGCAGCACCCGCGCGGGCGCGCCGCCGTGCAGCGGGCCGGAGAGCGCGCCGACCGCCGACGAGAGGGCGGCGGCGCAGTCCGAGCCGGTCGACGCGGTGATCCGCGCGACGAAGGTCGAGGCGTTGAGCCCGTGCTCGCAGGTGCAGATCCAATACGTGTCGAGCGCCTGCACGTGCTTCGGGTCGGCCTCGCCGCGCCACTCGAGGAAGAAGCGCTCGGCGGTGGTCTCGCCCTGGGCGACCGCCTGCGGCGCGATCCGATCGCTTTCTCCGTCGGCGATCCGCGCCGACTGGGCCGCGATCGAGATGAACTGAGCGGAGAGGCGGCGCAGGTCCTCGCGCGCCTCGTCGTCGCTGATGTCGATCAGCTTCTTGACGCCCCATTCGGCGCCGAGCCGCGCGGTCACGGCCTGGAGATCCGCGGGCGTGTTCCCCGTCAGGCCGCCGCCCTCGTAGGGCTCTGCCGCAGGCAGGCCGGGCGAGAAGCTCTCGTCCACGAGGAGCCCCCAGACCTGCTCGAACTGGTACGACCCGACGAGATCCTCGATGTCGACGCCGCGGTAGCGAAGCGCGCCGCCCTCGCGATCGGGCTCGGCGATCTCGGTCTCGAACGCGACCACGCCCTCGAGTCCGGGCTTGAAGTCGTTCACCGCGTGACCTCGACCGGGTAGTCGCGCCGCGGCTCACCCACGTACTCGGCGCTCGGCCGGATGATCTTCCCGCCCGCGTGCTGCTCGAGCACGTGCGCGGCCTGGCCGGCGACGCGGCTCATCTGGAAGAGCGGGATGAAGAGGTCGGTCGGGATCCCGAGATAGTGATAGAGGACACCGGAGTAGAGGTCGACGTTCGGCCAGAGACCCTTCTGCGCCTGCGCCTCGCGCTCGGCGGCCTGCGCGATCTCGAGGAAGTTGGGCTCGCTGTCGTCCGCGAAGTCTTCAGACAGGCGCCGCAGGATCGGCGCGCGCGGGTCCAGCGCGCGGTAGAGCGGATGGCCGAACCCGTAGAGCGGCTTCTTCGCCTCGAGCCGGGAGCGCACGCCGTCGGCGACGCCGGCCGCGGAGCCGAACTCCGCGAACATCGCCATCGCCGCCTGGTTGGCCCCGCCGTGCAGCGGCCCCTTCAGCGCCGAGATCGCGGCGACGATCGCGGAGTGCATGTCGGCGTTCGTCCCGGCGACGACCCGCGCCGTGAACGTGGACGCGTTCATCTCGTGCTCGGCGTGGAGGATCATCGCGATCTCGAATGCGCGCGCCTCCTCGGCCGTCGGAGCCTCGCCCCGGAGCATCGTCAGGAAGTTCTCGGCGTAGTCGAGCGACGGATCCGGAGCGACCGCGATCTGGCCCCGTCGGCGCCGCTCGTAGCGGGCGACGATCGTCGGCAGCTGCGCGATCAGGGAGACGGCCTTGCGGTGCTCGTTCTCGCGGTCGATCGCGTCCTCGGCCGGGTCGGAGAAGGAGAGGGCCGAGACGGCGGTCCGCATCGTCTCCATCGGCGACGCGTCCATCGCGTTCCCGTCGATGATCGTCGTCACCGCCCGCGGCAGCTCGCGCGCACCGGCCAGCCGCTCCTTGAACGCGTCGAGACCGTCCGCGCCCGGCAGGTCGCCCTCGAGCAGGAGGTACGCGACCTCCTCGTAGCTCGCGTTCTCGGCCAGCCCCGCGATGTCGTAGCCGCGATACATCAGCACTCCCTCGTCGGGATCGATCGAGCAGATGCTCGTCTCCGCCACGGAGACGCCGGAGAGTGCGACGGACTTCTTCGGGCCTGCCATCGCGAGGACATTACCCGCAACGCCTGTCCGCAATCGGCCGGTAGAGTCCGGCGCCGATGGCGCATCGCGTGACACTGATCCCCGGCGACGGGACCGGCCCCGAGCTCGCCGAGGCAACGCGCCGCGTGCTCGACGCGACCGGCGTCGAGTTCGACTGGGACGTGCAGCACGCGGGCACGGACGTGATCGACCAGAACGACGGCAATCCGCTGCCCGAGCACGTCCTCGAGTCGATCCGGCAGAACGGGACCGCGCTGAAGGGGCCGATCACGACCCCCGTCGGCGGCGGCTTCCGCTCCGTCAACGTCGGCCTGCGCAAGGCGCTCGACCTCTACGGCCAGGTGCGCCCGTGCAAGACCTACGCGGGCGTGCGCTCTCGCTACGAGCACGTCGACCTGATCGTGATCCGCGAGAACACCGAGGACCTCTACGCAGGGGTCGAGTTCGAGGAGGGCACGGAGGACGCCGACGAGCTGCTCGACTGGCTGGGCGAGAAGGGCTACTCGAACATCCGCCGCGACTCCGGGATCTCGATCAAGCCGATCTCCGAGACCGGCACGCGCCAGATCGTCCAGTTCGCCTTCGACTACGCGCGCCGCAACGGCCGCCGCAAGGTCACGGCGGTGCATAAGGCGAACATCATGAAGTTCACCGACGGGCTCTTCCTGCACGTCGCGCAGGACGTCGCCGCCGAGAACAGCGACATCGAGTTCGATGAGCGGATCGTCGACAACCTCTCGATGCAGCTCGTGCAGCGGCCCGAGGAGTACGACGTGCTCGTGCTGCCGAACCTCTACGGGGACATCGTCTCAGACCTCTGCGCCGGCCTGATCGGCGGCCTCGGCCTCGCGCCGGGCGCCAACTTCGGCGCGAGCGCGGCGGTCTTCGAGCCGACGCACGGCTCCGCCCCCAAGTACAAGGGCCAGAACAAGGTCAACCCGATGGCGATGATGCTCTCGGGGATGCTGATGCTCCGCCACCTCGACGAGGACGACGCGGCCGGCCGGCTCGAGCGGGCGATCGCGGAGGTCATTGCCGAGGGCGCGAGCGTCACCTACGACATGAAGCCGGCCCGCGACGACCCGACCGCCGTCGGGACGAGCGAGGTCGCGGACGCGATCATCGAGAAGCTGGAGGTCCGGAGTGAGGCATAAGGTCACGGTCGTCGGCGCCGGCAACGTGGGCGCCACCTGCGCCCAGGAACTCGCGCGCCGCGACTATGCGGACGTCGTCCTCGTCGACATCAAGGAGGGGGTGCCGCAGGGCAAGGCGCTCGACATCGACCAGGCCGCCGCGGTGCTCGGCTACGAGGCGAACGTGACCGGCTCGAACGGCTACGAGGAGACGGCCGGCTCGGAGGTGGTCGTGATCACCGCCGGCCTGCCGCGCCAGCCCGGGATGAGCCGCGACGACCTCGTTCAGACGAACGAGAAGATCGTCGCCTCGGTCACCGAGCAGGTGGCCGCCGCGAGTCCCGAGGCGATCGTCGTCGTCGTCTCGAACCCGCTCGACGCGATGTGCCACGTGGCGAAGAGCGCTTCCGGCTGGCCAAAGGAACGCGTCTTCGGGATGGCGGGGATCCTCGACACCGCGCGCTTCTCGGCCTTCATCGCCTGGGAGACCGGCATGTCGATCAAGGACGTGACCGCGATGGTGCTCGGCGGCCACGGCGACCAGATGGTCCCGGTCGTCACCGCCACGACCGTGGGCGGAGTCCCGCTGCGCAAGCTCGTCGCCGAGGACCGGATCCAGGCGCTGGTCGAGCGGACCGCCAAGGGCGGCGGCGAGCTCGTGAACCTGCTCGGCACGTCCGCCTGGTACGCCCCGGGCGCGGCGGCGGCGCAGATGGTCGACGCGGTCGTCCTCGACGAGAAGCGCGTCCTCCCCTGCACCGCCTACCTCGAGGGCGAGTACGGGATCGACGGCCTCTATATGGGGGTACCGGTCGTACTCGGGTCGAAGGGGATCGAGCGCATCGTCGAACTCGACCTCGACGACGCCGAGCAGCAGGCGCTGAAGGCCTCCGCGGACGCCGTCCGCGAGGTCGTCTCCGTCCTCTCCGGGTAGCGCACGATGTCGTTCGAATCCGGAGCCAGTCTTTGGGCCGCCGCAGGCGGCCCCTTCAGGGGTCTTTGCGCGCCGAGCAGTCGCTTCTGCGGCTGCTCGGCCTGCGCCAGGTAATGGAATCCGGCCTGCGCGGACGCACGGCGATCGTCTGCGGAGCCTCTGCGGGAATCGGCCTCGGCTGCGCCGAGGCGCTGGCGGGCGAGGGGGCGAACGTCGTCATGTTCGCTCGCCGCCGGGACGTGCTCGACCGCGAGGCCGAGCGGCTGGGCGCGGTGCCGGTCGCCGGCGACGTCCGGAGCGCCGACGACCTCGAGCGCCTCGTCGCCACTGCGGTCGAGCGGTTCGGCGGCGTCGACGTCGTCGTCCTCAACTCCGGCGGCCCGCCCCGCACCGGCTCGCTCGAGTTCTCGGACGACCAGCTCCGAGACGCCGTCGAGCTGCTGCTCGTCTCCACCATCCGGCTCGTGCGACTCTGTTTGCCCCACCTCGAGGCGAGTGGGCACGGCCGCGTGATCGCGATCACCTCCAGCGCCGTCAAGGAGCCGATCGAGACGCTGGCGCTGTCGAGCGCCGTCCGTCCCGGGCTCGTCGGCTGGCTGAAGACGGCCTCGCGCGAGCTCGGCCCGAAGGGCATCACCGTCAACTCGGTCGCCCCTGGCCGGATCGACACGGAGCGGATCCGAGAGGTCTTTCCGGACGGGCCGACCGAGGCCGACCTCGACGACGATCCCGCTGCGCCGGCTCGGCACCCCGCGCGAGATCGGCGACGTCGTCTGCTTCCTCGCGTCCGACCGCGCCTCGTACGTCACCGGCACCGCGATCGGCGTCGACGGCGGCCTTCTCCGGGGAACGCAATGAGCTTTGGCCGGCTGATCGCCGGTGGCTTGATCATCGGGGCGGTGACCGTCGGCGCCCTCTGGCTGCTGCCCTCGGACAGCTATCTGCTCCTGCCGGACCGGGCGAAGCCGCTCGCAGACAAGGTGAAGGTCGAAGGCGAGAAGCCGCACCCGCCGGGCGGGATCTTCTACGTGGACGTGGTCGTGCGCGAGGCGTCGCTGCTCGAGGATCTCGTCGCGGCCACGCGGCCCGAGGGGGCCGACCTCGTTCCCCAGCAGGCGCTCGTGCCGCCGGGGTCGAACTTCGGCGAGCGCCGCCGCCAGAACCTCCAGCAGATGGACCGCTCGCAGGAGATCGCCGCCGCCGTCGCGCTCCGCGAGCTCGGCTACGACATCAAGGCCGAATCGGAGGGCGCGCTCGTCGTCGCCGTCGCTGCCGACGCGCCCGCGGCCGGAAAGATCGAGCCGACCGACATCGTCGTCGGAGTCGACGGCAAGCTCGTGACCACCCCCGACGACCTCCGCCGGCTGATCGGCACGCACGAGCCGGGCGAGAAGGTACGCCTTCGCGTCCGCCGCGGGGAGGTCACCGAGGTGATCGAGGTCGGGACGGTCGCGAGCCCCACCGAAGCGGGCCGGCCGATCGTCGGGATCCAGGTCGAGCAGGCCGCGGAGATCCAGCTCCCGCTCGACGTCGAGATCGATCTCGGGGGCGTCGGCGGCCCGTCGGCCGGGCTCGCCTTCGCGCTCGACATCGTCGAGGAGGTCCGCGGCAACGTCGACCGCGGGCTGAAGGTGGCGGCCACGGGCGAGATCGAGCTCGACGGCGACGTCCTCTCGGTCGGAGGCGTGAAGCAGAAGGTGATCGGGGCACGACGCACGGGCGCGGACGTCTTCCTCGTCCCGGCTGGGGACAACGCGACCGAGGCCCGGCGCCATGCAGGGGATTTGCAGATCATCCCTGTGGAGAACTTCGAGCAGGCGTTGCGAGCGCTGGCAACGGTGGCTGAAAAACCTTAGTTAGCAGCACTTTTTGGTTCCCAGGAATCCTCCGGAAATTGCACGGTTTTTCGCAAACAGGGGATTGGCATTCATGAACCAGATCGCCACAATGGCCGAGTCCAGAGGGGACGAGAAGCGATCAAGAGGAGATATGGTCAAACGCACCCAAGCAAAATGCAGTGATTGCTACTTCCGTCGCGCGGGGCTCTGCGCTCTCCCCGGCGACAATCCGTGCCCCACCTTCCGCCACGCGACGGCGGGTGCGCTCGAGCCGCCTCGGCAGCCACGCCTCGTCCCCATCCCGGCCGCACCGGGCTTCGCCGCCGCATAGGCTCCACGCCATGGAGTCACCTCGCGACGAGTTCGATCGCAGCTGGCAGCCGCGGCTCTGGATCACGCTCGGGCTGCTGATCCTGATCGGCGCGTACCTGATCGCGTTCGTCGTCGGCAACGACGAGCAGGCGTCGGTCGACTTCGTCTTCGGCGAGGCGCGCACCTCCCTGATCTGGGTGATTCTGCTCTCGCTCCTCGCCGGCCTCGTCGGCGGCGTGCTGCTCTCGCAGCTCCACCGCCGCCGTCAGACCCGCAAGACTCAGGAACGCAGCAGCGAGGCGAGCGTCGAGACGCCGGAACCGATCTCCGAAGGCGACGCGTAGCTGAACGCCAGCCGGAGGGAGCGCCCGCCGCTGCCGTCCGGAAAGAAGTCCGAGCCCTTGACGAAGGTGACCCCTGCAGCCTCCGCGCGCGTGAGCAGATCGGCGGCGTCGACGGGCAGGTCGACCCAGAGGAAGTAGCCCCCGTCAGGCTCGCTCCAGGTCGCCTCCGCACCGAGCTCCTGCTCGAGCGCCCGGAGCATCGCGTCGCGCCGGGTCTTCAGGAGCCCGCGGATCCGCTCCAGGTTCGGCTCGAAGGCGCCCCGGTCGATCAGCTCGAAGACCGTCGCCTGCGTCAGGAAGGGCGGCGAAATGTAGGTCGCGACGGCGCGTGCCTCGATCCTGGCGGCGAGCTCCGCCGGGGCGGCGAACCAGCCGACCCGCACGCCGGGGGCGACGGTCTTCGAGAACGAGGACGCGTAGGTCACCAGGTCGCCGCCCTCGAGCTCGTGCAGTGAGGGCGGCGGCTCGCCCTCGTAGCGGACGAGGCCGTACGGATCGTCCTCCAGGACCGGGACCCCGTGCGCTCGCGCCAGCTCGACCACGCGTTCCCGTCGCTCGGTCGAGAGCGTCCGGCCGCTCGGGTTCTGGAAGGTCGGGATCGTGTAGAGAAAGCTCGTCGCTCCGGCGGTGAGCTCGCGCTCGAGCGCGTCCGGGTCGAGACCTTCGGCGTCCATCGCGACCGGCACGACGTCGGCGCCGAGCCGAGCGAGGATCTTCAGCGGCCGGTCGTAGGTCGGCGCCTCGACGAGGACGCGGCCCGGACGCTCGGCGAGCAGCTCCTCGGCGTAGAAGACGAACCCCTGGAGGCCGCCGTTCGTGACGACGACCCGAGCGGCGTCGACGCCGTGGCGGGCACCGAGCCACTCCCGCAGCGGCGCGTAGCCACCGCCGGCTCCGTACGCGAGGACGCCCGGGTCGCCGAGGACTGCCGCGCGAGCGCAGTCGGCCAGCAGCTCGCCGTCGAGGCATTCGGGGGCGGGGGCGCCTCGGGCGAACGAGATCACGAGAACACCCTAGTTTTTCAGCGCAGCATGAGCATCCGCGAGTGCGGATGCGCATTGCGCAAGATCCCTAAAGGGGTGGACGCCGCCGGACCGTCCTGCTGCTACCGTGTTCCACATGGACGGCGTGGTGTCGTCCTGTGAGGTTTGTTCTCCTTCGGTTTTCTCTGTGATGGCACAGGCAGTCGAGGCAGGCGGATCTCGACTTATCACGAAGGAGTCAATACTCAATGCAGTCTTTCCTCGAGCTGGGTGTGTCCGCGCGCGTCGCGCAAGCGCTCGCAGAGCGCGACATCCACGCTCCATTCAGAATCCAGGGGCTCGTCCTCCCGGACGCCCTCGCCGGCCGCGACATCCTCGCGAAGTCGCCGACCGGATCCGGTAAGACGCTCGCCTTCGCGGTGCCGCTCGTCGAGCGGCTGAACGCGAACGACGGGCGCCCCTCCGGGCTCGTCCTCGTCCCCACCCGCGAGCTGGCGGCGCAGGTCGCTGCCGAGCTCGGCACGATCGCACCGGCGTGCGACCTCCGCGTCGCGGCGGTCTACGGCGGCGTCTCGATCGGCTCGCAGGCGAAGGCCTCGCGGGAAGCCCACATCCTGGTCGCCACGCCAGGTCGCTTGCAGGATCTCGTCGAGCGGCGAATCGTCTCGCTCGACGGCGTCAGGATGCTGATCCTCGACGAGGCCGACCGGATGCTCGACATGGGCTTTCAGCCGCAGGTCGACCGGATCGTGGCGCGCCTTCCGAAAGAGCGGCAGACGATGTTCTTCTCGGCCACGCTCGACGGCAAGGTCGGCGAGATCGCCCACGCGTACACGCAGAACCCCGGCCGCTACGAGGCCCAGCTGACGATCGATCAGCAGCAGGGCGAGGTCGAGCACCGGTTCCTGCCCGTCACGGCCGACAACAAGGTCGACACGCTCGCCGGCCTGCTGGCGGAGGAGCGCGGGCTCGTGCTCGTCTTCGTCCGCACCAAGCGCGGTGCCGACAGGCTCGTGCAGAAGCTCGCGCGCCAGAACGTGACCGCGGTCGCGATGCACGGCGACATGAACCAGAACCAGCGCGAGCGCGCGCTCAAGCGCTTCGAGAACGGCACGGTCAAGACCCTCGTCGCCACGGACGTCGCCGCGCGCGGCCTCGATCTCGACGACATCACGCACGTGATCAACTTCGATCCGCCGGAGGAGCACACCGCCTACGTCCATCGCGTCGGCCGCACGGGCCGTGCCGGACGCAACGGTACGGGCGTCACGCTCGTCCTCCCGGAGCAGCAGGCCGAGGTCAGCCACGTCGCCCGGATGCTCGGGCACACCGAGACGTTCGTCAGCCAGGGCATGACCGTCGCCCCGCCCCGCCTCGTCTACCAGTCGAAGCGGCGCAACTCCAAGTGGGGCCCGTCGCGGCCTCGCCGCAAGATCTAGCTCAGTCGTTCTGGGCTTCACCCCCGCGCGCCGCCCAACACGGGTGCGCGCGGGGGTACTCGCATCCGGCGGATAGATTCCGGCAGTGGACGCAGCGGCCCGTTCCGAGATCGCGGACCCGTCACTCGCTCCGTCGGGTGAGCAGCGGATCAGCTGGGTCGCCAAGCACTCGCCCGTCCTCAACCGCCTCGCGCGCGAGCGGCTCGCCGACGGAGCGCTGCGCGGGAAGCGCGTCGCCGTCGTCGTCCACCTCGAGGCGAAGACCGCCTACCTGGCGACGCTGCTCGCCGAGGCGGGCGCACAGGTCGTCGCCTCCGGCTCGAATCCAGGCTCCACGCAGGACGCGATCTGCGCCGCGCTCGTCGGGCGTGGGATCGAGGTGCACGCGCGGCACGGTGCCTCGCCGGAGGAGTTCGACGCCGACCTGCTCGCGGTCGCCGACACGAAGCCGGAGATCGTCGTCGACGACGGCGCCGAGCTGACGGCGCGGATCGTCGAGCACCGGCCGGAGGTGGCCGCGGGGCTCATCGGCGTGACCGAGGAGACCACGACCGGGGTTGCACGGCTGCGGACGATGGAGGCGGCGGGGCGACTCGACATTCCCGGCGATCGCGGCCAACGATGCGCTCTGCAAGCACCTTTTCGACAACCGGTACGGCACCGGCCAGTCGACCCTCGCCGCGATCGACCGGCTCACGAATCTGAACTTCTCCGGCCGTGAGTTCTGCATCGTCGGCTACGGCTGGGTCGGCAAGGGACTCGCCCGGGCCGCACGGGGAGCGGGCGGGCGCGTCGCAGTCGTCGAGGTCGACCCCGTCGCCGCGCTCGAGGCGCACATGGACGGCCACCGCGTCGCCTCGCTCGAGCAAGCGCTCCCCGACGCCGACGTCCTCATCTCGGCGACCGGCGCGATCGACTGCGTCCCGCGCGAGGCCCTGCAGCACCTCAAGGACGGCGTCCTGATCGCGAACGGCGGCCACCACGAGCGCGAGGTTGCGATCGACGGTCTCGGCTCCGGCGAGGAGGTGCGGCCGGGTGTGACCGAGCACGCGCTGCCCGGCGGCGGCTGCGCCTACGTGCTCGCGGAGGGCCGCCAGACGAACGTCGCCGGCGGCGACGGCCACCCGGTCGAGATCATGGACCTCTCCTTCTCCGTGCAGGCCCTCGCGGCCCACCTGCTCGCCCGCGGCGGCCTCGAGCCGGGCCTCCACCCGTTTCCGGACGAGCTCGACCGCGAGATCGCACGGACGAAGCTGGCGACACTGGGGCTCTCGCTCGCCGAGCCCACAGAGAAGCAGCGCGACTTCGAAGCCCGCTGGTCCGTCTAAGCCACGCCTCGCCGGGACGTGTCGGGGCCAGGCCCCCAAAATGACAACGGCCGGTGGGGGGAAACGCCGGGGGCGACTGTCGTAGGGGTCGCGCTAGCCGCGGGCGACGTCGGCGACGAGCTCCGCCGCCTCGGTCGGCGAGGTGCCGACTCGGATGCCCTTCGCCTCGAGCGCCTCCTTCTTTCCCTGCGCCGTACCGGAGGAGCCGGAGATGATCGCGCCCGCGTGGCCCATGGTCTTGCCAGGTGGGGCAGTGAAGCCGGCGATGTACGCGACGACCGGCTTCGTCATCTCCGTCTCGATGAACGCCGCCGCCTTCTCCTCCTCGTCGCCGCCGATCTCGCCGACCATGACCACGTACTCGGTCTGCGAGTCCGCTTCGAACTTGCCGAGCACGTCGATGAAGGAGGAGCCGACGACCGGGTCGCCGCCGATCCCGACGATCGTCGAGTTGCCGAGGCCCATCTGCGTCAGCTCGTGGCCGATCTGGTAGGTCAGCGTGCCCGAGCGCGAGACCAGGCCGATATTCCCTTCGGCGAAGATCTCGGCCGGGATGATCCCGACGTTCGCTTTCCCCGGCGAGAGTGCGCCCGGACAGTTCGGGCCAAGCATCGTCACGCCCTTCGGCCGGATGTAGTTGTAGATCCGGAGCATCTCGTGCGCAGGGAGGCCCTCGGCGATGCAGACCACGGTCTCGATGCCGGCGTCGACAGCCTCGTAGATCGCGTCGGCGGCGAAGCGGGCCGGGACGAAGACCATCGTCGTGTTCGCTCCAGTCTCCTCGACGGCGTCGGCCACCGTGTCGTAGACGGGGATCCCCTCGACGTCCTGGCCGCCCTTGCCGGGGGTGACGCCGGCGACGACCTGGGTCCCGTAGCGCTTGTTGCGGAGGCCGTGGAACGACCCCTCGGAGCCGGTCAGGCCCTGGACGACGAGCTTCGTCTCCTTGCCGACGATGATCGCCACTACGCCGCCTTCCTTGCCCTGAGCACGAGCTTCGTGTCCACGTACTCGTCGCCCACGATCCGGTCGGCGAGCAACTCCTTCACGAGCCGCCGATCGTCCTCCGGCGTGTCCGAACGGTCGAGCCACTCCTCCAGCGGGTGGCGCTTCTGGAAGGACTCGACGTCCGTGACCTCGAGTCCGGCAGCCTCGAGCAGACCGCGCCACTGCTCCTCCGAGTACGAGCGGACGTGCGTCGGGTCGCGCAGCTGCTCTGCCGCCTCGACCTCCTCGCTCACGTAGAGCGTGTCCTCGATCACGACGAGATCGTTCGCGACACGCGCGATCTCGGCAACCGCAGCCGCGATGTCCTCGAAATGGTGCGGCGCGATCCGCGAGACGACGAGATCGAAGGCCCCGTCCGCGAACGGGAGATCCTCGGCGCGGCAGATCACGTCGGGCTGCATCCCGGGCGCGGGATCGGAGCTGACCACCTGGAGCCCCGCCTCGCGGAGCCGCCGGGCCACGTGGCCGCCGCCGGTGGCGACGTCGAGCGCCGTGCGCGAGCCTTCCGCCCAGCGCACGATCAGGTCGAGATCCTCGCCTTCGCGCTGTTCGGGAGCGTTGCGGTAGGCCTCGGCGCGGGACGACCAATCGCTCACGTTGCCAGCTCCACCGCTCGGCGCGCCCCGTCGAGCATCGTCGCCTCGACGTAGAGTCCCTTCGGCGCCGCATCCGCGAGCACCTTCCGGCCCTCCTCGGCGTTCGTGCCGTCGAGCCGCACGACGATCGGCTGCTCGATCGTCATCCGCTCGAGCGCGGCAAGGATCCCGCGCGCGACCTCGTCGCAACGTGTGATCCCGCCGAAGATGTTGAAGAAGATCGACTTGACCTGTTCGTCCTTCAGGATCACCTCGAGCGCGTCGACGACGCCTTCCGCGTCGCCGCCGCCGCCGAGATCGCAGAAGTTCGCCGGCGAGCCGCCGACGAGCGCGATCACGTCGAGCGTCGACATGACGAGCCCGGCGCCATTGCCCAGGATCCCGACCTCCCCGTCGAGCTTGACGTAGGTGACGCCCTTCTCGCGCGCCAGGGCCTCGAGCGGATCGGCGGCCTCGACGTCGCGCATCTCGGCGATCTCCGGATGCTTGTAGAGCGCGTTGTCGTCGACCGTGAACTTGGAGTCCAGCGCCTTCACCTCGCCGTCCGGGGTCACGATCAGCGGGTTGATCTCGCAGAGCATGGCGTCGGTCTCGACGAACGCCTCGTAGAGCTTCCCCACGATCGCCGCGATCTGCTTCTGCTCGCTCGGATCCTCGACGCCGGCGCCGTAGATCAGGCGCCGAGCCTGCCAGGGCTGGAAGCCCTCGAGTGGATCGACGTGGAGGCGGACGAGCGCGTCGGGGGTCTTCTCCGCGACCTCCTCGATGTCCATCCCGCCCTGCGTCGTGAACATGAGGAGCGGCTTCTTCACCCCACGGTCGAACGTGATCGAGAGGTAGTACTCCTTCTCGATCTCGGACGCGGTCTCGATCCAGAGCGTGCGCACGACGTGGCCGCGGATGTCGAGCCCGAGGATCTGCTTCGCCTTCTCCTCCGCGTCGGGAGCGTCGTCGGCGAGCTTGATCCCGCCCGCCTTGCCGCGGCCTCCCGTCAGCACCTGCGCCTTGACGACGACCTGGCCGCCGATCTCGTCGGCCGCTGCCCTGGCCTCCTCTGGCGTCTTCGCGGCCCGGCCGTCCGAGACGGGAATGCCGAAGCGCTTGAAGAGCTGCTTGCCCTGATACTCGTAGAGGTCCAAAGCCGTGCGGACTCTAGCGACGTAGATTGGGCGAGTGCGCCGAACCGTCTCCCTACTCGCGATCGCGCTCGTCCTCGCGGGCTGCGGCGCCTCCGACACCGGCACCCGGCCGCTCGTGCAGCCTCGCGCAGCCGAGCCTCAGCAAGCTGAGCTGGGCTGGCGCGAGGCCTACCCGGCTTCGACCGGCGAGCGCCTCGTCTTCGAGGTCGGCGGCCTCGACGTCACCGCCGAAGGCTGGTCGACGACCGTCGCCGTCACCAACCACACTCCCTTCCGCTTCGAGATCGACGACGGCCCCACGGACTACCGCTTCGGGCTGATGCTCTTCCCCACCGGCGACCTACAAGCCGTGGAGGACGCCAACCGGGAAGGCCGGCTCCCTGCGATTCGCCCGGCGACGACGATCGAGCCCCCGCCACCGGCTGTCCTGCGCCCCGGGGCAACGTGGCGCGCAACGCTGAGCGCGCCCGGGTCGCTGGCGAACGCGAGCTGGCTCCGCGTCGTCTTCGGCACGTTCCTGGGTGAAGTGGACGCGCCGGAGGAGTTCCGCCGGATCGTCTGGTTCACCGATCGATCCCACCGGCTGTAGTAACGTCCGCGCCTCGGAAGTCCCGCCGTCAAGGAGGAGCGATGAACGACGAGAGCACGACGCTGACGGAAGACGAGATCCTGACCGTCGAGGACGACGAGCTCGTCCAGACCACAGCCGACGCCGATGGGGACGACACGGACAGCACCGATGGCGACTCGAGCGACGCCGACGCGGACGACTCCGACTCGGACGCCGCGTAGCTCTGCCGCCCTAGAGCGCGCGATCGAGCCGCTCGACGCGGCGCGGTTCCTCACGGAGCACTGGGAGCGGCAGCCGCTCGTCGTTCCGCGCGGCGAGGTAGGCCGTTTCGACGACCTCCTCTCCGCGCAGGACGTCGAGCGGCTGATCACGGAGACGGGGATCCGGCTCCCCGCCTTCCGGCTCGTCAAGGCGGGCGAGACGGTCGCCGGCTACACCGCCGATCTCTCCTGGCGGCCGTCGCCGTTCACCGGCGTCGCCGACGTGCGCCGGGTGCTCGAGGAGTTCGAGCAGGGTGCGACGATCGTGCTCCAGGGCCTCCATCACCTCTGGCTCCCGCTCGCCCGCTACTGCCGCCACCTGGAGGCGTTCTTCGGGCATCCCGTGCAGGCAAACGCGTACTTCACGCCCGCGGGCTCGCAAGGGCTGCCGGTGCATCACGACACCCACGAGGTGATCTCGCTCCAGGTCGCCGGCTCGAAGCGCTGGCTCGTCTACGAGCCGGTGCTGGAGCTGCCGCTGAAGAACCAGCGTTACCGCTCGGCGCTCGGCGCTCCGGGCGAGCCCATCATCGACATCACCCAGCACGCGGGCGACACGCTCTACCTTCCGCGCGGCTGGCTCCACCAGGCGCTGACCTCGGACGAGGACTCGCTCCACATCACCATCGGCGTCAACGTCAGGCGATGGGTCGACGAGGCCCGGGTCGAGCTCGAGGCTGCCGAGGAGGATCTCCCCTTCCGGCAGACCATCGACTCCGACGATCCGCCCGAGCTGCCGGCCCTCGACGCCGAGGCCGTCCGGGCCCGGGCGCGGGCGCGCTTCGTCCACAGCCGCCGGCCGATCCTCGACGGTCAGCTCTCGGAGCTGCGCGCGCTGGCGACGCTGACGGCCGCGGACGAGCTGGAACGGCGCGACACCGTGATCGCCGACCTCGAGGGGACGACGCTCGTCTTCGAAGGGAAGACGCTGCGCTTCCCGGCCCGGCTGCAGGCGGAGCTCGAGTTCCTCGTCACGACGGAGGCACCGTTCCGCACGTCCGAGCTCCCGGGCCCCCTCGACGACGCCGGCCGGCTCGTGCTCGTCAGGCGCCTCGTGCGCGAAGGCTTTCTGCGACGTACCGCTTCGGGCGGCTGAGCCGGGTCGTCGAGCAGGTGAGGTGGGTGGGCACGCCCTCCTCGACCCGCACCTCGACCTCGTAGCCCGCCTCCGCGGCCTCCACCTCGGCGTGCCAGCCCTCCCCGACCCGGGCGATCGAGCGCACGCCGACCTCGTCGAGGCCGAGGAGGCCGGTTGCCTCGCGCACGGCGATCTCGGCCGCCTGCGCGGCGAAGCCGTAGCAGGAGCGGCCGCGATAGAGGGGCAGGTGCACGCGCCGCTCGAGCGCGGCCTCGACCACGGGCCACGCCTCCGCGGGTCCGACGCGGCCGTAGTAGCTGCCGTCGGCCAGCACGACGAGGTTCCCCGCGAAGCGGTCGCCGCCGACGTGCGAGCACTGCCAGGCCCAGCCCTCCTCGACCTGGTCGCGGACGGCGTCGTAGAGCGGCCGCCCGAACTTGGCGCAGCAGCGGTCGTGCTTGCCGTGCGTGCAGACGAGGAAGAGCGGGTGCTCGACCGGCTCGCCCGCGATGGCGAGGTCGATCCCGAGGAGATCGTCGTAGTGGTCGAGCCGGAGGCGCCGAAGCTCGCGCTCCGTCCGGGTCGAGCGGCCGACGTAGGCGAGCAGCCCGTCCTTGCTGCGGCGGTCCGACTGTCGAACGAAGAGGATCCGAGCCCGCGGCAGCCGCAGGCGCTCGGCGACGAGATGGGCCTTGAGCGTCGCGCTCAGGATCGAGCCATCGACGGCGTCGTGGGCCCAGAGGCCGCGGTACTCGATCAGGATCCAGGTCTCGACGCGACTCGCGGTCGCGTGCAGCGACTCGGCGTGGGCGCGGCTGGTCTCCGCGCAGAGCGGCTTCGTGGAGTCAGGCCTCGTCGGCGACGACACGGCAGATCACCTGCCCGCTCGTGACGGCGTCACCCGGCGCAACGGAGACGTCGGCGACCGTCCCGGCCCGGTGCGCTGCGATCTCGTTCTCCATCTTCATCGCCTCGACGACGCAGAGCACCTTGCCCGCCTCGATCACGTCGCCTTCGGCCACATCCACCTTCAGCACCGTCCCCTGCATCGGGCTGACGACCGAGTCGCTGCCCGCGCCGCCACGGCCGGATGCCTCCCGCTCGCGCCGGCGGCGGGCGAGCTCGACCCAGGGCTGCTCCGGCTCGAGCACGGTGACGTCGTACCGGCGCCCGCCGACCTCGACGGCGGCCACCCTCGGACGCAGCCGCCCGTTCGACGAGGCGGTGGCGGCCGCCGGCTCCCGCGTCAGCTCCTCGGCCCGCGCGGCCAGCTCCTCCGACTCGACGAGGCCGTGGCCGGTGCCGCCCGCGATGAACTCCGGGTGCGAAAGGAGCGCGCGATGGAAGCCGAGCAGAGTCGGCAGGCCTCCGATCTCGAACTCGTCGAGCGCGCGCAGCATTCGCATCCGAGCATGCTCGCGATCGACCCCGTGGACGATCAGCTTGGCGATCATCGGGTCGTACAGGCCGCTGATCTCCGAGCCGGCGACGACGCCCGAGTCGACGCGCACGCCCGGCCCGGAAGGCTCCCGGTAGACGGTGATCCGACCGGGTGCCGGCAGGAAACCACTCGAGACGTCCTCGGCGTTGATCCGGCACTCGATCGCGTGCCCGCGCAGGAACACGTCGTCCTGCCGCACCGAGAGGGGCTCGCCGGCGGCAATCAGCACCTGCTCCCGGACGAGGTCGATTCCAGTCACCTCCTCGGTGACCGTGTGCTCGACCTGGATCCGGGTGTTCATCTCCATGAAGTAGTAGGAGCCGTCCGCGGTCAGGAGACCTTCGATCGTCCCGGCGGAGCGGTAGCCGGCCGCGCGGGCCGCGTCGACCGCGATCTGTCCGATCCGCTTGCGCAGCTCCGCGTCGACGGCGGGCGAGGGCGTCTCCTCGATCAGCTTCTGATGGCGGCGCTGGATCGTGCAGTCGCGCTCGCCGAGGTGGATCACGTTCCCGTGCGCGTCCGCGAGCACCTGCACCTCGACGTGGCGCGGATCCTCGAGGTAGCGCTCGACGTAGACGCGGCCGTCCGCGAAGTACTTCTCGCCCTCGCGCTGCGCCGATTCGAAGGCGCGCTCGGCCTCGTCGGGCGAGGCGACGAGCTTCATCCCCTTGCCGCCACCGCCCGCCGCCGCCTTGACGATCAGCGGGTAGCCGACCTCCTCGCCGAGACGCAGGACCTCCGCGACCGTCTCCACCGGCGCGGTCGCGCCCGGGATGATCGGCACGCCGGCCGCCTGCATCGCCGTCCGCGCCTCGGTCTTCGACCCCATCAGCTCGATGGCGGCGCTCGGCGGCCCGATCCAGGTCAGGGCGGCGTCCTCGACCGCGCGCGCGAAGGCCGCGTTCTCCGCGAGGAAGCCGTAACCGGGATGGATCGCCTCCGCGCCGGCCTGCCGCGCCGCGCCGAGGATCCTCTCGCCGACCAAATAGCTCTCCACGGCCGGGCCGGGGCCGATCAAGAAGGCCTCGTCGGCGACGCGGACGTGCTGCGCGTCGCGGTCGGCTTCGGAATAGACGGCGACGGAGCCGATGCCCAGCTCGCGCAGGGTCCGGAAGATCCGGATCGCGATCTCCCCGCGGTTGGCGACGAGCACTTTCGAAAAGGCGGCCATCTGCCGCGTATTGTCCCTAAGCCGTGACGCTTCCGGATCAGCTGACCATCGGCCGCGCCGCCTCGGTGCCGCTCGTCGTGCTCCTCTATGCGTGGGAGCTACCGCACAACGAATACTGGGCGACGGCGATCTTCTGCGTCGCGATGGCGACCGACTGGCTCGACGGGCGGATCGCGAGGCGGCGTGGAGTCACCTCGCAGCTTGGCTCGCTGCTCGACCCGATCGCGGACAAGGTGCTCGTGCTCGCGGTCCTCGTGATGCTGATCGAGGACGGGATCTGGCCGGGTTGGATGGTCGCGGCGATCGTTGCCCGCGAGCTCCTGATCTCGGGTCTGCGGCTCGCGGCGATCGAGCGCGGAGTCGTGATCGCCGCCCGCGACCTCGGCAAGCTGAAGACCTGGGCGCAGGCGCTCGCCGCGGCGCTCGGCGGCTTCGCGGCGGCGGGGGCGTGGGACGACAGCGTCGGCTGGTGGGCGCTGCTCGTCGCCCTCGTGCTTACGTGGATCTCGGGGCTCGACTACGCCCGGACGGCGCCGCGGTTGCTCCGCGGCACGGCAGCGTAAGCCCGCTCGGTCAGGCAGTTGCCTGGCGACTGGTACACCAGTCGCCGAACGCGGCCCAGGCGTTCAGGTAGCCGGAGAGCTGGGTCAGCCCGCGTGCGACCTCGACCTTGATCGAGATCACGCAGATCGGGCAGAAGGGCTCTTCGGCGGAACGGGCGGGGTGGTCACCACAGCGACAGCACATAGTGGCTCTACAACGCCACGGGGCACGGAAGCGTTACGGGTCCGGCTCGCCGGCTTCGACGCCCTCGGCCAGCGCCGCCGCCGCCCACCCGTCAGCCACCACTGCGGGGACCGCGAGCGCGGCGACAATGGCCTCTCGCTCGTCCTCCGAGGGCTCCGGCTGGATTTGCTCGGACACCCCTCCTAGCCTAGCTCGTCGGGCGCGTTTGCCCTGCACAGCGCGAGATCACCTTTTCGAGGGATTACGACCGACAAGCCGGGGTTCATCATCCCCCGTCTAACCGGACCGCAACGGGAGGGCACGAAAAATGCTGCAGTGGAGGAATCGTAGGCTTGTGGGAGTTCTCGTCGCCCTGGCGGCCGTCGCCATGGTGATCGGGAACTGGGGTTGGGACCGCTTCACCTGGGGCTGGTAGGCGCCGCGTGGTCACTGCGGGGGTGAAGCTACCCCCGCGGCTCGCCGCGGTCGTCGTGCCGGTCGGGCTGCTGGGACTCGGGGTCGCGGTGGCGGCCGCGGTCTCGTTCGCCGTCTCGGCTCGCGACGTCGCCACCCTCGCGGGGATCGCGGGGCTGCTGGCGGCCTCGACGCTCGCCGAGCGCTACCCGGTCCCGCTCGACGGGATCGACACGGGCGGCGTCTCGCTCGGCTTCGTCTTCTGCACGGCGGCGATCGTCCTCTACGGCTGGCAGGCCGGCGTCGTCGTCGGCATGGCTGCGCCGATCATGCACCTGCTCGAGCACCGCCCGCCGATCCGCGTCACCTACAACGCCTCCGTGATGGCGATGGCGGCGGCGGTCGCGGGCGCGGCGATCGCCCCGCTCCGGGGCGACGAGGCACAGCTCGTCTTCGCCCAGGTCGTCCTCGCTGCCACCGCCTTCTACAGCGTCAACCTGCTCCTGATCAGCCTCGTCGTCGGCGTGAGCGCGCACAAGCCGTTCACGACGGTCACGCGCACGAGCATCGAGGCCACGGGAATGCCGTTCGCGCTGATGGCCTCGGCGTCGCTGATGCTCGTGATCCTCTGGCAGCGCTCGCCGTTCCTCTCGGGCGCACTCGTCGGCCCGCTGCTCGCGATCGCCCTCTACCAGCGCTCGACCTTCCGCGAGCTGCGGGCGATGCGGCTGGCGCTCACCGATCCGCTGACCGGGCTCGGCAACCACCGCCACTTCCACGACCGCCTCGAGCGCGAACTGGCCGACTCGCAGGCCCAGGGTCATCCGGTCAGCCTCTGCCTGCTGGACATCGACGACTTCAAGCGGATCAACGACCGCCTCGGCCACCCCGGCGGCGACAAGGTGCTGGCCCAGCTGGCGACCAACCTGCGCCAGGGGGGCGAGGCGTTCCGGCTGGGCGGAGACGAGTTCGCGATCCTCCTGCCCGGTCGGGACGAGGACGGCGCGCGGATCGCGGCCGAGGCGATCATCGAGCGGATCGGGTCGGCCGAGCTGCAGCCGGCCGGCCTCGTCACGGTCAGCGCCGGGATCGCAACGGCGCCGCACGACGACGTCGACCGCGACGAGCTCGTCCGCCGCGCCGACAGCGCCCTCTACTGGGCGAAGGAATACGGCAAGAACCAGACGCGGGTCTACCGGCCGGACGTGGTCGAGATCGCCGAGCTGAAGCGGCTCGCCGCGGGCCCGGACCGCGCCGCCCGCTTCCGCGCCGCCGCGAGCCTCGCCAAGGCCGTCGACGCGCGCGACGCGTACACCGGCTCGCACTCGGAGCGGGTCTCAGATCTCGCCGCCAAGATCGCGGCTCGCCTCGGCGTCGACCGGGAGCAGATCGAGCTGACCCGCCTCGCTGCGAGCCTGCACGACCTCGGCAAGCTCGCGATTCCGGAGGAGATCCTGCGCAAGCCCGGGCCGCTCTCCGAGACGGAGCGGCTCGTGCTGGAGCGCCACCCGCAGATCGGCTACCGGATGCTCGAGAGCCTCGGCGTCGACCCCGTCGCGGACTGGGTCCTCCATCACCACGAGCGCTGGGACGGAACCGGCTACCCGGATGCGATCGGCGGCGAGGAGATCCCGCTCGGCGCCCGGATCATCTTCGTCGCGGACGCCTACGACGCGATGACGTCGGACCGCGTCTACCGGGGCCGGCTCACAGACGACGAGGCGATCGCCGAGCTGGCGCGCTGCTCGGGCAGCCAGTTCGACCCCGAGGTCGTCGGGGCGCTCGCGGACGAGCTCGGGATCGGCGCCGCCTGGACCGCCGCGATCCCGGCCTGACGTTCGACCCTGCGTCTAGGGCGTAAGCCGCACTCGCACCAGTACCCAGATCGCCTTGAAGCCGTCTCGCCACGTGATCTTCTTGCCCTCGTCGTACGTGCGACCGTAGTAGGCAATCGGCAACTCGTAGATCCTGAGCCTGCGCTTGCAGACCTTGCCCGTGATCTCCGGCTCGATCGCGAAGTCGTTCTCACGCAGGTCGAGCGAGCGCAGGATCTCGGTTCGGAACGCCTTGTAGCCGGTCTCCATGTCGGACAGGGTGGTGTTGAAGAGCAGGTTCGTGAGCAGGGAGAGGAAGCGGTTGCCGACGAGGTGCCAGAAGAGGTAGGCGCGCTGCGGCCGGCCGCCGGAGAGCCGGGAGCCGAAGACGACGTCGGCGACCCCCTGCTGGATCGGCTCGATCAGCGTCGGCACGTCGACCGGGTCGTACTCCAGATCGGCATCCTGGATCACGGTGATCTCGGAGTGAAGGTGCGGGATCGCCGCTCTGACGGCTGACCCCTTGCCGCCGTTCTCCTTCCGGATGAAGACGATGTCCGCCCGGTCGCCGCGGTAGCGATCGACGATCGCAGCTGTCCCGTCGGTCGAACCGTCGTCGACGACGACGATTTGCTTGTCGAGGTCGAGCGCGTCGACGCGCTCGAGCACGCGCGCGATCGTGGCGGCCTCGTTGTAGGCGGGGATGATGAAGGAGACCCGCATCAGGTGGCTGCCTCCGTGCGCCGGAGCGAGGCCGCGTGGGCATGGAGGACAAGAGCGCCGACGGCGATGAAGGGGACGAAGTTCAGCATGTGGGCGACGAGGGCGTAGCTGAGTGCCTGTTCCTTCGGCACACCGTACGCGCTCAGCGCCACGAGGACCGCAGCCTCGAACACGCCGACCGCCGCCGGCGACGAGGGCAGGATCATCCCGATGTTGACGGCGATCACGACCAGCAGCCCTGCCACCGGCGAAAGTCCGAGATCGAAGGCCCGGAGCACGAACCACATCGAGAGCCCCAGGCAAAGCCACGAGAGCGTCGTCAGCACGAGCCCGGTCGCCAGCAGGCGCCAGTCGCGCAGGGCGGCCAGCCCCTGAGCGAGGTTGGCGCCGGCCCGCTCCGCACCGCCCTCGCCCACGAACCGCAACCGCGCGAGCGGCCGCAGCGCCGCCCGCAGAGGCCGGTCGCCCCAGCGTGCGAGCACCACGGCGCCGACCGCCAGGCAAGCCGCGAGCACGACCGCCAGCACCAGCGCGGGCCGCAGCCATGACACCGGCGGGAGCCACGGCACGATCGCGAAGAGCAGCAGGAGCAGGCAAAGGACGTCGAGCGCGCGCTCGAGCACCACCGTGCCGACCGCCTCGGCACGGGACGTCCGCCTTTGCTGGTTCAAGACGACGATCCGAGCAGCCTCACCGGCCCGCGCCGGCAGGATGTTGTTGAAGAGAATCCCGACGAGCATCGCGCTCGCGACCGCCCGGAACGGCGGGCGCGTCTCACGCCTGAAGAGACGTTGCCACCGCAGAACGCGAACCGCGACACCGAGCGCAAGTGCGACCAGCGCCGGCGCAAGCCACCCGTAGTCCGACTCCTCGAGGGCGTTCCGAACCTCCCCGAAGTCGACGCCGCGCACGGCGAGATACGTGAAGACGACGCTACTGACGAGGCCTGCCCAGAGCAGCCCCGAACGTACGCTCCGGCGGCTGGCTACGTGGTGCACGGGGGCCAGGTTGACACAATCCGCAGCCCGTGGCGTTGTTCGCATTCGTGCTCGCCGCAGCAACACTCGCGGCAACCGCGTTTGCAGCCGCGTGCTCGCTCCGGGTGCGCTCGCTGCCGTCGTTCCTACTCGCGGCCTACCTGCTCGCAGCCGCGGAGCTGTTCCTCCTCGCCGAGGTGCTGTCGATTCTGGAAGCGGTCGGCGCGGCCGGATACGCGGTCGCAGAGGCTGTCCTGCTTGCGGCGTCGGCGATCCTGTGGCGCGCGCGCGGATATCCCCGTCCGCCGGTGCTGCGGCTCGACTTTCAGGCAGCCGCGCGTTCGCACCGGATCCTGGCTGCGCTCGCAGTCATCGTCGGCGGTGCTGTCGTCTACCAGCTCTTCATCGCGGTCGCGACGCCCCCGAACAACTGGGACTCGATGTCGTACCACCTTCCTCGCGCGGCCGAGTGGCTCCAGCGGGGCGCGGTCGTGTACGTGCCCAGTCCGCCGACCGAGCGGATCAACGCCTACCAGCCCGGGAGCGAGCTCGAGATCCTCTGGACGCTCGCGTTTCTCGGCCGGGACACGGTGGCGGCGCTGCCGCAGCTCTTCGCAGAGCTCGCCTCCCTCGTCGCGATCTACGCAATCGCTCGCCGGATCGGGTTCGGCCGGCCGGACTCGGTGTTCGCCTCGCTCCTCGGCGCGACGTTGACGCAAGTCGCGCTGCAGTCCGTGACGACGCAGAACGACCTCGTCTCGGCGTCGTTCGTTCTCGCGGCGGCGGCACTCATCCTCGGTCGCACGCGCCCGGAGGTTCTGCTCGCCGGACTCGCAATCGCGCTCGCCCTCGGAGCGAAGCTGACGGCGGTGTACGCCGTCCCGATCCTGCTCGGCCTCGCCGTCGCCGTGCTCCCGCGCCGACGGCTCGCCGAGGGCGTCGCCGCCGCGGTCATCGCCTTCGCCGTGGTCGGGTCGTACGGTTACGTCCTCAACCTCGTGGAGACGGGTAGCCCTCTCGGCGCCTCGTCAGCGACAGAGCCGTATCGGCCGTCCGAGATCACGTGGAACGGCACCGTCTCGACGGTGGCACGCATCGGCTACCGCTTCTTCGATCTTTCCGGCCTGCACGCGAAGACCGCCGTCGCCGACGCGATCGAAGGTGGAGGCAGAGCGGTCTTCGACGCGCTCGGCATCGAGCCGAACCCGCCCGAGACGAGCGTCGCCCAGCCGTTCGACTTCGCCGTCGGCCAGGCGTCGAACGAGGACATCTCCTACTTCGGTCCACTTGGCGTCCTGCTGCTGTTCCCACTCTCGTTGGGCTTCACGGTCCTGGCGATCGTCCGCCGCCGGCAGTGGGAGCGGCTCGCCCTCGGGCTCGCGTTGCCGCTGACGGCGGTCGCTATCGCCTTGACGTACCGCTACAACATCTGGGTCGGCCGCTTCCTGATCACGCCGGTCCTGCTGACGATGCCGCTTGCCGCCGTGGTCTATCGCAGGCGGATTCTGGCTTTCGGGGCGGCGCTCATCGGCGCGGTCACGCTCGTCGCCGCGCATGCGTACAACGTTGCGAAACCGACCGGGCTGG
Organism: uncultured Gaiellaceae bacterium; assembly: GCA_963789355.1. Taxonomy (GTDB): domain Bacteria; phylum Actinomycetota; class Thermoleophilia; order Gaiellales; family Gaiellaceae; genus Gaiellasilicea. Next base: position 263,243 of record CAWBKK010000005.1, read on the forward strand.
ACGGTACGCGTGCCGTCTGGACGCTCCCTCGTGCGGAGGCGCAGGCGCTGACGCGGCCGGAGGTGAAGCAGGCGATCACGGCCGTCGAGCGTCGGATCCCCAACGACGCGACGGTCGGGATCGCCGGTGTCGCCGAGTGGGTGTACCCCCTCTACGGCTCGGAGCTCGACCGGCGCGTCATTTCGCTGCCGGAGTCCGATCCGCTGCTCGCCGCCGAGAGCCTCGGCCTCGACTGGGTGGTCGTCGGCACTGCTGATCGCCGGCCGCAAGCACGGGATGGCTGGGATCAAGAGCACTTCTCCGACTCGGGCTGGACGATCGTGCGCCGGCGCTAGCCCAAGGGCACGAGCCGTGAGGCGGTCGCCTTGAAGGAGGCCACGACCGGCTCCCCCTCCCGGAGCTCCAGCCGCGCCGCCGAGCCCGCCGTGATCTCGGCGGTGAGCGGCCCGACGCGGACGCGAACCCGGTTGCCGAGCGCGACGAGCGAGCGCACCTCGCCGCGCACGTGGTTGACGGCCGAGTCGACCGGCTCCGTGCGGGCGAGCGCGACCTCCCAGGGATAGACGGCGAGCCCGACGCGGCCCTCTCCGCCGTCGACCGAGAACATCGAGCCACCGGTGTCGAGCACGACCTCGGTCAGGCCCTCGGCCCCCGGCCGCGCCGTTCCGTGCAGGAGGTTCGCGCCGGTGAAGCTCGCGACGAACGCGTCCGCCGGGGCCGCGAGCAGCTCCGCCGCGGGCCCGAGCTGGAGGATCCGCCCGTCGACGATCACGCCGACGCGGTCAGCGAGCGCCGCCGCGTCCTCGAAGTCGTGCGTGACGAGCAGGGTCGGCAAGCGCAGCTCGGCCAACAACTCGGCCAGCTCGCCGCGAACGACGCCGCGGGTGTGCGCGTCCAGAGCCGAGAGCGGCTCGTCGAGCAGGAGCACGGCCGGGTCGCGAGCAAGGGCCCGCGCCAGCGCGACTCGCTGCCGCTCGCCGCCGGAAAGGTCGCCCGGCCGAGCTCCGGCGAGGTGGGAGATTCGAAACCGCTCCAGGAGCTCGCCCACCCGCTCGCGGCCGCCGAACGCGACGTTGCGGCGCACGTCGAGATGCGGGAAGAGCGCGTACTCCTGGAAGACGAGACCGACCGAGCGGCGCTCCGGCGGCAGGTCGACGCCCGCCTGCGTGTCGAGCCAGGTCTCGGTGCCGAGCGCGATCCGCCCTCGTTCCGGCCGCAGCAACCCGGCGATCGCTCGCAGCACGCTCGACTTCCCCGCTCCCGACGGCCCGACGAGCGCGAGCGTCTCGCGCCCGAGAGCCGCGACTACCGAGAGCCGAAAGGAGCGAAGAGGGTGGTCGAGGGTGAGCTCGAGCGTGTCCATGTGGGCACGACCTTGACGGCGAGGAGGAGGAAGGCACTGACGACGACCAGCTCTGCGCCGATCGAGAGCGCGACGTCGAAGTCGACGTCGAACTGCTCGTAGACGGCGAGCGAGAGCGTCTGCGTGACGCCCTGAAGCGACCCGGCGAACATGATCGTGGCGCCGAACTCCCCGATCCCGCGCGCGAACGAGAGCGCCCACCCGGCGCCGAGCCCGCCGGCCGCGAGCGGCAGGGCGACGCGGACGAAGGTGCGAGCCGGCCCCGCGCCAAGCGTGCGGGCCGCTCCGGTCAGCGACGGGTCGACGGCCTCGAACGCGGAGATCGCCGCGCGGAGGTAGAACGGGCTCGCGACGAACATCACGGCGAGGACGACCGCGACCTGGGTGAAGGCGATCTCGAGCCCGAGGAAGCTCACCGCCCCGCCGAGGAGGCCGAAACGCCCGAAGGCGGCCAGGAGGCCGATCCCGGCGACCGCGGGCGGCAGCACCAGCGGCAGCTCGATCGCGGTGACGAGCAGCGGCTTCCCCCGGAACGAACGCGAGGCGATCAGATACGCCGCGGGCGTCCCGATCAACAGGATCAGCGCGTTCGCGATCAGCGTCGTCTTCAGCGTCACGAGGAGCGCGTCGACCGCGGCCGGGTCGTTCATCCCGTCCAGCAGCCGCCCAGGTGGGATCTCGACGAAGATCGCGATCACCGGGAGGGTGAGAAACGAGAGCGCCAGTGCTGTCGCGAGCGCGAGCACCACCGCGAAGGGGCTTCTCACGGGAGCCCGAACCCCGCCTTCCGCAGCTCGCGCCGGCCGTCGCTGCTGAGCAGGTCGGCGACGAGCTCGAGCGCGGCCTCCCGGTTCTTCGACCCCTTCACGACCGCTACCTCGTAGCTGACGGTCGGCTGCGCGCGCCGCGGCAGCGGGATCGCGAGCAGCCGCGAGGAGGCCGCGCGCGCATCGGTCGCGTAGACGAAGCCCGCGTCGGCCTCGCCGAGCGCGAGCTTGCCGACGATGCCCTTCACATCCGGCTCCTGGCTGACGGCCTTGCGGAGCACGCGCAAGAGGCCGAGCCGCTTCAGCACCTCGCGCGTGTACAGGCCGATCGGCACCTTCTGGCCGGCCACGACGAGCTTCAGCTTCGGCCGCTTCGCCAGGTCGGAGACGGAGCGGATCTTCGCCGGGTTCGAGCGCGGGACAGCGAGCACGAGCGAGTTCGTCGCGAACGTGCGCGGCTTCTCGACGAAGCCGTCGCGGAACAGGCCCTGCGTGTAGAGCGGGCTCGCGGAGGCGAAGACGTCGGCCGGCGCGCCGCGGCTGATCTGGAGCGCGAGCTGGTTCGAGCCTGCGAACTGGAAGCGGGACGACGGCGAGACCTTGGGGAAGACAGCGGTGAGGGAGGCTGCGGCATAGACGGTCGCCGGGCCTTCGGCGCGGGTCGAGGTGAACCCGCTGACGAGGGCGACCGCGGCCACGAGCACGGTGCCGAGAAGCAGGCTCGCTCTCACCGTTCCACCATCACCGAGGTCGACTTGACGACGCCGGCGGCGCTCATCCCCGCTTTCAACCCGAGCTCGTCCACCGACTCGCGGGTGACGATCGCGACGACGCGCGACGGCTCGGTGACGTCGATCTCGACCCGGGCGAGCAGGCCGTCGAGCTCGACCGAGCGGACGACCCCGCGGAAGCGGTTGCGGGCGGAGAGCGTCTCGTCGCCGTGGGGCGCGCGCAGGCGCTCGACCTCGTCGGCCGAGACGACGCGCCGGTTGGCGGCGTCGCGCCCGACGGCGATCTTGCCGTCGCGGTCCCAGCGGCGGAGGGTGTCGACGCTGATCCCGAGCGCTCGGGCAGCCTCGGCCGCGGACAGATGTTGCCTAGGCATTGCCTGGGCATCATAGGATGAGCGCGTGAACGTTGTCCAGCTCACCGATGCAGAGACGTTCCTCGAGCGAGCCGCGCCGCTGCTGCTCGCCGACGAAGCGCGGCACAACCTGATTCTGGGCCTCGCCGGGACGCTCCGCGACCAGCCGGGTCGCTATCCCTCCTACGAGCTCTGGATCGTCGAGGAACGCGGGCTCGTCCGCACCGCGGCGCTTCGGACGCTGCCCTATCGGCTCGTGCTCGCCGGCGACGCGGTGCAGCCGCTCGCGACGGCCCTGAGTGACCTGCCCGGAGTCGTCGCCTCCGCCCCCGAGGCGGAAGCGTTCGCAGCGGCGTGGTCGGCCAGGACCGGCGCGACCGTCACCCGCGGCGTCGCTCAGGGCGTCTACGCGCTCGAGCGCGTGATCCCGCCGGCCCATCCGGCAGGTGCGGCTCGACCGGCGGACGAGAGCGACCGAGAGCTCCTGCTCGATTGGCTCCACGCCTTCTCGGTCGAGGCGCTCGACGAGGAAGCCGACGAGCCGTCGCTGCAGCGGATGATCGACATCCGGGTGACGGCCGACGCCGACCATGGCTTCACTCTCTGGGAGGACGAGGGCCGGCCGGTCTCGCTGACGGGGTTCGGGAGCCCGACCCCGAGCGGGATCCGCATCGGCCCCGTCTACACGCCGCCCGAGCGGCGCGGCCGGGGTTACGCGAGCGCGCTCGTCGCGGAGGTGTCGCAGTCGCAGCTCGACGCCGGCCGGCGCTTCTGCTTCCTCTACACGGACCTGGCCAACCCGACCTCGAACAAGATCTACGTCGACATCGGCTACGAACGCGTCTGCGACTCGCTCCAGCTCGACTTCGGCTAGAGCGGGATGTTTCCGTGCTTTCGCTTCGGGCGCGGCTCGCGCTTCGTCTTCGCGACTTCGAGGGCAGAGATCAGGATCGGGCGCGTTCGGCGCGGCTCGATCACCTCGTCGACGTAGCCGCGCTCGGCCGCGTGGTAGGGATTCGCGAAGCGCTCCTTGTAGTCGGCGATCAGCTCGGCGCGACGTGCGTCGGGATCGTCCGCCTCCTCGAGCTCCGTGCGGAAGACGATGTTGACGGCGCCCTCGGGGCCCATCACGGCGACCTCGGCGGTGGGCCAGGCGACGTTGAAGTCGGCGCGGATGTGCTTCGAGCTCATGACGTCGTACGCGCCGCCGTAGGCCTTGCGCGTGATCACCGTGAGCTTGGGCACCGTCGCCTCGGCGAACGCGTAGAGCAGCTTGGCGCCGTGGCGGATGATCCCGCCCCACTCCTGCTCCGTCCCGGGCAGGAAGCCGGGGACGTCGACGAAAGTCACGAGCGGGACGTTGAAAGCGTCGCACGTGCGGACGAAGCGAGCCGCCTTCACCGATGCGTCGATGTCGAGCACCCCCGCGAGCGCCGCCGGCTGGTTGCCGACGACGCCGATCGGATAGCCGCCGAGCCGGGCGAACCCACAGACGATGTTGGCGGCGAAACGCGGCTGGACCTCCATGAACTCGCCGTCGTCGACGACTTTCGCGATCACCTGCTTCATGTCGTACGGCTTCGTCGCCTCGTCCGGGATGAACGTGTCCAGCTCGGGCGCCTCGCGGTCGACGGGATCGCTCGGCGGCGTGTGGGTCGGCCGCTCGAGGTTGTTCTGGGGGAGGAACGAGAGCAGGTAGCGGGCGTCCTCCAGCACCGCCTCCTCGTCCGGCGCCGTGAAGTGCGCGACGCCCGACTTGGCAGCGTGCGTCTCCGCACCGCCGAGCTCCTCGAAGGAGACCTCCTCGCCGGTGACCGTCTTCACGACATCGGGGCCGGTGATGAACATGTACGAGCTCGACTCCGCCATCAGCACGAAGTCGGTGATCGCGGGCGAGTAGACGGCGCCGCCGGCGGTCGGACCGAGCACGAGGGAGATCTGCGGGATCACGCCCGAGGCCTGGACGTTGCGCCAGAAGATCTCGGCGTAGCCCGCGAGCGAGACGACTCCCTCCTGGATCCGCGCCCCGCCCGAGTCGTTGATCCCGATCACCGGGCACCCGTACTTCAGGGCCATGTCCATCACCTTGCAGATCTTCTCGGCGAAGACCTCGGAGAGCGAGCCGCCGAAGACGGTGAAGTCCTGGGAGAAGACGAAGACCTTGCGGCCGAAGATCTCGCCGTAGCCCGTGACGACCGCGTCTCCGTAGGGCCGGTTCGCCATCGAGTCGAAGTCGGGATTGCGGTGGCGGACGTACCGGTCGAGCTCGACGAACGAGCCCGGGTCGAGCAGCTTCTCGACCCGCTCGCGCGCCAGCAGCTTCCCCCGCTCCCGCTGCCGCGCGACCGCCTTCTCGTTCCCGGCGTGCGCGGCCTGGTCGGAGAGGTCCTGGAGCCAGGCGAGCTTGGCGGCGGTGGTGTCGTGCGTCTCGGCCATCGCGGGAGCCTAACGCGCGGGTGCGCGGTAGATTCGCGGGATGGAGCCGCCACTCGACCGCTCGACGACCTGGCCTTACGTCGACGGGGAGATCGGGCCGTTCCACTACGCGCGGAACGCGCATCCGGTCGGCGTCGAGGTGGAACGGGTGCTCGGGGAGCTGGACGGCGGCGAGGCGCTGCTCTTCTCGTCGGGGATGGGCGCGACGACGGCTGTCGTGCTCGCGCTGCTCGAGCCCCGGCAAGACGGTCGCGCTCGCGCAGGACGCGTACTACGGGACGGGCGTCCTCTTCACGGAGCTCGAGCGCTGGGGCCTCGAGCACGTCCTCTTCGACCAGACCGGCCCGCCACCGCCCGGCGCCGACCTCGTCTGGATCGAGGCGCCGTCGAATCCGCTCCTGACGATGCCGGACTTCGAGGCCGCGGCCGCGCACCCGGGCCTCGTCGTCTGCGACGCGACCGCCGCGACGCCGGTGCACCTGCGCCCGCTCGAGCACGGCTGCGACCTCGTCGTCCACTCGGCGACGAAGTACCTCGGCGGGCATCACGACGTGCTGCTCGGCGCGGTCGTTGCGAAGCGCGCCGAGCAGGCGGCGCGGCTGCACGAGTTCCGCACCCGCTCCGGGATCGTCGCGGCGCCCGATCCCGCCTGGCTGCTGCTCCGCGGCCTGCAGACGCTGGATGTGCGCGTCCGCCGCCAGAGCGGGACGGCCGCGGAGCTCGCCGGCCGCCTCGAGAGCCATCCGCGGGTGCAGAACGTGCGCTATCCCGGCTTCGGCGCCCTCCTCTCGTTCGACGTCGCGGACGGCGCCGCCGCGCGTCGGGTCGAGACCGCGACGAGCGCTGATCGTCAACGCCACGAGCCTCGGCGGCGTCACCTCGACGATGGAGTCGCGCCACCGCTGGGAAGGCGAGCGCGTCCCCGAAGGACTGCTCCGGCTCTCGGTCGGGCTCGAGCCGATGGAGGCGCTCTGGGCAGACCTCGAGCAGGCGCTCGCGCAGGGGTAATCACGGAGGCGATTTCTGCCGAAAGGTCGTTCATCATCGCCCCCGAATGGGCATGAGACGCGCCGAGGAGCCAGAGGAGCTCCCCGTTGTACCCCCGCTGCTCGACAAAGGAGTCACCCGTGCCCCCAGTGCCGACCCGAGGTGCGCGCACGAAGCTCACCCGGAAGACCGTAGCCCGCTGCAGGCGCCGCGAACGGCGCCGACGGCTTGAACGAGACCCAGCTCGCGAGGCTCGTCACCGCCCTCGAGGCCGCCCGCGACGGCGACTTCACCGTGCGTCTGCGCGCGGACGGGCCGCTCGCCGAGGTGGCGAGCGGCGTTCAACACGCTCGTCGAGCGGAACCAGCAGGTCACGCGCGAGCTGATCCGGGTGAGCAAGGTCGTGGGTCGCGAGGGGCGGATCACCGAGCGGGCCGGCGTCGCGGGGGCGCCGGGCTCGTGGGCGGACAAGGTCGGCGCGGTCAACGAGCTGATCGACAACCTGGCGCGGCCGACGATCGAGGTCGCGCGCGTGATCGACGCCGTCGCGGACGGCGACCTGAGACAGCGGATCCAGCTCGAGATCGACGGCCAGCCCGTGCGCGGTGAGTTCCGCCGCATCGGCACGACCGTGAACGCGATGGTCGACCAGCTCTCGAGCTTCGCCGCCGAGGTGACGCGCGTCGCCCGCGAGGTCGGCACCGAGGGCAAGCTCGGCGGCCAGGCGCGCGTCAAGGGCGTCTCCGGGACGTGGAAGGACCTGACGGACTCCGTCAACCAGATGGCCTCGAACCTGACGGGACAGGTGCGGAACATCGCCGAGGTGACCACGGCCGTCGCGAACGGCGACCTCTCGAAGAAGGTCACGGTCGACGTCAAGGGCGAGGTGCTCGAGCTCAAGAACACCGTCAACACGATGGTCGACCAGCTCTCGAGCTTCGCCGACGAGGTCACCCGCGTGGCGCGCGAGGTCGGCACGGACGGCAACCTCGGCGGCCAGGCCCAGGTCAAGGGCGTCTCCGGCGTCTGGAAGGACCTGACGGAGAACGTGAACACGCTCGCCGGCAACCTGACGTCGCAGGTGCGCAACATCGCCGCCGTCACGACGGCGGTCGCGAACGGCGACCTCTCGAAGAAGATCACCGTCGACGTGAAGGGGGAAGTGCTCGAGCTGAAGGAGACCATCAACACGATGGTCGACCAGCTGCGCTCGTTCTCGGCCGAGGTGACGCGCGTCGCGAAGGAGGTCGGCACCGAGGGCAAGCTCGGCGGCCAGGCCCAGGTCGAGGGCGTCTCCGGCGTCTGGAAGGACCTGACGGAGAACGTGAACACCCTCGCCGACAACCTCTCCGACCAGGTGCGGAACATCGCCGACGTGACCACCGCGGTCGCGAACGGCGACCTCTCGAAGAAGATCACGGTCGAGGTTCGCGGCGAGGTGCTCGAGGTGAAGGAGACCGTCAACACGATGGTCGACCAGCTGCGCTCGTTCGCCGCCGAGGTCACGCGGGTCGCCCGCGAGGTCGGCACCGAGGGCCGCCTCGGCGGCCAGGCCCAGGTCGAGGGCGTCTCCGGCGTCTGGAAGGACCTGACGGACAACGTCAACACGCTCGCCGGCAACCTCACCTCGCAGGTGCGGAACATCGCCGCCGTCACGACTGCGGTCGCGAACGGCGACCTCTCGAAGAAGATCACCGTCGACGTCGCCGGCGAGATCCTCGAGCTCAAGGACACGATCAACACCATGGTCGACCAGCTCTCGAGCTTCGCGGCCGAGGTCACGCGCGTCGCGCGCGAGGTCGGCACCGAGGGCAAGCTCGGCGGCCAGGCCCAGGTCGAGGGCGTCTCCGGCACCTGGCGCGGACTGACCGAGAACGTGAACACGCTCGCGAACAACCTCACCGACCAGGTGCGGAACATCGCCGATGTCACGACCGCGGTCGCTCAGGGCGATCTCTCGAAGAAGATCACGGTCGACGCCCGCGGCGAGGTGCTTCAGCTGAAGGAAACGATCAACACCATGGTCGACCAGCTCTCCGCCTTCGCCGCCGAGGTCACGCGCGTCGCGCGTGAAGTCGGCACCGAAGGGAAGCTCGGCGGCCAGGCCCAGGTCGAGGGCGTCTCCGGCACCTGGCGCGGCCTGACCGAGAACGTGAACCTGATGGCCGACAACCTGACGGCCCAGGTGCGGTCGATCGCCGAGGTGACGACCGCAGTCGCGAAGGGCGACCTGACGCAGAAGATCACGATCGAGACGAAGGGCGAGATCGCCCAGCTCGCATCGACGATCAACACGATGGTCGACCAGCTCTCGAGCTTCGCCGCCGAGGTCACCCGCGTCGCCCGCGAGGTCGGCACCGAGGGCAAGCTCGGCGGCCAGGCGACGGTCGAGGGCGTCTCGGGCACCTGGCGCGGGCTCACCGACAACGTCAACCTGCTCGCGAACAACCTCACCGGCCAGGTGCGGGCGATCGCCGACGTCACCACTGCCGTCGCGAAGGGCGATCTCTCGCAGAAGATCACCGTCGACGCGAAGGGCGAGATCGCGGAGCTGAAGTCGACGATCAACACGATGGTCGACCAGCTCTCGAGCTTCGCCGCCGAGGTCACCCGCGTCGCCCGCGAGGTCGGCACCGAGGGCAAGCTCGGCGTCGAGGCGGAGGTCGAGGACGTCTCCGGCGTCTGGCGGGACCTGACCCAGAACGTGAACACGATGGCGAGCTCGCTCACCGCGCAGGTGCGCAACATCGCCGAGGTGACGACCGCCGTCGCCAACGGCGACCTCTCGAAGAAGGTCACCGTCGACGTGAAGGGCGAGATCGCAGAGCTGAAGTCGACGATCAACACGATGGTCGACCAGCTCTCGAGCTTCGCCGCCGAGGTCACGCGCGTCGCGAAAGAGGTCGGCACCGAGGGCAAGCTCGGCGGCCAGGCCGAGGTGGTCGGCGTCTCCGGCACCTGGAAGGACCTGACCGAGAACGTCAACCAGCTCGCGAACAACCTCACCGACCAGGTGCGCGCGATCGCCGACGTCACGACCGCGGTCGCGAAGGGCGACCTCTCGCAGAAGATCGCCGTCGAGGCGAAGGGCGAGGTGGCGCAGCTCGCGTCGACGATCAACACGATGGTCGACCAGCTCTCGAGCTTCGCGGCGGAAGTCACGCGCGTCGCCCGCGAGGTCGGCACCGAGGGCAAGCTGGGCGGCCAGGCTCAGGTGAAGGGCGTCTCCGGCACCTGGCGCGACCTGACCGACAACGTCAACTTCATGGCCTCCTCCCTGACCGAGCAGGTGCGCAACATCGCCACGGTCACGACCGCGGTCGCGAACGGCGACCTCTCGAAGAAGATCACCGTCGACGTGAAGGGCGAGGTCTTCGAGCTCAAGGACACGATCAACACAATGGTCGACCAGCTCCGCGCCTTCGCCTCCGAGGTGACCCGCGTCGCGCGCGAGGTCGGCACCGAGGGCCGCCTCGGGGGCCAGGCGACCGTGGAGGGCGTCTCCGGCACCTGGCGCGACCTGACCGACAACGTCAACTTCATGGCCTCCTCCCTGACCGAGCAGGTGCGCAACATCGCGACGGTCACGACCGCGGTCGCGAACGGCGACCTGTCGAAGAAGGTGACGGTCGACGTCAGGGGCGAGGTGCTCGAGCTCAAGGACACGATCAACACGATGGTCGACCAGCTCTCCGCCTTCGCCTCCGAGGTGACCCGCGTCGCCCGCGAGGTCGGCACCGAGGGGATGCTCGGCGGCCAGGCGACGGTGGAAGGCGTCTCCGGCACCTGGAAGGACCTCACCGACAACGTCAACCTGCTCGCCAACAACCTGACCGGGCAGGTGCGCGCGATCGCCGACGTCACCACCGCCGTCGCGAAGGGCGACCTCTCCCAGAAGATCACCGTCGACGCGAAGGGCGAGGTCGCGCAGCTCGCGGGCACGATCAACACGATGGTCGACCAGCTCTCGACCTTCGCGGCCGAGGTCACCCGCGTCGCCCGCGAGGTCGGCACCGAGGGCAAGCTCGGCGGCCAGGCCACTGTCGAAGGCGTCTCGGGGACCTGGAAGGACCTGACGGACACGGTCAACCAGCTCTCCTACGCGGTCACCCTGCAGCTGCGCGCGATCGCGGACGTCTCCACGGCCGTCACCTCCGGCGACCTGTCGCGCTCGATCGACGTCGACGCGGCCGGCGAGCTCTCCGACCTCAAGGACAACATCAACCAGATGATCGGCAACCTCCGCGAGACGACCGAGCGGAACGCCGCCCAGGACTGGCTCAACTCGAACCTCGCCCGCTTCTCCGGCATGCTCCAGGGCCAGCGCGACCAGAAGACGGTCGCGCGCCTGCTGATGAGCGAGGTGACGCCGCTCGTCGCCGCCCACCACGGCGCCTTCTACGTCGCCGAGGACACCGGCGACGACGACGAGACCGAGCTGCGGCTGATCGCGTCGTACGGGTACAAGGAGCGGAAGTCGATCTCCAACCGCTTCAAGATCGGCGAGTCGATCGTCGGGCAGGCGGCTCTCGAGAAGAAGCCGATCGTGATCACGCAGGCTCCCGAGGACTACATCAAGATCGCGTCGGGCCTCGGCGAGGCGGCTCCGACGAGCATCATCGTCCTCCCCGTCCTCTTCGAGGAAAACGTGATGGCCGTGATCGAGCTCGCCTCGTTCACGCCCTTCCTCGAGATCCAGGAGGCGTTCCTCGACCAGCTCTCCGAGTCGATCGGGGTCGTCCTCAACACGATCCTGGCGAACATGCGCACCGAGGAGCTGCTGCTCCAGTCGCAGCAGCTGACCCAGGACCTGCAGAGCCAGTCCGAGGAGCTGCAGGCGCAGCAGGACGAGCTGAAGCGGTCGAATGCGGAGCTCGAGGCGCAGACGTCCACCCTCCGCGCCTCCGAGGAGCTGCTCCAGACGCAGCAGGAGGAGCTGCAGCAGACGAACGAGGAGCTGGAGGAGCGCTCGCGCCAGCTCGAGGAGCAGAACCGCCGGATCGAGATCAAGAACGCCGAGATCGAGGAGGCCCGGAGTGCGCTCGAGGAGAAGGCGGAGCAGCTCGCGCTCTCCTCGAAGTACAAGTCCGAGTTCCTCGCGAACATGTCCCACGAGCTGCGGACACCGCTCAACTCGCTCCTGATCCTCGCGAAGCTGCTCGGCGACAACCCCGACGGCAACCTGACGCCGAAGCAGATCGAGTTCGCGACGACGATCCACAACGCCGGCTCGGAGCTGCTCGGGCTGATCAACGACATCCTCGATCTCTCGAAGGTCGAGGCCGGGAAGATGGACCTCAACGTCGGCGACGTCTCGGTCGCGGAGGAGCTGGCCGTGCTCGAGCGCTCATTCGCACCGGTCGCGTCGGAGCAGGGGCTCACTTTCGAGCTCGACTTCGCCGAGAACGCGCTGCCGACGATCGTCACCGACCAGCAGCGGCTGCAGCAGGTGCTGAAGAACCTGCTCTCGAACGCGTTCAAGTTCACGGAGACGGGCGGCGTCGTCCTCCGGGTCGGCCAGGCCGAAGGCCGGCAGTTCGCCGGGGACGCGCTGACGCGGGCCGCCCGCGTGATCGGCTTCTCCGTCGTCGACACCGGCGTCGGGATTCCGAGGGACAAGCTGCGCCTGATCTTCGAGGCCTTCCAGCAGGCGGACGGGACGACGAGCCGCCGCTACGGCGGGACCGGGCTCGGCCTCTCGATCAGCCGCGAGATCGCCCGGCTGCTCGGGGGCGAGATCCACGTCGAGTCGACGCCGGGCCAGGGCAGCACCTTCACGCTCTACCTGCCGGAGCAGTACATCGAGACCGCGCCGGCCTCGACCCCGGGCGAGCTCTTGGAGGCGGTCTCGGCCGGGCTCTCGCCGGCGACTGCCGCCCTCCCCGCTCCGGCCAGTCAGAACGGAGACGAACCCGGGCTCGACCCACTCCTCCTCGCCGCCAGCGAGGTGCCCGACGACCGCGACTCGATCGAGGAGGGCGACCGCGTCGTCCTGATCGTCGAGGACGACGCGGACTTCGCGCGCACCGAGCTCGAGATCGCGCGCGAGCGCGGCTTCAAGGGCCTCGTCGCGCTCCGCGGCGACAGCGGGCTCGCGCTCGCCCGTGAGTTCAGGCCGGATGCGATCGTGCTCGACATGAGCCTGCCGGTGCTCGACGGCTGGACGGTGCTCGACCGGCTGAAGCGGCACCCGGCAACGCGCCACATCCCGGTCCACATCGTCTCGGGCCTGGACGAGGCGCAGCCGGCACTGCTGGCGGGCGCCGCCGCGTTCCTGCAGAAGCCCGCGTCGATCGACGAGCTCAAGGGTGTCTTCGGCGGGATCGAGTCGTTCATCGACCGCGACGTCCGCCGCCTGCTCGTCGTCGACGACGACGAGACTCAGCGCGACGCGATCGTCGAGCTCGTCGGCGGCGACGGGGACGTCGAGATCGTCGCGGTCGGCTCCTCGGAGGAGGCACTCGCCGCGCTCGATTCGGAGTCCGAGTTCGACTGCATGGTGCTCGACCTGAAGCTGCCGAAGATGACCGGCTTCGACCTGCTCGAGCGGGTGAAGACGACCGGGAGCTCGCGAGGGCTGCCGGTGATCGTCTACACGGGCAAGGAGCTGACACGGCGCGAGGAGACGAAGCTGAAGCGCTACGCCGAGACGATCGTCGTCAAGGACGCCCGCTCCCCGGAGCGCCTGCTCGACGAGACGTCCCTCTTCCTGCATCGGGTCGAGTCGAGGCTGCCCGACTCGAAGCGAAAGATGCTCGAGCAACTGCACGATGCAGACGCGATCTTCCTCGGCAAGAAGATCCTGATCGTCGACGACGACGTCCGGAACGTCTTCGCGCTCACGAGCGCGCTCGAGGCGAACGGGATGGACGTGATCTTCGCGGAGAACGGACGCGAGGGCATCGAGACGCTCCAGCGGAGCGGGGACGTCGACCTCGTCCTGATGGACGTGATGATGCCGGAGCTGGACGGCTACGAGACGACGCAGGCGATCCGGAAGCTGCCCGAGTTCGCGAAGCTGCCGATCATCGCCCTGACCGCGAAGGCGATGAAGGGCGACCGGGAGCGCTCGATCGCCGCCGGCGCCTCCGACTACATCACCAAGCCGGTCGACACCGACCAGCTGCTCTCGTTGCTGCGGGTGTGGCTCTACCAGTAGGAAGAGGCGAGGAGCTCGAGCTCGAGCAGATCGAGATCGAGCTCCTGCTCGAGGGGATCCACCGCCGCTACGGCTTCGACTTCCGCCAGTACGCGCCGGCGTCGCTGCGGCGGCGCGTGCGCCGGCGGATGGACGGCGAGAAGGTCGAGACGATCTCGGCGCTGCAGGACCTGCTCCTGCACGATCCGGCCGTGATGGAGCGGCTGCTGCTCGACCTCTCCGTGAACGTGACTGCGATGTTCCGCGACCCGACCTTCTTCCTCGCCTTCCGGAAGCAGGTCGTGCCGATGCTGCGGACCTACCCGTTCGCGCGCCTCTGGGTCGCCGGCTGCTCGACGGGCGAGGAGGTCTATTCGGTCGCGATCGTGCTCGCGGAGGAAGGGCTCTCCGACCGCGTCCGGATCTACGCGACCGACATCAACGAGGCCGTGATCGAGCGGGCGCGGCTCGGCGTCTTCCCGCTCGAGAAGATGCAGGAGTACACGCAGAACTACATCCGTGCGGGCGGCACGCGCTCGTTCTCCGAGTACTACGTCGCCCGCTACGACGGGGCCCTATTCGCCCGCGAGCTCGTCGACGGCGTCGTCTTCGCCCAGCACAACCTCGTCTCCGACGCGACCTTCAACGAGTTCAACGTGATCATGTGCCGGAACGTGATGATCTACTTCGCGCCGCCGCTGCAGGAGCGCGTGCACCGCCTCTTCTACGACAGCCTGGCGATGTTCGGCGTCCTGGCGCTTGGGCAGAAGGAGACCATCCGCTTCTCGCCGCACGAGGGCTCGTTCGAGGAGCTCGATGCCGAGGAGCGCCTGTTCAAGAAGAGCTCATGAGCTACGAAGTGATCGCGATCGGCGCATCCTGGGGAGGACTGCTGGCAGTGGGTACGTTGCTCGAGGGGATTCCGGCGGAGCTCGACCAGGCGATCGTCGTCGCCCAGCACCGTTCGGCCGAGTCGAGCCGCGGCGTGCTCGAGTCGCTGCTGCAGCGGCACATCGCGCGGCCCGTCTCGGAGCCGGGCGACAAGGAGCCGATCGAGCGCGGCCGGGTCTACGTGGCGCCCGCCGACTACCACCTGCTCGTCGAGCAGGGCCACTTCTCGCTCTCGGTCGATGCGCGGGTGCAGTTCGCGCGGCCCTCGATCGACGTCCTCTTCGAGTCGGTCGCCGAGACCTACCGCGAACGCGCGATCGGGATCGTGCTGACGGGCGCGAACGAGGACGGTGCGAGCGGGCTGGCGGCGATCAAGCGCAACGGCGGCGTCTCGGTCGTGCAGGATCCGGTGACGGCCGAGCGGCGCTCGATGCCGGACGCGGCACTCGCTCTCTCCACGGCGGACGCGGTGCTGCCGCTCCGGGAGATCGGGCCCTTCCTGCATGGGCTGTGCTGCCCGTGACCGAGCCGATCCGCGCGAAGCTCCTGCTCGTCGACGACCGTCCGGAGAACCTGCTCGCGCTCGAGGCGATCCTCGAGCCGCTCGACATCGATCTCGTCAAGGCGGCCTCCGGGGAGGAGGCGTTGCGGCGCCTGCTGAGCGAGGAGTTCGCGGCGATCCTGCTCGACGTCCAGATGCCGGGGCTCGACGGCTTTCAGACCGCGGAGCTGATCAAGCAGCGCGAGCGGACGCGCCACGTCCCGATCATCTTCCTGACCGCGATCTCGAAGGACGCCGAGCACGTCTTCCGCGGCTATGACGCAGGTGCCGTCGACTACCTGATGAAGCCGTTCGAGCCGCAGATCCTGCTCGCGAAGGTCGCGGTCTTCATCGAGCTCTGGCAGAAGACGGCCGAGATCAGACACCGGGACGCACTGCTTGCGGGCCAGCAGCTGGCCGCGGCGGAGCGCGAGAGCGAGGAGCGCTACCGCTTCCTGGGCGACTCGATCCCGCAGCAGGTGTGGACTGCGCTGCCCAGCGGGGCGCTCGACTACGTCAACGAGCGCGTGCTCGAGTACTTCGGTCGCTCCTTCGAGGAGATGATCGGCTGGGGCTGGAGCGACTTCGTCGACGAGCGCGACGTGGCGACGGTGATCGAGCGCTGGGCGGACTCCCTGCGGACGGGCGATCCGTACGAGGTCGAGTTCCGGCTCCGCCGGGCGAGCGACGGCGTCTACCGCTGGCACCTCGCCCGCGGAGTCGCGATGCGAAACGACGAGGGCGAGATCGTTCGCTGGTTCGGTACCAACACGGACATCGAGGAGCGCCGTGTCGCCGAGGAGCGGCAGATCTTCATCGCCGAGGCGGGCTTCGTGCTCGGCAGCTCGCTCGACTACGAGCAGACGCTGGCCGATGTGGCGCGGCTCGCGGTGCCGCGGATGGCCGACTGGTGCACGGTCGACATCTTCGTCGACGGCAAGCTCGAACGGCTCGCGCTCGAGCACGTCGACCCGCTCAAGCTGACGCTCGCGCGAGAGCTCCAGGAGCCGCTGCTGCGAGCGCGAGGCTCCGCCGGAGCGGCCGCGATCCACTCGCAGGAGCCCGTGCTCGTGACCTCGGTCGACGAGGATGTGCTCGCCGGCTTCGGCTTCGACGAGCACCAGCTCGAGATCGCCCTCGCGCTCGAGCCGAGGTCGTATCTGACCGTTCCCCTGCTCGCACGCGGCGAGGTGTTCGGGACGATCACGCTGGTGACGGCCGAATCGGGCCGAACCTACGGCCCCGACGACCTCGCGGTCGCGGTCGAGCTCGCCCGGCACGCCTCGGCGGCGATCGACAACGCCCGGCTCTACGCCGAGTCGGAGCGGCGAAGCCGGGCAGCGCGTGCGCTCGAGGCCGTCGGAGACGGGGTCGTCCTCGTCGATCGTGAGGGCTTGATCCGGCTCTGGAACACCGCCGCGACGACGATCACGGGCGTCGCCGAGGCGGACGCGCTCGGTCGGAAGATCGAGGACGTCGTCCACCGCTGGCGAGAGATCTCGGCGCTGATCCCGGTCGCGAGCAAGCCGGGCGAGCCCGTTCGCGCCGAGACGGTCCCGGTCGAGTTCGGGGAGCGCGAGCTCTGGATCTCCGGCTCGGGCGTGGGCTTCGAGGAGGGAGTCGTCTACGCGTTCCGCGACCTGACCGAGGAGAAGGCACTCGAGGAGATGAAGGCCGACTTCGTCGCCACCGTCTCGCACGAGCTGCGGACGCCGCTCGCCGCGATCTACGGGTCGGCGCAGACGATCCGGCGCACCGACATCGAGCTCGACGACGTCATTCGCGACCAGCTGCTCGGCGTGATCGCGTCGGAGTCGGACCGGCTCGGGACGATCGTCAACGACCTCCTGGTCGCGGGGCGGCTGGACGCCGACCAGCTGCCGGTCTCGATCGAGCGCTGCGACCCCGTTGCGCTGGCGACATCGGTGGTCGAGGCGGCGAGGACGCACCTCCCGGAGACGATCGTGCTCGAGCTGAACGTGCCGGACGAGATTCCGGGCGTCGTCGCCGATCCCGGCCAGCTGCACCAGGTCCTCGTCAACCTCGTCGACAACGCGATCAAGTACTCGCCGCAGGGCGGCCCGGTCGCGCTCTCGGTTGCGAACGGCGACGGCGGGATCCGTTTCTCGATCGTGGACGGCGGGCTTGGAATCCCCGCGTCCGAGCACCGCCGGATCTTCGAGAAGTTCTACCGGCTCGATCCCGACATGACGCGCGGGATCGGCGGCACCGGCCTCGGCCTCTACATCTGCCGCGAGCTGGTCCGGCGCATGGACGGGAAGATCTGGGTCGAGTCCGCGCTGGGCAAGGGCTCAATGTTCGTCGTCGAGCTCCCCGCCGCCGAGAGAGCCGCGTCCAGCTGAGACAGGGTGCCAGAGACGAGTCTGACGCCGCGTGCTAGCGGTTGGCGCCGGCGGCCGCGCCGGTGGCGGCTGACCCGACGGAATCGCTCGACAGCTTCGAGGCGAAGTAGACGGGGATCATCGAGAGCAGGATCACGAACACGGCCACGACGTTCACGATCGGGAGCTGGTTCGGGCGCGAGAGGTTGTTCAGGATCCAGATCGGCAGCGTCTGGTCGGAGCCGGCCGTGAACGTCGTCACGATCACCTCGTCGAAGCTGAGCGCGAACGCGAGCAGGCTGCCGGCGAGCAGCGCCGTCTTCAGCTGCGGGAAGGTGACGAAGCGGAAGGTCTGCCACGCGTCGGCGCCGAGGTCGGCCGAGGCCTCCTCGAGCGACGCGTGCGTCCGCCGCAGGCGCGCGACGACGTTGTTGTAGACGACGACGATGCAGAAGGTCGCGTGCCCGACCACGATCGTGAAGAGGCCGAGGTCGACGCCGAACGGCTCCGGCAGATTCCGGAAGGTCGCGTTCAGTGCCATCCCGGTCACGATCCCCGGGAGCGCGATCGGGAGGATGACGAGGAACGAGATCGCGTCGCGGCCGAAGAACCGGTGCCGTGCCACCGCCAGCGCGACCAGAGATCCGA
The DNA here is from genome assembly GCA_963789355.1 of uncultured Gaiellaceae bacterium. Lineage (GTDB taxonomy): Bacteria > Actinomycetota > Thermoleophilia > Gaiellales > Gaiellaceae > Gaiellasilicea. The sequence continues at coordinate 281,440 of CAWBKK010000005.1, forward strand.
GCAGGAGCGCGATCGCTGTCGCGCCGAGCGCCGCCTTCAGCGAGAGGAAGAGCGCATCGCGAACGCCCGGGTTGTCGATCGCCCGGCCGAACCATTTCGTCGTCACGCCGTCCAGCGGCCAGACGAGCGAGCGCCGTGCGTTGAAGGCGTAGAGGCAGATCACCAGCAGCGGCAAGTAGATGAACGCGAGCGTCAGCCCGGTGAGGCCGCGCAGCACCCACGCTCCGGCACGGGACGTCACAGGTTCTCGAACGCTCCCGCCCGCCGCGCCAGCAGCAGGTAGATCACCATCACGACCACCGGCACCGTCGCGAACGCGGCCGCGAACGGGAGGTTGTTGGCGACGCCGACGTTGATGTAGACGACGTTGCCGATGAACTGCGTGCTCGAGACGAGCTGCGGCGTGATGTAGTCGCCGAGCGTGAGCGAGAAGGTGAAGATCGAGCCGGCCGCGATCGCCGGCAGCGCCAGCGGCAGCACCACGCGCCACAGCGTCCGCAGGCCCTTCGCGCCCAGGTCGGCCGACGCCTCGAGCATCGAGCTCGGGATCCGCTCGAGCCCCGCGTAGACCGGCAGGATCATGAACGGCAGCCAGAGGTACGAGAAGACGAGCCAGGTGGCGACGTTCCCGAACCCCGGGCCCGAGAGCCCGAACGGGTCGAGCGCCCAGTTCAGGATCCCGTTCTCCTGCAGGATGATCCGCCAGGCATAGACCTTCACGAGATAGCTCGCCCAGAGCGGCAGCAGGATCGCGACGACGAGCAGGTTCCGCGTCCGCCGCGAGGCGACCTTCGCCATGTAGAAGGCGATCGGAAACGCGAGCAGCGCGTCGGTCACGGTCACCGCCACGGCGATTCCGATCGTGCGGACAGTGATGTTGCGGTAGACCTCGCTCTCCCAGAGCTGGCGGAAGTTCTGGAAGCCGTAGTCGTGGACGACCTCGGCCGTGAACGGGTCGAGCCGCCAGAACGCGGCCACGAACAGCACCGCCAGCGAGCCGAGGTACGCGAGCAGGAGCCACGAGAGCGGCGGCGTCAGCAGCAGGCCGAGCCGCAGGCGTGGGTGGCGGTGCAGGAACGAGGAAAGGCGCCGCCCGGGGGAATCCCCGGACGGCGCCTCGATGACCTCAGGGGCCGAGCTCACCTACGCTGCTTGCCTAACCCTTGATCTCCGTCCAGGCCTGCGTCCACTCTGAGTAGTCCTTGCAGACCTGGCCCCGGTCGTCGCCGCAGTCGGCCTGCGGCGTCTTCCAGTAGTAGATCTGCTCGAAGTACTCCTCGTCGTCGGCATGGAAGAGCGTGCAGTGATCCTTGTTGGTGGTCAGTCCGCACGCCTCCTCGGAGGACGGGGCCTCGCCGAAGTACTCGGTCGCGGCCGCGTTCGCCTTCGGCGAGATGATGTGGTTCATCCACAGGTACATGCAGTTCGGGTTCTTGGCCTTCGACGAGATCATCCACGTGTCCGACCAGCCGGTGGAACCCTCCTTCGGCAGCACTGCGGCGATCGGCTCCTTCTCGCCCTGGAGGACGTTCACGATCACCTGCCAGGTGGTGCCGACGACGCTCTCGCCGCCGGTGAAGGCCGCGATCTGCTTCGTGTAGTCCGACCAGTACTCGCCGATGTTCGCCCGCTGCTGCTTGAGGAGCTCGACGGCGGCGTCGAACTGCTTCTGGTCGAGCTCGTACGGATCCTCGATCCCGAGGTCCGGCTGGGTCGCCTTGAGGTAGACGGCCGCGTCGGCGATGTAGATCGGGCTGTCGTACGCCGTCACCTTGCCCTTGTACGGCGAAGCCTCGTCCCAGACGACGCTCCACGAGTCGGGCGCCGGCTTGACGACCTCGGTGTTGTACTGGAGCAGGTTGGCGCCGCGCCCGTGCGGGACTCCGTACGGGATGTCGTCGACCGTGTTGTGCGGCTGGTTCTTGAGACCCTCGAACACGCCCTCGTAGTTCTCGATCAGGTCGAGATTGACCGGTGCGACGTCGCCGGCCGCGATCAGGCGAAGACTCGCGTCGCCCGAGGCCGAGACGCCGTCATAGTCGCCGGTGCGCATCAGCGTCACCATCTCGTCCGAGGTGTTGCCGGTCTTGACGTTGACCTGACAGCCCGTCTCGGTCTCGAAGTCCGTCACCCAGTCGACCTTCGGATCGGTCGTGCCGTCCTCGACGTACCCGGCCCAGGCGATCAGGTTGACCTGGCCCTCGCCCTCGCCGAGCGTCTCCAGCATCCCCTCGGGGGTGCCTCCGGTCGTCTCGGCGGCGGTCGTGCCCACGCCGCCCGCCTCGTCGTCGCCGCCGCCGCAGCCTGCCGCCAGCGCACACAGGACGCCGGTGACGAGCAACGCCGCCGCCCAGCGCCCAACTCTCCGCTTGCTCATTGCCGTTCTCCTCCTTCGATTGCGAATGCATGCTCCGGCAGCCAGCTCGCCCGGATCCGCTTTCCCTGTCGTTCCTGCACTTCGGTCGAGCCGCGCTCGAGGTTCTGGCTCACCACGGTCAGTTCACCGCCGGCGTCCAGCTCGACGTGGTAACGCGTGATCGCCCCGACGTAGACGACGTTGCCGATCCGCCCGTCCTCGACAGTCGCGGCCGACTCCGGATCCTCGCCGTCACCGAGGAGGCGGATCTTCTCGGGCCGCACCGTGAACCGGCGGCCGCCCCGCTCGAGCACGTTCGAGATCCCGACGAAGCCGGCGATGAACTCGCTCGCCGGGTGCTCGTACACGTCGGCCGGCGCACCGATCTGCTCGATCTTCCCCTCGTTGAACACGGCCAGGCGGTCGCTCATCGTCAGCGCCTCCTCCTGGTCGTGCGTGACGTAGATGAAGGTGATTCCGAGCTCCTGCTGGATCCGCTTCAGCTCGACCTGGAGCTCCTGGCGGAGCTTGAGATCGAGCGCCCCCAGCGGCTCGTCGAGCAGGAGCGCCTGCGGCCGGTTCACGATCGCGCGGGCGAGCGCGACGCGCTGGCGCTGGCCGCCGGAGAGCTGGCTGGGCTTGCGCTCGCCGTAGCTCTCGAGCCGGACGAGCCGGAGCGCCTCGCCGGCGCGCTGACGCCGCTCCGCGCGCGGAACCCGTTTCACGCGCAGTCCGTACTCGACGTTCTCCTGCACCGTCATGTGCGGGAAGAGCGCGTAGTCCTGAAAGACGGTGTTGACGTCGCGGGCGTAGGGCGGCAGCTTCGAGACGTCGTTGCCGCCGAGCTCGACCGTGCCCTCGTCCGGCTGCTCGAAGCCGGCGATCATGCGCAGCGTCGTCGTCTTGCCGGAGCCCGACGGGCCGAGCATGGTGAAGAACTCGCCGCGCCGGATCTCGAGGTCGACGCCGTCGACCGCAGTCACTTCGCCGTAGCGCTTGCGCAGCCCGACCACGCGAACGTCGACCTCAGCCTGCGGCGGCAAGCGACTCCTCCAGGAGCTGAAGCCCGCGATCGAGCTCCTCGTCGGTGACGGTCAGCGGCGGCAGCAGCCGCAGCACGTTCCCGTAGAGGCCGCACGAGAGTAGGAGCAGGCCGCGGTCGAACGCTGCCGTGGTGATCTTCTGAGCGAGATCGGGCGTCCGATCGCGCAGCTCGAGCGCGAGCATCGGTCCGAGCCCGCGCACCTCGCCGATCGCGTCGTGCCGCGACGCCAGCTCGTCGAGCCGCGTCCGCAGCGTCGTGCCGAGCTCGTCCGCGCGGGCGCGGAAAGCCGGCTCGGCGATCGTGTCGAGGACGACGGCAGCGGCGGCGCAGGCAACCGGATTGCCGCCGAACGTGCCGCCGAGCCCACCCGGCCCGGGAGCGTCCATGATCTCCGCTCGCCCGGTCACCGCCGCGAGCGGCAGCCCCCCGCCGAGCGACTTCCCCGAGACGAGCAGGTCCGGCGCGACGTCGCTGTGCTCGATCGCCCACACCGGCCCGGTCCGCCCCACGCCCGACTGCACCTCGTCGGCGACGAAGAGCATCCCGTGCCGGTCGCAGAGCTCGCGCAAGCGGGCGAGATAGTCCGGCGGCATCGCGATGAAGCCGCCCTCTCCCTGCACCGTTTCGAGGACGACGCACGCGACCGACTCGGCCTCGACCTCGCTCTTGAACAGGTGCTCGAGCGAAGCGATCGCGGCGTCGGTGTCGATGCCTCGGTAGGGGTACGGCGCGGCGGCGCGATAGACCTCGCCGGGGAAGGGTCCGAACCCGGCCTTGTACGGATGCACCTTGCTCGTCATCGCCATCGTCAGGAGCGTCCGGCCGTGGAAGCCGTTCTCGAACACGACGACCGCCGGGCGGCCGGTCGCCGCGCGGGCGATCTTGACCGCGTTCTCGATCGCCTCCGCGCCCGAGTTGACGAGGATCGACTTCTGGTTCTCGGCTGCACCTTCACTGCTCTTGCAGGGCGAGTGCTCGGCGAGCCGGCGGCAGACCTCGACGTAGGGCTCGTACGTGCCGACCATGAAGCACTGGTGCAGAAAGCGATCGACCTGCTCGTGGATCGCGGCGACGACGGGAGCGAAGCCGTGGCCCGTGTTCTGGCAGGCGATCCCGCCCGCGAAGTCGAGGTAGATCGTCCCGTCCGCGGCTTCGACCTGCGCGCCTTCGGCGCGCGTGACGACGAGGCGCGGGGTCGCGACGCCCCGAGCGACGTACCGCTCGCGCGCATCGAGGAGGTCGTCGGCTGCCGTGCGCTCCCGGAGAGACACGCCGCGATTCTCTCGCGCCGTCCCGCGCGAGCGCAATGGACCGGCAGTCGTACCGCGACTGACCCTTCTTCGACACGATGTCCGAAACTCGCACTCGCAGCCCATGCCCGTACCGCTCAACTGCTTGCTTCTGCCCCCGAGCAAGGAGTAGCGTCTTGGCCCAGGCGTCCAAGCGACGCCGTCCGTTCGATGCTGACCGTCCGTGACATCGCGAACCTGCCCGGCCTCGGGCTCGAGCTCACCGCGGGCGCGGCGGGCGCCGCCAACCCGATCCGCTGGGTCCACGTCTCGGAGCTGCCCGATCCGACCCCCTGGCTCGAGGGCGGTGAGCTCCTGATCACGACCGGGCTCGGGGTCGGGGCGCAGTCGCGGCCCCAGCGGGAGTACGTCCGCCGCCTGGCCGGTCACGGGATCGCCGGGCTCGCGTTCGGGGTCGGCTTCGGCTGGGCCGAGCCGCCCACCGCGCTCGCGGACGAGGCGGAGCGGATCGGCTTCCCGGTCGTCACCGTCCCCTACGAGGTGCCGTTCATCGCGTTGACGAAGGCGGTCTCGTCGCAGCTCGCGAACGCGCAGCTGGCCAGGCTCGAGCGCGCGCTCGAGGTGCACGAGCGGCTCGCCCACTCCGTCCTGCAGGGACAGGGAGCGGCCGCGCTCCTGGAGATTCTGGGCGATCACGTCGGCTGCGCGCTCGCGCTCGTCGACGAGGCCGGTCGCGTCGTCGGCGAGCGCCACGGCTCGCGCCTCGCCGCCTGCGAGCACGTGCTGGAGCTGCCCGTCGTCGCCGACGGCGAGACGTGGTCGCTGCGGGCCGGCAAGCTACGGGAGGAGCTCTCGGAGGACGACCGGCTCGTCCTCCACCACGGCCAGTCGGCACTCGCGTTCGAGCTTTCCCGGCGTCACGCCGTCTCGGCCGCCGAGTTGCGGCTCGCGGGCGACCTGCTCGAGGATCTCGAGCACGACAGGCTCGACGAGCGCGAGATCGCACGCCGCATCGCCGCGTTCGGGCTCGACCCGCAGGGCAGCTACGCAGCAATGCTCGCCGTCGCCGCGAGCGCTCCCGAAGGCGAGGACGTCCGCACCGCAGCCGCCCGTGTGCTCGACTCGCGCGGCTCGCGCTACCTCTCCGCTTCCCGTCGCGACCGCGCCGCGTTCCTGGTCGCGACCGCTCTGGAGGATGACGCCCTGGCGATCGCGCGGGAGTTCGTCGACGCCGCGCCGGGAACGCGGGTCGGGGTCGGCCGTCCGGCGTCCGGAGCCGGGCTCGGCCGCAGCCTGCTCGAGGCGCGCGCTGCACTCGACGCGGTCGCAGGACCGGTCGCCTCCTACCAGGATCTCGGCTCGCTCGAGCTGCTGCTGAGCCTTCCGGGAGCGGCTCTCGAAGCATTCGTCGCCCGCGTCCTCGGCCCCGCTGCCGCGAACATGTGGTTGCTGGAGTCGCTGGCGGCCCTGCTCGACAGTGGCTGCCGCTGGAGCGACGCCGCGGACCGGCTCGGCGTCCACCGCCACACGCTCCGCTACCGGATGGAGCAGCTGCGCAAGCAGACGGGCCGCCACCCCGACGACCCGGCGCAGCGGATGGAGCTCTGGCTTGCAGTCAAGGCAAAGCAGGCGCTGGCGGCACGAGAGCCAGACCCAACCCCCGTGTGAACTGTGTGGTTTACCGCACTTCCAGATGTGCCGAGCTCTGCCAGGATATGTCCATGCCGACGACCGTCGTGATCATCGACGACCACCCCAGCTTTCGCGCCTCCGCGCGCGCCATTCTCCAGGCTGAGGGCTTCGAAGTCGTCGGTGAGGCGGAGGACGGCGCGTCCGGGATCTCGGCCGCGCTCGCCCTCACACCCGACGTGATCCTCCTCGACGTGCAGCTGCCGGACATGGACGGGTTCGCCGTCTGCCGGGAGCTCAATTTGAACGGCGGCCCTCCGGCCGTCGTTCTCGTTTCGAGCCGGGACGCGAGCGATTACGGCGCGTTGATCGAGCAGAGCGGTGCCCGCGGCTTCATCCCGAAGGCTGAGCTGGGCGGGACTGCGCTGGCCGATCTGCTCGGATGAGGACGCGCTCACTCGTCCTGGTCGCGGCGGGCGGGACGACGCTGGCAGCGATCGGAACCGCCTTCGTCCTGGCCAGCGACCACACGGACAACAAGGCCGCGTTCCTCTCCCTGGCCCTGACCGTCGGGCTCTCGTTCCTCACCTCCGGCGTGATCGCGCTCTGGCGCCGGCCGGAGAACCGCACCGGCATCCTGCTCGTCCTCGTCTCGTATCTCTGGTTCCTCGGAGCGCTGACGCTGTCGGAGAACGACTGGATCTTCACCGTCGGGATCCTCGTCAACAGCCTTGCGCTCGGCGCGTTCGTCCACCTCCTGCTCGCGTACCCGACGGGTCGCCTGCCGGCGCGTCGCGACGTCCTGCTCGTGATCGGCACCTACGCGCTCGTCTTCGTCGGCAGCGCCGCACAGCTCCTGGTCGACCGGCAGCCCGATCCCGACTGCCCCGAGTGCCAGAGCACGATCGCAGTCACGAGCAGCGACACCGCCTACACCATCGTCCGCGGCGTCGTCAGCGCGCTCGCCCTCGTGCTCGTGGTCGTCGTCCTCGCGATCGTCGTCACCCGCTTCCTCCGCGCGCACGGCGCCCTCCGCAGAGCCTTGGGCCCGGTCCTCGGCACCGGGGCGCTCGTGATGGGGGTCCTGCTCGTCCAGCTCGTCGTGGACGCGATCGACGAGGGTGCGGCGGCTCCGCTGTATTACGTCTTCCTTGTCGTCTTCGCGCTCGTGCCGGCGGCGTTCCTCGCGGGCGTGCTCCGGAGCCGGCTCGCCCGGGTCGGCGTCGCCGACCTGCTCGTCGAGCTCGGCCGCGGCACCCCGCTCCGGGACGCGCTCGCTCACTCGCTCCGGGACCCCTCGCTCGACCTCGTCTACTGGCTCCCTGAGCGGGAGCAGCTCGTCCTCCCGGACGGGACCGAGTTCCAGGACGACGGCGGCCCGCGGGTCCGTCACGACGTGGTTCGCAACGGGCAGCTCGTCGGGGTGCTGATCCACGATCCGCTGCTCGCGGACGAGCCCGAGCTCGTCGATGCCGTCGCCGCAGCGGCGGCGCTCTGGCTCGAGAACGAGCGGCTTCAGGCCGAGGTGCGGGCCCAGTTCGTCTTCCTCGAGACGATCGTGAACACGGCGCCGTCGCTCTTGATGTCGCTCGATCCCGAAGGCAGAATCGTCAACTTCAACACCGCCTGCGAGCGCGCGAGCGGATTCGACAACGTCGAGGACGTGCGCTTCGAGTACTTCTGGGACGTCTTCATCGCCCCCGGGGAACGCGACGAGGTGCGCGCCCGCTTTCAGGGCTCGCCCACGCATCCGGCGGCGACGTGGGAGAACACGTTCGTCAACCGGCGCGGCGAGGAGATCGTGATCGCGTGGTCGACGGCGCCTCTCCTCGATGAGTCCGGCAACGTCCGCAACATCATCTGCGGCGGGCTCGACGTCACCGAGCGCAAGCAGCACGAGCTCGAGCTCGACCGCGAGCGCGACTTCCTCAGCAAGGTGGCGGACATCACCCCGAGCCTGCTCGTGGTGGTCGACGACTCGGCGAGGGTCGTCGAGGACGCCGTCAACGAGTCCTTCGTCGAGGTGATGGGCTGGTCGGATGAGGAGATGCACGGCCGGAGCTTCGGCGAGCTCTTCCACGAGGAGGATCGCTACTTCGCGGCGATCGGAATCGCCTCCGCCTTCAACGGGGTCGACCCGCAGCTGCGCCTTTCGCGCTGGGTCACCCGCAAGGGCGAGCAGCGGATCGTCGAGTGGACCGCGACGCCGATCGTCGACATCAGCGGCCGCGAGCGCGCGCTCGTCTGCGGCGTCGACGTGACCGAGCGCGAGCGCCGCGAGCACGACCTTCGCTCGAGCGAGGAACGACTGCGGGCGACCATCGAGGCCTCGCCGGTGGCGGTGCTCGAGGTCGATCTGGACGACCGGATCGCACTCTGGAACCCGGCCGCCGAGCGCATGTTCGGCTGGTCGTCGGAGGAGATGGTCGGCGGCCCACTCCGGCACATCCCCGCTGAGGAGCGGCAGCGGCTCGCGGAGCTGATGGCGCGCGTGCGCTCCGGGGAGGTGTACACCGGCGTCGAGGGCAAGAGGCTCTGCAAGGACGGCAGCCTGATCGACGTCGAGATCTCGGCCGCCCCGATCCGGGACGCGTCGGAGGCAGTGATCAGCCACCTGGCGCTCTTCGCGGACATCAGCCACCGCAAGCGCCAGGAGGAAGAGCTGCGTGCCTCGCGGGCGCGCATCGTCAAGGCCGGCGACGAGGCCAGGCGCCGGCTCGAGCGGAATCTCCACGACGGAGCCCAACAGCGGCTCGTCGCCCTCTCGCTCTCGCTCCGCCTCGCCCAGAGCAAGGTCGGCACCGATCCGCCCGCGGCCGAGGCGGTGCTCGACTCGGCGCGCGCCGAGCTCGCCGCCGCGCTCGACGAGCTCCGCGAGCTCGCGCGCGGCATCCATCCGGCCGTTCTCACCGACCGCGGTCTCGCGGCCGCGCTCGAGGCGCTGGCCTCGCGGCTCTCGATCCCCGTCGAGATCGAGACGCCGGAGCTCGAGCTGCCGCAGGCGGTCGAAGCCGCCGCGTACTACGTGATCGCGGAGGCCCTCGCGAACGTGATCAAGTACGCACGCGCCTCGGTCGTGACCGTCCGGGTCAGCTCCGACGAGAGCTGCACCCGGGTCGAGGTCGTCGACGACGGCGTCGGCGGCGCCGATCCGTCCGTCGGCTCGGGCCTGCGCGGGCTCTCCGACCGCGTCGCCGCGCTCGACGGGACGCTCGAGGTCGAGAGCCCGCCCTCCGGCGGCACTCGGATCGTCGCCGAGATCCCCCTGGATCCGGGCACTGACTAGCTGCGCGCGAAGACCCCTGCAGGAGCCCGCTTTCGCGCTCGCCCGATCCCGAGAGGTAGGGAAACCCGCACCTTCGAAGACCTGCCTGCCGCATCGGCGCAGCCGCCCTGAGGTGGAAGTGTTGCGCCATGAACGCAACCAAGGAGGAAGTCATGTTCGCCGATCACAGAATCGATCTGGCCCACCGCCGCGGCGACGGAATCGACGTCGTCCTCTGGTGGTCGCCCGAAGACGACAGCGTCGCCGTCGAGGTGCTCCACCTCGCGAGCGACTCGTCCTTCGAGCTCTCGATCGAGCGCTCTCGCGCCCTCGATGCTTTCTACCATCCCTTCGCCTACGCCGCCCGGCGCAGCCCCGAGCTCCTGGACGTCGCCGCGTAGATCGCTTTCCAGAGCGCGCTCCCTACTCCCAAGGAGGGCCTGGCGGAAGATCGGCTGGGCCGCTGGGGCGCGATCCCGCCAAACCCTCCTAGACTCCCCTGGGTGAGCGCGCTCCCGACCGGAACGGTCACCTTTCTCTTCGCCGACGTCGAGGGATCGACGCGGCTCGCCCGCGAGCTCGCCGATGCCTGGCAGCCCGTGCTCTCCGACCTCCGCCGGCTGCTGCGCGAGGCCGTCGGATCCGCAGACGGCCACGAGGTCGACTCGCGCGGCGACGAGCTCTTCGCCGCCTTCGCCGAGGCCGAGACCGCCGCTGAGGCCGCGGTCGACGCCCAGCGCCGGATCGCCGGCCACCCCTGGCCCGCGCCGGTGCGCGTGCGCATCGGGCTCCACACCGGCACCGCTTCGCTCGGCGAGGACGGCTACGTCGGGGTCGACGTGCACCGCGCCTTCCGGATCGCGAACGCCGGCCACGGGGGCCAGATCGTCACGTCCGAGGCCACGGCAACCGCGCTCACCCCGGTCCGCGACCTCCGCGATCTCGGCCTCTGGTCGCTGCCGGAGCTGCCTGAGCCCGAACGGATCTTCCAGCTCGACGAGCCCGGCCTGACCGGCCAGTTCCCCGCGCTGCGCGCGCGGCCCGGCGCGACGCCGGTGCGCGTCGTGCTCGCCGACGACTCGATCCTCCTCCGTGAAGGCGTCGCCCGGCTGCTCGACGACGCGGGCTTCGACGTGGTCGCGCAGTCCGGGAACGCCGAGGATCTGCTCCGGCACGTCGCGATGCACAAGCCCGACGTGGCGGTCGTCGACATCCGGATGCCGCCGACTCAGACCGACGAGGGGCTTCGCGCGGCCAAGGAGATCCGCGAACGCCATCCCGACACCGGGGTGCTCGTGCTCTCGCAGTACGTCGAGCCCGGCTATGCGATGGAGCTCCTCTCGGAGAGCGCCGAGAGCGTCGGCTACCTGCTCAAGGATCGCGTCGCCGACATCGACGAGTTCGCCGCAGCCGTGCGCCGCGTCTCCGAAGGTGGTTCCGCGCTCGACCCCGCCGTCGTCAGCCAGCTCGTGGGCAGGCACCGCCGCGACGATCCGCTCTCGGATCTCTCCCCGCGCGAGCGCGAGGTGCTCGAGCTGATGGCCGAGGGCCGCTCGAACCAGGCGATCGCGGAACGTCTCTTCGTGACGCTCCGCGCCGTCGAGAAGCACGTCACGAGCATCTTCGTGAAGCTCCGCCTGACGGCGACGGCCGAGGATCACCGCCGTGTCCTCGCCGTGCTCGCGCTGCTCCGCGGCTAGACGGCGCCACGCCCCGGAAAGGTGCGGGTAGCCGCACTTCAAGACGCTGGCACGCCGCATCGTCCCACGCCCGGTGCGCTGACAGGCTGCGGCCATGTCCTTCGATCGCATCCGCAGACTTGCCGGCCGGCCCTACCCCGGCCGGATCGAGATCGCAGCGCTGGCCGCCCTCTACGGCGCCTACGAGCTCGTCCGCGGCTTCGGCGGCGAGGACTGGGCGGCTGCTCGCGCACACACGGCCGACATCGTCGCGCTCGAGCGCCGCCTGAATCTCTTCGTCGAGCGCGACGTCCAGGATGCGGTCAGCTCGGTCGCCGGCGTCCCGGCGCTCCTCGGCTTCCTCTACGTCCTCCTCCACTTCGCGGGCACCGCCGCCGTCCTCGTCTGGGTGCACAGGCGGCGCCCGCATGCGTTTCCGTTCCTTCGCTCGACACTGATCGTCAGCACGGCGCTGGCGCTCGTCGGCTACGTCCTCTACCCGGCCGCACCGCCGCGGCTGGCGAACATGGGCTTCGCCGACACGGTCACGAAGAACACGGGCCTCGACCTGAGCTCCGACCTGCTCGGCAGCTTCTACAACCCGATCGCGGCCGTGCCGAGCCTTCACTTCGGCTACGCGCTGATCGTCGGCGTCGCACTCGCGCAGCTCGCCTCGCAGCGGTGGCTCCGCCGCGTCGGTGCCGCGTATCCCGCGCTGATGCTGCTGATCATCGTCGGCACGGGCAACCACTTCCTCTTCGACGCGGCCGCAGGTGGTCTCGTCGTCGCCGCCGGCTGGTTCGTCGCCTCCCGGCTGCAGGCACCGGCGGTCGAGCCGGTGCGGCTGCCCGCACCGCCAGAGGCCTGGACGCCGCATTCCGTCCCGGCCCACGCCCGGGCAGCCTGAGCACACCACCCCACGCAGTAACGAAAGGACCCCGAACGCCATGTCACCCCTGAAGCGCAGCAACAACGTCGCCGCCCGAATGGGCCGGTGGAGCGCGAACCACTGGAAGACCGCCGTCTTCGGCTGGCTCGCCTTCGTCGTTGCGTCCGTCGTCATCGGCGGCGCAGTCGGCACCAAGTACCTCGAGCAGGACGACCTCGCAGTCGGCGAGGCCGCCACCGCAAACAAGATCGTCGAGGCGGGCTTCCCGCAGTCGCCCGACGAGCAGAGCGAGATCGTCCTGATCCAGTCCAAGACCCTGACCGCCGACGATCCGGCCTTCAAGGCCGCGATCGCCGATGTCGTCAAGACCCTGGACGCGTTCCCGAAGGTGCGGAAGCTCGACTCCCCGCTCGAACCGGGCCGCGGCGACCTGATCTCGGACGACCGCCATGCGGCGATGGTCCAGTTCAGCCCCAAGGGCGACTACGACGAGACGATCGCCTACATCGACACGATCGTCGCCGGCGTCGACAAGACCGCCGCCAAGCATCCCGCTCTCGACATCGAGGAGCTCGGCAGCGCCAGCACCGGCAAGGCAGTCGACGAGGCGTTCACCGGCATGCTCAAGACGGCCGGCATGATCGCGCTGCCGCTGACGCTCGTGATTCTCCTCTTCGTGTTCGGCTCCGCCGTTGCGGCGCTGATCCCGGTCCTGCTCGCGATCACCGCGGTCATGGCCACGACGGCCCTGATCGCGCTGCCCAGCCAGATCGTCCCGGTCGACGAGCAGATCGCCGAGGTGATCCTCCTGATCGGCCTGGCGGTCGGAATCGACTACTCGCTCTTCTACCTCCGCCGCGAGCGTGAGGAGCGGGCCGCAGGACGCAGCGAGCACGCCGCCCTCGAGGCCGCCGCAGCCACCTCAGGCCGCGCCGTCCTCGTCTCGGGCATCACCGTCTTGATCGCAATGGCCGGCATGTTCCTCTCCGGCGACAAGTCGTTCATGTCCTTCTCGATCGGGACGATGATGGTCGTCGCGGTCGCGATGATCGGCTCGCTGACGGTGCTTCCGGCGCTGCTCGGCAGGCTCGGCGACAAGGTCGAGAAGGGCCGCATCCCGTTCGTCCACCGGCTCCGGAGCAAGAACGGCGAGAGCCGCTTCTGGGGCGCCATCCTCGACCGCGTCCTGCGGCGCCCGGTCGTCTCGGCCATCGCTGCAGGCGCAGTCCTGATCGCGCTCACCGTGCCGGCGTTCTCGCTGAACACGACCACGACCGGTCTCGACGACATCTCGATCCCCGAGATCGAGCCGATGAAGCGCCTCGACGACGCGTTCCCGGGCGGCAACGACCCGGCCGTGGTCGCGATCAAGGCAGACGATGTCCGTGCCCCCGAGGTTCAGGACGCGATCGTCGCCCTGAAGAAGGAGGCGCTCGCGACCGGCCAGCTGAAGGGCCCGATCGAGGTCGAGGCGAGCCGCGACCACACCGTCGCGACCGTCGACATCACCCTCGCCGGCTCCGGCACCGACGCCAAGTCGCAGGCCGCGCTCGCAACCCTGCGCGAGGACGTGGTCCCGAACACGATCGGCAAGGTCGCCGGCGTCGAGTATGCCGTCGGTGGCACGACCGCCCTGGACAAGGACTGGGAAGACAAGATGAAGACGTCGGCACCGCTCGTCTTCGGCTTCGTCCTCCTGTTCGCGTTCCTGATCATGCTCGCCTCGTTCCGCTCCGTGGTCGTGGCGATCAAGGCGATCGTCCTCAACCTGCTCTCCGTCGGCGCTGCCTACGGAGTCCTCGTTGCCCTCTTCCAGTGGGGCTGGGGCGAGAGCCTGCTCGACTTCCAGTCGAACGGCGGCATCACTCCCTGGCTGCCGATGTTCCTGTTCGTGATCCTGTTCGGGCTCTCAATGGACTACCACGTGTTCATCCTGAGCCGTGTCCGTGAGGCGTATGACCGCGGCCTCTCGAACGAGGAAGCAGTCGCGCACGGGATCAAGAGCACCGCAGGCGTCGTCACCAGCGCGGCCACGGTCATGGTCGGCACGTTCCTGGTCTTCGCCGTCCTGCCGGTGATCGACATGAAGGAGATGGGCGTCGGCCTGGCGGCCGCCGTCCTGATCGACGCCACCCTCATCCGCGCGGTGCTCCTCCCCGCGACGATGAAGCTGCTCGGCGACAAGAACTGGTACCTGCCGACGTGGCTCGGCTGGCTGCCCCGCCTCGAGCACGAGCCGGCCCCCGAGGCCGCTCCCGCTCCCGCCGCGGCCTAGTTCGTCGCACCGCAACTGCGAAGCCCCGCCCCCTGGCAATGGAAGGGGGCGGGGCTTCACTCGTTCGTGGAGCCGGAGGAGGGACTCGAACCCACGGCCTACTGATTACAAATCAGTTGCTCTACCAGCTGAGCTACTCCGGCCCGGGACGCCGGACATGGTACTCCCGCTAGTTCAGGACCTCACGTGTCTTCTGGTGCGCCAGGATCTTGCGCTTGACCCGCTGGAGCGCGTTGTCGATCGTCTTGCAGTCGCAGCCGAGCTCGTCGGCCATGTCCTCGTAGGAGAGGCCTTCGAGGTAGCAGCGGAGCGCGTCCGCCTCGAGCGGCGAGAGGCCGGTGCCGAGCGTGAAGACGAGGCTCTGGAGCTCCTCCGTCGAGATCACGCAGACCGCAGGGTCGTTGGTCGTGGGGCCGGGGAGCGCGTCGCCGAGCGTGCACTCGCCGTCGTTGTCCTGTCCGGCCGGCGTGTGGCTGAACGAGATGTACTGGTTCAGCGGCTGGTGCTTGAACCGCGTCGCCGTCTTGATCGCGGTGATGATCTGCCGCGTCACGCAGAGTTCGGCGAAGCTGCGAAAGGACGTCTCCTTGTCAGCGCGAAAGTCGCGGACCGCCTTGTACAGCCCGACCAGGCCCTCCTGGATCAGATCCTCCGAGTCGCCTCCCGCGAGGAAGTACGAGCTCGCTTTCAGCCTGACGAAGCCGTTGTAGCGGCGCATCAACGTGTCGAGCGCAGCCGTGCTGCCGTTCCGCGCCTTCATCACCAGCTGCAGATCCTCAAGCTCTCGTTGAGCCTTCTGGGCCGACTTCGTTGCGACGGCGGTCTGAGCGGACATTCGCGTTCTCCCTGGATTGGGCGGGAAAGAGCGGCCGTGTCCGCCATGCCGGACACTCAACTCTCACCCTTAGGTTGAGGGAGAAGATAGCAAGCTTGCGCGCAAGTTACAAGCAGATTGCAATAGATCGATTCTGTTAGGAACGTATGTTCGCTTCAGCCGTCGCCCCGGCGCAGACGCTCGAGCCGCTCGCGCGTCTCGTCGTCTAGGGAATCGCGCAGGCGCGAGCCGTGTGGTTCCCGGTGCCGTGGTTGCTGCAGGTCGGCCAGGAACGCGCGGGACGAGCGCTTCTGCACCTCCTGGCCGGAGGTGCCGCGCACGGCGAAGTCGGACGAGACGAGGCAGACGATCTCGGTCTCCCGGTGCTCGGCGGCTAGCCGCTCGAGCACCGCGTCTGCGTGCGGGGCGAAGCGGACGGACAGCGGCCCCACCTCCGCCTCGACGCCGACACCGTCCCAGACGAGGAAGCCACGCGCACCGCGCATCGCCACGAAGGAGGCGAGCGTGTCGGTCAGCTCGCGCTGGTCGGCGTACTCCCCGGCGTGGAGAAGGTTGTGGCCGTCGAAGAGGTAGAGCGTCGGCTCAGCCACGTCGCCGCCGCGCCGCTTCGTAGAGGAACAGCGCAGCGGCGACGCTGACGTTAAGCGACTCGACCCGGCCCGAGAGCGGGATCGAGATCGTCGCGTCGCAGGCGCGCCGGACGAGCGGGCGCACACCCTTCCCCTCGGCGCCGAACACGAGCGCGAGACCGCCGGTGAGGTCGGCCTGCCACAGGTCCTGCTCGGCGTCCGCGGCGGCAGCGTAGATCCAGAGGTCGCCGCGCTTGATCTCGTTCAGGTAGCGCGCGAGGTTCGGGACCACCGCGACCGGGAGATGCTCGACCGCACCTGCGGATGCCCGCGCGACGGCGGCGGTGACCATCGCGGAGCCGTGGGCGGGGACGACGACGCCGGTCGCGCCGGCGCCCTCAGCGCTCCGGATCACGGCGCCGAGGTTCCGGGGATCCGTGACCTGGTCGAGGCAGGCGAGCAGCGGCCGCTCGGCCGCCGCGAGCTCGTGGGCATCGGCGTACCGATACGGCTCCGTCCACGCGAGGACACCCTGATGGTCGCGTGTGCCGGCGGCCTCGCCGATCTCCCGGTCCGGCTTGATCTGGACGCGCGGGCCCTCCTCGAGCCACGATTCGGCGGCGAGGGCGCGCTCGGTCGCCCAGAGCTCGAGCACCTCGCGCCGCCCTCGCAGCGCCTCGCGCACCGGCCGGCGGCCGTAGACCTGTTCCCGGGTCACTGCCTGGGAACGAGCCGGTAGCCATCGGCGTCGTCACGCACCACCCAGCCGGCCTCCTCGATCCGGTCGCGAAGCGCGTCGGCCCCGGCGAAGTCCCTGGCGGCGCGGGCCTCTTGGCGGCTCCGGGCCAGCTCATGCACGGTTTCGGGCGCCTCGTCCTGATCGGCGAGCGTCGCCAGGCCGAAGATCTCGAGCGCGCGGCGCAGCAGCTCGTGGTCGCGCCACTCGTGCATCAGCGCAAGCGCAGCCGGGGTCGAGAAGTCGTCGTCGAGCACGGCTCGAAAGCGCTGCCAGGAGTCCGGTGCAGCGGGCTCGGACGGATTCCGGAAGACCTCGCGCAACCCCTCGGCCCGGGCCTGCGCGTCGGTCATTCTCTCGTCGGAGAAGTCGATCGGGCTGCGCCAGTGGGCGGTGAGAAAGAACAGCAGCACCGTCTCGCGACCCCAGCGGTCGAGCACCTCCGCGATCGTCTCGACGTTCCCGACCGACTTGGACATCTTCTCGCCGGTGAAGCGGAGCATCCCGTTGTGCATCCAGACCTTGGCGAACTCGTAGCCGCGGGCGCGCGATTGCGCCAGCTCGTTCTCGTGGTGGGGGAAGACGAGATCGAGGCCGCCGCCGTGGATCTCGAACACGGGCCCGAGCAGGTCCGCCGCCATCGCCGAGCACTCGATGTGCCAGCCCGGCCGGCCCTCGCCCCACGGCGACGGCCAGGACGTGTCCTCGTCCGGCTTGTTCGCCTTCCAGAGCGCGAAGTCGCGCGGATCCTCCTTGCGCGCGTTCGGCTCCTGCTCCTCGACCTGATCCGGCTTCTGGCCCGACAGCCGGCCGTACTCGGCCCAGCGCGAGACGCGAAAGTAGACGTCACCCTCGACCTCGTAGGCGTAGCCGCGCTCGATCAGGTCGGCGATGAACGCGACGATCCCTTCCATCGACTCCGTCACCTTCGGCCAGTGGTCGACCTCGTCGAGGCCGAAGCGGCCGGTGTCCTCGAGGTACCACTCCGTCGCCTGGCGCGCCCGCTCGGCGCTCGCCCCCGGAGCCGCTTCGTAGATCTTGTCGTTGACGTCGGTGATGTTGTGGACGAGCGTCACCTCGTAGCCCCGCTCCCGCAGCCAGCGCTTGTACCAGCAGGCGATCACGAACGGGCGGGCGTTGCCGATGTGCGCGCGGGCGTACACGGTTGGCCCGCAGACGTACATGCCGATCGGCCCGGGTGGCTCCGGCAGCTCGACGAGATCGCGGGCGAGGGTGCTATAGAGCCGCATCGACCCGCCTCAGCGCCTCGTCCTGGGGGAGCGCGGCGATCACCGCCCAGAGCTCCGGCCCACGCTCCGAGCCAGTGAGCGCGAGCCGCAGCGCCTTCAAATCCCCGCCCACCGCCTTCAGCTCGCGGACGATCTCCTTGCCCTCGAGCCCGCTCGCCCGTAGCTCGGCGAACCGCGCAAGCGTCGGTCGCGCCTCCTCCGGCAGCGTCACCGGCTGCGGCTCGAGGATCGCCGCGGCCATCGCGCGAGCTTCGACGAGATCGCGGGCACCGCGGAGCGCACGGGCAAGCTGCGGGGGCGCGCCCGCGCGCGCGGCCAACTCCTCATCCGAAAGCGCCCCGATCGCGTCGATCGCGAGGCGCCGGATCCGAGGCTCGTCGAGGTGGACGTCGTGGGACGGCTCGCCGAGCTCCTCGAGGTACGCGCGCAGCGCCTCCGCCGGCACTCCGGCCTCGCGGTAGTGCGCCAGTGTCGGCGCACCCTCTCGCTTCGACAGCTTCTTGCCGTCCGGACCGAGCAGCAGGCCGTGGTGGACGTACTCGGGTGGCTCGAACCCAAGTGCGCGTGAGAGCTCGCGCTGGAGCTCGGTATTGGAGCGATGGTCGGCGCCGCGGACGACGTGCGTGATCTCGAAGTCGTGGTCGTCGACGACGCTCGCGAGGTGGTAGGTGGGGGAGCCGTCGGGACGGAGCAGGGTCGTGCGGCCGAAGCGAATCGAGCCGTCCTCGTCGGGCGCTCCGACGTTCAGCGCCGCTTCGCGGTGACGCTCGACGCGCTCGCTCTGCCGGGCCGGGCCCTCGTTCCACGGTAGCCCCAGCCACTCGAGGTCGGCGAGGATCGCCTCGACCGCGCCCTCGACCTCGCGGGAGCGGTCGGTGTCGTCGATCCGCAGCAGCAACCACTCTCCACGGCGCCGATTGGCGACCGCGGAGAGGGCGCTACCGAGGTGCAGCGAGCCGGTCGGGCTCGGCGCGAAACGGACTCTCGTAGACACCCATTGAGTCTACGGTCGCCCGCTTCGAAACGGACGTCCTTCTACTCCTCGCCGCCCTCGTCGTCGGGCTCCGAGTCCGAGTCGGTCGCGACGACGCCGAACGAGGCGTCAAGCTCGACATCCACGGTGGAGCCGTCGGGCTTCGTCACGTCGACCTTGAACGTCACCCCGCCCTCCTCGGAGACGCGCTCGGATCCCTTGACGGTACCGCCGCCGGCCGCCTTCAGCGCCGCAGCCTCTGCCTGCGTACGCTCGTTGCCCTTGAGCGATTCCTCGCCGTCGTCCTTGTCGGCCTGCTCTTCGCCGTTCCCTTCGTCGGCCTCCTCCGAGTCCGAGTCGATCACGACGACGCCGTACGAGCCGTCGAGCCGGACGTCGACGGTCGAGCCGTCACGCTTCGTCACCTCGACCTCGTAGACCGCGCCGTTCTCGGAGTCGCGTTCAGTCGAGTTGACCGTGCCGCCGCCGGTCGCCTTCAGCGCCGCGGCTTCTGCCTGCGTACGCTCGTTGCCCTGGAGCGATTCCTCATTGTCGAAGACGCCGCCTGCTCCGGCGAACGCGGCCCCGACGAGGGCGAAGGCCGTCAGTAGCGCCACAGCCGCGGCGATCTTCATCCGTCGTGTCTTCATGGTTTCTCCTTTTCCACAACTGCCTGGTGAGCGAAACCTACGGCCGGCCGATGAGACGTCCATGAGAGGAGAACCGCGCTTCACAGCATCCTCAGACGGATCGAGCTCGACGGACTTCTAGCCCGCCGCGGACGAGGGAGCCGGGCGATCGTCCAGCGATCGCTCCGGCTTCCTCGCCGTCTAGGCTCGCACCTTGGACAACCTCCTGCAGGCCTGGTTTGCCGAGAACGGCCGCGACCTTCCTTGGCGGGAGACGCGCGACCCGTACGCGATCCTCGTCAGCGAGGTGATGCTGCAGCAGACCCAGGTCGAGCGCGTGATCCCGCGCTGGCTTGCGTGGCTCGAGCGCTGGCCGACACCCGCTGCGCTCGCAGACGCCTCCCCCGCCGACGTGATCAGGGAATGGCAGGGGCTCGGCTACAACCGGCGCGCCGTCACCCTGCACCGTGCCGCGCAATCGATTGCAGCGGAGGGCTGGCCGGACGACCTCACCTCGCTGCCCGGAGTCGGGCCGTACACCGCGGCCGCGATCCGGAACCAGGCGTACGGTGAGCAGATTCTGCCGGTCGACACCAACGTCGCCCGGATCCAAGAGCGCACCGGCCACGCGTTTCGGCCGGAGGCGCTGCAGGCGCTGTTCGACCTCGGCGCGACCGTCTGCCTCGCGCGCGTGCCGCGCTGCGGGGCCTGCCCGCTGGCCGCAACGTGCCCGTCGCGGGGACGCCGGTACGAGCCGGCGCGGAAGCAGTCGCGCTTCGAGGGGTCGTTCCGCCAGCGCCGGGCTGCGCTCCTGCGCCTCGTCGCGGCCGAGGCGCGGCCGGTCGGCGAGCTCGACCGGGAGGCTGTGGACTCCCTCCTGCGCGACGGCCTGGTCGAGCAGGCCGGTGAGCTCGTGCGGCTCCCGGGCTAGACGCGGTGGTGCATCCAGACGTTCGGCTCCACGTAGACGCCCTCGTCGCGCTCGCGGTCGATCTCGACCGGGACGAGCGCGCCCGGAACGACGTAGCTGCCGCTCTCGGGGAACGCGAGCTTCGTCCAGTCCTCCCACTCGGCGACGGAGCCTGAGATCCGCATCGATGCCGGCGCGACCCCGATCAGGTCGGCGCCGGCCTGCTCGTGCGTCCGCAGCCAGGCGTCGAAGAGCTTGCCGTCGTCGCGGCGCCACTCGACGTAGCGCTCGATCGGCGCCAGCGGGTAGAGATGCTTCTGGCTCGGGCGGACCGGGGCGACCAGATCGTCGAGCCCTCGCGCCGCGACTGCCTTCCGCATCCCGTCCAGCATTGTCCGGCTGAGACCTTTGCCGCGCTGCTCGACCCCGATCGTGATCGCGATCGCCGAGACGGCCGTCGCCGGCCCGCCTGCGAACGCCTGCTCCAGCGCGGCGTCCCAACCGTCGTCCGGCAACTCGTCCGGGCCGAACGGGATCACGACCGCGTTCGACTCGGCAAGGAGCCGGTCGTCCTCGTCGAGGAGAAACAACTGCAGGTCGGGAAACTCCTCGTACTGGCGATTCCAGTAGACGTTCGCGACCCCGTCGTGGTACATGAACTCGTCCCAGGCGGCTCCGAGCTCGTCGCGGCGCGCGAGCAGATCGGGCCGCTCGGCATAGGAGACGAGGGTCAGACGCGCTCCAGCAGCGCCACCGCCTCGGCCGCGAGACCGTCGCCGCGCCCGGTGAAGCCGAGCCGGTCGGTCGTCGTCGCCCGGACGTTCACACGCTCCGGCTCGACGCCGAGCGCGCCTGCAAGCCGATGGCGCATCTCCTCCCGGTGGCCGGCGATCCGCGGCTCCTCGCCCGACGAGAATGCAGTCGGCGTTGACGAGCGCGAACCCGGCCCGGCGCACGTGCGAGTACGCGTCGCGCAGGAGATGCAACGAGTCCGCTCCATGCCAGCGGGGATCGCCCGACGGAAAGAGCGAGCCGATGTCACCGAGGCCCGCGGCGCCGAGAACCGCGTCGATCAGCGCGTGAGCGATCACGTCGCCGTCGGAGTGGCCCGCGAGCCCGCGCGGATGGTCGATCCCGACGCCGCCGAGCACGAGCCGGACACCGTCCTCGAACGCATGGGCGTCGACGCCGATCCCGACCCGAAGCTCAGACACGAAGCGCCTCCGGCAGCTCGGCGAGGGAGCCGACGGACAGCGCTTCAGGCGGCGGCTCGTGGAGATGCCCCCACGGGCCGCGGCGAATGTGGACGGCGACCATCCCGGCGGCGAGCGCGGGCTCGACGTCGTTGTCGACCCGGTCGCCGACGTACGCGATCTCCTGGGCTCGGAACCCGCTCTCGTCGACGATCCGCTCGAAGAACTCGCGCGCTGGCTTCTCGATCCCCCAGCGGGCGGACGAGCCGCTCAGTTGCACATGCGGCGCGAGCAAGGCTTCGGTCGCCGCGGGAGTGTTGCCGACGGCGCCGACGAGGAAGCCGCCGTCGCGAAGTCGCTCCAGGCAGGGGAGCGCGTCCGGGTAGAAGTCCTCTGCTTCCCAGGTGGAGGCGGGGTGCTCGACGCCGAGCAGCTCCCACGCGCGGTTGTGGTGCTCGCCACGCGCCGCGAGCCCGCCGAGCACGCCCATCAGCGTGAAACGCGGCACTCCGGCGACGTCGGCTGCGCGCTCCCACATGCCGCTCTCGTCGACCAGCGTCTCGCCGACGTCGAAGACGACGGCTTTCAGAGCCATGACGCGACGAGCTCCAGATCGGCGCAGCGTCGTCACCTTCAGCAGCCGTGGATCGCCTTCGACCCATTTGACCCGGCCACCGCGTGCTTCCACGAGCGAGGCGCAGTCGGTGGCGCCCGCGAGATCGCCGGCGTAGGCACTCCGCAAAGTCGAGGCCTCGAATGCCTGGGGCGTTTGCACGGCGACGAGCTTCTCACGGGCGACCGTTGCGGTGATGCGATCGCCCTCGACCGACTTGACGGTGTCGGCGAGGGCAAGGCCCGGCACGACGCCGTCCCAACCCTCGGCGAGCGGCGCGAGCACGCGCTCGATCACGGCGTCGGTGACGAGCGGGCGCGCAGCATCGTGGACGAGGACGACGACCGCGTCGTCGGGAACCTCGGCGAGCGCGACGCGGACGGACTCTGCTCTTGTGGCCCCGCCGGTCACGACGGCGACGACCTTGGTGGCCGAGAGCTCTTCGGCGAGGAGGATCGCCGGCTCCTCCCAGCCCGCCGGCACCGCGACGACGATCGCGTCGATCCAGTCCGACTCGTCCAGGCGGCGCAGCGGCTCGGCGAGCAACGGGAGCTCACCGAGACCGACGAACGCCTTGGGCCGCTCCTCCCCCAGCCGCACTCCCGTCCCCGCGGCGACGAGGAGGGCCCAGACGCTCATGCCTCGAGCTACGCGGTGGCCGCGGCGGCCTTCGCCTTGCTCTTCTTCTTGGGCTTCTCGCCGTTCCCGGAGAGGACGCCCTCGAGCCACTCGGCAGCCTCTTCCTCGTCGACGGCCTTGGCGTACATCAGCTCGGAGGCGAGGATCTTCTTCGCCTTCACGAACATCTGCTTCTCGCCGGTCGAGAGGCCCTTTTCGTGATCGCGCAGGGAGAGGTTCTTGACGACCTCGGCGAGCTCGAAGATGTCGCCGGTCTTCATCTTGTCGCGGTTGTGCTTGAAGCGGCGGTTCCAGTTCTTCGGCATCTCCGACTCACCTGCGGTGAGAGCCTTGACGACGGTGTTGACCAGGTCCTCGTCGATCACAGTCCGCAGCCCGACCTGCTCCGCATTCTCGACGGGAACGTTCACCGTCATGTCGTTGTGCAGGATCTGAATCGTGAGGTACTCGCGCGTCTGCCCCAGAACCTCGCGCTTCTCCTTTTTCACGACCGTGCCTGCGCCGTGGTGCGGATACACCACCTTGTCGCCAACGTCGAACAAGCCAGCCTCCCCTAAATCGTCTGTACCGTGAAGAAGCCGGCGGGCTCGAGAGCTCACCGGCTGAAGAAGGCCAGTCTAGCAGAAATCCCTGGAAAACGCCTTGTTTTCGGCGATTATCCCTATTTGCGGGGGTTTTCTTCCCGGCTCTCGAGCCCGGCGCGGAGAGCGTCCCGGAGCGTGCCCGAGCCGGAGAGTCTGATCTTCGAGCGGCTTTGCGTTCCTTCGGGGGCGATGGCCGCAACGATGCCGAGCTTGACGCACTCCTCGAGCCGGCGCTCCGACTGAGCGGCGGTTCGGAGCCGGCCGGTAAGGCCGATCTCGCCGAAGACGGCGATCCCCTCTCGCACCGGGG
Source organism: uncultured Gaiellaceae bacterium (assembly GCA_963789355.1). Lineage (GTDB taxonomy): Bacteria > Actinomycetota > Thermoleophilia > Gaiellales > Gaiellaceae > Gaiellasilicea. The sequence continues at coordinate 305,069 of CAWBKK010000005.1, forward strand.
CGTTGCGCTGAGCGGATGCGATCGCGAGCGCGATCGCGAGGTCGGCGCCCGGCTCGTCGATGCGAAGGCCGCCGGCGACGTTGACGAAGACGTCGGCCGTCCCGAGCGGGACACCGGCATGTCGCGCGAGCACGGCGACGATCATCGCGAGCCGCTTCGGGTCGACGCCGGTGCCGACGCGCCGCGGCATCGCCAGGTCGGTGGGAGCGACGAGCGCCTGAATCTCGAGCAGGATCGGACGCGTTCCCTCGAGCACACAGGCGACGGCGGCCCCGACCTCGCCGGGGAGCGTCTTGCCGAAGAGCTCGGAGGGATCGGGAACGCCGATCAGCCCCTCGCCTGTCATCTCGAAGACACCGAGCTCGTTCGTCGAGCCGAAGCGGTTCTTGGTCGCGCGGAGGACTCGGTGGGCGTGGTAGCGGTCGCCCTCGAACTGGAGCACGCAGTCGACGAGGTGCTCGAGCACGCGCGGGCCGGCGACGGCGCCGTCCTTCGTCACGTGGCCGACGAGGATCGTGGCGACGTTCTGCTCCTTGGCGACGCGGAGCAGGCGTCCGGCGGCTTCGCGCACCTGGCCGACCGATCCGGGCGCCGAGCTCATATCGGCCGCGTACAGGGTCTGGATCGAGTCGATCACGCAGACGTCGGGACGTTCCCGCTCGAGCGTGGCGCACACGGCGTCGAGCTCCGTCTCGGCGAGGATCTCGACGTTCTCGGTGCCGCCGAGGCGGGCGGCGCGGAGCTTCACCTGCGCGGTCGACTCCTCGCCGGTGACGAGGAGGGCGCGACGGCCCGCGCTCGAGATCGCGCCGAGGGCGCTGAGGAGAAGCGTCGACTTGCCGACACCCGGCTCGCCGCCGACGAGAACGAGGCTGGCAGGTACGAGCCCGCCACCGAGGACGCGGTCGAGCTCGGGGACGCCGGTCGAGATGCGCTTCGCCTCCTCGGCATTGACGTCGACGAGGCGCAGCAGCGGCTTGGCGGCCGCCGTCGACTTCAACGCGGCGGGTGTCTCCTCGACGAGCGAGCCGAAGGCGTTGCAGCCGGGGCACTTCCCGAACCAGCGGCCGGCGGAGTAGCCGCACTCGGTGCACGCGTAGTTGACTGCTGCCTTGGCCATCGGGTCGAGGCTAGCCAGCCCGGCGGACGGGGATGTGCCGAGTTCGTCTCGAGACGGTGTCGACTTAGTCGCGGGGCCGCGACCAGGCGGTGTCAGAGTCTGGCACGGGTGTCGACACGAGTCTGACGCAAGTCGGACACCGGTCGCCCGAACGAGAGAGGCCGCCTCACGGCGGCCTCTCGACGGCTACTCCTCTTCGGCCGGGGCCTCTTCGGGCTCCGCCGGCTCCTCGTCGGGCGGGACCGTCACCTTCTCGGCCTGCGGCTCGCCCTCGACGATCCTGATGTCGACGAGCGACTCGCCTTCCTCGCCGGTGAGCTCGTCCTTCTTGTCGACGAGAATCGTCGCGCCCGCGTTGAGCTCACGGCCGAGGACGAAGTCGGCGAGCGGATCCTCGATGAAGCGCTGGATCGCCCGGCGCAGCGGCCGTGCGCCCATCGCCGGGTCGAAGCCCTGCTCGACGAGGACGCTCCTTCGCGGCGTCGGTCAGCTCGATCGCGACCTCGTACGTCGCCATCTGCTCCCGCAGCCGCTTCAGCTGCAGGTCGACGATCGTCAGGATCTCTTCCTTCTCGAGCTTGTGGAAGACGATGATCTCGTCGATCCGGTTCAGGAGCTCGGGCCGGAAGACCTTCTTCAGCTCGCCGGTGACGCGCCCCTTCATCTCGTCGTAGCTGAGCCCGTGCTCGTCGCCGATCGAGAAGCCGAGCGTCTGGTTCTTCGCGATCTGGCCGGCGCCGATGTTCGACGTCATGATCACGATCGCGTTCCGGAAGTCGACCTTGCGGCCCTGCGAGTCGGTCAGCTTCCCCTCCTCCAGGATCTGGAGCAGGATGTTGAAGACGTCAGGGTGAGCCTTCTCGATCTCGTCGAGCAGGAGCACCGAGTAGGGCTTGCGGCGGACGGCCTCCGTCAGCTGGCCGCCCTCGTCGTAGCCGACGTAGCCGGGCGGCGAGCCGACGAGCCGGGACACGGAGTGCTTCTCCATGTACTCCGACATGTCGACCTGGATCATCGCGTCCTCGTCGCCGAAGAGGAACTCGGCGAGCGTGCGAGCGAGCTCGGTCTTGCCGACACCCGACGGGCCGAGGAAGATGAACGAGCCGGTCGGCCGCTTCGGATCCTTGATCCCCGCGCGGGCGCGGCGGATCGCCTTGGAGGCGGCGACGATCGCCTGGTGCTGGCCGATCACGCGCTTGTGCAGCTCGTCCTCCATCCGGATCAGCTTCTGCGACTCGGCCTCGGTGAGCTTGAAGACCGGGATCCCCGTCCACATGGAGACGATGTCCGCGATCTCGTCCTCGCCGACCACGGGCTGCTCCTCGGACTCCTCCGAGCGCCAGTTCTCCTCGAGCTCCTTCTTCTTCTGCGTCAGCTTGCGCTCCTTGTCGCGCAGCGACGCGGCCTTCTCGAACTCCTGCGACTCGATCGCGTTCTCCTTGTCCGTGCGCACGCGCTCGATCTCGTCCTCGAGCTCGCGGTAGCGCGGCGGCGCGGTCATCGTCTTGATCCGGAGGCGCGAGCCGGCCTCGTCGATCAGGTCGATCGCCTTGTCCGGCAGGTGGCGGTCCTGGATGTAGCGGTCGGCCAGCACGGCCGCGGCGCGGAGGGCGTCGTCCGAGATCTGGCAGCGGTGGTGGGCCTCGTAGCGATCGCGAAGGCCGCGCAGGATCTGCACGGTGTCGTCGATCGTCGGCTCCTCGACCCGCACCTGCTGGAAGCGCCGCTCGAGGGCGGCGTCGCGCTCGAGGTACTTGCGGTACTCGTCGAGGGTCGTCGCGCCGATCGTCTGCAGCTCGCCGCGGGCGAGTGCCGGCTTCAGGATCGAGGCCGCGTCGATCGCGCCCTCGGCCGCGCCGGCGCCGACGAGGTTATGGAGCTCGTCGATGAAGAGGATGATGTCGCCCCGCTGCATGATCTCCTTCATCACCTTCTTGAGCCGCTCCTCGAACTCGCCGCGGTACTTGGAGCCGGCGACGAGGGCGGCCAGGTCGAGCGTGTAGATCTGCTTGTTCTTCAGCAGCTCGGGGACCTGGTTCGTCGAGATCCGGTTGGCGAGGCCCTCGACGACGGCGGTCTTGCCGACGCCCGGCTCGCCGATCAGGACGGGATTGTTCTTCTGCCGGCGCGAGAGGATCTGCATCACGCGCTCGATCTCGTTCTGGCGGCCGACGACCGGATCGAGCTTGCCGTCCGTCGCGGCCTTGGTCAGGTTGCGCCCGAACTGGTCGAGCAGCTTCGAGCTCTTCGCCTTCTCTCCTGAACCGCCGCCGGAGCCCTGCTGGCGCCGGCCGGGGCCGGAGAGCATGCGGATGATCTCGTTCCGGATCTTCTCGGCGTCGGCGTCGAAGTCGAGCAGGATCCGCGCGGCGACGCCCTCGTTCTCGCGCACGAGCCCGAGCAGGATGTGCTCGGTGCCGATGTAGTTGTGGCCGAGCGAGAGCGCCTCGCGGAGCGCGAGCTCGAGGACTTTCTTCGCGCGCGGCGTGAACGGGATCTGACCCGTCGTCACCTCGTCGCCCTGGCCGACGATGCGGGCGACCTGTGCGCGCACCTCTTCCACGGTGATGTCGAGCGACTCGAGCACCCGGGCCGCAAGTCCTTCCTCCTCGCGCAGCAGTCCGAGGAGGATGTGCTCAGTACCGATGTAGTTGTGCTTGAGGGCGCGGGCCTCGTCCTGTGCGAGGACGACGACCTGGCGAGCCCGTTCTGTGAATCGCTCGAACAACCTCTCGACCCTCCTTCCGGCAGTGATTCCGGAGGGAAGCTGATCCACCCTCCGGGTCGAAGGTCTGCCCCCATCGTATCGGACACATCCCCCGTGACCCAGGGGGCTCTTCTCCGGGTGCTACTCGACCGACTTGAAGGAGGCGAAGACCGCTGCGACGGTCAGGAGCAGGATCTTGACGTCGAGCCAGAGCGAGAAGTTCTCGATGTAGTGGTTGTCCCACTCGACGCGGTCGGCCAGAGACGTGTTCCCGCGCAGCCCGTTCGCCTGCGCCCAGCCGGTGATCCCCGACTTGACGCGGTGGCGATCGCCGTAGCGATAGACGCTGGAGTCGAACTGCGCGACGTACTCGGGGCGCTCGGGCCGGGGACCGACGAGGCTCATGTGCCCGAAGAGCACGTTGAAGAGCTGGGGCAGCTCGTCGAGCGACGCCTTGCGCAGAAAGCGGCCCACGTCCGAGCGCCGGTCGGCGCCCTCGATCCCGCCTGGCGCCATTCCCACCGCCGGCTCGAACGACTCGAGCTCGCCGGCGTCGCGCATCGTGCGGAACTTGAGCATGTCGAACTGGACGCCGTCGCGGCCGACGCGGCGCTGGCGGAAGAAGATCGGGCGGCCGAGCGAAAGGTACGTCGCGACCGCGAGACCGGCGAGGAGGGGCGCCAGCACGAGCACGAGCGCAGCGCTGACGATCCGGTCGAGCGTGTACTTGACGACGTAGTGCAGGCCGCGGGGGTCCGACGGACGGGCCGAGACGAGCGGGAGGCCGCCGATGTGGTCGACGCTCAGCCGCGTGGTCGTCTGCTCATACAGCCGCGGCACGACCGCCACCGCGACGCCGAGCTCCTCGCAGCGGCGCACGAGCCGCAACAGCACGTCGTTCGGCGCGGTCGAGAAGGTGATGATCACCTGCTCGACAGCGTGCTCGCGGACGACCTGCGCCAGGTCCCAGCTGGCGCCGAGGACGGGCAGCACGACCTCCGCGCCGTCGTCGCTGAGCGGATCCTTGTCGAGGAAGCCGATCGGCGTCAGGCCGAGCTGGGGCTTGTCGAGGAGGCGCGCCGCCATCAGCCGGCCGACGCGGCCGGCTCCGACGATCAGCGTCGGGCGCAGGCCCTCGCCCGCCAGGCGGGCTCGGCGCTGCGACCAGTTGAGCGCGACGCGACCCGCGCCGACGTATGCCGTCGCAAAGAGCCAGAGCCTGAGCGTCTGGTCGACATCGTTCCCGGAGCCACCGACCGTGGCGGCCAGCGCGAGCAGCGAGATCGCTGCGAGTCCCGTCGCCCCGACGATCTTGCGCAGGTCGTCGATCGTGCGCATCCCGAACGTCGGGCCGTGGAGGCCCCGAGTCGCCAGGAGCAGGACGACGAGAGCCGAGTACGCGAACGTCCACCCTGCGGAGATGCGGGCGACGCCGGCCGCGTCCGCCCCGATCGCGGTCGCCGCGCCCGCGAGCGCGAGCATGGCGACGTCGACCGCGATGCGGCCGAGTCGCCACCGCAACCCGGCGCCGAGGCCGAGCCGGAACGGCCGACGCTCGAGGCGCGGAGCGAGGTCGTGGATCGCGTCGAAAGTCGACGCGGAATCGAGGAGCTGAACCATGTGCGTGTTTGGGTCGGAGCCCTAGTCCAGCCGCTCTATGCCCGCACGCGCCCGAGCCGCCTGAACCCGAGACCGAGCAAGAGCAGGAAACCCGCTCCGAGGGTCAGCAGCGCCAGGTCGACGCCGGTGAAAGGCAAGGTTCCGCCCGTGCGCCCAACTGCGGCGACGTCTTCGGTGCCGAGCTGCTCCTCGATCTCGCCGCGCATACCCGGCGTGACCGTCGGCTTGCCGTAGCCCTGGACCGCAGCATTGTTCAGCGCATTCCGCAGGTCGCTGTCGCTGTACGTCCGGTCGAGCCGAGCATTGTCCGCATAGTCCGCATAGATCTCGCTCGGCGATGCTGCAGTTCCGACCGATACCACCATCAGTGCCAGCAAGACCACCGCTGACAGAATTCCGAGCCTCGTACTCATCCCCCACTCCTTCGGCCGCTGAAAAAGTTCCAATTCTTGATGTTTCCCTACGTGCCCCGTGCGCTCTCTCTTCCACAATTCCGAAGAAAGTAACCGCCATTCTTCCGGCGGTGGTGCCCGCTACTTCGCCGACGCGGGCGTACTGGTTCGCCCCCTGCCGGTATTGGCCACTACCGCTGTCGCGCTGACGCTTGCGTGGCGTCTCGACGGGAGCATCCTCGCCCCCGACTGGTTGCCCTACGCGACCGTGGTCGCGCTTCTTGCCGCTACGGTTTTCTTCTCGTCTGCTGGCCGCATCTCCAGACTGCCGCTTTTCTCCGCCACGTTCCTCGCCGCGTTGGGCGCCTGGACGGGAATCTCGGCGTACTGGTCGCCTGTCCCCGCCCTCGCCCGCGACGAGTTGCTTCTGATCTCACTGTATGCACTTTCGCTGGTTCTGCCAGCCCTGACTTTGGAGACCGAGCGCAGCCGAGAGGTGGCGCTCACCGGCGTTGCGTTCGCGCTGGGCGCGAGCGCGATCGCGATCGCTCTGGTCGCGCGCTTCGGCGCGAGCCCGGGCGACCTCTATTCGTCCGGCCGTCTGACCGCGCCCGTCTCGTACGTGAACGCCCAGGCCGCGCTCTTTCTGGTCGGGTTCTGGCCGGCGCTCGCAGTCGCCGCGCGTCGCGGCGTCAACGCCGTCGTCCGCGCATTTGCGCTGGGCTTCGCCGTGGCGATGCTCGCCGGCTGGCTCAGCACGCAGAGCAAGGGCGGCGCGATCGCGATCGTGATCTCGGCCGTCGTCGTCTTCGCCGCAGCGCCCGGCCGGCTGCGGTTGCTGGTGCCGGCGCTGGCGGCGGTCGTGCTCGTCGCTCCGCAATACGACGGCTTGACAGGAAGCTTCGGCGCCAGCGGCGCCGACGCGCCGGCGCGGCACGCCGGCCAGGTCGCGCTCGTGCTCTTCCTCGTCGGCCTGACCGCGGGCGGTGCGTACGCCTTCATCGACAACCGCTTGACCGTTCCCCCGCGCCTGCGCCGGCAGGCCGCGATCGCCGTCGCGACCGCCCTCGTGATCACGGCCGGCGTCGGCGTCGTGCAGGTCGCCTCACGCGTGGATGAGCCGCGGAGCTTCCTCTCCGAGAAGTGGGCGAGCTTCAAGCAACTGCCGACGAGGGAAACCGGCAGCAGCCACCTGCTGAGCCTGGGTTCGAATCGCTACGACTTCTGGCGCGTCAGCCTCGGCGGGTTCGCAGAGCATCCGATCGCCGGAATCGGCGGGCGGGGCTTCGGGCCGCGATATCTGCAGCAGGCTCGCAGCAACGAGACACCCGTCCGCGCTCACTCGCTGCCGCTCGACACGTTGCTCGAGACCGGCGTCGTCGGGATCGTCCTGCTGCTCGGCTTCGTCGTCGTCGCGGCGATCGGGATCGCCCGGCAACTGGGCACGCTCGCGGGCACCGCCGCGCTCGGGACGCTCGCCTACTTCGGGGCCCACGCCTCGGGCGACTGGGTCTGGACCTTTCCTGCGGTCGGGATCCCGGTGTTTCTCGTGCTCGGGATCGCGCTCGCAGCCGGGGAGAGCCGGCCGCTGCGGGGGCGAACCGCGCTGATCGCCGGGGTCGGGGCAGTCGCGGTCGGGCTGCTGCTGTTCGCGCCGCCCTGGCTGAGCGGGCGCATCACCGATCGCGTCGCGACCCACGACGCGCCCGCTGCTGACCTCGTCTGGGCGCGGCGACTCGACCCGCTTGCGCTCGAGCCGCTGCTCGTCGAGGCGAGGGTGGCTTCCACTCCGGCACAAGCTGTCGCGCCGCTCGAGCGCGCTGTCGCGAAGGAGCCGCGAGACGTCGCCGCCCGCTACCTCCTCGGCCTTGCGTACCTGGAGGCCGGCCGGAACGAGGACGCGCGGGCCGAGCTGCTCGAAGCCCGGCGCCTCTACCCCAGGGGCGTCGAGATCGCCCGCGCGCTCGCCAGGACGCCGTGACCGACCCGACGCAGCCGACGACAACCGGCGGCTCGGTCCTGCGAGGAGGGAGCTGGTACCTGACGAGCCGGGTCGTTCCGCAGCTCTACACCTTCGTGACGTCCGTCGTCGCCGCTCGCTTCCTCGGCGCCGAGGGCATGGGCCGCCAGAGCTTCATCGCGTTCGTGGCGCTGTCGGTGACGATGCTCCTGTCGAGCTCGATGTGGGTGGCGCTCGTGCGGTACATCGGCGAGGCGATCGGCAGGGGCGAGGCCGGAGTCGTCCGCGGGCTCGTGACCTGGGCCTGGCGGGTCGGAGTCTGCCTGGCGCTCGTCGGCGGACTGGCGATCGGCATCGTGGCGCTCGCAGGGGCGGAACCCAGAGGCGCCTGGCTGCTCGCCGCAGCGATCACGACGGCGTCGATCCTGCACACGATTCCGAGCGCGATCCTGACCGGCCTGCAGCAGTTCCGGCAAGCGTCGGTTCTCGGTCTCGCCACCGGCTCGGTCGGGACGGCCGCGACCGTGGCGGTGCTGAACGCCGGCGGCGGGATCGTCGGGATGTTCGCGGTCGAGCTCGCGATCGGGGCGATCAACCTGATCTGCACGGCCGTCCTGGCGCGCCGCGTCCTCGTGCGAGCGGCCCCGTCACCGTTGCCCGCGGGGCCCCTCAGGCGCCAGGTGACCCGCTACGCGCTGCTGTACTCGACGGGGATCGTCCTCGATCTCATCGTCGCCAGACGGTCGGAGCTCTTCTTCCTCGACCGGTTCTCGACCGACGACCAGATCGCCTTCTACTCGATCGCCTTCTCGATCGTGATCGCGGCCACGCAGATCCCTGGAGCGCTTGCTGCGGTGACCGCGCCGGCCTTCGCGACGCTGCTGGGCGCAGGAGCGAACGAGCGCATCAGCAGGGGCTACAACCGGGGCCTGCGCCTGCTGCTTCTGCTGGCGCTGCCGCTGACGGCGCTCGGGCTCGCGCTCGGTCCGGGCTTTGTGGAAATCGTCTACGGCCGCGAGTACCGGGCGGTCTCGGGGCCGCTGCTCATCCTTCTCGCCGGCTATCCACTCTTTGCGCTGACGGCACTGGCAGACGCGCTGCTGACGGGGCTGGGCCGCCTGCGCTTCGCGATCGGCGCGAATGGGCTGGCCGCGGGCGCCGACGTCGCACTCGCAGCAACGCTGACCGGCCCACTCGGAGCCCGCGGGGCGGCGCTGGCCAACCTGGCGGGTCAGGCTCTCTACTCGACCGCCGTGCTCGGCTACACGCTCAGAATCGTCGGCCGGGAGCGCCTCGACTGGGCGGTCGCGCGCAGCGCGATCGTCGCGGCAGCCGCCGGTGGAGCCGCATGGGCGATCCAGGAACGCGTGCCGGGCGCGCCCGGGCTCGTCCTCGCCGCCGCCGGCTTCTTCGTCGCCTTCCTCGCGCTGGCGCCCGTGCTGAAGGTCATCCCGCGGCGGGATGCCGACTGGCTGCTCAGTGCCATCGGCCCGAAGCTGCCAACATTGCTGAGGAGGTTCGTGAGAGTGTGCGCCGGAGGGGCGGCGCTCCCCCCGAAATGACTCGAGGCCTGGAGGCGGTCCGATGCGGACGGTGACGCGGAAGGTTGTCGGCGTCGTCCGGTGGACCGGCGTCCTCGGCGGGCGCACCGGGCTGGGCCCCAACGTGGTCGTCGTGTCGCCCCACCTCGACGACGGTGTGTTCTCGCTCGGTGCGGGGATTTCACGGGCCGCCCGAAAGGGCTCGAACGTCACCATCCTCACCGTGCTCGCCGGCGATCCCAGCTCCACGACACCCGCAGGCGAGTGGGACGCCAGGGCCGGGTTCGCGACCGCGGGCGAAGCGGCTCGGGCCCGCCGGCTGGAGGACGAGCAGGCGTGCGCACACGTGGGCGCGCGGCCAGTGTGGCTGCCGTACTCCGACCAGCAGTACCCGCGCGGAGGCACGGACGAGGAGATCCGGGCGGCCGTCGTCGACGCGGTCGGGGACGCCCTCGTCCTCGTGCCCGGATTCCCGCTGCTGAACAAGGACCACGCCTGGCTGCGCCAGATCCTCGCGGGCGTCCTGCCGGACGCGCGGGTCCGGGCGTACGTCGAACAACCCTACGCCGCCGAATCGACCGAGCGGCCCGGCGTCGTCCAGGGTCGCGACCCGGGTGTCGGTCCGGGCCCGGCCGGCTGGCGGCCGGTCCGGGCGGGGCTGTCCGATCAGCGACGCAAGCTCAGGGCGTGCAGGTCCTACGAATCGCAGCTTCCGCTGCTGGGCGACCGGCTCGTCGCCGACATCGTCAAGTACGAGCTTCGCTCGGGAGGTGAATCGGTGACCCGGCTGCCGTCGCGGCCGTGAGCGGCAGGCGCTTCGTCGTACCGTCCGCAGGAGGCGAGCTCGAGCCGCGCCCGGTACCGACGTTCTCGATCGCGATCGCCGCCTACCAGGCCGCAGACACCATCCGCTATGCGGTCGAGTCGGCGCTGGAGCAAAGCGTGCCCGCGCTCGACATCGCCGTTTGCGACGACGGGTCGACGGACGACATCGAGGGAGCGCTGGCCCCGTACCTCGACCGGATCATCGTCGTCCGGCAGGACAACCGCGGGGAGACGGCCGCCAAGAACGCCGCGGCCCGCGCGACCTCGGGGGAGTTCATCGCGTTCCTCGACGCCGATGACCTCTACCGCCGTGACCGACTGGCGGCGTTCGGGGAGCTGGCTGCCGCCCGCCCCGACCTCGACGTCATGACGACGAACGCCGATCTCGAGGTCGACGGCGAGATCACCGGCCGCTACTACCCGGACATCGCCACCTTTCCCGCCGAGCGCCAGGTCGAAGGGATCGTGGCCAGCGACAGCGCGATCCTCAGCGCCGCCGCGGTCCGGCGCTCGGCCTTCGAAGCGGCAGGCGGGCTGCCGGAGTCGCTCAGGAACCAGGGCGACTGGGAGTTCTGGATGCGATTGGCGATCGCCGGCTCGAGGTTCGGTCTCGTGGATGAGCCGCTGTACGTGTACCGCGTCCACAGCACCGGGATCAGCGCCGACCTGCTTCGAGTTCGCCGGGGCTCGGTCCGCGCTCTCGAGCGCGTGCTCGCCGAGACCGACCCCGGTCCTGCCGAGCGAGAGGCGCTCCGCGAGGCGCTCTCCCAGCGTAGGCGTGCGGCGGCCCTGACCGAGGCGGAGGCCGCATTGCGAGCGCGCGCACCGGACGCCAGGGCGCTTTCACGAGCGATCGCTGGGAGCGGGGCGTTTCCGGCGAGGACACGCGCGAAGGCCGCGGTGGGCGCTGCGTTCCCCGGACTGGTGCGACGCCTGCTCGAGCGGCGCGAGCGCGCGACCGGGAAATCGCGGCTGCGGAAGCCGATGCCCGGCAGCTGAGCGAGCTCAGCCGAACGCGAAGCCCGCGTCGTCGAGGAGAGCGCCGAACATCCGCTCGTGGCCGCCGGCGGGATCCGCCTGCAGCCGTTCCGATTCGTGACCGGCCCAGAGAAGGAGCGTCACGAGCACGAGCGGTCGGATCAGCTCAGGACCGATCCCGAGCCGCGCGAGGGCGTCGCGTATCTCGCGGTCACCTTCGTGGCCGACCGCGAGACGCTTCAGCAGCGAGGCATCCGGGCCGTCGCTGCGAGCGGTTGCGGCGAGCAGGAGCACGTCCGTGCCCGGGACCGCCTCGAGGCGCGCGTACTCCCAGTCGACGACGCTCAATCCTTGTGGGCTCAGCAGCAGGTTCTTTCGTTGCAGGTCACCGTGGCCGTGGCGCACCGGCAACTGCTCGATCAGGGCGAGCGCCGCCTCGGCTTCGTCCCGCGCCGAGGGCGCGGCCGTCCCCAGCAAGGTTTCGCGCTTCCGCGTCCACCACTCGGCCTGTGAGAGAGGGCGACCCGGCTCGCCCGCAACCCGAACGGCCCAGTCCAGCGCCGGCGGCAGCCACTCGTCCGACCGCTCGCCTTCCGGCTGGACTCCGTCGAGCCGCTCCTCGAGGATCCAGAGCGCATCCTGGGCCTCACCGGCTGCGAGGACGCGAGGAATTCCGGCCAGCTCGGTTCGAGAGCGGATCTTCTCCCGCGCTGCGAGCGCGTCGCGACGCCTTGCGGATACAGGCTGATGCACGTGCAGGATGTGAGTCGCATCGCTCAGAATCGCGTGAGCGTCCGGGGAGAAGCCGAGGAAACGCGGCGCCAGCGCGGCGCCGGCGAGCGTCGCCCGGACGGTCTCGGGCGCCAGCTCAAGCAGCTTCACGGCCGGGAGCGGCTTCACCCGTCCCGTTGCACCCGCAACGAAGCCGCCCAGCGTTCGGGGCCACTCCCGCAGGCGGCGGCGATCGCGGGCACGAGCGGCCGTCGCAACTGCATGCCCGAGCGTCTTGGCATAGCGCGCCGCGAGCACCGGGTCGCGGTGGCGTCGCACGACGCGCCCGAGCCCGTAGGCGTAGGGAAAGCGCGACGCCAGGCGCTCCGCCTCGGTCTTCGTCGGGTGGTAGACGACGGCATGCGGTGTCCACACGATCGTCTCGCCGGCACGGAGCAGCCGGACGATCAGGTCCGTCTCCTCTCCCGCCCGCCCGGCCGAGCCCGCGCCGAACATGGGGTCGAAGCCGCCTAGCCGGTCGAGCGCTGCTCGCCGGAACGCCATGTTCCCGCCGGAGCCGACGATCCACGGCGGCGTGCGCGAGCCGGCGAAGGCACGTGGCTCGACGCCCTCCACCCGGCAGTAGGGGATCCCGACGTCGTCGAGTGGCGCGATCGCCCCGAACACCCCCGCCGGTCGCGCGTCGTGCTCGAACGCCTCCAAGAGCCCCGTCACCCACTCCGCGTCGACGACCTCGTCCTCGTCGACGAACGCAACGAGCGGTGAGGTCGCGGAACGGGCTCCAAGGTTCCGCGCGTGCGAGAGGCCGAGAGGCAGGCAGCGCACGACGCGGGCCGGCGCGTCCGCCGGGAGCGGGTCGCCCGGGCCTTGCCAGACGACGATCGTCTCGACCGCTGAGCCCGCCACGCTGCCTGCCTCCGCCACGGAGGCGACGGTCTCCGCGAGCCTCGCCCCGCCGAGCGCGGCGACGACGACGGACAGTGGGTGAGGCTCTGCCTCTGCCGGCAAGGACATCGCCGTAGTGTGGCGATGGCCGGCCGCCCTGCACAACTTCGTGTGCAAGACTGGCCGCGACCCGGGGCACGGAGGCTCCGATCCAAAGCTGAAGGCACTCATCGTCCTCACCCAGCCCCCGGTTCAGGAGGGGGGCGCCCCAGGGAAGTGTGCGATCGGCCTCATGCGGGGGCTGCGCGAGCACGGTGTCGACGCGCACGCCGTGGCTGCACGCCGGAGCTTCGCGCACGCCGGTGCAGTCCCCGACGATCTCTCGGTCGAGCTCGTCGACGCGGACCGCGAGGTGTCGCGCTGGCGGGCCGCCGGCTCGCGGCTGCGGCAGCCGCTGGGAGCCCTCGGACAGGGTGCGTTCTCCCAGCGCGTCAAGGAGCTCTCGGCCGACGTGGACATCGTCCACCTGGAGGAGACCGAGACGGCCGCGGCGGGCGTGGGCCTTCAGCGGCCGGCGCTCGTGCACATGCACTACCTGACCCACCTCGATCGATCGCTGAGCCTCCACTCGCTGCGCAGCGAGGAGGGTCGGTTCGCGCTCGAGTGCAGCTGGGCGGAGCGACGCCTCGCGCGGTCCGGGCTTCGGCTCGTTGCCAGCTCGCCACGCGTCGCGCAGGAGCTGCACGAACTTTCCCGCCGCCGTGACGTCGTCGTCGCCCCGCTCGCGCTCGACCCCGGCGCCTACGACGTCGCCCCGCTGAGCGGACCGCCTGTCGCAGGGTTTCTCGGCACGGCAGCCTGGCCGCCCACCGCGACGGCTCTGCGACGGCTCGTGGACAGGGTCTGGCCGCTCGTGCTCCGCCGCGTTCCCGACGCGCGACTTCGGATTGCAGGCCGCGGAACGCGGTCGCTGCTCGGCCCGCAACCGGGCCCGGGGGTGGAGCTGCTGGGCGAGGTCGACTCGGCTGCCGACTTCCTGCAGCAGCTCTCGGTGCTGGCCTACCCGCTGGAGCGGGGCAGCGGGATCAAGGTCAAGGTGCTCGAGGCGATCGCAAGCGGGCTGCCGGTCGTGACGACGCGCGAGGGGTGCGAGGGGATCGACGCGGGCGAGGGAGCCGTCATCGCCGAGGACGACGAAGCGCTCGCGGCCGCGCTGGTGTCGATCCTGTCCGACGAAGAAGAGCGGCGAAAGCGCGGGCTGGCAGCGCGCGAAGCCTTCGAGCGACGACACGCACCCGGGCCGGCGACGGCGCCGCTGGTCGCGCTCTACGAGCGAATGCTCTCGGAGCCTAGGGCCGCGACGCGCTGAGCTGACGCGAGAGCTCGCGCCACCATGCGTTCGGGATCCGCTGAGGCGCCGCCGGGCGAACGCGCTCGTCCCGGCGCCGGTCGACGTAGTCGCCGGTGCCCGTGTACCACGCCGCCCAGCTGCGGAACGCCCGCGACCTCGAGAGCGTTGCGCGGACGGCCTGGCTCGAGCGGGTCGTGCGAGCCGCGCTCGCCGGCGCTCGCGTCCGCTTCGTCTTCGTGGCGCCCCGTTCGCGACCGGGCTTCTCAGCCTTCGCCGGCGCAGGTGCCGACACTGATGTGCGCTTGACCTCGGTGCCGGTGGCACGAAGCACGATCCCCGTCAGAGGCTCGAGCGTCACCAGTGAGGCCGGCGTTCCGTCGGCCAGCGTGTAGCCGCCGCCCACCGACACGATCTGGGTCGTCGACGCGGGGTTGGCGATCGCCGTCCCGCCGGTGAAGTCGCGCCGCCAGGCACCGCCGACGGGATATCTCGGGCCGGTGGGGACGCCGATGTCCAGGGTCCACTCGGGGTGCCACATCTCGGCTCCGTTCGCGGGGTCGTAGGCGATCGCCGCGGGGCCGCCGTTCCAGCCCACGAGGAAGCTCGCCCTCGCCCAACGCATCGTCCGCACGTCGGACATGCTCCCGTGAACCGTGGTCAGGAACGTCTTGCCGGCCTTCTGCACCACCGAGAACACGCTCTGCAGGTCGTCCCAACCGCCGCCGCCGAAGTGGCCGGACGAGTCGGTGCTCCATTTCATCCAGTACTCGCGGATGCCACCCGACGTGAACTGGATCCAGTCCGCCCAGACCTCGTCGTCGGCGAGCACGGGGTTGGCCTGGATGTTCGGAAGGACGAGGAATCCCTCGGAGATCAGGCGCGGCCCGACCCGCGCGAGGAAGCTTCGCGTCGCGCCGGCGTAGGCGCCCTGGGTCGGGTACTCGATCGAGGAACGTCCATCGAAGTAGCTGCGGGGATCGACGTTGGCGTTGTCGATCGTGACGCCGTCCCAGCCGTACGCCTTCAGCTCGGCGAGCACGTTGCCGGCCCAGGCGTCCTGGTATCCCTGCGTCCCGATGTCCATCTGCCAGTGCCCCGAGTAGTACTTCCACTGGATCCGGCCGCCGGCGCTGTCGCGCGTGAACCAGTCGGGAGCGTGCTGCGCCGCCCAGCAGTAGCCGACGCCTGCGGGGAGCAGCTCGGAATCGCGCCCGTTCGAGCAGGCGGAGCTTCGCGTGGACGCCATGTCCTTGTAGACGAGGATCTTCGTTCTGGGGCTGGTCGCCCGAATCCGCGCGATCTGGTCGTGCTGCCAGGCGTTCAGGGTCACGTAGCCGTAGCGCGACAGGTCGCCGCCGTTCTGGATGCACACCGTGCAGATCGCGAAGGTCGCGGCTGTCTGAGTCGACGAGGCGGCTTTCGCGTCGCTCGTCCCGGGACCAGGAGCGACGAGTGCGACAGCGGTGGCGATCGTGGCGACGAGCAACTTCATGCGTTCTCCAGTGCCGAGGAATGGCTTGCAAAGGACGTTTCGCTCCCTGTCGTCGACTCACCCCGCGATGCCGGTGATCCCTCGAATGAGGGATCACCTGGACGCGACGTACGATCGCGGCGATGCAGCAACCGACGGTGTGGCTCGCCGACTGGGGCGACCAGGAGCAGGCGGACTTCGAATGGGCGTGGCGGGAGGCGGGGATCGCGACTCGCGTCGTCCGGTCCCGCCGGCTCGGGGCGACGGTCGGAACCCGGCTCCACCGGCTGCGGAGCTGGCCGGCCTACCTGGGGCTCGCCTCCCGGAGCGTGCTCCGATCGGGAGGCCCCCTCGTGGCGTGGCAACCGCTGGCAGGCGCGGCCGCCGCCCTCGCTCCCCGGCGAGGACGACGACTCGTCATCCTGAACCCGATCCTGGGCGAGCACCCCTCGGCGACGCAGCGGCTCGTGCTCCAGGCCCTCCCCCGCGCCGACCGAATCGTCTTCTACACGCGCGAGAGCCTCGAGCTCGCCGTCAGGCTCGGCCTCGACCGCGAGCTGCTCCGGTTCGTGCCCCTGGGCGTCCGGGCGCGCGTCGACGCCCCGGCTCCCGCCGGCTCGTATCTCGTCGCCGCCGGACGGGACCAGCGTGACTGGGAGACGCTCGAGGCCGCGGTCCGCGGCACGGGCCTCGACGTCGTCGTCAGCGGCCCGCCCGCACTGCCGGCCGGCTCAGCGCTGCGGCTGGCTCGACCCGGCACCGATTTCTTCGAGCTCGTTCGCGATTCGGCCGGGATGGTGCTTCCCTTCGCCCGCACCGATCGGGCGATCGGGCAGCTCTCGATGCTGGCCGCGATGTCGGTCGGCAGGGGAGTGGTCGCGACGGCGTCGGCCGGTGCAGAGCTCTACCTCGGCGGCGATCACGGCCTGACCGTGCCTCCCCGAGATCCGGAGGCGCTCCGGACGGCGATGCAGCGGCTCGCGGAGCCTGACGTGTCAGCCCGCATGGGCGCTGCGGCGCTCGCCGCTGCGCGCGAGCGGTTCTCCCTACGGCGCTTCGTGGAGACGGTCGAAGCGGAGGCCCGCGGGCTCCCTCACCCGCCCGCCAGCTCGTCGTAGACGCTCGCCACGGCCGAGACCATCCGCTCACGCGAGAACCGGGCGTGGGCCTCGTCCCGGGCCCGCGCTCCCAGGTGGGCCGCCTCCAGCGGATTCTCCAAGAGCCGCTCAATCCCGGCTGCCAGCGCCTCGGGTCGTCCTGGGGCGACGAGAAGTCCCGTTCGGCCGTCGTCGACGACCTCGGGCACGCCGCCGACCCGCGTCGCGACGACGGGCACGCCGGCGGCCATTGCTTCCAGGACGGAGAGAGGACAGCCTTCGTAGTCGCTCGAGAGGACGAGACAGGCGGCCTTCGCCAGGAGCTCCGGAACGTCGTCGCGCGGACCGAGGATGCGGACGGCTCCACCGACACCCAGGCTGTCCGCCAGGGCGCGCACCCGCTCCTCCTCCGGGCCTCTGCCGGCCAACACGAGCTCGGCCTCGGAATGGCGTTCGAGCACCCGCGCGAACGCCCTGACGGCGAGATCGGGGCGCTTCTGCGCCGAGAGCCGCCCCAGGAAGAGGATGCGGCCCCGGACCGGTCGCCGCTCGGCGGCGAACCGCTCCAGCTCGACTCCGTTCAGGATCACGCGGTACTGCTGCGGGCGCCCGACGCCGGCGGCGAGCCCGGCCCGGCGCTCGTCGTCGGAGACGACGAGCAGCCGTGCGCACGCACGCGCCGCGGCCCGCTCGAAACCACGGTAGAGCGCCTCCCGAGGCTGGTCCGCCGCCCACCACGACCACGCATGCGGCGTGAACACGCAGTGGCTCGTTCGTCGCAGCACGACCGCGGCGACCCGACCGAGATAGCCGGCCTTGGCGGAGTGCGCGTGCACGACGTCGGCGCGGCGGGCCAGGCTGAGCAGCCGTGGCCAGTGCCGGGCATCGGAGGGCGACGGATGGCGGGCGGCCGAGATCTCGTGCAGCTCCGCCCGTCCGCCGGCCGCAACTCGCTCCCAGAGCTCCGACGAACGCGGGCACGCGACGTCCAGCTCGAAGCGCGCCGGGTCGAGTCCCTCGACGAGGTCGAGCACATGCCGGGGAACTCCCTCCGAAAGAGGTTGGGAAATGAGGAGGAGGCGCCGATGCACAGACAGCGAAAGGTAGTGTGCCGCTCCTCCGAGCCGTGATTACTGCCAGGAACGGGCTGAGGCTATATGGATCTCAACGAATTTCTGCAGGTTATCCGGCGACAAAAGTTCGTCGTGCTCGCGATCTCGATCGCGGTGCTCGCGACCGCGGTCGCGGGCCTCCGGCTCGTGAACCCGGTCTATGAGTCGACTGCGACCCTCGCCCTCGCGCCCGTGGGGGACGACTCGTCGCTCGTCTTCTTCTCGACGATCGACTCGATCACACCGATCTATGCCGACGCGGCGACCTCGCGGACGACTCGCACCGCCGCCCGCTCCACGAACGACGGCGAGCTCGGCGACATCTCCGTGGACACGTATCGCGGCACGCCGATCCTGAAGGTGCGCGGCCGGGACACGGACCCCGAGCTCGCCCGGTCGTCGGCGCAGGCGGTGGCGAACGTTCTCCTCTCACGCTCGCAATCGGGCGCACTCGGCATCTCGACACTCCGGCTCTCGCAACTCGACCGGCCCGTCGTCCCGACCGACCCTGTGTTCCCCAACCACGTGCTCACGGGTGCGGTCGCGCTCGTCCTCGGCCTGCTCTTCGGGGTCGGTGCGGCCCTGCTCCGCGAGCGGTTGACGGCGAAGGTGGACACTCCCGAGGCGCTCTCCCGGATCGTCGACGCGCCTTCCTTCGGCGAGATCCCCAAGGAGCCCGCCGTGCTCAAGCTCGAGCGGATCGAAGACTTTGCGACGAACCCGCAGCTGCGAGCAGTCTCGGAGGCGCTTCGCGACCTGCGGACGAACCTGCTCTTCTCGGGCGAGACCTCCACCGTCCTGGTCACCAGCCCGGAGGGCAGCCACGGCAAGACGACGGTCTCGGTCGGGCTCGCGACGACGCTGGCCCGCGCAGGGAGCAGCACGTTGCTCGTCGACGGCGACATGCGGAAGGGGCGGATCAGGAGCGTGCTGGGCGTGCACCAGGCCCCCGGGCTGTCCGACGCTCTCGCCGGCACCCCTCTGGCGGAGGTGATCCAGAAGACCACCTTGCCGACCTTGAGCGTCGTCGCCGGCGGCGTCTTCAACGACAACCCCGGCGAGTTGCTTCTCAACCACTTCGGGACGTTCCTGTCCGGGGTCGAGAAGCAGTTCGACTTCGTGGTGATCGACGGTACGCCGCTCGTCCCCGTGAACGACGCCCGCATCGTCGCCCGCTACGCCAAGCGCACGATCATCGTCTCGAGCGCGGAGACCGCGACCCGGAACGCGGTTCGCACAGCCGCCGAGCGACTTCGAGTGATCGGGATCGAGCCCGCCGCCGTCGTCCTCAACAACGATCGCCGGCCGCGCGGTCGCGGCTACTACGGGTATCTCGACCCGCATCCGGTGCGGGAGCGCCGAGCCAGGCGCGCCCGCTCACGGTGGCGTCGCGCGGGTTGACCGAGCTCCGGCGCGAGCTCGCGTTCCTGCCCGGCTCGGCGACGGCGATCCCGGTCGCTGCGGGAACGGCGGCCGTCCTGCTCACCGCCGCTGCCGCGGTTCGACCCGTCGAGGTCCTGCTCGGGATCGGGCTCGTGCTGATCACGCTGGTGGGTGCATGGCGCGCTGATCTGGCCCTGCTGCTGCTGATCGGGCTCGCTCCGCTCGAAGGCGCGTTCGGCGGAGATGGCCTCTCACCGGTGAAGCTGGCCGGCCTGCTGGCCTTCAGCAGCTTTGCCCTCAACGCAGTCGCGACCAGGCGCCGGATCCAGTTCGACTGGCTGCACGCGATCGTGATCGGCCTTCTGCTCCTCGCCGCGCTCTCGACGCTGTTCGCTTTCGACGTCTTCGAGGCGCGCTCGGTGACCTTTCGCTACGCCAGCTTCGTCGGGCTCTTCTTCATCGTCTCGCAGTTCGTCGGCGACCGGAGCCTGCAGACACGCGTCGCCTGGGTGCTCTCGGCCGCGTCCGCCTTGGCCGGCGTCCTCGCCGTCAACGGCTTCCTGACGGGCGGCCGGCCCCTCGCTTCGCTCCCGTACGGTGACCCGAACGACACGGCCTTCGTGCTCGCGACGACGCTGCCGCTGACCTTCTGGCTCCTGCGCGGGCGGAGCGGGCTCGCACGCGTTCTCGTCGTGGCGATGATCGTCGTGATCGCCCTCTCGGTCGTGCTGAGCTTCTCGCGAGGGGCAATTCTCGGGCTGATCGCCGGGGCCGTTCTGCAGGCCTTTCTGAACCGCCGCCAGCTGCCGCTGATCATCCTCGGCTTCGTCGTCATCGCGATCGCGACGACGGTCGTCTTCCAGACGAACACCGCCACCGTCGAGCGCGGGTTCAACATGAAGCGGAGCATCGCCGCCACGAACGTGGAGTCTCGCTTCGAGACCTGGGGCGCTGCGCTTCGACTCTCGAGCGAGAACCCGATCGGCGTCGGGCCCGGGAACTTCCGCTATCACTTCGCCGAGGCCGCGGGACGGCCACCGGGGAGCAGCGACGTCCGAGTGGTTCACAATGCCTATCTCGACATCGGCGCCGAGCTCGGCCTGCTGGGCTTGGGCCTGTTCCTCGGCTACCTCGCCCTGGCCCTGCGTTTCCTCAACGCAGCCGTGCGTGAGCGCATCGGCGCGCCCGGTTTCGCCGAAGCCGTGCGAGCGTCGCTCGTCGTGGCGAGCGTGGCGGCAATCACCCTGTCCGAGCAGTACTACGCGCCGTTCTGGGTCCTCGGTGGCCTCGCCGCGGCGCTCTGGGCTGAACGGCGCCGGTCCGAGCAGCCTCTGCAGGCATGAGGGTCGCGCTCGTCTCGTCGTTGCCGAGCGGCGGACCCGTCTCGCACCTGCGCTACCTCGCGCCGCACTTGCTCGAGACAGGCATTCAGATCGAGGTCGTGTGCGGGACCGAGGCGGTCCGGCGGGCCTTCGCCGATCTCGACGTTCCGGCCAGCGTCGTTCCGCTCAGGAGCAAGTACGACGTTCGGGGTGCGCGCGCGCTCGCAGCCGCGCTGAACGTGGACGTCGTGCATACCCACGATCGCCGAGCAGGTCTCTACGGCCGTCTGCTCGGCCGCGCCGTCGGCGCGAAGGTGGTGCACACACTGCACGGCTTGCCGGAGGAAATCGCTGTGCGCCTGGGCCGGCCCGGCGTTCGACGCGCGCACGGCGTGACTCGCTCGCGGGAGGCGTGGCTTCTCCACGGATATCTCGGTCTCGAGCGCCTGTTCAGCCGGCTTGGCCCGCTCGTCGTTCCCTCGCGGGCGATGGCCGACTTTCTCGCAGGCCGGGGGTTCCGAAGGGAACGTCTCCGCGTCATCCCTTCCGGGATCGACCTGCGCAACGCAGAGCCTCGCCCGGCGCGCGATCCCTACGTGCTGGGCACCGCCACCATTCTCCACTCGCTGAAGGGAACCGATGTGCTCATCGATGCCTGCGCCCGGGCCAAGAGCCGGATCGAGCTGCAGATCTACGGGACCGGCGAGTGGCTCGAGCCGATGCGCGCCCGTGCCGCCCGGCTCGGCCTCGAGGTGACGTTCCACGGCGAGATCGCGGACGCTCGCGAGGCGATCGACGCCCTCGACGGCTTCGTCCTTCCGTCCCGGGCGGAAAACCTGCCGATCTCCTTGCTGGAAGCGATGGCAAGCGCGGTGCCGGTGATCGCCACGCGGGTCGGCGGCGTCCCGGAGCTCGTCGAGGACGGCGTCAACGGATTGGTCGTGCCGGCCGAGGACCCCGACGCGCTCGCCGCCGCGATCGACGCCCTCGTCGCCGATCCGGAGCGGCGCGCCCGGCTCGCCCGGGCCGGAGCCGCGACGGTCGCCACGACCTTCGATGCCGCCAAGGTCGCAGGTCGGCTCGCGCAGCTCTACACCGAAATCCACGCGGGCACGCCGGCCGGGAGCCGCTCCTGAGGATGCGGATCCTGCAGGCGATCCAGGAGCTGCAGGCCGGAGGCGCCGAGCGCGTGGTGGTCTCGCTTGCGAAGGGCGTGCGCCGGGCCGGGCACGACGTCGCCGTCGCCGCGGCGGCAGGGCCGCTCGCCGCGGAGATCGACGGCCCGCACTATCCAGTGCCGCTCGTCGGGCGCCGCCCCTGGCGCCTGCCACAGGCCGCGCTCGCGCTCGATCGCGCCATCCGCGACTGGCGGCCGACGATCGTTCACTGCCACAACCCCGGCATCGCCGCGATGGCGGCGCTCGCAACCGTGAGAGGCCGCCGCGTCCCGACCGTGGTCACGGTTCACGGCGTTCCCGAAGAAGACTATGAGCGCTCGGCGCGAGTGCTGAAGGGAGCGGGGCTTCGCGTCGTCTCGTGCGGGCCGGGCGTCACGGCAGCGCTCGAGCTGCACGGCGTCCGTGTCGCCGCGACGATCGTCAATGGTGTCGCTCCGGCTCCTCCGCCCGCCAGCCGGATGGGGCTCGCGACTGAGTTGGGATTCGACCCTGCGCGCCCGTTGCTCGTCACCGTCGGCCGGCTCGTCGAGCAAAAGGGGCAGGACCTCGCGATCCGGGCGCTCGCGCTGATCCCGGACGCATTCCTCGTGATCGCCGGCGAGGGACCGCTCCGCCCGCACCTGATGGCGGTGGCTCGCGAGGCGGGCGTCCTCGATCGCGTCGCGCTCCCCGGCGTCAGGAGCGACGCACGGCAGCTGCTCGGTGCGGCGGACGTCGTCCTGCTCCCGTCGCGCTGGGAGGGTCTCCCGCTCGTGGCCCTCGAGGCGCTCGCGAGCGGCACGCCGGTGGTCGCAACGGCAGTCCGCGGTCTCGAGGAGCTGCTGACGGACGGCGTCGATGCGGTCGTGGTCCCGGCCGGCGACGCCGAAGCCATCGGCGCCGCCGTGAGGAGCCTCCTCGACGACTCTTCGCGCGCAGCGTCTCTCGCTCGCGCAGGCCGCGAGCTCGCGCGGATCTACAGTGAGGACGCGATGACGACCCGATATCTCGAGCTCTATGGCCGCCTCACGCAATGACCCGCGTCAGCGTCGTCATGCCGGCGTTCAACGCCGCCGCCACGATCGGAGCGGCGGTGGAGTCGGTACTCGGCCAGACCTACGGCGAGCTCGAGCTGGTCGTGGTCGACGACGGTTCCACGGACGGCGGCGCCGCCATCGTCGAGGCGCACGCTGGTCCGATCCGCCTCGTCCGCCAACCGAACCGCGGGGTCGCCTCTGCCCGGAACGCGGGCATCGCCCACGCGAGCGGCGAGCTGATCACGTTCTGCGACGCCGACGACGTCTGGTTCGCGGAGCACCTCGCCGCACTCGTCGAGCTCTACGACCGCGCCGGCGGGATCGTGACGTCGAACTGCTACTGGCTCTTCCCGCGCGGCATCCATCGCTCGCGGACCCGGTACAAGGGACGCTTCCCGGCTCCCGACCGGCAGCGGCAGGCGATTCTGGAGCAGAACTTTGTCTCGACGATGTCCCTCTTCCCGCGTGCGCTCGTCGACGAGATCGGGCCGTTCGACGAGAGCCTGCGCCGCGCCGAGGACTGGGACTTCTGGCTGAGGGCGATCTACGCCGGGCGCCGCGTCTCGCTTCAGCGGGACCCCCTCGCGCTGTACCGCTGGAGTGCGACCGGCCTCTCGTCGAGCTGGCGCGAGATGGATGCCGACATCGAGGCGGTCTTCGACGGGATCGAGCAGCGCGTCGCGCTGACCGAGGGCGAACGCGCCTACGTCGCGCGCCGGCGTGCAGGTCCGGGGCCGCGCGTGCTCGGCCGCGAAGGGGATGCCGCGCTGCGCAGCGGCCGTTACCGGGAGGCCGCGCGGACGTACGGCGAGGCCGCGCGGCTGTGCCCCGCCGAGCGCCCACTCGTCTGGAAGGCGCGCGTGCTCGGTGCTGCGCCCTGGCTCACCGGCCCGCTCATCCGGGCGCGTCAGCTTCGCATCGAACGGGACGTGGGCTTCGACGAAGGGCACCAGCGATGACGCAGCCGCAGGACGTCTTCCACGTCGTCTTCGTCTGCACCGGCAACCGCTTTCGCAGCGTGCTGGCCGAGCATCGGCTCCGGCAGGCGACGGCCGGCCTCCCCGTGCGCGTGTCGTCGCTGGGCACGCTCGACGACCCAGGCGTGCCCGCGCTGGCGGACGCCGTCGAGCTCGGCGCCGAAGCGGGCCTCGACCTCTCCCAGCATCGATCGCGCACGCTGCTCGGCCAGGACCTGCGCGCCGCCGATCTCGTCGTCGGCTTCGAGCGGAATCACGTCGCCTCGGCGGTCGTCGAAGCGAGTGCCCCGCGGGACAAGAGCTTCGGCGCCAACGAGCTCGTCACCTTGCTCGCCCGGATCGAGTCGCCGTCGGGACTCTCCGTCCTCGAGCGTGCGCGGGACGCGGTCGCCCGCGCCAACGCGGCGCGACGCGAGTCCGAACGGCCCTTTCGCGAGCTCCCCGATCCGGTCGGCCGTGGCAGGGCGATCGCGGCGGAGACCGCGCGAGAGGTTCGCGACCAGGCAGCGCGCATCGCCTTCGGGCTCTTCGGTGCCCGGCCCGTGGTCGAGCGGGCCGATGAGCCCGCCGCGAGCCATCTGCTCTTCATCTGGGCACCCTCGGGCTGGAAGCTGGAGCAGCGTGAGGGGGAACCGCCCGCCGTCGGCGACACGGTCGAGGTCGACGGCACGACGCTGGTCGTGAGCGGCCTCGGACCGTCACCGCTGCCCGGCGACCACCGCCGCTGCGCCCACACGCAGCTCCTCTAACGCGCGCGTTCGATCAGCGGGGCGAAGACGTCCTCGATCACCAGGTCGACGTCGCCGGGGAGACGACCGTCGGCACCGGCGACGCTCCGGAACGAGTCGAGGTAGATCCCGAGCTCGTCGTGAAGCTCGGGGAACGCGTGTCCGTGCTCGGCCACCAGCCGCTCGACGTCCGCCAGCGTCCACTCGCCCGAGCGGGGCAGTACGAAGGGGCCGGTCGCGGGCTTGGGCGGCGCGAGCGGTGGCGGCGGCGCGGCCGACCCCCTCGTCGCGGTCGCAGGCGGCGCGGAGGCCGGCTTCGGCGCGGGCGCGCGCGGCCGCCGCGTGACCGGCCTGCGCAGCCCGGCGAGCACGAGCGCCAGCCCGGCCAGCGCGCCGAGGAGCAGGCCGAGCGCAAGGTTCCGGGCGGGTTTCGGCGAGACGCGCTCGTCGCGGGCGCTCGCCGGCTCCCACACCGACGCAACCGTCTCCGGAGCGAAGCGATCGTTGAAGAGCACGATGGCGACCTCCGTGACCTCCTGGGCCGTGCGCCGTGCGTCCTCGCCGCTCGGCGCCGCGACATCGATCCGCAAGAGCGAGCTGCCCTGCTGGGCGTCGACCTCGATGCGGTCGAGCAGCTCCCGGGAGGAGCCTTCGAGGCCGAGATTCCGGACCGCCGACTCAGCTACGGCACGGGTTTCGAACAGCTCGGCCGCCGCGTCTGCCGCCTGCGCGAGCTTCGGGTCGCTGCCGGGCGGCTGGCCCTGCCGGACGAGCACGATCGACGCGTCCGCCCGGTAGGTCGAGTCCTGGACGAGCGTGACGGCGCCGCCGAGCAGAAGCCCGACCGCGGCGCCGAGCAGAGGTGCAGCGGGCCCGGAGAGCCGAGCGCGGCCGAGCATCTGGCTACGAACGTTCCTTCAGGGCCGGGAAGAGGATCACGTCGCGGATCGTCTCCCGCCCGGTCAGCAGCATCGTGAGCCGGTCGATCCCGAGGCCGAGCCCCGCTGTCGGCGGCATCCCGTAGGAGAGCGCCTCGACGTAGTCCGGATCCTCCTGCTCGCCGCCGACGAGCTCCGACTGGCGGCGGAACCGCTCCTGCTGCTCCTCGGAGTCGTTGATCTCCGAGTACGCGTTGCCGAGCTCCATCCCGCCGGCGAAGTACTCGAAGCGCTCCGTCAGCGCCTCGTCGCTGTCGGTCGAGCGCGCGAAGGGCGAGATCTCGATCGGATAGTCGTGGACGATCGTCGGCTCGACGAGGCCCGGCTCGACGTAGAAGCTGAAGGCGTGGTCGACGAGCTGCGGCCAGTCCTTGTCCGCGTGCGTGTCCACGCCCCGCTCGGTCAGGGCCGCCCGCAGCTCGCCCTCGTCGCTGATCCAGAGCCCATGCTCGGCCAGGGAGTCGGTGAACCGCAGCCTGCGCCAGGGCGCCTTCAGGTCGAGCTCATGGCCGCGGAAGGTCGTCGTCGTCACGCCGCTGACCTCGAGCGCGACCGCCTCGACGAGCTTCTCCATCCGCACCATCGCGTCGTTGTAGTCGGCATAGGCCTCGTACCACTCGAGCATCGTGAACTCGTTCGCGTGCTTGTAGGAGATGCCCTCGTTGCGGAAGTCCTTGCCGATCTCGTAGACGCGCTCGAGCCCGCCGACGATCAGGCGCTTGAGATAGAGCTCGGTCGCGATCCGGAGGTAGAAGTCCTGCTCCAGGTAGTTCCAGTGGGTGACGAACGGCTCCGCGAAGGCGCCGCCGTAGCGCGGCTGCAGCACGGGCGTCTCCACCTCCACGAAGCCGTCGCCGTCGAGGTTGCGCCGGATCGCTGCGACGATCCGGCTGCGGACGAGGAAGTCGGCCCGGGTCTCCTCGTTCATCAGCAGGTCGAGATAGCGCTTGCGGTAGCGCTGCTCGACGTCGGTGAGCCCGTGGAACGTGTCGGGCAGCGGGGCGCGATTCTTCGCCAGCAGCTCGAACTCGACGACCTGGAGCGAAGGCTCGCCACGACGCGACTTCGCCGGGTGGCCGCTCACCCCGACGATGTCGCCGAGGTCCACGTCCACCTTCCCCGCGAGAAGCTGGATCCGGCCGCTGCGGTCGACGAGGTCGAGGAACGTGATCTTCCCCATCTCGCGCCGCGCGAGCACGCGGCCGGCGAGCCGGAACTCCTTCGACTCGTCGCTGCCGCCCGGCTCGACCTGCTCGGCCTCGGCGCGGACGGCCGCGATCTCGTCCCGGTCGGGAAAGCGCTTCGGCAGCATCGCGCGAGTCTAGACGCCGTCGCCGACGCCAAGTAACAGACTGTTACTTGGCGCTCAGGCGGCTTGAATATCCAGGATCTTGAACTTCAACGATCCTCTGGGTGCGACGACCTCGACCGTCTCGCCCTTCTTCTTGCCGATGATCGCCTTGCCGACCGGCGACTCGTTCGAGAGCTTCGACTCGGCCGGATTCGCCTCGGCAGAGCCGACGATCGTGTACTCCACGGTCGCCTTCGCGTCGACGTCCCGCAGCTTGACCTTGGCGCCGATCGAGACGACGCTCAGGTCGACGTCGCGCTTCTGGATCACGCGCGCGTTCGAGAGCCGCTCCTCGAGCTGGGCGATCTTGTGCTCGAGCATCGCCTGCTCGTTCTTGGCGTCGTCGTACTCGGCGTTCTCCGAGATGTCGCCGAACTCCCGCGCGACGCGGATCCGATCCGCCACCTCGCGGCGCTTCGTGGTCGAGAGCAGCTCGATCTCCTGCACCAACTTCTCGTAGCCCTCGGGCGTGAGAATGACTTCCTTCAACGTGCCTCCTCAAGACAAAAGCCGGCGATAACGCGCCGACGCGGGCGGGAATGGTAGCGGCCAGCTCGGACGCGGTCAATACCTGTCAGTACCATCGGAATCAATGAACGTCGACCTGCGCGAGAGCTGGCGGATTCGGGACGTCGAGATCCCGACGCGCCTCGTCCTGGCGCCGATGGCGGGCGTCAGCGTGCAGGCGTTTCGACGCCAGGGACGCCGGTTCGGCGCCGGGCTCGTCTGCTCGGAGATGGTCAGCTGCGCCGGGATCGAGCACCGGAACGAGAAGACGCTCGGCTATCTCCGGGTCGCCTCTGACGAGCATCCGCTCGCGATCCAGATCTTCGGCTCCGAGCCGCGCATGATGGCCGAGGCGGCGCGAATGGTCGTGGCGGCAGGCGCCGATCTCGTCGACATCAACTTCGGCTGCCCCGTCCGCAAGGTGACCAAGACCGGCGCCGGCGCGACGCTGCTCGACGAGCCCGCGCGCGCTGCCGCGATCGTCGAGGCGGTTGCGCAGGCCGTCGACGTCCCAGTGAGCGTGAAGATGCGCCGTGGTCTCCGCGACGGCTCCCGTACGTGCCTCACGGTCGGGCCGCAGCTCGTAGCGGTGGGCGCGGCGACCTTGACGCTGCACCCGCGCTCGGCGCAGCAGATGTACACCGGCAGCGCCGACCACTCGCTGACCGCCGAGCTCGTCTCGCTCGTGGACGTGCCAGTGATCGCCTCCGGCGACGTCACCTCCCGGGCGAAGGCGCAGGCCGTGCTCGCTACGACCGGAGCCTCGGCGATCATGGTCGGCCGCGGCGCCCAGGGGAATCCGTGGGCGCTCCGCGAGATCGTCGACGGCGACGGCGTCGAGCCGAGCCGCGAGGAGGTCGTCGCGGAGCTCGTCCTCTTCATCCGCGAGACCGTCCGCGAGCTGGGCGAGCGGCGGGCGTCGGGCTTTCTGAAGAAGTTCTACGGCTGGTACCTGGGCCGTGGCCGCTTTCCCCGCCCGTTCAAGCAGGAGCTGGTCGTGCTCGACTCGACCGAGGAGGTCGAGCGGAGGCTGCTCGCGGCCGCGCCGGGAGCCCTGCAGCTGCTCGAGCAGCTGGAGGCAGAGCTCCCGGCGGGCGACGAGATCCTTCTGGATCTGCCGATCTCCGTCTATGGCGGTGGCTAGACCCCTTCGACCGTTCCGGCGCGACGGTCGTCCCGATCGAGCTCGACTCGGCGACTCGGGCCGCGTTCAGGATCCTCGGCGCCCCGCGCCACGGCCCACGAGCCGAGCAGAGCGGCTGCGAGCACCGCGTGCAGCCAATCGTCGGCGTTGTTCGTCGGCAGGAAGTTCTCGCTCCCCTTCTCGCTCGCGATCAGCCCGTAGACGAACAGGACGACGTAGAGCACTCCCGCGGCGAGCAGGTACTGGACCGCCGTCCGATGCTTTCGGGCCGCCAGGATGCCGACACCGAAGAGCAGGTGGGCGATGTTGTGGAGAATGCTGACCTGGAAGAGGCCGAGCAGCTCCGCGTCGGAGTTCTCCCCCGCGAAGGCGAGCTGGTCGTAGCTCACCGTGATGCCCGGGATGAAGCCGAGAATCCCCACGAGCAGGAAGGCGCCTCCGAAGAGGAAGGCGAGTCTCTGCGCCAGAGTGCGATCGTTCATGACGTGACCGGCTCTGCGCGCGTGTTGCTCTCGGACAGTTCGTCCTTCTTCGCCTCCGCCTCTTCCTTGGCGCGGCTGACGCCCTGGTCCAGGTCGCTCTTGAACTGTTCCTTGTTCGCCTGCCCCGTCTCGTAGGCGCCCTCGAGCATCCGGCCGGCCACGTCACGGCCGCCGAGGCCGAACGCGAGCGCCGAGCCGAGCGCGATTGCGCCGATCAGGCCCGCATACGTGATCACGACGATGTTCTGCGCGATCTGGAGCTGGTCGAGGATCATGAAGGTCGCGATCGTCATCACGAGGATCGGCGCCGCGGTGGCGACGATCTTCCCGAGGGACGTGTCGCCCATGAAGCGATGCACCAGCGTCGCCACGCCGGCCGAGATCGCACTGGCGACGAGGAAGATCAGAACCGCCGCGAGGACGTTCGGGAGGTACGCATAGATCGCGGCGACGAAGTTCGTCAGCGCGTTGATCCCGAGGACCGAGACCGCCAGCGAGATCGTCCCGAGCATGATCGCCCAGAACGCGAGCGTCCCGACGAGCTTGGACGGGCTGGCTGTCACCTTCTGGACGAACGTGCCGCCCGTTCCCGAGTGCAGCGTCCGATCGAGCCCGGCACGTTGCAACGCACGCGAGACGACCTTCCCCACCAGCTTGGCGACGAAGTAACCGATGACCAGGATCGCCAGCGCGCCGAGCAGCGCCGGAATCCAGGCGAAGAACACGGTGAACCCGCGTTCGATGCTGTTGCCGATATCCAATGTGACCCCTTTTCGAACCTTCGAATAAAGCGGGACAACCCCACCCTCAGCCTTGTCAACTCGAAAGGTCGCTCAGTGGTTACGGGTCCAGACGATCCGCAGCCCTTCCAGCGTCAGATGCGGGTCGACGCGGTCGAGCGTGCGGGCATGCGGCGCGATCAGGTCGGCGAGCCCGCCGGTGGCGACGGTCTGCGCCTCGACGCCGAGCTCCTCCCGAATCCGGCCGACGATCCCGTCGACCTGGCCCGCGAAGCCGTAGACGAGGCCGGACTGGAGGCCGCCGACCGTGGTCTTCCCGATCACCGTCGGCGGCGCCGAGAAGTCGACCTTGACCAGGCGCGCCGCCCTGGCGAAGAGGGCGTCCATCGAGATCTCGATCCCGGGCGCGAGCACGCCACCGACGTACTCGCCCTCGGGCGAGACGATGTCGAAGTTCGTCGAGGTGCCGAAGTCGACGACGATGCAGGGCGCGCCGTAGCGCTCACAGGCGGCGACGGCGTTGACGATCCGGTCGGGCCCGACTTCCCGCGGATCGTCGTAGCGGATCGGGATCCCGGTCTTCACACCCGGGCCGACCGTCAGCAGCGGCGCTTCCGCCCAGCGCACGGCGACGCGCTCCCACTCCCGCTGCAGCGCCGGCACGGTGGTCGAGAGGCAGATCCCGTCGACGTCCTCGAGCTCGAACAGCGAGCCGAGGGTGACGCCGAGCTCGTCCCCGGTGCGGACGGGGTCGGTCGCGAGCCGGAAGCTGTCGGTCAGCTGCTCGCCCTCGAACAGGCCGAGCACCGTCTGCGTGTTGCCGACGTCCACTGCGAGGAGCACGGCGCGAGCCTAGCGGGCCGAGCTCGCGTCGTCTCCGTGTCCGGGTCGTGACCGGTGGATGAGCCGGCCGCAGGCAGTGAGTCCGGGAATCTTCCCTGAGCGGGTTCGCGGATCACTCGCGCTGGTGATGCGGCCGCACCGCTATGGCGAATAGTCTCCGGCGATGGTCTTGCCTAGCGTCCGCGACGCCGACGGTCGATCAGGATCGACACTATTCAACCTCATCGTGCTGGCTGTCGCGATTCCCGCCGCCTTGGTGGCTTGGATCGCCATCGGCGAGTTGATTGGCGATGTGGCTCAGTCCGATGGTGACGGCGGCTTGGTTCTAGACGTCTTTCTGTTCGTAGTCTCGACGCTCTACGTCAGCTTGATTCTCCTTTCTCTGTTCGTTCCCGGATACGCGCTATTTCTGTTGTCTCTGAGGCTTATCGACCGCCGATCGCGCCTGTCGACTAGAGGCCGCCGCCTCGTGGCAGTCGGGTTGAGCCCGCTCATTGGAGCTGTCTTCCTCGTCATCCCGGCTATTCCAGAGGACCGAGACGGAGTGTGGTCCGGCTGGTGGTTCATCCTCGGCACGTCGGTGATAGCGGCCTTGCTCGTGCGATGGCCGCAGCGTTCGGGAACGACCTAACGGCGAAGCGAGGGACGGGTCACGACCTAGCGTTGCCTGGGCCAGTGTTCGGAAACGCCTGAGCGACGCCGCCTACGCGAGGACAAGTTCGACGCGGCCACGCGGGGGAAAGCCCGTCGGATGTCCATCGATGATCTCGCGCAGCTCGTCGAACCGCGTTGGGCCGAGCCGAGCGCGCGATAGCTCGTGGTTGGTCCATCGGAGGAGGAACCCGTCCTCCGGAGTGCCGAAGCCACCATGCAGGATGTCGTTGAACGCGTCGAGGTTCCTTCCCCACGTCACCCCTGGCACCAGCACTCGGCCGATCTCGTCGTAGAACTCCTCCAACGTCGAGAGGTTCGCGCCGTCGATCTCGTACACAGTCACGGCATCAGGCTAGTGGACCTCCACTTTGCGTTTCTGAACACAAAGCGTCGCGGCGACGTACGCTGGGCGAGCGTCCTCTCGCCCGGACTAGGGCGTGTCGTCGTCGGTATTCAGCCGCTCGCCGAGCCGCTCGGCGAGCGCCTCCGCGGTCAGCTTCGGATCGTCGTTCTCGCCCCGCAGCTCCTCGACCGTGACGTCGCTCGAGGTGTAGACCTCGGCGCGCGGGATGATCCGCGTCGGGCGGTTCTTGTCCCAGACCCAGACGTCCTCCATCTTCACGTGGAAGAACGGATAGCTCGCCTGAGGCGTCACCTGCAGGTCGAGCTTGTTGCAGAGATAGGTCGCGTCGGCGGTGAGGATGCAGTAGCGGAAGAGGCCGAAGACGGCCGTGTATTCGCGCTTGAGGGCGAGCTCGAGCTCTGCCTCGAACTCGTCGAGATCGTCGAGATGGCTCACCGGCTCAGTGTAGCCCTGTGAGGAGGTCGATCACGCGCCCGCGCCCCGGAACGGCGAGCTCCGGATCGAGGTCGAGCAACGGCTCGAGCGCGAAGCGGCGCTCGTGCAGGCGCGGGTGCGGCACGGTCAGGCCCGGCTCGTCGACCGTCTCGTCGCCGTAGAGGAGCAGGTCGAGGTCGATCGTGCGCGGGCCCCAGCGCTCGCGCCGCTCACGGCCGAGGTCGCGCTCGATCGCGAGCAGCAGGTCCAGCAGCACTCTCGGAGCGAGCTCGGTCTCGAGCGCGACGGCGCCGTTCAGGAACGGAGGCTGATCGATCACGCCGACGGGCTCGGTCTCGCGCAGCGTCGAGACGCCGACGACCCCCGGCAGGGCAGCGAGCGCGGCGGCGATCGTCGCCTCGCGGTCACCGAGGTTCGACCCGACGCCGACGTATGCGCGCGTCATCGCTCGGCGGTGACGGTCGCACGGCCGCCGTCGAGCTGGAGCTCCGGCTTGCCGACGCGAACGCGGGCCCTCGAGACGGGGAAGCGCCGCTTCAGCTCCTCGGCCACGGCGACAGCCAGCGACTCCAGCAGCTGAAAGGCTTGCCCGTCCGAGATTTCGCGCACGCAGGCGACGACGTCCCGATAGTCGACGGTCGCGTCGATGTCGTCCTCGGCCGGCTCGTCCAGCTCGAGCTCGACGTCGAAGACGAACGCCTGGCCGTCGCGACGCTCGTGGTCGAGGACGCCGTGCCGGCCTTGCAGCGTGATCCCGGCGATCTCGATCCGCACTAGGTCGTTCCCAGGACGGCGCCCGCAGCGGTCAGCGCCTCGACGTGCTCGCGCACATCGTGGACGCGGAAGATCGAGGCGCCGCACTCGTAGGCGGCGATCGCGGCGCCCAGCGACGCCGCCAGCGTCCCCGTCCGCGCCTCGGGATCGAAGAGCCTGCCCAGCGAGCTCTTGCGCGAGAGCCCGACGAGGACGGGCCGGCCGAGCGCGAGCAGCACGTCGAGGCGGCGCAGGAGCTCGAAATTCTGCGCCGCGGTCTTGCCGAAGCCGATCCCCGGATCGAGGCAGATGTGCTCTTCGGGAATCCCGGCCGCGACGGCGACCGCCAGACGTTCCTCGAGGAAGGCGGTCACCTCGCCGGCCACGTCGTCGTAGCGCGGATCGGCCTGCATCGTGCGAGGCTCCCCCTGCATGTGCAGCAGGCAGAGATACGCGCCCGCGTCGGCGACGACGCCGGCGAGCTCCGGGTCGCCGCGCAGCGCCGTGACATCGTTGACGAGCTCGGCGCCGAGCCCGAGCGCACGACGCGCGACCTCGCTCTTGGCGGTGTCGATCGAGACGGGGACGCCGTCGAGCCGCTCGAGCACGGGGACGACGCGGCGCAGCTCCTCGTTGAGCGTCACGCCTTGCGAGCCGGGTCGCGTCGACTCGCCGCCGACATCCACGATCGCCGCTCCCGCCGCGACCATCGCGCGCGCCGCCGCGGCAGCAACCTCGGGATCCAGGTGCGCGCCGCCGTCGGAGAAGCTGTCGGGCGTCACGTTGACGATCCCCATCACGGCGGGCCGCAGCAAACGTTCCTCCACCGCTGGACGTCTCACCCTGCGTGGAGAGTAGCGTCCGCATGCGCAACGCCCTCCTGACGGCGCTCGGCGTTCTCGGCGCCGTCGTGCTCGTCGCGGTCGCAGCGCGGGGGTCGACCTCGGCGGGCGACGGCGCGACCCGGAAGCCGAGCGACTCGCTGCTCGACATCTTCTTCAGCCTCTACCTGGTCGCACTGGTCGCGGGCGCGGTCATGTTCGTCTACCTGCTCCTGTTACGCCGCCAGGTCAAGGCGCAGACGGGACAGGTGCCGCGCCGGAGCCTGCTCGAGATGCTCGCGACGATGTTCGTGATCGCAGGATTCGCGCTGCTCCTCGCCCGGCGGCTCTCCAACTGGGAGCGCCCGGCGCCGATCGAGCCCGAGGAGGCGATCGGCCAGGCCCGGACGCTTCCGACCAACAGCTCGACGCAGCCTGCAACGTCGTACGAGGCCGAGGTTGCGTGGGTTCCCGTCCTGGCGACGATCGGGCTGATCGTGCTCGCCGCAGCGGCGTGGTGGTTCTCGGGTCGCGCCCGGAGACGGGCGCGGGGCGAGCTCCACTCCGACCTGGCGGCGGCCGTGGCGCTCGCTGTGGACGAGTCGCTCGACGACCTCCGCGCCGAGCCGGATCCCCGCCGGGCCGTGATCGCGACCTACGCGCGGCTCGAGCGCGTGCTGGCCGCGCACGGACTGCCTCGCAAGCCCGCCGAGGCGCCGCTCGAGTACCTCGTCCGCATGCTCGCGGAGCTGTCCGTCGGCGATCGGGCCGCCCGCGCTCTCACCGAGCTGTTCGAAAGGGCTAAGTTCTCGCAGCATGCGGTCGGGCCCGAGATGAAGGACGAGGCGATCGACGCCCTCCAGACGGTGCGCGACGACCTGCTCGCGGCGCAGGCGCTCGCCGAGCAGGAGCGCGCGGCCGCAGTCCAGGCTCAGCGGGAACGGGCGGCCACGCAGTGATCCGCGCGTTCCGGCTCGGACGGCTCCCGGTCCTTCTGTCGCTGGCGCTCGTCGTCGCCCTCGTCGTCGTGCCTGGCCGGTCCGAGGTCGCCGTGCGCGTTTACGTGCTGCTGCTCGCCGCGTTCGTCCTCGCCCAGCTGCTTGCGCGGCTGCGCAGCTCGCTCCCCGAGCAGGGAACCTCGCCCGTGGATGCGGCACTGCGCCATCGCCCGCGCCGGCCGGAGCGCGTCCCCGAGCTCGACCGGATCGAGCGCGAGGTCACACTCGGGCTCACGACCGCGTTCGACCTTCACTTCCGGCTGCGGCCGACGCTGCGCAGGATCGCCTCGGAGCTCCTCCGAGCGCGCCGCGGGATCGATCTGGACGCGAATCCGGAGGCCGCCAGGCGGGCGCTCGGCGAGGAGACCTGGGAGCTCGTGCGCGCTGACCGCGAGCCGCCGGTGGACCGCTTCGGCCGCGGCCTGGACCTCGCCTCGCTGCGAAGTGTCGTCGTCTCGCTGGAGGCGCTCTGATGCAGCTCGCGCAGGTTCAGGAGCACGCGAACCGGATCCTCGACGAGGTCGAGCGGGCGGTCGTCGGCAAGCGGGAGGCACTCGAGCTCGTCTTGATCGGGCTGCTCGCCGACGGGCACGTGCTGCTCGAGGACTACCCCGGGCTCGCGAAGACGTTGACGGCGCGCTCGTTCGCGCAGGTGACGCAGACGGGCTTCAACCGGATCCAGTTCACGCCCGACCTGATGCCCTCCGACGTGACCGGCTCGTCGATCTGGAACCAGCGCGACGGCGACTTCGAGTTCCGGCCCGGCCCGATCTTCACGAACCTGCTGCTCGCGGACGAGATCAACCGCGCCCCGCCCAAGACCCAGGCCGCGCTGCTCGAGGCGATGCAGGAGCGGCAGGTGACGATCGAGGGCGTGACGCACCAGCTCGCGCGGCCGTTCCTCGTTCTCGCCACCCAGAACCCGATCGAGTACGAGGGCACCTACCCGCTCCCCGAGGCCCAGCTCGACCGTTTCCTCCTGCGCGTCTCCTTTGGCTACCCGAACAGGAGCGACGAATGGGAGGTGCTGTCCCGGCGGCTGGCTCGGCGCGAGGACGATGTCGAGCTGACCCCGGTCGTGGACGGTCAGACGCTGCTCGCGCTGCAGGCCGCGATCGAGGACGTTCACGTCGGCGACGCCGTCGGCGGGTACATCGTCGACCTGGTCACAGCGACCCGGACGAGCACGTCGACCACGGTCGGCGCGAGCCCTCGCGGCAGCCTCGCCGTCCTCAAGCTGGCTCGCTGCAAGGCGGCACTCGCCGGCCGCGACTTCGTCACCCCCGAGGACGTCAAGGCCGTCGCCGTCCCGGCGCTCGCCCACCGGCTGATGCTGAAGCCCGAGCTGTGGGTGCAGCAACTGGCGGCCGAGGACATCGTCCGCGAGTTGCTCGAGACCGTGCCGACGCCCACCGCCGAACCGGCGGCGCCGACGACCGAATGAGGCCTGGAGCGTGAGCCCCTCGCCGTCACCGCGAGTGACGGCCTACGCGGGCCTCGCCGCGATCTTTCTCCTCGCCGCCCTGGCGCTGCGGCGGCCGGAGCTGGCTGTCCTGGCGCTGCCTTTCGCGCTGCCGCTGGGGCTCGGGCTACGGCTCGCGCGGGCGCCGCACGTGCGGGTCCAGGTCGCCGTCGAGCGGGCGACCGCGCTCGAGCAGGACGAGCTCGAACTCGAGCTGACCGTCTCGTCCGACGTGCCGGTCGAGCGGCTCGAGCTCGTGCTCGTCGTTCCGGACGGGCTCGAGGTCGTCTCCGGCGCGCACGCGCAGTCGATCCGAATGGGACGCGAGGACGAGCGCACGCTCGAGCTCCGGCTCCGCTGTGAGCGGTGGGGCAACTACGAGCTCGGCGACGTCCGGCTCCGCGCCCGCGACCGGCTCGGGCTGACCGTCTGGGAGTCGCGGCTCGACCGGCGGCAGCGGCTGCGCGTCTACCCGCTCCCCGAGACGCTGCGCCAGATCGTCAAGCCCGTCTGGACGCAGCTCTACACCGGCAACGAGGTGGCACGGCAGAAGGGCGAGGGAATGGAGTTCGCCGATCTCCGCCTCTTCTCCCCCGGCGACCGCGTTCGCTCGATCAACTGGCGGGCGAGCGCGCGCCGCGACGAACTGGTCGTCAACGAGCGCCACCCGGAGCGGAACGCCGACGTGATCCTCTTCCTCGACACGTTCGCCGACGCGCGCTCCGGCGACCGCTCGACGCTCGACCTCGCCGTGCGCGCGACGGCCACGCTGGCGGCGCGGTACCTCGAGCGGCGCGACCGGGTCGGCCTCGTCTCCTTCGGCGGCGTCCTCCGCTGGCTCACGCCCGGAATGGGGGCGACGCAGAAGTACCGAATCGTCGATGCGCTACTCGAGTCGGAGATCGTCTTCAACTACGCCTGGAAGGACGTCTCGGTGATTCCCGCCCGCGTGCTGCCGCCGCAGGCCCTGATCGTCGCAGTGACGCCACTGCTCGACGACCGCGCCGTCGAGGCGCTCGCCGACCTGCGCGCCCGCCGCTACGACCTCGCGATCATCGAGGTCTCCCCCGTCGGCTTCGCCGAGCCGGGCGAAAGCGAATCGGATCGACTGGCTCACCGGCTCTGGGTGCTGCGGCGCGATGAGATCCGAGCGCGCTACGAGCGGCTGGGCGTTGCGGTCGCAAGCTGGAGCGACGACGCGCCGCTCGACGCGGTGCTCGAGGGGGTGAGGGCATTCAGGCGGCACGCGCAGATCGCGCGCGTCTAGCGGCGGGCGCCGGAGCGGTTGCGGGCGCCGCCGGGACGGGCACCTGGCTGGCCGCGATCGCCGAGGACGGCTACCTCGTCCGCGCGACGCTGCTGGCGACGTTCGTCGCGGCGGCCTTGCTCGCCGCCGGACTCGTGCTGCGGCGGCCGGTCGTGATCCCGGCCGCTGTCTGTGTGCTGGCAGCGCCGTACGTCGCCGCCCTCGGCTTCGAGATCGACGGGCTCGACACGCGCGCGCCGCTGCTCGCCGGGCTGCTGTTCGTGACCGCCGAGCTCGCGTACTGGTCACTCGAGCTGCGCGGGGCCCTGGCCGACGAGCCGGGCACCTATCTCCGGCGGGTGGCGTTGCTGGCCGGTCTCGCAGTCGGCGCCATCGCCGCCGGCACGGTGGTGCTCGCGGTCGTCGAGGGCGTCGCAGCGCGGGGAACCGCAGTCGACATCGCCGGTGCACTCGCAGCGGTGGGCGCAGTCGCGCTGCTCATGTTGGCGGCGTCGAAGCGGAACGCTTGATCTGCGGCCGGGAGGCGAAGCCGACCCTTCAGGGGTCTTTCGCGCGATGAGCGTCCGCGCAAGCGGATGCTCATCCTGCGCCAACTAGGAGTCCGGCTGCATCGAGACGCCGGGCACGGGCCGCGGCTTCGGCTTCGGTGCGGGCTTGCGCTCCGTCCCGCCCTCTGCGGGTGCCTCCTCCGGCGCCGGAGCCTCCTCCGGGAAGACGGACTCCTCGGACTCGCCGGCCAGCAGCCGCTCGAACTGATCCTTGTCGATCGTCTCGCGCTCGATCAGGATCGCGGAGAGCTTGTGGAGATCGTCCATGTGCTCGCGGAGGACGCGGTGCGCGGTGGCGTGCGCCTCCTCGATCACGCGGCGGATCTCGTCGTCGATCTCGCGGGCGATCTCGTCGGAGTAGTCGGGCTCGTTGCCCATCTCGCGGCCGAGGAACGGCTGGGAGTGGTCGCGGCCGAGGACGCGCGGGCCGAGCTTCTCGCTCATCCCGTAGCGCATGATCATCGCCTTCGACGTCGCCGTCACCTTCTCGAGGTCGTTCGCGGCGCCCGTCGTGACCTCGTGGAAGACGAGCTCTTCGGCCGCCCGGCCGCCGAGCGTCATCGCGAGGTCGTCCATCAGCGCCGAGCGCGTCGTCAGGTAGCGATCCTCGGTCGGCAGGGAGATCGTCAGGCCGAGCGCCTGGCCGCGGGAGACGATCGTGATCTTGTGGATCGGATTCGTGTTCTCGAGGTGGAAGCCGACGAGGGCGTGGCCCATCTCGTGGAAGGCGGTGATCTTGCGCTCCTTCTCGCCCAGCAGCCGAGCCTTCTTCTCGGGGCCGGCGATCACGCGCATGATCCCTTCCTCGAGCTCGTCCTGGTCGATCATCTTCTTGCCGTGGCGCGCGGCGAGGAGCGCGGCCTCGTTGATCAGGTTCGCGAGGTCGGCGCCGGTGAAGCCGGGCGTGCCGGCGGCGAGCGTGTCGAGGTCGATCTCGGGCGCCAGCGGCTTGCCCTTGGAGTGCACCTCGAGGATCCTGCGGCGGCCGATTCGGTCGGGCCGGTCGACGACGATCTGGCGATCGAACCGGCCGGGGCGGAGCAGCGCGGGATCGAGGATGTCGGGCCGGTTCGTCGCGGCGATCAGGATGATGTTGTCCTTCATCTCGAAGCCGTCCATCTCGACGAGGAGCTGGTTCAGCGTCTGCTCGCGCTCGTCGTGCCCGCCGCCGAGGCCGGCGCCGCGGTGGCGGCCGACGGCGTCGATCTCGTCCATGAAGATGATGCACGGGCTCGACTGCTTCGCCTGCTCGAAGAGATCGCGGACGCGCGAGGCGCCGACGCCGACGAACATCTCGACGAAGTCGGAGCCGGAGATGGAGAAGAACGGCACGCCCGCCTCGCCGGCAACGGCACGTGCGAGCAGCGTCTTCCCGGTTCCCGGCGGCCCGTAGAGGAGAACGCCCTTGGGGATCCGCGCGCCGAGGGCCTGGAACTTCTTCGGGTTCTCGAGGAACTCCTTGATCTCGTGCAGCTCCTCGACCGCCTCGTCGACCCCGGCGACATCCTTGAAGCCGATCTTCGGCGAGTCCGGCGTCATTCGCTTCGCGCGCGACTTGCCGAAGCTCATCACCTTCGAACCGCCGCCCTGAACCTGGTTCATCAGGAAGATCCAGAAGCCGATCAGGAGCGCGAACGGGAGGATCGAGATCAGCAGCGAGCTCCACCACGACGACCCCTTGCCCTTCGAGTCGTAGGGGACGTTCTCGTCCTGGAGGATCTCCTCGACGGCGAAGGCGGAGAGGTCGTTCGGATAGTTGACCTTGACCTTGTCGCCGTTGACCTGGGTCCCCTCGAGCTGGTTCCGCGTCGGCGTGAACTTCGCGTCCTGGATGCTGCCCGCCTTGACGAGCGCGATGAACTCCGAGTAGCTGACCTTCTCCTGGGCGTCCTTACGCGGGATCAGCGTCTGGCTCGCCAGGTAGACGAGCAAGACGATCACGATCAAGGGGAACAGTGCGCTGCGGAAGAATCGATTCACAGGGTCATGGGAGGGTAGCAGCCTCATTGCTGCAGACCCGCATCCCTGACACATTGGCCACGAAGGCGTAATCCCCTGTTAATGCGGGGGAATTAGATCCGGGTGCAGCACCGCGACGTAGGGCAGGTTGCGGTAGCGCTCGTCGAAGTCGAGGCCGTAGCCGATCACGAATTTGTTCGGGATCTCGAAGCCCACGAACTTGACCGGCACGTCGATCTCGCGGCGCTCCGGCTTCGTCAGGAGGGCGCAGATCTCGAGCGACGACGGCTTGCGCGCCTTCAGACTCCGCATCAGGTACGAGAGCGTCAGGCCGGAGTCGATGATGTCCTCGACCACGAGCACGTCGCGGCCCGCGATGTTCGTGTCCAGGTCCTTGAGGATCCGGACGACGCCCGACGAGTCGGTCGCGGCGCCGTAGCTCGAGATCGCCATGAAGTCGATCTCGCACGGGATCGAAAGCTCGCGCATCAGGTCGGCCATGAAGAAGACGGCTCCTTTGAGAACGCCGACCAGGAGGAGGTCGCGGCCCTCGTACTCGCTCGAGATCTCGGCGCCGAGCTCGGCGATCCGTGCCTGCAGCGGCTCCTGCTCGATCAAGATCTCGCCGACAACATCCTTCACCGTCTCCACGTGACGGCTCCTTCCCACCCAGGGGCCTCCGCGACACCCGGCACCGCAACGACCTCGTCGCCGCTGACGACCAGCGGCCAGCTGTCGCGCTCGGAGCGAGGCACCTTCGCGTCCACGAGCAGATCCTGCACTTTCTTCCGGCGGCCTGCGAGACGATCCCCCGGCCGGCGGGCTCGCACCTCGAGCCCGGTGTGCTCCGACTCGAGCGTCCACGGCCCCCACTCGACGGCGCCTTCGAGCCGCAGCGAGCCGTACTCGCGGACGGCCCGGACGCCGCCGCCGAGATCTGCCGCCTTCGTCCCGCCGCGACTCGCGAGCAGCTCGGCCAGCGTCCGCTCGAGCCTGCGGGGCAGCCGCGGCCGCTCGTCGGCCAGCGAGAGCAGCGAGGCCCGGGCGCGCGGATCGAGCCGCTCGAGCAACGGCAGGATCTCGTTCCGGATCAGCCCGCGCTTCGTGCCGGGGTTCGACGAGTCCTCGCGGTAGGCGAGGCCATGTTCGTCGCAGTACGCTCGCGTCTCCTCACGCCAGAGTCCGAGCAGCGGGCGGATGATCCCGTCCTCCCGCTTCGCCTTGATCCGCTGCGGCGAGCCGGAGGCGACGAGGCCGAGGAGCACCGACTCGACCTGGTCGGAGGCCGTGTGTCCGGTCGCGCGCAGCCGGTCGGTCGCGAGGGAGTAACGCAGCTCCCGCAAGGCGGCCTCGGTCGTTCCGGTCGCCTTGACGATCTCGGCGCCGAACGCGTCTCGGCAGAAGCCGGCGTCGTCGTCCGACTCCGCACCGCGCAGCCCGTGCGCGACGTGGAGCGCGGAGACCCGATAGCCGAGCTCGCCGAGCACGTGCCAGAGACAGGTCGAGTCGGCGCCGCCGGAGACGAGGCACGTCACTTCGCCGCCGGACTCGATCAGCCCGCGCCGGCGAATGAACGACTCGACGCGCTCCAGCATCGGCCCATTGTGACTCAGAAGACGGGCGACGCGGCCCACGCTTCGATCAGCGACACGGCGCGCTCGAATCGATCAGCGGAGACGACGAACGGCTCCGCCGGGGGGACGCCTTCGAGCACCCGGGTCGGAGGCAGGTCGTCGAGCGCGAGCAGCACGTAGCGAACCTGGGCGCCGTGGGCGACGAGCGCGATCCGCTCCTCCTGTCGCTCGAGCACGATTCGGTAGCCGCGGAGGTATCGCTGTACCGCGGCGAGGCGGCTCTCTCCCCCGCCGGGGGATGGTTCTTCGGGGCCTGAGCTGAGGATCCACTCGTGATAGCCGTCTGTCCAGTGCGTTCCCTCGAAGCGGCCGAACGCGATCTCGTTCAGGTCCGGGACGACCAGCGTCGGTGCTCCCGGCCACGCGAGCTCCGCTGTCTCTCGCGTCCGCGAGAACTGCGTGTGCACGACGAGGTCGACGTGTCCGACGCGCCGCCCCAAATCCCGTGCCTGCCCGCGCCCGGCGTCGGTCAAGCTCACCTCGACGGATGCGTCGCCGTTGAGCCGATCCAGCACGCTGAGCTCCGACTCCGCGTGCCGAGCGAGCACGAGCTCTTTCAGAGCAGCACGCTCCGGTAGTCGAGCACGTGGCTCATCCCGACACGGTCGTAGAGCGCGATCGCGGCCTCGTTCTCAGAGCGGACGAAGAGACAGACGGTCGGCACCCGCTCAAGCAGCAGCCGGATCAGGTCGCGCAGCCCCCTGCCCGCGTTGCCGGCCCCACGCGCCTCGGGATCCGTCCACACCTGCTGGAGCTGCACCGCCTGCGGCGTCCACGCCGACGCCTCCGCCTTGAAGAGGATGACGCCGTCCTCCTCCCACAGCCAGGAGCGGCCCTCCTCGATCTGCGCGCGCGTGCGCCAGAGGAAGCCCTCCGCGTCGCGCCGGAGCGGATCGATGCCGAGCTCGCCCTCGTGGGCGAGCGCGCACGCGGGGACGAGCAGGTCGAGGTCGGAGAGCCCAGCCGGCCGAAGCGCGCTCCCGCCCGGCTCTGGTGCCTTCGAGATCGCGTAGACGGGCTGGTCCGGTCGATCCTCACGGGCGGCGGGCAGTCCCTTGCGCGCCGCCTCCCAGAGGTCGGAGACCGCACGCTGCTCGCCGATCAACATCCGTGCCCGCGCGCGCACCGTCGCGGACGCGAACGCACCGCAACCCGTTCCCGACGGAACGACGTTTGCCCCCGAGTGACAGAGGGCGACGAGGCGCCCTTCCTCCTCGATTCCGTTGAAGCGCCCGAGGCCGCGGCGGGCGACATCCTCGAGGAAGACGCGCTCCACGGGGTCCTCGGCGCAGTACTCGAGGATTTGCTGGAGCGGCGGCTCGACGATGTGCGCCATCGCTCCGAGTTTGGCGTATAGGGTCTCGCGAATGCCGATTCACGTGCGAGCCGAGCCCGGCGACTACGCCGATGCGTGTCTGCTCCCCGGCGACCCGCTGCGGGCCAAGTACATCGCGGAGACGTACCTCGACGGCGTCGAGCAGAAGAACTCGGAGCGCGGCCTGCTCGGCTACACCGGCACGTTCGAGGGAAAGCGAGTCTCGGTGCAGGGCACAGGCATGGGCTGCCCCGGCGCCACCATCGTCTTCGAGGAGCTCGTCCAGCTCGGCGTCAAGAAGCTGCTGCGCGTCGGAACGTGCGGCGGCCTCCAGGCCCACCACAAGCTCGGCGACATGATCGTCGCCCTCAGCGCCGTCCCGGCCGACTCGACCGCGATGCACCTCGTCGGCAACGAGCCCCACTGCCCGACCGCGAGCTGGGAGCTGATCCACGGCGCCGTCCACGCCGCCAAGGACGTTGGCCAGGAGCTGCACGTCGGTCCGATCGTCTCCAGCGACCTCTTCTACAACCCGGACGAGGGCCAGTACGAGCGCTGGTCGAAGCGCGGCGTCCTCGCGGTCGAGATGGAGGCCGCGGCGCTCTTCACCGTCGGCGCCCTCCGCGGCGTCCACGCGGGCTGTCTGCTGATCGTCAGCGACATCATCGTCGAGGGCGAGTTCAAGCGGGTGACGGACGAGGAGATGAAGGCCGCGGTCGACCGGATGACGCGCGTGGCGCTCGCCACCGCCACTGCTTCCCATTAGCGACACCGTCTTCCTCGTCAACCCGGCCTCGGCCAACGGGTCGACCGGGCGCCGCTGGGCGGAGATGGCCCACCGCGCCGCGACGAGAGGGCTCGAGGGCGACACGCGCTTCTCCGAGCGGGCCGGCCAGCTCGGACAACTC
Organism: uncultured Gaiellaceae bacterium; assembly: GCA_963789355.1. Taxonomy (GTDB): domain Bacteria; phylum Actinomycetota; class Thermoleophilia; order Gaiellales; family Gaiellaceae; genus Gaiellasilicea. The sequence goes on from CAWBKK010000005.1 coordinate 348,587, forward strand.
GCGCGCGACGCGGCAGACGGAGGCGCGAAGCTGCTCGTGGTCGTCGGCGGCGATGGCTCCGTCAACGAGGTCGCGAACGGGATCGCCGGCCGCGACGACGTCGAGATCGCCATGATCCCACGCGGCACCGGCTGGGACTTCGCCCGCACGTACAAGATCCCGCACAAGCTCGACGGCGCGATCGACGTTGCACTGACGGGCGCGACCCGCACGATCGACCTCGGCCGCGCGACCTACCGCGCCTGGGCGGGCAGCGACGCCGAGAGCTACTTCGCCAACGTCGCCAGCGCGGGCATGAGCGGCGCGATCGCGCAGCGCGCCAACGACACGACGAAGGTGCTCGGCGGCAAGGTTTCCTACCTCTGGGCGACGTTCGCGGTCTTCGCGAAGTGGCGAAACTCCGAGATCAGGCTGACCGTAGACGGCGAGACCCGGATCGGCCACATGCACGACGTCGTCGTCGCGAACGGCAAGACGTTCGGCGGCGGGATGATCATCTGCCCGGACGCCGAGCCCGACGACGGCCTCTTCGACGTGCTCACGATCGGCGACCTGACCAAGCGCGACCTGCTCGTGACGCTGCCGAAGACCTACCGGGGCGCCCACCTGCCGCATCCCAAGGCCGAGTTGCTCCGGGGCGCGGTGGTCACGATCGACGCCGACGCGCCGCTGCCGGTCGAGCTCGACGGCGAGCAGCCGGGAACGACGCCGGTGCGCTTCGAGATCGTCCCCCGCGCGCTTCGCCTGCGCGTCCCGGCAGCCAAGTAACAGTCTGTTACTAGGCGGGGGGCTTCTTCGGCGTCGCAGGCTTTCGCGCGGCGCCTTTCTTCGCAGCCGGCTTTCCCTTCGGCGCCGGCTTCGCCGTCGTCGCCAGCTGCTGCTCCAGCTTCGCGACCCGCCGCTCCAGCTCGTCGAGGCCGCGCAGCTTCTTCTGCATCTCGTCGAGCCGCGTCTTCGAGTCGTTCATCATCTCGACGACCTTCGAGCCGCCGGGAACCTCCGAGAGCTTGTTCAGCGCCTCGTGGCCGAGCTCGGTGACGCGGGAGAGGATGTCATTCTGCTTCGGGGTGCGTGTTCTCGCCATGGCGCGATCGTACCCGGCTACGCCCGAACGGTAACGGGGGTGCCGGCACGCGTCCGGTCGAAGAGCTGGAGGAGCAAGTCGTTGCGAACGCGGATGCAGCCGTTCGAGACGGCGCCGCCGATCAGCTCGGGCCGGTTGGTGCCGTGGATCGCGATCGGGCCGCCCTGCGTCCAGCCGGTGAGCACCTCCGAGAAGGCGGAGATCCCGATCGCGCCGGGGCCGAACGGGCCGGAGGCATCGCCCGGGATCAGCCGCTGATTGACGTAGAAGCGGCCGGTCGGCGTCGGCGTCCCGGAGGAGCCGATCGCCGCCTGGGCCGAAAGGATGCGGCTGCCGCGGTCGAAGAGCGTCACTTCGCGGTCGGAGAGATCGACCACGATGCGCGTCGTCACCGCCGCGAGCTTCACGTCGGCCGCGAGCACCCAGCCGGTGACGCCGTTCGGCTTCAGCGGTAGCTGAACGTGGAACCAGACGGGCTCGCAGTCCGTTCCGAGCCGCTGCGCCCGCACGGCGAAGACGGTGGGGACGCCATTCGCGTTCCGCCGGGAGAAGGATGCGAGCCTGCCGCCGCCGGGCTCCCGGTAGGCGACGGCGCCGCTCTCCCGGACGACGGCGGCGTAGCTCCTCCGCTCGGTGCCGAGCCGACGAATCAGGCCGGGGTCGCACGCACCTGCTGGAAGCTCGGCGCGAGCCGGGGGCGGCGACGTCTCGATCCGAACGGAGGGCGCCGTCGTCTCGCTGCGGACAGGTTCCACTGACGTTTCGGGGCGAACGGCGTCTACAGAGAGTGAGGGAGGCGGCACGGCGGCTTCGTCGCCGCTTCCTCCGCCACAACCGGCGAACCAACCGGCGACGGCCGACGCAAGGAGTATCACCAGCAGTGCGCGCATCCACGCACGGTAGCCAGATCGATGCAGGTTGTTCACCCTTTCGGCGCTTGTTCTCACCCGATTGCCCCGTAACGTGAAAGGTGACATGGCGACAAGCAGGATCAGCAAGCGAGCCGGCCAGTTGCACCAGCACAAGGCCGTGATCGCCCATGCGCTCCGCCAGCACGCCGGGATCCCGTACGAGGTCGAGCAGAAGGTCTGCACCGACTGCCGCACGGTTCTCGACGAGCGCACGGTTCGCCGGGCCGCGGCGTAGGGAGATTCGTCCCGGCTGCGAAAGTCCTCCGGATGGAGGGCTTCAACTACTCGACGGAGATCCTCGTGCGCTTCGCCGAGACGGATGCGCAGGGGATCGCGCACCACGCCTCGTTCGTCGTCTGGCTCGAGGTCGCGCGCGTCGGGTGGCTCGCCGAGCACGCGGGCGGCTACCGGGCGATCCAGGAGCAGGGGGTCGAGGCCCTGACGACGGAGGTTCACGTCCGCTACCACCGCGCTGCGCACTTCGACGACCGGCTGCGAGTGTGGGCGCGCTGCGTCGACCTGCGCGGGGCACGGTTCCGCTACGAGTACACGGTCGAGCGAGACGGGGAGCTGGTTGCAGACGGGTCGACGTCGCACGCGACGGTGGACGCAGCGACGCGCCGGCCGATCCGGCTTCCGGCCGCGTTCGTCGAGGCGGTCGCTAGGGCTGAGTCGTCGCCGGAGCGGGCTGCGTCGTAGCCGGAGCCGTCTGCGTCGGCGGGGGCGGCGCCGGCTTCTCCGATTTGGGCTTCGGCTTCGGTTTCGGCTCGGGCGGCGGCTTCGTGCCGACGCGGATGATCCGGTACTCGCCGCGATAGGACGTGTTCCAGGTCTCGTCGTGCAGGACCTTCCCCTGCTCGTCGTACACGGTCCGAGTGACGGAGCTGGCGCGCGCCGGCGACCCTTCCTCCTCGATCTCCGTCTGGCCCTTGAGCAACGTCGGATCCTTGACGCGCCGGATCGGTGCCGGGCCCGTCTCCCGGATCGAGCCGGTGCCGCTCTCGACCCGCCGCTCGGGGCCGCCGCCGTAGATCGAGACGGTGATCCCCGCGCCGCCCGACGCCCCCGCCACGAAGATCCAGTTCGGCGTGTCGTTGACGAACTTGAGGTCGAGGTCGGGATAGTTGACCGTCGCGTCGCGGCCGAGCTGATACCGGCTGATGTAGAGCGAGTGCGGGTTGCGCTCGGCGATCTTCAGGCCGGCTTCCCAGGCGGCGTTGAAGACGGTCGTCGCGACCTGCGAGACGCCGCCGCCGACGTCCTCCTCGTACTCGTCCTTGATGATCACCGGCGCCGGGCGGAAGCCGCGCTCGATCGTGCGTTCCCCGACGCGGTCGTTGAAGGAGAAGGTGGCGCCGGGCGCGACGAGGGCGCCGTTGAGGAGCGAGATGCCGAGTTGCAGGTTCGTGATCCGGTCGGGCGTGCCGGCGTAGAGGGTCGTGTACGACGCCAGGCGGCGCTCGACTCCCATCGCCTGCACCTCGGCGGTCGTGCGCTCGGCCTCGGCCGTGCGGACTGCGAGGGTCGCAGTCCGGGCATCGACCGAGACGGCCGCCGCGAGCAGCGCTTTTGCGGTCGCCGGGACGTCGACGGCGAGTCCGTCCTTCGCAGCGACGACCTCGACGCCGTCGCCGGCGGGCCGGAGCGTGGCGTCGGTCGGCGCGCGCTCGACCGTCTTGCGGAGCTTCGCGAACCAGGCCTCGGCTCCCGGCCCGGCGATCGAGATGCCGGTCGCGCCGCCGACCGGAAGGCTGAGCAACTCGGCGATCCGCCAGCGCGGCAGCTTCCAGCGCGTCCCCTCGTACTCGAGCCGGACCGGCGCGGAGAGCGCGGTCCGTGCCTGAGCGGCGGCCGGAGCGAGGTCGACTGCGTTCACCTCCGCGGGATCGATCCGCACCGGGAGCGCGATCGACTGGCCCCGCTCGAGCCGTGCAAGCGCGCGGACGATGCGCGTCGCCGCGACGTCCTGGTCGAGCCGGCGGCCGGGCTGGCCGACGACGACCTCGACGGAGAGGCCTCGGCGGACGAGCTTCGCCTCGACGTGGCGCTGGTCGATCGACCGCGCCAGGCCGGCCAGCTTGAACTCGAGCGCCGCCTCGTAGGCCTGCACCGGCGGCGCGATCTCGGAGCCGAAGAACCGCGCCTGCAGCCGCTTGTAGCCCCGAACGGGACCGAAGCCCTCGCCCTCGCGCGCGGCCGACTCGATCGCGGTCGCCCAATCGGCCTCGACGCCGAGCGTCGTCGCCTTGATCGGATACTCCTCGCCAGCGGCGGTGAAGACGACGGGAACGCGCGCGACCCGCTCGAAGCGGCTCTCGAGCAACGCTCGGGCCTCCTTCTTGGTCAGCCCGCCGACGTCGACCCCGGCGATGTGGACGCCCTCGGCGATTCGCACCGGTGAGCCCGCGAAGGCAAGGCCGACCAGCGCCGTGAGGACGGCGAAGAGCGCCAGGGGAACCAGGATCCAGCGCGCGATCAGGCGCAGAGAGCGGTCGGGCACCCCGGCGCGGCCCGGTGACGCGTCGACCCGCACGAGCCGGTCAGTGTAGCCGCGGCCCCGGAGGAATCGCGACCGGCCCTCTTCGGGCGCTTCAGGGATCTAGGAACGCAGGTACTGCGTGATCACGTGGCGCTGGATCTCGGACGTGCCTTCGACGATCTGGAGCACCTTGGCGTCGCGCATCCACTTCTCGACCGGGTGGTCTCGCATGATCCCCGCACCGCCGAGCACCTGCACGGCGTCGGTCGTCACGCTCATCGCGACATCGGCCGCGAACGCCTTCGCATACGAGCCGAGCAGCCCGGCGTCCTCCCCGGCGTCGAGCGCGGCCGCGGCGCGCCAGACGAGCAGGCGCGCCGCCTCGACCTGCATCGCCATGTCGGCCAGCTTGAACGACACGCCCTGCTTCGCGATCAGGGGCTTCCCGAAGGCGCGGCGCTCGTTCGCGTAGTCGGTCGAGTACTCGAACGCCGCCCGCGCGATCCCGACCGCCGACGCCGCCACCTGCGGCCGCGAGTGCATGAAGAAGTCGATTGCGATTGCGAAGCCTTCGCCCTCCTCGCCGAGCAACCGGTCGGCCGGCAGGCGCGCCTCGTCGAAGAGGATCGAGCCCGTATACGACGAGCGCAGGCCGAGCTTCGGCTCCTTGCGCCCGGCCGAGACCCCCTGGTCGCCCGCCTCGACCAGAAAGGCCGTGATCGCTCCATCCAGCTTCGCGAAGACGATCGTCAGCTCGGCGATGCCACCGTTCGTGACGTAGCACTTCTCACCGCTGAGGACGTACTCGTCGCCCTCGCGGCGGGCGGTCGCCTGAATCCCTGCGACATCCGAGCCGGCGCCCGGCTCGGTGAACGCGATCGCCGCGAGGCAGCCCTCCTCCGAGGCGAGCCGCGTCAGCCAGCGCTGCTTCTGCTCGACGGTGCCCGAGCGCAGCAGCGGCCGCACCGGGAACATCGTCGCGCCGATCGGCGCGGCGAGGCCGGCGCAGCCCCAGGAGAGCTCCTCGGCGATCAGGCTCGACGTCACCGCCGGCACGCCACCGCCGCCGTACTCGCTCGGGATCGCGTGGGCCGTCAGGCCGAGCGCCGCAGCGCTGCCGAGCAGCTCCGCGGGGCAGTCCTCCCGCTCGTCCCACTCGCGGGAGATCGGCCGCAGCGCGCGCTCGGCGAAGTCGTGGGCGAGGTCGCGCAGCTCCCGCTGCTCGGGCGAGAGCTCGAAGCCGATCCCGGCAGCGAGGCTAGAAGACGAAGAGCTCAACGCCGCCGCTCACGTTGAGCTGCACGCCGGTGATGTAGTTGGCGAGATCGGAGCAGAGGAAGCAGATCGCGTTCGCGATGTCCTCCGGCTCACCCGGCCGCTTGAAGACGGTGCGGTTCGCGATCCGCTCGTTCATCGCCGGGTTCGCGAAGTGGAAGGCCTCGGTGCCGATGATCCCGGGCACGATCGCGTTGCACGTGATTCCGTAGCGGCCGCCCTCCATCGCCAGCGTCCGGGTCAGGCCGAGAATCCCGGCCTTCGTCGTCGAGTAGCTGGCCTGGCCGAAGCCGCCGAGCGTTCCGGCCACGGAGGCCATGTTGACGATCCGGCCCCACTCGCGCTCCTTCATGTGCGGCCACACGGCCTGGGCGCAGTTGAAGCCGCCGGTGAGGTTGACACGGAGGTCGCGCTCCCAGAGGTCCGGGTTCTGATCGTGGAACTGGCCGACGTGGTCGAGCGTGCCCGCGTTGTTGATCAGGATGTCGACCGAGCCGAACTCCTCGACGACGCGATCGACCGTCTCCTTCACTTGCTCGCGGTCGGTGACGTCGCACTTGATCGCGGCGGAGCGGCGGCCGAGCGCCTGGATCTCCTTCGCGGTCGCTTCGGTGTAGACGATCCCCTGCGCCTTCGCGACCTGCGCGAGGACGCCGTACGACTCCGCGGTCTCCGTCGACTCGTCCGACTCGACCTGGATGTCGGCGATCACGACGTCGGCTCCCGCCCGGGCGAGCGCGAGCGCGTCGGCGCGGCCGAGGCCGCGCGAGCCGCCGGTGACGAGAGCGACGCGCCCGGAGAGATCGATCTCGATTGCCACGGTGCGATCCTACGTCCCATGCACCGCATCGGCGAAGAGGAACGCCGCGCGCGACTCGTCACGCGCCATCGGCTCGCACCGGCCGACCGGGCGGACGACGCGCTCACGGTCGCGCGGTCGCTCGTCTGCCTGCACGCGACCGACGCCGTCACGGTGTTCCTTGCCGTCCACGCCCGGAGCGAGGGCGTCACGCCGGCCGAGATCGAGCGCGCACTCTACGAGGAGCGGACACTCGTGCGGCTGCTGGCGATGCGAAGGACGCTTTGGGCCGTGCCGCGCGAGCTCGTCCCGGTCGTGTTCGCCGCCGCGACGCGGACGGTGGCCGCGCGCGAGCGCAAGCGGCTCGAGGGCTACGTCCGCGACAGCGGCGTCTCGACCCGGCCGGGCGCGTGGCTCACGCGTGCGGGAAAGCTGGCGCTGGCCGCGGTCGAGGAGCGCGGCGAAGCGACGACGCGCGAGATCGTCGCCGCTGTCCCCGTGCTGGCGAAGAAGCTGCGAGTCGGTGGCGGCAGATGGGAGCTCACGCAGAGCGCGGGGTCGCGCGTGCTCCCGCAGCTCGCGATGGAGGGATCGCTCGTCCGCGGCCGCCCGCGCGGGACGTGGATCAGCCCGCAGTTCCGCTGGGTCGCGACTGAGACGTGGCTCGGCGCCGCGATCGAGCAGCTCGACCAGGCCAAGGCGCAGGCCGACCTGCTCCGCCCCTGGCTCGCCGCCTTCGGCCCCGCGACCGAGACCGACATCCGCTGGTGGGCCGGCTGGACCGCGCGCGAGGCCCGCGCCGCGCTCGCCTCCGTCCCTCACGTCGAGGTCGACCTGAACGGCGAACGCGGCTACGTGCTCGAGGGCGACGTCGAGCCGACGCCGACGCCGGAGCCGTCCGCCGCGCTCCTGCCGACCCTCGACCCGACGACGATGGGCTGGAAGCAGCGCGACTGGTACCTCGGCGGGCACGCCCCGCTGCTCTTCGACTCGAACGGCAACGCCGGCCCGACCGTCTGGTGGGACGGCCGCGTCGTCGGCGGCTGGAGCCAGCGCCGCGACGGCGAGATCGTCTTCAGCCTGCTCGAGGACGTCGGCGTCGCTGCCGTGCGGGCGGTGGAATCCGAAGCCGAGCGCCTTGCTGCCTGGCTCGGCGACGTGCGCTTCTCGCCCGGCTTCCTGCCACCGTTCCAGCGCGGCCTCGTGACCTAGCCTCGCGGCAGGAAGATCTCCTTGGCGATCACGAGCCGCTGGATCTGCGACGTCCCCTCGTAGATCTGGAACAGCTTCGCGTCGCGCATCAGCTTCTCGACCGGGTACTCCTTCATGTAGCCGTAACCCCCGAAGACCTGGACCGCGTCGGTCGTCACCTTCATCGCCGTGTCGGCCGAGAAGCGCTTCGCGAACGAGGACTCGAGCGTCGCGCGGCCGCCCTGGTCGTGCAGCCACGCCGCCTGCCAGACGAGCAGCCGGGCCGCAGCGATCTCGGTGGCCATGTCCGCGATCATGAAGTTGACGCCCTGGTGCATCGCGATCGGCACGTCGAACGTGACGCGCTGCTTCGCGTAGTCGACGGCGTGCTCGTAGGCGGCCTGGGCGACGCCGACCGCGCCCGCAGCAGTGCCGGGACGCGTGAAGTCGAGCGTCTGCATCGCGATCTTGAAGCCCTCGCCCTCCTCGCCGATCCGGTTCGCAGCCGGAACCACGACGTCGGTGAGCGCGAACGCCGAGGTGTCGGTGGCGCGCTGGCCCATCTTGTCGAGGTGCTTCTCCAGCTGTACGCCGGGCGCGTCCATCGGGACGATGAACGCCGAGATTCCCTTGTGCCCCTTGGCCGGATCGGTCTTCGCGAAGATCACCGTCCAGGCGGCGTGACCGGCGTTCGTGATGAAGGTCTTCGAGCCGTTGAGGACGTACTCGTCGCCGCGGCGCTCGGCCGTCGTCTTCAGCTTCACGACATCCGATCCCGCCTCGGGCTCGGAGAGGCCGAACGAGCAGAGGATCGGCTCCTCGAGCAGCGGCGGCAGCCACTCGGCCTGCTGCTCCTCGGTGCCGGCGATGATCACCGGTCCGGAGCCAAGGCCGTTGGCGCCGATCGAGGTGCCGATCCCCGAGCAGCCCCAGTTCAGCTCCTCGCCGACGAGAATCCCGTCGAAGGTGGAGAGGCCGAGGCCGCCGAAGCGCTCGGGGACGTGCAGGTTCATCAGGCCGACCTCGTGCGCCTTCGCGACCACATCCGCGGGATGCGTCTGGTGCTCGTCGTACTCGGCCGCCTTCGGCCGGATCTCCTTCTCGGCGAACTCGCGCGCGAGCTCCCGCAGGCCTCGCTGCTCCTCGGTCAGGGCGAACGAGACGCCCGCGGAGATGCCCTGCTCGATGATGGCCATTGCTTCACTCCTGCCCGAGGTCGATTGACTAGTCAGTCAACAGTGTAGGAGCAATGTAAATGTGTCGTCAACCCCGCGCGTTCAGGGATACCCTGGGCCTTCGATGGGTCTGCGGAGGGTGCTTGTGCCGGCCGCGCTGGTCGCGGCCTCGTGCCTCGTCGTCCCCGCCGCCGGGGCGGCCGTCGGCGCGCGCCCGCCTGTGGTCTGGCTGAAGGGCGAGGGCAACTTCACGAAGGCGCACCGGAGCATCCAGTCGATCGACAAGCTCGTCGTCCACGTCACCGAGGGCAGCTTCTGGGGCTCGGTCCGCTGGCTGAAGAGCGCACGCGCGCATGCCTCCTCGCACTACGTCGTCTCGCGCAACGGCAAGATCGTCCAGCTCGTCCACCTCTCCGACATCGCCTGGCACGCGGGCCACTGGGGCACGAACGAGCAATCGGTCGGGATCGAGCACGAGGGCTTCACGTACGGGCCGGCCGGGTTCACGGACGCGCAGTACCACGCGTCCGCCCGCCTCGCCGGGTGGATCGCCCGCCGTTCGCTCCTGCCGATCGACCGCGCGCATCTGATCGGCCACCGTGACGTGCCCGACGGGCGGGGCGGCCGAGGCGGTTCGAGTCACCACACCGATCCCGGCCCGCACTGGAAGTGGGACTACTACCTGCGTCTCGTCCGCCGCTACGCCGGGGTCATCCGGCTCAGCGTGAAGCCGCTCGTGCCCGAAGGGCCGCTGCGGGGGATCGTCTCCTGGCGCGCCAAGGCTTCTCCGGACATCGGCCGCGTCGAGTTCATCGTCGACGGCCGGGTCGTCCACGTCGACCGCAGGCGGCCGTTCGCATACGCGCTCAACACGGCGAGGCTGGCCAACCGCGGCTACAAGCTCCAGGTCCACGGCGTCGCCGGCCCCGGCCGCTACGACGTCGAGGGCACGCGGGTCCTCGTCGACAACAAGACATTCGCGCTCACGAGCGCGGGCGCGCGGCCCTGGATGCTCGCGCCGAGCACGATCCGGCTGCGCGTACGCCCCTGGGGCCAGAAGGCGGCGAGGATGACGTTCTCCGTCGACGGCAAGCGGCGCGCGGTCGACGCAAGGCCGCCCTTCCTCTTCTCGTGGAGCACGCGTCGGGCGCGGCCCGGTCGACACGTGCTGGAGGTGGTCGCCACCTCGGTCGACGGCCGCACGGCGACGCGGCGGATCCCTCTCGTCGTTCCTGCCCCGCCGAAGCCCCGGCCGCAACCGAAGCCGAAGTCCGTGCCGGTCGCGCTCGCCGGAATGAACGTCGCGGACGGCCAGCAGTTGACGGGTCTCGTCGTCTGGCGCGTGGACGTCCGCGGGCGGGTCAAGCAGGTCGAGTTCCTCGTCGACGGCGTCTCGCGGGGCATCGACGTCGCCGCGCCCTACACGCTCGGCATAAATGCGGCCGCAGAGCAGCCGGGCGAGCACCGGCTGACCGGCCGCATCGCCGGCGCGAACGGGAAGACCGCCGAGGCGACGGTCACGGTGACGGTGCCGCCGCCACCGACGCCCGATACCGGCTGATCCGCAGCACCTTCGCGTCGAGCTCGCCCGCACGCGCGAGCGGGACGAGCGCGTCGACGATCCGCCGCGCATCGCGAGCGCTCGTCGTCAGCACCATGTCGGCGCCTGCCCGGATCGCGAGCCGCCCCCAGAACGGCGCGTAGGGGCTGCCGAGAACGCCGAGCGAGTCGGTGATCGCGACGCCGCGGAAGCCGAGCGCGCGCAAGAGCCGGTAGGTCTTGGGCTCGAACGAGGCGCGGCGCGGCCCGAGCCGCGGGTAGATCGCGTGCCCGACCATCACGCACGGCACCCCGGCGCGAACGGCTGCCCGGAACGGCGCCAGATCCTCGCTCCGGAGGACGCCGTAGACGCGCGCGACGTCGGTCGACTTCGGCGTCGAGCCGAGGCCGGGAAAGTGCTTGGCGCACGCGGCGCTCCCGAGCCCGCGCGCGAACGCCACGCCGTACTCCGGCTTCGCGAACTGGCGTGAGCCGAGCGGCCCGTCGGGCAGGTCGAGCACGGGCGCGAAGGTCGCATGCGCTCCCGCGCGTCGCAGCGCGAGCGCAGTCTCGCGGCCGGCCCGGAACGCCTCGGCGGCGCTGCGGTACTGGGAGGCTGCGCGCCAGGGCGCGATCCCGCGGAACGTCTTCACGGTTCCGCCCTCCTGATCGGCGAAGACGAGCGCCCCGCGCGGGCGGGTGGCGTCGGTGTTCCACTGGCGCACGAGGATGCCGCCGAACCCCTCCCCCGCCGGCATTCCGGCGACGACGACCGCCTCGGCCTTCTCGCGCGGCGTCATTGCGGCGACATCAGCCTCGGCCGACCCCGTCAGCAGCAGCGCGAGCGCGGTCGAGATCGTCGCGAGCACGCGCCCACGGTACCCTTGCCGCATGGCCGTGACCGAGAAGAAGACGGCGCTCGACCCGCTCGACTTCCTCGCGATCGACACGCTGCTGGACGAGGAGGAGCGGGCGATCCGCGACACCGTCCGCGCCTTCGTCCAGGAGAAGGTGCTCCCCGACGTCGGCGACTGGTTCGAGCAGGGGATCCTCCCACGCGAGCTGATCGCGGAGCTCGGGAAGCTCGGCCTCTTCGGGATGCACCTCGACGGCTACGGCCTCCCGGGCGCGAGCGCCGTCGCCTACGGGCTCACCTGCCTCGAGCTGGAGGCGGGCGACTCCGGCGTCCGCAGCGCCGTCTCCGTCCAGGGCTCGCTGGCGATGTTCTCGATCTGGAAGTGGGGCTCCGAGGAGCAGAAGCAGCGCTGGCTGCCGCCGATGCACACGGGCGAGGCGATCGGCTGCTTCGGCCTGACCGAGCCGGACGCCGGCTCCGACCCAGGCTCGATGCGGACGACCGCCCGGCGCGACGGCTCCGACTGGATCCTCAACGGCGCCAAGATGTGGATCACGAACGGCACGATCGCCGACGTCGCGACCGTCTGGGCGCGCACCGAGGAGGGCAAGATCAACGGCTTCCTCGTCGAGCAGGGCACGCCCGGCTTCACGGCGCCCGAGATCCACAAGAAGCTCTCTCTGCGCGCGTCGGTCACCTCCGAGCTCGTCCTCGCCGACGTCCGCGTCCCCGAGGAGAACCGCTTCCCGGAGGTCGACTCGCTGCGCGGGCCCCTGTCGTGCCTGAACGAGGCGCGCTACGGGATCGTCTGGGGCGCGGTCGGCGCCGGCCGCGCGTGCTTCGAAGCCGCGCTCGAGTACTCGAAGGAGCGGATCGTCTTCGACAAGCCGATCGCCGGCTACCAGCTGACGCAGCAGAAGCTCGCGGAGATGGCGCTCGAGCTGAACCGCGGCCTGCTCGTCGCGCTCCACATCGGCCGGATGAAGGACGACGGAACGCTCCGCCAGGAGCACGTCAGCCTCGGCAAGATGGGCAACGTCCGCGGCGCGATCGAGGTCGCCCGCCAGGCCCGGACGATCCTGGGCGCGAACGGCGTCACGCTCGAGTATCCGGTGATCCGCCACGTCAACAACCTCGAGTCCGTGCTCACCTACGAAGGCACGCACGAGGTGCACACGCTCGTCGTCGGCCAGGCGCTGACCGGCGAGAACGCGTTCCGCTGATCGGCCCGATCCGGCGACCGTCCGGACGCGGGATCGGGGATGGCCGCCGGTGAGGCCTGCGAGCACACTCCTCCGCGTACGACGCGTCCTGCCGCCGCCGCAGAGGCAGGGCGCGTTCCCCCGCAGCCCGACCCCGCCCGCAGGCGGGGTCGCTGCGTTCAGGGGCCGCCTACAGCTCGCCGTCCCAGTAGTCGACGTTCGAGTCGAGCTTGAAGAGCCGAGGTGGATCGGCGTCGTTTCCCGGCCAGGAGCCGAGCTTGCCGCTGTCCGGATAGACCGCGAGCTGCGGGCTCCCCTTCGTCGACGCGATCAGGACTCGCACGGGCTCGTCCGAGTCGTTGCGGACGAGATGCGCTCCCGCCGGGCCCTCGGGGAAGCAGACGACGTCGCCGGCCCGGAGCTCGTGCTCGCCGTCGGGCACCCGGAGTGTCGGCCGGCCCGCGACGACGAGCAACCATTCCTCGGCGCCGTACTCATAGTGGTATGGAAACGTACGCTCGCCCGGCTGCAGCTCGTAGACGCTCGCGCCGACCTTCTCCGCTCCGAGCCGCGGGCCGAGGCGGGCGGCGCGCCAGGTGAACCCCGCAGGCTCGGTGCGCGCGTCGTCGAGCTCGCCGTCGTAGAGGTTGAAGCGCTCCACCGGCGCCTATTCTCCCACCATGCGCCTCGCCGCAGCAATCGCCGCCGCGCTCTCCTTCGCACTGCCCGCCGCCGCAGCGCCTCCTGGCGCGGGCGTCCTCGTCCCGGGACGCAGTCTCGGCGGAATCGAGCTCGGCGCGACCAAGGCCGAGGTCGAGCGGCGCTGGGGCCGCGCCTACGGCGTCTGCCGCGGCTGCGCCCGCGAGACGTGGTACTTCAACTACTACGCCTTTCAGCCCCGCGGGGCAGGAGCCGAGTGGCGGAACGGGCAGGTCACCGCGCTCTTCACGATCTACCAGCCGCTCGGCTGGCGGACGCCGACGGGGCTGGCCTTGAACGATCCCGTGTCGCGGGTCACCGGTACGTACGGCCCCCTCGAGCGCACCGAGTGCGACCGGTACTCCGTCCTGACGTTGACCGGACGGAACGTGACGACGGCGTTCTACGTCCTAGACAACCGGCTCTGGGCGTTCGGGCTCTTCCGTCCCTCGGTCCCGCTCTGCCGCTGACAGGCGCCAGACGAGCGGGATCGCGAGCAGCACGGGGACGCCGAGGATCGGCCAGAGCGCCTGGTAGCCGCGGGTCTCGCCGAGGTGCCCGGAGAGTAGGTCGATTGCCGCGCCGGCCAGGAGCGGCCCCGTGAGCAGCCCAATCCCCTTCGTCGTCGTCGCGAGCCCGGAGATCGCACCCCGATCGGCCGCCGGCATCAGCGTGAACAGCAGCCCCCAGGCGAGCGTCATCACCGTTCCACCCGCGATCGAGACGACGAAGATCATCGGTAGGTACCACCGCTGCCACTCGTTCCCGAAGCCGCCCAGCAACAGGCCGACCCCGTAGACCACCGACGCGAACGCGATCACGCGACTGAGGCCGAAGCGGTCGCCGAGGAAGCCGGAGCCGGCCGCGGCCACGATGTACCCCGCCGCGACCACGGCCAGGACGGCGGTCGTCGTCCCGAGCGGCTGCCCGAGCCCGACCGTCAGGTAGAGGACGACGAAGGTACGCGCGCCGGCGAACGCTCCCTCCCACGCCGTGTTCGCGATCAGGAAGCGGCGCACGTTCGGGTCGCGCCGGAAGACCGTCCAGCTGTGCTGGAGGTACGCGCGGACGCCCTCGAAGACGCGGCCGTGGCCGCCGTCCTCGCGCACGAACAGCACCGGGGCCGCACACGCGGCGACGACCACGACCGAGGCGACGAGGAACGGAAACGCTTCCCAGACGTGGAAGAGGGCGCTCCCCCCGATCAGCGCGGTGCCGAGGGCGGCGCCGCGCATCAGGTGCTGGGCGCTCTGGGCGCGACCGTAGAGACGCTCGGGCAGGAGGTCGGGATAGAGGCCGCGATACGGCGGCTCGTAGACGTAGTAGGCGAAGAAGAACGCGAAGACGAGCAGCGCCGTCGTCCAGAGGCTGGGCATGAAGGCCAGCAGCGCGAGGCAGAAGCCGATCGGACCGAGCGCGACGAGCATGAACGGCCGGCGCCGGCCGAGCGGCGTGTGGAACGAGTCGCTCCAGGGGCCGATCACGAGCGGCAGCGTGATCGCGAACAGTCCTTCCGCCGCCAGCACGAGCGCGATCAGCGTCGCCGAGGTCGTGAACTGCCCGAGCAGCGGCGGCAGGTAGGCCGCGGTCGTCGTCAGCGAGAACGCGAGCCCGAACGCTCCCAGGCCGAGCGTCCAGGTGAGGCGGGTAAAGGTGGGGTCAGGTCGGAGCGGTTGCTCCGTCCCGAGTGATCCCGCCGCAGACGAGGGCGATGACGGTTCGCTCGGCACGTGCCACCTCCTCGTCGCCGTCCGGCAACTGCCCGAGCACCCATCCGGTCAGGATCTCCTCGAGGCCTCCGTAGAAGATCCAGCTCGCGAGCCGGGGGTCGAGGTCGTCGCGGAACGACCCATCGGCCTGGCCTTTCTCGATCACGCGCTGAATCGCCCGGAAGCCGGCGCCGAGCTCGTCCACCCGGCCCTGCAGCTGCGGGCTCCGTGCGACCTCGCGCACCAGCACGCGGACGACGTCGGGTCGGTCCCGCCACGCGCGGAGCAGGGTCTTGGCGATGGCCCCCAGCTGCTCGAGCGGCGGCTCCTCCGACGCCTCGATCCGCGCGAAGGCCTCGAGGAGCTCGCTCCAGTTCTCGCGGAAGACGGTCTCGAGCACCTCCTCCTTGGAGGAGAAGTAGTGGTAGAGGAGACCGTGCGCGATCCCGGCCTCCTCGGCGATGTCGCCGACCCGGGAGGTGTGGTAGCCCTTGCTCGCGAAGACGCGGACGGCCGCGTCGAGGATGACGCGGCGCTTGTCGGGCACGGTGGTTGAACGGCCAGTCAACGCCCGCTGACTGTAGTACGTTCAGCGGCGGTGGAGCCACTGGCCGGACAGCTCGTCGTCGACCTGACCCGGTACCTCCCGGGCGCGTTTGCGTCGCGCGAGCTGCAGCGGCTGGGCGCGCGGGTCGTCAGGGTCGAGCCGCCGGAGGGAGATCCGATGCGTCACGTCGCGCCCGCCTGGGACGAGGCGCTGAACGCGGGGAAGGAGTCCGTCGCCTGCGACCTGAAGGCGGAGCCGGAGCTCGCACGGGCGCTCCTGGCCCGCGCCGACGTGGTGCTCGAAGGCTTCAGGCCGGGGGTGGCAGCGCGCCTCGGCGTCGGCCCCGACGACGCGCCGGTCTCGGCCGTCTATTGCTCGATCACCGGCTTCGGCGCCGACGGGCCACACGCCTCGCGTGCCGGGCACGACCTCAACTACCTCGGCTGGGCCGGCGTGCTCGAGGACACCGCTCCCGGCTTGCCGCCGCTCCAGCCGGCCGATCTCGCCGCGGGCGCGCTCGGCGCGATGACGCAGATCCTCGCAGCGCTGCTGGAGCGGGAGCGGACCGGCGTCGGCGCGCGCCTGACGATCTCGATGACCCACGGCTCACACCGACTCGTCTCGCATCGTCTCGGCGGCGATCCGCTGCCGCGTTTCCTCACCGGCGGCCTCGCCTGCTACCGGATCTACGCCACCGCAGACGCGCGCCACCTCACCGTCGGCGCGCTCGAGCCGAAGTTCTTCACCCGGATCTGCGAGCTGATCGGGCGGCCCGAGCTCGCCGCGCGCCAGCTCGTGGCCGACGCGCAGGCCGAGCTCGCTGCGGAGCTGGCGGCCGTCTTCGCGCGAAAGCCGCTCGCCGACTGGCTTCGGCTCTTCGAGAGCGAGGACGTTTGCGTCGGGCCGGTGGCGACGCTGGCCGAGGCCGCGGGGGAGTTCGGCGACGGAACCGGCATGCCGTCCGCCCGCGTCGGGCAGCATACGGCGGCATGGCGGGCCGAGCTCGACTCCTCCTGACCGCGGTCGCGCTGGCGCCGCTGCCCCTGCTCGCCGCCGTGGCATGGAACACGGAGGCCGAAGCCGCGCGCGGACTGGCGCGCGCCGTCGTCTCCGTCCGCGAGGGCGATCTCTACGTCGGCGAGCGGCAGGTGACGAGCGGCGGCGGCGACAGCGACCCCGACTGGTCTCCCGACCGCCGCCGGATCGCGTTCGTGCGCCAGGATCCCGGCAAGCGCTCGTCGAGCCTCTACGTGATCCGCCGGGACGGCGGCGGCCTCCGGCGACTGAGCCGAGCCGAGCAGGTCGTCTCCATGCCCGCCTGGAGCGGCGACGGCCGCCGGCTCGCCTTCGCCGCGAGCCCGCTCGCGGGCGGCAGCTTCGACATCTGGACAGTCCCTCTGGAGCGCGGCAGGCCGGCCGTGGTCGCGACCGGCCCCGCCGAGCAGGTCGAGCCGTCCTTCACCCGCGACGGCAAGGTCGTCTTCCGCGTGCTCGAGCCGGGCGGCGCGTTCCCCGAGAAGTCGAGCGACGCCGGGACGCCGCAGGTGGGGCCGCGCGAGCTCCTGCCCGACCTCGACCAGCGCGCGCCCTTCCGGCTGACGATGCTCGGGACGAAGCTCGGGTTCGCGTCGGCGACCGACAACGTCGGCGAGGGGCCGGTGTGGGTGCGCGGGGCGCGGGGGAGCGCGACGAGCCCGATGCGCGCGACGCAGCTCGTCAGCATGTCCGACCGCTCCGTGCGCAGCTACGAGGACGCCGGCCGGCTTCGCTATACGCCCTCCCCCACGCACACGCATTGGCACCTGCTCGGCTTTCAGCGCTACGAGCTGCGCACGCTGGAGGGCGACCTCGTCGTGCGCGACCGCAAGAGCGGCTTCTGCCTCGCCGACCACTACGGGCTCGCGGCGCGTCGGGTCACCGCCTTTACGGGCAGCCGCTTCCTCGGCAACTGCGCCGCGTCGAACCCACGCGCGCTGTCCGTCGAGCAGGGCACCTCGATCGGCTTCACCGACCTCTACCCCGCCCACTTCCACGGCCAGAACCTCGAGCTGCGCGGCGTCCCGGCCGGCATCTACCTCCTGATCCACCGCGCCAACCCCGGTCAGCTGCTCGAGGAGATCGACTACACGAACAACGACGCCGCGCTGCGGATCCGGCTCAGCTGGAGCGGCGGCACGCCCCGGGTGGAGACGCTGCGCACCTGTCAGTCGTCCGCGACCTGCTAGCCAAGCAACAGACTGTTACTTGGCCACGAGGCCGAGCGCCGCGGGCAGCGAGAACAGGTCGGGCAGCCGGTCGGGCTCGTCGAGGCGGCGGCCGTCGCGGTCGAGCAGGAACGCCTTCATCCCGAGCGCCCGAGCGCCCTCGATGTCGTCCTCGTAGGAGTCCCCGATCATCGCCGTCTCCTCCGGCTCGACGCCGAGGAGTGCGAGCGCGTGGCGGAAGATCTCCGGGTGCGGCTTCGTCCGCCCGAAGGCGCGCGAGCCGATCGCGCAGTCGGCGTCGAGGCCGTGATGGGAGACGAACTCCTCCAGGTCGCGGCTGCCGTTCGAGATCAGGCCGATCTTGACCCCGTGCTCGCGCAGCGCTGCGAGCGCCGGGAGCGCGTCCTCGTAGAGCGTGAAGCGCTCGTGCTGCTCCCAGGCCCCCACGAGCTCCTCCGCGCACGCGCGGGCTCCGTCTCCCTCGCCCCCCATCCCGCGGACGATCTGCTCCGTGAACGCGATCCAGAGCTCGTCGTCGTGCGCATGATCGGGGTGGCGCTGGAGCGAGTCGAGTGCCGCGAGGCGCGCGTCCTCGTACAGCTCCGGGTCGAGCGCGAGCCCGTGCCGCTCGCCGACCTTGCGGTAGCCCTCAGGGCCGAGCTCCGGCCCGGGCCGGGCGAGCGTGAAGTCGACGTCGAAGATGACGGCCTTGAGCACGGGACTCGAGGATAGCCTTGGCCCGTGCGCACTCCGTCCGAGATCCTGCGCGACGCGAAGACGATCGCGCTCGTCGGTGCCTCGCCGAGACCGGATCGGCCCAGCCACGGCGTCATGCGCTACCTGCTCGCGCAGGGCTACGACGTGATCCCGGTGCGGCCGGCCGATTGCGACGAGGTTCTCGGCGTGGCCTGTGTCCGCACGCTGGCGGAGATCGACCGCCCGATCGACCTCGTCGACGTCTTCCGCAGGGCCGAGCTGACGCCTCCGCACGCCGAGGAGGCGGTCGCCGTCGGCGCAGGCGCGCTCTGGCTCCAGCTCGGGATCGTCTCGGCCGAGTCCCGCAAGATCGCCGAAGACGCGGGGCTCGACTACGTCGAGGACCTGTGCACCGCCGTCGTGCACCGGTACGAGCTCCGGGACGGCCAGTACGGGTGAGGTGAGAGAACCGCCTTCGGGCGTAGGACGCTGGCCCAGGCGACTCCGCGACCCGGCCGCCCGGTCGATTCGAGAGCGTCGCCCGGAGCTAGTTCTCGCCTTCCCAGTACTCGGCCGTCGGTCCCGGCCTCGCGAACATGATGTCCTCGTCCTGGGCGTCCTTGGCGAGAACCTTGCCGGTGTCGAGGTACTCGATGATCTCGCCGCGGATCATCGAGGAGAGCATGAGCACGCGAATGGGCGAGTCGGTTCGGTTGATGATCTGATGGGCACCGTCCTTGCCCCGCGGAAAGCAGACGACGTCACCCTCGTTCAACACCTGCTCACCGTCGGGCGTGCGCAGTGTCGGCTCGCCGCGGAGCACGATCACCCATTCCTCGTTCAGGTAGTGCGTGTGGTAGGGCCAGAGCCTGTCGCCAGGCTCGACCTCGGACATGGTCGCGCCGATCAGCTCACCGCCGATGCGTTGGCCGACAAGCGCGCCCCTGGCGCGCCAGCCCTCGCGGTCCCGCGCCCCATCCCACTCGTCGCTGTTGAGGTTGAAAGTCTTCACTCGCCAGAGAGAAGCCTATGTCGTGCTTGGTCGCTCAGTCGACGCAGGCGACATTCCCGAACGCTGACCCACCCGGCCACGCCGTCACGTGACGCTCGGTAGCGTCGTCCGGATGTCGAGGATCTTGGTGACCGGCATGTCCGGAACGGGCAAGTCGTCGGCGCTCGCCGAGCTTCGCCGACGCGGCTATCGCGTGGTAGACACCGATGATCCGGGCTGGCGCGAGTATCGCGAGCATGTCGAGTCCTCCGACGAGTTGCACCGCGGGGAGTGGCTCTGGGTCGAGGAAAGGATCACCGGGCTGCTGGACTCTGATGATGGTCGCTCACTCTTCGTTCAAGGGTGCGTGAGGAACCAGTCGAAGTTCTACGACCGTTTCAACGCGGTGGTCCTGCTCAGCGCCCCTGCTGACGTGATCCTGGACCGGATCGCGCGCAGAACGACGAACAACTACGGGAAGACTCCGGTGGAACAAGCGATGATCTTGGATGACCTCGCCCGGGTCGAGCCGCTGCTCAGAGCGAGCTGCACGCATGAGCTGGATGCCAGCCGACCGCTCGATGACGTCGTCGCCGACTTGATCGCGATCGCGTCGCGCCCGCTGACGACGTCCTAGGCCGCCCCCGCCTTCGAGGGACACTCCCGAACGCTGGCGAGTCGACGTCAACTTCGCGCCCGGTCCCGCGTCAAAGAACCATGTGAGCGCGAGTCGTCGGCGAGGCGTCACCGCTGTCTGAATCACACTGGGGAGGAACAGGCCTCAAGGGGACTCTGCTTGGGGTTCTCGCCACGCTCACCCTCGCGGCGGGGCTCATCGCGCTCTTCGCCTGGAGTCCGTGGAAGGACGCGACGGAGGTCGAGTGGCTCGGCACGTACAGGGCGTGGTCCGACGGCATCGACGCCACGCTGCACGCGGGCCTGTTCATCACGCGAACTGATTGCGAAGCGATGTTCGACGACGACGTGGGAGAGCCGCCGCAGAAGCGGCTCCAGCCGGTGGCGACGGCCGCGCGGGGCGGCTGCGCGGGATTGAGTCCTGTCGCGTGGCGGAACGGCAAGGCCGACGTCGTGCGTGCGCTGGTCGACGCGCACGACGACCTCCCGCCGCCGCGCAGGCGTCGCGACGTCTCCGGGATCGCCCGGTCCGGCGTCGGCGTGCGAGCCGACGCCTACTGCTGGCAGCCGGAGGGCTGGGCGTCGTTCGCCGAGCAGTACGCAATCATCCGCGGCGGCGAGGAGACGTCGCTCAGGGGCATCGCCGACACCGCGAAGAACCGCATCGACCTCGACCCCGCCGTGTGCGGGTCGCTCGGCTGGTATCTGCGCCGAACGCGCCCGACAGCGTTGAGCTACGAGAACTTCGAGATCGCGGAAGCCCTCATGGTCCTGACCCACCAGGCCGAGCACCTGAAGGGGCCGAGCGCTTCCGAAGCCGAGGTCGAGTGCTATGCGGTCCAGCACGTGCGCCCGCTCGTCCGCGCCGCCGGCTGGGGAGCGGAGTACGCGAACGAGCTGGCGCTGCAGGCGTGGGAGCTCTCCTACCAGAAGCTGCCGCCGGGGTTCCGCACGCCCGCGTGTCGCGACGGCGGCCCGCTCGACCGCAATCCGCGCTCGAGCGCCTGGCCGTAACTCACGGTTCCGCGCGGTCGAAGATCCGCCGCCGCTGATCGATGAGCCGGGGCCGCGCAGCGGCCCCCTTCAGGGGTCTTCGCGCGGTGAGCATCTGCTTCCGCAGATGCTCACCTTGCGCAACTAATCGGGGTGCGGAGATTTGAACTCCGGACCTCTCCGACCCGAACGGAGCGCGCTACCAGGCTGCGCCACACCCCGAGCGCGCAAAGGGTAGCGATAATCGGCCCGTGGCTCAGCGCGACGAGATCATCCGCTTCGCGAACGAGCTGCTCGAGATCCACCGCTTTCCCGAGTACGGGACACCCGGGTTGCAGGTGCTCGGCGCGGACGAGGTGACGAAGATCGCGTGCGGCGTCTCGTCGTCGCAGGAGCTGTTCGAGCGCGCGGCCTCGTCGGGAGCGCAGCTCGTGATCGTCCACCACGGCATGTTCTGGCGGAACGAGCCCGTCTGGATCGACCGGCGCCAGCGCGGCCGGCTCGAGACGCTCTTCGCCGCCGATCTGAACCTCGCCGCCTACCACCTCGCGCTCGACGCGCATCCCGAGGTCGGCAACAACGCGCTCCTCGCGGAGGCGCTCGGCGTCGAGGTCGAGCGCCCGTTCGCGGAGGTCGGCCAGGGCGGGACGCTGCGCGAGCCGCTCGGGATCGACGAGCTCAGCGCGCGCGTCCGCGAGACGGTCGGCCGTGAGCCACTCGTCTTCGCAGACGGCCCGGAGCAGATCCGCCGGGTCGCGATCTGCTCCGGCGGCGCCGGCGGCCACCTGATCGACGCCGCGCACGAGGGCTACGACGTCCTTGTCACCGGCGAGCCCGAGGAGCCGAGCCTGCAATCCGCGCGCGAGCTCGGGATCCACTTCGTCGCCGGCGGCCACGACGCGACCGAACGGCTCGGCGTCCAGGCGCTCTCGCGGCGACTCGCCGAGCGCTTCGGGCTCGACTGGGAGTTCATCCCGGTCGAGAATCCGGTCTGAGCGGACCTAGACGCGCTTGCGCATGTGAACCGACTCCTCGGCCCAGCCGAGCGAGCGGTAGAGGCCGCGTGCGACCTCGTTCCCGCCCCAGACGTTGAGGCCGACGGTGTCGTAGCCGAGCGCGCGCACCTCGTCCTCGAGCGCCGTCATCGCGGCGCGGCCGTGACCCTTGCCGCGCTCACTCTCGTCGATCGTGATGTCGTAGAGCCACGCGCCGCCGTCGCGGAGGCCGAGGAAGACGGTGCCGACCTTGCGGCCATCGTGCTCGACGGCCCAGATCCGGGTCCTCGCCGTCGCCAGCCCGTCCGGGAGCACGGAGGAGACGTCACGCTCAACCTTCGCCTCGGCGTCCTCCCGCGAGATCCCGGCGAACTCGATCAAGCCGTGAAGATACTCCGCGCGGTGCGCGGCATCCCAGTCCGCGTATTCGTCCTCGCGCAATGGCCGCAGCCCGATCACCGTGCGACCTCCGCCAGCGCGTCGAGCACGGCGTGCGGGCGCTCGACGATGACGAGATGGCCGCAATCGGCGACGAGCCGCAGCTTCGCACGCAGCCGGCGCGCGTACTCGAAGGCGTCCTCGAGCGGCAGCTGTGCGTCCCGGGCGCCCCAGAGGATGACGACGGGACACGTGACTCCCGCCAGATCCTGGCGCGGATCGTCGGCGATCATCGCTCGCCCCGCCCCCTTCGTGTCCGTGTGGTGCGCCTGCGCGCTGAGCAGCCCGTGCGTCGCCCGCGCGCTCAACGCGACCGGGTCGGAGACGAACCAGGGCCGGAAGAGGACGCGCCGGTACCAGACGCGCCCGGCCCAGCGATGGCGGAAGCCGGCGACCGCTCGGCCGGGCCGAATCGTCGCGGCAGCGATCACGAGCGCCTCGACCACGCGGGAGGCCGTCGCGATCCCGGCGGGCGCGATCAGCAGCAACCCGCGCACGAGCTCGGGATGGCTCCTGGCAAGCCGGAGCGAGACGAGGCCGCCGAGCGAGTGCCCGGCGACGAGCGCACGGTCCACTCCTTCCGCCTCCAGCACGGCGGCCGTGGCGGCAACGAAGTCGTCCATCGTCGCGCCTCGGGCCAGCCGCCCCGAGCCCGCGTGACCCGGGAGGTCGACCGCGATCACGCGGTAGCGCTGGACGAGGTCCGGCAGCACCTCGACCCAGTTCTCGGCCGAGCCGCCGAGCCCGTGGACGAGGAGCAGCGGCTCGCCCGCCCCGCCGACGTGATATTCGACCGGGCCGGCGCGTCTGGTCTCGAGGTTCGTTGCAGCCGTCATCCGGGGGAAGTATCCTTCGACAACTATGGCGACTGTGGGGACGCGGGCCCGTTGATTCCCGCGAACAACAAGCGAGCGATGTCGGAGCCCGCCTGAGCGCACCAGCTGTGAAGAGACACAGTGCGCCCAGCGGGCTTTTTCATTGCCGCAAGACAGAGGAGGCAGACGTATGGCGAATCACCTGACGCCCGATGAGCTTTCGAAGGAGCTCGGCATCGACCGGCAGGAAGTGATTCGGGTGTGCATCGAGGAAGGCGTGCCCATCTACCAGGGCAAGATCGACAAGACGCTCTTCGCCGCGCAGCTAGAAGCGCTGGGCGCGATGCCCCAGGCGCACTGATCTAGTCACGCAAGATCGGAATCCGCAGAAGCGGATCCCGATCGCGTCAAGACCCCTGAAAGGGCGCTTCGCGCCCGAGTTGGCTAACGAGCAGCAGTCTTGCGCGAACGCGTGCTCACCTTTTTCGGCGCCGCCTTCTTCTTGGCGGCGCCGTTCCCGGCCTTCGCCGACTTGGCCTCCTCGACGCTGCGGCGGAGCGCCTCCATCAGGTCGACAACCGGCGTTTCCGCGACCGGCTCCGGCGTCGCGAGCTCCTCGCCGGCGAGCTTCGCCTCGAGCAGCGCCTTCAGATCGCGCCGGTAGTCGCTCTCGAGGTCGGCCGGGTCGAAGTCTCCCGCCAGGCTCTCGATCACTTGGCGCGCCAGCGCGAGCTCCGGCGCCTTCACGGTCGTCTCCTCGACCGCCTCCTCGATCTCGGCCTGCGAGTAGACGTCGGCGGCGAGGAAGAGCGTCTCGAGCGCGAGCGCGTCGCCCTTCGGCCGGATCAGGCAGAGCTTCTCCCTCCCCTGCTGAACGAACCGGCCGAGTGCGGCCATCCCGCTCTCGTTCATCGCGTTCAGCAGCAGGACGTACGGCCGGCGGGCCGCGGCTGCCTGAGCCGGAACGAGGAAGTAGGTGCGATCGAAGAAGATCGGGTCGACCTGGGAGGCATCGACGAAGCGGCTGATCTCGATCGAGCGCGAGTCGTCCCGGTTCGTCAGCGCCTCGATCTCCTCGTCCTCGACGATCACGAACTGGCCCTTTGCGACCTCCCAGCCCTTGACGATCTCGTCGGGGCCGAGATCCCGCTCGTGGACCGGACAGAAGCGCTTCTGCTTGATCGGGGTGCCGCACTCGCGGTGCAACATCCGGAAGGACACGTCCGATGCGCGCGCGGCAGGCTTGGTCGCCGGGGCGAGGCCCACGGGGATCGAGACGAGTCCGAAGCTGATCGAGCCGTTCCAGGTCGTACGCATTTCGCCTTTCAATATAGAGGGACCGAACCGATTCGCCCTTCCCGACGTCATTCCTTGTCCCTAGAGTGCGAGCGTGAGCGAAAAGCGAACGATCGAGCGGCTCTGGCGCGACGCCGTCGCGGCCGGGAGGTCGACGCCGGCGTACCTGGTCCAGGACGGCGCGGACTGGACGCCGCTCTCGTGGACGGAGGCGGCCGAGCGGGTCGAGGGCTATGCGAACGGCCTGCTCGCGCTCGGCGTCCGCAAGGGAGACGCCTTCGCGATCCTCGGCTCGAGCCGCGTCGAGTGGGCGCTCTTCGACTTCGCGCTCGGCTCGATCGGGGCGATCGGCGCCGCGATCTACGCCAACAGCTCACCCAAGGACGCCGGCTACATCCTCGAGCACTCCGAGTCGGTCGGCGTCCTCTGCGAGGACGAGACGCAGCGGGCGAAGGTCGAGTCGGTGCGCGGCGAGACGCCGCGGCTGCAGCATGTCCTCACCTACGCCGACCTCGACGATCTGTCCGCCCGCGGTCGCGCCTACGCGGCCGAGCACCCGAACGCGCTCCGCGAGGCGGGCGAGAAGATCGAGGAGGACGACCTCTTCACCTACATCTACACCTCGGGGACGACCGGGCCGCCCAAGGGCTGCATGATCTCGCACCGCAACTACTACGCGATGGTCGCGGTCGTCGACGACCTCCCGAGCTTCACCGGGCCCGAGGACACGATGCTGCTCTATCTCCCACTCGCGCACAACTTCGGCCGCCTGATGCACCTGTCCGGCGCCTACGTCGGCTACGGAATCGCCTTCCTCCCCGACCCGCTCCAGGCAGCCGCAGCGCTGCCGGCGGTGAAGCCGACCGTCTTCCCGAGCGTCCCTCGCGTCTACGAGAAGGTGCACACGGCCGTCGTCGCCAAGTTCGACGCCGAGACCGGCGTGAAGCGGAGGCTGATCGACTGGGCGCTCGCTGTCGGTCGTCGCGTCAGCGCCCTCCGCCGGGCAGGGAAGCCGGTGCCCCGAGGATTGCTGGCGCAGCACCGCGTGGCGGACAAGCTCGTCTACTCGAAGGTGAAGGAACGACTCGGCGGCCGGCTGCGGCTGGCGATCTCGGGCGGCGCCCCGCTCTCCGCCGAGATCGCGGAGTTCTTCCATTCGATCGACATCCTCCTGGTCGAGGGTTACGGCCTGACGGAGTGCACGACCGCGGCCTCGACGAACACCCTTCAGGCCTACAGATTCGGGACCGTCGGGCGGCCGCTGCCGGGCACGGAAGTGAAGCTGGCGGACGACGGCGAGCTCCTGATCCGGAGCGAGACGGTCTTCCAGGGCTACTACAAGGACCCGGAGGCGACGGCGGAGGTGCTCGGCGCCGACGGCTGGCTGCGCAGCGGCGACATCGCGGAGATCGACGAGGACGGCTTCATCGTGATCACCGATCGGAAGAAGGACATCATCGTCACCGCGGGCGGCAAGAATGTCGCCCCGCAGAACCTCGAGAACGACCTGAAGGCCTCGAAGTACGTCTCGCAGGCGATGGTCGTGGGCGACCGCCAGCCGTACATCGCCGCCCTGATCACGCTCGATCCGGAGTCGCTGCCCGCCTGGGCGGCAGAGCGCGGGCTGCCCACCGACATGGAGAGCCTGGCTGTGGCGCCCGAGGTGCGTGAGCTCGTCCAGGAGGTCGTCGACGGCGTCAACGCCGATCGGTCCCGCTACGAGCAGGTCAAGCGCTTCACGATCCTCCCGCGCGACTTCACGATGGACGACGGCGAGCTGACCCCGACGCTGAAGCTGAAGCGCCGCGTCGTCGCCCAGCACTTCGGGGCCGAGCTCGGCGAGCTCTACGAAGGCGAGACGCTGAACCAGGCAGCCGGGATCTGAGCCTCAACCGGCTCGCATTCAGCGCCACCGCCCACTGCCTCACGGGCTGTGCGATCGGCGAGGTGCTGGGAATGATCGTCGGCACCGCGCTCGGCTGGAGCGACTTCCAGACGATCGCGCTCGCCGTCGTGCTCGCGTTCTTCTTCGGCTACTCACTGACCATGCTGCCGCTGCTGCGCGCCGGCCTCGCTCTCGGCGCCGCGGTGCCGCTCGCGCTCGCCTCCGACACGATCTCGATCGCGGTGATGGAGATCGTCGACAACGCGATCATGCTCACGATCCCCGGCGCAATGGACGCGGGCCTGACGAACGTCCTCTTCTGGGGCAGCCTCGCCTCGGCGCTCCTGATCGCCGGCGCAGTCGCCTTCCCGGTCAACCGCTGGCTGATCGCCCGCGGCAAGGGTCACGCCGTCGTGCACGCACATCACCGTCACGACTAGCCGAATAGATTTCGGGCATGTACCTCCTGTTCAAGGCGCTCCTGTCCGGGGCAATCGTCGCAGCCGCAAGCGAGGCCGCCCGGCGCTCCTCCCTACTCGGCGCGATCCTGATCTCGATCCCGCTCACGTCGATCCTGGCCATGGTGTGGCTCTACCGCGAGACGAAGGACACCGGGGAGGTCACTGACCTTTCCTGGTCGATCCTCTGGGTGATCGCCCCGTCGGTCGTGTTCTTCGTCGTGTTGCCGCTCGCGGTGAGACACGGCGCAGCGTTCTGGCCCGCGCTCGCGATTGCTTGCGCGGCGACGGCCTTGAGCTACGCACTCTGGGTCTGGGTGGCCCGCCGCTTGGGCTTGGACTTCTAGCTCTAGAGCCGGCGGGCGCCGACCCACGTCCTCGCATACCACGAGTCGGAGAGGCTGGAGATCTTGACGACGTCGCCGCTGTGCGGCGCGTGGATGAACTGGCCGCCGCCGATGTAGATCCCCATGTGGCCGAGGCCGTTGAAGAAGACGAGGTCGCCGGCCTGGAGTTGATCCTTCGAGACGGCAGTGCCCATCCCGTACTGAGAGGCGGCGTGATGCGGCAGCGAGACGCCCATCTTCGCGTACACGTACATCGAGAAACCGGAGCAGTCGAACCCCGACGGGCTCGCGCCGCCCCAGACGTACGGGACGCCGAGGAACTGCATCGCGATCCCGACGACGCCGCCGTAACGCGCATCGGGTGCGGCCGCGATCGCCTCGGTCGGGGTCGCTCCCTGAACGAGCGCCTGCGGCGCCGGCGCCGCTTCTGCGGGCTGCGCCTGCTGCCGTTGCGTCGCCCGGAAACGCGCCTGCGCCTGAGCGGCCAGCCGCGCCTGCCGGCGCTGCTCCGCCGCCTCGAGGCTGGCGATCTGATCCTTGATCGAGGAGAGCAGGCGCTGCCGCTCGGCGAGCTGGCCCTGGATCGAGCTGCGCTGCGCGGCCTTTTCGGCGACGACCTGGACCTGCGCCTTCTGGGCGCGCTCGAGCCGGCCCTTGCGCTGGATCACCTGCGAGCGGAAGCTCTTCACCTCGCCGAGCACGCGCGCGTCCTGATCGGAGACCCGATCGACCGCATCGAGCCGGTTCAGGAGGTCGTCGATGGACTGAGCGCCGAGGAGGACCTCGATCGTGCTGTTGTCCGAACTGCCCTTGTAGAGCGAGACGAGGCGCTCGGAAAGATGGCCCTGCGCCGCCTTCAGGCTCGACCGCGCGATCGTGAGATGGCGGGCGTTCGTCTTCAGCTCGCCCTTGATCCGGTCGAGCTTGACGTTGGCGAGGTTGTACGACTCGATCGCGTGCGAGAGCTGCCCGTCGATCTCCTGGATCTGCGCGAGGACGCTCTCCGCCTCGGCCCGCTTCGCCGAAACCGATGGATCCGCGGCCGCCGTGTTCACGGACGCCAAGGCGGCGGCCGCCAAAACGGCCGTCAACAGCATGAGGATCATCGGCGCCTGTCTCGCGCTCGAACGGATTACGTTGACCTCCGCTCGAACACTCGTGGCAGCCCGGTGGGGGCCAGGTCCGTCACAAGTGGGGCACCCTAGCAGCCTTATCGGATGGCTGCATCGGCCAACTGAGCCAAAAACCGCTGCACCCGCCCACAGATGACGTGGCACAAGCGACGCCAACGTGGCGACAAAGGTGCTACGGTCCGCGCCTCGTGAAGGCGCATTCGACGAGCGATGCGGCACGTTTCGCCGCCGTCTTCGCGGGGCTGATCGTGCTGGCATCCGTTCCGGTCGCGCTCGCGGCCGACGCAGCCGGCCTCCGCTCGCAGACGGCGGGGCTGCGCTCCGATGCCTCCACGCTCGACGGGCGCATTCGCGCAGCGACGCTCGAGCTCTACTCGCTCGAGTCCGAGCTCGGCCGGGCGCGCTCCGAGCTCGCAGGCGTCGAAGCACAACGGGCGACGCTGGCGCGCGAGCAGGCGTCCACGCGCACGCAACTCGCCGTGGCCAGGCAGGCGGTGCTCGCGGCGCACACCCAGCTCGCGGATCTCGTCCGCGCGCTCTACCAGCAGTCGGGGAGCGACCCGCTGGCGATCCTGCTCGGCGCCGAGTCGCTCGAAGAGGCGCTCGCCGGCCTCGACAGCCTGAGCAGAGCGGCCGGCCACAACAACCGGATCGTCGAGCAGGCACGTGCGGCCCAGACACGGCTCACGAAGCTCGATCTTCGGCTCGCCGAGCGGGACGCCGAGTTGAGGGGACTTGCCGCAGCCGCGGCAGCGCGCTCGGCGGCGCTGGCGGCGACGACGGCCGCACGGCACCGGTTCATCGGCGCCCTGCGCAGGCAGCAAGGGCTGAACGCGGCCCGGATCGCCTCGATCGAAGCGCGGGCGCGCACGGCCGAAGAACGCACGAGCGTGGTCGCCGTCTCGGCACCGCCGCCGGCGCTCGCACCGGTCGAGCTCGCCGCCCCGCGCCCGACCCCAGCCGGACCGGGATCGCTCACGGTGACCGCGACCGGATACGCGATCCGCGGCCGGACGGCAACGGGCATCCCCACGGCTCCCGGGGTCGTGGCGGTCGATCCGTCGGTGATTCCGCTCGGGACGCGACTGACGATCCCGGGGTACGGCGTCGGGATCGCCGCCGACACCGGCGGCGCGGTGCAGGGCAACACAATCGACGTCTGGTTCCCGACGACCGAGCAGGCGCTCGCCTGGGGCCGCCGCACGGTCACCGTCACGATCCACTAGTAAGGTTCACGCCTGCCGACGACTAGGAGGCACGCGGTGAACGAGACAGCATCGATCGAGACACCCGAGTCGCACGCCATTCGCGTTCTGCTCGTCGACGACCACGATCTCTTTCGCACCGGACTTCGCAACCTGCTCGAGGAGCAGGGTGTCGACATCGTCGCCGAGGCGGCCAGCGGCTCGGAGGCTCTGCACCACGTGCGCGAGGCCGCTCCGGACGTGGTCGTGATGGACCTGAACATGCCGGGCATGACCGGCGTCGAGGCGACGCGGCACATCAGCCGCGACGCGCCCCTGACCCGCGTCGTCGTCCTGACGATCTCCGACCAGGAGCAGGACGTGATGGATGCGATCCTGGCCGGCGCCTGCGGCTACCTGCTCAAGGACGCGTCGATCCAGGAGCTGATGCAGGGGCTCGAGGCGGCGTCCGTGGGCGAGTCCCTGATCTCACCGCACATCGCCGGCAAGGTGCTCCAGCACGTGCGCGCGACCACCGCCGCGCCCGAGGCAGCCGCGACGATTCGCACCGAGCTTTCCGACCGCGAGATCCAGGTGCTGAAGCTGATCGCGAACGGCAAGGACAACGCGATGATTGCCGGCGAGCTGCACATCAGCCCGAAGACGGTCAAGAACCACATCTCGAACATCCTGATGAAGCTGCAGATCGAGAACCGAATCCAGGCCGCCGTCTACGCGGTCCGGTCGGGGATCGTCTAGGAGAAAGCCTGCGCGCGCAGCGTCGAGAGCAGCGCGCGGACTGCCGCGAGCTCCTGATCCGCGTGGGCGAGGCGGCCGGAGAGCTCGGCGATCTCGTCCCGCCGGGGTCGGGTATCGGAGCGCACGAGGGCGCGCAGGGCGCGCTCGATCTGCAGCCGCTCGCGCTCGAGCTCCAGCGCATAGGCGTAGCCGATCGTGAGCGTGTCCTCGACGTCGGCGCGCGGCGGCAGCTCGGTGCCCGCGGGCAGGTCGAGAAGGGACCGGATCTCGGCCATCACCGCAGGGAGACGACTGTCCACAGCACTTCGATTATCAGCCGCGTTTCGGGCCTCGGCATGGGCCGCCGGGCCTATCTTCGGCACCGGCTCGGCCCATGCCTGTCCCTCGTCGTCTTGGTGCTCGTGCTCGCCACGCCGGCCCGCGCCGCCGATCCGACCCTCTCGAGCCGGCTCGCGAAGGCGCTCGCCGTGCCCAACGTCGATCCGGCGCGGACGGCTGCGCTCGCGATCGACCTGCGCACCGGGGTGGTCGTCTTCGAGCGGAACGCGACCCTCTCGCTCGTCCCCGCCTCGAATCAGAAGCTGCCTGTTGCCTACGGAGCGCTCGCTCTGCTCGGCCCCGGCTACCGTTTCCACACCGAGGTCGTCGGCACGGGCACCCTCGTGGGCGACGTCTGGCACGGCGACCTCTGGCTGCGCGGTTTCGGCGACCCGACGCTCGAGCCGGCCGATCTCGATGCGCTGGCGGCGGAGGTCGCGTCGTGGGGCATCCGTCGCGTCGACGGCGCGGTGATCGCGGACGAGTCGTGGTTCGACAACCGGCGCACGGCCCCGGGCTGGCGGCCCAGCTTCTACCGGTACGAGTCGCCGCCGCTCTCAGCCCTCGTCGTCGCTCGCGGCGTGTACCGCGGCCGGACGTCCGCGACGCCCGCGCTGGCCGCCGGATCGCTGCTGCGCGAGTCGCTCGAGACGGCGGGGGTGACCGTGCGCGGCCGGACGCGGAACGGCGTGCTGACGACATCGGGCCTGCCGCTCGCGCGCGATGTCTCGGAGCCGCTCGCGGACGTCGTCCGGTTCATGGGTCGCGAGAGCGACAACTACACGGCCGAGATCCTCGTCAAGCAGCTTGGCGCCATCTACGCAGCTGCCGGCTCGACGGCCGCGGGAGCTCGCGTGATCCGCGGCGCGCTCGCCGAGGCGGGTATCCCGCTCGCCGGTGTCCGCCTGGCCGACGGCTCCGGCCTCTCGGGGCTCGATCGCCTGACGGCGGCGTCGGTCGTCGCACTGCTCGAGGCGGGGCTCGCGGCAGGAGATCTGCGCGATGCCTTCCTCCAGTCGCTTGCGGTTGCAGGCGTCAACGGCACCCTCGAGGACCGGATGGAGAAGCGTCCGGCGCGCGGCCAGGTGATCGCCAAGACCGGGACGACGCGCACCGCATCGGCGCTCTCGGGCTTCGTCCGCGGCCGCTACGTCTTCGCAGTGCTCCAGAACGGGCGGCCGATCTCGACGTACTGGGCCCGGATCGCGCAGGACCGCTTCGCCACGGCCCTCGCCGCGTCAGGCTGACACGAGACCCGCAGTCTCGGACGCCTGGCGCAGGCGCGAGCCGAGGTAGAGCGACGCCAGTGGGCCGGCGAGGAACGTGCCGAGGATGACCACGAGCTCGACCGGGCCGAGCCCACCGTCGGCCTCGGGCACCTCCGGCGTTCCCACGGGGACCCCTTCCTCCGCGCCGCTCGAGCTGCCCACCGCCACGAAGCCCAGGGCGAACACGATCGCCGGCAGCAGCACGATCGCGATTCCGGCAGCCTTCTCGCGGCCCGTCCACGCCCGAGAAGCTCCGACCAGGGCGACGCCGACGAGCCAGCCGACGAAGGGGATCGCCAGCGCGATCATCGCGGCCAGCTCGAGCCGTCCGGATTGGCGCTGCGCCGGACCTGCCGCTGCCACGATCTCCTCCGGCGGCCCGAGCCGCTCGAGCACGTTTCGGACCGCCGCCTCGCCGGCGGCGCCGTCCTCGAGCAAGGCGTCGTCGATGTGCTCCCGGATCTCGGCGACGAGCTCGGCGCGCCTCGACCGCGTCAGCGGAGCCGCAGCCTGCTCGAGGCGCCTCAGATAGGCGGTCACGAGCGCATTCGTGTGCACGGTGGTCATCCTGTCCCCTCCTGTCTGAGAAGTCCATCGACTCCGTCGCGGAAGCGAGCCCACTCGTCGGCGAAGCCGGCAAGCGCCTCGCGGCCGCCGTCGGTCAGCTGGTAGTACCGCCGCGGCGGCCCCGACTCGGACTCGCGCCAGAACGTCGTCACCAGCTGGTCGCGACGGAGCCGCGTCAGCAACGGGTAGATCGTTCCCTCGCTCGTGACGAGCCCGTCGACCTCGGCGAGCTTGCGCACGAGCTCGAACCCGTAGCGCTCGCCGTCTCGCAGCAGCGCGAGGACGCAGTATTCGACCGCGCCGCGCCGGAGCTGGGAGAGCGAGTTCCTTGTGCTGCCCGGTTCCATGCGGCACATGGTACCTTGCCGACGCTACTTCTGCAACAGCGCTTTCAGGTCCGCCTCGTCGAGGATCGGCACGCCCGCCTTCTCGGCCTTCGCGGCCTTCGAGCCGGGGCTGTCGCCGACGACCACCCCCGTCGTCTTCCTGGAGACGTTGTCGGAGACCTTGGCTCCGAGCCCCTCCAGCGCGGCCTTCGCCTCCTCCCGCGAGAACGACTCGAGCGTGCCCGTGATCACGTACTGGCTGCCGGTCAGCGGCCCCTCGATCGGCTTCTCCTCCTCGCCGACCTCGAAGCGAAGCCCCAGCTCGCGCAACTCGGCGACGAGCGTCCGGTTCTGCTCGTCCTCGAACCAGCCCGCGATCGACTCTGCGCGGTCGGGGCCGATCCCCTCCACCTCCTGGATCTCCTCCTGGCTCGCGTCGAGCAGCCGGTCGACGACGCCGAAGTGGCGCGCGAGGTTGCGTGCCGTCACCCAGCCGACGTCCGGGATGTTGAGCCCGAAGAGGACACGCGAGAAGGGCTGCTGCTTCGAGAGGGCGATCGCCTCGACCGCGTTCCGGGCCGAGATCTCGCCGTAGCCCTCCAGCTCCAGCAGCTGCTCCGCGGTCAGCCGGTACAGGTCGGGCATCGAGCGGAGCAGCCCTTCGTTCCAGAGCCGCCAGACGAACTGCTCCCCGACGCCCTCGATGTCCATCGCGCCCATGACCCAGTTGTTCAGCGTCTCGAGGCCGCGTGACGGGCAGGCGCGGTTGGGACACCGATGCATCACCTCGCCCTCGGGCTTGACGATCTCCGCGTCGCAGAGGGGGCAGCGCTCGGGCATCTTGAACTCCTTCGTGCCCTTCGCGTGC
The DNA here is from genome assembly GCA_963789355.1 of uncultured Gaiellaceae bacterium. Classification (GTDB taxonomy): domain Bacteria; phylum Actinomycetota; class Thermoleophilia; order Gaiellales; family Gaiellaceae; genus Gaiellasilicea. The sequence goes on from CAWBKK010000005.1 coordinate 382,230, forward strand.
TTGCCGGCCGGCCCGACGATCTGCGGGATCACGTCGCCGGCGCGCTGGATGATCACCCGGTCGCCCTCGCGGATCTGCTTGCGGTTGATGTCCTCCTCGTTGTGCAGGGTGGCGCGTGAGACGGTGACGCCGCCGACGTTGACCGGCTCGAGGATCGCCCAGGGATTGAGGGCGCCGGTCCGACCGACGCGGATCGCGATCTTCAGCAGCTTGGTCTCGGCGGTCAGCGGCGCCCATTTGAAGGCGCGCGCCCAGCGCGGCCGCTCGTGGAGCGCGCCGAGCCGCTGCTGCTGGTCGAAGGAGTCGATCTTGATCACGATCCCGTCGATCTCGTAGTCGAGCTCGGCGCGGCGCTCCTCCCAGCCCTCGATCGCGCTCGCGACCTCCTCGATCGACTCGAAGCGCTCGGCGAACGGATTCGTGCGGAAGCCGCGCTCGCGGAGCCAGGCCAGGGTCTCGAAGTGCGCCTCCGGGGCGACGCCCTCGCGGTAGCCCGTTCCGTAGACCCACACCGCGAGCGGTCGTGCGGCGGTCACGCGCGAGTCGAGCTGTCGCAACGAGCCGGCCGCGGCATTGCGCGGGTTCGGCGCGGGCGCCTTCCCCGCCGCGACCTGCTCCTCGTTGAAGCGGCGGAAGCCGGAGAGCGGGAAGTAGACCTCGCCACGCACCTCCAGCAGCGGCGGCACGTCGCCCTTCAGCGTCAGCGGGATCGAGCGGATCGTGCGAAGGTTGACGGTCACGTCCTCGCCGCGCAGGCCGTCGCCGCGGGTGGCGCCGCGAACGAGCTGTCCGTTCTCGTAGACGAGCGAGATCGCCGAGCCGTCGATCTTCGGCTCGATCACGTAGGCGACGGGCTCGTCCGAGTCGAGCCGCTTGCGCACGTCGTCAGCCCACTTCTGGAGCGCCTCGCCCGTCGTCACCTTCTCCAGCGACCCCATCGGCGCCAGATGCTCGACCTTGCGGAACTTGTCCGAGGGCGGCCCGCCGACCCGGCGGGTGGGCGAGTCGTCGGTGGCGAGATCGGCGTGCTCCTCCTCGAGCGCCTTCAGCTCGTCGAAGAGCCGGTCGTACTCGGCGTCCGCGACCTCCGGGTCGTCGAGGACGTGGTAGCGGTAGTTGTGATGGTGGAGCTGCTCGCGAAGGTGCGCGGCGCGCTTGCGCTGCGCGTCAGAGGGCGGCAAGGAGCTCCTCGGCCGAATCGACGACCGCGTCGGGCTCCTCCGCCTCGAGCCGCTCGCGCGGATGGATGCGGCCCCACGTGACCGCGATCGAGTGCATGCCGGCGCCCTTGGCGGCCCGGATGTCGAACGGCGAGTCGCCGACGTAGACAGACTCATCGCGCGTCGCGCCCAGCAGGGAGAGGGCGTGCTCGAGCGGGGCGGGGTCGGGCTTGTGCCGCTCGGTGTCGTCGGAGCCCACGACGACGTCGAAGAACCGCTCGAGCGGCAGGTACGAGAAGGCGAGCCGCACCGTCTCCTGCCTCTTCGCCGTCACGACACCCAGGCGGCGGCCTTCGTCCTTCAGCGTCGTCAGGACGCCGGTCATCCCCGCGCACTCGGCCAGCTCCGCGTGCAACGGCTCGTTGTGCTCGCGGTAGCACGCAACGAGGTCGTCGACGCGGTCGGCGTCGAGCAGGCGCATCTGCTCGATCAGGCCGGAGCCACCGACGGCGCGGCCGAGCTCCTCGTCGGGGATGTCGCGGCCGAGCACGGTCTTCGTCGCATGCCGCATCGACGCGATGATGATCGACCCCGAGTCGATCACGGTACCGTCGAAGTCGAAGAGAACGACCGGGAAGCGCATCCGCCCGATCGTAACTAGTAGTCGACGCGTTCCAGGTAGAGGCCCCACGGCGGTGCGGTCTTTCCCGCCTCGCTGCGCGGCCGGCCCGCAAGCAGCGGCTCCAGATCGACGCCCTCGAGCATCGAGCCGATCAGGATCCTGACCATGTGACGCAAGAAGCTCTCCGCTTCGATCGTGAAGTGGAGCTCGTCGCCGTGCTCCTCCCAGCCGGCTGCGAACACGGTTCGCGCGAAGCGTGAGTGCTCCGTCTCCGTCGGTGTGAAGGCGGTGAAGTCATGTGTGCCGGGGAGCCGCGCCGCCGCCGTCCGCAACGCGTCGAGGTCGAGCAGGCGCGGCCACCAGAGCGCCCGGCGTTCGAGGAAGGGGGAGCGGATCCGGCGGCGAGAGATCACGTAGCGGTACGCCCGCCCCCGGGCCGAGTAGCGCGCGCTGAAGTCGTCCCCGACCGGTTCGGCGGCGACGACGGCGATGTCGCCGGGAAGCGCAGCGTTCAGAGCCTTCGCCGCGCGCTCCGCCGGCGGGCCGCCTCTGACACGGACGCTCGCAACTTGGCCGGTGGCGTGCACGCCCGTGTCCGTTCTCCCGGCCACCGCAAGCCGCTCCCAAGCGGAGAAGACGGCGTCGAGCGCCTCGGCGAAGACGCTCTCCACCGTGCGTTCCGCCGGTTGCCGAGCCCACCCGCGGAAGCCGGTGCCGTCGTACTCGAGCGTCAGCTTCAGAGTCTTCTCACTCACGGGCGGGCAGTCTAAGCTCCGTCGCAGTGGCGTTGACGCAGCGCAAGTACGACCTCTACGGCCCGGAGTTCCGCGCCGATCCGCACGCGACGTTCGCGCTGATGCGCGAGCAGGACCCCGTCCACTGCCAGCCGGGGCTCGACCCCGGCACGCTGATCTGGTTCGTGACCCGGCACGAGGACATCGCCGCGATGCTGGTCGACGACGAGCGCTTCGTCCGCGACTCGCGCCTGGCGCTGACCGACGAGGAGCTCGCCGCACGCGAGCTGCCCCCGATCGTCGAGCTGATCGACAACCACATGCTCAACCGCGACGGCGACGACCACCGCCGCCTCCGCCGCCTCGTGACGAAGGCCTTCACGCCGAAGATGGTCGAGCAACTCCGGCCGCGGATCCAGACGATCGCGGACGAGCTGCTCGACGCCGTCGAGAGCCGCGGCGAGATGGATCTCTCGGCCGAGTATGCGTTCCCGCTGCCGATCACCGTCATCGCCGAGATGCTCGGCGTCCCGAGCTCCGATCACGCCCGCTTCCAGGACTGGTCGGACGCGATCATCTCGCCCGTCTTCGACGACGTGGGCGTCGAGCGCTTCAACGAGCTGATGACCCAGTTCGTCACCTACCTGACCGATTTCTTCGACGCGCGCCGCGCCGAGCCGCGGGACGACCTCGTCAGCGCCCTCCTCGCCGCCCGGGACGAGGACGACGCCCTGACGGAGGCCGAGCTCTTCGGCACGGTCGTCCTCCTGATCGTCGCGGGACACGAGACGACCGTGGGCCTGATCGGGAACGCGGTCGTGCACCTGCTCGCGAACCCGGACCAGCTCCAGCTCGTCCGCGACGATCCGTCACTCCTGCCGGCTGCGATCGAGGAGCTGCTCCGGTACGAGGGCCCGGTCGAGCGAACCCTGAACCGCTGGGCGGCGACCGACGTCGAGCTCGGCGGTCAGACCATCCGTCGCGGCGAGCTCGTGATCGCGATTTTGGGCTCCGCCGGTCGCGACGCCGACCGATTCCCGGAGCCCGACCGTCTCGACGTCTGCCGCGCCGACTCGAAGCACCTTGCTTTCGGCCGCGGCAGCCACTACTGCCTCGGCGCTCCGCTCGCGCGCCTGGAGGCCGAGATCGCGCTCGCAACGCTCTTCCGCCGCCTTCCTCGGCTCCGGCTCGCGGTCGAGCCGAACGAGCTCGAGTGGCGCCCGACGCCGGGCTTCCGGCGCGTCGCCACGCTGCCTGTCGCCTGGTAGCCGTCAGGTCGGCTCGACGACAAGCAGCAGGCCTCGCACCTCCCGAACGACGACCTCGTCTCCCACCCGCGCACCGGCCTCGCAGCGGGCGCCCCAGATCTCGCCGGCGACGCGCACCTGGCCATCGGGACGGCAGTCCACGGAGACCAAGGCGCGCCGGCCGACGAGCGCCTCCGCGCCGACCACAGCACGCCGCCGCTTCGACCACCAGAACAAGAGTGCGGTCTCGCCGAGCTCCACGGCCGCGCCGAGTCCGACAATGACCCAGCTCCACGGCTCCTCGAGCACGAAGACGGCGAGCAGGATCGCAGCGAGGAGGGCCATCTAGAGCGTCGAGCTCCGTCCGTCGAGCTCGGCAGCCGCGGTGAGCCAGTCAGCCGGATCGGAGGCGTGATAAACCCGCTCGTCAGGCTCGATCGCATCGAGGAACCCCCGGTAGACCACCGCTCGACGCAGAGCGGCGACGGGCGCCAGCAGGCGCGCCGCCCGGTCCGGGTCGCTGTCCGGAACCGCGGCGCACCAGAGCCGCGACCACTCCCGCGAGACAGGAGCGCGCTCGTCCTCCGGCAGCCACTCGAGGAAGGCAGACTGGTCGAACAGCGGGTGGCCCACCCCGCAGTCCCCCCAGTCGAGCAGAACGAGCCGCTGGTCGGTCCCGCGCACGTTGCCGCGGTGGAAGTCACCGTGGACGAGCGTCGTCGGGATCCCACACGACTCCACCTCCGCCATCCGCTGGGCAAGGCCCTCGAGCAGGCGTTCGAGCCGGTCGCGGACGACGGGGTCGAGCTCGGCGGCGGTCCTCGTGACGACGTCTGCGGCGCGCTCGGCCAGCGGCCCCGACCGCCAGTCCGGCAGCCCTACCGCGAGGAGCTCGTCCGCGCGGCCGACCCACTCCACCTGGAGACCGACCAGGATCCGGAGCATCGTCAACAGCGGCTCGCCGGCGGCACCGTACTGGTCGTGCCCCGGGATCTCGTCGAGCAGGATGCGCGGCCCCTCGGTGGCGATCAGGGGCGGAACCGCCGCCGGATCGAGCAGCCCCAGGATCCGGCCTTCGTGCGCGAAGAACGGCGGCACCACCTTCAGCCACGCGGCTGAGCCGTCGATCGGCAGCCGCCACAGGCTGGAGAGGTTCCAGGTGCGCACCTGTTCTGCCGGGCCTGTCCGCGGCGTGCCGCGGCGTGCGAGCATGGCGTCCGCCCAGGCCAGGTCGGCAGCCGGCCCGCCGGGACGGGCATACGGGAGGCGGTGCGGCTGGTCGTCGGTCGGGGTGCCGCGGCACGGATCGAGAGCCTGCTTCGGCGGCGTCGGCACCTCGGCGAGATAGGTCACAGGGCCGCCGCGCATGAGTCGGCTCGGCTCGGCGGAGAGCAGTCTGAGGATCGTGGGCTCGACGCCGTGGACGGTGCGCGCCGCCGTCACGACGGGCCCGACCTCCTGCCAGCTCGGGGGCTCGACCCGGAAGGCCGGCAGCGCACCGAGCACAGCGCCGTCGGGCAGGCACAGCACCAGGGTGACCTCCCTCATCGGGTCATAGGATGCCCGGATGCGGCTGGCATTGATGATCGAGGGCCAGGAGGGTGTGTCCTGGGACGACTGGCTGGCCCTGGCGCGGGCCTGCGAGGAGCACGGAGTCGAAGCCTTGTTCCGCTCGGATCACTACCTCTCGCCGACCGACCCCGGCCGGGCGGCGCTCGACGCCTGGACCGTGATCCCGGCTCTGGCCGCCCAGACGTCGACGCTCCAGCTCGGCACGCTCGTCTCGCCGGTGACGTTTCGGCCGGCGGCGGTGCTCGCGAACGCGTCGCAGACGGCGAACGAGATCGCGGGCGGCCGCGTCTCGCTCGGCATGGGCACCGGCTGGATGGAGGCCGAGCACCAGGCCTTCGGTTTCGCCTTCCCGGAGATGAAGACGCGGCTGCGGTGGCTCGAGGAGCAGATCGAGGCCGTCCGGGGCTTCTGGGGCGAAGGGCTCCACCCGCAGCTGATCGTGGGCGGGAGCGGGCTCTCCGGCACGACCGGGCCGGCCGCCAAATGGGCGGACGAGTACAACACGGTCATGGTCACGCCGGAGGAGTGCGCGGCACGCCGCGAAAAGCTCGCGCGCGCCTGCGAGCGCGAGGGCCGGGAGCCGATCCCGTTCTCGCTGATGACCGCGTGCGCGGTCGGGCGGACGCCCGACGAGGCGCGGGAGAGAGTTCGGCGACGGCTCGAGCGCGCGGGCCGGCAGATCGATCCGGACGAATACCGGGCGACGAGAGGCAGCGCAGCCGTCTTCGGCACGATCGAGGAGGCGGCGGAGCAGTTGCGTGCCTTCGAGCGCGCGGGGGTTGCACGGGTCATGCTCCAGCACCTCGACCACCGCGATCTCGAGCTGGTCGCTCTGATCGGCCGCGAGCTCGCGCCCGCCGTCGCGAGTGCGGGGGGGCGCTAGCGCGCGCTCGGTGCGGCGAAGGCGTGCGGTAGCTCGGACTCGTAGAGCCGGGTGCCGCGAGCGGTGCAGGCTCGCGGCGGAGGCCCGCTTCGCCGGCCGGGAGCCGCTAGCCGGCCAGCGCTCGGGCACGAGCTCGAGATACACCATCTCGGCGGCGTCGCCCTGGCGGGCGCCGAGCTTGATGATCCGCGTGTAGCCGCCGGGACGCTCCGCGAAGCGCGGCGCGACCTCGGCGAAGAGGTTGTGCACCACGTCCTGCGACCGGAGCTCGGCGAGCGCCTTGCGGCGGGCGTGCAGGTCGCCGCGCTTGCCGAGCGTGATCATCTTCTCCGCGAACGGCTTGACCGCCTTGGCCTTTGCCTCGGTCGTCTGGATCCGCCCGTGGGTGATCAGCGCGCCCGCGAGGTTCGAGTAGAGCGCCTTCCGGTGCGCGGAATCGCGTCCCAGCTTCTTGCCTGCGCGGGCGTGCTTCACGTTATTCGTCGCCTCTCAGCGAGAGCCCCTGGGTCGCGAGCGTCTCCTTGACCTCTTCGATCGACTTCTTGCCGAAGTTCGGGATCGCGGCGAGTTCGTTCTCGGACTTCGAGACGAGGTCGCCGATCGTCTCGATCCCGACGCGCTTGAGGCAGTTGTAGGAGCGGACGCCGAGCTCGAGCTCCTCGATCGGGAAGTTCTCCATCGCCCCGGCACCGCTCGCCTGCTCGGGCATGACGTCCTCGGAGCCGCCGCTGCGGAAGTCGTCCATGTTCTCGAGATCGGTGAAGATCGCGAGCTGGCGGATCAGGATCTCCGCAGCCTGGCCGATCGCGTCGCGCGGCTCGATCGAGCCGTCAGTCGTGACGTCGAGCCGGAGCTTGTCGTAGTCGGTGCGCTGGCCCACGCGGGCCGCCTCGACGTCGTAGGAGACGCGGCGTACCGGCGAGAAGATCGAGTCGATCGGGATCACGCCGATGGTCGTCTCCGGGCCGCGGTTCAGCTCGGCGGGGACGTAGCCGCGGCCGCGGCCGATCGTCAACGTCATCTCGAGCTTGCCGTCCTTGGAGAGCTGCGCGAGCTCGAGGTCGGGATTCAGGATCTCGAGGTCGGCGGGAGCCTGGATGTCGGCCGCGGTGACGAGACCCTCGCCCTTCTTCGCGATGTGCACCTCGATCTCGGGCGACTCGCCGTGGAGGAGCACGATCAGGTTCTTCAGGTTGAGAATGATGTCGGTGACGTCCTCACGGACGCCCTTCAGCGTCGTGAACTCGTGCGTGATCCCCTCGATCTTGACGGCGGTCACAGCGGCGCCTTCGAGCGACGAGAGCAGCACGCGGCGCAGCGAGTTGCCGAACGTGTAGCCGAACCCGCGATCGAGCGGCTCGATCACGAAGACGCCACGGTCCTCGTTGACCTCCTCGTGGGAGATCCGCGGAATCTGGAAGTCCATCAAGCTGGTGCGTGTAGCCAAGACGATCCCTTCTTTACTGGAAACAGAGCGTTTCTTACTTGGAGTAGAGCTCGACGATCAGCGACTCCTGGACGGGCGCGTCGATCTCCGCCCGCTCGGGCCACTTCAGCACCTTGCCGGTGAGGCCCTCGTGGTCGGCCTGGAGCCAGGCAGCAACGGACGCCGTCAGGTCGGTGGCGTCGCGAATCGTCTGCTCGGCGGGGCTGCCGGCCTTCATCGTGATCACGTCGTTGGGGCGCACGCCGTAGCTCGGGATGTTCACCCGGCGCCCATTGACGTGAAAATGGCCGTGGCGGACGAGCTGGCGCGCCTGCGCGCGCGAGCCCGCGAAACCCAGCCGGTAGACGACGTTGTCGAGGCGCGTCTCGAGCATCCGGAGCAGGTTCTCGCCCGGAGCGCCGAGGCCCTTCGTCGCCTTCTCGTAATAGTTGCGGAACTGCTTCTCGAGCAGGCCGTAGTACCGGCGCGCCTTCTGCTTCTCCCGCAGCTGGAGCAGGTACTCGGACTGCTTGATCCGGCCGCGACCGTGCTCACCCGGCGGGTAGGAACGGCGCTCGATCGCGCATTTCTCCGTCAGGCAGCGCTCACCCTTGAGAAACAGCTTCATTCCCTCACGGCGGCAGATGCGGCACTTGGGTCCGACGTCCCTCGCCATCTAGACGCGCCTCCGCTTCCGGGGGCGAACCCCGTTGTGCGCCTGCGGAGTGACATCGCGGACGCCGAGGATCTCGAGGCCGGCGGCCTGGAGCGAGCGGATCGCCGTCTCACGACCCGAGCCGGGGCCCTTGACGAAGACCTCGACCTTCTGCAGGCCATGCTCCATTCCCTTGCGGGCGCACGAGTCGGCGGTGACCTGCGCGGCGAACGGGGTCGACTTGCGCGAGCCCTTGAAGCCCGCGGAGCCGGCCGACTCCCACGCGATCACGTTCCCGTCCTTGTCGGTCAGCGCGACGATCGTGTTGTTGAACGACGTCTTGATGTGCGCCTGGCCGATGGCGATGTTCTTCTTGACACGGCGACGCGTGCGGCCACGGGCCGCCGTCTTGCGAGGAGGGGCCATCTACTTGGCCTTCTTCCCGCGACCGACGGTCTTCTTCGGGCCCTTGCGCGTGCGCGCGTTGGTCTTTGTCCGCTGTCCGTGCACGGGCAGGCCGCGGCGGTGACGGATCCCGCGCAGGCAGCCGATCTCGGAGAGGCGCTTGATCGCCTGCGAGCGCTCGCGGCGCAGGTCACCCTCGACCTGCAGCTCGCCGTCGATGTAGGTGCGGATCTTGTTGACCTCGTCGTCGGTCAGATCCTTCACCTTCTCGTTCGGGTCGAGCTCGAGCGCCTTGCAGATCTTCTGCGCGGTCGTCTGGCCGATCCCGTAGATGTAGGTCAACCCGATCTCCAGACGCTTCTGGTTCGGAAGGTTGACGCCTGCGATTCGTGCCAAGTGACTACCCCTGCCTTTGCTTGTGGCGCGGATTCGTGCAGATCACCATGGTGCGCCCATGCCGCTTGATCACACGGCAGCGCTCACACATGGGCTTCACGGAAGGACGGACTTTCAAGACGGCTCCTAGCTAGCGGTTGCGGAAGGTGATCCTGCCGCGGGTGAGGTCGTAAGGAGAGAGCTCGACCTTGACTCGGTCGCCCGGTGAGATGCGGATGTAGTGCTTGCGCATCTTCCCCGAGATCGTGGCCAGCACGGCGTGACCTTCATCGAGCTGCACCCGGAACATCGTGCTCGGGAGCGCCTCGACCACCTCGCCTTCGACCTCGATCTTCTCTTCCTTGACTGCCATTGACCTCTGTGGGTGAGTGAGTTCTCTACGCGCGGCAAAGCACGGCGCTACGCCGCGCGGCCAATCAGGATAGCAAAGGGATCGCCGCAGCCGTCAGGATCTGCGGGCCTGCAGCGGTGATCGCGACGGTGTGCTCGAAATGGGCCGCGAGCGAGCCGTCCTCGGTCGAGATCGACCACTCGTCGTCGTGGACGTAGACCTCCGGACGGCCGGCGGTGATCATCGGCTCGATCGCGAGCGTCATCCCCTCCGAGAGCAGCGGGCCGCGGCCCGGCTGGCCGAAGTTGGGGATGTGCGGGTCCTCGTGGTAGGAGCGGCCGACGCCGTGGCCGACCAGGCTGCGGACGACCGAGAACCCCTGCCCCTCAACGTGCTGCTGCACCGCCGAGGAGATGTCCCCGACCCGGTTGCCGGGCTGGGCCTGGGCGATTCCGGCGGCGAGCGCGTCTCGGCCCGCGTCGAGCAGCCGCTGCGCCTGCTCGGTGACGTCGCCCACGGGAAAGGTGAAGGCGCTGTCGGCGATGTAGCCGTCGAGGGTGACGCCGACGTCGATCGTGATCAGGTCGCCGTCCGCGACCTCGTAGGCGCCCGGAATCCCGTGCACGACCATGTCGTTCGGGGAGATGCAGATCGCCTTCGGGTAGCCGCGATAGTCCTGCGAGGTGGGAACGCCGCCGAGCGAGCGGATGTGCTCGTCGGCGATCCGATCGAGCTCGCGGGTCGTGATCCCGGGCTCGAGCTGCTCGCCGACGTGGGCGATCGTCTCGGCGACGACGCGCCCCGCGGCGGCCATCTTGGCAATCTCCTGGGCCGACTTGCGGATGATCATCTCGCACCAACGGTAGCCAAAGCGCTCTCGACCTCTTCGAACACTTCCCCGACGGTCCTGCCCGCGTGCAGCGGGACGAGCTTCCCGGTCGTCCGGTAGTACTCGACCACCGGCTCCGTCTGCTCGTGGTAGACCGCCAGCCGGCGCTCGATCGTCTCGGGCGTGTCGTCCGTCCGCCCCTCCTCATGTGCGCGGCCGAGCGCACGCACCTTGGCCGTCTCGTCGTCGAGGTCGAAGAAGAAGATCACGTCGAGGCTGCGGCCGATCTCGCGCAGCATCTCGTCGAGCGCCTCTGCCTGCGTGAGGTTGCGGGGGAAGCCGTCGAGGATGAACCCGTCGCGGGCGTCGTCGCCGGCAAGCCGGTCCCGGATCATCCGAATCGTGATCTCGTCGGGGACGAGATCGCCTCGCTCCATGATCGCGTTTACCTCGCGGCCGAGCGGCGTCGCGTCGTCGAGCGCGCGGAACATGTCCCCGGTCGAGACGTGCGGGATCTCATGCTCGGCCGAAACGCGCTTCGCCTGCGTTCCCTTCCCCGACCCCTGCGGGCCGAGCACCAGCACGTTCACTATTTGAGGAAGCCTTCGTAGGAGCGCATCATCATCTGCGACTCCATCTGCCTCATCGTGTCGAGCGCGACACCGACCGCGATCAGGACCGAGGTGCCGCCGAGCGCCCCGGCAGTTGCCTGCGAGAAGCCGCCGTAGCGGATGAAGAGCGTCGGCAGGGTCGCGACGAGCGCGAGGTAGATCGCTCCCGGCAGCGTCAGCCGCGTGAGCACGCGGTCGAGGTATTGGGCAGTCGGCGGGCCCGGGCGGATCCCGGGGATGTAGCCGCCGTACCTGCGCAGGTTGTCGGCCTGGTCGACCGGGTTGAACTGAACGGCGGTGTAGAAGTAGGTGAAGATCACGATCAGGAAGCCCTGCAGCACCATGTAGCCGACGTTCGTCGGCAGGAAGTGCCGGTTGACGAAGTCCTGGGTCTGGGGGAAGTACTGCCCGATCGTGGGGGGGAACGCCATCACGGCGGCCGCGAAGATGACGGGGATGACGCCGGCCATGTTCACGCGCAGCGGCATGTACGTCGATCCGCCCGCGGTCATGCGGCGGCCGACCATGCGCTTGGCGTACTGGATCGGGATCCGGCGCTGACCCTCCTGGATGAAGACGATCGCAGCGACGATCGAGAGCGCGATCAGGGGGAAGAAGAGCTTGCCCACGGGGTCGCTGTTCCACCAGCCGGCGATCCCGATCGGGGCGCCGACGAGGATCGAGGCGAAGATCAGCAGCGAGATCCCGTTGCCGATCCCCCGCTTGGTGATCAGCTCGCCCATCCACATCAGGAGCGTGCAGCCGACCGTGAGCGTCAGGATGATCAGCGTCATCCGGCCGAGGTCGGCGTCGAGCACGCCCTGGCGCCGGAAGAGGAATGCATATCCGGTCGACTGGGCGGCCGCGAGCGCGACGGTGAGATAGCGCGTGTACTGGTTGATCTTGGCGTAGCCCGACTCGCCCTCCTTCTGCAGCTCGGAGAGCCTCGGGATCACCACCGTCATCAGCTGGAGGATGATCGAGGCGGTGATGTAGGGCATGATCCCGAGCGCGAAGATCGAGAACTGCGAGAGCGCCCCGCCGGAGAAGAGGTTGAGCAGGCCGAGGATCGTGCCGCCCCGGCCCTCGAAGTAGTTGTTGATCGTCTCGGAGTCGACGCCCGGCGCCGGCACCCAGGAGCCGAGCCGGTAGATCGCGAGGATCATCGCCGTGAAGAGGACGCGGTGCCGGAGCTCCGGAACGCGCCATGCGTTTGCGAGCCAGCTGAACAAGCCTTACGACTCCTCTGCGGGAGCGTCGCCGTCGGTCGCCTCGACCTCGGGCTCGTCGGCAGCCACCGGCTTCGGCTTCGCCTTCTTCTTGCGCGGGTCCTTCGGCTCCTTGAGCGCGGTCGCGCTCCCGCCGGCGGCGGTGATCTTCTCGCGTGCAGTCGCGGAGAAGGCATGCGCCGTGACGGCGAGCTTCTTCTTCAGCTCGCCGGTGCCGAGAATCTTGACGTCGGCCTTCGTGTTCTTCAGCAGGCCCTTCTCGACGAGCGCCTCGACGTTGACGGTGTCACCGTCGGCGAAGACGCGGTCGAGGTCGCGCAGGTTGATCGGCTGCGAATACGTCCGGAACGGGCCGATCGGCATCGCGTCGGCGGAGGTGTTGCCGCGCAGCTTCGGGGCGCGCATGTCGAGCGGCATCTGGCCGCCCTCGAAGCCCGCCGGCATCTTCTTCGAGCCCGCGCGCGACTTCTGGCCCTTGATCCCGCGGCCGGAATAGCGCCCCTTGCCCGAGCCCAGGCCGCGGCCGACGCGCTTGCGGTCCTTGCGCGACTGGGCGGGCTTCAAGGTGGAGAGGTTCAGCTCGTCGGCCACGTTATTTCCTCACCCCTGTGCCATCCACCCGGACGAGGTGAGCGACCTTCCTCAGCTTACCCTGGAGCTCCGGGCTGTCCTTGAGCTCGTTCGTCTTGCCGATCCGGCCGAGCCCGAGCGAGCGGAGCGTGCCGCGGTTCGCCGGGTTCTGGCCGATCGAGCTCTTCACCTGCGTCACCTTCACGACGCCGTCTCCTCGACCTCGGTGCTCGCCTCGACGGCCTCGGGAGCGACGGCGGCTTCGGGCTCGGGCTCGGGCTGGGGCTCGACCGGCGTCTCGGCCGGCGCGCGCCACGGCAGCACCTCGGTGATCGTCTTGCCGCGCATCCTGGCGACGTCCTCGGGGCGGCGGAGGTTCTGCAGGCCCTGGACCGTCGCCTTCGCCATGTTGATCGGATTCGTGGTCCCGAGGCTCTTCGCCAGGACGTCGCGGATCCCGGCGAGCTCGAGGACGGCGCGGACGCCGCCGCCGGCGATCACGCCGGTTCCCTCCGAGGCAGGCCGGATGAAGACACGCGCGGCGCCGAAGACACCCAGGATCTCGTGCGTGACGGTAGTGCCGTGCTTGGGCACGGTGAAGAGGTTCTTCTTGGCGTCGTCGACCGCCTTCGAGATCGCCAGCGGAACTTCGCGCGCCTTGCCGTAGCCGACGCCGACGCGGTCGACCTCGTCGCCGATCACGACCAGGGCCGTGAACGAGAAGCGCCGGCCGCCCTTGACGACCTTGGCGACGCGGTTGATCTCGATCACGCGCTCCTTGAGCTCGCGAACTTCCTCGCGGGCGATGACCTCACGCTCGACAGTGCTCAAAACTTCAGTCCTCCCTCACGCGCGCCCTCGGCCAGAGCCTTGACGCGTCCGTGGTACAGGTAGCCGCCGCGGTCGAACACGACGGCCTCGATTCCGGCCTTCTTGGCGGCCTCGGCAACGGCCTTGCCGACCTCGCCCGCCTGTTCGATCCGGTTGCCCTTGAACGACTTCTTCAGCCCGAGCCAGCTCGCGCCCGCAAGCGTGCGGCCGTTCTCGTCGTCGATCAGCTGGGCGAAGATGCCCTTGTTCGAGCGGAAGACCGCGAGGCGCGGCCGCTCGGCGGTACCGGCGACCTTGCCGCGGATCCGGCGGTGCCGGCGCTCGCGCGCCTGGCGCGTCGTGAGGCTGCTCATGCGCGCTTTCCGACCTTTCTGCGGACGAACTCGTCGCGATAGCGGATCCCCTTGCCCTTGTACGGCTCGGGCTTGCGGACGGCGCGGATCTCCGCGGCGGTCTGGCCGACCTGCTGCTTGTCGGTGCCCTTGACGATCACCTGCGTGGGCACGGGCACTTCGAACGTGATCCCCGCCCTAGGCTTGACCACGACGGAGTGCGAGTAGCCGACGTTGAGCTCGAGGTCGGTGCCGCGCAGCGCGGCGCGGT
>CAWBKK010000006.1:0-125623 GCA_963789355.1 uncultured Gaiellaceae bacterium
CTCACTCGGCCGCAAGTTCACTCCCCAGGAGACGCTCGAGCGCGTGGTCGGCACGCCGACGATCGACGCCGCGCCGTACCTGCGCTACCTGAAGGACAAGCTGGGGGCGCTGACCGCCGCGTAGCTAGTGCACGGCGAGCGTGATCCGAGCGACGCCGGCCGGCAGGACGACACCTACCGGCGCACCGTTCGGAACGACGAGGCGCCACCGGCCTGTGCTCCGGAAGCGCACGGTCCCGCGCCAGCGATCCGCGGCGACCCGCACGAGCGGTACCTCGAAGCCGTTCCGCGCGATGTTCGGATCGGGACGGCTGGTGTCGCCGGTGATGGTCGCGACGACGCGGAAGATGTTCCTCCCGGGAGCGACCGCGATCAGGCGCAGGTTGTAGTCCAGCTTCTGCTCGCTCCGCACGACCACGGTGACACGCTGATTCGCTGCAGGTGTCACGTCGCTGGCGGCGACCGAGATCCAGAACTTCGCCGACGCCGGAGCGCAGAGGAGGAGCGCAGCAATCCCGGTGGCCGCAAGAGCCTTCACGACTCCTCTACACCGGAAACGTCCGGCACGTTCCATGCACCAATTGTAGGCGCATAATTCGCCATGGCTGTGTCGCCGGATGAGGCCCGAGCGGAAGCTCTCTCCCTGCCCGAGGCTGTCGAAGAGGATCATCATGGTCGGCCGTCGTTCCGCGTTCGCGGCAAGATCTTCGCGACGCTGTGGAGCGACGAGCGCCTGAACGTCATGCTCGACGAGGGTGGGATCCGCACGGCTGTGGATTCCGCGCCTGGAGCGTGCCATGAAGTCTGGTGGGGGAAGCGCCTGGCTGCCGTTGGGGTCGATCTGAGCTCAGTCGAGCGGGAGTTCGTGCGTGATCTCCTGACGGACGCTTGGGAGGAGAAGGCACCAGCGGCTCTCTCGAGCCGCTGAAGGTCGAGGAGGTTCGGAGCATGGAGCTGCGCCCGCTGACGCGAGACGAAGTCGACCTCATCTGGACCATCGATCGCTCCGAGGTGCATCACCACACCTACGAGTTGCGCGAAGGGCAGCTCGTCCGCGTCCCTAACTACTTCGAAGTGCCCGGCTGGAGGCCCGACACTGAGACCACGGAGACGCCGGTGCTGTTGGACCGGTTCGACCGTGGGGGTACCTTCGTCGGAATGTTCGACGCGAACGCGCTGATCGGCGTGAGCGTCCTCGAGAGCGCTCGCGTCGGGCGCGGTCGCGACCAGATGCAGCTCGCATACCTCTATGTCAGCCGCACGTATCGCGGGCGCGGCGTCGGGATGCGGCTCTTCGAAGCGGCGGTCTCGTTCGCACGCGAGGCCGGCGCGAACGCTCTCTACGTCTCAGCCACACCGACCGAGAACACGGTCGACTTCTACCTCCATCGAGGCTGTGTCCTCGCGCCTGAGCCCGACCCGGCGCTCCTGGCTGCCGAGCCCGACGACATCCACCTCCTCTATCTGCTCTGAATCACCCGCCGTACTCCGTCGGGCACGTGCCGGACGAGTCCCTCAGCCGGTGTTGCGGAGTGCCGCTGCGATCCCCGCAATCGAGCGCAGGAGCGGCAGCCGCGCGGCTTCGTCGCCGGCGCGATGGGCGCGCAGCAGCTCGACCTGGATCGCGTTCATCGGGTCGACGTAGGGGTTGCGGAGCTTGACCGACTGCTGGATCTGCGGGTGCCGTTCGAGCAGCTCGCCGGCCTGGACGATCGCGAGCACGGCCGCCACGGTTCGCTCGTGCTCCTCGACGAGCTCGCCCCAGATCCGGTCTCGGCCGGGCGCCTGGACGAGCGTCAGGTAGGACTCGGCGATCTCGAGGCTCGACTTGGCGAGCGTCATCTCGAGGTTCTCCACCAGCGCGCGGAAGAACGGCCACTCGCGGTAGAGCCGTCGCAGCCAGTCGAGGCGCTCGCCCTCGAGCCCGAACGCCGCCAACCCGCTGCCGCAGCCGTACCAGGCCGGAAGCACGCAGCGGTTCTGCGTCCACGAGAAGACCCACGGAATCGCGCGTAGGGCCTCGAGCTGACCGGTCGAGAGGCTCTCGGGGCGCATCGCGGGCCGGGAGCCGATCTCGAGCAACGCAAGCTCGCGGACCGGCGTGAACTCGAGGAAGAACGGGAGGAACTCCTCGTCCTCCCAGACGAGTGCGCGGTAGGCGAGGTTGGCCGCGCGGGAGATCTCCTCGATCGTGTCGCGGGCGCCCTCGTTCGGCGGCTCGAGCGCGGCCGCGTCCGGGAACGCGGTGATCAGCGTCGCGGCGACCGCCGCTTCGAGATTCCGCTCGGCGAGCCCCGGCAGGCCGTACTTGAAGGAGATCGTCTCGCCCTGCTCGGTCACCTTGAGCCGGCCGTCGACCGCGCCGGGCGGCTGCGCCAGAATCGCCGCGTACGTGGGGCCGCCGCCCCGCCCGGCGCTGCCGCCGCGGCCGTGGAACACCGTCAGCTCGACGCCGCGCTCCGCCGTCGCAGCGGTCAGCTCCTCCTGAGCGCGGTAGACCTCCCATTGCGCCGTCAGGTAGCCGCCGTCCTTGCCCGAGTCGGAGTGCCCGACCATGACCTCGATCCGGTCACGCGGGCGCCGCGTCATCAGCTCCTCGACGATCGCGCGCGCGGACCGGAGGTCGGCGATCGTCTCGAACAGCGGCACGCCCACCGCCTCCAGGCCCTCGCTCGCCGCGAGCCGCTCGGCGGCGAGAACGTCGTCCGCGCTCGCGGTCATCGAGACGATCAGGCGATCGAGCGCGGACGTCCCGTACCGCCGCTGGACGCGCGCACCCGCCCGAAAAGTCTCGCGCAGGCGCTCGTCGGGCTCCCGGACGGCACTGGCGTGGACACGCAGGTCGAGCTTGGCCAGGTGGAAGCCGAAGAGCTCGACCCGGGAGCGGAGATCGGCCAGAGCGCCGTCCGCCACGCGCGCACCGCGGTGCTCGCGCAGGCTCGCGTCGATCAGGTCGAGCTCGGCCAGGAGGTGCTCGGTCGATGCGTAGCCGGGGTCACCCAGACGCGTCCACAGCGAGGTGAGCCGGCGACGGTACGGCTCGTCGTCGTTCTGGCCGGTGGGGACGCCGATCAGCTGCTCGTCGAGCGCGCGGTCGTAGTCGACGATGGTCGAAGAGATCCCCCAGCGACGGGCGAGCGCCCGCACCTCGTCCCGGTAGAGCCGCGCCGCGAGCGTCCGCGCCTGCTCGAACGCCGCCTCGACCGTGTTCGGGCCCGTGTTCGGGTTCCCGTCGAGGTCGCCGCCGATCCAGGTGCCGAAGCTGAGCGGGACAGGCGCGTGCGGCAGCCGTTTCCGGTACGTCCGCAGCAGGGCCGGCGCGGCCTGCCAGAGGCTGCGCTCGAAGAACCAGAGCCCGTGCCGGATCTCGTCGAACACCCGCGGACGCCGCGAGCGCACCTCGTCGGTCTGCCAGAGCACCGTGATCTCCTCGGCGAGCGCGGCCTCGACTCGCGCCCGCTGAGAGGGCGGCAGCTCAGGCTCGTCGAGCTCGCGCAGGAGCGCCGTCACACGCTGGTGCGCCTGAAGCACCGTGCGCCGGGTCGCCTCGGTCGGGTGAGCGGTGAAGACGAGCTCGACGCGCACCTTCTGGGCCTCCTGCGCGAGCTCTGCCTCCCCCACCCCGGCCGCGTCGAGCTGGGCGAATGCGGCCCCGAGCGACTCGCGCTGGACGCGGCCCTCGTGCTCGTAGGCGCGCCGGCGCCGGAGCCGGTGGTGCTGCTCGGCGATGTTCGCGAGCTGGAAGAAGAGGCCGAACGCCCGCAGGACCGCGGCCTGGCGCTCGAGCGGCAGCCCTTCGATCGTCTCCTCGAGCGGCGCCCGCTCGCCCGTCCGGCGCGCCCAGCGCGAGAGCGAGCGGATCCGCTCGACGAGGTCGAGCACGTCCTGCCCCTCCTGCTCGACGAGGACGCGCCCGAGCAGGTCGCCGAGCAGGCGAACGTTCGCGCGCAGGCCGGCATCCGCTCTCACCCGCCCAGCCTACGGGCGCGGCAGCCTAGGAAGGGCCCGTGATCGGGCGCTTCTGGACGAACTTGCGGTACAGGATCAGCAGCACGATCGCGCCGCCGAGGGCGAAGGCGAACGACGTCAGCGCCTCGCCCGGCTCGATCGTCTCGTCCGCGTCGATCGCGCCGACCGCCCCCGCCACGAGCCCGCCGAGCAGCGACCCGGTGATCCCGAGCAGGATCGTCTGCCACAGCTTCAGCGGATCCTTGCCGGGCACCGCAAAGCGCGCGAGCAGGCCGATGATCAGCCCCGAGACGAGGAGAGAGACGATCGCGCCAAGCACGGGGAAGACTCTACGGACATTGCGCACCGGCCGCGAAGCGGCCCTTGAGGGGTTTACGCGCCGCTGAGCATCCGCTTCCGCGGGTGCTCAGCCTGCGCTAGGCAAAGCGCGCTGCGGCGCGAGCCTTGGCCTTCGCGGCCTCGACCTCGCGATCACGTGGCGGCGCCGCGGTCACGAGCGAGTCGAGCAGCCGCCTCGACGCGGCGGTGACCTCGTCCACGGCCCGCGCGAACGCGGCCTCGTTCGCCTTCGACGGCTTCGTGGCTCCGCTGATCTTGCGGACGTACTGGAGCGCGGCGGCCTCGATCTCCTCCGGCGTCGCCTCGGGGTCGAAATTGTGGAGCACTCTGATGTTCCGGCACATGCACGCAGAATAGACGCCCGCTACGCCTGGGCGAGCAGATATGCCAGCTCCGTGCGCGAACGCACGCCCAGCTTGTCGTACACCTTGCCGAGGTGATAGCCGATCGTCTTCGGGCTGAGGTAGAGCGCCGCCGCCGCCTCCCGGTTGGTGACGCCCTCCGCGATCAGCAGCGCGATCCGGAGCTCCTGTTCCGTCAGCTCGCGCAGCAGCGTGGGCAGGTGCGCTTCGGCTCGCTTCGGGCGCTCCCCGGCAGCGGCGCGCTCCGCGCCTGCCTGCGCCGACCAGCCACGCGCACCCAGGAGGTTGAACGCTTGTTGGGCCGACCGCAGCGGGGCGCGAGCATCGGTCAGCCGTCGCTCGCGGCGAAGCCGCTCGCCCAGTCGCAGCTCGGTGCGTGCGCGCTCGAACCGCGAGGTGTGGCCCTGAAGGGCGGCGTCGAACTCGAGCTCGAAACCCTCGTCGGCCAGCATCCCGCGGATGCGGGCGGCTGACGCGCTCGCCCAGGAGTTGCCGGTGCGATGAACCCGCTCCTCGAACTTCCGCAGCGATTCTCGCGCCTCCTCGCGGCGCCCGCAGAGCAGCTGAGCCTCGATCAGATCGGACTCCCATTCGACCACACCCGGCTCGGCCGGACCGAGCTCCTCGACGAGTGCCGCGACCTCCTGCAGAACCACCAGTGCTGGGCTGGTTCGACCGAGCCCGAGCTCCAGCAGTCCCAACGCCGCGAGGGCATAGATGCGAATCGAGCCCGCCCCGAGCTCGCCCGCCAACTCGAGTGCACGGCGAACGTGGTCACGGCAGTCCTCCTCGCGCGCCGTCGCCGCCTCGACCCGGGCCAGCGTCGCGAGGCAGAACGAGAGCACGTTGCGCTGCCCGGTCTCCTCCGCGATCTGAACCGCCTCGACCCCGTTCGCATGCGCGGCTTGCAGGCGGCCGAGCCGAAACTCGAGCTCGGACAGACACGCGTGCAAGTACGGCATCGGAGCAAGGGAGCCCGAGGTTCGAGCGGCCAGCAGCTCCCGCTCGAAGAAGCGACGCGCCTTGGCGTGCTCGCCGAGCCAGATCAGCGCCTGACCGATCGTCGCATCCAGGAACACCGAGTTGGCCGTCGGCGGCTCGGTGCCCGGCCCCGCTTCGATCAGCTTCAGCAGCGCCGGCCGGGCAACGCGTGCCTGACCCGCCAGGATCATCGCCCGCAACAGCTGCGGCTCGGTGTCGAGGCCGCCCTGCGCCAGCTCGTGCGCCCGGCGGACGACGGCGAGAGTGCCGTCCACGTCTCCCGACATCTCGAGGGCGATCGCGGCGTGGGTGAGGATGGTCGCCGCCCGTCTCGGATCGACAGCCTCGACCTCACCGGCGGCACCGACGAGCAGCTCGTGCGCGGCAGCAGCGTCCCCACCCCACATCTCGATCACCCCGAGCTGATGCTGGATGTCGGCGCGCACCGCTGGAATCCGGGTCGAGCTGAGAGCGGCGCGCAACAAGACCCGAGCCTGCACGACGCGGCCGGCGAGGTGATAGTCGCGCGCGGCCTCGAGCTCGCGCCGAGCCGCGTCGTCGCCGTCGCTCGAGAGCCGAGCGGAGCGTTCGAACGCGGTCGCGGCAGCCACATGTCCTCGCCGCGAGCGGGCGTCCATCGCTGCCTCCTCGAGCGCGCGGGCGACGCCGTCGTCAGGGCCGAGAGTCGCGTCCGCGAGATGCCAGGCGCGCTCGACCCCGGTCGACACGGAAGCAAGCGCGGAATGTGCAGCCCGACGCTCGAACGTGGACGCGCGGTAATAGCTCGCCGAGCGGAGGAGCGGATGCCTCCACGCGAGCCGCCCGGCGCCGAGCGAGACGAGCGCCGCCCGCTCGGCCGGCTCGAGCGCTTCCGCAGCGAGCCCCAGCGCTGCGAGCGCCTCGAGCAACGGCTGCAGCGCCTCGGAGTGGCTCGAGGCGGCGACGAGCAGCGCACGCTGGGTCTCGAGCGGCAGCGCCGACAGCCTTACCTCGAATGCCCGCCGGATGCTCGGTGCAGCGGGCAGCGGATCCGGCAGCGGCGCCTCCCCGTCGAGCTGCGCCTCGCTCAACAACGCCGGTAGCTCGAGCAGCGCCAACGGGTTGCCGGCAGTGGCGTCGACCAGGCTGTGCACGAGGGCGGGCGTCATCCGGTTCGCGGGCGTCGCGGCCAGGAGCTCACCGGCCGCGGAGCGATCGAGCCCGTCGATCCGGAACTCCGCGAGCCCCGCTCCGTCGAAGACGCTCGGGACGCCGTCGCGCACCGCCACGAGCACGGCGACGCCGTCGGTCTCGAGCCTGCGCGCTGCGAAGAGGAGAGTCTCCGCGGACCCGGCGTCAAGCCAGTGGACATCGTCGACGAGGACGAGCAGCGGAGACTCGCGAGCGGCGGCCAAGATCAGGTTGAGCGCACCTGTCGCGACCGCGAACGCGTCTCCGGGGACGGGTGGTCCAAGCGCGAGCGCACTCCTGACCGCCGCCGCCTGTGGTGCTGGAAGGCGGTCGAGCCCGCCGAGCAGCGGTTCCAGCAACTCTGCGAGCGCGGAGAACGGGAGCTCTGCCTCCGACTCGACGCCGCGAGTCCCGACGACGGTCAGCCCGTGCGAGCGCTCGCGCGCGTAGTGAAGCAGAGCGGTCTTGCCGATCCCCGGGTCCCCGCGAAGGACGAGCACGCCGCTCTCGCCGCCGCGCACCCTCTCGAGCAGCCCATCGATCCGGCCGCACTCGGTCGTCCGCCCGAGCAGCACGTGCCCATCGTATGCCTGCAAACCGGCGGTGACTAGGCATTGTCCCGATAGCACGGATCACCGAGCAGGGCTAGGTTCGAGCGCAGGATGCGGCTGAAGATTGCGATGGCGATCGGGCTGGGCGGGCTCGTCGCCGCGCCGCTCGTTCTTTCTGCGGTGCAAGACCGAATCACGCTGCGCGGGCAATCGGGCAACCCCACCGACCACTACTCCCCCACGCTCGCGATCGTGGCCGTGTCGCCCCCGGAGTACAAGCGGGGCTGCTGCTACGACCATAACGGCGGCGAGTGGGCGGGGCCTCGCTATGAGGCGACCGGGCGGCCGAGCCTTGGCGCCGACAGCAAGTACGACTGGACCATCGGCGTCGCCGTTCGGGCGGGTGCGACACGCGCGGCGATGATCGCGAACCTGACCCATGACTGGCCGGTGGTCTCCGAGGGCCGGCAGCTGATCAAGCACCGCGTCGGAGGCCGCGCCGCGGGGACGATCGCGGGCTACTGGATCCTGACGCGATCCCCGTTCGGCGGGGCCGACGACGCCCGGATGGAAGCTGCGGTCGGCTTCCCGCTCTGTGACGGCAACACCGCCTACGCGAAGTTCGGCCTGCTCCTCCCCTCGGGTGACTCGGCAGGTGGGAGCATGGGCTTCGGCGAGTACGTGATCAATGGCACGCGCCCGACAGTTTGGAACGCGGCCAAGGCGATGCAGGCGATCCGAGGCATCAGCCTCGAAGGGAACCGCCCCGCCGCGCGTGTGACGGCCGGCCGCCGCGGCGCCGCGATCGCGGGGAAAGTGATCGACTGCGCCAGCCACGCCGTCGCAGGTCAGGCCGTCCGGCTCGAGCGCAAGGCGGGGAGCGCCTGGCGGTCGGTCGGAACCGGAAAGACGGCCGCGACCGGGTCGTACTCGCTCTCGACGCGTGGTGCGGGGGTCTATCGCGTCGTCGCGGGCACTCGCCGCAGCAGCAGCATCACCGTTCGCTAGGCGGGCGTCTCTGCGAGCGCAACGAGCTCGCGCCGCAGGTCCTTGATCTCGTCGCGGAGCTTGGCCGCGTACTCGAAGCGAAGCTCCTCGGCGGCGACGAACATCTCCTCCTCGAGCGTGATCGCGAGCTTCTCGAGCTCCTCGCGCGACAGCCCCTCGACGTCGGCCTTCGCGCCTCGCCGGCGCCGCCCCGGGACGTTCGGGTTCTCCAGGGAGAGGAACTCCGCGATGTCGCTGACGCCCTTCGTGATCGAGATCGGCGTCGTCCCGTGCTCCTCGTTGTAGGCGAGCTGGATCGCGCGGCGCCGCTCGGTCTCCTCCATCGCGCCCTTGATCGCCTCCGTCATCTTGTCGGCATAGAGGAGCACGCGCCCGTTCACGTTCCGCGCCGCGCGGCCGATCGTCTGCACGAGCGCCGTCTTGCCACGCAGGAAGCCCTCCTTGTCGGCGTCGAGGATCGCGACGAGCGAGACCTCGGGCAGGTCGAGCCCTTCGCGGAGCAGGTTGATCCCCACGAGCACGTCGTACTCGCCGAGCCGCAGCTCGCGGATGATCTGGATCCGCTCGAGCGTGTCGATCTCGGAGTGGAGGTAACGCGCCCGCACGCCCGCCTCGAGCAGGTAGTCGGTCAGGTCCTCCGACATCTTCTTGGTCAGGGTCGTCACGAGCACGCGCTCACCCGCCTCCTCGCGGCGGCGGATCTCGTTCAGCAGGTCGTCGATCTGGTTCTTCGTCGGCCTCAGCTCGACCTCGGGATCGACGAGGTAGGTGGGCCGGATCAGCTGCTCCGAGACCACCTGCGAGTGGCGGAGCTCGAACGGGCCCGGCGTCGCCGAGACGAAAACGAGCTGGTTGACCTTGTCGAGAAACTCGTCGAAGCGGAGCGGCCGGTTGTCGAGCGCGGACGGGAGCCGGAAGCCGTGGTCGACGAGCGTCTGCTTGCGCGACCGGTCGCCCTCGTACATGCCGCCGATCTGGGGGATCGTCTGGTGCGACTCGTCCACGAAGACGACGTAGTCGGAGGGGAAGTAGTCGAGCAGCGTGTGCGGCGCCGAGCCCGCCGGCCGCCCGTCGAGGATGCGCGAGTAGTTCTCGATCCCGTTGCAGAAGCCGAGCTCGCGCATCATCTCCAGGTCGTACTCGGTCCGCTGGCGGATCCGGTGCGCCTCGAGCATCCGGCCCTGGCTCTCGAAGAGCGACACCTGTTGCTCGAGCTCGTGCTTGATCTCGTCCTGCGCCCGCTCGATCGTCGGCTTCGAGGTGACGTACTGCGTCGCGGGGAAAACGGTGATCGTGTCGAGCTTCGCGAAGACCTCGCCGGTGAGCGGGTCGAAGTGGGTGATCTGCTCGACCTCGTCCCCGAACATCGAGACGCGGTAGGCGGTCTCGGTGTACGCCGGCTGGATCTCGATCACATCGCCCTTGACCCGGAAGCGGCCGCGCCCGAGCAGCGTGTCGTTGCGGACGTACTGGATGTCGATCAGCTTCCGCAGCATCACGTCGCGGTCGGTCTCCTCGCCGACGGTGAGGAAGACGACGCGCTTCTCGTACTCCTCCGGCGAGCCGAGGCCGTAGATGCACGAGACGGAGGCGACGATGACCGTGTCCTTGCGCGAGAGCAGATTCGACGTCGCCGCGTGGCGGAGCCGGTCGATGTCGTCGTTCCGCGAGCTGTCCTTCTCGATGTAGAGGTCGGCCTGCGGGACGTACGCCTCCGGCTGGTAGTAGTCGTAGTAGGAGACGAAGTACTCGACCGCGTTGGCCGGGAAAAACTCCCGGAACTCGTTGCAGAGCTGCGCGGCGAGCGTCTTGTTGTGCGCGATCACGAGCGCCGGACGCTGGATCTGCTCGATGATCCACGCCATCGTCGCGGTCTTGCCGGTTCCCGTGGCGCCGAGCAGCGTCTGATAGCGCTCTCCGCCCTGCAGCGAGCGGGTCAGCTCCTCGATCGCCCGCGGCTGGTCGCCGGTGGGGACATAGCCGGCCGATGTCTTGAGTTCCGCCATTCGGGTAACAGCCTAGCGATGGCCGAACAGCCTCCCTACCGCGCGTACGCGACGATCGTCGGCACCTTTCTGGGCGGCCTCGGGGCCGTCAGCGCGCTCGCGGCGGCGCGCGACCGGCCGCACTTCCAGATGGCGCCGATCGATCTCACCCTGCTCGGGCTCGCCACCTTCAAGGCCTCGCGGACCGTGGCGCGCGACAAGGTGACGAGCTTCGTCCGCGAGCCGTTCGTCGAGGGCGACGCCTACGACGGCGAGGACGAGAAGCCGACGCACGACACGGACATGAAGCAGGCGATCGGCGAGCTCGTCACGTGCACGCGCTGCATCGGCACCTGGATCGGTGCGAGCCTCGCGTCGATCCAGATCCTGACCCCGCGCACCGGCCGCCTCTTGACGTCGATTCTCGCCGCAGGAGCGGTCAACGACTTCCTCCTGGCCGGCTTCAGCGCGCTCACCGC
The DNA here is from genome assembly GCA_963789355.1 of uncultured Gaiellaceae bacterium. Classification (GTDB taxonomy): domain Bacteria; phylum Actinomycetota; class Thermoleophilia; order Gaiellales; family Gaiellaceae; genus Gaiellasilicea. Next base: position 10,845 of record CAWBKK010000006.1, read on the forward strand.
GAAGGCGAACGAACTCGAAGAGCAAACCGGAGGTTCCTAACAGCACCGTCATGGGCCGTGACTAGGATCCCGGTCCGATGCGCCGTCTCCTCCTGCTCATTCTCGCTCTCGCCGTCGTCCCGCCCGCCGCAGCGGCGGACCTGACCGTCGCTCCGCGGGACTTCTCGCCCAAGCAGGAGCGGCTCCGGATCAAGGCGTCGGTGCCGCAGCTCTCACGCGTCGGCGTCCAGCTGACGCGGCCGGATGGTCGCGTGCTCGGCTGGGTCGTCGAGCCCGAGCGCCGGCGCTTCCTCAACTTCCGCTGGAACGGTCGGCTCCGTGGCGCGCGCGTCCTGGACGGCAGCTACCGGATCCGCCTCGTCGACGGCGCCCGCGTGCTCGCCACCTCCCCGCTTCGGCTCGACCAGACCGCCGCCCGGCTGACCAACATCCGGGCTCACAATCGCAGTCGGCTCCCGTTCCAGGGCGACAACAAGCGCTTCACGACGATCTCCCCCAACGGCGACAAGCTGCGCGAGTCGGCCAAGATCGCGTTCACCCTCACCGAGCCGGCGCAGGTGCATTTCGAGGTGACGAGGACGATCAGCTCGCCGGACACGATCTACGAACAATGGGCGAACCTGAAGCCCGGCCGAAACGTCTTCACCTGGCATCCGCACTGGTCTCTCGGAGCCCGCACCTATCTCCTCCGGATGACGACGCTCGACAAGGCCGGGAACCGCCGCACGTACGGCGCCGCCAACGCCCGCGAAGGGCGGAAGCTGAAGTCCGCGGTCGTCCGGATCCTGGGGGTCGACGCGGGCTTCACCGCCGAGAGCTACGTGGCGGCGAGCACCGCGCGGCTGGCGATCGAGACGGACGCGACGACGCTGACGCTGCAGACCTTCCGCACGGGCGGCGAGGACACGCGCACGCACGGGGACACGATCATGCACGGGGTCGCCGTCAACCAGCCGGTGACGATCCCCTGGAGCGCGCGGCACCGGCGCGCGACCCTCAACTTCGCGGTCGGGCCGTGGGCGACCGGCGTCTACTTCGTCAAGCTGACGGCGAACGACGGCCGGATCGGCTACGCGCCGTTCGTCGTTCGGCCGACGACGTTCGGCGAGCGCAGCCGCGTTGCCGTCGTGATGCCGACGAACACGTGGCAGGCGTACAACTTCCGCGACGGGGACGGCAACGGCTGGGGCGACACGTGGTACGCCAAGGGCGCCCAGAGCACCGCGCGCCTCGGCCGCATGTACATCCGCCGCGGCGTGCCGCCCCAGTGGCGCAAGTACGACGTCGACTTCATCCGCTGGCTCCACGCCACCGGCAAGCAGCCCGACATCCTGACCGAGACCGATCTGGAGTCGATCCGAACCGCCGAAGAGCTGATCCGCCTCTACGACTTCGTCGTCTTCCCGGGTCACACCGAGTACGTGACGCGGCACGAGTACGACCTGATCCGCAACTACCGCGACCTCGGCGGCAATCTCGCCTTCCTCTCGGCGAACAATTTCTTCTGGGAGGTGCGGCTCCAGGGCCGGACGCTCCGGCGGACACGGCTGTGGCGGGACGTCGGACGCGGCCCGAGTCGTCGCTCCTCGGCGTCCAGTACCGCGCCAACGACGACGGGCGGCGGCAGCGCCGTTCGTCGTGCGCTCGGCCTCGACCGCACCCTGGTTCTGGGCGGGCACCGGACTCGGCGACGGCGCCACGTTCGGCCAGGAGCTCGGCGGCTACGGGATCGAGATCGACCAGACGAGCGCGGCGACGCCGCCCGGGACGATCGTGCTCGCCGAGATCCCCGACGTCTTCGGGCCCGGGCTGACGGCGCAGATGACCTACTACGAGACACCGCAGGGCGCGAAGGTCTTCGCCGGCGGCGTGATCGACTTCGGCGGCTCCGCGACGCTGCCGTCGGTTCGCCGGCTGCTCGAGAACCTCTGGGCGAGGCTCGCGCAGCCCTAGCTCTTTTTCGAGGTCGCTTGCCGGGCGTAGGATCGCGCCATGCGACGTATCCAACGCCTGACCGCGAGCCTGGCTCTGGCGCTGGTGCTGACCGGCTCGGCCTGCGGCGGCGACGACGAGCCCGCGGCGCCCGAGGCGGCGAGCACGAATGCGAAGCCGGGAGCCCCTGACGTCGAGCGGTTCCTCATGCGCAGCGGCGAGCAGCCAGGGTTCAGGCCCGACGGCGACGACTGGACTATCGTCGGAGTGGACGCGCTCGCGGCGGAGTGGAACCTGCAGCCCGCCGCCGCGCAGCAGCTACGCGACCGAGGGTTCGTCTCGTTCACCTCCCGGCGGACGCACGGCCGCGACGCGGGAGGCGTCAACGAGATTCTGGTGTTCAGGACGCCCAAGGGAGCCCGGGATCAGCTGGCCCACGACTTGCTCGCGAGCACGATCCACGAGACCCTGCCCGAGACATCGATCCGCCGCTTCACCGTGCCCGAGGTCCCGGGCGCGCGCGGCTGGACGGGGAACGACCTGCACGACAACCCGATCGGCACCGTGCAGTGGGTGCAGGGCCGCTGCCTGATGTTGCTCGTCAGCGAGGGCGATCTCCCCTTCGTCGACGTGCTCTCGACCGGCGCGCGGGCGATCTACGAGCGCACCGGAGGCGATTGCCCGTAGGGCGCGCGCCTACGCCGCCGGCACCGCGGTCGCTTCCGGCGCGGGCTCCTCGCGATGCCGCAGCGCGATCGTCGCGAAGACGAGCGCGGTCGCGGTCATCCCGACCGCGGTGGCGGCGAAGACGCGCGTCGGCTCCCAGGCCCCGAGCAGCTGCCCGGCCGTGAGGAAGCCGAGCGGCGCGGAGAGCGTGCTGATCGAGATCAGCGCCGTCATCACCTTCGGCCGCAGCTCCGTCGGGGTGCGCGACGTGATCACGCCCAACAGCGGGCCGTTGACGAACGGGATGAAGAGCATCATCAGGAAGAGCGCGCCCATCACGCCCCAGGCGGGGAGGTCGAACGGCAGCAGCCAGAGCGGCAGCGTCGCCGCGACGATGCCGATTCCCGCCATCCGCAGCGGCGCCATCCGCTTGACGACCATCATCGCGAGGATGCTGCCGACGAGCGCGCCGGCCCCGCCAGCGGTGTAGAAGAGGCCGGCTACCCGCGAGCTCTCGAACTCGTGGAAGGCGTAGAAGGGGATCGTCGCCGAGATCGACGAGCCGACGAAGTTGAGGGCGATCAGTGTCGCGCCGAGCGGCGCCAAGAGCCGGTCGCGGACGAAGAACGCGATCCCCGCCAGGACGCCGCCGCTCGCGACCGCGCCCGCCAGCCGCTTCGTCTTCGGGACGAGGCCCCAGAGCAAGAGGAAGGAGACGACGTAGGTCCCCGCGTCGACATAGAGCACGTTCGGCGCGCTCATGAACGGGATCAGCACGCCCGCGAGCGCCGGCCCGGCGAGCCCGGCCATCGCCGTCCCGCCCTCGATCAGGCTGTTGGCCTGGGTGATCGTGCGCTCGTCCTCGCCCACGAGCTCCGGCAAGATCACGCGCTGCGCGGCGAAGTACGGAGCCATGAAGCAGCCGAGCAGGAAGACAAGGGCGAGCAAGAGCGGGAAGCTGAGCGCGTCGGCGGCGTGCAGCAGTGGGAGCCCGGCGAGCAGCGGAATCCGCGCCGCGTCGCAGACGAGCATCGTCCGCCGGGCGCCGAGCCGCTCCACGACCGTCCCGCTCGGGATGCCGAGGAGGGCCATCGGCAGGATCTCGGCGGCGAGAACGTAGGTCATTTTCGCCACCGAGCCCGTGGTCACGAGCACGAACCACGGCAGCGCCAGGTACGTCATCCGGGAACCGAGGATCGAGACGATCTCGGCGGAGACGAGCGCGGCGATCGGCGTCTTTCTCATCCGCGCGATAATAGTACGACTGTACGTTTTTGTAAAGTGAAGCGATGCCGAAGGTGACCGAGGAGCACAAGGAGGCCCGCCGCGGGCAGATCCTGGCGGGTGCGCAGCGCGCCTTCGCCCGGCACGGCTACGAAGGCGCGACGGTGGCACGGCTCGAGGAGGAGACGGGCCTCTCCCGCGGCGCGATCTTCAACTACTACGAGAACAAGGAGGCGCTCTTCGTCGAGCTCGTGCGGCGCTCGTCCGACCGGTTCGTCGAGATCTGGCTCGAGCAGGGCTACCGGGCGCTGCTCGAGGCGGTCATGCACGAGGACCCCGAATGGCTCTCCGTCCAGGTCGAGGCGGCGCGGCGCGTCCGTACAGACGCGCGTTTCCGCGAGCAGATCGCGCGGCTCGAGGAAGACGTCCGGGAGCAGCGCGTGTCGAGGTTCGCGCGGCTACGGGGCGTGACCCGCGACGACGTCCCGATCGAGGTGATCGCCCAGTTCCTCGGCACGCTCGCGAACGGCGTCGCCTTTGCGCGGGTGACGGACGACCCGATGCCGGATCTCGACCAGCTGATGACGCTGATCGAAACCGGTGTAGCGCCTCGTTCAAGCGCGCAAAGTCCCTGACGGAGCCGCTTCGCGGACCCGGCGATCAGTTGAGGCCGAGTTCCGAGCGGTACGCCCGGGCGTAGATCGCTTTCAGCTCCCGCACCCGCTCGACGTAGTGCCGCGTCTCGTCGAACTGGATCCCGACGCCCTCCTCGCGCCAGCGGTCGACGTTCGCCTGGCCGGCGTTGTAGGCGGCGAGCGCGAGCTCCTCGTCCTCGTACTTGTCGAGCAGGTGCCGCAGGTACCAGGAGCCATAGCGGACGTTCAGCTCCGGGTTGTGGAGGTCTTCGGGCTTCCAGTTCTCGCCGCCGGTGCGGTCGGCGATTCCCTGGCCCGTGGACGGGAGGAGCTGCATCAGCCCGACAGCGCCGGAGGCGGAGACCGCGTCGGCGTCGAACTTGGACTCCTGGTAGATCACCGCCGCGACCAGGTGCGGATCGAGCGAGTAGTTCTCGGCGTGGCCGACGACGATCTGCTCGTAGCGAAGCGGGTAGCGCAGCCGCTCGTACCAGCGCGGCTCCGTCTCGAGAACGTACAAAGCGAATGCGGCGAGGACGACGCCGAGCAGGCCGAACGTGCCGAGCAGCTTCACGCCTTGAGCTCCTTCATCACCCCGGCGACCCAGGCGTCGAGCTCCTCGAGGGTGCCCGTGTTCACGTACGCGAAGTCCGCCCGCTTCACCTTCTCCTTGTCCGGGAGCAGCCGCTCGTCACGGTCGTCGCGGGTGACCCGGCGCCGCTGCTCGCGGAGCTTCGCGGGTGCGGTGATCACGATCACCTTGTCGAAGCGCTCGTCGCCGCCGGTCTCGTAGAGGAGCGGCACCTCCGTGACGGAGACCTCGGGCGGCTCCGGCAACTCGGCGAGCTGCTCGCGCCAGCGCAGGTACTCCGCGGCGACGAGCGGGTGCAGAAGCTGCTCGAGAAAGTCGAGCTTGGCCCGGTCGCCGAAGACGATCTCCCCCACCCGCTTGCGGTCGATCACGCCGTCGTCGTCGAGGACGTCCTCGCCCAGCTCACAGACGATCGCCTGCTTCACGTCAGGGTCGGTGCGGAGCAGGTGGTGGACGATCTCGTCGCTCGAGACCGTTGCGGCGCCCGCCTTCTGGAACGCGAACAACGCCTCGCTCTTGCCGGCGCCGATCCCGCCGGTGATTGCAACCGCGACGGGGCGCGGCAAGCTAGGCGGCGTCGGGAGACTCGGGCTCGTCGCCCGTTGCAGCATCGGACTCGGCCGTCGGTTCCTCGACGGGCTCGTCGCCCGCTGCGACCTCGGCGTCCGCGGTCGTCTCGGCCTCGAGCTCGACCTCCGCTGCGGCGTCCGACTCGGGCGGCGGCGGCGCGTCCTCCAGCTCGAGCACGGGCTCCGCCTCGGCGTCGGTTTCGGTCTCCGACTCGGGCTCTGCCGAGGCTTCGAGCGCAGAAGCCTGTCGTCGGCGTCGGCGTCGGCTGCCTCGACCTCGCCCGCGGGGAAGACGTCCTCTGAGAGATTCAGGTTCGGAGTCAGGTGCACCGACTCGCCGCCGTCGGCGCGCGGAAGCGGCTCCTGGCCCTCCTCGACGCGCTTCAGCGAGAGCGAGAGCCGGCGCCGCTCGGCGTCGACCTCGAGAATGAGCACGTTGACCGCGTCGCCCTGCGAGACGACCTCGCGCGGGTTCTCGACGTGGTGCTGCGCCAGCTCGGAGATGTGGACGAGCCCCTCGACGCCGGGCAGGATCTCGACGAAGGCGCCGAACGTGACCACCTTCGTGACCCGTCCCTCGACGACGTCGTTCTCGGAGTAGCTCTCGAGGACCTGCTGCCAGGGATCGGACTGCGTCTGCTTGAGCCCGAGCGAGATCCGCTGGCGGTCGCGGTCGATGTCGAGCACCTTGACGTTGACCTCCTGGCCGATCTCGAGCACCTCGGACGGATGGTTGACGTGGCTCCAGGAAAGCTCGGAGATGTGGATCAGCCCGTCCATCCCGTTCAGATCGACGAAGGCGCCGAAGTCGACGATGTTCGAGATCGTGCCGTCGACGACGTCGCCGGGGTTGAGCCGGTCGAGAATCTGCTGGCGCTGGTCCTTGCGCTCGTCCTCGAGGACGGCGCGGCGGGAGAGCACGACGTTGTTGCGCGACCGGTTCAGCTCGATCACCTTGCAGCGAAGCTCGGTCGACATGAACTCGTCGAGGTCCTGGACCCGGCGGATGTCGACGAGCGAGGCGGGCAGGAAGCCGCGGACGCCGAGGTCGAGGATCAGGCCGCCCTTGACGACCTCGATCACGCGGCCGATGACGGGCTCGCCCGACTCGGCGGCGGCCTCGATCTTCTTCCAGGCCAGCTCGAAGCGCGCGCGCTTCTTCGAGAGGATGAGGCGACCCTCCGCGTCTTCCTTCGTGAGAACGAGCGCATCGATCTCCTCGCCGACCGAGACCTCGTCGGCCGGATTGACCGAGCGGCGAATCGAGAGCTCGGCGACCGGGATCACGCCTTCCGACTTGTAGCCGATGTCGACGAGTACCTCGTCCTTGTCGACGCGGACGACCGTGCCGTGCACGACCTCGCCCTCGTTGATCGTCGGGAAAGTCGACTCGTAGTCGGGAATCAGGTCGCCGTCGGGCCCGGTTACCCAGACGCCTGCTTCAGCTTCGATCGGCTTTTCCATCGTGTCGTTGGCCATGCGAGACGCGGAGTATAGCCACGTTCAGCCGCCTCGAACTGAAAGGGAGGGCTGATGCGGCGCCCGCATCAGCCCTCCCTGTTTCGGGCCTGCTAGCCCGTGCGCGTGATCCTGTTCATCGGGCCGGGCGCGACGGTCGGGTTCGCCGCAAAGAACGACGAGAGCGCGTCGAGGTCGACCTCTCCTCCGAGCTGATTGGTGCCCTGGCGGAAGACGGTGAAGTTGTCCCCGCCGTCAGCCAGGAAGTTGTTCATCGTGACGCGGTAATTCGTCGTCGGGTTGACGACGACACCGTTGATCCTGATCGACGCCGCGTCGACGCGGCTGCCGGCTGGATTCGCCTGTCGGTAGGAGTACGTGAACCCGGCCGAGACGGCGAGGATCCGGCTGGCGCCCGGCGACGGGTTGTCGAACTGCTGCTCGAGCAGCGCCTTGATCTGCGCCCCGGTCAGCGTCTTCACGGTCAGCGTGTTGCCGAACGGCTGCACGGTGAACGCCTCGGCGTAGGTGACCTGGCCGGGCTGTTCGCCGCCGCTGATCTGGTTGAACGTCAGGTCGGCACGGATGCCGCCCGGGTTCTGGAACGCGACCACCGAATTGCCCTTCGCGGCCGCGCGCGTCGCGGCAAGCTGCGCATCGGCGATGACATCGCCGAGCGCCGACTCGCCCGCACTGTTCGCCGTGCGCGTGATGTCACCGCTGATGCGACCGATCACACGGTTCGCGAGCGGGGCGGAGAGCCGCTTGTACTTGTCGACCAGCGCGGTCTCGCCGGCGTGCTTCGGCACGTCGCGCGTGACGATGCGGTTGATTGCCGTCTTCGCGACCACGTCGCCGGTGACCGTGTCGATCGTCAGGTCGATGTCCGTGATCAAGCGGCCGAACGAGGACGCACTCGTGACGAGCTTGTTCGCGATCGTGCAGTTGTAGGCGTTGTGCGTGTGACCGCTGACGACGACGTCGATGGTCGGGCTCATCTGCTCCGCGATTTGAACGATCGGGCCGGAGATGCCCGTGCACCCGTTGAACGTGCCCGTATGCGCGCCGCCTTCGTGGATGAGGACGACGATGGTCTGGACGCCCTGCTTGCGCAGGTTCTGCGCCCAGTAGTTCGCCATGTACGCCTCGGGATAGAAGCGAAGACCCGCAACCCCGGTGGGCGTGACGATCGACGGCGTGCCCTCGAGGGTCATGCCGATGAACCCGATCTTGACCCCGCCCACTTCCTTGATCGTGAAGGGTTTCAGGAGCGGCTTCGCCCGAGCGGTCTTCTTCTGCTTTTTCGCGGCGGCCTTCTCGGCCGCCGTCGGCAGCGCGAAGACGTTCGCGGACAGGTACTCGAACTGGGCCCCTGCGAAGACGCCCCCCTCGGGACAGCCGCCTTGGGGACAGCCGCCGTTCTGCTGGCGCAGGAGGTCGGCCTTGCCCTTGTCGAACTCGTGGTTGCCGACCGCGCTCACTTGCAGTCCGGCCGTGTTCATCGACTCGATCGAAGGCTGGTCGCGGAAGAGAGCCGAGACGAGCGGCGTTGCACCGATCAGATCACCCGCAGCGACGACGACCGTGTTCGGGTTCGACGCCTTCAAATTCTGGATGTGGGTGGCGAAGTACTCGACACCCCCTGCTGGGACACTGCCGATCAGGCCGCTCGAGCCCGACGGCGGCTCGAGGTTGCCGTGGTAGTCGTTGAAGCCAAGCAGCTGGACGTTGACGGTGGCCAGCGGCTGGCCTTCTGCATCACCGGAGGCGATCGCGCCGGCGAGCAGCGTCACCACCGTTGCAGCCGCGAGCATTCCCGCGAGAGCAAAGCGTTTCATCGAACCGTTCCCCCTCCTCGTTGACGAGCGACGGCGGCGAGAGTAGCGCGCCGCGTAAGGAACCGCTGAGGAGGGTCGAGGAGCCGAGGCTACGACTTGGCTTCGTTCCAATCGTCGCCGACGCCGACGTCGACGGCCAGCGGGGGATCGAGCGGGTAGGCGGCGCACATTTCCTGCCGCACGAGCTCCTTGATCGCGCTCGTCTCCGTCTCGGGCGCCTCGAGCAGGAGCTCGTCGTGCACCTGGAGCACGAGCCGCGCGCCTCTCCCCTCCTCGCGCAGCCGGTCGTGGATGCGGATCATCGCCACCTTGATCACGTCGGCGGCCGTGCCCTGCATGACCGAGTTGACCGCCAGCCGCTCCCCGAGCGCGCGCGTCTGCCGGTTCCGCGTGCGGATCTCTGGAACCGGGCGGCGCCGGCCGAGCAGCGTCGTCACGTAGCCGTCGCGCTCTGCCTGCTCGATCGTCCGCTGGATGAAGTCCTGCACCAGCGGGAAGCGCGCGAGATAGGTGTCGATGTACTCCTGCGCCTGTTCGCGCGGGATCTCGAGGTTCTCCGAGAGCCCGAACGCCGAGATCCCGTAGATGATCCCGAAGTTGACCATCTTGGCGACGTTGCGCTCGTCCTTGGTCAGGGTGGCGGGATCCTTCCCGAGCACCTCCGCGGCGGTCGCGGTGTGGATGTCCTCGTTCCGCGCGAACGCCTCGCGCAGGCGCGGCTCGCCCGAGACGTGGGCGAGGATCCGCAGCTCGACCTGGCTGTAGTCGGCCGAGATCAGGCGGAACCCCTGCTCGGCGACGAAGGCGGAGCGGATCTCGCGGCCGAGCTCGGTCCGGATCGGGATCGCCTGCAGATTGGGATTCGTCGTCGAGAGCCGGCCGGTCGAGGCGGCCGCCTGGTTGAAGGTCGTGTGCAGGCGCCCGTCCGCTTCCGAGATCAGGAGCGGCAACGGGCCGAGGTATGTGTTGATCAGCTTCGAGAGCTCGCGCCACTCCTCGATCACCCCGACGATCTCGTGCTCGCCGCGGATCGAGCGAAGGACTCTCGTGTCCGTCGAGTAGCCGGTCTTGCCCTTGCGGCCGGGCGTCAGGCCGAGAACCTCGAAGAGGATGCGCGCGACCTGCTGGGTCGAGCCGACCATGAACTCCTCGCCGGCGAGCTCGTAGGCCTTCGCCTCGAGCTCCTCGACGCGGTCGGCGAGCCGTGCCGTGATCTCGCCCATCCGGTAGGTGTCGATCTTGACGCCCGCATCCTCCATCGCAGCGAGGACGGCGGTCAGCGGCAGCTCGATCTCGTCGTAGAGGCGCTCGGAGCCGCGCTCGACGACGCGCTCGCGCATCGGGCCGGAGAGGCGGCGGGCTGCCTCGGCGCGCGTGATCAGCGCAGCCGTCTCCTCCTCCGTCGCCGGCTCGGGGATCACTTCGAGCCCGTACTCGCGCTGGAGATCGTCGATTGCGTACTCGGAGCGGCCGGGCTCGATCAGGTACGCCGCGATCAGCGTGTCGTCGGAGGGCCGCATCGTCAGCCGCGGCAGCGACTTGAAGTCGTGCGCGACGAGGTCGGCATCGCGGAGTCGCGCGGGCGAGTCCTCGTCCCAGGCGCCGACCGTGACGCCGTCGTCCTGCGCGAGCGCGAAGCGCCCGTCGGCCACGGCGAGACCGGCGCGGCCGCGCACCTGCGGTAGCTCACCTTCCCTCCAGGGCACGACGGTCCCGGCGACCGCGACGGGCACGGCCGCGGGGATCGCGTCCTCGAGGTCGTCGATCCGGTTCAGCAGCGCCCGGAACTCGTAGCGCCGGAACATCTCACGGAGCTGCGAGCGGTCGGGCGGCTCGAGCACGATCTGCGACGGATCGAAGTCGAGGTCGAGGTCGCGCCGCATCGTCGCGAGCTCCTTCGACATGCGCGCCTGGTCGGCGAACTCGGTGATGTTCTTCCGCCGCGCCGGCGAGAGCTCGTCCGCGTGCGCGATCACCTCCTCGAGCGAGCCGTACTGGGCGATCAGCTGGCCCGCGGTCTTGTCGCCGATCCCTGGGACGCCGGGGATGTTGTCGGACGTGTCGCCCTTCAGGCCGATGAAATCCGGCACCTGATCGGGCCGGATCCCATAGCGAAGCTCGACGCGTTCGGGCGTGTAGACGTTGACGTCCGCAACACCGCGCGGCGTCATCATCAAGACGACGTTCGCGGAGCAGAGCTGGAAGGCGTCGCGGTCGGTCGAGACGACCGTCGTCTTCACTCCGGCCTCGTCCGCGCGGGTCGCGAGCGTCGCGATCACGTCGTCCGCCTCCCAGCCCTCGAACTCGAGGTTCCGGTAGCCAAACGCCTCGACGATCGGGCGAAAGTGCGGGAACTGCTCGCGCAGGAGGTCGGGCATCGGCCGACGCCCTTCCTTGTAGACGACGTCGCCCGCCTCGGCGACCGCTGCCCGGTGCGTCGGCCGCGAGTCCCAGGCGACGGCGACGCCCTTCGGACGGTAGTCGGAGAGCAGCTTGAAGAGCATGTTCGCGAACCCGAGCAGCGCGTTGGTCGGGAAGCCGTCGCTCGTCGCCAGCTCTTCCGGCAGCGCGAAGAAGGCCCGGTAGGCGAGGTTGTTCCCGTCGACCAGGAAGAGCTCGGAGTCCCGCGCAGGCCCGTCGTCGAGCTGCAGCTCCTGGCCGGTGAGCGTCTTCGGCACGGGGTCAAGCTATCGTGCCGCCGCGATGGCACGCCTCGAGATTCGTCCATTTTCCGACGAGTTCGTCCCGGCGGCGGCCGAGCTGCTGGCGGCCCGCCACCGGTCTCAGCGCGCAGCCGAGCCGTTGCTCTCCGCGCGCTACGAGGAGCCTGCAGCCGCCGCGGACCTCGTGTCCGAGCTGGCTGCGGCCGACGGCGCCAGCGGCGCGGTCGCGCTTCGCGGGGAGCGCGTCGTCGGCTACCTCGTCGGCGCCCCCAGGAGCGAGGAGCTGTGGGGCGCGAACGTGTGGGTCGATCACGCCGGACACGCAGTCGAGGAACCCGAGGACCTGCGTGACCTCTACGCCGCGGCGGCCCATGTCTGGGTCGACGAGCACGGGCGGCCGCGTCACTACCCGCGCGTGCCCGCCACCGATGCGGCGCTGCTCGACGCCTGGTACCGCCTCGGCTTCGGCCAGCAGCACGCATATGGCATCCGGGCCGTGCCGGACACGGAGTGGCCCGGCGACGTCCGGCTCGGGACCCCGGACGACGTCGAGGCGATCCTCGACCTCGACCCGCTTCTCACCGACCACCAGCAGGGATCGCCGGTGTTCCTGCGCGGGGGGGAGCGCCAGAGCCGCGCCGAGTTGCGCGCCGAGGTGCTCGAGGACCTGGCGAACGAGGGCGTCGCCGACCTGGTCGTCGAGCGCGACGGGCGCATCGTCGGCCTGTTCCACGTCGTCCCCGTCGAGCTCTCGAGCGCGCACGCCGGCGTCGCGCGGCCCGATGGCGCGGCGCTCCTGAGCTGGGCCGCAACCGATCCCGCCGTACGCGGCTCGGGTGCGGGGCTGGCGCTGACGCAGGCGGCCTTTGCGTGGGCGCGCGAGCGCGGACACGAGACGATGGTCGTCGACTGGCGCGTGACGAACCTGCTCGCGTCGCGCTTCTGGCCGCGGCGCGGCTTCCGAACGACGTTCCTCCGGCTGTACCGGCACATTCCGTAGTGACTCGGATTCCGATGCCCTCGGGCTCGCGAATCGCCGTCGTCAACACGCGCGACGGCGTCGTGCTCCGCCCACCGCGGCCCTCCGCCGGGGTCGTCGACGTCGCCGCGGCGGTGCGCGATGCGCTCCGCTTCCCGCTCTCGGGCTCGCCCCTCGAGGCGCTCGTCACCCGCGGTGGCGACGCCACGCTCGTCGTCCAGCCGCCGGAGCTGCCCCTGCCCGGCGTGCTCGACGACCCGCGGCGCCAGGCGCTGGCGACCGCGATCGACGAGCTCGAGCGGCTGGGCGTCCCGTCCAGGCGGCAGACGATCCTCGTCGCGGGCGGGCTCAATCGCCGAGCGGGGAACCGCGAGCTCGAGGCCCTGCTCGCGCCGAGCTTCGCCCGCCGCTTCCGGGGCCGCGTCGAGGTGCACGACGTCGAATCACCCGACCTCGTCCACGTCGGCGACGCAGGGCGGACGCCCCTGCGCGTTAACCCGCTCCTGCTGGAGACCGACCTTGTCCTCTGCGTCACAGCCGCCGAAACGGTGCTCCACGGCGGCCCCGGTGCGCTGATCGGCGCGTGCGGGTCCGAGACCCTGCGCGCCGCAACCGCCTACTCGCTGCTCGAGACCGCCGCCGCCCGCGGCTGGCAGCTCGGAGTCGCGCTCGAGCGGACGCTGACGAGCCAGGTGCCCGTGCTCGGCACGTCGCTGGTGCTGAACCCGCCACGGCTCTCTGGCCGCTTTCGCGACTACCCCTACGAGGACGACGCGCTCGACCAGCTCGCCCGCTCGCCGCTGCGGCGGTTCTCGCTGCTGCCGTCCGGGATCCGCCGTCGCGTGCTCCAGGATCTCGGCCGCGAGCTGACCGCCGTCGCCGCCTTCGCGGGCCCACCCTCTGTCGCGCACGCCGAAGCGCTCTTGCGCGGGATCGCCCGGCGCTCGACGCCGCTCGAACAGCCGCTCGACGCGATCGTGATCGGGATGCCCTGGAAGCACCACCACGCTCCGCGCGAGCGCCTGAATCCGATCACGGTGGCGACCGTCGCGCTCGGCCTCGCCCTGCGGCTCTGGCGCGATGCGTTCCCGGTCAAGGACGACGGCACCGCGATCGTCCTCCACCGCCTCTCGCGCCACTTCGCGCACGGAACGCAGGATCCGTACCGCGCGCTCTTTCACTCGCTCCGCGACGGCCGCACCGCCGATGACCTGGCTGCGGGCGAGAGTGACGCCGCGGCAGACGAGCACGCACTCGAGGCCTACCGCACCGGCCGCGCCTGTCACCCGCTCCTCCCCTACGTCGACTGGGACAGCTGCCAGCCGGCGCTCGACCGGCTCGGCGCGGTCGTCGTCGCGGGCTCCCGGGACCACCAGGCCGCGCGGACGCTCGGCTTCGTGCCGACGCACGGGATCTCCGGCGCGCTCGAGATGGCGCACGGCCGTGCCGGCGGCGAGGCGCGGATCGGCTACCTGGTCGGGCCGCCCTACTTCCCGCTCGAGGTCGGCGGAACGTAGAGCTTGTGTTGAACCAACACAAGCGCCGTTCAACCCACGGAGCCGTGCGACAGCCCCGCCAGCTTGTGTTGAATCAACACAAGCCAGCGTCCGCGGGCCCGGCGCCCGGCCAGGGACGTCGCTAGTCGATGCCGAGGTAGGCCTTGCGGACGCGCTCGTTCTCGCGCAACTCCTTCGCCGGGCCTTCGAGCGCGATCACGCCCGTCTCCATCACGTAGCCACGGCTGGCCGCGTCGAGCGCCATCAGCGCGTTCTGCTCGACGAGCAGGATCGGCGTTCCCTGGGAGTTGATCTCCCGCACGATCTCGAAGATCCGCTCGACGAAGATCGGCGCCAGGCCCATCGACGGCTCGTCGAGCAGGAGCAGCTTCGGGCGAGCCATCAGCGCCCGACCCATGGCCACCATCTGCTGCTCGCCGCCCGACATCGTCCCGGCCTGCTGCTGCTTCCGCTCGGCGAGGCGCGGGAAGAGGTCGAAGACGCGATCCATGTCCTCGGGGAAGTTCGCCTTGTCGGTGCGCTGGAAAGCGCCCATCTCGAGGTTCTCGAGCACGCTCATCCGCGGGAAGAGCCGCCGGCCCTCGGGTGACTGCGCGATCCCCATCTTCACGATCGCGTGCGGCGGGGCGTTCGTGATGTCCCTGCCCTGGAAGGTGATCCTGCCTTCGCGGGGATGGTTGACCCCGTTGATCGAGCGCAGCGTCGTCGACTTGCCTGCTCCGTTGGCGCCGATCAGGGTCACGACCTCACCCTCGTGCACCTTCAACGAGATTCCCTTGAGCGCGTGGATGGCGCCGTAATAGGTGTGGACGCCGTCGAGCTCGAGGACGATCCCGGCGCCGTTCGGCTCAGCCATGGGACGTGGCGCCTTTCCCGAGATACGCCTCGATGACGCGCTCGTCCTTCTGGACCTCCTGCGGGGTTCCCTCCGCGATCTTCTGGCCGTAGTCGAGCACGGTGACGCGGTCGGAGATGCCCATCACGACCTTCATGTCGTGCTCGATCATCAGCACGGTCAGCTTCCGCTCCTCGCGGAGGACGCGCACGAAGGCGGTGAAGTCGGCGGTCTCCTGCGGGTTCATCCCGGCGGTCGGCTCGTCCAGGAGGAGGAGCTTCGGCTCCGTCGCCAGCGCCCTGGCGACCTCGAGCCGGCGCTGGTCGCCGTAGGGGAGGTTGCGCGCCATCTCGTTGTTCCGGCCGCGCAGGCCCGAGAAGCGGAGCAGCTCGCGCGCGCGCTCGTGCGCGTTCTTCTCCTCCCGCCGCACGCGCGGCGTCCGGACGATCGAGCCGATGATCCCGCCCTTGAGCCGGCAGTGCATCCCGACGAGCACGTTCTCGAGTGCGGTCATGTGCTGGAAGAGCCGGATGTTCTGGAACGTGCGCCCGACCCCGAGCTCGGTGATCGCGTGCGGCGGCTTGTCGCTGACGTCGGTGCCGTCGAAGAGGATCTTGCCGGCGGTCGGCTTGTAGACGCCGGTGAGCATGTTGAAGAACGTCGTCTTCCCGGCCCCGTTCGGTCCGATCAGGGAGACGATCGAGCCCTGGGGGATCGTGAAGTCGATGTCGTTGGTAGCGATGAGGCCGCCGAACTCCTTGCGCACCTGCTCGGCGACGAGGAGGTCAGTCATTCTTGGGCTCTCGGTCCGTGTCGGAGCCCTCCTGGGTCACGTCGTACAGCGGCGTGTCGGCCACGCCGAGCTCCATCTCCCGCTTGACCCGCCGTTCGGGTATCAGCCCTTCGGGCCGGAACAGCATCATCACCACGATGATCACGCCGTAGAAGCCGAACTGGTACTTGGTCGGGTCGAAGTCGACGCCGGCCTCCTGCAGCTTGGAACCGAACGTGGCCAGCCCGGCGACGTTGAGGTAGCCGAGGATCATCCCGCCAAGGATCACGCCCCAGATCGAGCCGAGGCCGCCGAGGATGACCATGCAGAGCAGGAAGACCGAGAAGTTGAAGTAGAAGTCCGCAGGGAACGCACCACTCCTGAAGCTCGCGTAGAAGGCACCGGCAACGCCGCCGAAGAAGGCGCCGATCGCGTACGACCAGGTCTTCGTCCGCATCAGCGGCACGCCCATCGCGGCCGCTGCAGTCTCGTCCTCGCGGATCGCGATCCACGCGCGCCCGAGCCGGGAGTCGCGCAGCCGGACCGAGCAGAAGACGGTGAGCAGGAGCAGCGCGAGCGTCGTCCAGTAGAACCACTGCTCGCGCTCGAACGACTGCTGGTAGCTCAGTGGCAAGCCAAGCGACTCGCCGACGCTGCCGAAGCCGGGCGAGTCGATCGGGCTGATCCCGAACGTGCCGTGGGTGAGGTCGAAGCCGAAGACGTTGTCGCCGTTCCGCACCACCTGCGGGACGATCTCGCCGAACCCGAGCGTCACGATCGCGAGGTAATCGCCGCGCAGACGCAGCGTCGGCAAGCCGATCAGGATGCCCGCGAGCCCGGTGAAGACACCGGCGATCACGAGCACGAGCCAGATCGAAAGGTGGATCCCGGGCAGCTCCTTCGAGATGCCGACGGAGCCGAAGTGGAACGTCCACTGGTCGAACTGCTGCGACGCGAACCAGGCAGCGGTGTAGGCCCCGGCCGCGTAGAAGGCGACGTAGCCGAGGTCGAGCAGGCCGGCGTAGCCGACGACGATGTTGAGCCCGACCGCCATCATCGTGACGATGATCATGATCACCATCGAGGAAAGCCCCGGGATGAAGTCGCCGATCAGCGGGAAGTCCTCGAGCGTCCCGACGTACTGCGGATAGAGGAACGCGAGGACCACCAGCACGAGCGAGATCGCGACCGCGCGACCAGAGCTCCGCAGCCGATCCTGCATCGTCGTCACGCGCCCTCCGGCGTACGCTCGCCGAGCAGCCCCTCGGGCCGGAAGACGAGGATCACGATCAGGATCCCGAACACGATCGAGCGCGTCCAGTCCGAGCCCGGGGTAAACCAGGTCAGGCCCTCGTTGAACGCCTGGATGAGTCCGATCACGATCGCGCCGAGGACGGCGCCCGAGAGGTTCCCGATCCCGCCGAGCACGGCCGCCGTGAAGGCGATCAGGCCGAGCTCGAAGCCGGTGTCGTAGCGCATGTTGAACTGGAGCAGGTAGACGATCGCCGCTGAGCCGGCGAGCGCGCCTGCGATCGCGAACGTGACCGAGATCGTCCGGTTCACGTTGATCCCCATCATCGCCGACGCCTCGGTGTCCTGCGCGACTGCGCGCATTGCCTTGCCTTGCTTCGTCGAGCGCACGAACCAGGTGAGCAGGACCAGCACGGGCACGGTGATCAGCAGCACGGCGAGCTTGTTCCACGAGTAGGTGATGTCACCGATGCCGATCGCCTCGGTGCGCGGGATGAACGATGGCACCGAGCGGAAGTTCACGTCGTAGATCACGAGCGAGATGTTCTGGACGATGAACGACATCCCGACGGCGGTGATCAGGACCGCCAGCCGTGGCTGGCGCCGCAGGCGGCGGTAGGCGACGAACTCGATCGTCACGTTGACGATCGCGAAGGCCACCATGATCACGAGCAGCGTCGCGAGCATCCCGCCGAGGATCGCGAGCACCGACGCGTCCCTCTCGAGCCCGAGCACGGAAACGATCATCGTGCTGGCGACGAGCCCCGCCAGCGCGAAGACGTCGCCGTGCGCGAAGTTGATCAACTGCAGGATCCCGTAGACGAGCGTGTAGCCGAGCGCGACGAGGCCGTAGATGGCGCCGTTCGTCAGGCCGATCAGGCCGACGTTGATGAACTCGGTCGGGTCCTGGACGAAGTTGCCGATCACCCAGATCCCGACGAGACCCAGCAAGCCGAAGCCGATCAGGTTGATCAAACCCGACTTCCGGAGCTGGTCGAGCCTCGTCGCCGCCGCGAACGCCATGAGGGGAAGAACCTAAAGGAAAGTCGGGGAAGGGCCAAGCCCTTCCCCGACTTTGTGCCGCAGTGTTTCTAGCCTCTTGCGGCTTCGACGTTCTCCGGCTTCGGAGAAATCGTCTTCTCCGTCTCGAGCTTGTCCGTGGCCCTGTAGATCGTGAAGCCCACGACAGCGCCCTCGGCGCCGCTCGGATCGCCGTTCTCGTTGATCTCGAAGCTACCGAGATAGCCGTCGGTGACCTTGGTCTCGAACAGCTTCGCGAGCACGTCGGCACGCGAGCCGTCCGATGCCGCGATCGCGTCGAGCATGGCCTGAGCGGCCTGCGCGCCGTAGATCGCGTACGGGTCGATGTCCTTCCCGCCGAGCCGTGGCTTGAGCGCCGCGGCGAATTCGGCGCCCGGACCCTCGAACTGGTCGATCGGCACGCCGGCGACGCTCATGTACATGCCGGCCGCTGCCTCCGGGGCCTCGTCGATCGTCTGCTGCGTCGTGAACCCGTCCGGTGCGAACAGCTTCACGTCGCCGTCGTTCGGACCGAGCACGGCCACCTTGTCCTTGATCACCTGGGCGCCGTTCTCGTCGATCAGGCCGCCGAGGAAGACCGCGTCGGCGTCGGTGCCGCCGATCTTCCGGAAGAGAGCCTCGTAGCTCGCGGCCTTCGGATCCCAGGCTGCGAAGCCGGCGATCTTGATCCCCAGCGACTCCGCTGCGTTTCTGAAGTTCGTCGCGACTCCGAGGCCGTACGCCTCCCTGTCGTTGAGCACGTAGACGCTCTTCACGCCTTGCTCCACTGCGAACTCGGCAACCGCCGCGCCCTGGTAGGCGTCATGGGCGACGACACGGGCGTAGTTGCGAGTGCCGGACGGGTAGTACTTGTCCGGCTCGGTGCCGTCGCAACCGGGGCCACCCTCGGTCAGGCAGACGTACGTGTTCGCCGGGGAAATCATCGCGACGCCACCACCCGGAGCCTGGTTCAGCACCGGGATCTCGATCGCGGCGCAACCCGAGTTGAAGGTGCCGATCACGCCGACGACCTTCTCGTTGCCGGCATAGGCCTGGGCGTTCGTCGAGCACTTGCCCGAGTCCCACTTGCCGGCCTGAGCCGTTGCGTCGTCACAGGACTGGAAGGCGACGTTGTGATCGCCCGCCTTGAAGTTCGCCTCCTCGAGGAGGTACCGAATCGCCTCGACGATCTGGATCGTCTGCGTGCGCGACGAGCCCTGGAGCGGGAAGTCGGACGCGATCAAGACGTCGGGCTCACCCTCGCCCTCGTACTCGACTGCGGTGCACGAGCTCGAAGGCAGCGCCTCGACGCCTGCGCCTCCGCCACCCGAGGCCTCGGTCGTCGTGCCATCGGTCCCACCGTCACCGCTGCTCTCGTCGTCGCCTCCGCAGCCCGCCGCAAGCAATGCGAGCACGACGACGAGCAGGGCCAGAACGCTCCACCAACCACGCTTTCTGGAAATCACCAGCTGTCTCCTCCTCCGTCACCTAATGGACCGTGCCCGCGAGGATTCTGCGCGCGTTCGCACAGCCCTCGTTCCGGGCGAAGGGGGCAGTATTGCGGTCGCGGGGGACAGAGTTCAACTTTGAGCCCTCCAACTACACTGGCTTAACAGGCACCAGGCCGGCCGAAGTGGCGGAATTGGCAGACGCGCCGGACTCAAAATCCGGTTCCCCTCGGGGAGTGTGGGTTCGATTCCCACCTTCGGCACCTGCATGTTCAAGCGGTCCTGGCGGTCACGCCTTCGCGCGCAATTTTTCCGCAGTGAGCGACTTTTCGGAGCCGCCCAACTTGGTTTCTTCGAGAGCGGTGTTAGCGTCGGGGGGCATCGGGATGGTTCCGCCCGTTCGAACAATTCTGGTCGTCCTCGCCGGTGCGGCGCTCCTCGTCCCGGCGATCGGAGTTGCTGCGGCGCGGGAAGACCCGCCCGTCACGACGCCGGTGGAAGCGATCCCGCTGCCGCCGGAGCCCGTGCTTCCCGTGGACCCGGTCGTCGTTCTCGACCCGCCGCAGCCGGTGACGATCGAGATCGAGGTTCCCACGCTTCCCGACCCCGTGTTGGCGGAGCCCACGCACAAGCCCCCGAAGCTCGCGCAGCCGCCTGCGCCCGCTCCTCGGATCGCGCCCACAGCGGCGAGGCATGTCACGGAGCGCGAGACGCAGCATCGGGCAGACGCCGCGCCCGTGGCGACGAAGAAGCCGACACCGATAGCGAAACCGCAGCAGAGGCTGAAACAGAAGAGGCTGAAGCAGGAAAGGCTGAAGCAGGCACAGCGCAAGGTACTCGCATCGGTCTCAGCGCCTCAGCGTCTGATTCGAAAACACACGCCCGCGCACGGCGTCCTCGCGGCGCAGCACTCCGGCCAGGACGCCGCATTTCCCAGCACCTTGCCCGCCACCATGCATAGGGCGGTGCTTTACCTGCCGCTGGCAGCTGCGGCGGTACTCGGCATCCTGCTCGGCCTCGTTGGTGCGGCGCCCGTCTTGGCGGGCCGCTGGCCGCAGGTCTTCGACCCGATCATCGACGCGAGTGAGCGGATCGTGCTCGCCGGGGTATGCCTCATGGGCGTGGTGCTGACCATGGCGATCACTTGGGCGCTCACCGGGCCTGGCGCCTGGAGTCCGTAGGGCAACGCGGCGAACCGGCTTTGGGTCGTCGGGGAGTGTGGGCTCGATTCCCACCTTCGGAATCGGTCGCCGAGCTGCGGGGGCCGTGGTCGAACCGGCCCCCACAGCGCCCCCGCGGCTACGTCGGGCGGAAGACGTTCCGCCTCGCCGCGAAACCGGCCGCGACGATCAGCAAGGCAGCCCCACCGACAGCGCCGCCCGCGATCGCCGCGTCCCGCGCGTCGATCGTGGGCATCTCGAAGCCGGTGCTGTCCCCGCCTGGTGTCGGCTGCTGCTCGATCCCACGGCTCGTGAGCGAGGCCTCGTCGTGCACTGCGGCGGCCTGCCCCACGATGCCCCGGTCGACCAGCGTCGTCTCGTCGTGCACGCTCGGAAGCGGCTGCGGATCGATCCCACGAGCCGCCAGCGTCGTCTCGTCGTGGGTGCCCGCCGGGGTGATCCCCCGAGCTGCGAGCGACGTTTCGTCGTGCACGCTCGCGACCGGCTGCGGATCGATCCCCCGATCCAACAGCGTCGCCTCGTCATGCGTACCCGACGGAACGATCCCCCGTGCCGCGGGCGCCGCCTCGTCGTGCACGCTCGCGACCGGCTGCGGATCGATCCCACGAGCCGCCAGCGTCGTCTCGTCGTGCGTCCCCGCCGGGGTGATCCCCCGGGCGGTGAGCCCCGCCTCATCGTGTCCGCCGCTGCTGACGAGCCCCTGCTTCGCAGACCCGCCGAGGCCGGGGTCGGGTGCTGCCGCGGCCGTCGACACCGACGACGCGGCAGTAGCCGCCGTGGCGGCGGCGACCGTCAGCACGAGCGCCCGCTCACGGAGACCGTGAGCCTCGACGTCCTCATTGATGGCCTGCTCCAGACGATCCCGCTGGAACATCAGCGTGATCTCGGAGCCGTCGGCGTCCCCGAGCAGCCGTTCGAGATCACCGCGATCCCAGGCGACGCTCACCTCCAGGTGTTCGTCTCCGTTGCGCAGCAGCTCGAGGAACAGCTCCGGCGGCTCCGGCGAGGCCAATGCCTCCTCGACCTCGGCGCGAGCGACCGTGGTCGTGATGGCGTCGAGCTCGACCGCGAACTCGCTGGCTGGGACGAACGACGCCGTCGTGGTCATCGTCTCCATCCGAACTCCTTTCCTTCGGCGCCCAAGCAGGCGCATCCACCACAAGACGCGAGAGCGGAGACCAATCTTCCCCGCGGGGCTTCTCGATTCGCATCGATCGTGTCACTCGCTACCGACTCTTGCAACACTGGCGGCGTGGCGCGAGTCGGGATCCTCACGGGCGGCGGTGACTGCCCCGGGCTCAACGCGGTCATCCGCGCGGTGACGCGGCGCTCGCTCGAGCTCGGCTGGGACGTGGCGGCGGTCCGCGAGGGCTGGCGCGGACTCGTCGAAGGGCTCGTCGAGCCGCTCGAGCGCCGCGACGTCTCCGGGATCCTGCCCCGAGGCGGCACGATCCTCGGCACCTCGCGCACGAACCCCTACAAGCTCGACGGCGGGGTCGACAGGCTGCGCGAGACGTTCGACCGCGAAGGGTTGAAGGCGCTCGTCGCGATCGGCGGCGAGGACACGCTCGGCGTCGCGGCGCGTCTCCACGCGGAGCACGGCTTCCCGGTCGTGGGCGTCCCGAAGACGATCGACAACGACCTCAACGGGACCGATTACACGTTCGGCTTCGACACCGCGGTGACGATCGCGACCGAGGCGATCGATCGCCTGCACACGACGGCCGAGTCGCACAACCGGGTCATGGTCGTCGAAGTGATGGGTCGCCACGCAGGCTGGATCGCGCTCCACTCCGGCATCGCCGGCGGCGCCGACGTGATCCTGATCCCCGAGCAGCCGGTCACCGTCGAGGAGGCGTGCACCCTGCTGAAGAAGCGGCACGGCGGCGGCAAGGACTTCTCGATCGTCGTCGTCAGCGAGGGCTACGAGCTCACGTATGCCTCCGGCGACCGCCAGCTCGTCGCCGGACAGGCGCGCGCGACCGACCAGTTCGGCCACGTCGTCCTCGGAGGTGTCGGCGGCGAGCTCGCCCGGGAGATCGAGCAGCGAACCGGGTTCGAGACGCGCGTCACCGTGCTCGGTCACGTCCAGCGCGGTGGCACGCCGACGCCGCGCGACCGCGTGCTCGCGACGCGCTACGGGCTCAAGGCGGCCGACCTCATCGAGGCGGGCACGTTCGGCCGGATGGCCGCGCTGCACGGGGACGAGATCGTCGACGTCTCGCTCGAGGAGGCGACGAAGGAGCTGAAGACCGTCACGCCAGCGTGGTACGCCGTGGCCCAGGCACTCGCCGGCTGACCGGGGCCCGGAAAGACGAGTGACAACTTCTGGAGAAAAAGGTTCCCTTCCAGGCCATTCAGCGCTAGAGTTGACGGGCTACCACGGCGCAGCGCAGGCCGTGACGCGTGTACCGCGGGACCCCAGCAGCCGGCCCGCCCGGATCCGCCCTCAGCAACCGGACGGAGCGTCGTCCGACGAGGCCGACGAAGCACCGTAACTGGGAGGATCCCATGCCGCACGTCGAGACGCAGTCACTCAACGGCCGCATCCCGAACGCGCCTCGAGTGCTCGTCGTCGACGACGACGAAGCGATCCGGCTGGTCTGCGTGACGACCCTGCACCACGACGGTTGCGAGGTGCTCGAGGCGGCGAACGGCCAGGAGGCGCTCGAGCTCGCGCTCCAGTGGGAGCCCGATCTCGTCCTGCTCGACATCAGCATGCCCGTGCTGGACGGATTCGGGCTTGCGGCGGCGCTTCGCGCGGACGAGCGCACTCGTCGCGTCCCTCTCGTCTTCCTCACCGGCGAGACCGACCCCTTGACCGAGGCCAGGGCTCACGCGGCCGGCGCGGCTCATCTCTTCACGAAGCCGTTCGATCCCGGCGCCGTGAGCTCGTTCATCAAGAACGCGCTCACGCCTCGCCAACCCGTTGCGGGTTAGCCGTAGAGGAGCAGCAGCGCGTCGGTCGGAGCGTAGTCGTCCGTGAGCACGGGCACGTCCTCCGTCGGCACCGGCGCGTCGACGCGCCCCTTGATCGCCACGGTCAGGTCGGGCGCGCCCGGTGACTGCTTCCGCAGCTCCGCCCAGCGCTCCTGCAGGAACTCCTTCGACGGTGCGGCGCCCTCGCCGGCGACGAGGATCACGTTCCTGATCCCGGTCAGGTCGAGCTCGCCCTCGCCCCGGACCGGATGGATCGCGACCGTGGGGAAGACGGTGCGATAGGTCCGCAGCATCGAGCGGAAGAGCCGTGAGTCGGCGCCGCGAACGGCCCCGATGATGTTCGTCGAGACGACGCCACCGGGAGCCAGCCGCGCCCGCGCGAGCTGGAGGAACTCCCTGGTCGCGAGGTGGAAGGGGATCGAGTCCGAGTAGAACGCATCGATCACGATCGCATCCCATGGACCCTCGTTGGCCGCGAGGAAGCGGCGGCCGTCGTCGACCTCGACACGCAGGCGCGGGTCGCGCGGCAACGCGAAGTACTCGTACGCGACATCGACCACCTCGGGGTCGAGCTCCACCGCATCGATCCGCGTCGCCGGGAAGTCGCGCCACGTCCGCTTCGGCGCGGAGCCGCCGCCGAGGCCGATGTAGAGGATCCGCCGCGTTCCCGGCTTGTAGGCGAGCGGCAGCTGCAGGTAGTCGGAGTACTCGAAGCGCGTCCGGAACGGATCGTCCTTGAACATCCCGCTCTGGAACGAGCTGTCGAAGCGCAGGTAGCGGCTGTCGTCGTCCTCCACCACCGCGATCCGGTGGTACTGAGAGTCCTTCGTGTGGAGGATGGTGTAGCCGGACTGCGTGTCCTCGAGCGAGCCGACGCGGTCGTCGTCGCGCTGCTGGCGGTAGACGGGCGACCAGTTCCGCAGCTGCGAGGCGGCGACCGTGCCGCCCTTGTCCGGCGCCAGCGAGACGACGGCGCCGAGACTCGCGCCGGCCAGCGCGAGCGCGACCGCACCGGCCAGCACGAGCCGCTCGACCAGCGCGACGGCCGCGGCCGCGAGCATCAGCGCGACCGCTGCCGAGGCGAGCACCTGGTCGGTTCCGAGCTCGGGGATCAGCCAGAACGACGTCGCGAAGGTGCCGGCAATGGAGCCGGCGGTCGAGATCGCGAAGAGCCGCCCGGCGGTGCGTCCGAGCTCGTCGAGCGAGTGCGCCTTCAGCCGCACCGCAATCGGCGAGACCGTGCCGAGGATGACGCTCTGGGCGCCGAAGAGGAAGATCGTCGCGAGCAGAGGGTTCAGCCGCGGGCCTGGATCCCAGTCGACGAGCCGGTCGAGCACCCAGCCGTCTGCAAACGGGATCGCGAGCACGAGCACCGAGGCGACGCCGAGCATCGCGACGAGCAGCCGCGGCGTCGGCCAGCGATCGGCGATCGCGCCGCCGACCCAGTAGCCGGTCGAAAGG
Source organism: uncultured Gaiellaceae bacterium (assembly GCA_963789355.1). Lineage (GTDB taxonomy): Bacteria > Actinomycetota > Thermoleophilia > Gaiellales > Gaiellaceae > Gaiellasilicea. The sequence continues at coordinate 35,826 of CAWBKK010000006.1, forward strand.
CCCGCGAGGACGATCCCGATCAACGCCCCCCAGACGTAGAGCGAGTTGCCGAAGTAAGGGGCCAAGACCCGGCTCGCGGCGATCTCGAGCCCGAGCAGCGCGCCTCCGGCGAGAAAGACCGCGACCGCGATTGCGATCGAGCTGCGTCCGGGGGCGGTTCGCACTACGGCAGCTCGCGCACGAGCACGGCGTCGATCCCAGCCCGCTCGAGCTCGTCGATCTGCGGCTGGGTCGCCTCGCGCAGGTCAGCGATCGCGAGCTTGCCCGCGGGCAGGTCGGAGAGCAGGTCGAGCACGTGCTCGAGCCGGTCACCGTCGTCCGGCGCAGCGAGCACGAAGAGCTCGGGGTCGAAGCGCTCGAGCGCCTCGTCGAGCTCGGTTTCCCGCTCGACCTGCACGACGAGCTCGACGCCCTCTCCGAGCTCGACGTCCTCGTCGCCCGGACAGACGATGCGTGCGTCGCCCGCCGATCCCGCCGAGGTGACGATCGGGAGCGCCGTCGACGCGCGGATCGCGTCGAGCGCGTCCTCTGCGAGGAGCGCCTCCGCCCCGCCCGCCTCGGCGCGCCGGGCCTCGTCGGCGTCGCGGACGGCGACGATCAGCGAGATCCCGTCGCCCTCGGAGATGGCCTGACTCAGACGTCTGGGGCCGGTCACTCGGCTGAATGTACCCGAGCCGCTACGGTGCGGATCGTGCGGGGGCGCATCGCGATCGTCTTTCTCCTTGTGGCGTTGCCGGCCGTCGCGTTCGCCGCGGCGCGCCCCGCGATCGTCGGAACGCAGCGCGCCGACGTGCTGCTTGGCCGCGACGGCTCCGACCGGGTCGAAGCGCGCGCGGGCAACGACCGGATTGCGGTCGAGTACGACAGCGGGCTCGACGACGTCTCCTGCGGTGCCGGCCGGGACATCGTCACTGCAGATCTCCGCGACCGTATCCGCGCGGGCTGCGAGGTCGTCGGCCGCCGCATCCACCGCGACCGCCACACCAACCCGGAGAGCCAGCACGAGTCCGAGGTCGAGCCGGACTCGCAGACGGTCGGCGCGACCACCGTTGCCCTCTTCCAGGTCGGACGGAACCGGTCGGGCGGCGCCGCGAGCATCGGCTTCTCGACCTCGAAGGACAGCGGCCGCACGTGGCGTGAAGGGATTCTCCCGGGGCTGACGACGGCCTCACGGCCGGCAGGCACGTCGGCTCGCGCCAGCGACCCAGTGCTGGCGTTCGACGCGGTGCACGGCGTCTGGCTCGCGAACACGCTCGCGCTCGCGCCGGGCGTGACCAGGCTGACGATCCAGCGCTCGACGGACGGGCTGACGTGGACGGGCCCGATCGATGCGGCCGTCGCGCAGACGGCCGATCTCGCCTACGACAAGAACTGGCTGGCGTGCGACAACGGCGCGGCGAGCCCGTTTCGCGGCCGCTGTTACCTCGCATACACCTTGATCGGCGACCGGGGCGACGACCTCGCCGTCCAACGCTCCGACGACGGCGGCCGGACCTGGTCGGCTCCCGTCACGCGCCGGCTCCCGGTCACGGGCGTGATCCCCGTCGTCCAGCCCGACGGCAGGCTCGTGCTCGCGTTCTGGTCGGGGCGCACCGGGATGGTCTCCGTCACGTCCAGGGACGGAGGCGTCACGCTCGACGAGCCCGTCCTGATCTCGACCCTGTCCGCCCGCAACGCGAGGCCGTTCCGGGCGCCACCCTTGATCGCAGCCGAGCTGGAGCGGAGCGGCACCGTGCTGGCGACGTGGCAGGACTGCCGCTTCCAGAGCAACTGCGCGGCGAACGACGTCGTCATCTCGCGCTCGGCGGACGGGACGACGTGGACGACGCCGGTGCGGGTGACGTCGGGCCGCAACGTCGTCCTGCCGACGATCGGCGTCGAGCCCGGGAGCGGCAGGCTCGCGATCGCCTACTACGTGATCCAGCGCAACGGGATCGACGCCGAGCTGATCACGTCCGCGGACGGGACCCGTTGGAGCGCGCCGCAGCGCCTGAACGCCCGCCGGATGCCGGTCGAATGGATGCCGCAGACGACGCTCGGCCGGATGCTGGCCGACTACATCGGCGTCAGCTGGGTCCGGGGGCGTCCGCTCGTCGTGCTCGCGCTCGCCTCGCCGCCGGTGAGCGGCCGGCTGCATCAGGCGATCTACGCCGTCCGCGGCTAGCCGGCCGCCGCCGCGAGCTGCGCCGCGAGGGCGCGAACGCTCTGCCGCAACTCGTTCGGCCGGCGGATCGTGAAGCCACAGCCGAGTCCGGCGAGGACGGTCGCCATCCAGTCGAGCGAGCCGACGCGCATGCGCAGCAGCGTTCCCTCGGACTCCTCGACGAGCTCGGCAAGCGTGGCGGGTATCCGACGCGCCGCCTCGTCCACCGGGAGGTCGAGCAGCACCTCCACCTCCCACCTCCAGGGCACGCTTGCGAGCGACCGGGTCACGTGCGCGACCGCGTCGAAACCGTCGGGCGGCGGGAGCGCGGCTGCTTCCGTGAGCGTCGTCCGCCACATCCGGTCGACCCGGAACGTGCGCAGGTCGTCCCTCGTGTGATCGTGCGCGGCCAGATACCAGCGGCCCGAGTGGACGACCAGGCCGTGCGGGCTCAGCTCGCGCTCGGACTCGTCCCCCGCGAACGTCCGATACGCCGTCCGCAACCGGCGCCGGCGGCGGATCGAGTCGGCGAGCAGGAGCACCGTGGCCGCGTCCGCGGGAGCGCCGCCCCTGGTCGCAGTGAAGCCGAGCGTTTCCTCGAGCGCCTCGACCTGCCGGCGCAGTGTCGCGGGCAAGACGCGATTGATCTTCGCGAGTGCACCGTCGACGGCCGCGGCGGACCCGTCACTACCCGAGCCGCGAGTCGCGAGCAGGCCGAGCACGACCACCACCGCCTCCTCGTCGCCCAGCATCAGCGGGGGCAGCCGGTACCCCGGCCGAATCCGGTAGCCACCGCCGACGCCGCGCTGCCCCTCGACCGGAATCCCGAGCTCCTGCAGGACGCCGACGTACCGGCGGGCCGTGCGCGCATCGATCCCGAGCCGCTCGGCGATCTCGCGGCCGGTCGTCAGCGGCCGGGTCTGCAGCAGCTCGAGCAGCTCGAGCAGGCGCGAGGTGGGTGAGCCCATGCGCGCAGTCAAGCACGGATAGCGGGCGGAAACCGCCCTATTTGCCCTCTAGGCTGGTCTGGAACCCGAGAGAGGAGCAGAGCGATGAGCGACGTCGGCGATTTCGACTTCTGGATGGGCGAGTGGACCGTCCACAACCGGCGGCTGCGAGATCGGCTCGCGGGCTCGGACGAGTGGGACGAGTTCGAGGCGACGAGCGAGGCGTGGCCGATCCTCGGCGGCCTCGGCAACGAGGACGTCTTCCGCACCGACCACGACGGCGGCTTCGTCGGCATGTCGTTCCGCTTCTTCGACCCGACCACGCGCCAGTGGTCGATCTACTGGGCGGACAGCCGCCGCCCCGGGCTGCTCGACCCGCCGGTGATCGGCTCGTTCACGGGCGACACCGGCGTCTTCGAGGGCGACGACACGTTCAAGGGCAAGCCGATCCGCGTCCGCTTCACCTGGTCGCGGGTGACGACACCGAGCCCGCGCTGGGAGCAGGCGTTCTCGGCCGACGGCGGCGAGACCTGGGAGACGAACTGGGTCAACGACTTCACTCGCGTGGGAGGAGGCGAATGAGCGTCGTCGAGGCCGGCTACACGCACGCGACGAAGGCGATCACGCCCGCGCGGCCGATCACGCTTCGCGAGAGCGTGCTCAAGTGGTACGACCTCGCCCCGGCGGAGGAGCCGGTGCCGCCGGACCTGCACGTGCAGGCGCGCGGCACCCTGCTTGCGGCGGCCGATTACGGCCTGCTCGACCTGGAGGACGACCTCGGCTTCGTCATCCTCCACCGCTGCGGCGAGAGCTTCTACTTCCTGATCGTCTCGACCTGGCGGAACGACAACGAGCTCTGGGAGACCGTCTGGGCCAAGAACGGCGAGGCGGACGTCGCGTTCCACCCGTGGCCGCTCACGGGAACGCACCGTCCCACGTACTGCGTCTGGGAGCTCGGCGCGGTCTGGCACGAGCAGCAGGCGTGGAGCCGTTTCCTCCGCTCAGAACGGGGAGCCGCCGAGCGGGAGGCCTACCTGCGCGACACGTTCGCAGGCGCGGTCTGAGCTAGGCGGGTTTGCCGGCCGCGATCCAGCGTTCGAAGGTGTCGACTCGCTCCTGCGGCCACGCGGCATCGCAGGGCATGGTGCCCTCCTCCAGCCGGTCGAGGATGGCGTCGGCGTTCTGGCTGACCTCCTCGTGCGACCAGAGATCGAAGGCGAAGGTCATCGCGACCCGGTCTTGATCGCGGAAGAGCGGCTTGATGTGCTCCTCGAAGCTGGGTGGTTCGTCACTGGTCGGTGTGGCCACGGAAGCCTCCTCGCGTTGTCGGGCGAAGGCGGAAACGGGGAACCTCGTGCTACTGGCCGATCGGGTGCCAGACCGTCTTCAGCTCGAGGAACTTCGAGATCGTCCACGGGCTCTGCTCGTCCGGCGTGCCGTGAACGACCCGCTTGACGTTGTCGGCCGCGAGCCGCTCGAGGTCGGCGGACGTTCCATTCGCGCCGGTCAGGTCGATCGCGTTCACGTCCATGTGCCCGGCGAGGATCGGCGCGAGCTCGTCCTGGAGCCCGGTGAGGATGTTGACGACGCCGCCCGGGAGGTCCGAGGTTGCGATCGCCTCGGCCAGCTCGAGGGCCGCGAGCGGGTGCGACTCCGACGCGACCACGACGGCCGCGTTGCCGCCGACGATCACGGGTGCGATCCGCGAGACGAGGCCCGCCAGCGCCGGCTCTTCCGGTGCGAGCACGGCGACGACACCTGTCGGCTCCGGGATCGAGAAGTTGAAGTACGGGCCTGAGACGGGGTTTGAGGAGCCGAGCACCTGCGCCAGCTTGTCCGCCCAGCCGGCGTACCAGACGACGCGGTCGATCGCCGCCTCGACCTCCTTCTTGCCGGAACAGACCGCTGCGAGGTCGGCGGTGCGCGTCTCCATCATCTCCGCGAGCCGGTAGAGCACCTGGCCGCGGTTGTACGCCGTCGCGGCCGCCCAGCCCGGCAACGCCTTCCGTGCCGCGACGACGGCCTCACGCGCGTCTTTGCGCGAGGCGCGCGAGACGTTCTGACCCTCCGCCTCGTACGTGCGGCCCGACTCGGAGCGCGGGAAGGCGCCGCCGATGAAGAGCTTGTACGTCTTGCGGACGGGCAACCGGGTCAACGAGAGCTCCCGAAGCGGCGGTCGCCGAGCACGAGCGCGACAACGCCGGCGAGCAACAACAGCGGCACGCGGAAGCGCTTCACGCCGCGTCCTCGAAGGTGAGATACGGCTCGAGCCCGTGCCGGCCGCCCTCGCGGCCGAAGCCCGACTCCTTGTAGCCCCCGAACGGCGACGCGGGGTCGAAGCGGTTGAACGTGTTCGCCCAGACGACGCCCGCCTTCAGCTTGTCCGCCATCCAGAGGATCCGCGAGCCCTTCTCCGTCCAGACTCCGGCGGAGAGCCCGTACGCGGTGTTGTTCGCCTTCTCGACCGCCTCCTCAGGGGTGCGGAAGGTGAGCACCGAGAGGACCGGGCCGAAGATCTCCTCCTGCGCGATCCGGTAGCTCTGGGCGACGTTCGTGAACACGGTCGGCGCGAACCAGTAGCCCTTCTCAGGCAGGCGGCAGGCCGGCTGGAAGATCTCCGCGCCCTCGTCCTTGCCCGACTGGACGAGCTCCGTGATCCGGTCGAGCTGCATCTGCGAGTTGATCGCGCCGATGTCCGTGTTCTTGTCCAGCGGATCGCCGAGCCGGAGCGTCTCGAGCCGCTGCTTCAGCTTCGCGATCGTCGACTCGTAGATCGACTCCTGCACGAGCAGGCGGGAGCCGGCGCAGCAGACGTGGCCCTGGTTGAAGTAGATCCCGTTGACGATCCCCTCGACCGCCTGATCGAGCGCGGCGTCGTCGAAGATGATGTTCGCTGCCTTGCCGCCGAGCTCGAGCGTCAGCTTCGTGCCCGTGCCGGCGAGCTCGCGCTGAATCGCCTTGCCGACCTCGGTCGAGCCGGTGAAGGCGATCTTGTCGACGTCCTCGTGCTTGACGAGCGCGGCGCCGGCGCGGCCGTCGCCGGTGACGATGTTGACGACGCCCGGCGGCAACTCGGCCTGGCGGCAGATGTCGGCGAAGAAGAGCGCCGTCAGCGGCGTCGTCTCGGCCGGCTTCAGCACGACCGTGTTCCCGGCCGCGAGCGCGGGCGCGATCTTCCACGCGAGCATCAGGAGCGGAAAGTTCCAGGGGATGATCTGGCCGGCGACCCCGACGGGCTTCGGCTTCCGCGCCGGGAACGCGTACTCGAGCTTGTCCGCCCAGCCCGCGTAGTAGAAGAAGTGCGCCGCTGCGAGGGGCAGGTCGACGTCGCGGCTCTCGCGGATCGGCTTGCCGCCGTCGAGGCTCTCGAGCACGGCCAGCTCCCGCGAGCGCTCCTGGAGGAGGCGCGCGATCCGGAAGAGGTACTTCGAGCGCTCCGAGGCGACGAGCTTCGACCAGCCGTCCTCATAGGCCGCCCGCGCCGCCTTGACGGCGAGATTGACGTCCTGCTCGTTCGCCTGCGCCACCTCGGCGAGCTTGTCCTCGCTCGAGGGCGACACCGACGGGAACCACTCGGCCGACTTCGGCTTCACGAACTTGCCTCCGATGAAGAGGCCGTAGCGCTTCTCGAGCTGGACGATCTCGCGCGCCTCGGGCGCAGGCGCGTACTCCCACTCGGTCAGGGCCGGAACGGGCGCGTGGCGCTTCGCGAGCTCGCTCATCAGTCGAGGGTGAAGTAGTCGGGGGACTGATACTGGCCGGTCTTCTGCTTGCGGATCTGCATCAGCACGTCGTTCAGAAGCGAGGAGGCGCCGAAGCGGAAGAGGTCGGGCGTCATCCACTGCAGTCCGAGCGTCTCGTGCAGGACGACCAGGTACTGAATCGCCTGCTTCGCCGTCCGGATCCCGCCCGCCGGCTTCATCCCGACGACACGTCCGGTCTCCTCGTGGACGTCGCGGATCGCCTCGAGCATGCAGAGCGTCACCGGCAGCGTCGCGGCCGGATTGATCTTGCCGGTCGAAGTCTTGATGAAGTCACCGCCGGCGGCCATCGCGAGCAGCGAGGCACGGCGAACGTTGTCGTAGGTGCCGAGCTCGCCGGTCTCGAGGATCACCTTCAGGTGGGCGCTGCCGCAGGCCTCTTTCACCTTGACGATCTCGTCGTACACCTTCGCGTAGCGGCCCGAGAGGAAGGCGCCGCGGTCGATCACCATGTCGATCTCGTCGGCGCCGAGCTCGACCGCCTCGCGAACGTCGGCGAGCTTGACCGAGAGCGGCGACTGGCCGGACGGGAACGCGGTCGCGACCGAGGCGACCTTCACGCCCGAGCCCTCGAGCCGCGCCTTCGCGGTCGGGACGAGGTTCGGGTAGACGCAAACGGCGGCGACCGGCGGGATCGACGGATCCACCGGGTCCGGGCGCATCGCCTTCGAGCAGAGCGCCGCAACCTTGCCTGGCGTGTCGGCGCCTTCCAGCGTCGTCAGGTCCATCATCCGGACGGCGAGATCGTAGGCCTGCAGCTTCGAGTCCTTCTTGATCGAGCGCTTCGCGAGCGTCGCGGCGCGCTCCTCGAGCGCGACGGCGTCGACGGAGCCGATCCGGGGAAGCCTCGGCTCGAGCGGGAGCTCGAACCCGCGCGCCAGAGTCGGCTGGGCTTGTGCGGGAGCCTGCGCCATCAGCTCAGTGTAGTGGCGCTTAGAACCGCGCCGACGGGGAATCACGGTCCGCATGAAGTGGCGCGGACGCGGTGGCGGAGGACGGATCGAGGACCGGCGCGGTGCCGGCGGCGGCCTCGGCGGCGGCGGAATTCCGCTGCCGATGGGCAAGGCCGGCGGCGGGCTCAGCGTGATCGTCCTGATCGTGATCTACCTGATCTTCGGCGGGCTGCCGGGCGGCGGCGGTGGCGGGTTCGCGGTCGATCCGGGCACCGGCCAGCTCGACCAGGCACCGGCGCCGAGCGAGGCCGAGCTCGAGCAGGCGCCGGCGGACGACGCCGGCAAGTTCGTCGACTTCGTCGCCGGCGACGTCGACGCGACCTGGCAGAAGCTCTTCGCCGCCAGCGACAAGGTCTACGAGCCGCCGATCATCGTCCTCTACGACAACCAGGTCAGCACGGCGTGCGGCAACGCCCCCTCGACGGTGGGCCCGTTCTACTGCCCGGCCGACCGCAAGGTGTATCTCGACCTGCCGTTCATGGAGGAGCTGCAGCAGCGGCTCGGCGCGAACGGCGACTTCGCGCAGGCGTACATCATCGCCCACGAGATCGGCCACCACGTCCAGAACCTGCTCGGCGTCATGGATGACGTCAACCTGGAGCAGCAGGAGAATCCGGACGACGCCAACGACCTCTCGGTCCGGCTCGAGCTGCAGGCCGACTGCCTCGCCGGAATCTGGGCGCACTCGGCAGTCCGCCAGGAGGAGCTGCTCGAGACGGGAGACCTGGAAGAGGCGCTGACCGCCGCCGCGGCGGTCGGCGACGACCGGATCCAGAAGCAGGCCGGCGGCGACGTCAACCCGGACACGTTCACGCACGGCAGCGGCGAGCAGCGGGTGAAGTGGTTCAAGGCCGGCTTCGAGCTGGGCGACCCGACCGCCTGCGACACGTTCAAGGGCGACGTCTAGCGACGCGGCTCGCAGATCGTTGCTGATTCGCTCCGATCACGGCACACACGCATGACGATTTCCTCGATAGCGTTTCTGTAGGGACACCGGGGGTGCCCCTGGGGCACGTTGGAGGTGAGGTCGTGGTCGAGAGGATCGAGTACCCCGTTCGCTCGGCAATCGGTGTTCTCGCGCCTCTGCTCGCTGCTGGGGCGCTCGCCACCTTTGTCGTCTGGGAGCGCTCGTTCGAAGCGGACTGGGCCGCGCCCGTCAGCCTCGTCGGCACGGGCGTCGCCTTCGTCACGTCCGCCTGGGCGATCCTCGTCGCCCCCTCGCGCGCGCTGCAGATAGTCGGTGCGGCGGCGCTGATCGTCTCCGTTCTCACCGCCGTGCTCTGGTGGTCCGCGATCAGCGGAATTCTGGAGACGACGCTGAGCCTCACGGCTGCGACGCCGGTTGTGCCGCGGGCTGCGGCGTCCCGCTCGAGTGGATCAGATTGCGCATCTCGCGCACCGCGACCGAGAGCCGCGCGAGATCGAGCGTGCCTCCGGTCCTGATGTCGGCCAGCACCTGCAGCGAGCGCTCGACGGCGGCGGCGTTCTCGCGCAGCCAACGCTCCGCCCCCACGCCGGCGCGCAGAACCTCCGCGGTCAGCCCGGCCTGCTCGGAGTAGACGTCGTCGCGCAGCGCGGCGCGCGCCATCGCCTCCCAGCGCGTCTCCCTCGGCAGGTCGACGATCCGGTCGCGGAGCCAGTGCAGCTCGAGCCGCGCGCCGAGCGCGAAGTAGATCTCCGCCGCCGCCGCGACCTCGAGCTCGGATGCCGCGGCGATCTCGACGAGCTCGAAGGTCGGCACCAGCGCCTCGAGGTGCGAGACGCGCTGGGCGAGCCCGGCAGGGACGCCGGCGTCCGCGAGCTTCGCAGCCTTTGCGCGCGCGGCGTCGAGCTCGGAGTGTCCGAGCAGGGCTGGCAACGCCTCGGCGAGCGCCGCCGCGCCGGGGGCGTAGCGAGCGACCGTTGCCGCGATGTCGAGCGGCCGGCGCCGGTTGCGCAGCAGCCACCTCGTCGCCCGCTCGAGCAGGATGCGCGCCCGGAGCAGCATCGCGATCTGCGTCTCAGCGGGCACCTGCCCGTCGAGCGACTCGATCTCACCCCACAGGTCGCGCAGGTCGAACGCCTCGCGCGCAGCCGTGTAGGCACGCGCGATGTCGTCGGCGCCGGCGCCCGTCTCGTCGGCGAGCCGGAAGGAGAAGGTGGTGCCGGCGCGGTTGACGAGGTCGTTGACGACGCGTGAGGCGATGATCTCCCGGCGCAGCGGGTGACGCTGCAGCTGCGCTCCGAACTCCTCGCGCAGCCGAGTCGGGAAGTAGCGCTCGAGCTCGCTCGACAGATACGGATCCTCCGGTAGGTCGGAGGCGAGCAGCTCCTGCGCGAGCGCGATCTTCGTGTGCGAGAGCAGCGTCGCGAACTCGGGCGCGGTCAGCCCGCCGCCCGCCGCCTCGCGCTCGTCGAAGCCTTCGACGGTCGGGAGGCATTCGAGCTCGCGGTTGAGCGTCCCCGCCTGCTCGAGGCTGCGGACGTACCGCTCGTGCACCTCGACCATCGACCCAGCCTGCGCCGCCGAGGTCGAGATCGCCTGCGTTTGCTCGTAGTTGTCGCGGAGGACGAGCGCGGCCACCTCGTCTCCCATCTCGGCCAGGATCGCGTTCCTCTGCTTCCCGGTCAGATCGCCGTCGCCGACGATGATGTCGAGCAGGATCTTGATGTTGACCTCGTGGTCGGAGCAGTCGACGCCGGCCGAGTTGTCGATCGCATCCATGTAGATCTTCCCGCCGGCCCGCGCGAACGCAACGCGTGCACGCTGGGTGAAGCCGAGGTTCCCGCCCTCGCCGACGACACGGCAGCGCAGCTCCTCCGCGTCCGCACGGACGGCGTCGTTCGCGCGGTCGCCGACCTCGGCGTGCCGTTCCTCCCGCGCCTTGACGTAGGTGCCGATCCCGCCGTTCCAGAGCAGGTCGACCGGAGCGGTGAGCAGCGCGTGGATCAGCTCGTTCGGCGTCAGCGCCTCGGCGTCGACGGCGAGCGCCGCCCGCACCTCGGTGGAGAGCGGGATCGACTTCGACGTGCGTGGGAAGACGCCACCGCCAGGCGAGATCAGCGCCTCGTCGTAGTCCGCCCACGACGAGCTCGGCAGCCCGAAGAGCCGCTCGCGCTCGGCGAAGCTCTTGGCCGCGTCCGGGTTCGGATCGAGGAAGACGTGCCGGTGGTCGAACGCGCCGAGCAGCCGGATGTGCCGGGAGAGGAGCACGCCGTTGCCGAAGACGTCACCGGACATGTCGCCGATCCCGGCGACGGTGACGTCGGTCGTCTCGATGTCCGTTCCCAGCTCCCGGAAGTGCCGCTTGACCGATTCCCACGCCCCCCGCGCAGTGATCCCCATCTGCTTGTGGTCGTAGCCGGCCGACCCGCCCGAGGCGAAGGCGTCGCCGAGCCAATAGTCGTACTCGACCGAGACCGCGTTCGCGATGTCCGAGAAGGTTGCGGTGCCCTTGTCGGCGGCCACGACGAGGTAGGGATCGTCCTCGTCGTGGCGCACGACGTCGGCCGGAGGCACCACCCGGCCGGCGGCGATCGAGTCGGTCACGTCGAGCAGCCCGCGCATGAACGTCCGGTAGCACTCGACGACCTCCTCGAGTAGCGCGACGCGGTCGCCCGCTGCCGGGGGCCGCTTGACGACGAAGCCGCCCTTGGCGCCGACCGGGACGATGACCGCGTTCTTGACCGTCTGCGCCTTCATCAGCCCGAGCACCTCGGTCCGGAAGTCCTCGCGGCGGTCGGACCAGCGGATCCCGCCGCGGGCGACCTTGCCGCCGCGAAGATGAACGGCCTCGACGCGGGGCGAGTAGACGAAGACCTCGAACATCGGCCGCGGCTCGGGCAGGTCGGGGACGAGGTCCGGATCGAGCTTCAGCGAGAGATAGGCCTTCGCCTGCCCGCCGGCGTCGGTCTGGAAGTAGTTCGTCCGCAACACCGCCCGCACGACGCGGAGGAACCCGCGCAGGATCCGGTCCTCATCGAGGCTCTCGACGGCGTCGATCGCGCTCTCGAGCTCACGCTCGAGCGTTCGCGCGTTCGACTCTGCACGATCGCTTGAGGCCGCGTCGTGGCCGCGAAGGCGGCCGCCTTCAGGGATCTTCGCAGGGTCGGAATCCGCTTCCGCGGATTCCGACCCTGCGCCAACAAGAACCGGGTCGAGGCGGAGCCGGAACAGCTCCACGATCCCCCGCGCGATCTCGGAGTGGGCGAAGAGCGCGTCCTCCATGTAGGTCTGGCTGAACGTGCTCCCGGCCTGGCGGAGGTACTTCGCGATCGCCCGCAGGATCGTGATCTCGCGCGCGGTCAGCCTGGCGGAGAGAACGAGCCGGTTGAAACCGTCGTTCTCGGCCTCCCCGCGCCAGGTGCGCGCGAACGCATCCTGGAACGTCTCGCGGACATCATCGGCGTGGAGCTCCGCGGCCCCGTCGTGGCGGAGCCCGAAGTCGTAGATCCAGACCGAGGGGCCGCCGGGAGGCTTGACCTCGTACGGCCGCTCGTCGCTGACCCGGACTCCCATGTTCTCGAGCAGCGGCAGGACGTCGGAGAGCAGGATCGGCCTGCCCGAGCGGACGAGCTTGAAGGCGAGGTGGTCCAGCGTCGACTCGAGCGGGACGTACAGGCTCATCCCGAGGTCGCCGTCCGTGTCGAGCCGCTCGATCCGCTCGATGTCGTGCACGGCCTGGCGGGCGGTGAAGTCCTCGCGGTAGGCACCGGGGAACGCCTCGCCGAAGCGCTCGAAGAGCGGGCCCGCACGCGCCTCGCCGAGCTGCTCCGAGAGTGCGTCGCGAAGATCGTCCGTCCACGCCCGCGTCGCCGCGGCGAGCCGGGCCTCGATCTCGGCGATGTCGAAATCGGGTGCGGCGCCCTGCTCGGTGTAGACGACGACGTGGAGCCGCGCGAGCACCGAGTCGGACACTCGCGTCGTGTAGTCGATGCTCGTGCCGGAGAGCGCCCGCTGGAGGATCTCTTGGATGCGCTGCCTGTTCCGCGTGTCGAAGCGCTCGCGGGGCAGATAGACGAGGCACGAGAGGAAACGGCCGAAGGCGTCCCGGCGGACGAAGAGCCGCACGCGTCGGCGCTCGCCCAGATGGAGGATCCCGAGCGCCGTCTCGACCAGCTCGTCCTCCGAGATCTGGAAGAGCTCGTCGCGCGGGTACGTCTCGAGGATCTCCACGAGCGCCTTGTGGTCGTGGCTGCCCAGCGGCAGCCCCGAGCGCTCGACGACGCGCTGGGCCTTGCGGCGCAGGACGGGGATCTCCGACGGGCTGGCGCTGTACGCGGTGTGGGTGTAGAGGCCGAGGAAGCGCCACTCGCCCACGACCTCGCCGTCGGCGTCGAAGCGCTTGACGCCGACGTAGTCCAGGTACGCGGGCCGGTGCACCGTCGCCCGCGAGTTCGCCTTCGTCAAGGTGAGCAGGCTCTTCTCGCGCGCGAGCCGACGCACTTCCGGCGGGAGCTGCGCGAAGCTGACGGAGATCGTCCGTTCGTCTCCGGCCCGGAGGATTCCCAGCCCCGAGCCGGGCGCCGCCCGCAGAACCTCCTCCCCGTCCTCCGTGAGGATGTCGTACTCCCGGTAGCCGAGGAACGTGAAGTGGTCGTCGTGCATCCACGCCAGCAGGTCGCGAGCCTCTGCGAGCTCGTCCGGCTCGACCGCGGGCGGTGACTCGGCGAGCGCGGCGAGCACGCCGTGAACGCGCTCGCGCATCGTCGGCCAGTCTTCGACGGCGGCGCGCACGTCGCCGAGCACACGGGCGAGGCCGGCCCGCAGCTGCTCCAGCTCCTCGTCACCCGCCTGACGGTCGATCTCCACGTGGATCAGCGACTCCGGCAACCCGTCCTCGGCACCGACGTCGAGCAGCCGTCCCGCCTCGTCGCGGCGGATGCGCATGATCGGCCGGATCACGAGATGGATCGCGCTCCCGTTCCGCGTCACCTCCATCGAGACCGAGTCGACGAGGAAGGGCATGTCGTCGACGACCGTCTCGACGACGGTGTGCGGCGACTCCCACCCGTGCTCTTCGACACTCGGCGTGTAGACGTGCACCTTCGACTCACCCGGTTGCCGCACGCGCGCGAGGTTCCAGTGGGCAACCGCGGCTCCGTAGAGGTCGAGGTCGCTCCGGTCGTTCAGGTCGTCGGGGGCGACGTGCGCGTAGTACGCGCGCACGAACCGCTCGACGGCGCCGGCCTCGGAGGGCTCGACGCGCTCTTGGACGCGCGCGACCGTCGCCTCGAGCAGCGCCGCCTTCCTCTGATCCGGGCTCGTTGCCAGTCGCAGACCTCGTCTCGCGTTGCAACTCCGAGTATGGACTAGCGGCGGCGGGCACCAAGGTTTCACCGGACTCTCATCTGTCCGCCGTACAACTCCGGCGGAGACGGGCGACCGAGCCCGCAAATCGACCTTTGGAGGAGCCTCACGTGGCAATCGGCAGGAACCGGATCGCCGCCGCCCTCGGCGTGCTCGGCGCGGCGTTCGCCTTCGCGGCCTGCGGCGGCAGCGACAGTGCCGGCGAGACGAACGCCGACGCCGATGCGGCGACGAGCACGCTTCCGCAGGGGAGCGAGCCTGTCGAGCTCGACCCGAAGGACTTCTCGATCGAGATCGACAACCCCTACTGGCCGATGAAGCCAGGGAACACGTGGGTCTTCCGCGCGACCGACCCCAGAGGCGGTCTGGAGAGGATCGTCGTCGAGGTCACCGACGAGACGAAGATGATCGCCAACGGGATCGAGGCGCGGGTGATCCGCGACACGGTCAGCGAGGACGGCGTGCCCGTCGAGATCACCGACGACTGGTACGCGCAGGACGCGAGCGGGAACATCTGGTACCTGGGCGAGTACGTCACGAACTACGAGGACGGGAAGGTCGCCGACCACAAAGGCTCCTTCGAGGCCGGCGTCGACGGCGCCCTCGCCGGCGTCGCGATGCCCGCGAACCCCGTGCCGGGGCTGACCTATCGCCAGGAGTACTTCAAAGGCGAGGCAGAGGACAAGGCTGGAGTGATCACGGTCGGCCAGGAGCACGTTCAGGTCCCGTTCGGCTATTTCAAGGACGACGTCCTGATGACGCGCGACCTGGTCCCGACCGAGCCTCAGGTGCAAGAGCTGAAGTTCTACGCTCCCGGTGTCGGGCCGGTGCTCAGCATCCACACCGACCTGGACGGCGGCAGAGCCGAGCTCGTCAGCTTCACGTCCGGCTAGAGCCCGAGCCGGTCGAGCTGGCTCTCGTCGCGGCGCCAGCGAGCACGCACCTTCACCTTCAGCTCGAGAAAGATCCGGTGGCCGAGCAGCTTCTCGATCTCCGGTCGCGCCCGTGTGCCGATCTCGCGGATCATCGAGCCCTTCTTGCCGACCAGGATCTGCTTCTGCGACTCGGTCTCGACGAGCAGGAACGCGCGCAGGAGCTTGTCGTCGAGCTCGTCGATCTCGACCGAGATCGAATGCGGAACCTCGTCGCGGGTCAGCTGCAGCGCCTTCTCCCGGATCAGCTCCGAGATCCGCTCCTCGCTCGTCTGGTCGGTCGCCGATGCGCGCTCGAAGAACGGCTGGCCCTCCGGGAGCAGGTGGAGCAGGTCGCCGCGGAGCTCGTCGATCCCGTCCTTCGTCACCGCGCTGACCGGATGGAGCGCGTGGAAGTCGCCGAGCGCCGCCGCCGCCTTCATCCCGGTGATGATGTGGCCCGGCGTCAGGTTGTCGACCTTGTTCAGCGCCACGATCACGGGAATCCCGAGCGAGTAGACGCGCCGGGCGATGAAGCGGTCGCCGGCGCCGATCCGGTCGCGCGCGGACAGGACGAAGAGGACGACGTCGATGTCCTCGAACGAGCTGTCGACCGTCGCCTGCATCCGCTTCGTCAACTTGTCCATCGGCCGCTGGAAACCGGGGAGATCGGCGAGCACGAGCTGGTAGTCCTCGCCGTTGGCGACGCCGTAGATCCGCCGCCTCGTGGTGTTCGGCACCGGAGAGGTGATCGCGATCTTCTCGCCGACGAGGGCGTTGACGAGCGTCGACTTGCCGACGTTCGGCCGCCCTGCGACCGCGACGAAGCCCGCCTTCACGAGTCGGGGAAGTCCCAGGTCTCCGGCAGGAGCTCGCTCGCCGCGTATGTCGCGACCGTGCCGTCCGCGCGGAGGAAGCTGACCTCCGGGACCCGGAACTCGGCGAGCCACTGCCGGCAGCCCCCGCACGGCGATGCGTTGATCCCGATCGCGGCGATCCGCCCCGGCCCGTAGCCGGCGACAACCGCGGCGACCAGCGCGCTCTTCTCCGCGCAGACCCCGAGCGGATAGGCGGCGTTCTCGACGTTGACGCCCTCGAACTCGCGGCCGTCGTCCGTCCGCACGACGGCGCCGACGTTGTAGTTCGAGTACGGGGCGTATGCCCGCGGGGCGATCGCCTCCGCCTTCTCCACGAGGTCGCTCACTGGGCCACCTGAAAGACCGCGAGTGCGACGAGCGCGCCGAGGAGGCCGCCGTAGAGGACCTCGGAGGAGGAGTGGACGCCGGATTCGACACGGGTCTGCGCCACGAGCAAGGCCATGATGAAGGTCAGCGACGAGATCAGGAAGCGGTGGTCGACGTCGTCGAGGATCAGTGTCACGGCCATCCAGCCCGCGAAGGCAACGGCGGCGTGGCCGGAGGGAAGGCCGCCCCGGAGCGGCGTACCGCTGCCCGTGAGCGCTTTCGTCGCGATCACGACGATCGTCGTCAGCACCAGTGCGATCAGCGTCAGCTCGGCGGGGACGGTGGAGAGCCGGTCGAGCAGCCGCGAGCTGCGGTCGGCGACGGAGCCGGAGAAGACGAGGTAGCCGACGGCGACGGCGACCGCCGTCGCGATCAGAACCGCCCCGGCGGCGATGTCCTTTGCGAGCTTCGCCATCGGGTCGAAGGACGTCGTGGCGACGTCGATCGCCGCCTCGACCGCCGTGTTCAGCATCTCGGCGATCAGGACGAAGGCGATCGCGAGCAGGAGCGCGATCAGCTCGAGCTTGTCGACTCCGGACACGAGGGCGGCAATCAGGACGAGGACGGCGACGCCGAAGTGGATCCGCATGTTCCGTTGCGTCCGGAGCACGTGGATGATCCCTTCGAAGGCGAAGTTGAACGACTCGATGATCGAAGGGGGCCTTCTCGCCTTCACAGCAGCTCGGCCTCGCGAGCTTCCATCTCGTCGCCGTGGTCGTAGCCGAGCAGGTGGAGGAGCCCGTGCACGAGCGGCCGGCGCCACTCCTCGCCGACGACCTGGGGGCAGAGGACGAGGTCGCCGAGTGCGCGCGGGAGACCCGCCGGCAGCTCCTCGCGGCCGTCGAGCGGGAACGAGAGCACGTCCGTGGGCTCGTCGATCCCGAGGTGCTCCTGCTTCAGCGCCCGGCTCTCCTCCGGGGGCACGAACGCAAGCCCGAGCTCGCCCTCCTCGATCCCCTCGGCGGCGAGGACGCGCTGCGCCAGCGCGACCGCGGCGGCCTCGTCCACCTCCGCCCCGCTCCTGTTCTCGACCTCGACCGCGACCACCGGCACTACCGCTTGCGGGCGGTGCCCGTCTCTTCGGCGTGGAGCTTGTACGCCTCGACGATCCGCTGCACGAGCTTGTGCCGGACGACGTCCTCGTGCGAGAACTCGACGAAGCCGATCCCGTCGATCGAGCTGAGGATGTCGCGCACCTGGATCAGGCCGGACGCCTGGTCTCGCGGGAGGTCGATCTGCGTCACGTCGCCGGTGACGACGACCTTCGAGCCGAAGCCGAGCCGCGTCAGGAACATCTGCATCTGCTCGGGCGAGGTGTTCTGCGCCTCGTCGAGGATGATGAAGGAGTCGTTGAGGGTGCGGCCGCGCATGAAGGCGAGCGGCGCGACCTCGATCGTGCCGCGCTCCATGTAGGCGGCGAGGCGATCGGGATCCATCATGTCGTAGAGGGCGTCGAAGAGCGGCCGCATGTACGGGTCGACCTTCGCGAGCATGTCGCCGGGCAGGAAGCCGAGCCGCTCGCCGGCCTCGATCGCCGGGTCGGGTGAGGATGATCCGGCCGACCTGCTTCTCGGTCAGGGCCGCGACGGCGAGCGCGATCGCGAGGTACGTCTTGCCGGTGCCGGCGGGACCGATGCCGAAGGTGACCGTGCTGTCGCGGATCGAGTCGACATAGCGCTTCTGCGTCACCGTCTTGGGCGCGATCTTCTTGCCCCGGTGGCGCCAGACGACGTCCTCGAAGACCTCGCGGAGGTCCTCGGCCTGGTCGAGCGCCGCCACCACGGCGCCGACCGTCTCCGGGCCGATCTCGTGGCCGCCCTCGACCAGCTCGACGAGCTCGTCGACGACCGCGCGCGCAGCGGCGACGCTGTCGTCCTCGCCCTCGATCGTCAGCTCGTTCCCGCGCAGGCGGAGCGTGCAGCTGAGCCGCGCGCGGAGTGCGTCGAGGACGCCGTCGCCGACGCCTGCGAGCTCGGCGGCGACCTCGTTCGGGACGGAGAGCGTTTCCTGCACGCGGCTCAGTGTAGGAGCAGAATCCACCCAGGTGCGACGGCGAAAGCGGAGTCCCATCCAGGACGGTGATCGAGCTCGGGCAGGAGCTCGCCTCGACGTACTCGTGGGTCGACGCCGACGAGCTCCCGGTCGACGACGAGTGTTCGCCCGGCTCGTCGAGCTGCTCACCGATCCCGAGAGCATCGACGACGAGACGTTCGCGGAGGTCGCGCTGAGGGGCGCGAAGTTCCTTCGTGCCGGGGCCCTGGCCGCAATCGCCGCCGGCCGCACGCCGCCGCCCGGCTGGATCGAGACCGTGCGAAGAATCGGTTCGAGCGCAGCGAGTGGGGCGAGCGGCAGCTGCTCCTGCGTGCGCTCGCGGGGAGCGACGGGAAGGTGATTCCGGCCGTGCTCGCGGCGGCCGAGGAGGACTGGTCCGGCAGCCCGCTCGCGCGCGAGGTCTCCCGCTTCCTCGAGGCGCGTGTCGCAGCCGGGGAGGTCGTGACGGCGGCCGAGCTGGACGAGCTCGACGCCGGCCTGCAGCCGCTCGTCCGCGAGCTGTTCGACGGGACCGACGTCGCGACGAGGGCCGCGCTTCAGCCCGCACTCGAGCAGTGGCAGACGACGACGATCGACATCGACTTCTTCCGCGAGCTCGGGCGCGTCGTCGTCCCCGGTCGAGCGGCCCCCGGCGACGCTCGTCGGCGGCCGGGTCGCGGCGGTCGACGCGCTCGTCGGCGCGCTCTCGGCGTCGCAGGCCGCGGTCGGTCCTGCTCGTCGGCGAGCCGGGAGTCGGCAAGACGACGCTGATCGTCGAGGCGCTCCGGCGACTCGGCGAGCGATCGGTTCGCGTTCCAGGCGGGCGCGGCCGACGTGAACGCGGGCCAAGCGTTCGTCGGGATGCTCGAGGCCAGGGTGCAGGAGATCGTCGACCGCGTCTCGCGGCGACCGATCGTCTGGGTGTTCCCGAGCTTCGAGGAGGCGCTCTGGTCCGGGCAGCACATGCAGAGCCCGCGGGGCGTGCTCGACGCGCTCCTCCCTCACGTCGAGGCCGGCGACGCCGTCGTGGTCGGCGAGATCGACCCGCGGGCCTACGAGCTCGTGCTCCAGCACCGTCCCCGGGTGGCGAGGCTGTTCGAGGTGGTCCGGCTCGCGCCGCCGGCAGGACGCGAACGCGATCGAGATCGCGCGGGACTGGGCGACGCAGAACGACCTGGACGTCGACGACGAAACGCTTGCGGAGGCTCTCGATCTCGCTACGCACTATCTGCCCGCGGCGGCAGCTCCGGGGAACGTCCTGCGCGTGCTCGAGCTCGTTCGCGACCGCATCGCCCGCGGTGCCGCGACCGACGATCGACCCGGAGACGGTGATCGCCACGCTCAGCGACGCGACCGGGCTGCCGCTCCACGTGCTCGACCCGAGGACGCCGCTCAGCCTCGAACGGGTGCGCGCGTACTTCGGCGCCCGCGTGCTCGGGCAGCCGGAGGCGGTCGAGTGCCTCGTCGACCGAATCGCACTCGTGAAGGCCGGGTCTCACCGATCCGACCCGCCCGCTCGGCGTCTTCCTCTTCGTCGGCCCGACCGGAACCGGCAAGACGGAGATCGCGAAGGCCTTCAGCGCCTTCGTCTTCGGCTCGGAAGACCGGCTCGTCCGGCTCGACATGAGCGAGTACCAGACGCCGGAGAGCCTCGACCGCCTCCTCGGCGACGCGACCACGCCCCAGCAGCAGGCGGCGCCGTTGATCGCCCAGGTCCGCAAGCAGCCGTTCTCCGTCCTGCTGCTCGACGAGTTCGAGAAGGCGCACCCGCAGATCTGGGACATCTTCCTCCAGGTCTTCGACGACGGGCGGCTGACCGACCGCGAGCGGGCGCACCGTCGACTTGCGTCACTGCGTGATCATCCTCACCTCCAACCTCGGGTCCGCGATCCCGTCGCGGCCCCGGCGTCGGGCTTCGTCGGCAGTTCGGGCGAGTTCGACGCCGCGTCCGTGCTCAAGTCCGTCGAGCGCTCGTTCCGGCCGGAGTTCCTGAACCGCCTCGACCGTGTCGTCGTCTTCCGCCCGCTCGGCCGCGACGTCATGCGCGGCCTGCTCGAGAAGGAGCTCAACGACGTGCTCGAGCGCCGCGGCTTCCGGATGCAGCCCTGGGCGGTCGAGTGGGACGAGGCCGCGGTCGACTTCCTGATCGAGCAGGGCTTCAGCGCCGAGCTCGGCGCGCGCCCGCTCAAGCGTGCGGTCGAGCGGCACCTGCTGACGCGGATCGCGACCGCGATCGTCGAGCGGCAGTTCCCCGAGGGGGATCAGTTCCTGTTCATCACCGCCCGCGACGGGACCGGCCTCGACGTCGTCTTCGTCGATCCGGACGCGGGCGAGCCGGAACCCGTCCCGGCGGCCAGGCCCACCTCCCGGACCGACCTGACCCTCGGGCGGCTCGCGCTCGAACCGGAGGGAACCGAGGCCGAGGCCGCCTTTCTCCGGAGCGCGCTCACACCGCTCGTCGAGCGCGTCCGCTCCTGGGACGAGCCGAAGCAGGACGCGCTGGCGGCGGCGCGCAACCCGGCCTTCTGGCAGTCGGAGGAGCGGCACCAGGTGCTGGGCCTGATCGAGTACCTCGACCGGCTTGGTGCCGCGACGGCCACTGCCGAGCGGCTCGCTGCCCGCCTCTCCTCCGGGCGCGAGGCGCACTCACGTGAGCTGCTCCAGCTGCTGGCGACCCGCCTCCACGTGCTCGCCGCTGCTCTCGCCGGCCTCGACGCGCGCGAGGCGAGCGACGCGACGATCACGGTCCGGGCGGGCAAGGCAGAGGACACGGACGCCTGCGGGAGGTTCGTGGAGGAGCTCGCGACCATGTACATCGGCTGGGCGGACGGCCGGGGGATGCGCGTCCGCAGGAACGCCGACGACGGCGCGGTCGTGCTCGAGGTCGCGGGGCTCGGCGCCTACACGCTGCTGAAGCCGGAGGTCGGGATGCACGTGCTCGAGCTGCCGCACGCGGACGATCGCTCCTTCGACCGCGTCACCGTGGTCGTCGACGTCGAGCCGACCGGGCACGGCGGGAACGGGTCGCCGCCGGCCGAGCGGCGGGAACCGGCGATCGTGAGGCGGTACCGGCACGAGCCGTCTCCCCTCGTTCGCGACGCCTCCGGGCTGCGCACCGGCAGGATCGACCGCGTCCTGGCGGGCGACTTCGACCTGCTCGCCGACGCGCCGCCCGACTAGCGGCTAGGCGAGCTTCTCGCGGACGATCTGGCTCACGGCCGAGCCGTCCGCGCGGCCTGCGACCTGCGGCATCACGTCCGCCATCACCCGGCCGATGTCGCGCATGCTCGTGGCCCCGACCTCGGCGATCACGTCGTCGACGATCGCCTCGAGGTCGTCCTCGGAGATCGGCTCGGGCATGAACTCCTCGAGCACGTCGAGCTCGTCCTCTTCCTTGTCGGCCTGCTCCTCGCGGCCGGCGTTGCGGAAGGCCTCGGCCGCCTCGAGCCGCTTCTTCCGCTCGCGCTGGAGCACCTGCAGCTCCTCGTCCTCGTGGAGCGGCCGCTGCAGCTCCTTCTCTGCGCCCTGGAGGCTGGAGAGGATCAGGCGCAGCGCGTCGCGGCGCGCGGTGTCCCCCTCGCGCATCGCGTCCTCGAGGTGCTTCTTGATCTCGGCAATGAGCGTCATCCGGGCATCACTGTGGCATCGGCACGGTGGATCTTCCCACCCAGGACGTGCCAGTGCAGGTGGAAGATGGTCTGGCCGCCGCCCGGGCCGACGTTGACGACGACGCGGTAGTCGGTCAGGCCGGCGTCCCGCGCCACCTCGGCGACGAACTCGAGCATCCGCTTCGCCTCGTCGGGCGGGAACGCGGAGACGTCGCGGAAGGTGTCGACGTGGCGCTCGGGGAGCACGAGCAGGTGCGTCTCGGCCTGCGGGTTGATGTCGCGGATCGCGACGAAGCCGTCGGTCTTGGCGACGTGGTCGCCCTCGCGGGCGAGCTTGCAGAAGAGGCAGTCGTCACGCGACATCCGCGAGCACCCCTTCCTCTGTGACGGCGCGCCCGCGGACGCGCACGAGCTCGCCCACCGGCGCCTCGACGAGCCAGGGGGAGTAGTCGGCGCCGTAGCCGCGGCCGGGGCGGTCGACGAGGACGACGTCATCGCGACCGATCTTCGCCGCCCAGCGGGCGCGGCAGGCCTCGTCGGAGAGCGCCCGCAGCCGGGCGCTCCGCTCCTTCTTCACCTCGGGCGGGACGGTGTCGTCGTCCGCCGTGCGCGTGCCCGGCCTGGGCGAATAGGGGAAGACGTGCACCTTCGTCAGCCGAGCGATCCGCACCGTCTCGAGCGTGCGTTCGAAGGCGGCGTCGTCCTCGGCCGGGAAGCCGACGATCACGTCGGCCGTGAGGTTGAAGCCGGCGAGCGGCTCGAGCTTGCGCAGGTAGGTCTCGACCGAGTAGCGGCGCGCCATCGCTCGGAGGACGCCGTCGTCGCCGGACTGGAGCGGCACGTGCAGGTGCGGGCCGACGACCGGCGTCTCGAGCAGCGCGGCGACGAGCTCGTCGTCGACGTGATTGATCTCGATCGAGGAGAGTCGCAGCCGCTCGACGCCGTCGACCGCTCCGGCGGCGCGGATCAGCCCGGCGAGCGTCATGCCCGCGGCGCGGTCGCGGAAGCAGCCGAGGTTGACGCCGGTGAGGACGATCTCGCGGTGGCCCTGGGCGACGCGGCGGCGGATCTCGGTCAGGACCGCGTCGGCGCCGCGGCTCCGGGTGGCGCCGCGGACGAGCGGGATCACGCAGAACGCGCACGAGAACGAGCAGCCGTCCTGGATCTTCACGAACGCGCGGATGCGGTCGAGCCGCGCGTCGGCCTGGACGCAGCCGATCGCGCCGACGTCGCCGGCGACCGTCTCCACAGCCTCGTCGATCTGGCCCGCGACGACGGTGACGTTCGCGGGCAACCCGGCGAACGCGGTCTCGGAGAGCCTGGCGCCGCAGCCGGTGACGTAGACGTGCCCGTGGGAGCGGGCTGCCCGGGCGGCCGCCCGGCGGGACTTCGCGAGGCCCTCGTTCGTGACGCAGCAGGTGTTGACGACCGCGACGTCGCCGCTGCAGGCGACTTCGTTGTGCCCGTCGCGAACGAGCCGCTCGCGCAGCGTCTGCGCGTCGGTCTGGGACACCTTGCAGCCGAGGAAGCGGACGGAGAAGCTCGCCATGAGGGCGAAAGGCTACTGACGCACGTGCAGGTCCGCAGCCCAGCCGCCCGACTGGACGCGGCGGTCGAGTCGATACCCCTCGAGCTCGGGCTCGTCCGAGACGAGATAGCCGGACGTGATCGCGCGGCCGGCGCGGAGCCTCGGCCCGAGCGCGACGACCGCCTCGGCGGCGATGTTCGCGAGTGCCAGCCGGGCGTCGGGCAGATCGTCCTCGCGCAGATCGGCCTGGGCCACCTCGACCATGACGCCGTTGTCGGCGGCGTTCCGCTCGGTCGCCTCGACGGCCTGCGGGTCGAAGTCGAACGCTCGCACGGGCGCGAAGCCGAGCTTGGCCGCGGCGATCGAGAGCACGCCGGACCCGCAGCCGATGTCGAGGACGCTGCCCCGCGGCTCGCGCTCCAGCAGCTCGAGGCAGAGCTGCGTCGTCGGATGCCCGCCCGTGCCGAAGGCGCGGCCCGGGTCGATCACGACCGCGATCGCGCCCGGGTCGGGCGTCTCCCACGGCGGCCCGATCCAGAGCGAGCCGACGCGGACCGGCTTGTGGAACTGGCGCCAGCGGTCCTGCCAGTCCTCCTCGACGTCGGACGACGCGGCGCCGCCGAACGCCTGCCAGATCCGCTCCTCCCCGGCCGCGTTCGTGTACGCCGCCAGCTCGATCGACCCATCGCCGCCGAGCTCCGCGAAAGCCGTCTCTTCGAAACCCTCGGGGAAGAGCTCCAGCATGACGGCGCGCGCCTCCTCCGCCCGGGCATCGGGGACGGTGATCGACACGCGCCGGAGCAGCGTCAGCGGATCGCGTTCCTGAGCTTCTCGAAGAAGCCCTCGTCGCGCCGGTACGTGTCCTCGCCGGACAGCTCCTCGAAGCGCTCCAGGAGGTCGCGCTGCTCGTCGGTCAGTCGCCGCGGAACGCTGACGTTGACGAGGACGCGATGGTCGCCGCGGCCGGAGCGCTCCAGTGACGGCATCCCCTTGCCGCGGAGGACGCGCACCGCGCCGGGCTGGGTGCCGGGCTCGAACTCGAGCTGGATCTCGCCCTCGAGCGTCGGGACGGACAGCTGTGCGCCGCGGGCGGCCTGGACGATCGTCAGGTCGACCTCGGAGAGGATGTCGTCGCCGTCCCGTTCGAAGCGCTGGTCGCGCGCAACGCGGACCTCGACGTAGGCGTCGCCGGGCGGGCCGCCGTTCGCGCCCGAGTGGCCGGCGCCGCGGATCCGGATCCGCTGGCCATCGTGGATCCCGGCTGGGATCTCGACCTCGAGCTCCTTCGTCTCGATCGTGCGGCCGTTGCCGTCGCAGGCGCTGCAGGGCGTCTCGACCACCGTGCCGGCGCCCAGGCAGGTCGGACACGGTTGGGTGCGAACGAACTCGCCGAAGACGCTGCGCGAGACCTGCTGCAGCTGGCCCCGGCCGGCGCACGTCTGGCAGGTGACGCGCTCCGTTCCGGGCTCGGCGCCTTCGCCGTCGCAGACCTCGCAGGTGGCGGCGACCTCGATCTCGACGGTCCGCTCGACCCCGGTGAAGGCATCGGCGAGCTCGATCGCGATCGCGGCGCCGACATCGCCGCCGCGCGCCCGTCCGCCGCGGTTGCGCCCGAAGAGATCGTCGCCGAAGAAGGCCGAGAAGATGTCGCTCAGGTTCGAGAAGGCGAAGTCGCTCGGTGCGTAGCCGCCGCGCTTCAGGCCGGCGTGTCCGTACTGGTCGTAGAGCTTGCGGCGCTCGGCGTCAGAGAGCACCTCGTACGCCTGGGCGACCGCGCGAAAGCGCTCCTGCGCGTCGGCTTCCCCGTTCACATCGGGGTGCAGCTCGCGGGCGAGCTTGCGAAACGCCTTCTTGATCTCGGCGTCGGTCGCTGTGCGCTCGACGCCGAGCAGCTCGTAGTAGTCACGTTCCGCCGTGGCCATGCGCCGAAGCGTAGCGGGGCGGTCAGTCCTCCTCGTACGCCGTCTCGACGAGGCGCGAGAGCTCGAAGGCGGCGGCGCGAACGGTCCGGACGGCCTTGTCGTAATCCATTCGGACCGGGCCGAGGAGGCCGATCGAGCCGAGCGTCCGGGTCGGCAGCCCGTAGGTGACACCGACGAGGGAGACGTCGTGCAGGCCCGGGTGGTCGAGCCCAACGCGGACGTACGGGCGGCGGACGTCGAACGACTCCGTCATCAGCTCGAGCACCGCGGCGCGCTTCTCGAGCACCGAGAGCAGGCGGCGGCAGGCCTCGAGCTCGTCGGCGCGGACGTCATCGAGCAGTGAGGCGGCGCCGCCGACGTAGAGCGTCTGGGCCGTGGGGGCGGCGAGGTCGATCAACGCCGGGCGCAGCGCGTCGATGAACGCTCGCTCGCGCGCCGGAAGTCCCGGGTCGTCGATCCGCTTCCGCAGGACGTGCGTGCCGATCCCGACCCCGACGAGCCGCTCGTTCAGGTACTCGTTCGCCCAGGCCGCGAGGCCCTGGTCGACAGCGCGGTCGAAGGTGATCAGCTTCTTGGCGACGCCGCCGCTGGAGGTGATCGTCACGACCATCACCACCGACGGCTGCAGCAGCAGCACCTCGACGTGGCGGACCGACGCGGTCTCGAGCCCCGGGGCGGACACGAGCGCGAGCAGGTGCGTCACCTGGCTCAGCATCTCGGTGGTCGACTGGAGCGCGTCCTCGACCTCGCTGCGCATGGACGTCAGGTCGAGCGGGAAGCGCGGCGGCCTCGTCTCCTGGCGCTCGAGGACGCCCTCGGCGTAGAAGCGGTAGCCCGCGTCGGTCGGGATCCGGCCGGCCGAAGTGTGCGGGTGGGTGAGTAGGCCGAGCGACTCGAGCTCGGCGAGCTCGTTGCGCACCGTGCTCGAGGAGACGGGCAGGCCGGAGCGCTCGACGAGGGTCTTCGAGCCGACGGGCTCGCCGGTGGCGACGTACTCCTCCACCAGGCGGCGGAGGAGGTCTCGCTTGCGCTCACTGATCTCGCTCATTTGCAGGGAAATTCTAGCTATCGAGTAACAGCTCGGCAGTGACGCCGCCACCGAGGAAACGGCCCCGGCGAGTGAGCTCGAGCGTGTCGGCTGTTGGTTCGATCAGCCCGTGTCGCCGGAGCCTGGCGAGCGCGTCGCCGTCGACGACGGTCTCGAGGTCGTCCAGCCCGAGCGGCTCGTCGAGGCGAAGCCCGAGCATGACGCGCTCACGCGCGGCCGTCTCCGGCTCCAGGTGCTCGAGCTCACGGTGGGGGCGATCGCCGCGCCCGAGCGCGGCGAGATAGCGCGGCAGGCTCGGCGCGTTTCGCCAGCGCAGGCCACCCACGGTCGAGACGGCGCCGACGCCGACGCCGAGGTAGTCGCGACCGAGCCAGTAGCCGAGGTTGTGCCGGGCACGCAGGTCGCGGCCGTCGGCGGTGCGGCAGAAGTTCGCCGTCTCGTACCAGCGGTAGCCGGCCCCGGTGAGCGTCTCGACGACACGCTCGAAGTAGTCCTCCATCGCTTCTGCCTGCCGCTCGAGCTCGCCGCCGTGGGTGTGCGTGAAGCGCGTGCCGGGCTTCGCCTCGAGCTCGTAGCAGGAGAGGTGCTCCGGCTCGAGCGCGATCGCCTCGGCAAGATCGCGCCCGAGGTCGTCGACGCTCTGACCGGGGATCCCGTAGATCAGGTCGAGGGAGACGTTGGCGAAGCCGGCTGTGCGGAGCATGCCGACGGCGCCCCGAACGTCGTCGGGGCTCGCTCGTCGCTCGAGGGTCGCCAGCAGATGGGCCTGGAAGCTCTGCGCTCCAAGCGAGACACGATCGACGCCGTGCTCCTGGAGCAACGCAGCCAGGTCAGGCGTCACCGTCTCTGGATTCGCCTCGACCGTCGTCTCCGCTGCAGGCGGAAGCGCCGCGAGCAGGCGAGCGAGCGCGGCCGGTTCGGTGAACGTGGGCGTGCCTCCGCCGATGAAGACCGTCTCGACGTCCGCCGCGAGCAGGCCCCGCTCGAGCTCGAGCTCCGCCAGCAGCGCGTCCACGTAACCGCCGTGCTCGCCGTCGTGGCCTGTGACGGTGACGAAGTCGCAGTAGCCGCAACGGTGGGCGCAGAAGGGGAGGTGAACGTAGAGGTGGCGCGCGCCCGGTCCAGCCCCCGGGCTGGGGGCGCGATTGCCCCCTTCCGGAACGCTACGCGTCGATCCGTCACGGGTGTGTGACCCAGGTGTGCCGGTTGCGTGCCGGTTCACCGCGCTCACTTGCTCCGCTCGTCCAGATTGAGCACAGCGAGGAACGCCTCCTGCGGCACCTCGACACCGCCGACCTGCTTCATCCGCTTCTTGCCCTTCTTTTGCTTCTCGAGGAGCTTCCGCTTGCGGCTGATGTCGCCGCCGTAGCACTTGGCGAGCACGTCTTTGCGACGCGCCTTGACCGTCTCTCGCGCGATGATCCGCGCGCCGATCGCGGCCTGGATCGCGACGTCGAACATCTGGCGCGGGATCTCCTTGCGCAGCCGCTCGACGAGCAGCCTGCCTCGCTCGTAGGCGAAGTCGCGGTGGATGATCAACGAGAGCGCATCGACCTGCTCCCCGCCGACGAGGACGTCCACTCTGACGACGTTGCCGGGCCGGAACCCGGCGAGGTCGTAGTCGAAGCTCGCGTAGCCCCGCGTTCTCGACTTGAGCTGGTCGTAGAAGTCGAGCACGATCTCGCCCAATGGCAGCTCGTAGGTGAGGTGCACCCGCTCCTCGGAGAGGTACTCCATGTGGTCGAACTTGCCCCGGCGCTCGTTGTTGAGCTCCATCACGGCCCCGACGTACTCCTTCGGGACGATCACCGAAGCCTTGATGTACGGCTCCTCGGCCGCTTCGATCTCGACCGGCATGTCGGCGGGGTTGTGCACCTCGACCCAGTTGCCGTTCCGCTCCTGGACGCGGTAGGCGACGTTCGGCGCGGTCACGATCAGGTCGAGGTCGAACTCTCGCTCGAGCCGCTCGCGAACGATCTCCATGTGCAGCAGCCCGAGGAAACCGCAGCGGAAGCCGAAGCCGAGCGCCTGCGAGGTCTCCGGCTCGTAGAAAAGCGCGGCGTCGTTCAGCTTCAGCCGCTCGAGCGCGTCGCGAAGCTCTGGATACTCGTCCGAGTCGGTCGGGAACAGGCCGGAGAAGACCATCGGCTTGACTTCCTTGTACCCGGGCAGCGGCTCGGCCGCAGGGCGCTTCTCGGCGGTGAGCGTGTCGCCAACTCGAAGCTTGGAGACGTCCTTGAGTCCGGTGATGACGTAGCCGACCTCGCCGGCGACGAGCGCCTTCACGGGGCGCCGCTCGGGCGAGAGGAAGCCGAGCTCCTCCGCTTCGAAGCGTGTCCCCTGCGCCATCGCACGGACCGCATCACGAGTCTCGAAGCGGCCGTCGACGACGCGGACGAACGCGACGACGCCGCGGTACTGGTCGTAGGAGGAGTCGAAGATGAGCGCGCGAGCGGGCGCATCGGCGGCGCCGTCGGGAGCCGGGATTCGCTCGATGATCGCGTCGAGCACCTCCTCCACGCCCTGGCCGGTCTTGGCGGAGATGCGGAGAACGCGATCCGGATCGTCGCCGATCAGGTCGGCGACCTCGGCGGCGGCACCGTCCGGATCGGCCTGGGGCAGGTCGATCTTGTTCACGACCGGGACGATCTCGAGGTTGTTCTCGATCGCCAGATACGCGTTCGCGAGTGTCTGCGCCTCGATCCCCTGCGCCGCGTCGACGACGAGCAGCGCTCCTTCGCACGCCTGGAGCGAGCGCGAGACCTCGTACGTGAAGTCGACGTGGCCCGGCGTGTCGATCAGATTCAGCTGGTGGCCCTTCCAGAGCACGCGGACGGCCTGCGCCTTGATCGTGATTCCGCGCTCGCGCTCGAGCTCCATCGAGTCGAGCAGCTGCTCCTTCATGTCGCGGTCGGCGACGGTGTCGGTCGCCTGCAGGATCCGATCGGCCAGCGTCGACTTCCCATGGTCGATGTGGGCGATGATCGAGAAGTTGCGGATCTTGTCCTGGTCCATGCGTGATCAGCCTTGGCGCGAACGGCCTCGCAGGGAGAGTAGCGTCGCAAGCTCGGGCACCCGCAGCGCCCGGCACACGATCAGATAGGCGGCGCCGCCGACCAGCAGCGCCGTTCCGAGCGAGCCGAGCTGGCCGAGGAATGATCGCCCGAGCGCGTCGTCGAGGAGTCGCCAGACGCCGTAGGCAACGGCGGCGAGCAGCGCGGATGCAACGGTGACGAGTAGGAACGATCGGATCGTCGTCGCGTAGGTCGATGGGTCCCGCGCGACGCCGCAGCGCGGCGAAGAGGAGTGCGACCCCCGCGATGTTCGCGAGCGAGATCGCGAGCGGGATGCCCCAGACGCCGACGCGGTAGAGGGCGGCGTAGAGCGCCGTGTTCAACGCGACGACCGCGAGGGCGACGAACGTCGGGACCCACGGCGCCTGGAGGCTGAAGAAGCCGCGATTCAGCATCAGCATCATCCCGTTGAAGGTCAGCCCGAGCGAGAACGCAGCGAGCGCACCGGCGACGACGCGCGTCTGATCGGGCTCGAACGCACCGCGCTCGTAGAGCAGCCGGATGATCGGCTCGGCCAGAACCGCGGAGACGACGCCGGCCGGGATCAGCAGGAAGTTGATCTGACGGAGGCCGGTCGAGACCGTGGCGCGGAAGCCGCCGAGGTCGCCCCGTGTCGCCAGGCGAGCCAGCGACGGATACAGGATCGTCGCGACTGCGACCGAGAACATCCCCTGGGGCAGCATGTAGACGCGGAAGGCCTTGTCGATCGCGTTCGGTGCGATCGTCGGGTCGATCAGCTTGGAGGCGAAGACAGTGCCGATCACGGCGTTGACGTTGATCAGGCCGAGCCCGAGCATCACCGGCCCCATCAGCTTGAAGACCTGCTTGACAGCCGGATCGCGGACGTCGAGCGCCAGCCGGAGACGCCCGTCGAGTCCGCGCAGCCACGGCAGCGGCAACAGCAGCTGGATCACCGTGCCGGCGACGATCGAACCGGCGTAGACGTAGAGCTTGCCGCTGTCCGTGTCCGCCCGCGGCACGCCGACGACGAGGCCGACGATGATCGCGACGTTCCAGAAGACGGGCGTCAGCGCGGGGATCGAGAACTGGTCGTAGCTGTTCAGGATCCCGGTGACGATCCCGAAGAGCCCGATCAAGACAACGATCGGAAAGAGGATCTGGGAGAGCGTCACGGCCAGGTCGTCGTAGGCGTCCGTGAGCGGCGGCATCAAGACCGGCGCGAGCAGGACGAAGAGCGCGGTGATTCCCCCGACGATCAGGAGGAAGAGCCAGAAGACGGTCGACGCGACCCGCCAGGCTCGCGCTCGCTCCCCTTTCTCGAGCAGCTCGCTGAACACGGGGACGAACGCGGACGAGAGCGCCGCGTCGGCGACGAGCGCACGGACGAGGTTCGGGATCTGGAAGGCGATCGTGAACGCGTTGATCGGGCCGCGGGCGCCAAAGTAGTTGGCGGCGACGATCTCGCGCACGAGGCCGAGGACGCGCGAGAGCCCCGTCGCTGCCGAGAAGATCGCCGTCGACCACGCGAGCCTCCGTGCCTGGGCCCGCGTCTCCACGGCACCGAGTATAGGAGTGGGGTCTGCTACGATTTTGCGCGCCCGCCGAGTGCGGGCCTTTCTTCGACATGGCGAATATTCAGCAGCAGAAAAAGCGCGTTCGCATCTCCGAGCGCCAGCGCGAGGAGAACCTGCGCTACCGCTCGACGGTGAAGACGCTGACGAAGCGTCTCGAAGCCGCGGTCTCCGAGGGCGACAAGGACGCGGTCGCCACCGAGCATCTCGAGCTGACGCGGATGATCGACAAGGCCGCTTCGCACGGCGCGCTGCACAAGAACACGGCCGGTCGCAAGAAGTCGCGGGCTGCCCGGCTCGTCGCCGGCGACGCCTCCTAGCTCTCGACTCTGAGGTCGATCAGCGCTCGCTGGAGCTCGAGATCGGGCGCGAGCTTGCTGCCGCCCTTGAGGGCATGGTCGAGCCCGGCAAGCCGAACGACCGCCGTTCGCAGCTCCTCCTCGCCGAAGTTGGCGGCCTGGCCGAACACCTTCTCGACGTAGAAGGGATGGCGCTTCAGGGTCGTAGCGGCGTCGCGGGCGCGAACGCCCTCGGCCGCGAGCCGCTGGCAGCGGCGCATGAACGAGAGATGGTTGCCGAGCGCGCCCGCCAGCCGTGGCGCGGTGTCGCGGCGGGGCCTGCCTTCGCGCTCGAAGATCGTCTCCGTGGCAGCGAGCGTGCGGCCGAGGTCACGCTGCGCCCAGGCATCGGTGAGCTCGAAGGTCGGCGTCTCGGCGACGGCCGCGACGAGCTGTTCCACCTCGTGCTCCCCGATCGGCTCGTCCCCTGCCCAGAGAGCGAGCTTGTCAACTTCGTTGGCGAGCTGGTGGAAGTCCTCGCCGACCAGCTGGACGAGCGCCGCAACCGCCTCCGGCTCGGCGCGGACACCGGCTTGCTTGAACCGTTCGGCGACCCACGCGTCGGCCTTCTTCTTCACGACGGCGAACGTGAGCATGTCGCCCGCTTTCGCGCAGGCCTTGGCCAGCGGCGCGTCCTTCTTCAGCTCCTCGGCGACGAGCGCGAGGACCGTGTTCGGCGCGGGTGAGGCGAGATACTCCTCCACGGCTTTCACGTCGGCGGCCTTCCAGCCGTTCGCGAGCCTGCCCTCGGTGGTGCGACGGCCGTCGATACCCTCCACGAGGACGAGCCGTGCGTCGCCGAAGAGGCTGCCCGCGTTGCAGAGGGCGGCGGTCTCGGCACCCGACACCTCCTGGGCGCTGACGATCTCGGTCGCCTCGGGCTCGAAGTGACGGCGAAGCCGCGCGAGCGCGGTCTCGATCTTGGGGCGGTCGCTGCCTGTGAGCAAGTAGACCGGTTTGAGCGCGGGCGACTCGGCCATGGCGCCACCCTACTCAACGGTCGGTCCGAACCGAGATCCGCCGTCCGTCCGACTCGAGGACGACTCGACCATCCTCGTCGGTGCGGTAGAGACGCAGGCCGGCGCTCTGGCGGAGGGCGGCGAGGGTCGACGCCGTCGGGTGGCCGTAGTCGTTGTTGCGCCCGCAGGAGATGACGGCGACGTCCGGCCGCAACTGGTGCAACTCGGCCGCGAGCCCGGGATCGGCGGAGCCGTGGTGGGCGACCTTGAGGATCTCGATCGGCGTCGAGAGCAGCCGCGCAGTCACCTCCGTCTCAGCATCTGCGGTCAGCAACGTGTCCACCTCGCCGTAGCTCGCCAGCATCACGATCGGCAGCAGGTTCGGATCGTCCGCGGTCGTTCCCGGCCTGTCGGGCCAGAGAACGCGAAGCCGGAGGCGCCCGAGCCGGAAACCCTCGCCGGCACGCGTCTCGACCACCGGCACGCCGCGGTCGGAGGCCATGGCCAGGGCCGCCCGTTCGTACGGACCGGAGACCGCGAGGAGTGGATCGAGGACGCGATCGACGGCAACGCGTCGCAGAACCGTTTCCGCGCCGCCGATGTGATCCCGTTGCGGGTGGGTCAGAACGAGCGCCGCGAGCCGGCGGACACCGAGCCCCCGCAGCTGCCGCGCGACGTCCGCCTCGGGTGGGCCCTGGTCGACGAGGACGGCGCCCTCCGGTACCTGGAGCAGGATCGCGTCACCCTGGCCGACATCGAGGAAGCTGATTCTCAGCCCGGTCGGCGGGGGCAGGGGCGCCTCCGGCAGCAACTGCCAGACGAGGAGCGCCGGTGCGAGTGCCGCCATGCTCGCGACGGCAAGCGGGCGCCGCCAGCGCGGAAGGCGCTGCAGGGCGAGGAGCAGGACGGGCGTTCCCAGCAGTACGCAGACCGCCGTGCCGGAACCGACCTGGGCGAACGGGAGCCCGCCGATCAGGCCTGCGCACTCGGCGATGTACGCCGCGAGCCAGCCGTTCAGCCAGCCGAGCGCGAGCGCGGCGGTGGGCAGAACCGGCTCGATCAAGGAGCCGACGAGGGCGAGCCCGAGCAGCGGCCCGATCGCCAGGGTCACGAGGGCGTTCGCCGGCAGCGAGTAGACCGGCACGCTGCCGAACTGGAGCCAGAGGATCGGAGCCGTGGCTGCACCGCAGGCGGTGGAGACCGCAACCGCTTCGCGCAGCCAGGTGCTGAGCGGGTAGCCCTCGAGCGCCAGCCGGAGCCGCGGCAGGAGCACGAAGATCGACGTGACCGCCGCGAACGAGAGCTGAAAACCTGGCTCGAGCAGGCTCGCCGGCGTCCATGCCAGCAGCACGGCGGCTCCGAGCGCGAGGAAGTGCCAGCGGTCGCGCGGGCGTGAGAGCAGCCAGGCAAGTGAGGCGAGGCCTCCTGCCACCCCGGCGCGCACGACCGACGGCTGCCAGCCCACCGCGAGGACGTATGCCGCGATCGCCGCGATCGCCGTTGCCTCGGCCGCGAGACGCGGGATCCCGAGCAGCCACGCCAGTCCGAGCACACCGAGGGCCAGGAAGGTGATGTTCTGGCCCGAGACGGCCAGGAGGTGATAGAGCCCTGAGGCCTTGAACTCGTCGCGGAGCTCGTCGGAGAGCCCTTCGTCCTCGCCGAGCACGATGCCTGCCAGGACGGCGCGCCGCTCGCCTCCGAGCCCAGGGGCGATTGCGCGCGCCACATGCGCGCGGAGGCGATCCGAGACACCGCCGATCCCACCCCGGCGGCCGCTGATCTCCCAGCTCCGCCCTTGCAGGAGCACGTGCACGCCGCGGCGGGCGAGCCAGCCGCGCTCGTCGAAGCCGTCCTCCGGCCCGCGTGGCGCGGACACGGTCGCTCGAAGCGCGAGGATGGCTCCCTGCGGCGGTGAGCGGCCGAGCGGCAACTCGAGCAGCACTCGCTCGCGCAGGGAGCGTCCGCCGAAGCGGCGCACCTCGGCAGGGATGCGGAGGGCGAAGGTCGATCTCCGCACCGGCCCGGTCACGACCGCCGTGACCGCAGCTGACCGGCCGACTTCGGGCAGGAGCACGCTCTCGTCGAGCGCATCGAGCCGCACGCTCCCCCACCACCAGCCGGCGAGGAGCAGAGCTCCCGCAAACGCCGCCAAGCGAGTTCCCGGGACACTCGCCGCCACAGCTGCGGCTGCCGCGACGGCTACGACGGCGAGCAGCGGCAGACGCACGGCATTCGCGAGCGAGAGGCCGATGCAGGCGGAGAGAACGAGCAGGGTCGGCCAGGCGCGTGCGATCAGGGCGACGCAACCTCTCGGAGCTGCTCGACGCGGGCCGGCCCGATTCCCGGGATCGCGTCGAGATCGTCAACGGAGCGGAAGCCCCCGTGCTCGGCGCGATAGTCGAGGATCTTCTGGGCGGTGACGGGGCCGATCCCCGGCAGCGCGTCCAGCTCGGCCGCGGTCGCAGAGCTGAGACTGACGCGTCCGCCGACCGCCTTCCCGGGCGCACCCGGGACCCGCCGCGGCACGACCACCTGCATCCCGTCTGCGAGCGGCGCAGCGAGGTTGATCGCTGCGGTGTCGGCCGGCGCGGTCGCTCCGCCCGCACGGGCGACCGCGTCGGCGACGCGCTTGCCCTCGGCCAGCCGGTACAGCCCGGGTCGCCGGACGGCGCCGGCGACATGGACGACGAGCTTCGGTGCGGCCGCAGGCGCCTCGGCGACGAGTCGTTCGGCAGGTCGCTCCCTGGCGGCACCCGCGCCGGCCAGCGTGCGCCCGGCCACGGCCAGCAGCACGAGCGCGGCCGCAGCGAGGAGGAGCGCCCGCCGGCGCGACACGGGCATGGAGGGCATGTCTCGAGCGTGCCGGGAAACCCGTCACAAGAGACAAACGCCTCTGCACCAACTTCGTGCCGGTTTCAGCGACACCCGACCCGGGCGTTAGATCACAAAGTTCACGAGCTTGCCCGGGACGACGATCGTCTTTCGCGGCTCGCCCCCGTTCAAGTGCGCCTGCACCTTCTCCGACGCACGCGCCAAGGCCACGAGCTCCTCGTCGGCGATCGACGCCGGCACCTGCAGGCGGTCGCGCAGCTTGCCGTTCACCTGCAGGACGACTTCGACCGTCTCGCGCTCGAGCAGCGTGGGATCGGCCTCGGGCCACGGCTGCTCCCACAGCCGCTCCCCACCCAAACGCTGCCACAGCTCCTCGGCGATGTGAGGCCCGTAGGGCTGGATCAGCGAGACCGCCGTCTCGGCTGCGAAGCGAGCAGCCGGGTCTTCGGGTGCGCGCGCGATCTCGTTCACCAGCTCCATCACGGCGGCGATCGGCGTGTTGAACGCAAAGCGCCGGTCGATGTCGTCCGTCACCTTCGCAATCGTCTCGTGCGCCTTCTGCGCGAGCGGGCTGGACGGCTGCGCCACACGCGGCCGCTCGGCCTGTTCGAGTACGACGCGCCAGAGCTTGTTGTAGAACCGCCACACACCCTCGATCCCGGAGTCGTGCCACTCCATGTCCTGATCCGCCGGGCCGAGGAAGAGCGTGAACGTCCGAACGGAGTCGGCGCCGTAGCGGTCGGCCAGCGCGAGCGGGTCGACGGTGTTGCCCTTCGACTTGGACATCTTCGCGCCGTCCTTGTGGATCATTCCCTGGTTGAACAGCCGCGCGAATGGTTCGCGAAAGCCGACGAGACCCATCTCCTGCATCACCTTGGTGAAGAAGCGCGCGTAGAGGAGGTGCAGGATCGCGTGCTCGACGCCGCCGATGTACTGGTTGACGGGCAGCCAATAATCGGCGATCTCGCGTGCGAACGGCTCCGTGTCGTTCCTCGGGTCGGTGTAGCGGATGAAGTACCAGGACGAGTCGACGAAGGTGTCCATCGTGTCGGTCTCACGACTCGCCGGCCCGCCGCACTTCGGGCAGTCGACGTTGACCCAGTCTTCCGCCGTGGCCAGCGGAGAGCGGCCCTTCGGCAGAAACTCGTCGACCTCGGGCAGCACCACCGGCAGCTGGTCGTCGGGCACAGGGACCTCACCGCAGCGCTCGCAGTGGACGATCGGAATCGGGGCGCCCCAGTAGCGCTGGCGTGAGAGCAGCCAGTCGCGGAGGCGATAGCCGATCGTCGCCTCGGCCTGGCCGCGCTCGGCGAGCCACTCCACGATCGCTTGCTTCGCCTCCGGGCTCGGCATGCCCGTGAACTCGCCCGAGTTGGCGAGCACCTCGTCGTCGGTGTGCGCGACGAAGGCCGCGCCCTCCTCGACCTCCCCGTCCGCCGGCAGGACGACGGGCCGGATCTCGAGCCCATACTTCTCCGCGAAAGCGTGGTCGCGCTCGTCGTGGGCGGGGACGGCCATGATCGCACCCGAGCCGTACTCCATCAGCACGTAGTCGGCGACCCAGATCGGGATCTCTTCGCCGTTGACCGGATTGATCGCGTAGCGGCCGGTGAAGACGCCGTCCTTCTCCTTTTTCTCGCGCTCCACCGCCGAGCGCGCGCCGGCATGGCGAACGTACTCGCGCACCTCCTCGGAGTCCGTCAGCTGCGGGAGGAGTGGGTGCTCGGGCGCCAGCACGAAGAAGGTGGCGCCGAAGAGCGTGTCCGGTCGGGTCGTGAAGACCGGCAACTCCTCGCCGGAATCGGCGACGCGGAAGCGTACGCGCGCGCCTGCGGAGCGCCCGATCCAGTTGCGCTGCATCGTCAGGACGCGCTCCGGCCACTCCTCGAGCAGATCCATCTCGTCGAGCAGCGCGTCGGCGTAGTTGGTGATCTTGAAGTACCACTGGGTCAGGTTCTTGGCCTCGACCTCGGCGCCGCAGCGCTCGCAGTGGCCGTCGATCACCTGCTCGTTCGCGAGCACCGTCTGGTCGACCGGGCACCAGTTGACCAGTCCCTGCTTCCGATAGGCGAGGCCGCGCTCGTAGAAGCGGAGGAACAGCCATTGCGTCCAGCGGTAGTACTCGGGCTCGTGCGTCGAGATCTCGCGGTCCCAGTCCATCGCCCAGCCCATGCGGCGCATCTGATCCCGGATCGCGGCGATGTTGCGCTCGGTGCTGATGCGCGGATGCACGCCGTCGCGGATAGCGGCGTTCTCCGCGGGGAGGCCGAACGCGTCGTAGCCCATCGGGCGCAGCACGCGGTAGCCGCGCCGTCGGCGCAGATGGGCGACGACGTCGCCGATCGTGTAGTTGAGGACATGCCCCATGTGCAGCTCGCCCGAGGGATACGGCAGCATCTCGACCACGTACGTCTTCGCGCCCTCCGCCTGGCCGGGCTCGGGGTTCGGCGTGTGGAAGGCTCGCGCGTCCTCCCACACGGCCTGCCACTTCCGCTCGATCTCTCTTGGCTCGTAGCGCTCGGTCATCGTGTGTCTCCGGGTACAAAAAAGCCTCTCATGCGAGAGGCCCATGGGAAGCTCGCGCGGCACCTCGCCGCGGTGGCTTCCTGCTCTAGGAAAGAAGCTGCTTCACTTGCGCCCATGCTAGCACTGTTCCCCGGCGGGACCAGGATCGCGGCGGGCGTGCTGGAGCTCGACGGAGTGCCCGTCACCGACCTCGCGGAGCGGTTCGGGACGCCGTTGGTGGTCTATGCCGAGCAGGCGCTGCGCGAGCGAGCGCGGATGTTCCGGCGTGCCGTTCCCGACGCGCTCGTCGTCTACGGAACGAAGGCTTTTCCGAACGTCGCGCTGATGCGGCTGCTCGCCGAGGAGGGCCTCGGTGCGGACGTCTCGACGCTGGGAGAGCTCACCTTCGCGCAGCGCGCCGGGATCGACGGCGAGCGCCTCCTCGTGCACGGGAACAACAAGTCGGACGAGGAGCTGCGCGCCGCCGCCGAGGCGGGCGCGCTCGTCGTCCTCGACGCGCTCGACGAGCCGGCGCGCGCAGTCGAGGCGGGCGTCCGCCGCGTCCTCGTCCGCGTCACTCCCGGTGTCGAGGCCGAGACGCACGAGGCGATCCGCACCGGCCATCGAGGCTCCAAGTTCGGCCTCGACGAGGACGACGCCGTCGAGGCGGTGCGCAGCTCGCTCGCTGCCGGTCTCGAGGTCGAAGGACTCCACGTCCACGTCGGCTCGCAGCTCGCCGATGTGCGCGCGCACCTGCTCTCGGTGGCGCTGCTCGCCCAGTTCGCCGACCGCTGCCGGGTCGAGCTCGAGTGGATGCCGCAGGTGATCGACATCGGCGGCGGCTTCGGGATCCGCCACGTCCAAGCGGAGCTGGAACCGCCGGTCGAGGAGCTCGTACGGACGGTGGCGGCCTCCGTCGCGCGGGACTGGCTGATGCGTGGGCTGCCGGCGCCGCGGCTGATCGTGGAGCCCGGGCGTGCGCTCGTCGGGCCGACGGCGTTCACGCTCTACCGCGTCGGCGCCGTCAAGCGGGCGGGCGACCGGCGGTACGTTGCGATCGACGGCGGCATGTCCGACAACCCGCGCCCGCAGCTCTACCAGGCGCGCTACACCGCGTTGCTCGCGAACCGCGCGGACGAGAAGCCGGACGATGTCTTCACGATCGCGGGCAAGCACTGCGAGTCGGGTGACGTGCTGATCGAGCGGGCCGAGCTACCGGAGCCCCGACGGGGCGACCTGATCGCCGTCCCGGCCACGGGGGCGTACACGCTCGGGATGGCGTCGAACTACAACGGCGTCCCGCGGCCGGCGGCCGTGCTCGCCGGCGGGGGCGGCGCGCGGCTGATCCGCCGCCGCGAGACGGTCGACGACCTGCTCGCGCTCGAGCCCGAAAACGACTAGTCGCGCATTCGGCTCCCCAGCTCGGCCTCGACCTGAGTCAGCTCGACCCCGCGCGCGGCGAGCA
Organism: uncultured Gaiellaceae bacterium; assembly: GCA_963789355.1. Classification (GTDB taxonomy): domain Bacteria; phylum Actinomycetota; class Thermoleophilia; order Gaiellales; family Gaiellaceae; genus Gaiellasilicea. Next base: position 74,916 of record CAWBKK010000006.1, read on the forward strand.
GCGCGTAGGCATGGAAGATCAGATCCGCGACCTCCTCCACCAGCCGCTCGTCCGACTCGCCTGCACCGGCGAGCGCCGCCTCGACTCCCTCCTCCCCCACCTTCCGGGCAGCGAGCGCCGGGTCGTCGAGCAGCGAGACGACGTACGAGCCCTCCGGCCGCTCGTGCTCGCGCTCCTTGATCCGGCGCCAGAGCCACGGCGCGAAACACGACTCGGCGCCGGTGTGGCAGGCCGGTCCAGCCGGCCGGACGCGGAGGAGAATCGCGTCACCGTCGCAATCGTCGCGCAGCTCTTCCACCGCCAGCGTGTTGCCGGAGGTCGCGCCCTTGTGCCACAGCTCCTGCCGCGATCGGCTCCAGAACCACGCCTCGCCGGTCTCGCGCGTTCGCCGCAGCGCCTCGTCGTCCATCCAGGCGAGCATCAGGACGCGGCCGCTGCCGGCGTCCTGCACGATCGCCGGCGTCAGATCCGGATGTCCCATCCCGCCTCCCGCAGCTCGGCCTTCAACTCGGCGACCCGCTCCGGGCGCTCGTGCACGATCGAGGCGACGAGCGCCGCCTCGGCTCCCGCCGCGAAGGCGTCGGCGAGGTGCCGGGCCTCCCCCGCCCCGCCCGAGGCGATCACGGGCGTCTCGACCGACGCTGCGATCGCGCGGGTGAGCTCCACGTCGTACCCGGCCCGCGTTCCGTCCGCGTCGATCGAGGTCACGAGCAGCTCGCCCGCGCCTCGCGCGACCGCCTCGCCCGCCCACTCGATCGCATCGGCGTCGCGCTCCTGCCGGCCGCCGTGGGTGACGACACGGCCGCCCCGCGCGTCGACCGCGCAGACGACCGCCTGCGAGCCGAACTCGTCTGCGAGCGATCGTCAGCAGCGCTGGCTCCTCGAACGCGGCCCGGTTCACCGCCACCTTGTCGGCCCCCGCGCGCAGCAGCGCCCGCGCGTCCTCGAGGCCCGGAGACGCCGCCGCCGACGGTGAAGGGAATCGAGAGCCGCTCGGCGGCTCGCTCGACGAGCCCGAGCAGCGGCCCGCGGCCCTCCACGCTCGCGGTGATGTCGAGGAAGACGAGCTCGTCCGCGCCTACCTCCGAGTAGCGCTCGGCCAGCTCCACCGGATCGCCGACGTCGCGCAACTCCTGGAAGCGGACGCCCTTGACGACGCGGCCGCCGGCGACGTCGAGGCAGGGGATCAGACGCTTCTTGACCATCGCAGCGCGTTCTCGAGGATCGTGGCGCCGACGGCGCCGCTCCGCTCGGGGTGGAACTGCACGCCGGCCAGCGGGCCCGCTTCGACGGCCGCGACGATCGAGCCGCCGTGGTCGACGACGGCCGTCGTGACGCCGTTCTCGGGCTCGGCCGCGTAGCTGTGGGCGAAGTAGACATCGGCGCCGTCCACCCCTTCGAGCAGCGCGGCAGGCCGGCGCACCGCGAGCGTGTTCCAGCCCATGTGCGGCACCGTCCGCGCGCGCAGCCGACGCACCGGCCCGCGGAGCAGCCCCAGCCCGGCGCCGCCCTCCTCGCTCTCCTCGAAGAAGAGCTGCAGGCCGACGCAGATCCCGAGCACCGGTTTGCCCGCGGCGACTCGCTGGCGCAACGCATCGGCCAGCAATCCCAGGCCGGCGGCCGCGCTCGCCACGTGGCCGACGCCGGCGATGACGACGAGCGGCGCGTCGCGGACAGCCGCCGGGTCATCGCTCACCGAAGAGCTGGCCCCCGCTCGTTCGAGCGCGGACGCGACGCTGCGCAGGTTGCCGGCGCCATAATCGGCGAGCACGACCTTCACGCCAGCCCCTTCGTCGAGCGGACGCCGTCGCCGGTCTTCGCGCACGCCTGTCCGAGCGCCCGGCCGACCGCCTTGAAGGCGGCCTCGGCGACATGATGGTCGTCCGCGCCTCCCGCCGTGACGTGCAGGGTCACCCCGGCCTGGATCGCGAACCGCTCCAGCGCGTGCGGCAGCAGCGAGGGAGCGAGGCCGCCGATCCGGTCGCCGCCGAACGAGAGCCGGATCTCGGCATGCGCACGCCTGACGAGATCGACCGTCGCCGTGGCCGACGCCTCGTCCATCGGAATCGTGGCCGTCCCGTAGCGCGCGACGCCCTCGCGCGACCCGAGCGCGTGCGCCAATCCGTCACCGAGGGCAGCGAGGACGTCCTCGACCGTGTGGTGCTCGTCGACGTCGAGGTCGCCGGCAGCGACGAGCTCGAGGTCGAAGCCGGCGTGGAACGCCCACAGCGTCAGGAGATGATCGAGGAAGCCGATCCCCGTCTGGACGCGGGCGCGGCCGTCGCCGTCGAGATCGAGCGAGAGCCGCAGCGCCGTCTCCGTGCTCGTGCGGACGACGAGAGCGTCGCGAGCCGGTGAGGCCGGCGTCGTCGCACCGAGCGCCATGAGGAGAACGTCGTTCTCGCGCGGCCGGCGGAGCGTGATCCGAATTCCCTCGGCAAAGCCGCGCACGACGAGGCCCTGCTCCTCCAGGCGCGAGGCGAGTGGCTCGTCGCTGCGGAGGAAGACGAAGTTGCCGTACCCCGGCCGGCAGTCGTGGCCGGCGGCAGCCAGCGCCTCCTGCACGCGCCCGCGCTCCGCGAGCGTCTGCTCGACGTCGATCCTCGGCTCCCGGAGCGCCGCGGCGGCGATTCGCGCGGAGGGAGCGCTGATGCTCCCCGGCGGCCGCCGCAGCTCCAGCTCTGCGGCGACGGCCGGCGTCGACACGGACCAGCCGACCCTGAGCGCGGCGAAGCCGAACGCCTTCGAGAGGGTCCGGAGCACGATCAGGTTCGGCTGCTCGGCGACCAGCGGCACGCACGTCCTGCCGGCGTACTCGAAGTAGGCCTCGTCGACGACGACCGCGGCATCCGGATGCGCGGCGGCGAGCGCGGCGATCTCAGCCGGGTCGCGCAGCTCCCCGGTCGGGTTGTTCGGGTTGCAGACCCAGATCAACGCCGCTCCGTCCGGGTCGCTCTGGATCTCGGCACCCTCGAGCTCGGTCACGATCCGGTAGACGCCATAGGTGGGCGGCTCGATCGCCGCTGCGCGTCCGGGCGCGAGATACGTGTCGGCGCAGATCGCGATCAGCTCGTCCGCGCCCGCTCCGACGACGATCTGCTCCGGGTCGACGCCGCAGTACCCGGCTGCGGCCTCTCGGAGCTCCGCGTACGTGCCGTCCGGATACTCGTGCAGCCGCGCAAAGCTCTCGGAGAGCGGCACCTGCGGAACCCCGGGGACGGGCGGCGTGTTCTGGTCGAAGCGCAGGATCTGCTCCGGCCGGAGCCCGTGCCGCGCAGCCACCTCGGCGGATGACGGCGACCACGCGTACGCGCGGAAGCCCTCTGCGAGCGCGACCGGCCTCATCCCAGCTCCAGCGCCGCCGCGTGCAGTTCGAGCCCTTCCAGCCGGGCGAGCGGAAGAGCGATCTCACGGGCCCGGGCGAGCCCTGCGGCGCTCGCACGGACGATCTGCACCGGCTTCAGGAAGGTCTCGAGCCCGACGCCGCCCGAGCCGCGGGCGAGGCCCCCGGTTGGAAGGATGTGCGTCGCGCCCGCCGCGTAGTCGCCGACGACGGCCGAGGTGCGCACGAAGACCGTGCCGGCGTTCCGGACCCGAGCCGCGATCTCCTCCGCTCCGGCCAGCCAGAGCTCGAGGTGCTCGGGGGCGTACGCCTCGGCGAGTGCGAGTGCTTCCTCGAGCGATCCCGGCTCGCGGATCGAGACGTTGTCGTGGCCCGCGACGAGCCGCCCGACGGCGTCGCTCAGTGCTCGATCGAGGCTGAACAGGATCGCCTCGCTGTCGGGGCCGTGCTCGGCCTGGGCGAGCAGGTCGGCCGCGCAACGGCCGGGATCCGCCGATCCGTCGGCGATCACGACGACCTCGCTCGGGCCGGCGGGCAGGTCGATCCCGACCCGGCTCGAGACGAGCAGCTTCGCCGCGGTCACCCAGCGGTTGCCGGGGCCGACGATCTTGTCCACGGCCGGGATCGTCGCCGTTCCGTAGGCGAGCGCGGCCACGGCCTGGGCGCCGCCGACGGCATAGACCTCGTCGATCCCGAGCGTGTACGCGGCAGCGAGCGTCGCCTCGGACGGCCGAGGCGTGACGACTGCGATCCGCTCCACGCCGGCGACCTGCGCCGGCACGGCGGCCATCACCAGCGAGGACGGGTACGCGGCACGGCCGCCGGGGACGTAGACGCCCACGGACGAGAGCGGGATCCACCGCCGCTCGGCGACGACTCCCTCGACTGCCTCCATCGACACATCGGGCGGTCGCTGCGGCGCCGAGAACGCGGCGACCGCCGCGGCCAGCTCCCGAACCGCCGCCAGCTCGTCCGGCGCCAGTCGCGCGTCCCGAAGCCGATCCGCGGCAACCCGGAGGGTGGGCCGTTCGCCATCGAGGCGCTCCGTCCAGTCGAGCAGGGCTTCGTCGCCGCGTTCGCGCACGTCCGCGACGATCTCGGCGACGCGCGGCAGGACCTCCTCCAGCCCCTCGCCTCTCACGCGACCAGCCGCTCCACCGGCAGCACGAGGATCGAGGACGCCCCCGCCGCCTTCAGCGGGGCGAGCAGGTTCCAGACGTCGTCGGCGTCGACGGCGGCGTGGATCGCGATCTGCCCGGGCTCCGCGAGGTCGATCACGGACGGCGCGCCCATCCCGGGCAACAGCTCGCTGATCCGCTCGAGCGCGGAGCGCGGAGCGTTCAGCATCAGGTACCGGCGCCGGCGCGCCGCGACGACGCCGGAGACCATCAGCTCGACGCGATCGACGAGCTCGCGGCGATCGGCGAGCGCCCCGTCGCCCGCGATCAGCACCGCCTGCGACTCGAGCAGCGTGCCGAGCAGGCGAAGCCCGTTCGCGCTCGCGGTGGAGCCCGTCGAGACGAGATCGACGATCGCATCGGCGAGGCCGAGACGCGGTGCAGCTTCGACCGAGCCGGAGACGGCGACGAGCTCTGCCTCGACTCCACGTTCGGCGAGACACGCGCGCGTCGAGACCGGATAGGCGGTCGCGATCCGGAGCCCGTTGAGCTCGGCGAGTCCCGACGGCGCGGCATCCTCGGGAACCGCCGCCTGCAGCGTGCAGCGGGCGAAGCCGAGCTCGGCCAGGGTGACGACGCTCGCCTGCGCCTCGGCGACGAGGTTCGCGCCTGTGATGCCCAGGTCGACGACGCCGTCCTGCACGTACTCGGGAACGTCGTGCGCGCGCACCAGCAAGAGATCGACGGGTGCGTTGGCGCACGGGACGAGCAGGGCGCGCTCGGTCGCCTCGAAGCTGAGGCCGGCGTCCGCGCAGAGGCGCAGCGCCGGCTCCGCCATCCGCCCCTTCGAGGGGACGGCGATCGTGAGCCGGCCGTTGGAGCCGGCGCGGGTGAAAGGTGCGCGAACCACTTACCGGCGCTTTCGCTTCGCGCGCGTGCGGTCGAGAGCGACCCGGTAGCCGCCCGTACCGTGCCGCAGCCACTGCGCGACCCGGGTGACGGTGGCGGTGCTGGTCGGAACGCGCTCGGCGATCTCGAGGTAGGGCACGCCCTCCTCGAGCAGCTTGACCGTTTGCCAGCGGTGCGCGAGCGCCTCGAGCTCCGGCAGCGTGCAGAGGTCGCGGAGGAAGCGCTGCACCTCGTCCCGGCCTCGGAGCGAGAGCATCGCGTCCGCCAGGTCGTCCAGCCCCGCGAGCGGCTCGACCTCACGCGTGAGTTCGGTGGAGCTCATATCAGCATGATAGCATGTTAATATGACAGCACGAACGCGATTCACGGTCTACCCGGCGATCGACGTGCTCGACGGCCGCGTCGTCCGGCTGGAGCAGGGTCGGCGGGAACGCGTCACTGTCGAGGGGGGCGATCCTGTCGCGGCGGCCGAGCGGTTCGCGGCCGAGGGCGCATCGTGGCTCCACCTCGTCGATCTCGACGGCGCCTTCTCCGGATCGCCGAACCTCGAGCTCGTTCGGCGCATCGCCGCCACGGGCCTGCCGGTGCAGGTCGGCGGCGGCTATCGCAGCACGGAACTCGTCGAAGCGGGGCTCGCTGCCGGCGCGGCGCGAGTGCTGGTCGGCACGGCGGCTCTCGGTGCAACGTTCGTGGAAGCCGCCGCCCGCGAGTTCGGCGACCGGCTTGCCGTCGCGGTCGACGCGCGCGACGGTCGCGTCGCCGTCGACGGGTGGACGAGCCGGGCGTCTGCGACTCCGCGCGAGCTCGCCGACCGCTGCGGTGCAGCCGGGGTCGCGCGGCTCGTCGTCACCGCTACCCGACGCGACGGGACGCTCGGCGGCCCGGACCTCGAGCTCCTCGAGGACGTGCTCGAGACCGGGCTGCCGGTGATCGCCGCCGGTGGGATCTCGTCGCTCGCAGAGCTTCGAGACCTCCGCGCGCTCGGCTGCGAGGGGGCGGTGACGGGCAGCGCGATCTGGCTCGGCCGTCTCAGTGTCGCCGACGCCGTTAGCGTGGAAGTGTGAGCACGCCGCCGCCGAGCGTTCGCTTCATCGACGAGAGCGAGCTGGGCTTCGGCTGGATCGAAAGCGCACGGGTGCAGCGCACGTCGCATGCGCTCGCCGCCGGCGGGCGCGTGTGGCTCGTCGATCCGATCGAGGCCGACGGCGTCGACGAGCGGATCCGAGCGCTTGGCGAGCCCGCGGGCGTGATCCAGCTGCTCGACCGGCACGAGCGCGACTGCGAGGCGTTCGCCGCCCGCTTCGGGGTCCCGCTGCACGTGACCCCGGCGAGCCTGCCGGGAACGCCGTTCGAGCTCCGCTCCGTCTGCAGCAACCGCTGGTGGCGGGAGGTCGCGCTCTGGTGGCCGGAGCAACGCGTGCTCGCCTGCGCGGACGTGCTCGGAACGATCCCGTTCTTCCGCGCCGGTGCCGAGCCGGTCGGAGTCCATCCCTTGCTTCGGCTCTTCCCGCCGCGGTCGCTCCGGGGTCTCGGCGTCCAGCGACTCCTCGTCGGGCACGGCGAAGGGCTGACCGGTGAGGGAACGGCCGCGGCGGTCGAAGAGTCGCTCAGGCACGCACGACGGAGGATCCCGCGCTGGCTGGCCGGGATCCGGAGGATCCTCCGCGCCGGCTGAGCTAGCGCGCTCGGGCGAGCAGGCCCGGCCGGATCAGGCGGGGCGGTGCTTTCAGGCCGGCCTCGCGGACCGGCGGGTTGAGCGGCTCGGCGAGCGGAGCCGCCGCAAACGACGCGGCGCGGCGGTCCGCCGGCGCGTCGTCGTAGAGCGTCGTCCGCTGCCGTGGCGTCCGGCCGTTGGAGCGGATCAGCGCCTCCATCGCCTCGGGTGACATCTCCTGCCCGTGCTCGGAGCCGGCCGAGCGCGAGATCGACTCGTTCATCAGCGTCCCGCCGAGATCGTTGACGCCGGCACGGAGCGCGGCGGCGACCCCCTCCGGCCCGAGCTTCACCCACGAGGCCTGGATGTTCGTGATCGACGGATGGAGGGCCAGGCGTGCGACCGCGTGCATCAGCAGCGACTCGCCGAAAGTCGGCCCCGACCGCGCTCGGCCCTGCAGCCAGATCGGCGCCTCCATGTGCACGAAGGGCAGCGGCACGAACTCCGTGAATCCTCCCGAACGCTCCTGCTGCTCGCGTGCCCGGAGGAGGTGCTGGGCCCAGTGCTGCGGAGCCTCCACGTGACCGAACATGATCGTCACGTTCGAACGGAGGCCGACCCGGTGTGCTGACTCGTGCACTGCCAGCCACTGCTCGGTCGAGACCTTGTCGGGACAGATGACGGAGCGCACCTCGTCGTGGAGGATCTCCGCCGCCGTTCCCGGCAGCGAGCCGAGGCCGAGCCCGCGGAGCAGGTGCAGGTACTCCTCGAGGGCGAGGCCGAGCGTCGCCGCGCCCTGCCACACCTCCAGCGCCGAGAACGCGTGGATGTGGAGCTCCGGAAGCTCGCTGCGGATCGCGTCCACCACCGAGGCGTAGTACTCACCCGTGAACGCGGGGTGGATCCCGCCTTGAAGGCAGACCTCGGTCGCACCGCGATCCCAGGCCTCGCGCGCCCGGCGGACGATCTCGTCGTGCGGGACGAGGTAGGGCGCGCCGCGTAGGTTGGCGGCGAGCTTCCCCTTCGAGAAGGCGCAGAAGCCGCAACGGAAGTAACAGACGTTCGTGTACTGGATGTTGCGCGTGACGACGTAGCTGACCTCGTCGCCGCACACCTCACGGCGGAGCCGGTCGGCCGCGGCGAACACGCGCTGACGCTCACTCCCGCGGGCGCGGAAGAGGCGGACGAGCTCGTCCTCCCCCAACTCCGCCTCGGTGTCGAGCGGAAGCGCGTCACGGGCAACGACGAACGGGACGGCGCCGGCCTCGCCGGGGTGCCAGGCATCCTCGCGGGCGAGCGCGAGGGCGTCCGACCTGCGGAGCGCGTGCGGCAGGACGGCCGGGTCGACCCATTCGCCGGAGAGGAAGCGCGGATAGACGGGCAATCGCGCTGCGAGCTCGAGGCCGCGCGACCTCGTCGCCGCCTCGAGCCGCTCGCGTTCGGGCCAGGGCGCCTCCGGGTTGACGTGATCGATCGTGACGGGGCTGACGCCGCCCCAGTCGTCGATCCCGGCATCGAGCAGGCGCGGGAACTCGTCGTAGGCGAGGTTGGGCGGTGCCTGCACGGCCACGTCGTCGGGGAGCAGCAGCCGCGCCGCCGCGATCGTCCAGAGGTGGTCGTCGAGGCTCGGCTCCGGGTGTCCGGCCATCCGCGTTCCCGGCTTGGCGCGGAAGTTCTGCACGATCACCTCCTGCAGCTGCCCGTGCCGGTCGTGCAGCGCCGCCAAACCGTGGATCGCCTCGAGTCGCTCGGCCCGCGTCTCGCCGATCCCGATCAGGATCCCGCTCGTGAACGGAATCCGGAGCTCACCGGCCAGCTCGATCGTCGCCAGCCGCCGCGCCGGTTCCTTGTCCGGCGAGGCCCAGTGCGGCCCGCCCCTGGCAAGGAGCCGCTCCGAGACGCTCTCGAGCATGATCCCCATCGAGGCTGAGACCGGGCGCAGCGCCGCCAGCTCGTCCCGCGTCATCACGCCGGGGTTCAGATGCGGCAGCAGGCCCGTCTCCTCGAGCACGAGCTTCGCAACCCGACCGAGGTACTCGAGCGTGGTCTCGCAGCCGAGCGCGGCCAACTCGGCGCGCGCGACCTTGTAGCGGAGCTCGGGCTTGTCGCCGAGAGTGAAGAGCGCCTCCGTGCACCCGGCTGCGGCGCCGGCGCGCGCGATCGAGATCACCTCGTCCTCGGTCAGGTACGCCCGCTCGCCGCGGCGCGGCGGACGCGCGAACGTGCAGTAGCCGCAGACGTCGCGGCAGAGCGTCGTCAGCGGGATGAAGACCTTCGGCGAGTAGGTGACGAGCCCGGCCCCGCGCCGCCGCTCGCGCGCCGCCGCGAGCAGATCGTCGAGCGGCGCCTCGAGCAGCGCATCCATGCCCAGACCTTAGCTAGCCGGCTCTGAACCCCCAGAGCCCACCGAAGCTCTTCCAGCTCCCCTTCGACCAGCGCTGCAGCAGTGCTTGCTCGATCGGGAAGCGCTCGGTCGCGCTCGTCTTGATCGTCAGCCCGGGCAGCAGGAACGGGTTCGCCGGGTCGTTCAGCTTCCGGGTCTGCGCCATCACCGACGCGCGGGTGGGGTTCTTCCCCGCGGCCTTCAGCACCTTCGCGAACTCGTAGGCGACCGCCATCCCGTAGACGTGGTAGACGTCCTTCTGGTTCGCACCGGCCGCGTAGCGCGACATGATCGAGCGGTAGAGCTTCACCGCGGCGTCGTTCCGCCACTTCGCGTCGGTCGGATCCTTGAGGAAGACGATCGAGACCGAGTTCTCGACGGCCTTGTTGGTGCCGCCCTCGGCGGCGAGGGTCATGATGTTCGAGGCGCTCGAGACGGCGTTGTTGATGATCAGCGGCCGCCAGCCGAGCCGGTTCGCGAACACGTAGCCCTGGATCGCGTGCCGCGGCGTCGCGAAGAGCGCGAGGACGTCGGCGCCCGAGGCCTTCAGACGCGAGATCTGCGACTGCACGTCCGGTGAGGTGACGTCGAACGGCTGTGCCGCGACGACCTTCACCTTCGTGCGCGCGATCCCCTGCTTCAGGCCCGCGAGCAGGTCCTTGCCGTAGTCGTCGTTCTGGAAGAGGACGCCGACCTTGGCGCCGGGCTTGGTGCGGGCGAGGTACTTGCCGTAGATCCAGCCCTCGGCGCGGTAGCTCGGCTGGAAGCCGATCGTCCACGGGTACTGCTTGTAGTCGCGCCCAAAGGTCGTCGCGCCGGAGGCGACGAACAGCTGCGGCACCTTCGCCGCGTTCAGGTAGTCCCGGATCGCGGCGTTGTGCTCGGTCCCGAGCGAGTTGAAGATCGCGAAGACCTTGTCCTGCTCGACGAGCTGCCGCGTCGCCTGCACGGTGCGGGCGGGGTCGTAGCCGTCGTCGACGAACTTGTAGGTGATCGTGCGGCCGTTGACGCCGCCCCGCGCGTTCACGTACTTGAAGTACGCGTTGGCGCCGCGCGCGACGGACGCGTACGCGGACGCCGAGCCGGAGAGCGGCGTCGTCCCGCCGACGAGGATCGTCTTGGTCGTGACACCGGGATCGGCGCTCGTCGCCGCGGTGGCGCCGGTCGCGATCGCGCCCGCGAGGGCGAGCAAAGAGAGAAAGAGTCTCGGTCGACGCATCGTCGGTGCAGCTCCTTGGTCGAGAACGGCTCAGCGACCGCGATGGTAGCCGCGACTTGTAAGCGATTGGAGACGTCGAATCAACCCGCCGGCGCCGCCGGGGAGCACGAGCATGACGAGGATCAGGATCACCCCGTAGACGACCGCGGGCGCGCCCTGCGCTTTCGAGACCTCCTGCGCCCACAGCGGCAGGAACTGGATGAAGATCGCGCCGAAGACGAGTGGCCACAGCGAGCCGAGCCCGCCGACGACGACGCCGACGAGGAGGAAGATCGAGAGCGTGATCGGGTAGGTGTCGGGGTTGACGAACGTGGTCGCGATCGCGAGGAGCGAGCCGGCGATCCCCGCGTAGAAGGCGCTGATCCCGAACGCGAGCGTCTTGTAGGTCGCGAGGTTGACCCCGGAGGAGGCCGCGGCCAGCTCGCTGTCGCGGACGGCCCGGAACGAGCGGCCGACCTTCCCGCGCAGGAGCACCCAGGCGAGCGCGAACATGATCAGCGCCGTCGTCCAGCACAGGTAGTAGAGCCACTCGTTGAAGCTGAGCTTGCTGTCGAGCACCGGGATCGTGACGCCCTCGATCGCGCCGGTGAGGCCGGGAATCCCGAACAGGTTGATCCCGCCGCCGCCGCCGGTGAACGCCTCGAAGCGCTCGTACTTGATCAGGCCCGGCATCGCGACCGCGACCGCGAACGTGGCGAGCGCGAGGTAGAGACCGGTCAGCCGCAGTGCCGGGAAGCCGAAGAGGAAGCCGACGACGCCGGCGACGAGCCCCGCCAGCGGAATTGTCCACACGTCCTTCAGGTCGCTCGCGAAGGTGTGGCTCCCGATCTTGAGGCCCTGGTCGGAGATCAGGATCGCGGTCGTGTAGCCGCCGATCGCCATGAAGGCGCCGTGGCCCAGCGAGATCTGGCCGGTGTACCCCGTCAGCACGTTCAGGCCGAGCAGCGCGATGAAGTAGATCCCGACGTAGGCGAACTGCTGCGCCCGGAAGTCGCTGATGAAGCGTGGCAGCAGGAAGACCGCCGCAGCTGCGAGCAGGAAGATCCCGACGCGGTAGAGGTCGGCGCGCTTCACACGCGCCTCGTGACGGCCTTGCCGAAGAGGCCGGCGGGCTTGACGAGCAGGACGACGAGGATGATCAGGAGCGCGACCGGAAGCCGCAGCCCGGCGCCGACGAAGTCGATGTACGTCCCGATCAGGTTCAGGCCGACCCCGAGCATCAGCCCGCCGACGACGGCCCCGAAGGGGGAGTCGATCCCGCCCAGGACGGCGGCCGCGAACGCGTAGATCAGGACGGCCTGCATCATGTTCGGGTCGAGGAAGACGGTCGGCGCGGTCATCATCCCGGCCACCGCGCCGAGCACGGCGGCGAGCCCCCAGCCGATCCCCAGCATCCAGCCGACACGGACTCCGACGAGCCGGCTCGCATCCGGGTTCAGCGCCGACGCCCGCAGCGCGAGGCCCGTCTTCGTGAACTGGAAGAACGCCCAGAGCACCGTCACCATCACGAGCACGACCCCGAACGTGCCCACGTCCTGCTGCGAGATCGCGACGCCGCCGACGTCCCAGGTGTTGTTCGGGAACGGGCTCGGGAACGCTCGCACCTCGGCCGACCAGATCAGCCCCGCGAGGCCGTTGAAGATCAGGACGAGCCCGATCGTGACGATCACGGTCGTCAGGATCGACGCCCGCTCGATCGGCCGGATGATCACCCGCTGGATCCCGACGCCGAGCAGGAACGCGAGTACGAGCGTCGCCGCGAAGGCCGGCCAGTACGACCAGCCGTGATTCGTGGTCAGCGTCCAGGCGATGTAGGTCGTGAACATCGCCATCTCACCCTGCGCGAAGTTGATCACGCCGGTTGCGCGGTGGATGAGGACGAGCGCCAGTGCGAGCGCAGCGAAGATCGCCCCCGTCGCGAGCCCCGCCACTACCTGCTGAAAGAACTCGGCCATCAGTAGCCGAGGTAGCTCTTGCGGACGGATTCGTTGCGCGCGAGCTCCTCGCTCGGCCCCGACACGGCGACCTTTCCGACCTCGAGCACGTACGCGTACGACGCGACCTCGAGCGCGATCGCAGCGTTCTGCTCGACCACGAGCACGGTCAGGCCCTCCTTCTCGTTCAGCTCGCTCACGATCCTGAAGATCTCACGCGTGACGAGCGGCGCGAGTCCCAGCGACGGTTCGTCGAGCAAGAGCATCCGCGGGTGGCTCATCAGCGCCCGGGCGAGTGCGAGCATCTGTTGCTCCCCACCCGAGAGCGTGCCGGCGTGCTGGTCGAGCCGCCTCGAGATCCACGGGAAGTACTGGGCGACGCGGGCGACATCGTCGTCGATCGAGCCGCGGTGCACGTACGCGCCGAGCTTCAGGTTCTCCTCGACGGACATCTCGGCGAACGTGCCGCGCCCTTCGGGGACGTGCGCGACGCCGAGCCGCGCGACCGACTCCGGGCCTCGCCGTCCGAGCGGCTTGCCCTCGAACAGGATCTGGCCGCTGCGCTTGACCGTGCCCGAGATCGAGCGGAGCGTGGTCGTCTTGCCGGCGCCGTTGGCGCCGAGGACGGCGACGATCTGCCCCTGCTCGACCGCGAGCGAGACGCCGTGGAGCGCCCGCACGGGTCCGTAGCGCGCTTCGACGTCGCGCAGCTCAAGGAGTGCCATCGGCCGCCTCGTCGGTGCCGAGATAGGCCTCGATCACGGCCGGGTCCGCCTGGACCTCGGCGGGCGTCCCCTCGGCGATCTTCTTGCCGAAGTTCATCACGTGCACGTGGTCGGAGATCCCCATTACGAGGTTCATGTGGTGCTCGACGAGAAGCACGGTCAGCTCGCGGTCGTCGCGAATCTTCTGGATGAAGCGCCCGAGCTCGCCGACCTCCTCGTGGTTGAGCCCACCGGCCGGCTCGTCGAGGAGGAGGAGCTTGGGTCGGGCGACGAGGGCGCGGGCGAGCTCGACGCGCTTCAGCGTCCCGAACGGGAGGCCCGCGACGAGCCGACCCGCGATCGAGCCGAGCCCCACGTAGTCGATCGCCTCCCGGGCCTCGGACTCGGTATCGCCGCTCCGCGCGTGCGCGCCGACGAGGACGTTGTCGAGAACCGTCATCGTCTTGAACAGCTCCACGTTCTGGAAGGTGCGCGCGATCCCGCGCCGTACGATTCCGTGCACCGGCGTCTTCAGCAGCGTCTCGCCGGCGAAGAGGACCTCGCCTTCGTTCGGTGTGTAGAGCCGCGTGATCACGTTGAACGCCGTCGTCTTGCCGGCGCCGTTTGGTCCGATCAGTCCGACGATCTGACCTTCCGGGACGTCGAGCGAGACCCCGTCGAGGGCGACGATCCCGCCGAACCGGCGGGTGACGTTCCGCAGCGAAAGCAGGGCCATCGGCCGGGGGAGCTTATTCCGGTCGGCGTGCCGATGGCAGAGGAACCCGCGGCGGGCCGGGATGGGCGCTACTCTCCTCCGCGTGACCGACATCGCAGCGGAGCTGCACATGACCCGTGGTCAGAAGATCACGAACCTGCTCGGCGTCGCTGTTCCGTTCGCCGGCTTCCTCGCCTCGATCTTCTTCCTCTGGGGCCAGTACGTGACCTGGCGCGACCTGATCATCTTCGCGGTCGGGTATGCCCTGACGACGCTCGGGATCTCGATCGGCTTCCACCGGCTCTTCACTCACCGCTCGTACGAGACGTACAAGAGCATTCGCTACGGGCTCGCCGTGCTCGGCTCGATGGCCGTGCAGGGCCCCGTGATCCGGTGGGTCTCCGACCACCGCAAGCACCACAGCTTCGCCGACCGCGAGGGCGATCCGCACTCGCCGCACGCCGGCTTCGGTCCCGGATTCCGCGGCAAGCTCGCGGGTCTCTGGCACGCGCACGTCGGCTGGCTTTTCCGCAACGTCGGTCGCGCGGAGTGGACGAAGTACGCCAAGGATCTGCTCGCCGACCGCGGCATGGTCTTCATCTCGCGCTGGTTCCCGGCGTGGGTCGCGGCCTCGCTCGTGCTCCCGTTCGTCGCCGGCTGGATCTGGGGTGGCACTCTCGGGGCCGGTCTGCAGGCGATGTTCTGGGGCGGCCTGATCCGGATCTTCCTGCTCCACCACATCACCTGGTCGGTCAACTCCGTCTGCCACTTCGTCGGCTCGCGGAAGTTCCGCGTCAAGGACGAGTCGCGCAACGTCTGGTGGCTCTCCTGGATCTCCTTCGGTGAGTCGTGGCACCACAACCACCACGCGTTCCCCTCGTCCGCGTTCCACGGCCTGAAGCCGTGGGAGCTGGACATCGGCGGCCTCGTGATCCGCGGGATGCGTCGCCTCGGGCTCGTCTGGAAGGTCAACGTGCCGACGCCCGAGATGCAGCAGCGCCGACGCGAAGCTCTTTCCTAGGCGGATGGACGCGCCGGAGACGCCGGCCGATTCGCCGCTGACACTCGAGCAGGCGATGTCCTCGCCGCTCTACCGGAAGCTGATGGCGCCGGAGCTTCGTCTCGGCGAGCCTGCCTTCCCGTTCGACCTGCCGTTGCTCGACGGCGGCGGGCGTGTGCGGCTCGCAGATTTCGCCGGCGAACGACCGGTCGCGCTCGTCTTCGGCTCCTACACCTGACCGCCCTTCCGCCGCCAGTTGGGCGAGCTGGAACAGCTCTACGACCGGCACGGGGAAGAGGTCGCGTTCTTCATCGTCTACATCAGGGAGGCGCACCCGGAGGACGGCTGGGTGCTCGCCGACAACCGCCGCGAGGAGATCGCGCTCGTCGATCCGGTGTCGCTCGAGGAGCGGGCCGCGGCCGCCGACGCGTGCGCGTTGCGGCTGCGAACCCGGATCCCGATCCTGCTCGACGGCGTCGACGACGCGGTCGCCTCGGCCTACGGCGGTTGGCCGGACCGGCTCTACCTGATCGGCAGAGACGGCCGGGTTGCGTTCCAGGGCGAAGTCGGCCCGGACGGCTTCAGGCCGGCGGAGCTGGCGGATGCGATCGCGGCGGAGCTAGGCTAGAGCCGCCCGTTCCCGCCGCTGCTCCTGTGGAAAGCGGCGAGGCGCAAATGCAGCGTCAGTCGAAGGTGAAGGTGCCGCCGTCTGCGAACTCCTTCAGGATCCGGCGGCTGACGACCATCCGGTGCACCTCGTCCGGGCCGTCGTAGATCCGCGCGGCTCGGGCCTGCTCGTACATCCCCGCGAGCGGCGTCTCGTCGGTGAGGCCGCGCGCGCCGTGCACCTGGATCGCGCGGTCGATCACGTCGTTCAGGACCTGCGCGGCGTAGAACTTGATCAGCGAGACCTCGACCCGCGCCTCGTCGCCCTCGTCCAGCTTCCGCGCCGCATCGAGGGTCAGCAGCCGGCACGCCTGGATCTCGGCAGCCGAGTCGGCGATCCAGTTCTGGACGGTCTGCTTCTCGGCGAGCGGGACGCCGCCGACCTCGCGCTCGAGCGCGTACCGGCACATCAGCTCGAAGGCCCGCTGCATCTGCCCGAGCCAGCGCATGACGTGGTGGATCCGGCCCGGGCCGAGCCGCTTCTGCGCGATCCGGAAGCCGTCGCCCGGCTCGCCGAGAACGTTCTCGCGCGGAACGCGGACGTCCGTGTAACGCACCTCGCAGTGCGTCGACCAGCCGCGGCCCGCGTGGCCCATCACGCTGATCGGCCGGATCAGCTCGTAGCCGGGCGTGTCGGCGGGCACGAGGATCTGGCTCATCCGCCGGTGCGGCGGCGCGTCCGGGTCGGTCACCGCCATCACGATCCCGAACGTCGCGCCCTCCGCCGAGGACGAGAACCACTTGTGCCCGTTGATCACCCACTCGTCGCCGTCGAGCACCGCCGTCGTGCGCAGGCCGGTCGGGTCGGAGCCGGACACGTCGGGCTCGGTCATCGAGAAGAACGAGCGCGCCGTTCCTTCGACGAGCGGCTGCAGGAACTGCTCCTTCTGCTCGTCCGTGCCGAACATGTGCAGGATCTCGCCGTTGCCGGCGTCGGGCGCCTGGCAGTTGAAGACGAGCTGCGCCCACATGCTGCGGCCGATCTCCTCGTTCAGGAGCGCGTACTCGATGAAGCCGGAGCCGCTGCCACCGGCCTCGGGCGGCAGGTGCGGCGCCCAGATCCCGGCGTCCTTCGCCTTGGCGCGCAGCTCCTCGATCACGGCGTCGGCTGCCTCGTCCTCGCCCGCGAGCGCAGCCTCGTTCGGGTAGACGTGCTCCTCCATGAACGCGCGCACCTCGGCGCGTCGCGCGGCGACGTTCGGCGGGGTCGCGAGCTGGGTCATGCCCTGACCCTATCGCCATAGGATCGCCTCATGAAGCTCTACGTCGAAGAGCGTGGCGACGGCCATCCGCTCCTGCTGCTCACCGGCCTCGGCTACGCGATCTGGTCGTGGCAGCGCCAGCTTCCCGACTGGTCGCAGCGCTTCCGCTGCATCGCGGTCGAGAATCGCGGCACCGGCCGGTCGCCGAAGCCGCCGGGGCCGTATTCGATCGAGGAGCTGGCCGACGACGCCGCGGAGATGCTCGACGGCCGTCGCGCCCACGTCTGCGGCTTTTCGATGGGCGGCTACATCTCGCAGACGCTCGCCGTCCGCCACCCGCAGCTCGTGGAGCGGCTCGTGCTGGTGTGCACGGGGACCGGCGGGCCCGACTTCGCAGAGACCCCGGCCGAGACGACCGCCGCCTGGGAGGCGAACGCCGGCCGGACGCCGCAGGAGTTCGCGCGCACGACGATGCCGCTCTCGTTCCGGCCCGGCTGGACCGAGGAGCATCCGGACGAGTTCGAGGCGCTCCTCGCCGACCGGCTCGAGCACCCGACGCCGCCGGAATGCTGGCGCGCGCAGTACGCCGCCTGCCTCGACTGGGCCGCGCGCGTGACGCCCGTCGATCAGATCGAGGCGCCGACGCTCGTCGTGCACGGCGACGCCGATCGGATCGTCCCCTACGAGAACGGCGTCGAGCTGGCTCGGCGGATTCCCGGCTCTCGTTTCGAGGCGATCGACGGCGGCGGCCACCTGCTCTTCCTCGAGTCGCCGGAGCGGTTCAACGCCCTCGTCGCAGAGTTCCTCTCCTGATCACGCGCTCCGCCGTCCTGCACGAGATCGGCTCCGAGCGGCCCTACGCCGAGACCCTCCCGCTGACGGTCGAGGAGCTCGAGCTGGCCCCGCCGCTGCCCGGAGAGCTGCAGGTGCGAGTCGCGGCCGCCGGGCTTTGCCACTCGGACCTCTCCGTCGTCGACGGCACGCGTCCCCGTCCGATGCCGATGGTGCTCGGGCACGAGGCGGCGGGTGTCGTCGAGACCGTCGGGCCTGGGGTGACCGACGTCCAGGTGGGCGACCATGTCGTGCTCTCGTTCGTGCCGAGCTGCGGCCTCTGCGCCGACTGCGCGGGCGGCGAGCCGATTCTCTGCGCGGCGGCCGCCGCCGCCAACGGTGAAGGTCGGCTGCTCGCCGGCGGCCACCGCTTCTCGTCCAACGGCGTCGCCGTCCATCACCACCTCGGCGTCTCGGCCTTCTCCGAGCGGATCGTCGTCAACCGGACCTCCGCGGTCGTCGTCGATCCGGCGGTTCCGCTCGAGATCGCAGCCCTCTTCGGGTGCGCGGTCGTCACCGGCGCCGGCGCGGTGCTCAACACGGCCGGTGTCCGCCCGGGCGACTCCGTCGCCGTGTTCGGCCTCGGCGGCGTCGGGCTCGCCGCCGTCATGGGCGCCGCGCTCGCCGGAGCGCAGCCACTCGTCGCGATCGACCCGGTCGAGTTCAAGCGCGAGCTCGCGCTCGAGCTCGGCGCAACCATTGCGCTCCACCCCGACGAAGTCGGCGAGATCCGCGTCCGCTACGCGCTCGAAGCCGCCGGGCACCCCTCGGTGCTGGAAGCGGCCTACCGCGCCACCGCACGCGGTGGGACGACGGTCGCGATCGGCCTGCCGCATCCCTCCCGCGAGCTGACGCTGAACGCGCTCTCACTGGTCGCGGAGAGCCGCACGCTGACGGGGTCGTACCTCGGCTCGGCCGTGCCGCAGCGAGACATCCCGCTCCTGATCTCGCTCTGGCAGGCCGGCCGGCTGCCGGTCGAGCGGTTGCGGGGCGACAGTGTCGGGCTCGGGGAGATCAACGCTGCACTCGACGCGCTCGCGGACGGCGGGGTCGTCCGTCAAATCGTCGTGCCCTGAAGGGTTAGAGTCGTGTCGTGGATCTGCGCGACACGCCGGAGGAGGCCGCGTTCCGTGCTGGGCTGCGCGCGTGGATCGAGTCGAACCTGACCGACGAGATCCGCCACGAGCGCTTCGCGGAAGCGGGACGCGAGTGGAGCCGCAAGCTCCACGAGGCCGGCTACGCGGGCCTGACCTGGCCGAAGGCATTCGGCGGGGCCGGCGCACCGTACAGCCACCAGGCGATCTTCCTCGAGGAGATGGCGCGCGCCGAGGCGCCGGGCCACGTCGGCGTGATCGGACTCGGGATGGCGGGGCCGACGATCATGGCTCACGGCACCGACGCTCAGAAGGAGCGGTACCTGGAGAAGATCCTCTCGACCGAGGAGATCTGGTGCCAGGGCTTCTCCGAGCCCGACGCCGGCTCCGACCTCTCCGCCGTCCGTACCAGCGCGCGGCGCGAGAACGGCCACTTCGTCGTCGACGGGCAGAAGGTCTGGTCGTCGTTCGCGCACATCGCGGACTGGTGCATCCTCGTCACGCGCAGCGACCCGGCCAGCGAGCGGCACGCGGGGCTCACCTACCTGCTCGTCGACATGCACGCGCCGGGAGTCGAGGTGCGCCCGCTGCGCCAGATCACCGGCGAGGCGGAGTTCAACGAGATCTTCTTCACCGGCGTCCAGGTGCCGGTCGAGAACGTGATCGGCGAGATCGGCGGCGGCTGGCAGGTGGCGATGACGACCCTGCTGCACGAGCGTGGCACGCTCGGCTTCGCCCTCACCGCGGCCCTCGAGTCGCAGCTCCGCAAGCTGGTCGCGCTCGCGCTGGCGCGAGGTGCGACCCCGGTGCAGCGCGAAGCGATCGCGCGCGAGTGGATCGGGCTGCAGGCGGTGCGCTACACGAACTACCGCTCGCTGACGACGCTGATGAAGACCGGGATCCCGGGCCCGGAGGGCTCGGGCGCGAAGCTCTGGTGGTCGGAGGCGAACCAGCGGGTGACGAAGCTTGCCCTCGAGCTGCTCGGCCCCGAAGCGCAGATCGTCGAGGACGGCAGCTACTGGCAGCACCAGCAGCTGCGCTCGCGCGGGAACACGATCGAGGCGGGGACCTCCGAGATCCTGCGGAACATCATCGCCGAGCGCGTCCTCGGCCTCCCCCGGAGCCGCTGATGGAGTTCGCGTTCACCCAGGAGCAGGAGGAGCTGCGCCGCCAGGCCCGCGCCTTCCTCGAGGCCAATCCGGCGGCGCCGCTCGCCGAGCTCCGCGAGCTGGGCTGGCTCGGCGTCTCCGTCCCCGAGGAGCGCGGCGGCGGCGGGCTCTCGTTCGTCGACGAGGCGATCCTGTTCGAGGAGGCGGGGCGGGCGCTCTACTCCGGCCCGTTCCTGACGACGGCCGTCGTCCTCCCCGCCCTCCGTGAGGTCGACGACAACGCCTGGTCGGTCGAGCTCGACGGACTCGTCCCTCATCTCGACACGGCCGACCGGGTGCTGCGCGAGGACATGACCGTCGCCGACGCCGAGGGCGAGACGCTCGCCACCGTCGATGAGACGCGGCCGCTCGGGAAGCTTGTGTTACAGGAACACAAAGTCACGCTGGACGGCGAGTTCGAGGCCGTGCGGCTGCGGCTGCTCGCCGGGCTCGCTGCCGAGGCGGTCGGGGTCGCGCAGAAGGCGCTCGAGCTCGGCGTCGCCTACGTCTCCGAGCGGGAGCAGTTCGGCAAGAAGATCGGCACCTACCAGGCCGTCTCGCACCCGCTCGCCGACACCTACGTCGAGACCGAGCTCGCCCGCTCGCTCGCCTACTGGGCTGCGTGGTGCGTGGCCGAAGAGGACGAGCGGATGGCCGTTGCGGCCGCGTCCGCGAAGGCGTTCTGCGCCGAGACCGCGGTCGCCGCGTGCGAGCGCTCGATCCAGGTGCACGGCGGGATCGGCTTCACCTGGGAGCACACCCTGCACCGCTACTACAAGCGCGCTCAGTGGATCGACTCGTTCGGCGGCCACGCCGCGAAGCAGCGCGAGCTCGTCGCTGCGCACCTACTCGACTAGGAGGTTTCGTTGCCCGTCCCGAAAGCGGAAGTGCTGGAGCTGATGCGAATGGACGTCGACCCGGCCGAGGTCGACGAGATCCGGGAGCTCTGGAAGGAGCACTCGAAGGCGGAGGACAACCGCTCGATCGAAGGGCTGCTGGCGACGCTCTCCGACGACTGCGTCTATACCGTCTATCCCGACGACGTCTCCTGGCACGGCCACGAGGGCGCGGCTCGCTTCTACACCGAGCTCCTGACCGCGTTCCCGGACATCGTCTTCGAGCTCCAGAACATCGTGATCGGGCCGCAGGGGGTGGTCGAGGAGGCGATCGTCACCGGCACGCACTCGGCGAAGTGGCTCGACAACGAGCCGACCGGCGAGACGATGACCTGGCGGAACGCGATCTTTTTCCCCTGGGATCCGGTCTCGCGCCGGTTCAAGGGTGAGCGGGTCTACACCGACATGCCGAGGAGGGCAGCGTGAGCACGTATGCGTTCTCGTCCCTGGAGGAGCTCGGCGACGGGCCGGGGTTCCGCAAGGTCCGTGCGGCCCTCGGCGTGACCGCGTTCGGCGTCAACGGCGTCGTCTACCCGCCGAACTACGAAGGGATCAGCCACTACCACGACACGCAGGACGAGCTCTACTTCGTCCACAGCGGGACGGCGAAGGTGCACGTCGAGGGCGAGGAGCGCGTGCTCGGGCCTGGCGGGCTCTTCCACGTCCAGTCCACGACCCCGCGGCGGATCGAGAGCATCGGCGACGAGGAGCTCGTGCTGCTCGTGATCGGCGGCAAGGACGGCTACGTCGAGCGCGACGGCCACGTCACGAGCGACGAGGACCTCGAGCGTCGGGTCAACCTCGGACGGGGCGTAGGCTCGCCGGAGCCCCCCAGTAGCGGAGACGCCGGCTCTGCCGGCGTTGGAGCGGGAAAGGAGACCGCGTCGTGAAGGGCCTGATGATGGACTTCCAGCTGACGCTGCCGACGATCCTCAAGCGCGCGGAGACGTACTTCCCGCACCAGGAGATCGTGACGCGGATGCCCGACCGGAGCTTCCACCGCTACTCGTTCGCCGACCTCGGCAGGCGGTCGCGGCAGCTCGCCGTGGCGCTGAAGGGGCTCGGGCTCCAGCCCGGCGACCGGGTGGCGACCCTCTGCTGGAACCACTACCAGCACCTCGAGGCCTATCTCGGGATCCCCTGCGGCGGCTTCGTCCTGCACACGCTGAACCTGCGGCTGCACCCCAACGACCTCGGCTACATCGCCACGCACGCCGGCGACAAGGCCGTGATCGTGGACAAGAGCCTGCTTCCGCTCTGGGAGCAGTTCGCCGCCAAGACGCCGATCGAGCACGTGTTCGTCGTCGAGGACGGCTACGAGGAGCTGCTCGCAGGCGCCGACCCCGACGACTTCGGCGACCCGACGCTCGACGAGAACGACGCGGCGGCGATGTGCTACACGAGCGGCACGACCGGAATGCCGAAGGGCGTTCTCTATTCGCACCGCTCGACGGTCCTGCACACGCTCGGCGAGGCGCTCGCCGCCCCACTCGGCCTGCATGTGACCGAGAAGGAGACGTTCCTGCCGGTCGTGCCGATGTTCCACGCGAACGCGTGGGGCTACCCCTACACCTGCCTGATGGTCGGCGCGAAGATCGTTTTCCCCGGTCCGTTCCTCGATCCCGAGACGCTGCTCGACGACTTCGAGCAGGAGGGCGTCACGATCACCGCCGGCGTGCCGACGATCTGGATGGGGATCCTCGGCATGCTCGACAAGGAGCCCGACCGCTGGGATCTCTCGAAGCTGCACTCGATGCTCGTCGGCGGCTCGGCGGCACCACGGGCGATGATCGCCGGCTTCCGGCAGCGACACGGCAAGACGGTCGTGCACGGCTGGGGGATGACCGAGACGTCGCCGCTCGCGACCGCCTCCGACTACATCGGCGAGTTCCGGGACGCGGACGAGGAGACGCAGCTGGACGTCGTCGCGATGCAGGGCCTGCCCCTGCCGTTCGTCGAGCTCCGCGCGATCGGCGACGACGGCAAGGAGATCCCCTGGGACGGCGAGGCGATGGGCGAGCTCGAGGTTCGCGGGCCCTGGGTCGCCTCGGCCTACTACGACACGCCCGAGCAGGCGGAGCGGTGGACCGACGACGGCTGGTTCAAGACCGGCGACATCGCGTCGTTCCACCCCAAGGGCTACGTGATGATCAAGGACCGCTCGAAGGACGTGATCAAGTCGGGCGGCGAGTGGATCTCCTCCGTCGACCTCGAGAACGCCCTGATGGCGCATCCCGCGATCGCCGAGGCGGCCGTGATCGCGATCCCGCACGAGAAGTGGGACGAGCGGCCGCTCGCGGTCTGCGTGCTGAGAGAGGGACAGTCCGCGACGCCGGACGAGCTGCGTGACTTCCTCGCGCCGAACTTCGCGAAGTTCTGGCTTCCGGACGCGTACGAGTTCGTGCAGGAGATTCCGAAGACGGCAGTCGGCAAGTTCCGCAAGACCGCGCTGCGGGAGCAGTTCACCGGGCAGCCGGTCTCCTAGTGCAGCTCGAGGGGAAGACGTTCATCGTGACGGGTGGCCGCTCCGGGCTCGGGGAGGCCACCGCGGCGATGCTCGAGCACGAGGGCGCGACGGTCGTGATCGCCGACCTGCCCGAAACGGACGTGACCGACGCGAGCGCGGTGCAGGAGCTCGTCGACTCGTGCGAGGAGCTGCACGGCGTCGTCAACTGCGCCGGGATCGGGGGCGGCGCCCGCGTCGTCGGCTTCCCGCTCGACCGCTTCCGCAAGGTGATCGAGGTCAACCTGATCGGCACCTTCAACGTGCTCTCGCTCGGCGCCGCCAAGATCGCCGAGGGCGAGCCGGACGGGGAGGGCACGCGCGGCGTCATCGTCAACACGGCGTCGAACGCGGCGTTCGACGGCCAGATCGGCCAGGCCGCCTACTCGGCGTCGAAGGCCGGCGTCGCCGGGATGACGCTGCCGGTCGCGCGCGACCTCGCCTCGAAGGGGATCCGCGTCGTCACGATCGCGCCCGGCCCGTCCGACACGCCGATGCTCGGGCCGATGCGCGAGGACATCCGCGAGAGCCTGACGGCGCAGATTCCGTTCCCGAAGCGGCTCGGCCGCGCCGAGGACTTCGCCGCGCTCGTCAAGCACATCGTCGAGAACGAGTACCTGAACGGCGAGGTGATTCGCCTCGACGGAGCACTCCGAATGGGTCCGAGATAAAGGAGCTACATGGCTGAGTACGTCAAGGTCGAGCAGGACGGGCGCGTCGCGATCGTCACCCTCGACCACCCGCCCGTGAACGCATTGTCGTCGCAGCTGCTCGAGGAGCTCGAGGCGGAGTACGAGCGGCTCGACGCCGACGACGAGGTGCGCGCGATCGTGCTCCGCGGCGAGGGCGAGAAGGCGTTCGTCGCCGGCGCCGACATCACGGAGTTCCCGGCGATGCGGGAGCAGATCGAGGAGGCGGCGGAGACCGGCTCGGCACGCGGGATCCAGAAGCTCGCCGCGAGGATGGACGCGGGCCGGACGCCCGTCGTCGCCGCGATCCACGGCTACTGCCTCGGCGGCGGGCTGGAGCTGGCGATGGCCTGCGACATCCGGATCGCGGCCGAGGACGCACAGCTCGGCCAGCCGGAGATCAAGCTCGGCCTGATTCCCGGCGGCGGCGGCACGCAGCGTCTCCCCCGCCTCGTCGGGCACGGGCGCGCGCTCTACCTCAACCTCAGCGGCGACCCGATCTCGGGCTCGCAGGCCTACGAGTGGGGCCTCGTCGAGCAGGCGGTGCCGCGCGCAGGGCTGCTGGACGCGGCGCTCGAGCTGGCGCGGACGCTCTCGCAGCGCTCGCCGCACGCGATGGGAGTGATCAAGCAGCTCGCCGCCGAGACGCGCGACCTGCCGCTCGCGGAGGGGATGCAGCGGGAGGCGCGGGGCTTCATCAAGTGCATCGGCAGCGAGGACGGCGCCGAGGGCGTCGTCGCGTTCCTCGAGAAGCGCCAGCCGGAGTTCACCGGCCGATGAGGGCCGCCGTCCTCCACGAGACCGGGAAGCCGCTCTCCGTGGAGGACGTGCCCGAACCCGAGGTGTCCGACGGCCAGTCCCTCCTCGACGTGCGGGCGGCCGGCATCAACTTCGCCGACGTCCTGATCAAGAATGGGATGTACCCCCAGCCGCCCGAGTTGCCGGCGATCCTCGGCAACGAGGTCGCGGGGGACATCGGCGGCCGGCGCGTGCTCGCGTTCGCCCGGCTCTCCGGCGGCGGGTACGCCGAACGCGTCGCGGTCGAGGACGAGTGGCTCTTCGACCTGCCCGCGAGCGCGAGCTATGCCGAGGGGGCCGCGTTCCTGACGACGTACCTGACGGCGTGGATCCCCATGACGCGGCAGGCACACATCCATCCGGACTCGCACGTGCTCGTGACTGCCGCCGCGGGCGGTGTCGGCACGGCCGCGATCCAGGTGGCGGCGTTCTGCGGCGCCACGATCACGGCGGCAGCGGGCTCGGAGGAGAAGCGCGAGCTGGCGCGGAAGCTGGGCGCCCAGCGCACGGTCACCTACGACGAGATCGGCGAGCTCGACGACATCGACATCGCCTTCGATCCGGTCGGCGGGCCGGTCTTCACCGCGTGCATCAAGGCGCTGCGGCCGCTCGGAGTCGCGATCGGGATCGGCTTTGCCGGCGGCACGTGGGAACCCGTCGACCCGGCGCGGCTCGTGGGCCGGAACGTCGGCGTCCAGGGCTTCTACCTCGGCCGGCTGATGGGACTGCGCCCCGACCTCGTCCGGCTCGAGGTCGACGAGCTGCTCGCACTCTGGCGCCGCGGCGCGCTCCGCCCCCTAGTGGGGGCCGAGTTCCCGCTCGAGCAGGCAAACGAGGCGCTCGACCTGATCGGGTCGCGCAGGTCGACCGGAAAGGTCGTCCTTGTTCCCTGAGAGCGCGCTCGTGACCGGTGCTGCCGGAGGAATCGGGCGCGCGCTGGTGGCGCTGCTGGAGGCGGAGGGCGCCGCCGTCCGCGGGCTCGACCTCACGAGCGGCTTCGACGTCTCCGACCCGCAGGAGTGGATCGACGTCGCGCCCGCCGACCTCGTCTGCCTGAACGCGGGTGTGCTCGCCAGGGGCGACGGCACGATCGACGATTACCGGCGGATCCTCGGGGTCAACGTCGACGGCGTCGTCTTCGGGATGCAGGTGCTCGCGCCGCGGATGCGGCCGGGCAGCGCCTTCGTCGTGACGGCGTCGCTCGCGGGGCTGATCCCGATGGCGTCCGATCCGCTCTACGTCCTGACGAAGCACGCCGTCGTCGGCTACGCGCGCTCGATGGCGGAGGTGCTGGCGCCGCGCGAGATCCGCGTCAACATCGTCTGCCCCGGAATCGTGCGCACGCCGATGACCGAGCCCGAGCAGGAGAAGCTCGACGCAGCCGGGTTCCCGCTGATGGAGCCCGAGCAGATTGCGGAGGGAATCCTCGTCGCGGGCCGCAGCGAGCTGACCGGCCAGGCCTGGGTGTGCCAGCCGGGCCGCGAGCCGACGCTCTTCCGCTTCCCGAACGTCCCCGGCCCGAGGGTCGAGGGCGCGGAAGGCATGATCCCGCAACTGTGAAGCTCGGGATGCAGCTCGGCTACGACGACCCGATCGGGTCGGTCGCCATGGCCCAGGAGGCCGACCGGCTCGGCTTCGACTCCGTCTGGACGTCGGAGGCGTGGGGCGCCGACGCCGTCACGGTCGCCTCCTGGATCGCGGCCACCACCCAGCGGATCGGGATCGGCACGGCGATCATGCAGATGCCCGCCCGCACGCCGGCGCTGACCGTGATGACCGCGGCGACGCTCGACCAGCTCTCCGGCGGCCGCGTCCTGCTCGGCCTCGGCACCTCCGGGCCGCAGGTCGTCGAGGGCTGGCACGGCGTCGCGTGGGGGAAGCCGCTCGGGCGCACGCGGGAGTACGTCGAGATCGTCCGCGCCGGGCTGCGCCGGGAGACGATCGAGCATCACGGCGCCCACTACGACATCCCCTACTCCGGCGACGACGCGACCGGCCTCGGCAAGCCGCTGAAGCTGATCCTGAAGCCTCTGCGCCGCGATGTCCCGATCTATCTCGCGGCGCTCGGCCCGAAGAACGTCGCCCTCGCCGCCGAGATCGCGGACGGCTGGTTGCCGATCTTCTTCTCCCCCTCTCGCTTCCGCGAGATCCACGGCCCCTCGCTCGCCGATGCGCCGGACGGCTTCCAGATCGCGCCGATGTGCCCGGTTCTCGTCGGCGACGACGTGCAGCAGTGCCGCGACATGCTGAAGCCGATGCTGGCGCTCTACCTCGGCGGCATGGGCGCGAAGGGGAAGAACTTCTACAACTCGCTCGCCCAGCGCTACGGCTACGAGGAGGCCGCCGGGAAGATCCAGGAGCTCTACCTGTCCGGGATGAAGGGCGAGGCGGCGCTGACCGTGCCCGACGAGCTCGTCGACGAGATCGCGCTGGTCGGCCCGAAGGAGCGAATCGCGGAGCGGCTGGAGGCGTGGCGCGAGGCCGGCGTCTCGACCCTCGTGATCCAGGCTCGCCAGAAAGAGGCGCTCACGGTGATGGCCGAGTTGCTCCTGTGAAGGAGGCGTTCGCCGCCGCTCTCGGCGCGCCGGTCGACCGCGCGGTGCTGCTCGCCGGCGGCGCGTCGAAGGAGGCCTGGGCGGTCGACTCGGGCGGGCGCGAGCTGCTGATCCGCCGTGCGGCGGGCGGCGTCATCCACCAGGCGACGCTGTCGCTCGAGCACGAGTTCGAGGTCCTGCGCGCGGCGCACGAGGCCGGCGTAAAGGTGCCCGAGCCGATCGCGTACCTCGGCGAGGTCGACGGCAAGGAAGCGTTCGTGATGGAGCGGGTCTGGGGGGAGACGATCGGCCGTCGCATCGTCAAGAACCCGCCACCGGGCCTCGATCTCCAGCTCGCCGACGAGCTGGCCAGGATCCACGCGATCGCGCCCGCGCGGGTGCCGTTCCTCGAGACGGGAGACCAGGTCGCACGCTTCTACGACGAGCTCGACTCGGTCGGCGAGCCGCATCCGGCGATCGAGCTCGGGCTCCACTGGGTCAAGGAGCGCCTGCCGACCCACCGGGACCCAGTCGTCGTTCACGGCGACTGGCGGATCGGCAACATCGCCGTGGACGAGGACGGCATCGTCGCCGTGCTCGACTGGGAGTTCGCGCACCTCGCCGACCCCGTCGAGGATCTCGCCTGGCCGCTCGTCCGAGCCTGGCGGTTCGGCGCCGACGACAAGCACCTCGGCGGCGTCGGCGACCTCGACCGCTACCTCGACCGCTACGCCGAGCTGACCGGCCTCGAGGTCACGCGCGAGGAGCTGCTCGTCTGGGAGGTCTTCGGCAACGTCAAGTGGGCCACGGGCTGCCTGACCCAGTCGCGGCGCCACTTCAGCGGGCAGGAGCGCTCGGTCGAGCTCGCCGTCCTGGGCAGGCTCGCCGCCGAGATGGAGTACGAGCTGCTGGATCTGATCGAACATGCAGCATGACCGCCCGAGTCCGCAGGAGCTCGCCGAGGCTGTGCGCGAGTTCCTGCAGGGGGAGATCCTCCCGATCCTCGACGACCACCGGCTGAAGTTCCGGACGCTCGTTGCGATCAACGGGCTCGGGATCGCCGAGCGGGAGCTCTGGGCGACGACCCCTCCACGCGAGGAAGACTGGGAGCTGGCCCGACGGATCCGCGCCGGCGACGTCCCCGAGGACGCCGTCGCGCTGCTGAAGGAGCAGGTGGCGCAGAAGCTTCGGGTGTCGAACCCGCGGGCGCTGGCGAAGTACGAAGAGTGAGACGAAGGTTGATCCTCATGCGCCACGGCGACGTCTCGTACGTGGACGAGGCCGGGGCGCCGGTGAAGCCGGAGGACGTGCCCCTCACACCGCGCGGACGCGAGCAGGCAACTGCGGCCCGCGACGCACTCGCGACCATCGACTTCGATCTCGTCGTCGCGAGCGACCTCCCCCGCACCCTCGAGACGGCGGAGATCGTCGCGCCCGGAGCACACGTCGAGCTCTGGCCGGAGCTGGCGGAATGGCGCGGGGGCCGCCTCGACGCGATTCCGCCCGAGGAGCTCGAAGCGTCGTTCGTCGGGGCGCTGCGGGTAAAGGACGAGGCGGCGCGCTTCCTCGGCGGCGAGTCGCTCGGCGAGGCTCTCGATCGCGTCCACCCCGCACTCGAGCGGCTGCTCGCCCGCGACTGGCACACCGCGCTCGCCGTCCTCCACGGCGGCGTCAACCGGATCGTCATCTCCTACGCGCTCTCCGGCGACCGCACCTACTTCGGCACGTTCGAGCAGGCCCCGGCGTGCATCAACGTGCTTGACCTCGGCGACGACGGCTGGATCGTGCGGACCGTCAACTACGTCCCCTACGACCCGATCCACCCAGCGCGCACGACGACGATGGAGCACCTCTGGGCGCAGCTGAAGCCGTTTCTAGACGAGCGCGCGTAGCACCTCGATCTCGTTCTCGTCCGCCCCGAGGTACGCGCCCCGGATCACTGTCCACTTCCGCATCCGTTCCTCGTCGAGGCCGGCTTCGGCGAACGCCGCGAGGCGGCGGGCAGTGACGCCGGGGTCGATCCGGTACGGGATCGGGTTCCAGAGGAACGACGGGATGTCGTACTCGGCCTCGCCGAGCATCGCCTTCGGGTCGATGGCGAGGTGGCCGCGGGCCGAGACCAGGATGTTGTGATGGTGGAAGTCGCCGTGCACGATGACCTTGCGACCGACGTCGAGCGTGCCGTACAGCTCGCGTGCGAGCGGGACGAGCGGGTGCCCCTCAGCGTTGTCGAGCCAGCGAGGAACCCAGTCGCCGATCCAGCGGAACGGCTGCGCCGCCGGGCGCCAGAGTCGAAGCCCGACCTCCACTGCGATCGCCGTCGCCTCGTCCTCCGGCAGCGCGGCGATGTCGTCTCCGGGACGCGCCTGTTCAACGAGCAGCGCGCGCCGGGGGACGTCGCGACGCAGGAGCCGCACCGCACCCTGCCCCGCCCAGAGCTCGAGCGCGTCGGCCTCCTCGTCGGCCTCGTCGTCCTCGAAAGGCGTCACCTTCAGCACTGCGTCGTCTCCGGCCCGCGCGACGAACGAATACCGGGCAAGCTCGAACGGCTCCCCGAGCTCGACCCCCCACTCCGCAGCGACCTCGCGCGCGATCCGCTCGAGCGGCGCGAGGTCGGGCCGGTCGTCGCTCATGGCCGGGCGGCGAGCGAGGGCTTGTGTTGATTCAACACAAGCCTTGACGACGCAAGGAACCGTACGGGTGCCCGGGAGGCTTGTGTTGAATCAACACAAGATCGCTCCGGTCAGCGCAGCCGTTCCACGACCATGGCCATGCCCTGGCCGCCGCCCACGCACATGGTTTCGAGCCCGATCGTGCCGTCGACGGTGTCGAGGCCGTTGAGGAGCGTGCACATGATCCGGGCGCCGGTCATCCCGTAGGGATGGCCGAGCGCAATCGCCCCTCCGTGCGGGTTCAGCTTCTCGCCGAACGGGTCGACTCCGAGCTCGCGGCAGACGGGGAGCACCTGGGCGGCGAACGCCTCGTTCAGCTCCATCACGTCGACGTCGTCGATCGTCATCCCGGCGCGTCCGAGCGCGACCCTGACGGCGTCGATCGGGCCGACGCCCATGATCTCCGGGTCGACGCCCGTCACCGAGGAGGCGACGATCCGCGCCCGCGGCTTCAGCCCGAGCTCCGCGGCCCGCTCGTCGGACATGATCACGAGCGCGGCGGCGCCGTCGTTGAGCGGGCACGCGTTGCCGGCGGTGACCTTGCCGTCGGGAACGAAGGCCGGCTGCAGCTCCTGCAGCTTCTCGTACGTCGAGCTCGCGCGCGGGCCGTCGTCGGCCGAGACGACCGTTCCATCCTCCTTCGCGTACGGCGTCAGCTCGCGCGCGAAGAAACCGGATTCCTGCGCGGCGACCGCGCGCTCCTGCGAGCGCTGCGCGAAGCGGTCCATGTCGTCGCGGGAGACGTCGTAGCGCTCGGCCACGTTCTCGGCGGTGAGCCCCATCGGGATGTAGACGTTCGCGATCGCGCCCTCGCCGACGAGCTTCGGGTGCAGCTCTTCGGAGTCCTTCGGGTAGCCGTCGACCTGCGAGATCGACTCGACCCCGGCGGCGACGTAGACGTCCCCCTCGCCCGCCTTGATCGCATGGAACGCCATCCGCGCGGTCTGGAGCGAGGAGGCGCAGAAGCGGTTGACCGTCGTGCCCGGCACGCGCTTCGGCAGCCCGGCCAGCAGGGCTGCGCGGCGCGCGAGGTTCATCCCCTGCTTCTCCTGCGGGAAGCCGCAACCGACCATGACGTCGACGATGTCGTTCGGGTCGAGCCCTTCGGCCTGCTCGACGGCCTCCCGGATCGCGAACGCGAGCAGGTCGTCCGGCCGGACGTCCATGAGCGACCCCTTGCCGGCGCGCCCGATCGGGGTGCGGACGGCGCTGACGATGACGGCTTCGGGCATTGCTCGGTCTCCTTAGGTGAAAGCGCTTGTGCCGGTGAGCGCGCGGCCGACGATCAACGTCTGGATCTGGCTCGTCCCCTCGTACAGCGTGGTCACGCGCGCGTCGCGCAGGTATTTCGCCACAGGGTATTCGTCGACGTACCCGTAGCCGCCGAGCACCTGTACGGCTGCGTTCGCCGCGCGGACGGCGGCCTCGCTGGCGTACCACTTGGCCACCGCGGCTTCCGTCGTGTAGGGGGCGCCCGCGTCGGCAAGCGACGCTGCGCGCCAGGTGAGAAGCCGTGCGGCCTCGGTCTCGACGTGCATCTCCGCGAGTAGCTGCTGCACGAGCTGGAACGCCGCGATCGGCTTGCGGAACGCCTCCCGCTCGTTCGCGTAGCCGACGGACGCATCGAGACAGCCCTGCGCAATCCCGACGCAGCCGGCCGCGAGCGAGATGCGGCCGTTGTCGAGCGCGGACATCGCCACCTTGAAGCCCTCGCCCTCCCCTCCGAGGATCGCGTCGAGTGGCACGCGCACCCCGTCGAGCGAGAGCTCGGCCGTGTCCTGTGCCCGCAGCCCGAGCTTTCCCTTCATCGGCCTCGCCTCGAATCCGGGCGAGTCGGTCGGGACGAGGAACGCGCTGATCCCCTTCGGGCCCTCGCCGCCCGTCCGCGCGAAGACGATCGCGGTCGCCGCCCAGGAGCCGAGCGTGATGAAGACCTTTGAGCCGCTCAGCACCCACTCGTCGCCGTTGCGCTCCGCGCGCGTCGCGAGCGCGGCCGCGTCGGAGCCGCAGCCGGGCTCGGTGAGCGCGTAGCAGCCAAGCGCCTCGCCGGTCGCGAGGCCGGGCAGATGCGCCTGCTTCTGCGCCTCCGTCCCCCACTTCGCGACCGTCTTCCCGTAGAGCCCGTTCGAGACCGAGACGATCCCGCGCACTGACGAGTCGGCCTTGCCGAGCTCCTCGCAGAGCAGGCAGTACGAGACGGAATCGAGCCCGCCGCCACCGAGCTCCTCCGGCAGCGCTGCGGCCAGGAAGCCCGCCTCGGCGAGCGTGTGGACGAGCGCGCGCGGCAGCTCCTCGGCCTCGTCCCAGGCACGGGCCTGGGGCACGAGCTCGCGCTCGCAGAGCTCGCGCGCGGAGGCACGAATCAGCTCCTGCTCGGCTGTGAGTTGGAAGTCCATGAACGATCGTGGGGGCCGTCTCCGGCCCCCACGATCCTTTCACAGTGCGGTCGCGTGCTAGCCGCGCGGCCGCCCGTCGACGAGCGCGCCCGTGCCCGTCCAGGCGCCGTTGCTGAACCGCATCAGGCGCTGGTGCGAGATGATGAAGTGGTCGGTCTTCGACGTCTTCAGCTTCGAGCCGGCGAGCAGGAACGGCGACGTCTCGTTCAGCGAGAGCAGGGCGTTCATCAGGCCCTGGCGCGTCGGATTCCGACCGGCCTTGTACATCGCCCGGACGAACGTGTCCGCCTTGGCGAAGCCGTAGAAGTTGAGCCCGTCCGTGACCCGTCCGCGCGGGTTGTACTTGCCCATCAGCGTCACGTACTGCTTCACCGTGGCGTCGTTGGCGAACGCCGGCGACGCGGGATCCTTCAGGTACTGGGCGCTGATGGAGCCGTTGACGAGCTCCGCGCTCGAGCTGCGAACGGCCGCGCCCATGAACGCATCGGTGGCGGAGACCGAGTTGACGTAGATGTTCGCCGGCCTCCAGGCGATCGCGCGCAGGATCGCGTACGACTGCACGGTCGGCGTGGGCGTGACGAAGATCAGCAGCGTGTCCGCCCCGCTCGCCTTCAGCCGCGCGAGCTGCGACGCCGGCGTCGTCCCGCCGACGAGGTCGTACGCTTGCTCCCCGACGACCTGGCTCCGCACCTTGGCGGTGCCGAGCGCGGACTTGAAGCCGTTGACGTAGTCCTTGCCGTAGCTGTCGTTCTGGTACAGGATCGCGATCTTCGCGTTCGGCCGGTTCTTGCGGATGTCGGTGCCGTAGAGGCGACCCTCGGAGACGTAGTCCGGCTGCCAGCCGATCGTCCACGGGTACTTGACGTAGTCCTTGCCGAACTCGCTGGCGCCCGTC
Organism: uncultured Gaiellaceae bacterium; assembly: GCA_963789355.1. GTDB lineage: Bacteria > Actinomycetota > Thermoleophilia > Gaiellales > Gaiellaceae > Gaiellasilicea. Next base: position 108,219 of record CAWBKK010000006.1, read on the forward strand.
GAGACGAGCACATGCGGCACCTTGGCCGCGTTCAGGAGCGGCTGGACGGCCTGGTTGACCTCGGTGCCGAGCGTGCCGACGACCGCGAAGACCTTGTCCTCCTGGATCAGCTTCCGCTGCAACTGCACGGAGTTGACCGGGTTGTAGCCGTCGTCGTAGTAGGTGAAGGAGATCTGGCGGCCGAAGACGCCGCGCTTGCCGTCAGGGCCCCTGCGGGCGTTGATGTACGAGAAGTACGCCTTCATCGCCTGCGGGATCGGCGCGTACGAGGATGCAGGCCCCGTCAGCGGGAACGTCCCGCCGATCTTGATCGATGTCGCTGTGATGCCCGGGTCGGCGGCAACGAGATCCGACTTGGCAAAGGCCGACGGGACGGCAAGGAGCAGCGCTCCTACGAGTGCCAGCCCGGCGAGTGAGACCCTACGCATAAAGACTCCCCTTGATAGGACGAAAAGAGGCCCGCTGGAGCGCGAGACTACTCCTTCTTATCCACTTAGACAACGTGACGGCCCCGGAAGTTAGGAGTTGCAACTTTGATTCACATTTGTGCCGGATCGGTCACCGGCGCCTGGCAGGCGAAGCGCTCGCACACGTAGACCGCGGGCTTGCCGTCGACGAGGCCCTTGCCGACGAGGAGCGGCACGTCGTCGGCGGGACCGACGGCGACGACCGTCCGCGGCTGCCACGGCCCGAGCGCGGCGCGGGCGACGTCGGAGCCGACCGGGCCGACAATCGCGAGCTCGCGCGGTGCGCTCAGATGGAGGTCGAGCGCGACGAGCCCCCAGCCGAACGCGGCCGGGGCACGCTCGAGCGCCGGCCGGAGAAGCCGCAGCACCGAGACCGCGCGCCGCTCGAGCTCGTCGTCGCCGTAGATCCGGGCGAGCCGGAGCAGGACGTGCGCGAGCATCGAGTTGCCGGACGGGAGCGGATGGTCGTCCAGCTCCTTCGTCCGCGCCACGAGCTGCTCGCCGTCGGCGGGCGAGAGGAAGAAACCGCCGCGCTCCTCGTCGGCGAAGAGCTCGATCGCGAGCAGCGCCAGCCGGTGCGCCTCACGGAGCCAGCGCAGCTCGCCGGTCGCGACGTGCAGCTCGAGCAGGCCATGCGCGACGTTCGCGTAGTCGTCGAGATAGCCGGCGCCGCTCGTGCGGCCGTCGCGCCAGCTCCGCCGCAGCCGCCCGCTCTCGTCCGAGAGCGGGCCGAGGAGGAAGTCGCCGAGCCGCTGCGCGGCGGCGATCCAGTCCGGCCGCTCCAGCCTCCGGCCCGCCTCGGCGAGCGCGGCGAGCGCGAGCCCGTTCCACGACGCGATCGCCTTGTCGTCGCGCAACGGCTTCGGCCGCTGCTCGCGTCGCTCGAGGAGCGCTGCGCGGGTGTCGGGGTCGAGCGTCGCCGCGGATGATCGAGCGGCCGTGCTCGAAGGGCTGGAGCAGCTCGGCCGGCGCGCCCTCCTCCTCGGTCCACGTGAAGGTCAGTCCCTCGACGCCGTCCGTGTCCGCGTCCTGCGCCGAGGCCAAGCCGCCCTCGGGCAGCGACAGCTCGCGCAGCATGTACTCGATCGTCTCGCCGCTGATCTCGCGGTAGCGCTCGTCGCCGGTGACGAGCCAGCCGTGCAGGTACGTGGCCGCCAGCAGGGCATTGTCGTAGAGCATCTTCTCGAAGTGCGGCACGAGCCAGCGATCGTCGACCGAGTAGCGGTGAAAGCCGCCGCCGAGCAGGTCGTACATCCCGCCCGCGGCCATCTCGTCGAGCGTCTTCGTCACCATCGCCAGCGCCGCCTCGTCTCCGCGGCGGAGCAGGAACTCGAGCGCGGGCGCGTTCGGGAACTTCGGCGCCCGCCCCCAGCCGCCGTACACCGGCTCGAACGTCGCGGCGAGATTCCGTGCGGCCGCCGAGAGGACCGAGCCGGTCAGAGGGTCGTTCGAGGGGCGTAGCGCCGCCGACTGGCGCACGGCCTCGACCAGCTGCGCGGCCGCGCGGGAGACGTCCCCCCGCCGGTCGCGCCAGGCCTCCGCGATCGAGTCGAGCACCTGGCGGAAGCTCGGCAGCCCGTGCCGGGGCTCGGGCGGGTAGTACGTGCCGCCGTAGAAGGGCTCCCCGGCGGGCGTGAGGAAGACGGTCATCGGCCAGCCGCCGTGACCGGAGAGCGCGACGACGGCCTCCATGTAGACGGCGTCGAGGTCAGGGCGCTCCTCCCGGTCGACCTTGATGTTGACGAAGAGCTCGTTCATCAGCCCCGCCGTCGAGGCGTCCTCGAAGGACTCGTGCTCCATCACGTGGCACCAGTGGCAGGCCGCGTAGCCGATCGAGAGCAGGATCGGCCGGTCCTCGTCGCGAGCCCGGCCGAGCGCCTCGTCGCCCCACGGATACCAGTCGACTGGGTTGTCGGCGTGCTGGAGCAGGTACGGACTCGTCTCTCCGGCCAGCCGATTCACGCTTGAATAGTCCCATGAGCTCGCTCCCCGGCGGCACGGTCACCTTCGTCTTCACCGACATCGAAGGCTCGACGCGCCTGCTGCAGCAGCTCGGCGACCGCTACGCCGAGGTTGCCCGCGAGCACCGGCGACTCGTGCGCGAGGCGCTCGGGAGCGCGGGCGGCACGGAGATCGACACGCAGGGCGACGCGTTCTTCTTCTCGTTCTCGCGGGCGCGCGACGCCGCCCGCGGCGCGGTCGACGCCCAGCGCGCTCTGCGGAGCCACGGCTGGCCCGACGGAGCCGAGGTCCGTGTGCGGATGGGTCTCCACACCGGCGAGCCCTCCGTCGGCGATGAGGGCTATCTCGGGATCGACGTCGTGCGCGCGGCCAGGATCTCCGCGGCGGGACACGGCGGCCAGGTCCTGATCTCCGAGACGACACGCGCCCTGCTGGGCAACGCCCTGCCCGACGGGGTCACGGTTCACGACCACGGCGAGGCTCAGCTGAAGGACATCCAGCACGAGCGGATCTACGAGCTTGCGGTCGATGGAGGCCCAACGTCGTTCCCACCGCTGAAGACCGAGGCGCCGAAGAGCGCGGGCGAGGCCCTGGCGGAGCGGATCAAGCGTCAGGTGGAGCAGGACATGGAGCAGTCGTTCCTCGGCCGCTCGTCGCCGAAGGTGCCGATCGGGCTCGCTGCCTCGGGCCTGACGATCGCGGCGCTGGCGATCGTCGTGCTCGCAATGGCCGGGATCGCGGTGATCCTGCTCGTGAAGCTGGCTTTCTAGGCGAGCACCTCGCGGACGCCGCGGAGCCGCGTCCGGAGCAGCGCCTGGGCACGGGAGGAGTCGAGCGAGCAGTCGAGCGGCCGCGTCGCGGGCGCGGGGACGGAGCGAACGGGGCCGCCCGAGATCAGCTCAGCGAACTCGGCGCGCGAGACGGCGTCCGCTCCGGCGACGTGCAGCACGCCGGCGACGTCGAGCCCGGCCAGCTCGAGCAGCGCCTGCGCGAGGTCGGTCACCTGCACCGGGCTGCGGATCTCGTTCGTGAAGAAGCTGAACGCCGGGTCGCGTGCGGCGAGCTCGTGCTTCGACGGCTCGGCGGCGCCGTAGATCAGGGAGGTGCGAACGATCAGCGCGGCGGGATGGGCCGCGGCGACGCGGTCCTCCGCCTCGGCCTTCGCGCGGCCGTAGTCGGTCACGGGCGAGGGCGGATCCGACTCGACGTACGGCGCCCCCTTGCGGCCGTCGAAGACGACGTCGGTGGAGAGGTGGACGAGCCGGGCGGCAACGGCCGCGGCAGCCTTCGCGACGTGCTCGGATCCGGCCGTGTTGACAGCCGCGTCGTCCTGGCGGTACGCGGTGTGGATCACGACCTCGGGCCGGACACGCTCGAGCAGCTCGCGGACTGCCCTTCCGTCCAGGACCTCGACGCGCTCGGTGGACGCGTCGGGCCGCAGCCGAACGAGCTCCGAGCCCAGGTAGCCGGACGCGCCGGTGACGTGCAGCGTCACCCTTGAAAGCTATCCGGCCGGTCCCGTAGGCTCGCGGACATGAGACGAACCTTCCTGTGGGTCAACTACGTGCTGGCATCGCTGATCGTCCTGCTGATCTTCGCGCAGGCCTACTTCATCACCGCGTATGCCACCGGTGCGGGCCAGGACGCCCTCGACACGCACGGCTTCATCGGCTTCGCGATCATCCACCCCGCCGAGCTGCTCGTCTTCCTGACGGCGTTCGCCGCCTGGCCGCGCGCGTGGCGGTGGATCGGGTTCACGTTCTTCCTCTTCGTCCTCGGAACGGTGCAGATCTTCCTGGCACCACCCGACGACGATCCCGCAAGCGGCTGGGTGCACGGCTTCCACGGGCTGCTGGCGCTGGTCGTCATGGTCACCGCGGCCGTGATCGCCCACCGCGGCATGCGCGACCTCGGGCTGCTCAAGCGTGCTTCGCGCGGCGGTGACGCAGGAACCGCACCGCCTCAACCACTCCCGTAACGGCGACCGCGATCGCGAACGCGAGGAGGAGCCCCTTCCAGGGCTCCTCCTCGAACGTCTTGCCGCCGAAGTAGCCGAGCAGGACGGTGTAGGAGCCCCAGATCGCGGCCGCGATCGCGTCGAAGAGCAGGAACCGCCGCCAGCTCACCGCGCTCGTGAAGCCGGCGGTGAACGTCGTGATCGTGCGGCCGCCGGGGATGAAGCGCGCGACGATGATCAGATACCACCCCCGCTCGCGCAGCGTCCTGTCGGCCCAGGCGAGCCGCTGCTTCGACTTCTCGCTCGAGAAGAACCGGTTCGTGATCCGCTCGCCGAGGAAGTGGCCGCCGGCGTAGGAGATGTTGTCGCCCACGAACGCGCCGGCGGCGGCGGCGAGGATCACGAACTCGACGGAGAGGCCGCCCGTTCCGGCGACGACGCCCGCCGCGATCGCAGTCGCCTCGCTCGGTACGAGCGGGAAGAACGCGTCGAGCATCGCGATCGCAAAGACGATCAGGTAGCTCCAGTTCGATCCGGAGACGGCGTCGACGATCGAACTGAACACTTCCCGCATCCTCGCAGAGACCGGTGTGGGGATGATGCGGCCAGTGGCCTTCTCTCCTCTCGCCGGGATCCGCGTGCTCGACCTGACCAGCTCGCTCGCGGGGCCGACCGCCACCGAGATCCTCGGCGCGCTCGGGGCCGACGTGATCAAGATCGAGCATCCCGGCCGGGGCGACGAGGCGCGCGACTGGGGGCCCCGGTTCTTCGAGGGCGGCAGCGTCATGTTCTTCGCCGCGAACGCGGGCAAGCGGTCGCTCGCGCTCGACCTGAAGTCGCCGGACGGGCTCGACGCGCTGCTGCGGCTCGCCGACGGCGCCGACGTGGCCGTGCAGAGCCTCCGGCCGGGCACGGCGGAGCGGCTCGGGCTCGGGCCCGAAGCGCTCCGCGCCCGCAACCCGCGACTCGTCTACGCGACGATCGGCGCCTTCGGCAGGCAGGGGCCGCTGGCGTCGGAGCCGGGCTACGACCCTCTGATGCAGGCTGCGGCCGGGATCATGAGCGTCACGGGCGAGGCCGACGGGCATCCCGTCCGCGTCGGCGTCTCGCTGATCGACATCGGCACCGGCGTCTGGGCTGCGCTTGCGATCGTCGCCGCGCTGCACGAAGGGCGGGGACGAACGCTCGATCTCTCGCTCTACGAGACGGCGCTCTCGCTCGTCCCCTACCAGCTCGTCGACGTCCTGGCAGGCGGCGCGCCCGCCGGCCGCCACGGAACGGCCTTCCCGCTGATCGTCCCCTACCAGGTGTTCGAGACCGCCGACGGCGAGCTGATGATCGTGGCGGCGAACGACCGCCTCTTCGAGAGGACGTGCCACGTGCTCGGCACGCCCGAGCTCGCGAGCGACGCGCGCTTCGCGACGAATCCGCTTCGCGTCGCCAACCGCGAGCAGCTGATCCCGCTGCTGCAGGCGAAGATCGGGGCCGAGTCGACGAGCACGCTGCTCAACCGGCTCCGCGACGCGGGCGTGCCGGCGTCGCCGGTCAACGATCTCGCCGCCGTCGCCGCCGAGGAGCAGCTGCGCGCGACCGGGATCCTCCAGCGAGCTCGGCGGCCACGAGCTGGTCTCGCCGCCGTTCTCGGCCGACGGCGAGCGCGTTCGCTACGGCTCCGAGCCGCCGCTGCTCGGTCAGCACACCCGCGAGGTCCTCGGCGAGGCCGGGTACGCAGCGGAGGAGATCGACGCGCTCGCAGCCAGCGGCGTCGTCGGCCTAGGCGCGGTAGACGCGGCCGGGTAGCTCTCGGCCCAGGAGGGCCTCGAGCCAGGTCGCCACCTCGATCAGCGCATCCAGGTCGACGCCCGTCTCGACTCCTTCGCGCTCGAGCAGGTAGAGGACGTCCTCGGTGGCGACGTTGCCGGTCGCGCGCGGCGCGAACGGGCAGCCGCCGAGGCCGCCCACCGACGCGTCGAGGACGGTCGCACCCGCCTCGACCGCCGCCCAGGCGCAGGCGACGCCCGTGTGGCGCGTGTCGTGGAAGTGCCCGCCGACCGGGACGCCGAGGGTCGAGACGCGCTCGAGCAGGCGTACGACGGGCCGCGGTGTCGCGACGCCGATCGTGTCCGCGAGCACCACCTCTCCTGCGCCCGCCGCGACGAGCCGCCCGGCGAGGTCGGCGACGACACCCGGATCGACCTCGCCCTCGAACGGGCAGCCGAACGAGCAGCTGATCGTCGCGGTCGAGGGACGGTCGGCCACGGAGAGGATCCGTTCGACCCGCGCCGCGGCCTCCTCGAGCGACGCGTTCCCGTTTCGCCGGTTGAAGGACTCGGTCGCCGCGAGCGTGACGTTGACGCGGTCGAGCGTCGTCGCCGCCAGGCGCTCCCAGCCGCGCTCGTTGAGGACGAGCCCGGAGAGCTCCGCATCGACGTCTCCGGTCGCGGCGACGACTTCCTCGGCTCCCGCCATCTGCGGCACCCGCTCCGGATTCACGAAGCTGACCGCCTCGATCCGCGGCAGCCCCGTGGCTGCGAGCCGGCGCACGAGCTCGGCCCGCACCTCAGGCGAGAGTGTCTCCGGCTCGTTCTGGAGCCCGTCCCGGGGCCCGACGTCGCAGAGCGTTACGCGCACGCGGCGAGGCTACTCGTACTGCAGCGCTTCGAGCGGGTTCAGGCGAGCGGCCCGGCGGGCCGGAGTGATCGCCGCCAGGAGCCCCGCGATCACGGACACGACCGAGAGGATGATCAACTGGTCGAGCGGCAGCTCGAAGCGAAGGTCGTACTGGCCGAGCGCGCTCGTCACGAGCGCCGCCAGGAAGATCCCGAGCGGGAGCCCTAGCGCCGCCCCGATCAGCGCCGTGATCACGCTCTCGTGGCGGACCATCCGTCGCGTCTGCCGTTGCGTCATCCCCACGGCGCGGAGCATTCCCAGCTCCCGGGTCCGCTCGAAGACGGACAGCGCGAGCGTGTTCACCATCCCGAAGAGGCTGATGATCACGGAGAGCGCGAGCAGGACGTAGAGAAGCAGCAGGAACTGCTGGATCTCCTGATCCTCCTTGTCGATCCACTCCTCGCGCGTCTGGATGCGCGTGTCCGGGAAGCTCTCGAGCGCGCTCTCCACGCTCGTCCTCGCCGCCTCCGCGTTGCCGGCATTCAGGAGCGTGAAGCGGTTGCGCGGGCGCTCGTAGAGCGCGTCGAACGCCTCCTGCGAGACGCTGGCGGTGCCGAGCAGCGGGTAGAACGGACTGCCCTCGTAGACGCCGCGGACGACGAAGTCCTTCGACTCGTTCTCGGTCGAGCGCACGGTGAAGGAGTCGCCGACGGCGAGATTCCGATCGTCGGCGACATTGTTCGGCAGCAGCGCGCCGTCGGGGCCGAGCTGCGTGAGCACCTCGTCCGAGCCGTCCTCCCAGCGGAAGTCGTACACCTCGGCAATCCGGTCGTCCAGGCCCGTGAGGTTCGCGCCGTCGCCGTCGATCTGCACGATGTCCTGCCGGACGTTGCTGACGGTCCCGACAGCGGCGGCGCCGGCGACGGCGTCGCCAACTGCGGCCGGGAACTCCGAGTAGCCGTCCTGCGAGGTCACGATCAGATCGGACTGGATCTGGCGCTCGATCGCGTCGCTGTTCGACACGCGGAGACCGTTGGCGAGCACGGAGATGAACGTCACGAGCGCGATCCCGATCATCAGCGCGGCCGCGGTCGCGGCGGTGCGGCCGGGGTTTCGGCGCGCATTCTCGCGGCCGATGCGGTTGATTCGCGTCGACGGCAGAACGCCCGGGAACTCCATCGGCCACTCGGGCTGCCACCTCGTCAACTTGCTCCGCAGCCACATCAGCAGCACGATCACGAGCAGCACCGGGTTCAACGCTCCGACCAGGAACGCTCCGATCCGCCGCAGCGCGGGTCCGGGGCCGAACGCGCCGTACCGGAGCAGCCAGTACAGCAAGGTGAAGTACGGCCAGAGCAGGATCAGCACGACGACGGTCAGCCACTGGCCGATCGGGCTGACGCCCACCGCGAGCGGACGTACGAGTCGCGACGAGAGCATCGCGACCCCGACGAACAGCGCGAGGACACCGACACCGAGGAGGGCGAAGCGGTCGCCGGTGGCGATGTCGTCGGCGAGCGTCCCATAGCCGAGCGCAAGCACCGCGAGCGCGACGACGACGCTCGCGATGTAGGGCGTGAAGCGCGCGAACCGTCCACGCGGCAGCGTCGCGCCTTCGCGGACCGCCGCGATCGGAGGCACCCGGGTCGCCCGGATCGCCGGGAAGAGACCTGCCACGAGCGTCACGACCGTCCCGACGACGAGCGAGACGACAATCGTGCGAGTCGCGAAGACCGTCTGCGTCTGTGGCAGGTCGAGGTTCAGCGCCTTGAACAGCGCGTTCAGACCGACGGCGAGCCCGAGGCCGCTGAACAGGCCGACGATGGACGCGCCGAGACCGATCACGAGCGCCTCGAGGATCACCGACCTCAGCACCTGCCGTCGCGACGCGCCGAGCGTGCGCAGGGTGGCGAACTCCCGCATCCGCTGCGCGACCGTGATCGACAGCGTGTTGAAGATGACGAACGCGCCGACGAAGAGGGCGATGCCCGCGAACGAGAGCAGGAAGTAGCGGATGATCGTCGTGAAGGTGGCGATCTCGCTCGACTCCTCGTCCGCCTGCTCGACGCCGGTTCGCACGGTGACGTCGCCGCCGAGCTCGGACTGGATTCGCTGCGTCAGCTGCTCGGGGGTGGTGCCATCGGCAGCCGCGGCCGTGACCGCGTCGAGCTTGCCCTCCTTGTCCAGCAGCTTCTGCGCCGTCGGCACGTCGAAGATCGCGAAGGTCGCTCCGCCGATCGAGCTCAGGTCGCCGTACTTGGCGATCCCGACGATCGTGAAGTCCTGCGCCGGCCCGAGGGCCGCGACGCCGATCCGGTCGCCGAGCTCCAGCTCCTCGTCGCCCGCGACGCCCTCGTCGACCACCACCTCGGTGCCGCCGCTGGGCCAGCGGCCTTCGACGAGGTTGAGCGGGTTGAAGCGGTCGTACTCGGGCGCGGTCTCGATCCCGAAGGCGAACGACGGCGCACCGCCCGTGTCGATCGCCTCGCCGTCGGGCCGCAGCAGCTTCGTCTGGAAGTCCTGCACCGACCCGGTGGCAACCTCGACACCGTCGATCTGGCGGACGCGCGCGAGGGTGTCAGCGGGGATCGGAGGTGCCTGGGCCGACTCGCCCTCGAAGCTGAAGCCGGGGTCCTTGCCGGTCACGACGGCGTCGGTGCCGGCGTACGAGTCGACGAAGATCGCGTCAAAGGCCTTGTCGATCGTGTCCGTGAGCACGTAGGCACCGCTCATCATCGCCACGCCGAGGACGATCGCGAGCGCGGTCAGGACGGTGCGCAACTTGCGGCCGGCGAGGCTCTTGAGCGCGAACTTGATCACGCGCTGCCGATGGTGTTCAGCGTCTCGAGGACCTCCGCCTGCGTGGCACCGGGCACGTCGCTGACGATCTCGCCGTCGGCGAGGAAGAGGATCCGGTCGGCGATGGCGGCGGCGCGCGCCTCGTGCGTGACCATCACCGTCGTCTGGCCGTAGTCGTCGACGGAGCTGCGCATGAGGGTGAGGATCTCCGAGCCGGTCGCCGAGTCGAGGTTGCCGGTCGGCTCGTCGGCGAAGAGCACGGTCGGCCGGGAGACGAGCGCGCGTGCGATCGCGACGCGCTGCTGCTGGCCGCCCGAGAGCTCGGACGGACGATGGGTGAGCCGATCACGCAGCCCGACCTTGCCGACGAGGTCGTCGAACCACGCCTTGTCGACGTTCTCGCCGGCGATCGAGAGCGGCAGGACGATGTTCTCCTCCGCCGTCAGCATCGGCAGCAGGTTGAAGAACTGGAAGACGAAGCCGATGTGGCGCCGGCGCAGCTTGGTCAGGTCGGAGTCCCTGAGCGTCGTGATCTCCGTCCCGGAGATCTCGACCGTGCCGGACGTCGGCTTGTCGAGGCCGGCCAGGATGTGCATCAGGGTCGACTTGCCCGAGCCCGACGGCCCCATCACGGCGGTCAGCTTGCCCTGCTCGACCCCGAGCGAGACACCCTTGAGCGCGTCGACTGCGGTGTCGCCTTCTCCATAGCGGCGCGTGACGTCGACGGCGACGACGACGGCGCCGGGCTTCCCATTCTCCATCTGCCCTCCCTGGCGGTCTCCTCGACCCTACCGGCTCATCGGGTCGCCGCAGGGGCGGTTATCCACACCTTTACGTCAGATCGAAGAAGGTGCGGGGGAAGCGACGCCCGGTTGAGCCTGCGACCGGATCCCGCTCGGCCGGACGGTCAAGACGACGCTGGCGAGCAGCGTCCAGAGCAGGAACAGGAGGAACGCCGGCCCGAACTCCGCGTCGAGGAACATGCCGTTCACGAGCAGCAGCGGGGCGGTGACTCCGGCGAGCCAGCCGAGCCAGAGTGGCAGGACGCGCGTCTTGAGGGCGATGGCGGCGACGGCGGCCATGAGGACGCCGAGCGGCAGCATCGTGACGATGAAGGCAACGCTGTTCATGTCCTCGAGCGCCTTGTGGATCGGCGTCGCGTCTCCGAAGTCGTTCGCGACCTTCCCCGGCGCGAGGCCCCCAAGCTTGATCGTGACATCGACCAGCCCGGCGCCGAACGCGGTCGTGGCAAGCCAGCCGCCCGGACCCTCGGCCTCGCGCAGGACGCTCCAGAGGTAGCCCAGGAACGGGATGAAGAGGAGCAGCCCGAGCAGCTCCAGGACGAGGACGATCGCCGAGTCGCTCCCGCTCGCCGAGGGGCCAAAGAGCAAGACGACGAAGAGGGCTCCGCTCGCTGCTCCCAATCGCGGCACGATTCGCTCGTACATTTCGAGCCTCCTTTGAATGAACTTCGACTGGGGTCGACGCTACGGCGGCTCGGCCCGCACGTCGTCGGCCCCAGTCCGGATTCGAGGGTCGGCCGCAAGGGGGATCGTGGCTAGCTCAGGTCAGCACTAGTGCGGATGCGGGCGGCGAATATGCGCGCTACGGTCGTTGGATGAGCGCACCCCGGTGGGCGGGATCGCGTGCAGGCGATCTCTTCGACGCCCTACTCGCGCTCGCCCTCGCGGCGGCGGCGCAGTACGAGATCTGGGTCGGCCCTCTCTTCGACGACGGCATCCCCGGTCCGCGGCTCCCGAACGCCGTCCTCCTCCTCCTGATCACCCTTCCCCTCGCCTGGCGGCGGCGGGCGCCGGCGATCGTCTTTGCGCTCGTGTTTGCCTCGGTCGCGCTCCAGACCGGGCTGATCGACGACCCCCGTTCGGACCAGCCGCCGTTCCAGCACTGGATCGCCCTGCTCGTCGTCTTCTACTCGCTCGGCGCCCACGCCGAACGCCGTCGGGCGGTCCTCGCCGGCGCGCTCGGCGGCGGTGCCGTCGTCGTCGGCGATCTCGCCCTGCTGCTCACGGATGCGGCCAAGCCCGAAGACACCGTGCCGGCCTGGTTCATGCTTGCCGCTGCCTACGGAGTCGGCTTCGCCCTCCGCGGCCAGCGGATCCAGTCGACCCTCCTGGCCCAGCGTGCTGAGCGCCTGGAGCGGGAGCGGGAGCAGAAGGCTCGGCTCGCAGTTGCCGAGGAGCGGGTCCGGATCGCCCGCGAGCTCCACGACATCGTCGCGCATGCGATCAGCGTCGTCGTGGTGCAGGCGCAAGCGGGGCAGCGCGTGCTCCAGGGCGAGCAGGCGTCGGCGCGTGAGGCGCTCAGCTCGATCGAGACGACCGGGCGGCAGGCGCTTGTCGAGATGCGCCGGCTGCTGGGGATCCTCCGCAAGGAGGACCGTGAGCTCGCGCTCGCGCCGCGACCGAGCCTCGCGCAGCTCGACGTCCTCGCCGACCGTGTACGCGAGGCGGGTCTCCCGGTCGACCTTCGTGTCGAAGGAGAGGCGAAGTCGCTCCCCCCGGGGGTCGACCTCTCCGCCTACCGGATCGTGCAGGAGGCGCTGACGAACGCGCTCAAGCACGCCGGGCCGGCCTCGGCGCAGGTCATCGTTCGTTACGGGCGGGAGGGAGTCGAGCTCGAGATCACCGACGACGGCCGAGGCGCCGCCAACGGCAGCGACGGCGGTCACGGCCTCGTCGGCATGCGCGAGCGCGCGGCTCTCGTCGGCGGCGTCGTCGAGAGCGGCACCGCCGGCGGCCGCGGCTACACCGTTCGCGCGCGGCTACCCGGGTGACGATCAAGGTCCTGATCGCGGACGACCAAGCGCTCGTTCGCACGGGCTTTCGCAAGATCCTCGAGTCCGAGCCCGACCTGGAGGTCGTCGGCGAGGCAGGGGACGGCGGCGAGGCGGTGGAGGCCGGTCTGCTCCTACACCCTGACGTCGTGCTGATGGACATCCGGATGCCCAGGCTCGACGGGCTCGCAGCGACCCGGCTGCTCGCCGGCAAGACACGCGTGCTCGTCCTCACCACTTTCGACCTGAACGAGTACGTCTACGAGGCGCTGCGCGCGGGCGCGAGCGGGTTCCTGCTCAAGGACGCTCCTGCCGACCAGCTCGTGACGGCGATCCGGGTCGTCGCCGCCGGTGAGGCGCTTCTCGCCCCGTCCGTCACGAGGCGCCTGATCGAGGAGTTCGCGCGCCGCCCGCCCGTTGCCGACCGGCCGGCGGAGCTCGAGGAGCTCACCGCGCGCGAGCTCGATGTCCTCCGGCAGGTCGCACGAGGGCTCTCGAACGCCGAGATCGCGAGCGAGCTCTACGTCGGCGACGCGACCGTGAAGACACACGTTTCGCGGATCCTGCGCAAGCTGGGCCTACGCGACCGCGTGCAGGCGGTCGTCGTCGCCTACGAGTCCGGGCTCCTGCAGCCCGGCGAGCCAGGGCGAACGTCCGCGAGCCGGTAGTCGGCTCAGCGACCCCACCGCTAGGCCGCGTGCATCCGCCTCCCGGCCTCCGCCAGCACGTCGCCGAGGATCCCGACGATCTCGTCGAACTCGGCCTGGCCGGCGACCAGCGGCGGGGAGATCTGGATCACCGGATCGCCACGGTCGTCGGCGCGACAGATCAGGCCGCGCTCGAACAGGGCCGGCGAGAGGAAGCCGCGCAGCAGCGTCTCGCACTCATCGGCGCTGAACGACTCGCGGGTCTCCTTGTCCTTGACGAGCTCGATCGCGTAGAAGTATCCCGTCCCACGCACGTCGCCGACGATCGGCAGCTCGAGCAGGGTCTCGAGCGTGGAGCGGAACGCATCCTCGTGGTCGAGCACGCGCTCCAGGATCCGCTCCCGCTTCATGATCTCGATGTTCTTCAGCGCGATCGCCGACATCACCGGGTGCCCGCCGAACGTGATCCCGTGTGCGTACATCGAGGAGTCCTCGAGGAACGGGGCCATCACCTTGTCGCTCGCGAGCACGGCCCCGATCGCCGCGTACGAGGACGACAGGCCCTTCGCGCAGCAGACGATGTCGGGCCGGATGTCGTAGCGCTCGGACGCGAACCAGTGGCCGACGCGCCCGAACGCGGTGATCACCTCGTCGGCGGAGAGGAGGATGTCGTAGCGGTCGCAGAGCTCGCGCACGCCCTTCCAGTAGCCCTCCGGGGGCGTGAAGGCGCCGCCCGCGTTCTGCACCGGCTCCATGTGCACGAGACAGACCGACTCGGGCCCCATCGCGAGGATCGCCTGCTCGAGATCCTCGAGCAGCATCGCCGTGAACTCCGCTTCCGTCTCCTCGGGAGGCCGGTGGTAGCGGTTCGTGTTCTTGACGTGGCGCACCTCGGGCACGAGCGGCTCGAAGCTCGCCTTCAGGGCCGGGATCCCGTTGATCGAGAGCGCGCCCATCGTCGTCCCGTGATACGCGATCTGGCGGGCGATCGCCTTGTACTTGCGCGGCGTCGGCGCGCCGACACGTTCGTCGTGCCGCGTCTCGTCGCCGGGGACCTGCTTGCCGCCGCGGGCGAGGAAGAACTGGCGCGCGAGCTTCCACGCCGACTCGACCGCCTCCGAGCCCCCGGAGACGAAGAAGGCGCGATTGAGGTCGCCCGGCGCGAGCGACGCCAGCTCGCTCGCGAGCTCGATCGCGCGCGGATGCGCGTACGACCAGTTCGTGTAGAAGGGCAGCTCCTTCATCTGCTCGAGGGCCGCCTGCCCGATCTCCTCCCCGAACCCGTAGCCGATGTTGACCGAGAAGAGGCCCGCGAGCGCGTCCAGGTAGCGCTTCCCGTTCGAGTCCTCGAGGTAGCAGCCGTCGCCGCGGACGATGATCGGCACGTCGCTGCTCGCGTACCCGCTCATCCGGGTGAAGTGCATCCACAGGTGGTCGCGGGCGGCCTGCTGGAGGTCGGCAGGAGCGGTGATCGTCATGCGGGGGATTCCTTCCGGCGGCGGGTCTGGACGATGACGCTGGCGAGCATGATCCCGACAGCGGCGAGGAAGACGGCGGAGCCGATCACGTTGACCTGCGGGGGAACGCCGCGCGCGGCCTGGCCCCAGACGAAGACGGGGAACGTGATCTCGCTGCCCGAGTTGAAGTAGGTGATCACGAAGTCGTCGACCGAGATCGCGAAGGCGAGCAGCGCGCCCGCGAGGATCGCGGGCCAGAGCAGCGGCATCGTCACGAGCCGGAACGTCTCCAGCCCGGTGGCGCCGAGGTCGGCCGCCGCCTCTTCGAGATGCCGGTCGAAGTCGACGAGCCGCGCGCGCACCGTGACGACGACGAACGAGATGTTGAACATCACGTGGGCGATGAAGATCGTCCAGAAGCCGAGGTCGATCAGCGACTGGTTCAGGAAGAGGGTCAGCAGCGACGCGCCGAGCACGATCTCGGGCGCAGCCATCGGCAGAAAGATCAGGAAGTTGATCGGCGCGCGGCCGCGGAAGTCGTGGCGCACGAGCGCAAGCGCGATCAGCGTGCCGAGCGTCGTCGCGGCAAGGCTGGCGAGCACGGCGATCAGGAGCGACGTCTCGAGCGCATCGCGCAATCCCGGCACGGCGTCCCAGTTGACCCAGTTGTCGAAGGTGAAGCTCTGCCAGACGTAGTTGAAGCGGCCGGCCGGCTGGTTGAAGGAGAAGAGCAGGACGACCGCGATCGGCAGCAGCATGTAGCCGATCGCGAGCGTGGCGTACGCGTCGAGGAACCGCCCGCGGAGCAGCTTCATCAGAGCCGCTCCGAGCCGACGATGCGGGCGTAGACGGCGATCGCGGCGACGATCAGCGCCATCAGCACGAAGGACAGGGCCGCTGCCGACGGGTAGTCGATCAGGGCAAGGAACTTCGACTGGATCACGTTCCCGATCATGGCCTGGTTCGGCCCGCCCAGGAGCTCGGCGTTGATGAAGTCGCCGGCGGCCGGGATGAACGTCAGCAGGGTCGCGGCGAAGATGCCCGGGAGCGAGAGCGGCAGCGTTACCTTCAGGAACGCCCGCCGCGGGCTCGAGTAGAGATCCTCCGCCGCCTCCACGAGCCGCCGGTCGACCTGCTCGAGCGAGACGTAGATCGGCAGGATCGCGAAGGGCAGGTAGTTGTAGGTGATCCCCGCGACGACGGCCGTCGAGGTCGCCAGCAGCCGGCCGTCGTCGGCCAGGATCCCGATCGTCCTCAGCACGCCGACCACGGTGCCGTCGTCGGAGAGGATCGTCTGCCAGGCGATCGTCCGGATCAGGTAGGTGACGAAGAACGGCGCCACCACGAGAACGAGGAAGACGTTCTTCCAGCGGCCGGCCCGGAAGGCGATCCAGTACGCGAGTGGGTAGCTGAAGGCGAGCGCGAGCACGGTCGCGATCCCCGCGTACGTGAACGAGCGCAGCAGCTGCTCGCGGTTGTCCGAGAGCGCCTCGCGGTAGTTCCCGAACTCCCACGTGAACTCGTAGCTCGGGAAGATCCCGCTCTGAAGCGACTGATAGGCGAGAAAGCCGAGCGGGAGCACGAAGAAGACGGCGAGCCAGGCGAGCCCGGGCGTGAGCAGGCTCCAGGGGGCGAGCCAGCGGTGGCGGTGGAAGAACGTCATCGTCGCGGCGCGGGTGTCGCTACGCCCCCAGCAGCGTCTGCCACTGCTCGATGTAGTCCTGGTTGTTCAGTGCCTTCGAGTCGAAGCCCGAGACCTGCGCCAGCGTCTCCTCGTCGGGGAAGATCAGCGGGTTCGCCGCCGTCTCCGGATCCGTCTTGGCGAGCTCCTCCTTCGCCCCCTGCACCGGCGTCACGTAGTTGACGTACGCGGCGATCTTGGCGGCGACCTTCGGGTCGTAGACGAAGTTCATGTACGTCGAGGCGGTGAAGACATCGCCGCCCGTCGGGATCAGCATGTTGTCGGTCCAGATCATGCCGCCGTCCTTGGGGATCCCCCACTTCAAGTTCGCGTTGTCCGCCTGCAGCTGGACGACGTCGCCCGACCACGAGAGCGCAGCGACGAGGTCACCCTTCGAGAGCGGGCCCGAGTAGTCGTTGCCGGTGAACTGGCGCACCTGGCCCGAGTCGACGGCGGCCTTGACGCGGTCGATCGCGCTCTTGAACGTGTCGTCCGTGACCGAGGACGGGTCGTCGCCGTTCGCTTTCATCACGACGCCGAGCGTGTCGGCCATCTCGGTGAGGAGCGTGATCTTCCCCTTCAGCTTCGAGTCCTCGAGCAGCTGCTCGATCGAGGTGATCGGGGTCGAGGTCAGCTTCGCGTTGTAGGCGATCCCCGTCATCCCCGACTGCCACGGGAGCGAGTACGTCCGGTCCGGGTCGAACGGCGGCTTCCTGAGCGCCTCGACGAGGTTGTCGATGTTCGGGATCGCGTTCTTGTCCAGCTGCTCCAGCCAACCCTCCTCGACCATCAGCCCGGGATAGCGCGAGTTGTCGGTGAGGACGATGATGTCCCGGTCGATCCCCTGGTCTCGCGAGAGCGGTCCCTGGATCTTCCCGAAGTACTCGTCGTTCGAGTTGATCTCCTCGAAGTAGTCGACGCTGACGCCGGTCTCGGCCGTGAACTGGTCGAGCGTCGGGCGCTTCTTCGTCTTCTCGTCGACGTCGACGTAGAGCTGCCAGTTCGCGAAGCGCAGCTGGTCGGCGAGCGTC